>NZ_JACVBP010000002.1:0-1421810 GCF_014852425.1 Ensifer sp. ENS09
CGTACGCCTTGAACTCGCCGAAGTACTTCGTGATCGCTGCGGTCAGCGACGTCTTGCCATGGTCAACGTGGCCAATCGTGCCAATGTTAACGTGCGGCTTGTTGCGCTCAAATTTGCTCTTTGCCATTTCCGGCTCTCCGTTTTCTATCCCCTACCGGGGAAAACTTTTAACTTCTGTCAGCGTCTGGGTATTCCGGTCACTTCTGACCGGAATACTTCGCCTGGATTTCCTGCGCGACGTTCGACGGAACCGGCGCGTAGTGATCGAAGGTCATCGTGTACTGCGCGCGGCCCTGAGACATGGAGCGCAGGTTGTCGACGTACTTGAACATGTTCGCCAGCGGGACGTTTGCGTTGATCACAACGGCAACGCCACGCGATTCCTGGCCCTGGATCTGGCCACGGCGGGAGTTCAGGTCGCCGATAACGTCGCCGACGTAGTCTTCCGGCGTCACGACTTCGACCTTCATCATCGGCTCGAGAAGCTGTGCACCAGCCTTCTTGGCCGCTTCACGGAAGCAAGCACGCGATGCGATTTCGAAGGCGAGAACCGACGAGTCGACGTCGTGGAATGCACCGTCGATGAGCGTCGCCTTGACGCCGAGCATCGGGAAGCCAGCGAGCGGACCCGAAGACAGAACGCTTTCGATACCCTTCTGAACGCCCGGGATGTATTCCTTCGGAACAGCACCGCCGACGATCTTGGATTCGAAGACGAAATCTTCGCCATCCGGGTTCGGTTCGAACACGAGCTTGACGCGCGCGAACTGACCGGTACCACCGGACTGCTTCTTGTGCGTGTAGTCTTCTTCGTGCTGACGCGTGATGGTTTCGCGGTAGGCAACCTGCGGAGCACCGACGTTGGCTTCAACCTTGAACTCGCGACGCATACGGTCGACGATGATGTCGAGGTGAAGTTCGCCCATGCCAGCGATGATCGTCTGGCCGGATTCCTGGTCGGTCTTGACGCGGAACGACGGGTCTTCAGCTGCCAGGCGGTTGAGCGCGAGGCCCATCTTTTCCTGGTCGCCCTTGGACTTCGGCTCGATCGCGATCTGGATGACCGGCTCGGGGAATTCCATGCGCTCGAGGATAACCGGCTTCAGCGGGTCGCAGAGCGTGTCACCCGTGGTGGTTTCCTTGAGACCGGCCAGAGCAACGATGTCGCCTGCAAAGGCTTCTTCGATGTCTTCACGGCTGTTCGAGTGCATCTGCAGCATGCGGCCGACGCGCTCGCGCTTTTCCTTGACCGTATTCATCACAGACGAGCCCTTTTCGAGCTTGCCCGAGTAGATGCGTGCGAAGGTCAGCGAACCGACGAAGGGGTCGTTCATGATCTTGAACGCGAGCATCGAAAGCGGCTCGGCGTCGTCAGCATGACGTTCGATTTCAGCTTCGGTCTTGGCGTCGATGCCCTTGATCGCCGGAATGTCGAGCGGCGACGGCAGGTAGTCGACAACCGCGTCGAGAAGCGGCTGAACGCCCTTGTTCTTGAACGCGGTACCGCAGAACATCGGGTGGAACTTCACGTCGATGGTGCCGCGGCGAACGAGTTCGCGGATCTTGTCGTTCGAGGGCATGTTGCCTTCGAGGTAGGCTTCCATCGCGGCTTCGTCGATCTCGACAACGGTCTCGATCAGCTTTTCGCGATATTCTTCAGCCTTGTCCTTCATGTCGTCCGGGATCTCGACGACGTCCCACTGGGCGCCGAGCGATTCGTCGCGCCAGACGAGAGCGTTCATCTCGACCAGGTCGATAACACCCTTGAACTCGGTTTCAGCGCCGATCGGCAGCTGCATGACGACGGCAATCGCGCCCAGACGGGTCTTGATCATCTCGACCGAGCGGTAGAAGTCCGCGCCGGTCTTGTCCATCTTGTTGCAGAAGATCATGCGCGGAACGTTGTACTTTTCCGCCTGACGCCAGACGGTTTCCGTCTGCGGCTCAACACCGGCGTTGGCATCGAGAAGCGCGATAGCGCCGTCGAGAACGCGCAGCGAACGCTCGACTTCGATGGTGAAGTCAACGTGGCCGGGGGTGTCGATGATGTTGAAGCGGCGAGCCTTGCCGTCACGACCCTTCCAGAAGGTGGTCGTCGCAGCAGACGTGATCGTGATGCCGCGTTCCTGCTCCTGCTCCATCCAGTCCATGGTAGCGGCGCCGTCATGGACTTCGCCGATCTTGTGGGACTTGCCGGTGTAGTAAAGGATGCGCTCGGTCGTCGTGGTCTTGCCGGCGTCGATGTGCGCCATGATACCGAAGTTACGGTAATCTTCGATTTTGTATTCGCGTGCCATAGTGGACTGCCTCTTGAGACGTTCGCGCCAGAATTACCAGCGATAGTGCGAGAACGCACGGTTGGCATCAGCCATCTTGTGCGTGTCTTCGCGCTTCTTCACGGCGCTACCACGGTTGTTCGCTGCGTCCATGAGTTCGCCGCAGAGGCGATCAACCATGGTCGTTTCGTTGCGCTTGCGTGCAGCCGTGATCAGCCAACGGATGGCGAGAGCCTGACGGCGCTCCGGACGAACGTCGACCGGAACCTGGTAGGTTGCACCACCAACGCGACGCGAACGCACTTCAACGTGCGGCGCGATATTGTCGAGCGCGGAATGGAATACAGCGATCGGCTCCTGCTTCAGCTTGGCCTGAACCGCATCGAACGCACCGTAAACGATGCTTTCAGCGACCGACTTCTTGCCGTGCAGCATGATCGCGTTCATGAACTTCGTGACAACCAGATCACCGAACTTCGGATCCGGGTTGATCTCACGCTTTTCTGCTCTATGACGTCTGGACATACTTCTCGTCTCTTCAAACTATTTAGCGCTCTACCACGCGGAGGACCTCGCGCAGCGCCGGGATTTTCAAAACCGAATTACTTCGGACGCTTCGCACCGTACTTCGAACGGCGCTGCTTGCGGTTCTTGACGCCCTGGGTATCGAGAACACCACGGATGATGTGATAACGAACGCCCGGAAGGTCCTTAACGCGGCCGCCACGGATCATCACGACCGAGTGTTCCTGAAGGTTGTGGCCTTCACCCGGAATGTAGCCGATGACTTCGAAGCCGTTCGTCAGGCGAATCTTGGCAACCTTACGCAGAGCCGAGTTCGGCTTCTTCGGGGTCGTCGTGTAAACGCGGGTGCAAACGCCACGCTTCTGCGGGTTTTCCTGCAGAGCAGGAACCTTGTTGCGCTTTACCTGTGCCTGACGAGGCTTACGGATCAGCTGGTTTACGGTAGGCATATACCCATCCCTTGCAAAATCTTGTCACATTACCCTTGCGGGCGGATCGTTGCCGTCGCCGGCAGTTTCGAACGCCTCATGAAATGCGCAAAACAAGGGCCGATCCGCCTTTTCCGCAGATGGCCCCAAATAAAGCAGAGGACGCACTATCGTGTGCGTCGTGCGTGCAGCATTGTAGTCGTCAGCGTGCGTTTCGAACCTTGTTTGAGGCGAACTTCAGAACGCGACGTTCCGAACCAGCCAGCCTCACATGGGCTCCGATGCGGCGGGGTGTACTGATTTCAAGGCGAACAGTCAAGGGCAATTAAGAAATATTCCCGGGCGCGTTCGCCCGGCATGCCTGAAAAACAAGGCTTTTGCACATGGTTTGGCGCTTGGCGCCCGCCTCATCTGCCCCTCTATGCCCGGAGTGTCTGACGGGATTAAGGAATCGGCAACCACTTTGTGGGGGTTTTCCACCACGATCGACTCGCTCTCCACGGCAAGCGTCCGCGCGGCACTGCATTTCCATCGCGCTGATTCAAAAAGGACGCTAAGGTCGCGCCAAGCCCATTCGAAAGGAAACAAAATGGCCGTCACCCCAGACAACGACAATGCCCCGGACGAGCCGATGGTGTTCATCATCATCGGCAAGGCCTACGAGACCGACGGCGACGAGGACGGCGTGGACATTCACGTGATGCTGAAGGCGCCCGACGACGACACCGCGGTGCGCGAAGCGCTCAACGCGCTCGCCGAAGAAGGTTTTCTGGAGGCCGACCTGGACCAGATCGGCACATTGACCGACGTCCCGAGCGAAGAGCCGCACGCCTCCGCCTATCAGGGCGCACTCGAAGGCGAAGTCGCGATTATCCGCTTCAGCTGACCCGGCAGAGGGGAAATCCGCCGCCTGCTACGAGACATCACACATGAAGAAGCCGCCGGGATTGCTCCCGGCGGCTTCTTTTTTGGGATCAAGAGGGCGAGACCGCCCTCCCCGATTACTCGGCTGCCGCGTTCTCCTTGGCGAGATCGGCGAGCATCGGCGTTGCGACATCCGCACCCGTGCCACGACGACGCTCTTCCAGGATCATTTCGTCGCGCGCGGTTGCGATGCGACGGATCTGGGTCATCGTGCCACCGGTACCGGCCGGGATCAGACGGCCGACGATGACGTTTTCCTTCAGACCCTGCAGGCCGTCGGTCTTGCCGGCGATTGCGGCTTCCGTCAGGACCTTCGTGGTCTCCTGGAACGACGCTGCCGAGATGAACGATGGCGTCTGCAGCGAGGCCTTGGTGATGCCGAGCAGGACCGGATCGCCGTAAGCCGGCTTCTTGCCCTGTTCGATCAGGCCGTCGTTGACGTCTTCGAGCTCGATGCGGTCGACGTTGTCGCCGACGATGTAGGTCGAGTCACCGGCGTCGGTGATTTCAACCTTCTGCAGCATCTGACGGACGATCACCTCGATGTGCTTGTCGTTGATGACAACGCCCTGCAGTCGGTAGACTTCCTGGATTTCGTTGACCAGGTAGGAAGCAAGTGCTTCCACGCCCTTGATCGCCAGGATGTCGTGCGGCGCCGGGTTACCGTCGAGGATGTAGTCGCCCTTTTCGATGTAGTCGCCATCCTGAAGATGGAAGGGCTTGCCCTTCGGGATCAGGTATTCGACCGGCTCGACACCGTCTTCAGCAGGCTCGATCAGAACGCGACGCTTGTTCTTGTAGTCGCGGCCGAAGCGGATCGTACCATCGATCTCAGCGATGATGGCATGGTCCTTCGGACGACGTGCTTCGAACAGTTCGGCAACGCGCGGCAGACCACCGGTGATGTCCTTGGTCTTGGCGCTTTCGAGCGGCGAACGTGCAAGCACGTCACCCTGCGAAACCTTCGTGCCCGGCTCGACCGACAGAATGGCGTCGACCGAAAGCATGAAGCGGGCGTCGCCACCACGCGACAGCTTCATGACTGCGCCGTTCTTGTCCTTGATGACGATCGCCGGCTTCAGGTCGGTACCGCGCGGCGTCGAACGCCAATCGATAACCTGACGCTTGGTGATGCCCGTGGACTCGTCGGTCGCTTCCAGAACCGAGATGCCGTCGACGACGTCTTCGAAGTGAACGGTACCTTCCACTTCCGTCATCATCGGACGGGTGTAGGGGTCCCACTCGGCGAGACGCTGACCGCGCTTCACCTTGTCGCCATCGTCGACGAGGATCTTCGAGCCGTAGGCGACGCGCTGCGAAGAGCGCTCGACGCCACGTTCATCCAGGATCTGGACGGCCATGTTACGACCCATGGCGACGAGAACGCCGTCAGAGTTGCGCAGCATGTTGCGGTTCTTGATCTGAACAGTACCTTCGTAAGACGCTTCCAGGAACGACTGGTCGACCACGGTCGCCGTACCACCCAAGTGGAAGGTACGCATGGTGAGCTGGGTGCCCGGTTCACCGATCGACTGTGCGGCGATAACGCCAACCGCTTCGCCCATGTTGACCGGCGTACCACGTGCCAGGTCGCGGCCGTAGCAGACGCCGCAAACGCCCGTCTGGATTTCGCAGGTCAGCGCAGAGCGGATACGGATCGACTGAATACCAGCCTTTTCGATCTCGATGACATCAGGTTCAAGGATCATCCGGCCGGCATCGACGATGCGAGCGCCCGTGACCGGGTGATCGATGTCGTCCAGAGCCGTACGGCCGAGAATACGAGCGCCAAGCGAAGCCACGACCTGACCGGCATCGACGATCGCCGTCATGGTGAGGCCCTTGTCGGTGCCGCAATCGACGGAGTTGACGATGCAATCCTGCGCCACGTCGACGAGACGACGGGTCAGGTAACCGGAGTTCGCGGTCTTCAAGGCGGTGTCTGCCAGACCCTTACGGGCACCGTGGGTCGAGTTGAAGTACTCGTTAACGGTCAGGCCTTCCTTGAAGTTCGAGATGATCGGCGTCTCGATGATTTCACCCGACGGCTTGGCCATGAGGCCGCGCATGCCGCCCAGCTGGCGCATCTGGTTCGGAGAACCACGAGCACCCGAGTGCGACATCATGTAGATCGAGTTCATCGGCTTCTGGCGACCATTGTCGTCGAACTCGACCGCCTTGATGCGGGCCATCATTTCTTCGGCGACTTTTTCGGTCGCCTTGCCCCAGGCGTCGACAACCTTGTTGTACTTTTCGCCCTGGGTGATGAGGCCGTCGTTGTACTGCTGCTCGTATTCCTTCACGAGCGCTTCAGTGTCGCCGACGATCTTCACCTTGGTGTCCGGAATGACCATGTCGTCCTTGCCGAACGAAATGCCGGCGCGGCAAGCATGGGCGAAGCCGAGCTGCATGATGCGGTCGCAGAAGATGACCGTGTCCTTCTGGCCGCAATGGCGGTAGACCGTGTCGATCATCTTGGAGATGTTCTTCTTGGTCATTTCCTGGTTGCAGGTGTCGAACGGCACGTTGACGTTGCGCGGCAGCAGCTCGCCGATGATCATGCGGCCAGGCGTGGTTTCATAGATCTTCGAAACCGGGTTGCCCTCGGCGTCGACGGTCTTGAAGCGGCCACGGATCTTGGCGTGCAGCGTCACGGCCTTGGTTTCGAGCGCGTGGTGCAGCTCGCCCATGTCCGAGAACGCCATGCCTTCGCCCGGCTCGTTCTGGTTCAGGATCGACAAATAGTAGAGACCGAGAACCATGTCCTGCGACGGAACGATGATCGGTGCGCCGTTTGCCGGGTGCAGGATGTTGTTCGTCGACATCATCAGCACGCGGGCTTCGAGCTGAGCTTCGAGCGACAGCGGCACGTGAACGGCCATCTGGTCACCGTCGAAGTCGGCGTTGAAGGCCGTGCAGACGAGCGGGTGCAGCTGGATCGCCTTGCCTTCGACCAGGGTCGGTTCGAAGGCCTGGATGCCCAGGCGGTGCAGCGTCGGCGCACGGTTCAGGAGAACCGGGTGCTCGCGGATGACCTCGTCGAGGATATCCCAGACTTCCGGCTTTTCCTTTTCGACGAGCTTCTTGGCCTGCTTGACGGTGGACGAGAAGCCCTTGGCGTCAAGACGCGCATAGATGAACGGCTTGAACAGCTCGAGCGCCATCTTCTTCGGCAGGCCGCACTGGTGCAGCTTCAGTTCCGGACCCGTCACGATGACCGAACGGCCGGAATAGTCGACGCGCTTGCCGAGCAGGTTCTGACGGAAGCGGCCCTGCTTGCCCTTTAGCATGTCGGACAGCGACTTCAGCGGACGCTTGTTGGCGCCGGTGATGACGCGGCCACGACGGCCGTTGTCGAACAGCGCATCGACAGATTCCTGCAGCATGCGCTTTTCGTTACGGATGATGATGCCCGGAGCACGCAGTTCGATCAGGCGCTTCAGACGGTTGTTGCGGTTGATGACGCGGCGATAGAGATCGTTCAGATCCGACGTCGCGAAACGGCCGCCGTCGAGCGGCACGAGCGGACGCAGATCCGGCGGGATCACCGGAACGACCTTCATGATCATCCATTCCGGGCGGTTGCCGGAATCCATGAAGTTCTCGACGATCTTCAGCCGCTTCATCAGCTTCTTCTGCTTCAGATCCGAGGTCGTCTCAGCAAGCTCGGCGCGCAGGTCGCCGGCGATCTTTTCCAGGTTCATCGAAGCGAGCATTTCATAGATCGCTTCGGCGCCGATCATGGCGGTGAACTGGTCTTCGCCGAATTCGTCGACGGCGAGCATGTAGTCTTCTTCGCTGAGGAGCTGGTTTTCCTTCAGCGACGTCAGACCCGGCTCGGTGACGATGTAGTTTTCGAAGTAGAGAACGCGCTCGACATCCTTCAGCGTCATGTCGAGCAGCGTCGAAATGCGGCTCGGCAGCGACTTC
The DNA here is from genome assembly GCF_014852425.1 of Ensifer sp. ENS09. Classification (NCBI taxonomy): domain Bacteria; kingdom Pseudomonadati; phylum Pseudomonadota; class Alphaproteobacteria; order Hyphomicrobiales; family Rhizobiaceae; genus Ensifer; species Ensifer sp. ENS09. The sequence goes on from NZ_JACVBP010000002.1 coordinate 8,084, forward strand.
AGGAACCAGATGTGGGCAACGGGAGCGGCGAGCTCGATGTGGCCCATGCGCTCACGGCGAACGCGCGACAACGTCACTTCGACGCCGCACTTTTCGCAGATGATGCCCTTGTACTTCATGCGCTTGTACTTGCCGCACAGGCACTCGTAGTCCTTGATCGGTCCAAAGATGCGCGCGCAGAACAGACCGTCGCGTTCCGGCTTGAACGTGCGGTAGTTGATCGTCTCCGGCTTCTTGATCTCACCGTAAGACCAGGAAAGAATCTTCTCCGGCGAGGCGATCGAAATCCGGATGGAATCGAAGGTCTGTGCAGGCACCTGCGGATTGAAAAGATTCATGACCTCTTGGTTCATGCCTGTCTCCTTTACGGGCTTTACGCCCTGAGCTTGGCGAGGGTGCCGACAAATCCCGGGCGCCGGCCCCTGCCCCATAAACAGCTAAAACCGCATTGGCTGCGGCTTCGTTCCTGCCGGAGACGTCAGCGTCTTCCGGCGGAAACGGTGCGCGCCGCATGAGCGGCACGCACCTTGGGTCTCTTTACTCGGCTGCGTCGGGCAGTTGCGCCGCGCCAGCCTCGTCGACCTTCGAGTTTTCGAGCTCGACCGAAAGGCCCAGCGAGCGCATTTCCTTGACGAGAACGTTGAAGCTCTCCGGAATGCCCGCTTCGAAGGTATCGTCGCCACGGACGATCGCTTCGTAGACCTTGGTACGACCGGCAACGTCGTCCGACTTGACCGTCAGCATTTCCTGCAGGGTGTAGGCGGCGCCGTACGCTTCGAGCGCCCAGACCTCCATTTCCCCGAAGCGCTGACCGCCGAACTGCGCCTTACCACCGAGCGGCTGCTGGGTGACGAGCGAGTACGGACCGATCGAACGGGCGTGGATCTTGTCGTCGACCAGGTGGTTGAGCTTCAGCATGTAGATGTAGCCCACGGTCACCTGGCGGTCGAACTGATCGCCGGTACGGCCGTCATAGAGCGTCGACTGACCGGTCACCTTCAGACCTGCCTGCTCCAGCATCTCGTTGACGTCGGCTTCGACAGCACCGTCGAAGACCGGCGTTGCGATCGAAACGCCGCGACGGGTCTGCTCGGCCAGGCGCACGATCGACTCGTCGTCGTACTGCTTGATCGGCTCACCCTTCGGGCCCGACCCGATGACGCTGTCGATGGTGTCGCGCAGCGGCTGGATATCGGCACCTGCCTTGTAGGCGTCGAGCATCGCGCCGATCTTCTGACCCATGCCGGCGCAAGCCCAGCCAAGGTGGGTTTCGAGGATCTGGCCGACGTTCATGCGCGAAGGCACGCCGAGCGGGTTCAGAACGACGTCGACATGCGTGCCGTCTTCCAGGAACGGCATGTCTTCGATCGGCACGATACGCGACACGACACCCTTGTTGCCGTGACGGCCGGCCATCTTGTCGCCCGGCTGGATCTTGCGCTTCACAGCGACGAAGACCTTCACCATCTTCATGACGCCCGGAGGCATTTCGTCGCCGCGCTGGACCTTCTCGACCTTGTCCATGAAACGCTGTTCAAGGCGCGACTTGGATTCGTCGTACTGGGCGCGCAGAGCTTCGATCTCGCCCTGAGCCTTTTCGTCTTCGACGGCGAACATCCACCACTGCGAGCGGGGGTATTCGCTGACGACGAGGTTCGAAAGCTCGGTGCCCTTCTTGAAGCCCTTCGGGCCGGCAACGGCCGTGTGACCACGCAGCATGTCGACGAGGCGAGCATAGACGTTACGGTCCAGGATCGCCTGTTCGTCGTCGCGGTCCTTGGCGAGGCGTTCGATTTCCTCGCGCTCGATCGCCATCGCGCGCTCGTCCTTCTCAACGCCGTGGCGGTTGAAGACGCGAACTTCGACGACGGTACCGAAGGTGCCGGGGGGCATGCGCATCGAGGTGTCGCGAACGTCGGAGGCCTTTTCACCGAAGATGGCGCGCAGAAGCTTTTCTTCCGGCGTCATCGGGCTTTCGCCCTTCGGCGTGATCTTGCCGACGAGGATGTCACCCGGCTGAACCTCAGCACCGATATAAACGATACCGGCTTCGTCGAGGTTGCGCAGCGCTTCTTCCGAAACGTTCGGAATGTCGCGGGTGATTTCTTCCGGACCCAGCTTGGTGTCACGCGCCATCACTTCGAATTCTTCGATGTGGATGGAGGTGAACACGTCGTCGCGCACGATCCGCTCGGAGAGCAGGATCGAGTCTTCGTAGTTGTAGCCGTTCCACGGCATGAACGCGACGAGCGCGTTGCGGCCGAGAGCCAGGTCACCGAGATCGGTCGACGGACCGTCAGCGATGATGTCGCCCTTGTTCAGGATGTCACCGACGGTGACCAGCGGGCGCTGGTTGACGCAGGTGTTCTGGTTCGAACGCTGGAACTTCTGCAGACGATAGATATCGACGCCCGACTTCGACGGATCGAGGTCTTCGGTGGCGCGGATAACGATACGGGTCGCGTCAACCTGGTCGACGACACCGCCACGACGGGCGGCAATTGCTGCGCCGGAGTCGCGGGCAACGACCGGCTCCATGCCGGTACCGACGAACGGTGCTTCGGCACGCAGCAGCGGCACGGCCTGACGCTGCATGTTCGAGCCCATCAGTGCGCGGTTGGCGTCGTCGTTCTCAAGGAACGGGATGAGCGCCGCTGCGACCGAAACGAGCTGCTTCGGCGAAACGTCCATCAGGTTGATGTTGTCGCGCGGCGCCAGCATAACTTCGCCGGCGTGACGGCAAACAACGAACTCTTCAGCGAACGAGCCGTCGTTCTCGAGAATCGAGTTCGCCTGGGCGACGTGGTACTTCGCCTCTTCCATTGCGGAGAGATAGACGACGTCGTTCGTCACCTTGCCGTCGACGATCTTGCGGTACGGGCTTTCGATGAAGCCGTACTTGTTGACGCGGGCAAAGGTTGCAAGCGAGTTGATCAGACCGATGTTCGGGCCTTCCGGCGTTTCGATCGGGCAAATACGGCCGTAGTGGGTCGGATGAACGTCGCGGACTTCAAAGCCGGCGCGCTCGCGGGTCAGACCACCCGGGCCAAGAGCCGAAAGACGGCGCTTGTGGGTGATTTCCGAAAGCGGGTTCACCTGGTCCATGAACTGCGACAGCTGCGAGGAGCCGAAGAACTCGCGAACGGCGGCAGCAGCCGGCTTCGCGTTGATCAGGTCCTGCGGCATGACCGTGTCGATTTCGATCGAGGACATACGTTCCTTGATCGCGCGCTCCATACGGAGCAGACCGAGACGGTACTGGTTCTCCATGAGCTCGCCGACCGAACGAACACGGCGGTTGCCGAGGTTGTCGATGTCGTCGATCTCGCCCTTGCCGTCACGCAGCTCGACGAGCATCTTGACCACGGCCAGGATGTCTTCCTTGCGCAGGATGCGCACGGTGTCGGCGACTTCGAGGTCGAGACGCATGTTCATCTTGACGCGGCCGACGGCCGAAAGGTCGTAACGCTCGGCATCGAAGAACAGCGTGTTGAACATGGCTTCCGCGGAATCCATGGTCGGCGGTTCACCCGGACGCATGACGCGGTAGATGTCGAACAGAGCGTCCTGACGGTTCTCGTTCTTGTCGACGGTCAGCGTGTTGCGGATGTAGGCGCCGACATTAATGTGGTCGATGTCGAGAACCGGGATCTCGTCGAAACCGGCCGAGAGGATGACCGGAAGGGTCTTCTCGTCGATCTCGTCGCCGGCTTCGAGGTAGATTTCACCGGTGCTGAAGTTGACGACGTCTTCGGCAAGGTAGTTGCCGTAGAGATCATCATTGGTCGCCTTGAGCGCCTTCAGGCCCTTTTCCTGCAGCTGGCGAAGCAGACGCGGGGTCAGCTTCTTGCCGGATTCGACAACGACTTCGCCGGTGTCGGCGTCGATCATGTCGGCGAGCGTCTTCTGGCCCTTCAGCGCATCCGGCTGGAAAGGCACGCGCCAACCTTCGCCGTCGCGCTGGTAGAGCGACTTCGTGTAGAAGGTGTCGAGGATTTCCTCGCCGTCCATGCCGAGCGCCATCAGCAGCGACGTCACCGGAATCTTGCGGCGGCGGTCGATACGGGCGTGAACGATGTCCTTGGCGTCGAACTCGATATCGAGCCAGGAACCGCGGTAAGGAATGACGCGGGCTGCAAAGAGCAGCTTGCCCGACGAGTGGCTCTTGCCCTTGTCGTGGTCGAAGAACACGCCCGGCGAACGGTGCATCTGCGAAACGATGACGCGCTCGGTGCCGTTGACGATGAACGTACCGTTGTCGGTCATGAGCGGCATGTCGCCCATGTAGACGTTCTGTTCCTTGATGTCCTTGATCGACTTCGCGCCGGTATCCTCGTCGATATCGAACACGATGAGGCGCAGCGTCACCTTGAGCGGCGCTGCGTAGGTCAGATCGCGCTGACGGCATTCCTCGACGTCGAACTTCGGCGGCTCGAATTCGTACGAAACGAATTCAAGCATCGATGCGCCCGAGAAATCCTTGATCGGGAAAACCGACTTGAAAACAGCTTGGAGCCCCTCATCAGGGCGACCGCCCTTGGGCTCTTCAACCATCAGAAACTGGTCGTAGGATGCCTTTTGAACCTCGATGAGGTTCGGCATTTCTGCGACTTCTGGAATTTTACCAAAAAACTTGCGTACGCGCCTGCGACCGTTAAACGAAAGGGTCTGAGCCATCGTCGCTCCTTGTCAATCTTGCATCCGGGCCTGCAACGGACGGGAACCGATGGCCAGTCGACCCCGTCAATCAATGAGTAGTTCAATCTCGTCCAACCAACGAAAAACGCTCAGCGCGGATTGCTGTGCTGCCTTCCGTTCGAGACCATCCTCTTGAAGAACCCATTACCCAAAAGCCGTTTTTCGACAGGCTTTTGGGTAATATGTTCTAAAAACGGTCAAAGAGAGGCGGCCTGAAAAGGCCACCTCCCCTTGCATGTAGCCGAATTACTTGACGTCAACCTTGGCGCCAGCGTCTTCGAGCTTCTTCTTGAGGTCAGCAGCTTCAGCCTTGGAAACTGCTTCCTTAACCGGCTTCGGAGCGCCTTCGACCAGGTCCTTGGCTTCCTTGAGGCCGAGGCCGGTGATGCCGCGAACTTCCTTGATGACGTTGATCTTGTTGGCGCCAGCGTCAACGAGGATAACGTCAAACTCGGTCTTTTCTTCTTCAGCAGCAGCCGGAGCAGCAGCGCCGCCAGCAGCAGCGACAGCTACCGGAGCAGCAGCCGAAACGCCCCACTTCTCTTCGAGCAGCTTGGAAAGCTCAGCAGCTTCCAGAACGGTCAGCGAGGAGAGGTCTTCAACGATCTTTGCGAGATCAGCCATTTTACTTTTCCTTTTGTTCGGTTCGAACTGGTTTTAAATACAACAGCGAAAATCCGCCTTAGGCGGCTTCGTCCTTCTTGGCATAGGCCGAGAACACGCGAGCAAGCTGGCTTGCCGGTGCCTGTACAACCGTTGCGACGCGGGTTGCCGGGGCATTGAGAAGGCCCAGCAGCTTTGCGCGCAGCTCGTCGAGCGAAGGCAGGGTCGCGAGCGACTTGACTGCTTCGGCGTTGAGCGTGGTCGTGCCCATGGCGCCACCGAGAACAACGAGCTTGTCGTTGGTCTTGGCGAAATCCATGACAACCTTAGGAGCCGTGATCGGGTCTTCGCTGTATGCAATCAGCGTCTGACCCTTGAAGAGATTCGTCATCCCTTCCGACTCGGTGCCCTGAAGAGCGATCTTGGCCAGGCGGTTTTTCGCGACTTTGACGGTGCCGCCAGCAGCGCGCATCTTCGAACGGAAGTCGTTCATCTGCGCAACTGTGACACCAGCATAGTGGGCCACGACAACCGAACCGGAAGCCTTGAAGACTTCGTTCAGCTCCGTGACGAATTCGCGTTTTTCCGCTCTTTCCACTGTCTGTCTCCAGTAGACAGGGTTGCAATAATGCAGCCCCATCGGGTTTGCCTTTGTCACCCGAGATCTGCTCGATCCCTGATAACGCTTAAGGATCCTGTCCCTTGGCGTTCCCGGAAGAGCCGGGTCTGACACAAGGCAAGCGAGGTTCGAACCGAATTTCGACGCCTCCGGCGCCATAGTGAAATTCAGATCTTACCCGTCTCATGCAGGCCGAAGTGATTAAGGTATAACCACCCGCAATCTCGGACAGGAGTTCCGGACTTGACGTCCGGATTCCCGGCCCCGAAAGGCCGGGAATTCTGTCTCGGGCCGAAGCCCGAAATTCATTAGGCGACGCTGAGCGTGGCGGGGTCGATCTTGAGACCCGGGCCCATGGTCGACGAAATCGCGACGCGCTTGACGTAGTTGCCCTTGGCGCCGGTCGGCTTCGCCTTGACGACGGCGTCAGCGAAAGCACGGATGTTTTCTTCCAGTGCCTTGGCGTCGAAGGACGCCTTGCCGATGCCAGCATGAACGATACCGGCCTTCTCGACGCGGAATTCAACGGCGCCGCCCTTGGAAGCCTTGACGGCACCAGCGACATCCATCGTAACCGTTCCGACCTTCGGGTTCGGCATCATGCCACGCGGGCCGAGAACCTTACCGAGGCGGCCGACGAGCGGCATCATGTCCGGGGTCGCGATGCAACGATCGAAATCGATCTTGCCGCCCTGGACGATTTCGACGAGCTCTTCTGCGCCAACGACGTCAGCACCAGCAGCCTTGGCTTCATCAGCCTTGGCGCCACGTGCGAAAACGGCGACGCGAACCGAGCGGCCGGTGCCGTTTGGCAGGTTGACAACGCCGCGGACCATCTGGTCAGCGTGGCGCGGGTCAACGCCGAGGTTCATCGCAACTTCGATGGTTTCGTCGAACTTGGCAGTTGCGCGTTCCTTGACCATCGAGACGGCTTCGGTGAGGCCGTAGATCTTCGTCGGGTCAACGCCCTCGCGGGACTTCTGTACTCGCTTTGCAATCTTCGCCATGGTCTTAGCCTACCACTTCCAGGCCCATAGCGCGGGCGGAGCCCTCGATCATGGCCATTGCGCCTTCGATATCGGCAGCATTGAGATCCTTCATCTTGGCTTCGGCGATCGACTTGATCTGAGCCTTGGTGAGCTTGCCGGCCGAACCGCCCTTACCGGGGGTCTTCGAACCGGACTGGATCTTCGCTTCCTTCTTCAGGAAGTAGCTGACCGGCGGCTGCTTCATAACGAAGGTGAAGGACTTGTCCTGGTAATAGGTGATGACGACCGGGATCGGCATACCCTTTTCCATTTCCTGCGTGGCGGCATTGAACGCCTTGCAGAATTCCATGATGTTAATGCCACGCTGACCAAGCGCAGGACCGATCGGCGGGGACGGATTGGCCGACCCAGCCTTCACCTGCAGCTTGAGCTGGCCTGCAACTTTCTTAGCCATTTCTCTCTGCCTTTCTGAAATCCCCTTGCGACGGATCGCACCGAGGATCAATTGCGCCGGTTTCCCGACTTGTGCCGATCACGGGGATCGGCGGCTGCGGTTGCGTGGTACGGAACATCCGACCCGGCTAAGGCCGGCATCCTTCCACGCGCATGCGGATTTCTCCGCCAGAATGGGCCGAAACCCACCCTACCTTTTTAGGCCTTATCAGACCTTCTCGACCTGACCGTATTCCAGCTCGACCGGGGTCGCGCGACCAAAGATCGAAACTTCGACCTTGAGGCGCGAACGCTCTTCGTCGACATCCTGAACGACACCGTTGAACGAAGCGAACGGACCATCCGAAACGCGAACCTGTTCACCGATCTCGAACGAGACCGAAGGCTTCGGACGCTCGACACCATCCTGGACCTGACCGAGGATGCGCTCGGCTTCATGGTCCGGAATCGGAACGGGCTTGCTGTCGGTACCGAGGAAGCCGGTTACCTTCGGCGTGTTCTTGATGAGGTGGAATGCCTCGTCCGTCAGATTGGCGCGAACCAGAACGTAGCCCGGGAAGAACTTGCGCTCGGCATCGACCTTGCGGCCACGACGCACTTCGACAACCTTCTCGGTCGGCACCAGAATCTTCTCGAACAGATGCTCGAGACCCTTCTGCTTGGCCTTTTCCTCGATCGATTCAGCGACCTTCTTTTCGAAGTTCGAATAGGCGTGAACAATGTACCAGCGCGCAGCCATACTAGCCTCCACCCAATCAAGCGCCAACGTTGAGGATGAGGCCGATCGCCCAACCCATCAACTGGTCCGCAGCAAAGAAGAAGGCAGCGGCAAAAAAGACCATGACAAAGACCATCAGCGTCGAGATCATCGTCTCGCGCCGAGAGGGCCAGGTCACTTTCGACGTCTCAGAGCGAACCTGCTGCAGAAACGTTACCGGATTCGTTTTGGATGCCATGTAATGCTCACGCCATTACGGCGCGTAAAGCCGATGATTCAGCCCCACGCACCGCGTGTCTGTTTGGACCCTACATAAAGACCGATTCTGAAAACCACAAGAGCCAATCAGTCTTTTCTGTGAATTTCGTCGATCGGCTAACCGATCCTTAAACTTACTCTGCCGAACCTTCAGCGCTTATGCAAGCCTGGAGAGAATGGCAGGGGCAGAGGGGCTCGAACCCCCGACCTGCGGTTTTGGAGACCGCCGCTCTACCAACTGAGCTATACCCCTATTCGGCTGCGTGCCCGTTCAACAACGTGTCGCCGCCTCAAGTCAGCGGCTTCATATTCAGTTTGCCGGAGGATGACAAGCGCCTTTCACCGAAGAAGCAAAAAAATCCTCATTCAACTGCATCTATCCCCTGCCCTGCCGGTCGGAGCGCCCAACAGTGAAAAGGCAAGTCACTGCCGCGCCACTCAGAAATGGTCGTGGCACGGCCGGCATTCGCTATGCTGCCGGCAGCGCCCTCATCGGAATCGATTCGCATGTCGCGCATCACGCTGGTCGAACATGATCCCCTCTGGCCCTCGCTCTTTGACGAGCAGGCGCGTTTCATCACCGCCCTGCTCTCGCCTTTCGTCCGCGAGATCCATCACATCGGCAGTACGGCGATACCGGGACTGGCTGCGAAGCCGAAAATCGATATCGATGCGGTGATCACGGACCCAGGGGCACTGCCGGAGCTCAGCGCGCGCCTCAGCAAGGCCAGCTACGCCTATCACGGCGATCCGCACGCAAACGGCTTGCGGACGTTTACGGCGGCAACACTCCCCTATGGTACGCGGCTCTATCTCTGCGGAGACGACAACGCCGCTCATGCGGAGCGCATGCTCTTTCGCGATGCGCTCCGGAAGAACCAAGATCTCGCCCGCCGCTACGAGACGCTGAAAAGGCAGCTCGCGAGCAAGGCTGGGGGCGATTGGGATATCTACACCAACGGCAAGCGTGCCTTCATCGAAGCGGTACTGGCGACTTGCTCGACGAAAAAGGCCCCGCCGTCGCCGGCGGGGCCTTCCTACTGAGATTTAATCAGCAGATTACTCAACGATCGAGGCAACGATGCCGGCGCCGTGTGCAAATCGCGCTTGCGCGCCATTTGCACCTTTTTTACTGCAGTCGGCAGCTTACGGCATCGCCTTTCGATCGTTACTCGACGATCGAGGCAACGATGCCGGCGCCGACGGTACGGCCGCCTTCGCGGATCGCGAAGCGCAGCTTTTCTTCCATCGCGATCGGAACGATCAGCTCAACGGCAACCGTGACGTTGTCGCCCGGCATAACCATTTCCGTGCCTTCCGGCAGCGTGACGATGCCCGTCACGTCCGTCGTGCGGAAGTAGAACTGCGGACGGTAGTTGGTGAAGAACGGCGTATGACGGCCGCCTTCTTCCTTCGTCAGGATGTAGGCTTCGGCCATGAACTTCTTGTGCGGCTTGACCGAACCCGGCTTGCACAGGATCTGGCCACGCTCAACGCCGTCACGGTTAACACCACGGATCAGCGCGCCGATGTTGTCGCCGGCCTGGCCCTGGTCGAGCAGCTTGCGGAACATTTCAACGCCCGTAACCGTCGTCTTCGACGTGTCGCGGATGCCGACGATTTCGACTTCTTCGCCAACCTTGACGATGCCGCGCTCAACGCGACCGGTCACAACCGTACCGCGGCCCGAGATCGAGAACACGTCTTCGATCGGCATCAGGAACGGCTGGTCGATCGGACGCTCAGGCGTCGGGATGTAGGCGTCAACGGCAGCCATCAGCTCGCGGATCGCATCTTCGCCGATCTTCTTGTCCGAATCTTCCAGAGCAGCAAGAGCCGAGCCCTTGATGATCGGAATGTCGTCGCCCGGGAATTCGTAGGACGACAGAAGTTCGCGAACTTCCAGTTCGACGAGCTCGAGAAGCTCGGCGTCGTCAACCTGGTCGACCTTGTTGAGGAACACGACGATTGCCGGAACGCCAACCTGACGAGCAAGCAGGATGTGCTCGCGGGTCTGCGGCATCGGGCCGTCAGCAGCCGAGCAAACCAGGATCGCGCCGTCCATCTGCGCTGCACCGGTGATCATGTTCTTGACGTAGTCGGCGTGGCCGGGGCAGTCAACGTGAGCGTAGTGACGGTTCGGCGTCTCATACTCAACGTGGGCCGTCGAAATCGTGATACCACGGGCCTTTTCTTCCGGAGCGGCGTCGATCTGGTCGTACGCCTTGAACTCGCCGAAGTACTTCGTGATCGCTGCGGTCAGCGACGTCTTGCCATGGTCAACGTGGCCAATCGTGCCAATGTTAACGTGCGGCTTGTTGCGCTCAAATTTGCTCTTTGCCATGGGTACGTTTCCTGTGGTCAAGTATGAATAATGATCAGCCGGCAGGGCCGGTTTGTGGAGCCGTTTAAGGGTTTCAGGGGATTTGCGCAAGACTTAATTGCGCGCGCCCGGACCGGCCGCCGACGGCCTCTTCCTGCAGATATATAAGAAGCGCGCAACGCCGGTACAAGATTGGGCATCATCACGCCGCGAATCGCTGCAGCCTCAGAACATTCAAGCGCTTAGCGGCGAATGTTTATTTGCTACATTAATCTGAAAGAAAGGAGGACACCGCTATTGGAGCGGGTAGCGGGAATCGAACCCGCGTATTCAGCTTGGAAGGCTGCTGCTCTACCATTGAGCTATACCCGCGGGCCTTCGATCCAGAAGCAGAATGGTGGAGGGAGTTGGATTTGAACCAACGTAGGCTGAGCCAACGGATTTACAGTCCGTCCCCTTTAACCACTCGGGCATCCCTCCATTATTCTGTCGGGATCTTTCGACCAAGCATTTGAGATCGTGAGACAACCAGCGACTTGTCGGTGCCGCTCTCGATCTGTGGCCGGGTATATGACTGCCTCGTTTCGTCCTGTCAACACGGCTCGGTGCAAAAAATCCGATTTTCTCCACAGCCGCAAAATTACCCCCAGCGCGGAAAACCATTTCGCCGGACAGGCAAGCCCTCTATAAGACGCCAATGAGCAAAGATCGCACCGGCGACAAGAGCGCCAAGGACACCCATTACGCAAACCTGAGGCGCGCGCACCGCGACGCCAAGCGCGAGCGTGGCGAAATTCCAACCCCGAAAGAGGACAGGCGCCGAAAGGCCCCAGCCGATTGGAAAGCGCCGCAGCTCGCCCCTGAGCAAGTGCTGCTTTACGGCCTGCACACGGTTCGCGCCGCGCTGGACAATCCGGCGCGTCAGATCATTGGCCTCAGTGTGACCCAGAACGCCGCCGCAAGGCTGGAACTCGGGGAGCTTTCGGCCCTGCCCTTCCCAGTCGAAACGGTGACGCCACAGGATCTCGACAAGATTCTCGGTCCCGACGCGATCCACCAGGGCGTGATGCTCGAAACGCGCCCGCTGCCGCATCGCCGGCTGGAGGCGCTGCGCGACTGCCCGCTGATCCTCGTGCTCGACCAGGTAACCGATCCGCACAATGTCGGCGCCGTCATGCGCTCGGCCGTGGCTTTCGATGCCGGCGCGCTGATCACCACCATGCGCCACAGCCCGACCGAATCGGGCGTGCTCGCCAAATCGGCCTCCGGCGCGCTGGAAATGATCCCCTATATCCAGATCACCAACCTTGGTGATGCCATCGAGGAGTTGCATCGACTGGGCTTCCAGACGATTGGCCTTGATTCGGAAGGACCGCAGCCGCTGGAAGGAACGTTCAGCGGCGAGAAGATCGCGCTCGTACTCGGCTCCGAGGGCAAGGGGCTCCGGCAGAAGACCCGCTCGATCGTCAACGACCTTGCCCGGCTCGACATGCCTGGCGCGATCAAGTCGCTGAACGTCTCGAACGCAGCGGCGATCGCCATGTATGCGGCCCGCCAGTATCTGAAGCGCTGACATCGCCGGACGCTCCTGGCCGCCTCAGCGTTACGGCGCCGGCGGCCACGTCATCCGCAACGGCTCCAAAGCCGAGGCCTTAACGCGAACTGGCGCCTGTGGATATCTTCGCACCGGTAGGATTGCGGAGCCTGATGCCGTGCGGCTTCGAAAGATCGGGAAAGAGGACGGCAAGCCGCGCCGACCCGTCACAAACCGACGGATTGCTGCGCAATGCGACCGGGCGTGCTCATGCCGGCCGTCGGGCAGCCTTCACGCAATTTCTTCCACGTGGTCACATTGAGGTTCATCTCGCATCGCGCGAGATAGGCGTTGCCATCGACGCGCAGGCAAGCGACCTGCCCAAGCTCATATTTGGAACCGTCTCGGTTTCGACAGGTGCAGCCATGATCCGGCGGCGCAGCCAGCGTGGCTTCGGCAGCGAACAAGAAGGCCACCGCAGCGGCCATGCCCCAAAGGATCGTCCGCCTGTCCATCATGAGGCCATTATAAAGCAGATATCGATATTCGAAAACGGACAATGCCGGCTGCTTGCGCAACCGGCACCGTCCGCACGCGGGGCATACGCCCCTCCCACCGGATCACCTCGGTGATCCGCTGAACTTGATTTTTAGCTCGCCAGGCGAAGCACGTTGCCTTCGGAGATGGTCTTTTCAGCCTCGGCGATCGCAAACTGCTTGGAGTCGGCGCTGAGGTTCAGGCCTTCGGCGCGAACGAACTCGACATCGGTAATGCCAAGGAAGCCGAAGACCGTCTTCAGGTAGGATTCCTGGTGATCCATGACGGTCGCCGGGCCGGCGGAGTAATGGCCGCCACGGGTGGAGGCGACGATGACCTTCTTGCCCTTGGCGAGGCCCTCCGGACCGTTCTCGGTGTAGCGGAAAGTCTTGCCGGAGACGGCGATGCGGTCGATCCAGACCTTCAGCTGGCTCGGAATGCCGAAGTTGTACATCGGCGCGCCGATGATGACGGTGTCGGCGGCCAGGAATTCTTCCAGCATGTCACGGCCGAGCTTGACGTCCGCAGCAAGGCCGGCGTCGACGCCTTCGAGGTCGGCCGGGGCCATGATCTGAGCGCCGGTCAGATGCGGCAGCGAGCTGCCAGCGAGATCGCGGTAGGTCACCTGGGCATCCGGGCGGTCAGCCTTGACCTGGGCGGCAAGGGCGGCCGTCAGACGGCGGGAAACCGAGTGGTCGCCAAGAATACCGGAGTCGATATGAAGAACGTTCATGGGAACACCTTTGTGTTTACGTTGCGGTGATCCACATATGAGGGGAAAACAATGACCCGATAAGCCAGCGGATATTTGACATACTGTTTCCAGACGGAAACAATCATATGCATCATCCGCACTTCGGAGACAGGACAATGCAGGATCTGAACGACCTCGGGCTTTTTGCCGCCGTCGTGCGAAACAACGGCTTCAGTGCCGCGGCACGGGACCTCAATATACCCAAATCCAAGCTCAGCAAACATGTGGCCCGCCTGGAGGAGCAGCTCGGCGTGCGGCTGCTTGAGCGCTCGACCCGCAAGCTGCGTGTCACTGACATCGGCCGGGTGTTCTACGAGCATTGCCAGAGCCTTCTCGACGGGGTGGCTGCCGCCGAAGCGGAGATCGCCGCCGTGCGCGCCGAACCCTCGGGCACGGTCCGGCTCGCCTGCCCGCTCGGTTTCACCCCCATGCTTGCCGATATCCTGCCAGCGTTTCACCGCCGCTACCCCGGCGTCCGGTTGCTGATTACAGCCACCAACCGTCGCATCGACCTGATCGAAGAGCGGGTCGACGTGGCGCTGCGCGCCCGCGGTCAGCTCGATACGGACAACCAGCTGATCATCCGCAAGTTCGGCGAGGTGCGCGAGCGGCTTGCCGCCAGCCCCACCTTCCTTGCCCGCTCGGGCGAGATCACCATCGAGAACCTCAGCCAGCAGGCGACGCTCTCGATGAACGAACAGCACCCGACCGACGTCTGGCGGTTGGTTTCGATCGACGGCAACACGACGGAAATCACCCACCGCCCGATCATCGGCTGCAGCGACTTCCTGATTCTCGAACGCGCCGCGATCGAAGGTATGGGGGTCGCACTCTTGCCCGACCATATCTGCGAGCGCGCCTTCCGCGCCGGCGTGCTTGCGCCGGTGCTGCCGGAATGGACGTCGAACGACGTCGTCGTTCACCTCGTCTTCCCATCCCGCCAGGGCATGTTGCCGGCGACAAGAGCCTTGATCGATTATCTGGCCGAGAACCTGCTCAACGCCCTGCAGAAGTGCCGCGAGGTTCCGGTGCGCATGGGGCCGTCCTTCGACATCTGATGCCGCAGCAGTGCGGCTTTCCGATCAGCACCGACAGATCATCAGCACATTGCCGTCGGGATCGAGGATCGTGAACCATTGCTCGGACTGCACCGGCGTCACGATCTCGACGCCGAGGGCCTGTGCATGGCTGGTTGCGGCCGCCACATCTTCCGTGTCGAAGTGAAAAAGCGGCGCGTCCCGTCGCTTGCCCGGCATGAAGATCTGGGCATCGAGAACGAGCCGCGCGCCGCCACTCCTTGGAAACACGGCGAGATGGCCATGCGTGGTCTCCGGCGGCTCGACCTGAAGCAGGCGCGCATACCACGCCTTCGCCAGCTCGATATCCGAAACCGGAACGAAGACCGCTCCAATACCCAAGCCGATCGCCGGCATATTCTCCTCCGTAATCCATGAGCCGAAACTGAACTGTCACGGAGATTCGCTCGAAGTCGGTGCCGCAGTCATCGACTGCACTGCTCGCCGTTTTCAAGCTCGGCAAAGGATCTGGCGCCGGCGTCATATCGGTAGGCGATCACCTGCGCCGTGCAGGCGTCCTCATATCGGGCGCAAGCTTGCATCGAAACGCAAAGATGGCCTTGAACACCCCAGACCCTTGCTGGCGGCCTGTCGTAGATGCCTTCGTAGATCGTCTGCGTCCGCTTAGCGCCGTCACGCCACTCAACCACGATCTCCGAACGAAAGTGGTCATAGCCGATGTTGCTGTATCCCACGGAATACCGGACCGACCCCAAGCCGGAAACTTGCGTCGCGCCCGAACTCATCTCCGCCCAATCGGATCCCTCCTGCGCGTTGGCGGGGCTCCAAACCATAAAGCCGCACAGCAGAACGCACGCCCATCCGATCGGCGCCAGCACTGCGGGTTTGGCGAAGCTGGCCTTGGCCGCTGCTGAAAGAACGTGTTCGATGATCAGGACCTTTCCACGAGAAGCAGCCGAAGAATGCTCATATGCCGCTTATCAAAAACGGGAGGTACAATCGGCGGTGGCCGAAACCACTGATTCCCTATAGTTCAGGAGTATGAGAACTCTTGGAAGACTGATCGTCTCCGCCGTCCTGGCATTCCTTGTCAGCCTGATCGTCGCCGGACTGTTCCTGCCGGTCTACGACATATTCGAGGGCGGGCCGTACAACTGCCTGGAGGATGGCATAGCGGCATGCGCCGCCGGCATACCACTGAGCGCGCTGGTCTATGGACCGCTGTTTTCGATTGTCGGCGTTGTGATCGGAACGCCGGTATTCATGGCCGTCTTTGCGATGCGTGACTGACGGCTCGCTTTGCATCGACGGTGTACCGCGGCAACGCCCCGAACAATCAAAATCCGGCACGGTAGCGGCCAAAAACTCGGAAGAACCAATGGGGAAGAAATGAAGTGGTGCCCCCAGAGAGACTCGAACTCCCGACCTACTGATTACAAATCAGCCGCTCTACCAACTGAGCTATAAGGGCACTTGCTTTGGTGGGAGTTACCATAATCTCATGTGGTGTAAAGCAAAATTGCGAATTCTCCCAATTTTTCAGATGCGTTCGGTTCCGGGCCATGCCAGAAACGATGGAGAAAGATTGCCGCTGGCGGCGCATAACATATCGAGCGGACTAGAATTTCATGGCCCGAACGTTCAATTCCTTCGCCTTTCTCGCCTCGCCCGCGGAAGAGGCGCAAAAGGCTGCGGCTGATCTCAAGGCGATCTATGGTGACCATGATCCGTCGAAAGCAGATGTGATCGTCGCGCTTGGCGGCGACGGCTTCATGCTGCAGACGCTGCACCAGACAATGAACAGCGGCAAGCTGGTCTATGGCATGAACCGTGGCTCTGTCGGGTTCCTGATGAACCGCTACAGCACCGAGAACCTGACGGACCGGATCTGCCAGGCGGTCGAGAACGCTTTTCATCCGCTGGAGATGCAGACGACCGACGTCTATGGCGAGAGCTTCACGGCACTTGCAATCAACGAGGTCTACCTCTTCCGCCAGTCCTACCAGGCAGCAAAGCTTCGCGTTCTGATCGATGGCAAGACACGGTTGGAGGAGTTGACCTGCGACGGGCTGCTGGTCGCCACCCCTGCCGGCTCCACCGCCTACAATCTCTCCGCCCACGGACCGATCCTGCCGCTCGAGGCCCCGCTTCTGGCGATGACCCCGGTCAGCGCCTTTCGCCCGCGCCGCTGGCGCGGTGCGCTCCTGCCGAACCATGTCACGGTCGAGATCGAAATCCTCGAGGCCGACAAGCGGCCGGTGAACGCCGTGGCGGACCATCAGGAAGTAAAGTCGGTGGTCAGGGTGAAGATCGCCGAATCGGAAAACATGACGGCGCGTATCCTTTCGGATCCCGATCATTCCTGGTCGGACCGCATCCTGGCCGAGCAATTTTCGAACTGAGCGCACGTTCTCCGCGCGACCTATGGTATCATCCTGCCGGCCAGGTCTCCGCCGGCCCGCAGCAAACGGCAGCCGAGCCGCCGCCTTAAGGACGACGACCCAATGCACAGATCCGCCCTCCTCGCGCTGTTCCTGATTTTTAGCAGCGCCGGCGCCAAGGCTCAGGATGCCAACATCGTTCCGCCTGAGGCAACCTTCGTGACCAGCACCGGCTACTGGGAGGAAAGTGGAGAGCCGCTGTCGTCACTCGACCCGAACGCCGCCGCCGAGAAGCCGGGCGACTCCCGGCGCGGCTACTACAAGCTGATCGCGCTTCGCCAAGCGGACGGAACCGCCCAGGTCCATTTGCAGCAAGTGGAAGCGACCTCGGCCGGCCCCGTGGTGATTTCGTCGGCGGAACTCGAAGAATTCTCCGCGCTCAAGGCCTATGTCACCGACATCCGTCCGGAGACATCGACCGGCGTCACCGCACAGCCCGGCATGTTTGCGACCGTCTATCTGAAGACCGACCCGTCGGTGCGAGAACCTGAGAGCTGGACCGTGCTCATCGATGATCTCGGCGACATCAAGATCGAGCGCGCTTCCAACTGAGCAAAAGAAAGGGCCGGATGTGAACATCCGGCCCTCTTCAATTTCAGTTCGGCAGACCGCTGTCAGCCTTAGTTCAAATCATCCACGACGGCATCCGCGCCACCGGCAACGCGGTGTGCAAGGGCTGCTTCCATGAACTCGTTGAGTTCACCATCGAGAACGTCGCCCGGTGCCGTGCTTTCGACGCCGGTGCGCAGATCCTTGACTAGCTGGTAAGGCTGCAGGACGTAGGAGCGGATCTGGTGGCCCCAGCCGATGTCCGTCTTCGACGCGGCTTCGGCGTTCGCGGCATCTTCCCGCTTCTTCAGTTCCGCTTCGTAGAGACGGGCGCGCAGCATGTCCCAGGCTTTCGCCCGGTTCTTGTGCTGCGAACGCTCCTGCTGGCACTGCACGACGATGCCCGACGGGATGTGCGTGATGCGCACGGCCGAGTCGGTGGTGTTGACGTGCTGGCCGCCGGCGCCCGACGAACGGTAGGTGTCGATGCGGCAGTCGCTCTCGTTGATGTCGATCTGGATCGAATCGTCGACGACCGGGTAGACCCAGATCGAGGAGAACGAGGTGTGACGGCGGGCATTGCTGTCATAGGGCGAAATACGAACGAGGCGGTGTACGCCCGATTCGGTCTTCAGCCAGCCATAGGCATTGTGGCCCTTGACGAGCAACGTCGCGGACTTGATGCCAGCTTCTTCGCCGTCCTGGATTTCCATCAGCTCGACCTTGTATCCCTGGCGCTCGGACCAGCGGGTATACATGCGCAGAAGCATGTTGGCCCAGTCCTGGCTCTCGGTGCCGCCGGCACCCGAATGCACTTCGAGATAGGTGTCGTTCTGGTCGGCCTCGCCCGAGAGCATGGCCTCGACCTGCTTCTTGGCCGCTTCCGCCTGGAGAACGCGCAGTGCCTGTTCGGCATCGGCGATGATCGCCGCGTCGCCCTCTTCCTCACCGAGCTCGATGAGTTCGATGTTGTCGTTGAGCTGCTGCTCGAAACGACGAAGGCCATTGATGCCGTCGTCGAGTTGCTGACGCTCGCGCATCAGCTTCTGCGCTTCCGCAGCATCGTTCCACAGGGTCGGATCTTCCGCCTTGTTGTTCAACCAGTCCAGTCGTCTTACCGCCTGATCCCAGTCAAAGATGCCTCCTCAGCAGGCTTATGGCCTGCTTGATTTCGTCGACAATATTCTCGATTTCGCTGCGCATGATCCTGCTTCTTGTGAACAGATAGGAAAGTGAGCGTCAAATAGCGATGCCCGCCGCTGATGTAAAGGCGGCGGGCATCGCGTGACGGGTATAAGGACTAGAACAGGCCGTTGGAACCGGAGGTCACTGCCTGGTTCGCCTGTGGCGAATTCTTGAGGATCTCTTCCGGCGGCACGTACTGGTCGAGACCGCCGATGACCGAGAAGGTGTCGGCCGGACCGGTGCCGGGCTTGAAGGCCTCGATGATCGTGTCCGGCTCGCCCTCTTGGGCGGCCATGCCGGTCTTGCGGTTGACGGCGACCATGCTCATGCCTTCGGGCACGACGAACTTGCTCGGGCGCGTGCCCTTCACCGCTTCGGTCATGAAGTCGTTGAAGATCGGCACGGCGAGGCTGCCACCGGTCGCGCCGCGGCCAAGCGGGGCCGGGTTGTCGAAGCCGAGATAGAGGCCGGCGACCATATCGGGGGTATAGCCGACGAACCAGGCATCCTTTTCGTCGTTGGTGGTACCGGTCTTGCCGGCAACCGGACGATCGAGCTTGATCTTGCCGGCAGCCGTGCCACGCAGCACCACCCCCTCCATCATCGACGTGATCTGGTAGGAGGTCATCGGGTCGAGCACCTGCTCGCGGTTGTCGGTCAGAACAGGCTCTTCCTGGTTCTGCCAATCGCCGGCGTTGCAGTTGTCGCAGGTGCGGTCCTCGTGACGGAAAATCGTCTTGCCGTAGCGGTCCTGGATGCGGTCGATCAACGACGGCTTGATCTGCTTGCCGCCATTGGCGAGAACCGAATAGGCCGAAACCATGCGCAGGACGGTGGTTTCACCCGAACCCAGCGACATAGCGAGCAGTGGCGGCATCTTGTCGTAGATGCCGAAGCGCTCGGCGTATTCGGCAACGAGGTTCATGCCCATGTCGTTGGCGAGGCGAACGGTCATCAGGTTACGCGACTTCTCGATGCCGAGGCGCAGCGTGGACGGGCCGGCAGAGCCGCCGCCGTAGTTTTCCGGACGCCAGACCTGGCCGCCGGCGACGATCTCGATCGGCGCGTCGAGGATAACCGACGCCGGGGTATAACCGTTGTCGAGTGCGGCTGCGTAGACGAAGGGCTTGAACGACGAGCCCGGCTGGCGCATCGCCTGGGTCGCGCGGTTGAATTCCGACTGGCCATAGGAGAAGCCGCCGACCATCGCCAGCACGCGGCCGGTCTGCGGGTCCATGGCGACAAGGCCACCCTGCACCTTCGGCGGCTGGCGCAGACGGTATTCGCCCTTTTCGGCGAGGGGCTCGACATAGATCACGTCGCCGGCGCCGAAGACGCCTTCAGGCGATTTCGCCGATTTGCGGTCGCCGTTGGCCGAACGATAGGCCCACTGCATGTTCTTGGCGGAGATGTGTCCCGTGACACGCTCGGCGACGATCTTGCCCGAAGCTTCCTTCTCCGGCTGGATGCCGATCTCGGCTCCCTGGCCATCAACGGAAAGCACGACGGCGAGCTTCCATTCGGGCACGTCGCTGAAGGCGACGACCGCACCGAGCGGCTCGCCCCAGTCGCCGCCGATCTCGATCGACTTGACTGGGCCGTGGAAGCCGCGACGCTCGTCATAGGTCAACAGGCCGGTCTGAAGGGCCTTGCGTGCCGCGGTCTGGAGACGCGGGTCAAGCGACGTGCGGACCGAAAGGCCGCCTTCATAAAGCGCGTTGTCGCCGTACTTCTGGATGATCTGACGACGGACTTCTTCGGCGAAGAAGTCGGATGCAAAGAGATGGGCGCCGCCGCGGCGCGGATTGACGCCGAGCGGCTGCTTCTTGGCCTCTTCGCCATCAGCCTTGGTGACGTAGCCGTTTTCGACCATGCGGTCGATCACCCAGTCGCGACGCTCGAGCGCTGCTGCGGTCTTGCGGAACGGATGGTAATTGGCCGGGCCTTTCGGAAGCGCTGCAAGATAGGCAGTCTCGGCAATGGTCAGTTCGGTCACCGACTTATCGAAATAGGTCAGCGCGGCGCCGGCGATGCCGTAAGAGTTCAGACCGAAGAAGATCTCGTTGAGATAGAGCTCGAGAATGCGGTCCTTGCTGTAGGCCTGCTCGATACGGAAGGAGAGGATCGCTTCCTTGACCTTGCGGTCGATCGTCTGGTCGGATGAAAGCAGGAAGTTCTTGGCCACCTGCTGTGTGATCGTCGAGGCGCCGACCGGGCGGCGGCCGGAACCGAAGTTCTGCAGGTTTACCGCGATGGCGCGCGCGAGACCGGTGATGTCAACGCCCGGATGCTGATAGAAGTTCTTGTCTTCCGCCGAGATGAAGGCTGCCTTGACGCGATCCGGGATGGCCTGGATCGGCAGATAGAGGCGCCGTTCGCGGGCATATTCCGCCATCAGCGCGCCGTTGCCGGCGTGGAAGCGCGTGGTCACCGGTGGCGAATATTTCGCCAGCACCTCGTAGTCCGGCAGGTCCTTGGTGACGACACCAAGATAGAGCGCCACGGCTCCGGCCACACCCAGCAGCAGAAACGCGCCAATCCCGAAAAAATATCCAATCAGCCTGATCATCAGTCAGATACCGGTACCTTAATTATCGTCCAATTGCCGAACCGCCCGACTGACAGTCCATGCTCTGTCCTGCCGGCTTTATGGCAGCGGCCCGACCAAACTCTTTCACGCGAAATCGTCTGGCGTCGCAGCGTCCCGCCAACCCGGCTCCTCATATGGCGGGGAACTCCGGGCTTCAACTCGTTTCTCAACAAATCCGGGCGCAATTCCGGTTAGGTCCCGGATTGTGCGTAAAATAGGGCTGTTATGCGATAATCCCGTGCGCATCCCGTTGAAAAGCATAGCGCTGTTACCGGGGCGACACAAATCACTTCGTTCCCGGACCTGCCGTCAAACGTCAGCCGCCGCTGGCGACGGCCTGCTCGCGGTAGCGCTGCACGGCGACTGCAAGACGCTCGGAAACCTTCTTGCGCCATTCCGGGTCGAGCAGCAGCTTTTCGTCCTCCTTGTTCGACAGGAAGCCCAGTTCAAGCAGGATCGAGGGCACGTCCGGCGCCTGCAGCACGCGGAAGCCGGCGAAACGGTGCGGATTGTTGATGAGATTGATCTGGCCCTCAAAGGACGAAACGACGGCGCGTGCCATGTTGACGGAGAAGGCCTGCGTTTCGCGGCGTGTCAGATCGATCAGGATGTCGGCCACTTCCGCCGGCTCGCTCTGAAGCGGCACACCGGCGATTTCGTCGGACAAGTTTTCGCGGGCGGCTAGGCTTGCAGCCAGATGGTCGGAGGCCTTGTCGGAGATGGTATAGACCGTCGCGCCGCGGATGTCCTTCTGGCGCAGGGCGTCCGCATGAAGAGAAATGAAGAGATGGGCGCCCTTGTTGCGGGCGATCTGCACGCGCTGGGGAAGCGAGAGGAAGACGTCCTTGTCGCGGGTGAGAAAAGCCTCGATCCCGGCGCCCTTGTTCAGGGCCTCGACGAGATCCTTCGCGAAGGCGAGCGTAACGTGCTTTTCTTCCGTCTTCGTTTCGCCGGCGAGCGCGCCGGTATCGATGCCGCCGTGGCCCGCATCGATCGCGATGATGAACGGCCCGCCTTCCCTCGTGGGGGCGACGGCAACCGGTCTGTCGGTCTTGGTGGCGGCAACCGATCCGGTCCACTGCTGCTCACCGAGAAGCGCATCGAAGCGCGCCTGGTCGACGCGCTCGGCATCGAGCACGAGGCGGTAACCCTTGCCCCCCTCTTCCGCGACAACTTCCGCATGGGTGACCGCGACCGGGCCTTTTGCCGAAAGAACGATGCGGGAACTGCCCGCCCCCATGCCGCCGTAGCGGATCGCATCGAACAGGCCGCGTGGTTCAAGGCTGTCCGCCTTCAGGCCGAAGGCCGTTTCCGGCAGGTCGACCACGACACGAACGGGATCGGCGACATAGTGCAGGGAGAATTCCGGCTTGCGATCAAACTCGACGACGACGCGCGTGCGCGCATCGTCACCTGCGATCCGTGCCGCAAAGGCGAGCAAAGGACCCGGCTCGGCGGCCCCTGCCGCCGGCACGTTCCAAAGAAGACCGCCGGCTAGCAGCGATGCTCCGAGCAGAAGCCTGCCCGCGCGCGACATCAAAGACAACAGCGAACCACGCATACAAACCGCCAAAGGCCTCACCTCGGGCTCTCCACCACTTTCTCAGAAAACCAAACAGCAGCCGACGCACGGCTGCTGTACGCACAGGTTGATCAATGAACCCTTATGGTTAACCAATGCTTGACAATGATCATCTTCCCCGGCCAGCGGGGACAATCGATTTACCGTTTATCGACCTACTCCACGTGGACAAGCGAATCGATCATTATTGTGGCGGCACGGGCTTTTCCCTTGCCAATGTGACATAGAAAACATAAAAGCGTCACAAGGAGAAAGTGTTGACGGGATAGAACAGTCGACCGGGCAGCCGGAGCTTCTCCAAAGCTTGGCGCCAGGGTGCGGTCGAACCGGATTGACCGGTTAACTTATCGCATTGCGGTCGCAAGATGTTCATCCGCCGTCGCTGCATTTCCTCCCCGTACACTGGATCGCAAATTTCCGGCGGTGGCCGGAGTTCTTGATGGTGATTTTTCACCGACGCCCGCAAGCGGGCGCATTCATCGGGTCTTCATGAGACCTTAGACATTGGCATTCTTGTTTGGTCATTGATGTTGACTCAGCAGTATCGGTCAGAAGTAGCGCGGCCCCGGGACACACATGTTCCGGCTGTCGTCTGGCTGCTGCACCATCGCCTGCGCCAAACAGGAACTTTCATATCCGGCGCACCTTCCGACGTGTTTGGCAGTCTTCCTAAGGAAGCAGGTCTGTCTCCCGTTCCGCTGGCGCGCCGAGGAGCACAGCTTAGATGGCAGAGAAAATGCTTATCGATGCGTCTCATTCAGAAGAGACGCGCGTCGTTGTCGTTCGCGGGAACCGCATAGAAGAGTTCGACTTCGAGTCGGAACACAAGAAGCAGATCCGCGGCAATATCTACTTGGCGAAGGTCACCCGGGTGGAGCCCTCGCTCCAGGCCGCCTTCGTCGATTACGGCGGCAACCGCCACGGGTTCCTGGCTTTCGCCGAAATCCACCCCGACTACTACCAGATCCCGCTCGCCGACCGTCAGGCGCTCTTGAAGGCCGAAGCCGAAGAAGCGCGGCGCGACGACGACATCGAGCATGTCGAGACCGCCCCTGCCCCGGCAAGCGAACTCTCCGTTCCCGTGGATCTCGAAATCGTCACGGAAGCTGACGCTGAAGCCGAGCCGGTCGCAGCCGTCGCTGACGCCGCACCGGTCGTCGAAGAGGAAGCCCCGGCCGAAAAGCCGAAGGCGAAGCCGAAGCGCACCCGCAAGACCAAGGCCAAGGCTGCGGAAGAAGCCGCTGCCGCGTCGGCCGATGGCGACGAGAGCAATGGCGGCGAGATGGCTGCCATGGTCGATACCGACGCCATTTCTGAGGATGTCGACAGCCGCCGTCGCCATGACGACGACGATGATGACGACGACAGCCACGACGGCGAAAAGGAAATCATCGAATCCGTCGGCGCCGAAGACGCCATGGAAGAGGTTCCGGACCGCCAGGTTCGCAAGCCGCGCAAGCAGTACCGCATCCAGGAAGTCATCAAGCGCCGCCAGATCCTGCTCGTTCAGGTCGCCAAGGAAGAGCGCGGCAACAAGGGCGCGGCACTGACGACCTATCTGTCGCTTGCCGGCCGTTACTCGGTGCTGATGCCGAACACCGCACGCGGCGGCGGCATCTCGCGCAAGATCACCAACCTGCAGGACCGCAAGCGCCTGAAGGAAATCGCCCGCGGCCTCGAAGTGCCGCAGGGCATGGGCGTGATCCTGCGCACCGCCGGTGCCAACCGCACCAAGGTCGAGATCAAGCGCGACTTCGAATATCTGATGCGCCTGTGGGAAAACGTCCGCACGCTGACGCTGAACTCCACGGCCCCCTGCCTCGTCTATGAGGAAGGCAGCCTGATCAAGCGCTCGATCCGCGATCTCTACAACAAGGACATCAGCGAGATCATCGTTTCCGGCGAGGAAGGCTACAAGGAAGCCAAGGGCTTCATGAAGATGCTGATGCCGAGCCACGCCAAAGTGGTTCAGCCTTACCGCGACGTGCATCCGATCTTCTCGCGCTCCGGCATCGAAGCGCAGCTCGACCGCATGCTGCAGCCGCAGGTAACGCTGAAGTCCGGCGGCTACATCATCATCAACCAGACCGAAGCGCTGGTTTCGATCGACGTCAACTCCGGCCGTTCGACGCGCGAGCACTCGATCGAAGACACCGCACTCCAGACCAACCTGGAAGCTGCCGAAGAAGTGGCTCGCCAGTTGCGTCTGCGCGACCTTGCCGGCCTCGTCGTCATCGACTTCATCGACATGGAAGAAAAGCGGAACAACCGCTCGGTCGAGAAGCGTCTGAAGGATTGCCTGAAGAACGATCGCGCCCGCATCCAGGTCGGCCGCATCTCGCATTTCGGCCTGCTCGAAATGTCGCGCCAGCGCATTCGTGCCTCGGTGCTCGAATCGACGATGCAGACCTGCCCGCACTGCAACGGCACGGGTCATGTTCGCTCGCAATCCTCCGTCGCCCTGCACGTGCTGCGCGGCATCGAGGAACATCTGCTCAAGAACACGACGCACGACATCACCGTACGCACCATCCCGGATATCGCGCTCTACCTGCTCAACCAGAAGCGCGGCACGATCATGGACTACGAAGCCCGCTTCGGCGTTTCGATCATCATCGAGGCTGACGCCCATGTCGGCGCCCAGCACTTCGCGATCGATCGCGGCGAGCCGGTCGAAAACCCGGTCAAGATCGAGCAGCTGCTGCACTTCGAGCCGGAAGAGGAAGAAGACGACGTCGTGATCGAAGAGGATCTCGACGAGGAAGAAGCAGAAGAAGTCGTCGGCGAACAGCGCCAGGAACAGCCGAAGGCTGCTGCCCAGTCCGACGATCAGAATGGACGCAAGCGCAAGCGCCGTCGCCGCCGTCGCGGCAAGGGTGGCCAGCAGGCCGAAGGCAGCGCCCTCCAGGTTTCCGAATCGGCAGGCGATGCTGACGACGGTTCCGATGAGGATGAAGGCGATGACGAGGGTGTCGATGCGGACGCCGCGACCGCCGATGGCGATCAGAAGCGCAAGCGCCGCCGCCGGGGCAAGCGTGGCGGCCGCCGCAACCGTCCGGAAGGCGAAGGTGAAGGCCAGCTCGATGCCGATGCCGATGCGGAAGCCGGCGACAATGGCGCAGACGAAGCCGAAGCCGTAGAGGCACCGGCCGCTGCAGCCGAGGTCGAAGTGGCTGTCGCTGTCGAGGAAACGGCTGTGGTTGCCGAAGAAGTCGAGGTGGCGGACGCAAAGCCTGCCAAGCCGAAGCGCACCCGCAAGAAAGCCGTCAAGGCTGAAGAACCGGCAGTCAGCGTCGACGAAGTTGCCCAGGCAGCGATCGAAGACCAGCCCGCCGTTGCCGACCCGGCCGTCGAAGAGGTGGAAGAGGCTGCGGCCGACCTTGCCGAGACCAAACCGGTGCGCGCCAACCGCGACCTTTCGAAGATCGCCTCCGAACCGGTGGTGACGTCGAGCGCGACGAAGCCCGAAGAGGAAGAGCCGGCCAAGCCGAAAAAGGGTGGCTGGTGGCAGCGCCGCGGCTTCTTCTAAGCCGCGCTGCAAGTACCAAACTCTGAAAATACGAAAGGCCCGGAGCGATCCGGGCCTTTTCCTTTAGACGGACGACAGAAGGGGCTTTGCCCCTGCCCGTTCGCTCAGGCGGTCACGCCAGCCAGCGTCCGATCCTGTCAACCGCCTCGACCATGTCGGCCTCGGCACCAGCATAGGAGAAGCGCATCGTGCGGTGCCCTTCCAGCGGATCGAAGTCGAATCCAGGGGTCGCCGCGACATTGATCTCGGCGAGCATCCGCTTGGCAAAGGCCATGCTGTCATTGGTAAAGCGCGTGACATCCACGTAGGCGTAGAAGGCGCCGTCCATCGGCGAGGCGATGGAGAAGCCGATCTCCGGCAACCGCTTCATCAGCATATCCCGGTTGGCGGCATAGGCGGTCTTGTAGCGGTCGAGTTCCTCATGGGCGTCGAGTGCTGCTTCTGCCGCAATCTGCGAGAGCTCGGGCGGCGAGATGTAGAGGCTCTGGGCGATACGCTCGAAACCGCGCACCTTGTCGGCCGGCAGCACCATCCAGCCAATCCGCCAGCCGGTCATGCAATAGTATTTCGAGAAGGAGTTGATGACGATCACCTCGTCGGTCACCTCCAGCGCGCTGGCCTCTTCGCCGGCAAAGGTCAGCCCGTGATAGATCTCGTCGGAGATGAAGGCAATCGATTCGGCTCGGCAATAGTCAGCCAGCGCCTTGAGGCCCGCCCTGCCCGTCACGGTGCCGGTGGGGTTGGCCGGGCTCGCCAAAAGCACGCCTTTCAAAGGACGGCCTAATTTCGCAGCGGCACGTGAAAGACTTTCAGGCGTCAGCGTGAAGCCGGTCTCGACATTGGCCTCGACCTCGACGACCGTCAGGCCGAGGGCTGCGAGGATGTTGCGGTAGGCTGGATAGCCCGGCCGCGCAATGGCAACACAGTCGCCGGGATCGAAGAGAGCCAGGAAGGCGAGATTGAAGCCGGCGGATGAGCCGGTGGTGACCGCCACCCGCTGCGGATCGAGCGCGATGCCGTGGCGTTTTTCATAGTGCCGGGCGATTGCTGTGCGCAGCGACAACGTGCCGAGCGCGTCGGTATAGCCGAGCCTGCCATGCTCAAGCGCCTTGCGCGCAGCGTCGAGAGCTGCCTTGGGCGCCGGGTGGGCAGGCTGCCCGACCGCCATCGAGATCACCGGGTGGCCGGCGTCGCGGCGACGGGTCGCCTCCGCCAGTACGTCCATCGCATGGAAAGGTTCGACGGCACTGCGTTTTGACAAATCTACCAACGGAAAATCCTCGATATGCGGCTGTTCTCCAGCCCTTTGCCCGATGAAAATGACCTTCACAAGTCCGCGAGTGCCGTATTTCCGCCGATTTTGCCGTTTCGTTTCCGCAGCACCCACCCTATGCTGCCGGCATATTGCGGATACGAGGAATCCTGTTGTCACTCAGAACAGCCGGTTGACCCGGCGACACGCGATGGACGACACACAGGATACGCAAGGACAACGAGGTAGAAATGAACTTCAGCACCAAGATGATTGCCGCCGGGACGCTCGCAGCGTTCGTGGCCGGGGTCAGCCTGCCCCAAAACGCGTTCGCGCTCGACGCGAAGCAGAAGGAAGAGATCGGCGCCTTCATCAAGGAATACCTGATCGCCAATCCGGAGATCATGCTCGAGGTCCAGGAGGCGCTGACGACGAAGCAGCGCGCCAAGCAGCAGGAAGCGGCGGAAGGCGCGATCACCGAGAACAAGAAGGCGATCTTCAATTCCGACTATGACATGGTGCTCGGCAACCCCAAGGGCGACGTCACCGTCGTCGAGTTCTACGACTACAATTGCGGCTACTGCAAACGCGCGCTTTCCGACATGGACGACATCCTCGCCAAGGACAAGAACGTGCGCTTTGTGCTGAAGGAACTGCCGATCCTCGGCCCGGATTCGCTGGCCGCCCACAAGGTGAGCGCCGCCTTCCGCCTGGTCGCTCCGGAAAAATACGGCGACTTCCACCGGGCGCTGCTCGGCGGCGAGGACCGCGCCACGGAGGAGACGGCGCTTGCGGTTGCCGCCAAGCTCGGCGTTTCCGAAAAGGACCTGCGCGCCAAGATGGAAAAGGAGCCGCATGACGCGGCCGTGCGCGAGGCCTACAGCCTTGCCAACGACCTCGGCATCACCGGAACGCCTTCCTACGTCATCGGCAACGAAGCGGTCTTCGGAGCCGTCGGCGCCGAGGAGATCGAAGGCAAGGTCGCCAATATGCGCGAATGCGGCAAGACCGCCTGCTGACAAACCTTCCCATGACTGTGGACAAATCCCGCGGGGGCCCAAAGGGCTTTTCCTCGCGGGACCATCAGTCTATAGGTAACCCTCCATGACCGGACCGGAATCCCTTATGCCATCGACCATTTTCGTGCTGAACGGCCCCAACCTGAATGCGCTGGGCAAGCGCGAACCGGGTATTTATGGTGGGCAGACGCTGGCCGACATCGAGGCCATGTGCAAGGCGGAAGGCAAGGCGCTCGGCTTCGACGTCGATTTCCGCCAGTCGAACCATGAGGGAACGCTGGTCGATTGGCTGCACGAGGCCGGCAACGTCGCCGCAGGCGTTGCAATCAACCCGGCTGCCTATGGCCACACGTCGATCGCACTTCATGATGCCATCCGCGCCATCGGCATTCCGGTCGTCGAACTGCACCTCTCGAACATCCATGCGCGTGAGGAGTTCCGCCACAAGTCGATGATCGCACCCGCCGTCAAGGGCGTCATCTGCGGCTTCGGCGCACAGAGTTACATTCTTGCGCTGCATGCGCTAAAGAACCTGACAAATCCGTCGAAATAAAAAGAACACAAGAGGCTCATATTCCATGGCTGACAAGAAACCAGGTATCGACCAGGCGCTGATCCGCGATCTCGCCAATATTCTCAAGGACACCGATCTGACCGAGATCGAAGTCGAGCAGGACGACCTGCGCATTCGCGTTTCGCGCAACGGCACGCCGGTTGCGATGCCGATGGCCATGCCGCAGATGCCGGCTTACCAGATGCCCGCCGCAGCGGCCGCCCCGGCAAACGCCGTTGCCGCTCCCGCCGCCGAGAGCGCCCGCGCATCGAAGAATGCCGTGACCGCGCCGATGGTCGGCACTGCCTACCTGTCCCCCGCACCGGGAGCCCGCCCCTTCGTTGAGGTCGGTGCCACGGTCAAGGAAGGCCAGACGATCCTCATCATCGAAGCGATGAAGACGATGAACCAGATCCCGGCTCCGCGCTCGGGCAAGGTCACCGAAATCTTCGTCCAGGACGCAGCCCCCGTCGAATATGGCGAACCGCTGATCGTAATCGAATAAGGCGGCGCGGCGATGATCTCGAAAATTCTCATTGCCAATCGCGGCGAAATCGCCCTTCGCGTGCTTCGTGCCTGCAAGGAACTCGGCATCGCCACGGTCGCCGTTCATTCCACGGCCGACGCCGACGCCATGCATGTGCGCCTCGCCGACGAGAGCGTCTGCATCGGCCCGCCGCCCTCGCGCGATAGCTATCTGAACATTCACCAGATCGTCGCCGCCTGCGAAATCACCGGTGCCGACGCCGTGCATCCGGGCTACGGCTTCCTGTCGGAAAACGCCAAGTTCGCCGAAATCCTCGAAGCGCACGACATCACCTTCATCGGCCCGACGGCGGAACACATCCGCATCATGGGTGACAAGATCACCGCCAAGCAGACGGCGCAAGAACTTGGCATCCCGGTCGTTCCGGGTTCCGACGGCGAAGTGAAGCCGGAGAACGCGCTCGAAGTCGCCCGCAAGATCGGTTTCCCGGTCCTGATCAAGGCGACCGCCGGTGGCGGCGGCCGCGGCATGAAGGTCGCCCGCAGCGAGGCGGACCTCGAAGAAGCCGTTGCGACGGCCCGCACCGAAGCGCTTGCCGCTTTCGGCAACGACGCCGTCTACATGGAGAAGTACCTCTCCAAGCCGCGCCACATCGAAATCCAGATCGTCGGCGACGGCGCCGGCAATGCGGTGCATCTCGGCGAACGCGATTGCTCGCTGCAGCGCCGTCACCAGAAGGTCTGGGAAGAGGCGAATTCGCCGGCCCTCAACGTCGACCAGCGCATGAAGATCGGCCAGATCTGCGCCGACGCCATGAAGAAGCTGAAGTATCGCGGCGCCGGCACGGTCGAGTTCCTCTACGAGAACGGCGAGTTCTATTTCATCGAAATGAACACCCGTCTTCAGGTCGAGCATCCGATCACCGAAGCGATCACCGGCATTGACCTCGTGCACGAGCAGATCCGCGTCGCCTCCGGCGGCGGTCTCTCGGTCCAGCAGGAAGACATCGTGTTTTCCGGCCACGCGATCGAGTGCCGCATCAATGCCGAAGACCCGCGCACCTTCGTCCCCTCCCCGGGCACGATCACGCATTTCCATGCGCCGGGCGGCCTTGGCGTGCGCGTCGACTCGGGCGCCTATCAGGGCTACCGGATCCCGCCTTACTACGACAGCCTGATCGGCAAGCTGATCGTGCATGGCCGTACCCGCGTCGAATGCATGATGCGCCTGCGCCGCGTGCTTGACGAATTTGTCATCGACGGCATCAAGACGACGCTTCCGCTGTTCCAGGACCTGATCAATAATCAGGACATTGCCAACGGCGACTACGACATCCACTGGCTGGAGAAGCATCTGGCCGCCACGTCCGAGTAAGGACCAGACATTGAAAGGGACGCGCAGCAAGCAGCCCGATATTACGCCGGACATGCTGCTGCGCGCCTATTCGATCGGCCTCTTCCCGATGGCCGATTCGGCCGATGATCCGGAGCTCTTCTGGGTCGAGCCGGAAATTCGCGGAGTGATCCCGCTCGCAGGCTTCCACACCTCTCGCAGCCTCGCCAAGACCATCCGCCGAAAGCCTTTCGACATCCGCTTCAACACCGCCTTCGAAGCGGTGATGGACGGCTGTGCTGCCCCTGCTCCCGACCGGCCGACAACCTGGATCAACAATAAGATCCGCACGCTCTACGCGACACTGCACTCGATGGGCTATGCCCACAGCGTCGAGGCCTGGGAAGGCGACCAACTAGTCGGGGGGCTTTACGGGGTTTCGCTCGGTTCGGCCTTCTTCGGCGAAAGCATGTTTTCCAGACGCACCGACGCCTCGAAGATCTGCCTCGTGCATCTGGTCGAGCGACTGAAGGCGCGCGGCTTCGAACTGCTCGATACACAGTTCACCACCGAACACCTGAAGTCGTTCGGCGCCGTCGACGTGCCGAAGGCGGAATACGAAGTATTGCTCGCGAACGCGATGTCGTCGCCCGACCTCGCCTTCTAACCAAGCCAAATTCTAAAGAATGGGGATATGCCCCGCCGCTCAGCGCTTCTGCGCGGTATCCGGCGGCGGCAGGTCCGAGGTCGCCTTGCAGGACTGCAGCCAGACGTCATAGACCGGATGCTCGACGGCGTTCAGACCGGGGCTGTCGGCAAACATCCAGCCGGTAAAGATACGGCGGATCTTGCGGTCGAGCGTGATTTCCTCGACCTCGACGAAGGTGGTGATCTTCTGCGCTTCCGTATCGTCACGGCTATAGCAGACGCGCGGCGTGACCTGGAGGGCGCCGAACTGCACGGTCTCGCCGATATAGACGTCGAAGGTGGTGATGCGGCCGGTGATCTTGTCGATGCCGGAGAAGACGGCGACGGCGTTGGAAAGGCGGGCTGCGTCAACGGCTTCCGCAGATGCGACCAGCGGCAAGGCGGCAAGCAGGGACAAGCCCAAACGCCGTGCTCCTTGGCCGATTGCCTTGCGCAGATCAGAACCTGCCATCGTCGCCTGTCTCCCGCGTATCCTGTTCGTCATGGATTTCAGGCGCTAACCATCAATTGTGGCCTCGCCATGATCGAGGAACCCATTCCGCGGTCCGTCGTCGTCACTGAGAACAGATTATTCAGGAGCCGGGCGTCCAGGCGTCGTAGTCGCCGGTTACGCGCGGGCGCTTGCCGGTGGCAGCGATCGAGCCCTGTGGGCGGTAGGCGTTGGCCGTTCCGGTCGGATTGGCGCGGTGCGCCTTCTGCCATTCCCGCGGCGTGTACTTTTCATCGGCCGGCGAAACGTCGGTCCGGTGGTGCATCCAGCCGTGCCAGCCGGCCGGAATGGCGGAAGCTTCGGCGTAGCCGTTGTAGATCACCCAGCGGCGGGTGCGACCTTCGGAGTCCTTGCCGCCCTGGTAGTAGACATTGCCGAGTTCGTCTTGACCGACCCGTTGACCGTGGCGCCAGGTGTGAAAGCGCGTTCCGATCGTCTGTTCGTTCCACCAGGTGAAAATCTGCAGCAGGAGCTTCATGGATGCCGTCCTTGACCGGCCGTTGGGAAGGCGGCCAGATACCAAAACAATGTTCCCGCTTATGCCCCGCCGCTCAGGGCTTGTCCAGTGATTCCGAGGTAAAGGCGGTCATTTCAACGGTAGTTGAAAGCCGAAATGGCTGCGCGCAAAGCCCAGGCGCTCATAGAAGCGATGTGCATCGGTGCGCACGGCGTTGGACGTGAGCCTCACCTTCCTGGCCCCCTTCTCCCGCGCCTCGGCAATTGCATGGCGCATCATCCGTTCGCCGATCCCACGGCCGCGCATGTCGGCGCGCGTCTGGACGGCTTCGACGATCAGGCTGGAGCTTCCCCGCCCGGACAGCGACGTGTGCAGCGCGGTTTGAAAGGTGCCGACGACCTGCCCTTCGAGAACCGCGACGAACAGCGTCTGCAGCGTCGAGGCTTCAATCCGGTCGTAGGCAGCGGCGTAGTCTGCGAAGGCCTCAGCGTCGGTCGTGTCGTCGTGACCGCCCAGCGGATCATTGGCGAAGAGCGCGACGATCGCTTCGAGATCCTTGCGCTCAGCCTTGCGGATCATGAGTTCGGTCGCGTCCATGGTTCTCCGCTCACATCGTTCATCGGCTGCGGATCAAGCACTCGGAGGTAACGGCGCGATGACAGCGCCGCTTCTCTCAGGCCTATCCACAGGCATGCGAAACGTCAGGCAACCGGGCGGATCGCCTAGCCGAGAAGCGGCTTTTCCAGAACGATGGCCGGCAGGCCGGACGGGTCGTCGCCCGCAGTCTCACCCACTTCGGCAAAGCCATGCGCCCGATAGAAGGTGAGCGCGTGCAGGTTCTGCGGCTCGACCTCGACGCGCATGCGCTCGGCGTCCGGGAAGCAGGTTTCGAGTTCGGCGACGATATCGCGGCCGACGTCCTGGCGCTGGAACTTCGGAAGGACATAGAGCTGGTGCAGCACCACCGTCTTGGCCTGCGTGTCGGACATCGCCGCATAGCCCATGCCACCAAGCTGCCTTCCGTCGTCGGCAACGAGGAACTCGGCGTTCTTGCGCGCGAGCCGGGCTTTGAGCGCCGGCAGCGAATGCCAGCGCTCGTTCAGTTCCTTGACCTTCTCGACACCGTAGAAAGTGTCATAGGTCGCGTGCCACGTTTCGATCAGCAGAGCGCGAACCTTCTCCAGGTCGCGCTCGCTTGCCGTGCGCACGAAGAACATCGTTATTCCTCGATGCCGAGCTTGGCCTTGACCAGCGCCTGTACGGCCTGCGGATTGGCCTTGCCGCCGGTCGCCTTCATCACCTGGCCGACGAACCAGCCGGCAAGCGAGGGCTTGGCCTGCACCTTGGCGACCTGATCCGGGTTGGCGGCGATGATCTCGTCGACGGCCTTTTCGATGGCGCCGGTGTCGGTCACCTGCTTCATGCCGCGGGTCTCGACGATCTCGGCCGGGTCGCCGCCCTCATTCCAGATGATCTCGAAGAGGTCCTTGGCGATCTTGCCGGAGATGGTCTCCGCCTTGATGAGGTCGATGATGCCGCCGAGCTGGGCCGGCGAAACCGGAGTCTCTTCAATGGCTTTGCCGGCTTTGTTCAAGGCGCCGAGCAGGTCGTTGATGACCCAGTTGGCGGCAATCTTGCCATCGCGGCCTTCCGCCACCGCCTCGAAATAGTCGGCGATCGACTTTTCGGAAACGAGCACCGAAGCGTCATAGACCGAGAGGCCGAGGTCGCGCACGAAGCGCTCCTTCTTGTCGTCGGGCAGCTCCGGCAGGTCGGCCTTCAGCGCCTCGACGAATGCGTCGTCGAATTCGAGCGGCAGCAGGTCCGGATCCGGGAAATAGCGGTAGTCGTGCGCGTCTTCCTTGGAGCGCATCGAGCGGGTCTCGCCCTTGTTCGGGTCGAACAGGCGGGTTTCCTGGTCGATGCTGCCACCGTCCTCGAGAATTCCGATCTGGCGGCGTGCCTCGTATTCGATTGCCTGGCCGATGAAGCGGATCGAGTTGACGTTCTTGATTTCGCAGCGCGTGCCGAAGCCCTCGCCCGGACGACGGACGGACACGTTGACGTCGGCGCGCATCGAGCCTTCGTCCATGTTGCCGTCGCAGGTACCAAGGTAGCGCACGATCGAGCGCAGCTTCGTCATGTAGGCCTTGGCCTCATCCGACGAGCGCATGTCCGGCTTGGAGACGATCTCCATCAGCGCGACGCCCGAGCGGTTGAGATCGACATAGGACATCGACGGATGCTGGTCGTGCATCGACTTGCCGGCGTCCTGCTCAAGATGCAGGCGCTCGATGCCGATCTCGACATCTTCGAACTGGCCCTGGCGGTCCGGACCGACCGAAATGATGATCTTGCCTTCGCCGACGATCGGATCCTTGAACTGGGAGATCTGATAGCCCTGCGGCAGGTCCGGATAGAAATAGTTCTTGCGGTCGAAGATCGAGCGATTGTTGATCGCGGCCTTGAGACCGAGACCGGTGCGCACCGCCTGCTTCACGCATTCCTCGTTGATAACAGGCAGCATGCCGGGCATGGCGGCATCGACCAGCGAGACGTTCGCATTCGGCGCATTGCCGAACTCCGTCGATGCGCCCGAGAACAGCTTCGAATTGGAAAGCACCTGGGCATGGACTTCCATACCGATGATGACTTCCCAGTCGCCGGTGGCGCCAGGGATGAAGCGTTTCGGATCGGGGGTGCGGACGTCGACAATGCTCATATCATGCTCTTCTTTGAAGCCTGAATTCTTGGTTTCTCGGTAGAACAATTGGTCCGCCGGTGCAAGTTGTTCGGCTGGATCAGACACGCCATCTGCAATCTCATGCAAACAGCTGGCGTCTCTTAACCACCGTTTAGCGCCTATCGGCAAGACTTCGGCCATGTCCATCGCCTTTGCCCTGCTCGCGTTCGCAATTCTCGTCAACTTGGCTGCCTTCGGGCTGTTCTGGTATGACAAGCAAGCGGCGCGGTCCGGCAAACGGCGGATCAGCGAGCGGACGCTGCTGACGGTCGCCCTGTTCGGCGGCAGCCCGGGTGCAATGACGGCGCGCCATATCTTCCGACATAAGACGCGTAAGGAACCCTTTCGCACGCGCCTCGCTTTGATCATCGTCTTGCAAGTGGCGCTGGCGGCCATTGGCACCCTGGCGTTGCAATGACACCTTGACGCGCGAACGACGGCCTTTTAGGAAAGCACCGTTCTATTGGAGTTTTTATGTTCCGTTCTTCGCCTGAGTCCCGGTAAAGCCCGTCCGCGTAATCCCCTTTGATTGCGCGCACGGGCCGGAAACGTCACCCCGCATCTTCAGTATTTTGCGGAACGTTTTCCTGCGTTCATACGAACGCGATTCCGGAATATTCAGACAATGGACATCTCGCGCGCAGAACAGCGCATTCTTCATCATTTGGCCCAGGGCGGCCGCATCGAAATCACCCGCGACGACAAGGCGATCACCGAAATCCGGTGCTTCACCCGTGACGGCTGGGTCTATCCCGGCTTCGACCTCGAACTTTTCCGCAAATTGAAGCGGAAGAAGGCGATCTCATCGTCCGGCGGAAAACCCTACCGCATCACGGAACGCGGGCTGCAGCTCGTGCGCTCCGAACTTAACAACCGCTAGCGGCGAATACGAACGATACCGGGCATGCCAGCATGCCCGGTATCGTCAGATGCGCACTTTACTTAACGGAAAGCGACTTACGTGGCGTGAGCGCTCGACGGGGCCGCGCATTGCACGCGGTCGCGGCCCGCAGCCTTCGCCTGGTAGAGCGCGCGGTCGGCCGCAAGCAGCAAGCCGTCGAGGCCGGTGTCGCGGGTCATGACTTCGGCAGCGCCGATGCTGATGGTGACGGCGATGCTTCCGCCCTGCTCCAGATCGATATGAAGCGCCCGCACGGCCTCAAGCAGCCGCTCGGCAACTTTGAGCGCATCGGTCGGGGATTGCCGAACCAGCACAACGGCGAACTCTTCGCCGCCAAGCCGGCCGACGAGATCGTCACCGCGCAGTGCCGCGCGAACGACGCCGGCAACCGAAATCAGCACCTGATCGCCGACGGCATGACCATAGGTGTCATTGATCGCCTTGAAGCAGTCAATGTCGAGCATCATCACCACCGTTCCGCCTTTTCGGGCGACCGGCGCTGCGATCAGCGCGGCCGCGCGCGCCATGAAGGTCGCGCGCGCCAGACATTGGGTCAGAAAATCATAATCGACCGCATGGGACAGGCGCCCAATCAGCGCCCGTCGTGCGGCATCGACGCTGGCGACCGCCAGCGGGCAGAGCGCAAGCAGGGTCGTTCCCAGCCGGGTCGAGGTGAGCGTTTCCTCGGCAACGCCGCTGACGCCGAGGTGCAGCGCGCCGGAGGCAACGGCAATCTGCGTCAACACGCAAACGATCGCCGTCAGGATCGTCACCGGAAACAGACCATAACTGAGCGCGCACCATAAGAGCGCCGGCACCGGGAAGGCGAAAGCGCCCGGCCCGCCGACGAAGAGCGCCGCAGCGCAGGACAGAACCAGGAAGACGAACGGCCAGGCAGTCGCTGAAGCCGGGGCCACCGACGACGCCACGCGCGCGCCACGGGACCGCAAACTGTCTTCCGGAAGCGGCGCAGCCAGGAACACCGGAAGCAGCACGACATAATTGACCAGCTCGGTGGTGAGCCAGGCGACGAATGCTTCAGTGGCCGGCGTGCCGAACGACAGCTGAACCGCAACCGCTCCAACGAGCGAGGCGCCCATCGCCGCCAGGGAGGATGCCGCGAACATATAAAGCACCGAGCGCGCCCGGCGCAGATGCCGGTGCTCAGGCGAAAAGCGGCGATAGAGCAGGAAACCGATGACGACGCCGACCATGTTCGCCGTATTCAGCGCCGCGGCTTCATAGAGATCCGCACCGGTCACCAGGTCCGCAAGTACGTAGGCCAGTGCCGCCGTCAACCATCCAGACGGGCTGGCAAGCGACGGTCTTCTGATCAGCAGGCCGAGCAGGATCGCATTTGCCGGCCAGATCGAGGCCAGCATGCCGACAGGGCGGCTCAAGATGCCGAGCACGCAGGCGGTGAAGACGATCACGCCCAGGCCGGCAAGCCAAAACGAATGGTGGAAAGGTTTCAGAACCAACGGTCGCGGAACCGTTTTATCCAGCATCTGCAACAAGCGTCCCCCTTGCGGTGCCCCACCACCACGTCATACCCCATAATATTTCATGGACCTAATGAATGCGGTGTGAATAGGCCAGCCCGCTTTGCGCGCGGCTGCCATGCATAGGGCGGCGGGGTGTCAGGGACCCGGGGGCTGCTCCAGGGATTTGCTCAGGCCGATGAAGGCAACGTCGCTGTCGAGTTGTGGCGCATAGGCGGTCGACAGCCAACTCACGCCATAACCGTGATTGCGGAAGAAGCGCACGGCGCGGTCATTTCGCGCGTGTGTCTTGGTGGTGACGGCGTCGAATCCATCCGCAGCAATGCGATGTTCGATCTCGCCGAGCAACAGCGCGCCGAAGCCCCTGCCCTGGAGCTGCGGCTCGATCCACAGATCGGAGATCGCATTGTCGAAGTTCTCTCGCGCGCACCATCCGCCGATGGCGCCTTCGCCTTCGACGAGCAAAACGGAAAGCCAGTGATCGGACAGAAAACGGAGAAATGCGGCCTCGGCAACGCGCCGCATCTTTTCGCCATCGGCAAGGCCTGCGATTGCCGATTGCCAGGCCCCAAGGCCGATTTCGGCCAGCCTTTCAACGTCGCCGGCGCGGGCATGGCGGATGACGGGCACGGCGCAGGTCTCCTTCCGCGACAAGAGTGGCGATCAATGCAGCAGAAGCAGGCGGCAGAAGTGGAAAGGGCGGCACCGTGGGTGCCGCCCTTCAAGAGATTACCACCACTTGGTGGGGGTGAAGCGGCCGGCCGCCTGTTCGATCACATGCGCCGTCTTGAACAGCGTCTCTTCCTCGAACGGCTTGCCGATCAGCTGCAGGCCAAGCGGCAGGCCCTTGTGGTCGAGGCCACCGGGAACGGCGATGCCCGGGAGGCCGGCCATGTTGACCGTCACCGTGAAGATGTCGTTGAGGTACATCTTCACCGGATCGGATGCGAGATCCTCGTCGGCAATACCGAAGGCGGACGACGGCGTTGCCGGCGTCAGAATGGCGTCGACGCCGGCGTGGAACGCCAGTTCGAAGTCGCGCTTGATCAGCGTGCGCACCTTCTGCGCCTGCAGATAGTAGGCGTCGTAGTAGCCGGCCGAAAGCACGTAGGTGCCGATCATGATACGGCGCTTGACTTCGTGGCCGAAGCCGGCGGCACGCGTCTTTTCATACATGTCGACGATGTCCTTGCCGTCGACGCGCAGGCCGTAGCGAACGCCGTCGTAGCG
The DNA here is from genome assembly GCF_014852425.1 of Ensifer sp. ENS09. NCBI lineage: Bacteria > Pseudomonadati > Pseudomonadota > Alphaproteobacteria > Hyphomicrobiales > Rhizobiaceae > Ensifer > Ensifer sp. ENS09. The sequence continues at coordinate 47,157 of NZ_JACVBP010000002.1, forward strand.
GGCAAGATTCGAGGAGGCTTCGGCCGGAGCGACGATGTAGTAGGCCGGCAACGCGTATTTCGTATGCGGCAGAGTGATGTCGACGATCTCGGCACCGGCTTCCTTCAGCCAGGCAATGCCCTGCTGCCACAGCGCTTCGATCTCTTCCGGCATGCCGTCGACGCGGTATTCGCGCGGAATGCCGATCTTCATGCCCTTGATCGACTGGCCGATCGCGGCTTCGTAATCCGGCACCGGCAGATCAACCGAGGTCGTGTCCTTCACGTCGACGCTTGCCATCGACTTCAGGAGGATTGCGGCGTCGCGCACGTCACGGGCGATCGGGCCGGCCTGGTCGAGCGACGAGGCGAAGGCGACAGTGCCCCAGCGCGAGCAACGGCCATAGGTCGGCTTGATGCCGACGGTGCCGGTGAAGGCGGCAGGCTGGCGGATCGAGCCACCCGTATCGGTAGCGGTCGCACCCGCGCAGAGATGCGCGGCGACGGCCGCTGCAGAGCCGCCCGAGGAGCCGCCAGGTACGAGATCGAGGTTCGAGCCCTTGGCGCGCCACGGGTTCTTGACCGCGCCGTAGTAGGAGGTCTCGTTCGACGAGCCCATGGCGAACTCGTCCATGTTCAGCTTGCCGAGCATGACGGCGCCGTCGTTCCAGAGGTTCTGAGTAACGGTCGATTCGTAGCGCGGCGCAAATCCGTCGAGGATGTGGCTGCATGCCTGGGTGTGCACGCCTTCGGTGGCGAAGAGGTCCTTGATGCCGAGCGGGATGCCTTCAAGCGCACCGGCCTTGCCGGCGGCGATACGCGCATCCGAGGCCTTGGCCATCTCGCGCGCCTTTTCGGGCGTGACGGCGATGTAGGCGTTGATCGCCTCATTGGCGGCATCGATCGCGCCGAGATAGGCGTCGGTCAGTTCGACGGCGGTGATGTCCTTGGCGGCGAGCTTGGCGCGGGCTTCGGCAATCGTCAGGCTGGTAAGGTCGGTCATGGTAAAATCTGGCTTTCGCAATCAGAAACGTCGGGGCGGCTGGCGAGAGATTACTCGACCACCTTCGGAACGAGGAAGAAATTGCGATCGGAATTCGGCGCATTGGCAACGATGTCGTCGGCCTTGTTGCCGTCCGTCACGGTGTCCGTCCGCTTCTTCATATCCATCGGCGTGACCGAGGTCATCGGCTCGACGCCTTCGACATTCACTTCGGAGAGCTGCTCAACGAAACCGAGGATGCCATTGAGCTCGCCCATCATCCGTTCGGCTTCTTCTTCGCTAACGGCGATACGGGCAAGGCGCGCGACGCGCTTCACGGTGGCAAGGTCTACGGACATGATCGTCTCCGGTAACTGGAACTTCCCCCGCTATAATGGCGCAGGGCGAGCCACGCAACGGGGGAATTGCCGGAGGACCGGGCCTCTCGTCAAAAGGCCCGGCGCAACATCACACGGCGACGACGCCGCCGACCTGTGGCGTCGCCACCTTCGTCGATGCACTTTCCATGCCGGCAACGAAGGTTTCCGGCGTCTGGTCGATGATCGGGAACGAGCCGTAATGGCAGGGGATCGCCGTCGAGAACGAGAAGAAGCGCTGGCAGGCGAGTGCCGCAACCGCCCCGCCCATGGTGAAACGATCACCGATCGGCACGATGCCGATCTCCGGCTGATGCAGCTCGTTGATCAGCGCCATGTCGGAAAAGATGTCCGTGTCGCCCATGTGATAGAGCGTCGGCTCGTCCTCGAAATGCAGCACCAGGCCGTTGGCATTGCCGAGCGAGTGCGAGACGCCGTCCTCGGTCAGCTGCGCCGACGAATGCAGCGCGTTGACAAAAGTCGTCGAGAAACTGCCGAGTTGGATCGTGCCGCCGGTGTTGCCCATTTCCAGCGCCTTGACGCCATGCCGGCCGAGCCAGGCGGCCAGGTCGGCATTGGCAACAACCGTTGCGCCCGTCTCCTTGGCGATCGCAATGGTGTCGCCGACATGGTCGCCGTGACCATGGGTCAGGAGAATGTGGGTGAGCCCGGCGGTCGCGTCCCGGCGCTCCTCATCGCGGAAGGCAGGATTGCCGGTAAAGAAGGGGTCGATCAGGATTTTGGACTTTGCCGTTTCGATGTGAAAGGCGGCATGGCCGAGCCATTTGATCTTCATGACGATCTCCCTGATGATTTGTCTGTCGCAACAGCATATGGATCAGACAACTCTCCGCGCAAAGATCGAATCGACAATCCCATGGCAATTCTCACCATCGAAGAACTCGCAGCCCAGCTACAGCCGAACCAGGCGATCGCGGGTCTCGACCTCGGCACGAAAACGATCGGCCTCTCGGTCTCCGATCTGGGCCGTCGCTTTGCGACCCCGCGCGAGGTGATCCGCCGGGTCAAGTTCGGCGTGGACGCGGAGGCGCTGCTCTCGGCAGGGAACAAAGAAAAGATCGCGGCCTTCGTCATCGGCCTGCCGGTCAACATGGACGGCACCGAAGGACCGCGCTGTCAGGCGACCCGCGCCTTCGTGCGCAACATGGAACAGAAGACGCCCCTGCCCTTCATCTTCTGGGATGAAAGGCTGTCGACGGTCGCGGCCGAGCGGGTGCTGATCGAGATGGATGTGTCGCGACGCAAGCGGGCCGAACGCATCGATTCGGCTGCCGCATCCTTCATTCTTCAGGGTGCGCTCGACAGGCTGGCGTCGCTGGCAAGAGACGGCCTCTCGGACTGAGGGGCCGTGGCGCCGAAGCGGCGGTGATACCAGGCCGCGATCTGGCGGCGCTTGCGAAAGCCGATGATGGCAAAAACGATGAGGCTGTCGACGACGATCGCGCGCGCGACGAGCGGCGGGATCGATTCCGGTGGAATGCCGAGGACGTTGCCGTAGATCTGGAACACCAGATCATGGGTTTGGCGCGTCAGCATGAAAAAGCCGAAGCTCATGTCGTAGTACGAGAGACTGTACCAGCCCGTCAGCAGAAGGACCGGTCCGCCCCAAAGGATCAGAAACCACTTCATGCGGCTCCCCTTTCCGAGATCTGCCGAAAGACGACGGGATAAATTGCGCGGTCTGCCAGGACGACGGCCACGAGAACCATCGCGGGAACTGCGATATCTAGCGCCAGTCCGGCAAAAAACATCATCATGATGATCATAAGACCAGTTCTCACCGAACCGCTCCATTCCGGAATCCATTAAAATGCCGGATCAATCTCCGCCCTTACGGGGGCCTGCGCAACGTAAACCATTTGTTAAGGTTAATTTTCACAGGGACGCGCCCGCAATCGGGCCTGGATAAGCCCTTCCCCGCATTTCCCGTGCGGCAAGACATTCCGGTTTGCGGAAATTTGCGGTAGCGATAGGGCTCTCGCACGCAGGCCCTCCCCATGACTATCGTCTTCGAAAGCATCCTCCCCGTCTTCCTGCTGGTTCTGCTCGGCGCCTGGCTCAAGCGCTCGACGCTTGTCGACCAGAACCTTTGGCTGGGGCTGGAACAGTTCGGCTACTTCATCCTGTTCCCTGCCCTCCTGTTCTCGACCCTGGCTGAGGCCAATTTCACCGGATTGCAGGCGGACGCAACGGCCATCGCCACGATCGGCAGCGTCAGCCTGATGTCGCTTTTCGTGCTCCTGCTTTGGCCTATGCTTAGAAACCGCAAGGTTTCCGCGGCGTCCTTCACCTCGACGTTCCAGACGGCGACACGGTGGAACGGCTTCATGGCGCTTGCGATCGCCCACAAACTCTACGGGCAACTCGGCCTGACACTGACCGCGCTCTTGATGACGCTCCTGATCATCCCGACCAATCTCTACAATATTGCCGTGCTTGTCTGGTTCACGGGCGGCAGCCGTGACTTTCGCCGCTTCTTCATGCGAATCGCCACCAATCCGATCATCGTGTCTTCGGTGCTCGGAATTTTCGTCAACCTGATCGGACTGAAGATCTACAGCCCGCTGATGGCCACCATCGAGATGCTGGCGAGCGCGTCGCTCAGTCTCGGGCTGGTGATGGTCGGCGCCGGGTTACGGGCATCGGACGCGCTCAAACCAAGCGCCGTCGCGCTGCTTGCCGTCTTCCTCAAGCTGATCGTCATGCCGGTCTTCATGGTGAGCGCCAGCTACCTACTCGGCATTCGTGGCGACGCGCTTCTCGTTGTTGCCCTTGGCGCGGCGGTACCGACGGCGATGAACGGCTATTTGCTCGCCAAACAGATGGGTGGCGACGCCGAGCTCTATGCGGCCGTTGCCACCGTTCAGACCGTGGTTTCGTTCTTCACGATACCGCTCGTCCTTCTTCTCACCGCCTCCGTCGCGAGCAACTGACGACGTCACGGGGGGGCTGAAGGCTTACGCCGCAGGGGGATAGAGAAGGTCGAGGATGTAGGCGGAATCGAAGCGCGAATCGAGCATGCCGTAGGTCGAGCGCCAGCCAGCGGCCAGGCGTGATTCCAGGAACGCATCGGCAATGCGACCGGCACCGAGACGGTAGAGCTCGGCGGCAGCGGCAGCGAGCGCCAGCTGTTCGACCAGCATGCGGGCGGCACCTTCATCGCGTTCGCACAGCAACATGGCCGCGCGCAGCACGTCGATGGTCTTGCGGCCGGACGGGCCGAGATCGCGCGCCAGCACGACGAAGAGCTGCTCGAACAGGTCCTTGCCCTTGGCGAGAACCCGCAGCACATCCAGCGCCATGACGTTGCCGGAGCCTTCCCAGATGGCGTTCACTGGCGCTTCGCGGTAGTGGCGCGCCAGTGCACGCTCTTCCACATAGCCGTTGCCACCCAGGCACTCCATCGCCTCATAGATCAGTGCCGGCGCGATCTTGCAGGCCCAGTATTTCGCAACCGGCGTCATGATCCGCGCATAGGCCGCGTCTTCCGCGCTACTGCGGGCCCTGTCGAAGGCTTCGGCCAGGCGGAACGAAAGCGCACTTGCAGCGGCGACGTCGAGCGCCATGTCGGCAAGCACCCGCGTCATCATCGGCTGGCTGACGAGCGGCTTGCCGAAAACCTTACGGCCGCGCGTATGATGCACGGCTTCGGCAAGCGAAGCGCGCATCATGCCGGCGGAGGCGAGCGCACAGTCGAGCCGCGTCAGCGTTACCATGTCGAGGATCGTGCGGAGGCCGGCATCCGGCGCGCCGAGGATGAAGCCGAACGTGTCGGAGAACTCGACCTCGGAAGATGCATTGGAGCGGTTGCCGAGCTTGTCCTTCAGCCGCTGGAACCGCAGGCCGTTGGCGCTGCCGTCCTCAAGCAGACGCGGCACCAGGAAGCAGGCAAGGCCTTCGCGGGTCTGCGCCAGCATGACGAAAGCGTCGCTCATAGGCGCCGACATAAACCACTTGTGGCCATTCAGCCGATAGATCCCCTCGCCCACCCGTTCGGCGGTCGAGGTGTTGGCGCGCACGTCGGTGCCACCCTGCTTCTCGGTCATGCCCATGCCGACCGTGACGGCAGACTTCTGCATCCACGGACGGTTGGTGGAATCGTATTTGCGCGACAGGATTTTCGGCGCCCACTCCTTCTGCACCGCCGGCGAGGCGGTGATCGCGGCCAGCGACGCGCTGGTCATCGTCAGCGGGCAAAGATGGCCGCATTCGAGCTGCGCCGTCAGATAGAAGCGGATCGCACGGACTTTATGCGACTGGTTGCGCTCGTCCGGCAGATTTTCCCAGGCGGACGCGTGCAGGCCCGAGGACATCGAGCGGCGCATCAGCGCATGCCAGGCCGGGTGGAACTCGACGACATCGAGACGCTCGCCGCGCGGCCCGTGGGTCTTCAGCTTCGGCGGACCTTCGTTCGCCATGCGCGCCAGTTCCTGCGCCTCCGGCGAGGTGACGTAGCGGCCGAGCACATCGAACTCGTCGCGCAACGTCTTGCTCATGCCCGAGGTGATGTCGACCACGAGCGGATCGGAACGATAGGCGTTGACGCCGGACCAGGGCTTGGGCTGGTTCAGCTCGGCGAGTTTCTGTTCAGTCCGGTTCATCTGATTCATGGGCCGGTTCTAGCGCAAGTTTCTCGACCACGGAACGGGGCGCAGAAAAGATAGGATCGCCGTTGCAAGTTTTCTGCGGACGGGCACGCCCAAGCCTTGCCGTGCCGGGGACCAGGTCTTATAGAGCGACCACATTTCCAGAGTGCAAGGGCGGCCCATGATCACTTTCCCGCATCGCCACCTGCTCGGCATCAAGGGGCTTACGGAGCAGGATATCACCTATCTGCTCGATCGCGCCGATGAAGCCGTCCAAATCTCCCGTCAAAGAGAAAAGAAGACGTCGACGCTTCGGGGTCTGACGCAGATCAACCTCTTCTTCGAGGCCTCGACCCGAACGCAGTCTTCCTTCGAGCTTGCCGGCAAACGCCTTGGCGCCGACGTGATGAACATGTCGGTCGGCAACTCCTCGGTAAAGAAGGGAGAAACGCTGATCGACACGGCGATGACGCTGAACGCCATGCACCCCGATGTGCTGGTCGTGCGCCATTCGTCGGCGGGTGCTGCCGCCCTTCTCGCGCAGAAAGTCTCCTGCTCCGTCGTCAACGCCGGCGACGGCCAGCACGAGCACCCGACGCAGGCGCTGCTCGACGCGCTGACGATCCGCCGCGCCAAGGGCAAGCTCTCGCGCATCATCGTCGCCATCTGCGGCGACGTGCTGCACTCGCGTGTGGCGCGCTCCAACATTCTGCTCCTCAACCAGATGGGCGCACGCGTCCGCGTCGTCGCACCGGCAACGCTGCTTCCTTCCGGCATCGCCGACATGGGCGTCGAGGTCTACCATTCGATGGCCGAGGGCCTGAAGGATGCGGATGTCGTCATGATGCTGCGCCTGCAGCGCGAGCGCATGGCCGGGTCCTTCGTGCCGTCCGTGCGCGAATACTTCCACTACTACGGGCTCGATGCGGAAAAGCTGAAGGCGGCCAAGGAGGATGCACTTGTCATGCATCCGGGGCCGATGAACCGCGGCGTCGAGATCGCCTCGGAAATCGCCGACGGGCCGCAGAGCGTGATCGAACAGCAGGTTGAGATGGGCGTTGCCGTGCGCATGGCAGTGATGGAAACGCTGCTTCTCTCGCAGAACCAGGGGCCGCGCACATGACCAGACCACTCGTTCTGAAGAACCTTCGCATCGTCGATCCCTCGCGCAATCTCGATGAAGTCGGCACCATCATCGTCGGCGACGACGGGCATATCCTTGCCGCCGGTGCCGATGCCCAGAACCAGGGCGCGCCGGATGGAGCCTTCGTCAAGGACTGCGCCGGGCTCACCGCTGTCCCGGGCCTCGTCGATGCCCGCGTCTTCGTCGGCGAACCGGGCAGCGAGCACCGCGAGACCTTCGAGTCCGCGTCGCGGGCGGCCGCTGCCGGCGGGGTCACCACCTTCATCGCCATGCCGGAGACCGATCCCGTCATCGACGACATCGCACTCGTCGAATATGTGAAGAAGACGGCGCGCGACAAGGCGCTCGTCAACGTGCACCCGGCCGCAGCGCTGACCAAGGGCCTCGCCGGCGAAGAAATGACCGAGTTCGGTCTGCTTCGCGAAGCGGGTGCCGTCTGCTTCACCAATGGCCGCCGCTCGATCCACGACACGCTGGTCCTGCGCCGCGCCATGACCTATGCCCGCGAATTCGGCGCCGTCATCGCCCTTGAAACGCGCGACAAATATCTCGGCGCCAACGGCGTCATGCACGAAGGCCTGCTTGCCAGCTGGCTCGGCCTTTCCGGCATCCCGCGCGAAGCGGAGATCATTCCGCTCGAGCGCGACCTGCGCATCGCCGGGCTGACGCGTGCGGCCTATCACGCCGCCCAGATCTCGGTTCCCGAATCGGCAGCCGCAATCCGCACCGCACGCGAGCGTGGCGCCAATGTCACCTGCGGCGTATCGATCAACAATCTGGCGCTGAACGAGAACGACATCGGCGAGTACCGGACCTTCTTCAAGCTTTCGCCGCCGTTGCGCAGCGAAGACGATCGGGTCGGCATGGCCGAGGCGCTCGCCGACGGCACGATCGATATCATCGTTTCCTCGCACGACCCGCAGGACGTCGATACCAAGCGGTTGCCCTTTGCCGATGCCGCCGATGGCGCGATCGGCCTGGAAACGCTGGCCGCGGCCGCGCTTCGCCTGCATCATAGCGGCCAGGTGCCGCTGATGCGCCTGATCGACGCGATGTCGACGCGTCCGGCGGCGATCTTCGGTCTCGATGCCGGTACGCTGAAACCCGGCGCCAAGGCGGACATCACCGTCCTCGATCTCGACGAGCCCTGGGTGCTTTACGAAGAGGCGATCGTTTCTCGCTCCAAGAACACGCCGTTTGAAAATGCGCGCTTTACCGGGCGGGTCGTGCAAACCTATGTTGCCGGCAAGCTGGTGCATTCGGCCTAAGCCGAAAGCGATCGCGCGGGAGGGGAACCGGTGGAACTATTGTCCTGGCAGCTTGGGCTGCCCTCTACGCTTCTAAGTCTTGCCTTCGGCTATCTGCTCGGCGCGATCCCGTTCGGATTGATCCTGACCCGCATGGCCGGGCTCGGCGACGTGCGCAAGATCGGCTCCGGCAATATCGGCGCGACCAATGTGCTGCGAACCGGCAACAAGAAGCTTGCTGCCGCGACGCTGTTGCTCGATGCCCTGAAAGGCTCGGCCGCAGCCTTCATCGCATCCTACTGGGGCATCGAGGCCGGAATTGCCGCAGGCTTTGCCGCCTTCATCGGCCATCTCTACCCGGTCTGGCTTGGCTTCAAGGGCGGCAAGGGCGTCGCGACCTATATCGGCGTGCTGCTCGGCCTTGCTCCTCTGATGGTGCTCGCCTTTGCGGTCATCTGGCTCGGCATGGCGAAAATCAGCCGCTACTCCTCATTGTCCGCACTGGTTGCAACGGCTATCATCCCGGTTCTACTTTACGCGGTAGGCAACGAGAAGGTCGCCCTCCTCTTTGCCGCCATGACGGTCATCACCTGGGTAAAGCACCGCGCCAACATACAGCGGCTGCTTGCCGGCACGGAAAGCAAGATCGGAGACAAGGGATAATGTCTGAGGCCAGCGCAGGACGAACCGGAGTGGCGCTGACCGAACGACAGAAAATATCCTGGCTCCGGCTGATCCGTAGCGACAATGTCGGCCCCATCGCCTTCCGCGACCTGATCAACCATTTCGGCACTGCCGAAAACGCACTCGATGCCCTGCCGGAACTGTCGCGGCGCGGCGGCACCAAACATAGCTATCGCGTGGCATCCATCGCCGAAGCCGAACGGGAACTGGAGGCGGCACGACGCCACGGCGCCGTCTTCGTCGGCATTGGCGAAACGGCCTATCCCTCGGCGCTGCGGCAGATCGACGGCGCTCCTCCTCTCCTTGCGATGAAAGGCGATCTCGGCGCGGCTGCCCGCCCGTCGCTTGGCATCGTCGGTTCACGCAACGCTTCGGTCAGCGGCGCGAAGTTCGCGGCGATGATCGCGCGCGACGCCGGTCGCGCCGGTTATGTCGTGACCTCGGGCCTTGCGCGCGGCATCGACACGGCCGCCCATCGCGCCAGCCTCGATACCGGTACCATCGCAGCCCTTGCCGGCGGGCTCGACCGTCCCTATCCGCCCGAGAACGTCGGCCTGCTCGAAGAAATCACGGCTGGTCGGGGCCTCGCGATCAGCGAAATGCCTTTCGGCTGGGAGCCACGGGCGCGCGACTTTCCGCGCCGCAACCGGCTGATCGCCGGCATCAGCCTCGGCGTTGCGATCGTCGAGGCCGCGCACCGCTCCGGCTCGCTCATCACCGCGCGCTACGCCGCCGATTTCGGCCGGCTCGTTTTTGCGGTTCCCGGCTCGCCGCTCGATCCGCGCTGCCATGGCACCAACGATCTCCTGAAACAGGGCGCGATCGTCACGACCGGCCCGGATGACGTGATCGAGGCGCTGGCGCCACTCAGCCAGCTGGAGCTGCCGCTGCCGGGCGTGCGGGAACCGGATGGTCAGGCGCGGGCTGGTGTTCCGGCGAGCGCGAGCGACGGCGACCGCGCCGCGGTCAGCACCGCGCTCGGCCCGACGCCGGTCGAGATTGACGATATCGTCCGCCACACCGGGCTTTCGCCGGCGCAGGTCTATCTGCTGTTGCTGGAGCTTGATCTTGCCGGCCGCCTCCATCGCCATCCCGGCGGTTTGGTGTCCGTGGCAGCAACGGAATGAGGACTGGCCTGACGGCGCACCAACCTTTTCTGAGGGCGGAAACGACCCAATCCTGCATGAGTTGCATAGTCTGCTCTCATCGTTATTTTGGGCGAACCCCCTTGACCCCGTTCGAATCCCTGTCCATTTCGGGGCGTCGATATCAGGCGAAGTACGGCGCAAACGGCGCTGACGCCGAACCAGGACCGGTTGTCTCAGAAAATGACGATGAATGTTGTAGTGGTGGAATCGCCTTCCAAGGCAAAGACGATCAACAAGTACCTGGGCCCCGGCTACAAGGTACTGGCTTCGTTTGGTCACGTGCGCGACCTGCCGGCGAAGGACGGTTCGGTCCGTCCCGACGAAGACTTCGAGATGTCCTGGGAAGTCGACAGTGCCTCGGCGAAACGCATGAAGGACATCGCCGACGCGGTCAAATCCGCTGACGGCCTCATTCTCGCAACCGACCCGGATCGCGAAGGTGAAGCGATTTCCTGGCACGTACTTGACCTTCTGAAGAAGAAGAAGGTGCTCGGCGACAAGCCGGTCAAGCGCGTAGCCTTCAACGCCATCACGAAAAAGGCCGTTCTCGAAGCGATCGCTCATCCGCGCGACATCGACACCTCGCTGGTCGACGCTTACCTGGCGCGCCGCGCACTCGACTATCTCGTCGGTTTCAACCTCTCGCCGGTGCTCTGGCGCAAGCTGCCGGGTGCCCGCTCGGCTGGCCGCGTGCAGTCGGTGACGCTGCGCCTCGTCTGCGATCGTGAAAACGAGATCGAGCGCTTCATCTCCGAGGAGTACTGGAATATCTCGGCGCTCTTGAAGACGCCGCGCGGGGACGAGTTCGAGGCGCGTCTCGTTTCGGCCGATGGCAAGCGTCTTGCGCCGAAGGCTGTCGGCAACGGCGAAGAAGCAAATCGTCTCAAGACCCTGCTCGATGGCGCCGCCTATGTGGTCGATAGCATCGAAGCAAAGCCGGTCAAGCGCAACCCGTCGCCGCCTTTCACCACCTCAACACTGCAGCAGGCCGCCTCCTCCAAGCTCGGCTTCTCCGCTTCGCGCACCATGCAGGTCGCGCAGAAGCTCTATGAAGGCGTCGACATCGGCGGCGAGACGGTCGGTTTGATCACCTATATGCGTACCGACGGCGTGCAGATGGCGCCGGAAGCGATCGAAGCCTCGCGCCTTGCGATCGCCAGCCAGTTCGGCGACCGCTATCTACCGGAAAAGCCGCGCTTCTATTCGACCAAGGCGAAGAACGCCCAGGAAGCGCACGAAGCCATCCGCCCGACCGATTTCAACCGCACGCCGGATGAGGTCCGCCGCTTCCTCGATGGCGACATGCTCAGGCTCTACGACCTCGTCTGGAAGCGCGGCATCGCCAGCCAGATGGCATCCGCCGAGATCGAGCGCACAACGGCTGAAATCACCGCCGACAACGGCGGCCAGAAGGCCGGCCTGCGCGCCACGGGTTCCGTCATCCGCTTCGACGGCTTCATCGCCGCCTATACGGATGCCAAGGAAGACGGCGAGCAGACGGACGACAGCGAAGACGACGGCCGCCTGCCGGAGATCAATGCTCGCGAGAACCTCGCCAAGCAGAAGATCAACGCCTCGCAGCACTTCACCGAGCCGCCGCCGCGCTATTCCGAAGCAAGCCTGATCAAGAAGATGGAAGAGCTCGGCATCGGCCGGCCGTCCACCTATGCCGCGACGGTCACCACCCTGCTCGACCGCGACTACATCACCAACGACAAGCGCAAGCTCATCCCCCAGGCCAAGGGGCGGCTGGTGACGGCGTTCCTCGAAAGCTTCTTCACCCGTTACGTCGGCTACGACTTCACGGCGTCGCTCGAAGAAAAGCTCGACCAGGTCTCCGCCGGCGAGGTCAATTGGAAGGACGTTCTGCGCGACTTCTGGAAGGACTTCTTCGCCCAGATCGAGGAAACCAAGGAACTGCGCGTCACCAACGTGCTCGACGCGCTGAACGAAGAGCTCGCGCCTCTGGTTTTCCCGAAGCGCGAAGACGGTGGCGACCCGCGCATCTGCCAGGTCTGCGGCACCGGCAAGCTGTCTCTGAAGCTCGGCAAGTACGGCGCCTTCGTTGGCTGCTCGAACTATCCGGAGTGCAACTTCACCCGCCAACTCTCCTCCGAGAGCAACGGCGAGGAGGCCGCCGTTTCGAACGAACCGCAGGCGCTCGGCAAGGATCCGCATACCGGCGAGGAAATCACGCTCCGGAGCGGCCGCTTCGGCCCCTACGTCCAGCGTGGCGACGGCAAGGAAGCCAAGCGCTCAAGCCTGCCGAAGGGTTGGACGCCGTCGACGATCGACCACGAGAAGGCGGTCGCCCTGCTGTCGCTGCCGCGCGATATCGGTGCCCATCCGGAAAGCGGCAAGATGATCTCGACCGGGCTTGGCCGCTACGGACCGTTCGTGCTGCATGACGGCACCTATGCCAATCTCGAATCGATCGAAGACGTCTTCTCGATCGGCCTCAACCGCGCGGTCTCGGTTCTCGCCGACAAGCAGTCGAAGGCCGGTGCCGGCCGTGGCCGCACCGCCGCCGCATCGCTCAAGGAACTCGGCGACCATCCCGATGGTGGCCCGATCACCGTGCGCGACGGCCGCTACGGCCCCTATGTCAACTGGGGCAAGGTCAACGCCACCCTGCCGAAGGGCAAGGATCCGCAGTCGGTGACGGTCGAGGAGGCACTTGTGCTGATCTCGGAGCGTGCCGCCAAGGGCGGAACGACCAAGGGCAAGGCAACCAAGGCCAAGACGACCAAGGCAGCGGCGAAGTCCGAGGACGGCGCCAAGGCGACCAAGGCTAAGGCCAAGGCGCCCGCCAAGAGCAAAACAAAGACGGCCGCCAAGGCCAAGAAGGACTGACCTTGACCAGAATACCGCGCGACCCGACCGAACAGTCCGGCAAGAGAAGCCAGGGCAAGAAGCCAGCTCGCGCGGCAAAGGGCGGATCGGCCCAGCCAAGCGAACCAATCATCCACGGCGCGGTCCCGCCGCGTGACGTGCTGATGCGCTTCATCGCCGAAAACCCGGACCGCGCCTCCAAGCGCGAGATCGCCAAGGCCTTCGGGCTGAAGGGCGAGACCCGCGTCGAACTGAAAGCCCTGCTGAAGTCGCTGGAAATCGACGGCATGGTCGAAAAAAAGCGCAAGTCGCTGGTGCGTCCGGGCGCCCTGCCCCCGGTGACCGTGCTCGACATCACCATCCGCGATGTCGACGGCGAGTTGATCGGCCGCCCGGCCGAATGGCTCGACGACGACGGCGTCGCGCCGGCGGTGCTGATCAAGCAGTCGGCCGTCGCCAAGGGTAAGGGCAAGGCTCCGGTCGGCGGTCTCGGCGACCGGGTGCTCGCCAAGATCTTCCCGGCCAAGGAGCGTGGCGGTCCTGCCTATACGGCGCGCATCATCAAGGTTCTGGACAAGCGCAAGGATGCCGTGCTCGGTGTCTTCCGTTCGACGCCCGGCGGCGGCGGACGGCTGATGCCGATCGAAAAGCGCGGCGAGGAAATCCTGGTTGATCCGGAGTTCACCGGCAATGCTCAGGACGGTGACCTGGTCGAGGTGCAGCTTTCGCGGCTCGGCCGCTACGGCCTTCCGCGCGCGCAGGTGCAGACCGTCATCGGTTCGGTCGCCTCGGAAAAGGCGATCTCGATGATCGCCATCCACGCCCATGGCATCCCCCACGTCTTCCCGGAGCGGGTGATCGAGGAGGCCAACGCCGCCGGTCCGGCCACCATGGCGCACCGCGAGGACTGGCGCTCGCTGCCGCTGATCACCATCGATCCGGCCGACGCCAAGGACCATGACGACGCCGTTTATGCGGAGCCGGATCCGTCCGAAGACAATCCCGGCGGCGTCATCGTCACGGTGGCAATTGCCGACGTCTCGTACTACGTGCGCCCGAAGTCCGCTCTGGACCTGGAAGCGCTGAAGCGCGGCAACTCGGTCTACTTCCCCGATCGGGTCGTGCCGATGCTGCCGGAACGCATCTCCAACGATCTCTGCTCGCTCAAGGAAGGCGTCGACCGCCCGGCGCTTGCCGTGCGCATGCGCTTCTCCAAGGAGGGCCGCAAGGCCGGCCATACCTTCCATCGCATCATGATGAAGAGTGCGGCAAAACTCTCCTACCAGCAGGCGCAGGCAGCGATCGACGGCAATCCGGACGACAAGACCGGGCCGATCCTCGAGACGATCCTGAAGCCACTCTGGGAAGGCTATCGCATCCTCACGCGCGGCCGCGACCGGCGCCAGCCGCTCGAGCTCAACATGCCCGAGCGCAAGATCATCCTGAAACCCGACGGTACGGTCGACCGTGTCTTCGTTCCCGAACGCCTCGACGCGCACAGGCTGATCGAGGAAATGATGATCCAGGCGAACGTCGCCGCCGCCGAGACGCTGGAGCAGAAGCGCCAGGCGCTCATCTACCGCGTGCACGACCAGCCGTCGCTTGCCAAGCAGGAAAGCCTGCGCGAATTCCTCGCGACGCTCGACATCTCGCTCGTCAAGGGCGGAAACATGCGCTCGAACCACTTCAACGGCATTCTCGCCAAGGCCGAAGGCAAGCCCTTCGAAACCATGGTCAACGAGATGGTGCTGCGCTCGCAGAGCCAGGCGATCTACAGCCCGGAGAACATCGGGCACTTCGGCCTCAACCTTTTGAAGTACGCGCACTTCACCTCGCCGATCCGCCGTTATGCCGACCTCATCGTGCACCGGGCGCTGGTTGCCTCGCTCGGTCTGGGCGAAGGCGGGCTGACGCCGCAGGAAGAGGCGGTGCTCGACGATATCGCCGCCGAGATCTCGACCTTCGAGCGCCGTGCCATGGCGGCCGAGCGCGACACGGTCGATCGGCTGATCGCGCACCATCTCAACGGTCGCGTCGGCGAAGAATTCGATGGCCGCGTCTCCGGTGTCACCAAGGCGGGACTCTTTGTCACCCTGCCCGCCTATGGCGCCGACGGCTTCGTTCCGATATCAACACTCGGACGCGACTACTTCATCTATGACGAGGCGCATCAGGCGCTTTCCGGCGAGAAGACCGGGCTCGGCTATCGCCTCGGCGATCCCGTACGCGTCAAGCTCGTCGAGGCCGTGCCGCTTGCCGGTGCGCTTCGCTTCGAGATGCAGAGCGAAGGACGCAAGATGCCGACGGCAACGCGCTCCTTCCACAAGTCCGGTCGCAGGGATCGCACCGGCGCCCGGAAGAAGCCGGGAACACGGCCGCCGCGCGGCCGGCGATAGGGTCCCGATAGGACAGAGGAATGCACATGAAAGCAGCATCAGGCGAAACACTTCATCTGGGCGGGTCCAAAAGCGACGAGCGCTCCGTTGGTCTTTCGATGAAGCGCGGCTTTCTTGGCCGCTGTCCGGCATGTGGCAGCGGCAAGCTGTTTCGCAGCTACCTCAAGTCGGTTGAGACGTGCGCGGCCTGCGGCGAGCGCATGGACCACCACCGCGCCGACGACTTCCCGCCCTATATCGTCGTGACCATCGTCGGCCACCTCGTGCTTGCCGGCTACATGGCGACCGACCTCATTTTGCCGCTCAACAGCTGGCAGCATCTCGCCATATGGGCGCCGATCACCGTCATCAGTTCGCTGGCGCTGTTGCAGCCTGTAAAGGGCGCCGTCATCGGCCTGCAATGGGCGCTGAAGATGCATGGCTTCGGCGGACACGAGGATGCCCCTGAGGACGTACTGCCGCCGAGGGACGAACGGGCATGACGTCGGCGCGGAAGACGGGCAGCGAGCCCAAGCCTCCGCGTCCCGCGACCCTGCGGCCCCGGGATGCCGCTTCGATCATGCTGCTCGATCGCGTTGGCGGCCGCGTGCACGTGCTGATGGGGCGGCGCCATAGTGCCCACGCCTTCATGCCGGATCTCTACGTGTTCCCCGGCGGACGCCGCGATACTGGCGATCACCGAATTGGCTTCGGTTCCGATCTCCATCCCTCCGTCCTGCGAACACTGAAGGTAGCCGGCGCGCGCGGGCTGTCGGATGCCCGGGCGCGCGCGCTCGCGCTTGCGGCCCTGCGTGAACTCTACGAGGAAGCCGGCATCGCCATAGGCGCGCCGCTTTCGTCCGCCGAAGCTCCCGTTCCCTTTCTTCCCGATCTTGCAAAGTTGCGCTATATGGCTCGGGCCATCACCCCTCCAGGCAACGCGAGGCGGTTCGATACGCGCTTCTTCGCCGTGTTCGCCGACGAGGCCGAAATCGATCCCACGCGGTTCCTGGACAGTCGGGAGCTTCAGGATTTGCAGTGGATCGATGTGAACGCTACGCCGTCGCTACGGATACCTGACATCACCGCGGTCATCCTCGCGGACCTCCGGAACGGACTGGACGCCGATCCTTCGCTGCCCTGCGAACGACCGGTTCCGCTCTACACCTCGCGCCATGGGCGCTTCGTGCGCACATTGCTCTAAGGATCCGCGTCAGATGTCACAGCCATCGCCCGGTACGGCTGCACCGGTTGAGGAAATTCACTGGCGGTCGCTGATCGCGGCCGTCGCCGCCATCAGCGCGGTCGGCATCGCCATCGGCCTCGGCCTGCCGCTGCTTTCCATCATCATGGAGAAGCGCGGGATTTCCTCGACCCTCATCGGCCTTAACTCCGCCATGGCGGGCCTGGCATCGATGGTGGCTGCCCCGTTCACAACGAAGTTCGCTCACCGACATGGCGTAGCGCCGACGATGCTCTGGGCCGTGCTGATCGCGGCCACCAGCGCGCTCGGCTTTTACTACATCACCAATTTCTGGCTCTGGTTCCCGCTCCGGATCGTCTTCCACGGAGCGATCACAGTCCTCTTCATTCTCTCCGAGTTCTGGATCAACGCGACGGCGCCGCCGCGCAAGCGCGGCTTCGTGCTCGGGATCTACGGCACATTCCTGTCGCTTGGGTTCCTGACCGGACCGCTTCTCTTTTCGATCCTCGGCAGCGAAGGCCTCCTGCCCTTCCTCGTCGGCGCCGGCGTCATCCTGTTGGCGTCCGTGCCGATCTTTCTTGCGCGCGACGAAAGCCCTGTCATCGACGAGAAGCCGGAGCGGCATTTCCTGCGCTATATCTTCCTCGTACCCACGGCAACGGCCGCCGTCTTCATCTTCGGCGCGGTCGAATCAGGCGGCCTTTCGCTGTTCCTCATCTTTGGAACACGGTCCGGTTTCAGCGAATCGCAGGCAGCGCTGCTGCTGACGGTCATGGGCGTCGGCAACTTCATCTTCCAGATACCGGTCGGCATGCTTTCCGACAGGGTGAAAGACCGCCGCACACTGCTCTCGGCGATGACGCTGATCGGTCTCATCGGCGCGCTGTTCCTGCCGCTCTTGGTGGAGAGCTGGTTCCTGATGGCAATCGTGCTGTTGTTCTGGGGCGGCTGCGTCTCCGGCCTCTACACGGTCGGCCTTAGCCACCTGGGCTCACGGCTTCAGGGCGCGGATCTCGCGGCCGCCAACGCGGCCTTCGTGTTTTCCTATGCCGTCGGTACCGTCGCTGGGCCGCAGGCGATCGGCGCGGCGATGGACGCCACCGGCAACAACGGCTTTGCCTGGGCGATCGCCGGCTTTTTCGGTCTCTATGTCGCGCTTTCGGTGGTCAGGATCGTTTTGAAACCAAAACGGTCTTGACTTTTCGGCCGCGATTTGTAGTTTCGCGCCAACCTTGCCCGTGGCCCGCAACCGGTTGTCCACGGCTTTCATTGTTACAAAGGCAGGACGACCATGGCAAAAGCCACCACCATCAAGATCAAGCTGCTTTCGACAGCCGACACGGGTTTCTTCTACGTCACGACCAAGAACAGCCGTACGATGACGGAAAAGATGACGAAGACCAAGTACGACCCGGTCGTCAAGAAGCACGTCGAATTCAAGGAAACCAAGATCAAGTAAGATCGCAGGTTTTCGGGAATTGAAGGGCGCCGACCGCAAGGTCTGGCGCCTTTTCCTTTTTTGGGCCAGCGCCTTGGGCATCTCGCAAAAATTTGCCGAGCGCAACGCGTTCACGCCGGCGCCAGCAAACGGCTCGCCCTCCCCTGCTCTTGCCCCAGAATCAAAACGCCGCCCCGAAGGCGGGACGGCGTGTCGGAAAGGGGGTCGGCTGGCCTCTGACTGCGGCACGAGGATTCCGCGGACGCCAAAAGCCAACCGACCGACCCCACGACCCAGGAGATGCGGCGGACCTGAGCATCATGGGGTAACGAATATCGCAGAAGGCTGAGGCCCCCTCTTTCATGAGCATCACCTGAAAATAAAAAAAAATCAACGAATTCTTAATGCGCGGAGCGGTGCCGCTCGGCGCATGGTTAATTCTGTATCAGAACTGGACAGGCACACTGCATGATCCCTGCTGCTAGCCAAACTCCCCGGTAGCAAGAGGTGGCGCGAGAATACAACTTTGAATGCAGGCCGCAAGAGGAAGCCCAAGAAATTCCTTGAAGGGCGCCGAGGCCTGAGACGCGTTAGCCGCGGCTCAGGCGGCGGCTGCCACCACCCGGTTACGGCCTTCATGCTTGGCCTGATAAAGCGCCGTGTCGGCGCGCTTCAGCAGCGCTTCGGCTGTGTCGTTGCCGGGTCTGAGCGTCGCAATCCCCATGGATGCGGTGACCTTCAAGGGGCCATCCGCCTGCGGGATCGCAAATGGCAGGCTTTCGATGATCGTGCGCAGACGCTCGGCGACACCGGCTGCCATTTCGGCGGAGGTATCCGGCATGACCACGATGAACTCTTCGCCGCCGAACCGGCAGGCAAGGTCGGCTCCACGCACCGTCGTGCGGATGCGATTGGCGAATTCCCGCAGCACTTCGTCGCCGACATCGTGACCATAGGTATCGTTGACCTGCTTGAAGCGGTCGATGTCAGTCATGCAGATGGAAAGCGGCCGGCCGCGCGCGGCGGCACGATCCATCAGCAGCTTCAGGTGCGTGTCGAAATAGCGCCGGTTGTGCAGCCCGGTGAGGCCGTCGGTGACGGCAAGCTCGATGGTCTGCTGCACGCTAGACCGCAGCCTGTCATTGCAGTGCTTGCGCCGGATCTGGGTCATCGAGCGGGCGATCAGTTCGTTGGGGTCGACCGGCCGCATCAGGTAATCCGTCACGCCGAGATCGAGCGCGCGCACGACCAGTTCGTCGCTGCCCTGCTCGGCGATCAGCAGGATCGGGATAAAACGGGTGCGCTCCAGCGAGCGCAACTGCGAGCAGAGCCGCAGCGGATCGTAGTCGTCGAAATTCGCATTGACGATGACGAGGTCGAAATTGTTCTCCGCCGCCTCGAACAGTGCGGCTTGCGGATCGGAGAGGACCGAGACCTCGGCGATCGGCTTCAGCGCGCGCTGCAGCCGCTCCTGCGACGAGCCGCGGCCATCGACGAGCAGGACGTTGCCGGGCTCGTCAGGCCGGTCCGCCCGGCCAACATCTTCAAGCCCGATCGTCTGCGCCGTCTGGGCCCGCAGGCGCAGCTCATCGCTGACGTTCTTCAGCCGCACCAGGCTCTTCACCCGCGACATCAGCTGCAGATCGTTGACGGGCTTCGTCAGGAAATCGTCGGCGCCAGCCTTCAGGCCACGCACGCGGTCCGAAGGCTGGTCGAGCGCGGTGACCATGACAACCGGGATATGTGCCGTCTTCGGGTTCGCCTTCAGCCGCTCGCAGACTTCGAAACCATCGAGACCGGGCATCATGATATCGAGCAGCACCAGGTCGATGGGCGTCTTTTCGCAGAGCGCCAGGGCGGCATAACCGTCACTGGCCGTCAGCACGTCGAAGTACTCGGCAAGTAACCGGGCTTCGAGCAGCTTCACATTGGCCGGAACGTCATCGACAACAAGAATACGCGCAGTCATATCAATTTTCCCGCCGCTCAGGCATCGCCCAGGTAGGTTTTGATCGTCTCAATGAACTTTGGTACCGAGATCGGCTTGGAGACATAGGCTTCGCACCCGCCCTGGCGGATCCGCTCCTCGTCGCCCTTCATGGCAAAGGCGGTCACGGCGATGACCGGGATGACGTGTAGTTCGTCGTCTTCCTTCAGCCACTTCGTCACTTCCAGGCCGGAAACCTCCGGCAGCTGAATGTCCATGAGAATGAGATCGGGCCGATGCTTGCGCGCAAGCTCGAGCGCTTCCATGCCGTTGCGAGTCTGGATCGTCGCATAGCCAGAGGCCTCGATCAGGTCGCGGAAGAGCTTCATGTTCAGCTCGTTGTCCTCAACAATCATCACCTGTTTGGGCATGTCGATCCCTTGCTGTCCATCGTCACCTTGCAAGTCTCCTCAGGACAATTAACGTGCGGAGCCGACGACTCGACCCATTTCCTCAACGTCAGAGATAGGCCTATTTGGTTGAAAAATAGGTAACTCCGCACGTAAAAACCATACGGGGACAAACCATTGAAGAGCGCCGACGAAATTGCAGTAGACATTCTCGCCTGGCTTGCCGGCGAGCCAGAACTCCTGTCCCGCTTCCTGGCGCTGACCGGCACGGACCCGACGGCGCTGCGCAACGCCATCGCCGAACCCGGCTTCATGGGCGGGCTCGTCGCCTTTCTGATGGACCATGAGCCGACCCTGATGGCATTCTGTACAGCGACCGGTACGGCGCCCGAAGACGTTGTGCGCGCCCATATGGTCCTTTCCGGCCACGCAGGCTTCGAGGATTGAGGGTGGCAAACGCGCCGACAGTTCACAGCATCACGCTTGGCAACCGCCCACTGATCGTCAGTGACATCGACGATGTCGTGCTCGAATTCATCAATCCGTTCAAAGCGTTCCTCAAGAGCTGCGGCCATGTGCTGCTGCCCCGGTCGTTCCGCCTGACCGGCAACATCATCACGCATGCCGACGAGCAGCCGGTGGCGGAGCCGGAGGTCAAAATCCTGCTCGACGCCTTCTACGGCTCGCAGGATCGTTGGCAGGCGCCCGCCGCCAGGGCCGTAGAGACCCTGTCCGCATTGTCGGAGGAAGCCGACATCGTCTTTCTGACCGCGATGCCGCCGCAGCACGCCACGGTCCGCCGCGCGCTTCTCGATCAGCTTGGCCTTCCCTATCCGCTGCTTGCGTCCGAAGAGCCCAAGGGGCCGATCGTCCAAAAACTTCACGGCGGCCGAACCGTCCCGCTGGTCTTCATCGACGACATGCTTCGCAATTTGCGATCGGTGAAGGACCACGCGCCGTCCTGCCTGCCGATCAACCTCATGGCCGACTCGGATTTCAAGGCGCTCGCGCCGAAGATCGACGCAGACATTCGTGCCGTCGCCGATTGGCCGGAGGCAGCCGCGGCCATTCGCGCGCATTTCCGCGGCTAGCCCGGACCGGCTGCCCGTCGGCGCAAACTCAGCCCCGCCGGCGCTGCGCGAGACGCGCCTGGCGATCCTTTTCAACGGCGACAATTGCATTGTGATTTCCAATCGCGCCTCCTTGAGACTCGCTAGAGTAGAGCCTAAGGTCGCAATGTTCAATATTTGTTCCCGATATGCCCGACAGCGCTGCTCACTTTCCAGGCTTCTGCCGCGACTGCCTCAAGGAACAGGCGGCGTCGGTGCGGCGCTGCCTAGCCTGCGGCAGCCCGCGCATTCTGCGGCATGCTGAGCTCTATGACCTGACGCTGGCGCACATCGATTGTGACGCCTTCTATGCCTCG
Source organism: Ensifer sp. ENS09 (assembly GCF_014852425.1). Taxonomy (NCBI): domain Bacteria; kingdom Pseudomonadati; phylum Pseudomonadota; class Alphaproteobacteria; order Hyphomicrobiales; family Rhizobiaceae; genus Ensifer; species Ensifer sp. ENS09. The sequence goes on from NZ_JACVBP010000002.1 coordinate 68,936, forward strand.
ATCGAGAAGCGCGACAACCCGGAGCTCGCCGACAAGCCGGTGATCATCGGTGGCGGCAAGCGCGGCGTGGTATCCACCGCCTGCTACGTCGCCCGCATTCACGGCGTGCGCTCGGCGATGCCGATGTTCAAGGCGCTGGAAGCCTGCCCGCAGGCGATCGTCATCAAGCCCAATATGGAGAAATACGCGCGTGTCGGCCGCGAGGTGCGCACGCTGATGCAGGAACTGACACCGCTGGTGCAGCCGCTGTCGATCGACGAGGCCTTCCTCGAACTCAGCGGCACGGAGCGGCTGCATCACGATCCGCCGGCGCGCACGCTTGCGCGTCTTGCCCGCCGGATCGAGTTGGAGATCGGCATCACCGTCTCGGTCGGCCTCTCCTATTGCAAGTTCCTCGCCAAGGTGGCGTCCGACCTGCAAAAGCCGCGCGGCTTTTCCGTCATCGGCCAGGCCGAAGCGCTGGACTTCCTGCGGGAAAAGCCGGTGACCCTGATCTGGGGCGTCGGCAAGGCCTTTGCCGCGACGCTGGAGCGTGACGGCGTGCGCACGATCGGGCAATTGCAGACCATGGAGGAAGGCGACCTCATGCGCCGCTACGGCACCATGGGGCAGCGGCTCTTCCGCCTGTCCCGCGGGCTCGACGAGAGAGCGGTGGAAATCGACGGCGAAGCCAAGAGCGTATCCGCAGAGACGACGTTCAACGACGATATCGCGCGCTATGACGACCTTGTCGCGCATCTGCGGCGCCTCAGCGAGCAGGTGGCTCACCGGCTGCGAAAGTCCGAGCTCGCCGGCCAGACGGTCGTTCTCAAGCTCAAAACCGCCGACTTCAAGATCCGCACCCGCAACCGGCGCCTGGACAGCCCTACCCGCCTTGCCGACCGCATCTTCCGCATCGGCCTGCAGCTTCTCGAAAAAGAGGCGGACGGAACGAAGTATCGGCTGATCGGCATCGGCGTCAGCGATCTCTCCGCCCCGGATCTCGCCGATCCGCCGGATCTCGTCGATCCCGCGGCCACCAGACGCGCTGCGGCCGAGGACGCGATGAACAGGCTGCGCGACAAGTTCGGCAAGGCGAGCGTCGAAACCGGCTACACGTTCGGCACCAGAAAACGCGATCCGTAAAACCGCAGGCGCGCTTGCTCGAGCAGACACGCCTCGCAGAGCGATCACGCAACCTTGATCGACCCCACACACATCAGGATGAATTCCTTAAAGATTGGCGACTAGGCTTGTTCGCCAAGTCACGTGTTGGGTTGAGTGTATGGTATCGCGTTTCGCTCTCACCGCCAGCGTCGTCGCACTGCTCTTGTCGCCGGCCACCGGTTTTGCAGGCAGTCGCGGGCCGCTGCAGATCATCGTCTCGAAGGACCAGCAATCGCTCGTCGTCTATGACGGCGACGCTGTCATTGCGACGTCGCCGGTCTCGACCGGCAAGGCGGGTCACACCACGCCATCGGGCATCTTTTCGATCCTCGAAAAGCGGCGCCATCACAAGTCGAACATCTATTCGAACGCGCCGATGCCCTTCATGCAGCGGCTCACCTGGTCGGGCATTGCGCTGCACGGCTCCAATCACGTGCCGGACTATCCGGCCTCTCATGGCTGCGTGCGGTTGCCGAGCCAATTTGCCGCCTCGCTCTACAAGATGACCGAGCGCGGCGTGCACGTGCTGATCTCCGACCGGCAGATAACGCCCCTGGAGGTTAAGAGCGCCCTGCTCTTCCGACCGGCTCCGATCGACCTCCAGCCACCACTTTCCGACGTCCCACTGAGACCCGCGATCAGCCAGGCCGGCGACACGCCGGTGGAAGTGGCAATGCGGGAGCCGCCCGGCGGCGCCAATTCGGCGCGATCCACCGAGGAGCCAATCCGGATCCTGATCACCCGCAGCGACGCACGCGACACCATGCGCGAGGTTCAGTCGTCCCTCGATTTCCTCGGCTACGCACCCGGTGCGATCGACGGTCATGCCGGGCCAGCGACGATTGCGGCCCTGCGCGCCTTCCAGGCAAGCGAGGGCCTCGACGGCGACGGCAAGCTGACGCCTGAACTGACCGACAGGCTTCTGCGCAAGGCCGGCCGTACGCCGCCGCAGAACGGCAAGATCCTCGTGCGGCAAGGCTTCAAGCCGCTCTTTGAGGCCGGGCTTACGATCGACAAGCCGGAAGAGGCACTCGGAACACATTTCCTCCAGTTCCGCCACAATGAGGAGCAAGGTGCCGAAGGCAAATGGTTCGGCGTCTCGCTTGAGAACCACCTGCCCGCCTCGACGAAGAAGCGCCTCGGCATCTCCATGGAGGCCGATCCCTTCGCATATAATGGAATCCAGCGCACGCTCGCGCGCATGACGATTTCCGACGATGTGCGCAAGCGCGTGGAAGCGTTGCTCGCCGAAGGCTCATCGCTGTCGATCGCCGATATGGAAAGCGGACTGGAGACCGGTCAGGGCACCGACTTCATCACCATCACCCGGACACGTCCCGGCCGCTGATCCGCAGACACCGGCAGACAAGCACGCGACCAGCGTCCCGTCGCCGGTCGCGAGGCTCCAAGCCTGGTCAGTCCCCGCTCCCTTGAGATCCAGCAGAGACCCGTCTCGGATTACACCAGTTCGACGTCGATGACGCCCGGCGCCGAGCGCAGTGCTGCAGCGATCTCCGGTGAAATCCGGAACTTCTCGCTCAGCTCCACCTCGATCTCGCGCTGGCCATTGTCCTTGATGACGACGAAGGAGACGAGACCATCGCCCCTGGTGTTGAGGTGCGAAGCGATCGATTTCAACGGGCCGGAATCGCGCACATAGACGCGCAGCGCCTTCTGAAGTTGCAGCGATTCTTCTTCAAGCGAACGCAGCGTCTGGATGCGCAGGCCGATGCCTTCCGGCCGCTCTTCGGCAGCCACCGTCATGACCAGCGATTTGCCGGGCTCGAGCAGGTCTCGATACTGGTGCAGCATCTCGGAGAACAGAACCGCTTCGAACTGGCCGGAGGAATCCGAGAAGGCAATGATGCCCATCTTGTTGCCCGTGCGTGTCTTGCGCTCCTGCTTTGAGGTCACGGTTCCGGCGAGCCTTCCGGCCGTCGCCCCCTTCTTCACCGAGCCTGCGAAATCGCCGAAGGTTTGTACGCGCATCTTGGCGAGCAGCGCATTGTAGGTGTCGAGCGGATGGGCTGAGAGATAGAAGCCAAGCACCTGGAACTCACGGTGCAGCTTTTCCGAGGCGAGCCACGGGGTGTAGGTCGGAAGCGAAATGCGCTCCGGCCCGGTGGCGGCACCAGCGCCGAACATATCGCTCTGCCCGCTCGTCTTGTTTTCCTGGGCACGCTGAGCAAATCCGAGAATGCGATCGAGCCCGCCGACCAGTTCCGCCCGGTCATAGCCGAAGCAATCGAAGGCGCCGGCGGCAATCAGGCTTTCAAAGACCCGGCGGTTGAGAAGCTTGGGGTCGATCCGCAGGCAGAAGTCTTCGAGGCTTGCAAAGGCCTTGTCGCCGCGAACCTCGACGATGTGCTCGACGGCCGATTCGCCGACGCCCTTGATCGCTGCAAGCGAGTAGTAGATGCGGCTCTCGCCCGTCTGGAAATGCCGGAACGAGGTCTGCACCGACGGCGCGATCACCTCGATGCCCAGGCGCTTGGCATCCTGGCGGAAGTCGTTGACCTTTTCGGTGTTCGACATGTCGAGCGTCATCGACGCCGCCAGGAACTCCACCGGATAGTGCGCCTTCATATAGGCGGTCTGATAGGACACGATCGCGTAGGCTGCCGCATGCGACTTGTTGAAGCCGTAGTTGGCGAACTTGGCGAGCAGGTCGAAGATCAGGTCGGCCTGCGGCTTCGACACCTCGTTCTTGACGGCGCCGTCGACGAAACGGGCGCGCTGCTTGTCCATCTCCTCCTTGATCTTCTTACCCATGGCGCGGCGCAGAAGGTCGGCCTCGCCGAGCGAGTAGCCAGAGAGCACCTGGGCGATCTGCATCACCTGCTCCTGGTAAACGATAACGCCCTGGGTTTCCTTGAGCAGGTGGTCGATCTTCGGGTGGATCGACTCGACCTCCTCCTCACCATGCTTGCGGGCGTTATAGACCGGGATGTTCTCCATCGGGCCCGGGCGATAAAGCGCCACCAGCGCGATGATGTCCTCGATGCAGTCGGGGCGCATACCGATCAGCGCCTTGCGCATGCCGGCACTTTCCACCTGGAACACACCGACCGTTTCGCCGCGCGACAGCATCTCGTAGGTCTTCGGATCGTCGAGCGGGATGCTCGCCAGATCGACCTCGATGCCGCGCTGCTTCACGAAATCGACGGCGACCTTCAGGACGGTCAGCGTCTTCAGGCCGAGGAAGTCGAACTTGACGAGACCGGCCTGCTCGACCCACTTCATGTTGAACTGGGTGACCGGCATGTCGGAACGCGGATCGCGATACATCGGCACCAGCTGCGACAGCGGCCGGTCGCCGATCACGATGCCGGCGGCGTGGGTCGAGGCGTGGCGGTAGAGGCCCTCGATCTTCTGGGCGATATCGAGCAGGCGGGCGACCACCGGCTCCTTCTCGGCCTCTTCCTGCAGGCGCGGCTCTTCCTCGATCGCCTTGGAAAGCGGCGTCGGGTTGGCCGGGTTGTTGGGCACCAGCTTGCAGATCTTGTCGACCTGCCCATAGGGCATTTCCAGCACGCGGCCGACGTCGCGCAAGGCGGCACGCGCCTGCAGCGAACCGAAGGTGATGATCTGCGCCACCTGCTCGCGGCCATATTTGCGCTGCACGTAGCGGATCACCTCTTCGCGCCGGTCCTGGCAGAAGTCGATGTCGAAGTCGGGCATCGAGACGCGCTCGGGATTGAGGAAGCGTTCGAACAGCAGCGAGAAGCGCATCGGATCGACGTCGGTAATCGTCAGCGCATAGGCGACGAGCGAGCCGGCGCCCGAGCCGCGGCCCGGCCCGACAGGGATGTCGTGCTGCTTGGCCCATTTTATGAAGTCGGCAACGATCAGGAAGTAGCCGGGGAACTTCATGCGCTCGATGACGCTGAGTTCGAAGGCCAGGCGCTCGCGGTATTCCTCTTGGGTGTAGCCGGGCGCCATGCCGAGCCTCGCGAGGCGATCTTCGAGGCCCTCCTCCGCCTGGCGACGCAACTCGTCCGACTCGGCGCGCTCGGCCTCCTCCGGATCCGCCGTCGCGCCGGTAAAGCGCGGCAGGATCGGCCCACGGGTCTTCAGCATGAAGGAGCAGCGCCGGGCGATCTCGAGCGTGTTTTCCAGCGCCTCGGGCAGGTCAGCAAACAGCGCCGCCATTTCCTTGCGGCTCTTGAGATAATGGTCCGGCGTCAGGCGGAAGCGGCTGTCGTCCGAAACCATGGCATTGTGCGCGACCGCCATCAGGGCGTCATGCGCCTCGTAGTCGGAAGGCGACGGGAAGAAGGCCTCGTTGGTGGCGACAAGCGGAATGTCGAACTTGTAGGCAAGCTCGATCATCCGGCTTTCGTGCCGCCGGTCGTAGCCACCATGCCGCTGCAGCTCGATATAGAGCCGATCGCCGAAGAGGTCATGCAGGGCTTCGAGGCGCGCTTCGGCGAGCGCCGTCGAGCTCGTCTTCATGGCGACATCCACCGGACCGCCGGATGCGCCGGTCAGCGCAATCAGGCCTTCGGTGCCGCACTCGGCAAGCCAGGAGCGGGTGATGCGCGTCGCCTGGCTGCCCTCGCCGCTGAGATAGGCGCGGCTGACGAGATCGACGAGGCGCGTATAGCCGTCATCGGTCGCCGCGATGAGCACGATCGACGGCAGCTTGGCAAGCTGGTGCCCATGGCCGCGTCGATCCCCCTCGGTCTCGTCTTCCATGTCAATTGACAGCTGGCAGCCGGTGATCGGCTGCAGCCCGTCACCGGCTGCCTTCTGCGAGAATTCCAGCGCTGCGAAAAGATTGTTGGTGTCGGCGATCCCGATCGCCGGCTGGTTATCGGCGACCGCCTTGCCGATGACCTTCTTCAGCGGCAGGGCGCCTTCGAGCAAGGAGAAGGCAGAGTGGACGCGCAGATGCACGAATTGCGGATCCGTGCCGAGCGCCTCACTCGATGCTGCCTTGCTGTCGTCTGCCATTGTCGCACCCTGATTCCTGTCCACTCGGAAGGATATCCCGTTTATCACCCGCCATGTCCAGATTCCCCTGGCATGTCGTCCCCCTTATTCAATGGGGATGAGGCGCTTTGCGGAGGTGCTTGAGAGAAAATATCGACGCCCGCCTTCAGAGGCCGAGCGCGATGAAAGAGATGCTTGCGATGAACAGGCTCATCGACGCGAAGGCGGCGAGGTCACGAACAAAATCAGTCATAACATGGCTCCTTTTCCGTTATGTTTTTACTTTGTTCCATTTTTGTTCACGCGTCAAGCAATACACAGGCGTTCTGTTCACGATGGTTAATACGGCGCGTGAATGCAGGTTAACCGGCGGGCAAGCCGCTTGAGGAAAGTGCCGCGCCCGCATATCAAGGGGAACAACCACGCGGAGCGCTCCGACATGCTTGCACGCCTGATTCTCCCCTCGCTGCTACTGCTACTTCCTGCCGTTGCCTCGGCGGCCGACGCAATCGACCCCGCCCGTATCGTCTCTGCGGCGACCGGCGACTGGGACAAGGACGGTTCTTCCGATCTCGCGCTGATCGTGCGACCGGCCGAAGGCAGCGACGAGGACAACGGCGTCCTTCTCTACCTCACCGGCGACAACGGCGCGCTGGCATTGAAATCGGCCATTCCGAACAAGGTCTGGGGTCAGTTCGAACTCGTCGGCCAAGCGCCCTCGATCGAAGCGCTGCCGAGCGGCTCGCTGCTCATCACCAGTCACAACGATGCCATCGGGCGTGACCGCTGGGAACAGAAGCTGACGGTCGCCTATCGCAACTTCGACTTCGTCGTGGCGGGCTACACCTACTCGTCCTACGATACGCTCGATCCCGATAACACCGCGCAATGCGACCTCAATGTGCTGACTGGCAAGGGCAAATCCAACGACAAGCCAGTCGAAACCAAGGGCGAGCTCGTCCTCCTCAAGGACTGGACCGACGATCGCGGGCAGAAGGCTTGCGGCCTGCAATAATTGGCTGAATGTTCCCTATTCGTTCTTTACAACCTCGACGGATCGCTGCATCCTCTTGCGCGAACGTATGAGGAACAATCATGGCCGCGCTCGAACCACTCAAAGAATTCATCGTCGAAGCGAAATCAAACACCTATGTCGGCGGCGGCGGGCGGCGCTCGTCGTCACGCCCGGGTTCCCGCGATATCGGCTATGAACGGGATCGCTGGCGCTACGTCGACAGCTATTTCGGCGGGACCGATTTCGCAGGCCAGGAGACCGTTTGGCAGGATGATCGGCCGCAGTGGGCAATGAACTACTTCGGCCGGATCATCCGTCCTGACCTCATCAACGGCGAAAAGGCAGGCGTCGTCATCAAGGCGGCACTTCAGGCGATGTACCGCGACAAGCGGCATTTCCTCGGCGGCACGGAGTTCCGGCATGCCCATGGCTACTATATCGACAACAGCCGCGGCGATACCGCTCATTTTTCCGGGCACGAGGTCATCTTCGTCGATGGCGAGGAAGCCTATGAGCTCGACTATCGCGGCGGCCTGATCAGGCCATAGGGCAAGACCCTACAGCATGTGGCGCGGGAGCGAGCAACGGTCTGCGACGCGGAAAGATCGCGGCGCGCTTTCGGCGCGCTGTGCGGTGGAAGCGCTTGTGACGGTGGTGCTCGCTCGTCGCAAGCGCGCGGTCATTCAAGAGATACCGTTGTCGGTCGTGGGGTCGGGTCAATCGTAACGCAAAGCCTGCACCGGATCGAGGCGCGAGGCGCGCCAGGCCGGAAAGATCGTGGCGAGGAAGGAAAGGGTCAGCGCCATGACGATGACAAGCGCGGTCTCATGGGCGTTCATGTCGGCCGGAAGCTGGTTCAAGAAATAGAGTTCCGGGCTGAATATCGTCGTCCCGGAGATCCAGGAAAAGAACTGCCGTATGGATTCGATGTTGAGGCAGACGACGACGCCGAGCGCCACGCCCGCGACCGTTCCGGCGACACCGATTGCAGCACCCGTCATGAAGAAAATGCGCATCACCGCGCCTGAGGTTGCGCCCATTGTTCTCAGGATCGCGATATCGCTGCCCTTGTCCTTCACCAGCATGATCAGGCCGGAGATGATGTTGAGCGCCGCGACCAGAACGATCAACGACAGGATCATGAACATCACGTTGCTCTGGACCTCGAGCGTCGAGAGGAAGGTCCTGTTGCGGTCGCGCCAGTCGGTGATGAAGATCTGCCGGCCGGCCGCATCCTCGATCGGCTGGCGCAGCTCGTCGATGGCTTCAGGACGCTCGACGAAGATCTCGATCGACTGGACCAGTCCTTCGGCGTTGAAGAACAGCTGCGCTTCCTCAAGCGGCATGAAGAGGATCGTCGCGTCATACTCCGACATGCCGATCTCGTAGATCGCCGAGACGGTGTAGGCCTTGACGCGCGGGTTCATGCCGAGCGGCGTAACGTCGCCATTGGGCGAGGTCAGCGTGATCGTGCCGCCGACCTGAATGCCGAGCTGCTCGGCCATGCGCGAACCGATCGCGACACCTGTGCCGGCGGCAAAGCCGGCGAGATCGCCGGACTGGATATGGTCGGAAACCGACTTCATCTTGCTCAAGTCGTCGGCGCGGATACCGCGTACCAGAGCACCCGTCGAACTGTCTCCGACGCCCTTAGCCAGAACCTGCCCCTCGAGCATCGGGATCGCCATTGTGACACCCTTGACGCCCGAAAACTTCGTCGCCAGTTCCGGATAGTTGTTCAGCGGGCCATCGATCGGCTGAACGATCATATGGCCGTTGATGCCGAGAATGCGGGCGATGAGCTCCGTGCGAAAGCCGTTCATCACGGCCATCACGATGATCAGCGTTGCAACGCCGAGCATGATGCCGATGAAGGAGAGGCCGGCGATGACGGAGATGAAAGCTTCCTTGCGCCTGGAGCGCAGGTAACGCCACGCCACCATGCGCTCGAAGGCGGAGAAGGGTCGGCTGGAGGACTTTTCAGGCTGCGTTGCGGCCTGCACCTGATCTTGCACCACGGCGGTCATCCTGCCTTCCCTTGCCTCATCACTTCGCCGCGATCAGCTTGTCGATCGCAGCCTCGACGGTCAGCGTCTCGTGGTCCTCTATTTCGACCTCGCCATTGGCAATCGAACGCGAACCAACGATCACGTGAACCGGCACAGCGCCCGCTCGCAAGAGGTATCGCCGACTAGATTGCGCGGCGATGACGTCGAGACCCGCCATGTGCAGCGGGATCAGGGACGGTTTCATCTCTTCCGCCTGCACCATAGCGGTGCCGGGCGACTGCTGGCAGCGGACTGGCTGAGGAACAGCCACGTGGGAAAGCGCACGTGGCATTTCAACGGAACAGTGGTTTCCCGCAAGTGACTGGCGAGCGGCAGGCCCCGGAAGGCGGCGTGCACGCCGCCAGACCATCAGGCCATCTCCACGACCTTGCCGTCCTCGATCGTCACGCGGCGATCCATCAGCCCGGCGAGCTCATGATTGTGCGTGGCGATCAAGGCCGCGAGCCCTGACTGGCGGGCGAGCGCTTCCAGCGCTTCGAAGACATAACCGGCGGTTTCTGGGTCGAGATTGCCCGTCGGCTCATCGGCAAGCAGCACGAGCGGCGCGTTGGCGACGGCACGCGCGATTGCGACGCGCTGTTGTTCGCCGCCCGAAAGCTCCGCCGGACGATGTTCGGCACGGTGGCCGATGCGCATATAATCGAGCAGAGCCTTGGCCCGTTCCGCGGCTTCCTTCTTTGGCAATCCCCCGATCAGCTGCGGCATCATGATGTTTTCAAGTGCCGTGAACTCAGGGAGCAAATGGTGGAACTGGTAGACGAAACCGATCTCGTTGCGACGGATCGCCGTGCGCCGGTCGTCGTTAAGCCCGCCGCAGGACACCCCGTTGACCAACACCTCGCCGGCATCAGGGCGTTCCAACAGGCCCGCGACATGCAGCAGCGTCGACTTGCCGGTTCCCGAAGGTGCGACCAGCGCGACGGTCTCGCCGCTTCTCAGGGTGAAATCCGCGCCCTTGAGGATGGACAGAAAGGTCTCACCTTCCCCGTAGTGCCGTTCGACGCCGGAGAGTTGCAGTGCCACACGCGCATTCATTCAAGTGTCGTCCTTGTCATTCGTAACGCAGGGCCTGCACCGGATCGAGGCGCGAGGCGCGCCAGGCCGGAAAGATCGTGGCGAGGAAGGAAAGGGTCAGCGCCATGACGATGACAAGCGCGGTCTCATGGGCGTTCATGTCGGCCGGCAACTGGCTGAGGAAATAAAGCTCAGGGCTGAAGAGCGTCGTTCCCGAAATCCAGGAAAAGAACTGCCGTATGGATTCGATGTTGAGGCAGACGACGACGCCGAGCGCCACGCCCGCGACCGTTCCGGCAACACCGATTGCAGCACCCGTCATGAAGAAGATGCGCATCACCGAGCCCGAGGTCGCGCCCATTGTTCTCAGGATCGCGATATCGCTGCCCTTGTCCTTCACCAGCATGATCAGGCCGGAGATGATGTTGAGCGCCGCGACCAGCACGATCAGCGTCAGGATCATGAACATCACGTTGCGTTCCACCTGGAGCGCGGAGAAGAAGGTCTTGTTGCGGTCGCGCCAGTCGGTGATGAAGATCTGCCGGCCGGCCGCATCCTCGATCGGCTGGCGCAGTTCCTCGACGACGTCAGGATGTTCGACGAAGATCTCGATCGACTGGACCAGTCCCTCGGCGTTGAAGAACAGCTGCGCTTCCTCGAGCGGCATGAAGAGGATCGTCGCGTCATATTCCGACATGCCGATCTCGTAGATCGCCGAGACGGTGTAGGCCTTGACGCGCGGGTTCATGCCAAGTGGCGTCACGTCGCCATTGGGCGAGGTCAGCGTGATCGTGCCGCCAACCTGAATGCCGAGCTGCTCGGCCATGCGCGATCCGATCGCCACACCTGTGCCGGAGGCAAAGCCGACGAGATCGCCGGACTGGATATGGTCGGAAACCGACTTCATCTTGCTCAGGTCGTCGGCGCGGATACCGCGCACCAGGGCGCCGGTCGAGCTGTCGCCCACACCTTGCGCCAGAACCTGCCCCTCGACCATCGGGATCGCCATGGTGACGCCCTTGACGCCCGAGAACTTCGTCGCGAGGTCAGCGTAGTTGTCGAGCGGACCGTCGATCGGCTGGACGATCATGTGGCCGTTGATGCCGAGAATGCGGGAGATGAGCTCGGTGCGAAAGCCGTTCATGACGGCCATGACGATGATCAGCGTTGCAACGCCGAGCATGATGCCGATGAAGGAGAAGCCGGCGATGACGGAGATGAAAGCTTCCTTGCGCCTGGAGCGCAGGTAACGCCACGCCACCATGCGCTCGAAGGCGGAGAAGGGTCGGCTGGAGGACTTTTCAGGCTGCGTTGCGGCCTGCACCCGATCTTGCACCACGGCGGTCATCCTGCCTTCCCTTGCCTCATCACTTCGTTGCGATCAGCTTGTTGATCGCAGCCTCGACGGTCAGCGTCTCGCGCTCGCCGGTCTTGCGATCCTTGAGCTCGATTTCACCATTGGCAATCGAGCGCGGTCCGACGATCACCTGAACCGGCACGCCGATCAGATCGGCCGTTGCGAACTTGGCACCAGCGCGGTCGTCGCGGTCGTCGAGAAGCACGTCGAATCCGGCATTCCCGAGTTTCGAGTAGAGCGTCTCGCAGGCACCGTCGCAAGCGGCGTCGCCAGCTTTCATGTTGATGATCACGGCATCGAACGGCGCGATCGACTTCGGCCAGATGATGCCGTTGTCGTCATGCGAAGCTTCGATGATCGCCGGCACCAGGCGGGTCGGGCCGATGCCGTAGGAGCCCATGTGCACAGCGTGCTCCTTGCCGTCGGGGCCGAGCACCTTGGCGCCCATGGCTTCGGAGTACTTGGTGCCGAAATAGAAGATGTGACCGACTTCGATGCCGCGGGCCGACAGACGGTCGCCTTCGGCCACAGCGTTGAAGGCCGCCTCGTCGTGCATTTCCGACGTGGCCGCATAACGCGAGGTCCACTTGTCGAAGATCGTCTTCAGGCCGGCGACGTCATCGAAATTCGTGTCTTCGCCCGGAATGTCGAAGCCGAGGAAGTCCTTATGGCAGAACACTTCGGATTCGCCGGTGTCGGCGAGAATGATGAATTCGTGGCTGAGGTTGCCGCCGATCGGGCCGGTATCGGCACGCATCGGAATGGCGCGAAGGCCCATGCGCGCGAAGGTGCGCAGGTAAGCGGCGAACATGCGGTTATAGGCGTGCTCGGCCCCTTCCCGATCGAGATCGAAGGAATAGGCATCCTTCATCAGGAATTCGCGCGAGCGCATGGTGCCGAAGCGCGGACGGATCTCGTCACGGAACTTCAGCTGGATATGATAGAGGTTGAGCGGCAGATCGCGGTAGGACTTCACGTAGGAACGGAAGACGTCCGTGATCATTTCCTCGTTCGTCGGACCGTAAAGCATCGGCCGGTCCTGGCGGTCCTTGATGCGCAGCATCTCCTTGCCATAGGCGTCGTAGCGCCCGCTCTCCTGCCACAGCTCGGCAGACTGGAGGGTCGGCATCAGAAGCTCGATCGCGCCGGAGCGGTTCTGCTCTTCGCGGATGACCGCATTGACCTTGTCGAGAACCCGCTTGCCGAGTGGCAGCCAGGTATAGATGCCCGAGGATTGCTGCCGGACCATGCCCGTGCGGAGCATGAGACGGTGGGAAACGATTTCCGCTTCCTTAGGATTTTCCTTGAGGATGGGCATGAAAAAGCGGGACAGGCGCATGACGGGTTCCAGAACTTGATGAACGTCGCACTATCGGCGGATTCGGGCGAAATGACGTTGAGCGAGATGCCGGCTTCACCTTTTGATTGATAAAGGCGACCGCTGCTTCTCGGGTCGGACTCTCCATTTTCCATCACCGGCGCAGCCGGCAGGAACCTTTACGAGCCTTGCGTTCATAGCTGCTTCGCAGGCGGAAGAAAACCCTGCTCTCCGTTGTCACGGGCAGAGAAAGCATCCACGGATTTTCAGGGGGAATGCGACGCCGATCCTGCGTCAAAAGAGCACGCTAGTAACAAGATTACGACAGTAATTGTCAACGGGAATATTTTACCCGACTGTAGCAAAAATGCAAAAAAACAGGATGACAGAGCCCAATGTTTGGGCTAGTTTCGGCTCACAAAACAGGCATGAAGATTAAATTCTTGCCGACTTTCGCGGTCAAGTCTTGGGAGGATAAGATCTTAGGCGCGCTTCGTCGCTGCCGCCGGAAACGGATTAAAGATCACGCGAAACTTGAAAAACAAGGCTTTTAGCCTTGTTTTTTTTTGCTTTTCAGCAAGCGGCATCCCCGCGAAGCACCTTGCAAAATTGAACTATGTCAATTTCACGGCGGTCAATCCTATAATTGCCCGGGTCTTCTCCGCAGGCATGCGCGACGGCGCCGTCAAGGCATGGATGCGCTCAACAGATCGCAGAGAATTTGTCGCAACGAGAACGATCGCCCTCGGGTGGCGGCGGCGATGAACTTATCAATAGAATTTTGGGTAGAAACGCGGAATGGAATCGATGCCGTAGCCCAGCCTGACGGACAGGATATACCAGGCGAGTTGAATGACGGCCGCAATTATGGTCGTCAGAAGCACGACCCGCTTGGCGTTGAACTTCGCCGGCGCGCTCTCGACACTCCCCGGAACGACGCTGTTTTCTTCCGCTTGGGTGCGCACGCCTAAGGGCAGCACGGCAAAGAGCGTAACCCACCAGATGATGAAGTAGATGGCAAAGGTCGAAAAAAGCGGCATTTCAAGCTCCCGGTGAAGGCGATCGGCAAGACGGTGGGCAGCCCCGTATTCGCCGCGACTTCCGCGACATTCCGTCCGCCTTATAGCGCCGCCGGCCCGATCGCACAAACCGTCATCGCGCGATCAACTGTCACACCTCTTCGAGCTCGATCAGCGTACCCTGAAAATCCTTGGGATGCAGGAAGAGCACCGGCTTGCCGTGCGCGCCGATCTTCGGCTCGCCATCCCCCAGCACCCGCGCTCCGGCGGCGCGCAACGCGTCGCGCGCCGACAGGATGTTCTCCACCTCGTAGCAGATGTGATGCATCCCACCCGAAGGGCTCTTCGCCAGGAAGGTCGCTATCGGCGAGCCCTCGCCGAGCGGCTCGAGCAGTTCGACCTTGGTGTTGGCAAGCGTAACGAACACGACAGTGACGCCGTGTTCTGGCAAAGCCTGCGGCTCGGTGACGGAGGCGCCGAGCGTCGAGCGATAGCTTTCGGCGGCCGCGTGAAGATCCGGCACGGCGATGGCGATGTGGTTCACTCTTCCAAGCATGGCGATCTCCCGCTTTGACGTCCGGCTTCGCTTACAAGGTTGCGCGCGACGAGCCAATCAGACTTTGGTGACAAACACCGTGACGATCGGCTTCTTGCCCCAGATCTGGTTGGCGGTGCTGCGCACGGCGCGGCGGACCGCCTCCTGCAGCATCGCCAGATCCTTGCGCTTGGCCCGCGGGATGCTCTCGACGGCGCCGAGAATGGCGTCATAGAGCGTGTCCTCCATGTCCTCACCCTCGTCGTCGAACTCCGGCAAGCCGATCGCGACGATATCCGGGTCGCCCAGGAAATCGTAGCGGCTGTCGAGAACGACGTTGACGGCGACATGGCCGGCGAAGGAGAGCTTCCGGCGTTCGCCGATGCCCATCTCCTCGAAGTCGCCGATGAGGCTGCCATCCTTGTAGATGCGGCCGTGGGGCGCTTCGTCAATCACTTCGGCGGGACCTGGCGCAAGACGCAGCATTTCGCCGTTCCGAAGACGCGGAACGCTGGCGATGCCGGACTGGCGACCCAGCTCGCCGTGCGCCGTCAGATGCGCCGCCTCGCCATGAACAGGCACAAGGATCTGCGGCCGCAGCCACTGGTACATCTGCTGCAGCTCGGTGCGACGCGGGTGGCCGGACACGTGCACCAACGCTTCGCTGTCGGTGATGATGTGGATGCCCTGTTCGACGAGGCCGTTCTTGATGTCGTTAATCGCCTTTTCGTTGCCCGGGATCGTGCGTGAGGAAAACACGACCGTGTCGCCTGCCGAGAAGGCGACATTGCGCATCTCGTCGCGGGCGATCTTGGCAAGGGCTGCCCGCGGCTCGCCCTGGCTGCCGGTGAGGATCACAACGACCTTATCACGCGGCACGTAGCCGAACTCGTCTTCGGCGAGGAAGGGCTTGATGCCTTCCATCAGCCCAAGGTCCGTAGCGACGGCGACGACCCGCTTCATCGAACTGCCGAGCAGGAGCACATCCCTGCCCGCCTCTTCGGCCGCTTCAGCGATCGAGCGGATGCGCCCGACATTCGAGGAGAACGTCGTGATCGCCACCCGACCCTCGGCACTGGCAATGATCTTCGTCAGGCTTTCGGAAACCTCCTGCTCTGATGGCGAAACACCGTCGCGCATCGCGTTGGTGGAATCGCAGACGAGCGCAAGCACTCCTTCATCGCCGATCTGGCGGAACCGCGCCTCGTCGGTCAGCGGCCCAAGCGACGGATGCAGATCGATCTTCCAGTCACCGGTATGAACCACGGTGCCCGCCGGCGTGCGGATGATCAGCGACATCGGCTCAGGGATCGAATGGTTGACGCCGACGGCCTCGATCTCGAAGGGGCCGACATTGATACGGTCGCCCTGCTTGAAGATGGTGACAGGGATTTCGCCCCGGCTCTTCTCGAAATCGCGCTTGGCTTCCAGCATGCCCGCCGTGAACGGCGAGGCGTAGACCGGAACGTTCAGCCCCGGCCACAGGTCGTTCAGGCCGCCATAGTGGTCTTCGTGGGCATGCGTGATGATGATGCCCTTGAGATTGCGACGTTCCTCGGCAAGGAAGCCGATATCGGGGAGAACGAGGTCGACGCCCGGAAGATCGGGCCCCGGAAACGTCACACCGCAATCGACCATGATCCACTGGCGGCTTCCCGGCCGCCCGTAGCCATAAAGGCCGAGGTTCATGCCGATTTCGCCGACGCCGCCGAGCGGCAAGAACACCAATTCTTCTTCTTGCGCCATGTCGTGTTGCGCCCCTGTTCCAAATTTATCCGAAAAATACGTCGCCGGCGGCAATCGCCTGCGTCATGCCGTTGCCGGTGTCGAGCACCAGCCGTCCGGCCTCATCAATACCGGCAAAGCGCCCTGAAAGCGACCGGTCCGGCAGGTTCACGGTTATCGTTTCGCCGATGCCGCGGGCTGCTGCCCGCCATTGTTCGATCGTCGTGGCGATACCGGCGCCCCGATCCCAAACCTGCAGGGTCTCCGCCATCGTCAGGAACAGGCGCGCAAACAGTTCGTCGGGCGAAACCGACGCTCCTTCGTTGGCCAGCGACGTCACGGGATAGAGCCCTTCATCCGGCTGGACCGCGATGTTGATGCCGCAACCGATGACCAGCGCCCGGCGCCCGTCCGGCAGGCTTTCGCCTTCAAGCAGGATACCGCAGGTCTTCTTGCCGTCGATCAGGATGTCGTTCGGCCACTTGATCTCCACCGGCGCCGAACCCGGCGGCATTACCTGGCGGATTGCCCTGTGAACGGCGACGGCGACAGCAAGCGGTAGCGAATGCAGTTGCTCGACCGGAGCCGGCTCAATGAGGAGAAGCGAAGCGTAGAGATTGCCCGGTTCGGAGAACCATGCCCGGCCGCGACGCCCGCGCCCGCCGGTCTGCCTGATGGCCGTGACCCAGAGATTGCCCAGGTCACCCTGGCGCGCACGCGCCAGGCATTCGCTGTTGGTCGACCCGACTGCATCGAGAGCGACGTGCCGGAAGTCGTCGAGCGAGATCCGGCCGCCGCTTTCAAAGGCGATCAAAAGAAGGTCCGCGCCGCGACTTCAGCGGCGTTTCCGAGCGGGCCGCCGATCAGGACGTATCCGAGAACGAACAGGCCCGAGAGACCGAAGACCAGCCGCAGTTCGCCGGCGGTGCGGGCGAACTCGCCCTTGGCATCGTCGAACCACATCACCTTGATGACGCGCAGGTAGTAGTAGGCGCCGACAACCGATGCGAGAACGCCGATGATGGCGAGCGCATAGAGCTGGGCTTCGATGGCCGCCATGAAGACGAAGTACTTCCCGAAGAAGCCTGCCATCGGCGGGATGCCGGCGAGCGAGAACATCAGGACGGTCAGCACGGTCGCCATGAAGGGGTTGGTCTGCGACAGACCGGCGAGATCGTCGACGTTCTCAACGTTTTCGCCTTCCTTGCGGCGCATCGCCAGGATGCAGGCGAAGGTGCCGAGCGTCATGACCATGTAGATGAGCATGTAGAGCAGCACGCCGCGAACACCAGCCATTGAGCCGGCGGCAAGGCCGACCAGCGCGTAGCCCATGTGGCCGATCGAGGAATAGGCCATCAGGCGCTTGATGTTCTTCTGGCCGATCGCCGCGAAGGCACCGAGCAGCATCGATGCGATCGAGATGAAGACGATGATCTGCTGCCAGTCTGCTACGACAGGCTCGAAGGCGTTGATGACGATGCGAACGAGGATGGCCATGGCGGCGACCTTCGGCGCGGCCGCGAAGAAGGCGGTGACTGGCGTCGGCGCCCCTTCGTAAACGTCAGGTGTCCACATGTGGAACGGCACGGCCGAGATCTTGAAGGCAAGGCCGGCGAGCACGAAGACCAGACCGAAGATCAGGCCAAGCGAGCGGCCTTCAGCCGTCAGCGCAGCCGCGATCTGGGTAAAGCCTGTGTGGCCGGTGAAGCCGTAGATCAGCGACATGCCGTAGAGCAGCATGCCCGAAGAAAGCGCACCAAGGACAAAGTACTTCAGGCCGGCTTCCGTCGAGCGCACGCTATCGCGGTTGATGGCGGCGACGACATAAAGGGCCAGCGACTGCAGTTCCAACGACAGGTAGAGCGACATCAGGTCGTTGGCCGAGATCATCAGGAGCATGCCAAGCGTTGCCAGCACCAGGAGCACCGGAAACTCGAAACGGTCGATCTGGGCAGAGCGCGCATGGCCGACCGTCATCACCAGGGCGGTGATGGAGCCGATCAGGGCAAGAACCTTCATGAACTTGGCGAAGGGATCCGACAGGAAGGCGCCGCCATAGGCTTCGCCTTCACCAGTCTTCAGAACGAGCCAGAGGCCGGCGATGATCAGAACGGCAACCGCAAGACCGGTGACCGTCGACGCCGACTTCTCGCCGGAAAACACGCCAATCATCAGCAATGCCATCGCGCCGACCGCGAGGATCAGCTCGGGGATCGAGAGTTGCAGGCTTGCAAGGAGGGTTTCAGCAGTCATGTCCAATCACGTCCTGTGGTCATTGCACCGAAAGCGCAACGTTTTGCGCTGCCTGCAGGGCTGCGGAGTAGTTGTTGACGAGCAGATCCACGGAGGCCGCGGTCGCATCGAAGATCGGTGCCGGGTAGACGCCGAAGAAGATCGTCAGGATCACCAGCGGATAAAGGATCGCCTTTTCGCGCGGCGACAGGTCGAGCAACGCCTTCAGGCTTTCCTTTTCCAAGGCACCGAACACGACCCGGCGATAGAGCCAGAGCGCGTAAGCCGCCGACAGGATCACGCCGGAGGTGGCAAAGAGCGCAACCCACGTGTTGGCACGGAAGGCGCCAACCAGGGTCAGCACTTCACCCACGAAGCTGGATGTGCCCGGCAGGCCGACGTTCGCCATGGTGAACACCATGAAGGCGACGGCATATTTCGGCATGTTGTTGACGAGACCGCCATAGGCGGAGATTTCGCGGGTGTGCAGACGATCGTAGACAACGCCGACGCAAAGGAAGAGCGCGCCCGAGACGATGCCGTGCGACAGCATCTGGAAGATCGCACCCTGAACGCCCTGAACGTTGGCAGCAAAGATACCCATTGTCACGTAGCCCATGTGTGCCACCGACGAATAGGCGATCAGCTTCTTGATGTCGGTCTGCATCAGCGCCACCAGCGAGGTGTAGATGATGGCGACGACCGAGAGCGTGAAGACGAACGGCTGGAAGTAGTCGGATGCCAACGGGAACATCGGCAGCGAGAAGCGCAAGAAGCCGTAACCACCGAGCTTCAGGAGCACGCCGGCCAGGATGACCGAGCCTGCAGTCGGCGCCTGAACGTGCGCGTCGGGAAGCCAGGTGTGGACCGGCCACATCGGCATCTTCACCGCAAAGGATGCGAAGAAGGCGAGCCAAAGCCAGGTCTGCATCTGGCGCGGGAAGTTATAGGCGAGCAACTGCGTGATGTCGGTCGTACCGGCCTGCCAGTACATCGCCATGATCGCAAGCAGCATCAGCACCGAGCCGAGCAGCGTATAGAGGAAGAACTTGTAGCTGGCGTAAACGCGGTCCTTGCCGCCCCAGACGCCGATGATGAGGAACATCGGGATCAGGCCGGCTTCGAAGAACACGTAGAACAGCACGATATCGAGCGACACGAAGACGCCGATCATGAACGTTTCCAGGACCAGGAACGCGATCATGTATTCCTTGAGCCGTTTCTCGATCGACAGCCAGCTTGCGAGCACGCAGAACGGCATGAGGAAGGCCGAGAGCACGACGAACAGCATCGAGATGCCATCGATACCCAGATGGTAGGAAATGCCGGTGCCGAGCCACTCATGCTTCTCGATCATCTGGAAGCCGGGGTTCGAGGCATCGAACTGGTACCAGATGTAGACCGACACCGCGAAGGTGAAGATCGTCGTCAGCAGCGAAACGTTCAGGATATTCCGGCGGCCGTAGGCGCTGTCTTCCCTGACAAGCAAGAGAAGCAGAACGCCGACGAGCGGCATGAAGGTGACCGCGGAAAGTACGGGCCAATCGGTCATCAGAAGGAACTCCTGAACATCATCCAAGTAACAAGCGCGGCAATGCCGATGAGCATCGCAAACGCGTAGTGATAGAGGTAACCAGTCTGCAGGCGGACAACGCGGTCAGTGACGTTGAGCACGCGAGCGGCAATGCCGTTCGGGCCGTAGCCATCGATCACGCGACCGTCGCCTTCCTTCCACAGGAAGGTGCCGAGCCACTTGGCCGAGCGCACGAACAGGAAGTCGTAGAGCTCGTCGAAGTACCACTTGTTCAAGAGGAACTGGTAGAGGCCGCGATGCTGTTCTGCCAGATACTTCGGCAGTTCCGGCCGGCGGATATACATGTACCAGGCGGTGAAGAGGCCAAGCGCCATGGCGCAGAACGGGCTCCACTTAACCCACTTCGGAACATCGTGGTAGGTCTCGAGGATTTCGTTCTCAGCCGATGTGAACAGCGCGCCCTTCCAGAACTCGGCATAGTGATGGCCGAAGAAGTAGTCGTGGAAGAGGAAGCCGGCGACGAGCGCACCAACACCAAGAATGTAGAGCGGCACCAGCATGACCTGCGGCGATTCGTGGACGTGATGCATGACATCCGAGGAAGCGCGCGGCTTGCCGTGGAACGTCATGAAGGCCAGACGCCAGGAGTAGAAGCTGGTGAAGAGCGCAGCGACGACCAGCAACGCGAAGGCAAAGCCGGAAACCGAGCTATGCGCGGCATAGGCGGATTCGATGATCGCGTCCTTCGAGAAGAAGCCCGCGGTACCGATGATCGTACCGGGGATGCCGACGCCGGTCAGTGCGATCGTGCCGATGAACATCATCCAGTAGGTAACCGGAATGTGCTTCCTGAGACCACCCATGTAACGCATGTCCTGCTCGCCATCGACGGCGTGGATGACCGAACCGGCACCCAAGAACAGGAGAGCCTTGAAGAAGGCGTGCGTGAACAGGTGGAAGATGGCCGCGCCATAGGCGCCGACGCCGAGCGCCACGAACATGTAGCCGAGCTGCGAGCAGGTCGAATAGGCGATGACGCGCTTGATGTCGTTCTGGACGAGGCCGACGGTCGCCGCGAAGAAGGCGGTGATCGCACCGATGATGGTGACGACGGTCAGCGCATCCGGCGACAGTTCGAACAGCGGCGACATGCGTGCAACGAGGAAGACGCCGGCGGTAACCATGGTTGCCGCATGGATAAGAGCCGAAACCGGGGTCGGGCCTTCCATGGCGTCCGGAAGCCAAGTGTGCAGCAGGAACTGCGCCGACTTGCCCATGGCACCCATGAAGAGCAACAGGCACGCGGCAGTAACGGCGTCAGCCTTGTCGAGATGCATGCCGAACAGGGTGACGACCGCCTCCCCTGCTGCTGCACCTTCAGCCGGCAGATAGGTCTTGGCGGCAGCGAAGATCGTCTCGAAGCTGATCGAACCGAACAGCACGAAGACGAGGAAGATGCCGAGCGAGAAGCCGAAGTCGCCGACGCGGTTGACGATGAAGGCCTTCATCGCCGCAGCATTGGCCGACGGCTTCTTGTACCAGAAACCGATGAGCAGGTAGGACGCCAGACCCACGCCTTCCCAGCCGAAGAACATCTGCAGCAGGTTGTCCGACGTGATGAGCATGAGCATCGCGAAGGTGAAGAGCGACAGATAGGCAAAGAAGCGCGGACGATGCGGATCGTGGTGCATGTAGCCGATCGAATAGACATGCACGAGCGTCGACACCGTGTTGACGACTACGAACATGACGGACGTCAGCGTATCGACGCGGAACGCCCATTCGACATCGAAGCTGCCGGACTGGATCCAGCGCAGCACCGAAACCTTGATCATTTCCTGGTGCCCCATGGCCACGTCGAAGAAGACGTACCAGGAGAGCGCAGCAGCGATGATCATCAGACCGCTGGTGACAAACTCCGATGCCTTGGCGCCGATCGAATTACCGAAGAGGCCGGCGATCAGAAAGCCGATCAAAGGCAGGAAGACGATAGCCTTGATGATGGTATCCATAGCCCAATCAGCCCTTCATCATGTTGACGTCTTCAACAGCGATCGAGCCGCGGTTGCGGTAGAAGACGACGAGAATTGCAAGTCCGATGGCCGCTTCCGCAGCCGCGACGGTCAGGATGAACAGGGCAAAGACCTGGCCAGTGATATCGTTCAGGAACGCCGAGAAGGCGACCATGTTGATATTGACCGCGAGAAGAATGAGTTCGACCGACATCAGGATGACGATGACGTTCTTCCGGTTCAGGAAGATGCCGAAGACGCCCAGCGTGAACAGGATGGCGCTGACGGTGAGATAGTGGGAAATTCCGATTTCCATTTTTTTGTTCCTCGATCTCGCGTCCGACTTAGATGCCCTGGCCGGGCTTGACCGAGACCACTTCGACGGCGGTCTCGGGCGTGCGGGCAACCTGCTGCGGGATGTTCTGGCGCTTGACGTTGTCGCGGTGGCGCAGGGTCAGCACGATCGCGCCGATCATGGCGACGAGCAGGACCAGGCCAGCGATCTGGAAGAAGTAGACGTAGTGGGTATAGAGCACGTCGCCGAGCGCTGCCGTGTTCGTGCGGTCGGCGACCGCCGGGATCGGCATCGAAATCGACTTGGCGATCTCCGGCGAGAACGTCGCACCGCCAACCACGATGATGAGCTCGGCTGCAAGGATCAGACCGATCAGAGCGCCGACCGGCGCGTATTCGAGCACACCGGCCCGCAGTTCCGCGAAGTCGATGTCGAGCATCATGACCACGAACAGGAACAGCACCGCGACCGCGCCGACATAAACGACCAGCAGGATCATCGCGAGGAATTCGGCGCCGGTCAGCAGGAACAGACCTGCCGAGTTAAAGAAGGTCAGGATCAGGAACAAAACCGAATAAACCGGGTTCCTGGCCGCAATGACCATGAATGCCGACGCCACCGCGATGAAGGCAAAGAGATAGAAAAAAAGAACCTGCAGACCCATGATCGGTGCCTTCTTCGTCTTGCACGGTGTGAGGCGCTTCTGGCCCCACTCCACAGGCAAAGCCGGACACGCGTCCGGCCGTTGCCCAAACCTATGTCACATGCACCGCCCTCCCCGGGGCGGCACTACGCTCTGGCCTCAGCGATAAGGCGAGTCCATTGCGATGTTGCGTGCGATTTCCCGTTCCCAACGGTCGCCGTTGGCGAGGAGCTTGTCCTTGTCGTAGTACAGCTCTTCGCGCGTCTCGGTGGCGAACTCGAAGTTGGGGCCCTCGACGATGGCATCGACCGGACAGGCTTCCTGGCAGAAACCGCAATAGATGCACTTCACCATGTCGATGTCGTAGCGAACCGTACGGCGGGTGCCGTCGTTGCGGCGCGGGCCGGCTTCGATGGTGATGGCCTGTGCAGGACAGATCGCCTCGCACAGCTTGCAGGCGATGCAGCGTTCTTCACCGTTCGGATAACGGCGCAGCGCATGCTCGCCGCGGAAGCGCGGGCTGACCGGCCCCTTTTCGAAGGGGTAGTTCAACGTCGCCTTCGGCTTGAAGAAATAACGCATCGACAGAAAGAACGCGCCGACGAATTCCTTCAGGAACAGCGAGCTGACGGCTTGCGAAAGACCGGCCATCATTTACCTCCAGAGTTGCCGGCCTGGGAGCGGCCGGCGGTATGCTGCCAAACGTGAGCCATCGTCATGCGGCTCCCGTCAGCTTGAGAACGAACGCAGTGATCACGACCATTGCGAGAGAGATCGGCAGGAAGACCTTCCAGCCAAGACGCATCAGCTGGTCGTAGCGGTACCGCGGCACGAAAGCCTTCACCATCGCGAACATGAAGAACACGAAGGATGCCTTCAGCACGAACCAGATGATGCCGGGAACCCAGTTGAGGAACCAGACGTCGACCGGAGGAAGCCAGCCGCCGAGGAACAGGATCGTCGTCAGCGCGCACATCAGGCAAATGGCGGCGTATTCGCCGAGCATGAACATCATGTAAGGCGTGGAGCCGTACTCGACCATGAAGCCGGCGACGAGTTCGGATTCCGCTTCCGGAAGATCGAAGGGCGGGCGGTTCGTTTCGGCCAGCGCCGAAATGAAGAACACGATGAACATCGGGAACAGCGCCAGCCAATGCCAGTCGAGGAACGACGCCGGCAGGCCGAGGTTCGTACCAATTCCGCTCGACTGCGCGTTGACGATGTCCGTCAGGTTCAGCGAGCCGACGCAGAGCAGAACGGTGACGATGACGAAGCCGATCGAGACTTCGTAGGAAACCATCTGTGCCGCGGAGCGAAGCGCGCCGAGGAAGGGATATTTGGAGTTCGACGCCCAACCGCCCATGATGATGCCATAAACTTCAAGCGAAGATATGGCGAACACGAAGAGGATACCGACGTTGATGTTCGCGATCACCCAGCCGGCGTTGAGCGGGATCACCGCCCAGGCGGCAAGCGCCAGCGTCACGGAGACGAGCGGGGCGAGCAGGAAGATCGCCTTGTTGGCGCCGGCGGGAATCACCGGCTCCTTGAAGACGAACTTCAAAAGGTCGGCAAAGGACTGGAAAAGTCCCCACGGGCCTACCACATTCGGACCACGGCGGAGCTGAACTGCAGCCCAGATCTTACGGTCAGCGAGCAGGATGTAGGCGATGAAAAGCAGCAGCGCGACCAGGAGCAGCAGCGACTGGGCGACCATGATGATCGCGGGCCAGACATAGGTCGAAACGAAAGCGTCCATGATACTCTATTCCCTCGCGCTCATTCCGCCGCAGCTTTGAAATTGTTGCGTGCCAAAGCCGAGCATTCGGCCATGACGGCGGATGCGCGCGCTATCGGGTTCGTCAAATAGAAGTCTTTGACCGGAGACGCAAACACGGATTTGCCCATCTCACCGGCTTTTTGACCAAGTGCGGCAATTTCGTCGCCGTTGCCGGTCGCGATCGCGTCGATATCGGCGAAATGCGGGTGGGCCGCATAGAGCTTCGAGCGCAATTCGCCAAGCGAATCAAAGGGCAGCTTCTTGCCGAGCACGTCGGAAAGCGCGCGGATGATCGCCCAATCCTCGCGGGCATCGCCCGGTGCGAAGCCGGCGCGGTTGCCGACCTGAACGCGGCCTTCGGTGTTGACCCAGGTACCGGACTTTTCGGTGTAGGTCGCGCCCGGCAGGATGACGTCGGCTGCATGTGCGCCGTTGTCGCCGTGCGAGCCGATATAGACCGTGAAGCCGGACTTGCGTTCCGCAAGATCGATCTCGTCGGCGCCGAGCAGGAAGAGAACGTCGGAGGCGGTGACCATCTCGGCCGCCGTCTTGCCGTTCGCGCCCGGAACGAAGCCGAGGTCGAGACCACCGACGCGGGAGGCGGCCGTGTGAAGAACGGCAAAGCCGTTCCACTCAGCGGTGACCGCACCGACGGCGCCAGCGAGCTTGGCGGCAGCGGAAAGAACGGCAGCGCCGCCCTCCCCTGCAACAGCACCCTGGCCGATGAGGATCATCGGGCGCTGCGCCTTCTTCAAGGTCGCCGCAAACTTGCCCTTGCCGGAGACGAGCTCGGCCAGCGTTTCGGTGCCGGCGCCGAGATATTCGTATTCATAGCGCAGCTCGCCCGGCTCGCCGATCACGGCAATCGGGAAGTTGCCCATGCGGTAACGCTTGCGGATGCGGGCGTTGAGAACAGACGCCTCGAAGCGAGGATTGGAGCCGATGATCAGCAGCGCGTCAGCGCTTTCGATGCCAGCGATCGTCGGGTTGAAGAGGTAGCTGGCGCGGCCGAGCGACGGGTCGAGTGCGGCACCATCCTGGCGGCAGTCAACGCTTTCGGAGCCGAGCGCTGCAATCAGGCTCTTCAGCGCGTACATTTCTTCGACCGAAGCGAGGTCGCCGGCAATGGCGCCGATCTTGTCGCCAGAGGTCTGGGCAACGGCAGCCTTGACCGCCTGGAAGGCTTCGCCCCAGGTCGCCGGCTGCAGACGACCGTCCTTCTTGACGTAAGGACGATCGAGACGCTGCGTCTTCAGGCCATCCCAGATGAAGCGGCTCTTGTCGGAGATCCACTCTTCATTGATGTCCTCGTTGACGCGCGGCATGATGCGCATGACTTCGCGGCCGCGGGTGTCGACGCGGATCGCCGAGCCGAGCGCGTCCATCACGTCGATGGATTCGGTCTTGTTCAGCTCCCACGGACGGGCGGTGAAGGCAAACGGCTTCGAGGTCAGCGCGCCGACCGGGCAGAGGTCAACGACGTTGCCCTGCAGCTCGGAGGTCATCGCCTGCTCGAGATAGGTGGTGATTTCGGCGTCTTCGCCGCGGCCGATCAGGCCAAGCTCGGCAATGCCGGCAACTTCTGTCGTGAAGCGAACGCAGCGCGTGCAGTGAATGCAGCGGTTCATCACGGTCTTGACGAGCGGGCCGATGTACTTGTCTTCGACGGCGCGCTTGTTTTCCTGGTAGCGCGAGCTGTCGATACCGAAGGCCATGGCCTGGTCCTGCAGGTCGCATTCGCCGCCCTGGTCACAGATCGGGCAGTCGAGCGGATGGTTGATCAGCAGGAATTCCATCACGCCTTCGCGCGCCTTCTTGACCATCGGCGTGGTCGTGAAGACTTCCGGCGCTTCGCCGTTCGGGCCCGGACGGAGGTCGCGCACGCCCATGGCGCAGGAGGCGGCGGGCTTGGGCGGCCCTCCCTTCACCTCGATCAGACACATGCGGCAGTTGCCGGCGACCGAAAGCCGCTCGTGGAAACAGAAGCGCGGAACTTCAGCCCCGGCCTCTTCGCACGCCTGAAGCAGCGTGAAATGATCCGGTACCTCGATCTCTTTTCCGTCGACTTTCAGCTTTGCCATCTTCGTACTCAATCCTGTCTTCCGTCCGTCGGCCCATCGGCGACGGACAATTCCAACACAGCCTTGCTGCTTGCGGGCGATGGCCGTCTCCGGTCCCCGCCCCTATTGTCTCACGCGCCTTTCAGCGCCTTGGCCTGTCCAACCCAATCGTCCCGCTTGATCCGCCCGCCGAAGCCAAGCTCGTCGTCGAAGCGGGCGACATCCGCCTCGCTCCAGCCGGCGATGTCGGCAAAGCCGCTGATGCCCTTGGCGTTCAGCACCTGCTCGAGCTTCGGGCCGATGCCGGAGATCCGCTTGAGGTCGTCGGCGGCTTTCGCCTTGGCACGCGCGGTGCGCGCCCTGACCACCTTTTCAGCGGCAACCTTCTCGACCGCCGGCTTTGCCGCTGCGCGCTTGGCAGGCGCGGAGGGCCTGGCGACCGGTTCCGGCTTTGCTTCGGCCTGCGTCGTCTTTGCGACGACGGCAGGCGCCGCGTCAGAGGCTGCGGGCTCTACACGCTTCTGCGCTGCCTCGACGGCCCCTTGCATCGCGCCGATCATGGCGCCTGCAATCTGGGTCGTGATACCTAAGCCGATCGCGGTCGCTGCCGCAACTGCGGCTGCCGGATGGACCATCAGCGGATGCAGCGGCACCTTTGAAAGGCCCTTCATCCATTCGCCCATGCCGAACGGATCGGCCGGATCGCCGCCAAGCGGACGCGCGAACGGAATGCCTGCTTCGGCCTGTCCCTTCATCTGTCCCTCCCCGCGTGCGCCGGCCATCGTGCCTTACTCCGCCGCTTCCAGAACCGCGCCATGCGACGAGGCATTGCGGGTGTATTCGTCGATGCGCGCTTCCATCTCCGGACGGAAATGCTTGATCAGGCCCTGGATCGGCCAGGCGGCTGCGTCGCCGAGCGCGCAGATCGTATGGCCTTCCACCTGCTTGGTGACGTCGAACAGCATGTCGATCTCGCGCTTCTGGGCGCGCCCCTGAACCATGCGTTCCATGACGCGCATCATCCAGCCGGTACCTTCGCGGCACGGCGTGCACTGGCCGCAGCTCTCATGCTTGTAGAAGGCGGAGAGGCGCCAGATCGCCTTGATGATGTCGGTCGACCGGTCCATCACGATGACGGCGGCGGTTCCGAGGCTGGAACCAACCTCGCGCAGGCCGTCGAAATCCATGATCGCGTCCTTCATCTGCGCGCCAGGCACGCAAGGAACGGACGAACCACCGGGGATGACGGCGAGCAGGTTGTCCCAGCCGCCGCGAATGCCGCCACAGTGCTTTTCGATCAGCTCATGGAACGGGATCGACATCGCGTCTTCGACCGTGCAAGGACGGTTGACGTGGCCGGAGACCGAATAGAGCTTGGTGCCGTGATTGTTCGGACGGCCGAAGCTCGTGTACCAGCCGGCGCCGCGACGCAGGATCGTCGGGGTAACCGCGATCGACTCGACATTGTTGACGGTCGTCGGGCAGCCGTAGAGGCCCATGTTGGCCGGGAACGGCGGCTTCAGGCGCGGCTGGCCCTTCTTGCCTTCGAGGCTTTCGAGCAGCGCGGTTTCTTCGCCACAGATATAGGCGCCGGCACCATGGTGCACGTAGATGTCGATGTCGTAGCCGAGCTTGTTGTTCTTGCCGAGCAGGCCGTAGGCGTAGCACTCGTCGATCGCGGCCTGCAGCGCCTCGCGCTCGCGGACGAATTCGCCGCGCACGTAGATGTAGGCGACATGGGCACCCATGGCGAAGCTGGCGACGACACAGCCTTCGATCAGCGTGTGCGGATCGTGACGCATGATGTCACGGTCCTTGCAGGTGCCGGGCTCGGACTCGTCGGCGTTGACGACGAGGTAGTGCGGACGGCCGTCGCTTTCCTTCGGCATGAAGGACCACTTGAGGCCCGTCGGGAAGCCGGCGCCGCCACGGCCGCGAAGGCCGGAGGCCTTCACTTCGTTGACGATCCAGTCACGGCCCTTTTCGAGCAGCTGCTTGGTGCCGTCCCAGTGGCCGCGCGCCATGGCGCCCTTCAGGGACTTGTCCTTGAGGCCGTAAATGTTGGTAAAGATGCGGTCTTCATCTCTGAGCATAATTCACCTCTTTACCGCGGCTTCTTGCCGAAGACCTTGATGTATTCGGCTTCGCCGCCCTTGGCGAGCGCCTTGGCCTGCTTGACCCAGTCGTCGCGTTCGATGCGGCCCTTGAAATTCAGGTATCCGTCAACCCACTCGCGCTCCGCCTTCTTCCACGAAGCAACTTGCGCGTAGGTGTAGATGCCCAGTTCGTTGAGCGTACCTTCTATCTTCGGACCGACGCCCGAGATCAGCTTGAGGTCGTCGACAGCTGCCGGCTTATCGATACCGGCCGGACGGTTCTTGTCCTCCAGCGACGGCTTGCCGGAAACGGCGGCGGCCTTCACCGGGGTCGACTTGTCAACGGTGTCGCCTTCAACCTTGGCGTTGGCAGCGGCTTCCGCCTTTGCCGTTGCCGGCGTCTTCAGCGAAGCATTGGTCTCGCTCGCTGCGGTCTTGACACGGCCGGCGTTCGACGGCGGAACCGAGACGGCCGGCGCATCGCTTGCCTTCTTGGCAGCGCCGGGCGCAGCCTTGGCCGAAGCAGAGCCTGCCGCCATCAGCGTGGTCGGGCCACCCTCGGGTGCGGAATAGATGCGATCGATCTGCGGACCGGGGGTAACTTCAGCACCCTTGCCTGCCTCAAACCGGTCGATGATCTGCTCGAGTTGCTCGGGCGTCAGGTCTTCGAAGGTGTCCTTGAAGATCATGACCATCGGTGCGTTGACGCAGGCGCCCTGACATTCGACTTCTTCCCAGGAGAGCGTGCCGCTCTCGTTCAGGGTGAAGGGATCATGGGCAATCTTGCTCTTGCAGACCTTGATCAGGTCTTCGGCGCCACGCAGCATGCAGGGCGTCGTGCCGCAAACCTGAACGTGGGCGCGCGTGCCGACCGGCTTCAACTGGAACTGGGTGTAGAAGGTCGCAACTTCGAGCGCGCGGATATACGGCATGCCGAGCATGTCCGCGATCGACTCGATGGCGGCCTTCGTGACCCAACCGTCCTGGTCCTGGGCGCGCATCAACAACGGGATGACGGCAGACTGCTCACGACCCTTGGGGTATTTGTTGATCGTTTCCTTCGCCCAGGCGGCGTTCTCCTTGCTGAAGGCAAAGCTCGCTGGCTGGACGGTGTCTTCGGCTAGTCGACGAACGGACATTCTAGTGGACACCTTATCAGTTAATCGAACCGCACCGCGATTTCGTCACCGAGACGAATTCGCAGGCATAGGCTGACTGGTCTTTCTGCAAAAATACGATGTAGCGCGTGCCATTGGCGACCGCGGCCTTGATCTCGTAGCCCTTGGCAACGAGATCGGCCATCGAGCCCCCGCGCATGCCGCCCGACGTCGCGCCGCTATCGACCTGCTCCTGTGCGGAAGCGGTCGATGCGAGTGCGAGAAGAGCGAGCGTGGCCAGGGGCGCGAGACGCATCAGCGGTCCACCTCACCGAACACGATATCGAGGGAGCCCAGCACGGCCGAAACGTCGGCAAGCTGGTGTCCCCGACAGAGGAAATCCATCGCCTGGAGATGCGCATAACCCGGAGCGCGGATCTTGCAGCGATAGGGCTTGTTGGTGCCGTCGGAGACGAGATAGACGCCGAATTCACCCTTCGGCGCTTCGACGGCGGCGTAAACGTCGCCGGCGGGCACGTGGTAGCCTTCGGTGTAGAGCTTGAAGTGGTGGATGAGCGCTTCCATCGAACGCTTCATCTCGCCGCGCTTCGGCGGAACGATCTTGCCGTCGAGCGACGAAACCGGGCCGACCTTGGCGTCGCCGAGCAGGCGATCGACGCACTGGCGCATGATGCGCGCCGACTGGCGCATTTCGATCATGCGGATCAGGTAGCGGTCGAAGCAATCGCCGTTCTTGCCGATCGGGATATCGAACTCCATGTCCGAATAGCATTCGTAGGGCTGCGAACGGCGCAGGTCCCAGGCAGCGCCCGAGCCACGCACCATCACGCCCGAGAAGCCCCAGGCCCAGGCATCGTCGAGCTTGACGACGCCGATGTCGACGTTGCGCTGCTTGAAGATGCGGTTTCCGGTCAAGAGTTCGTCGATATCGTCGACGGTCTTCAGGAACGGATCGATCCACTTGCCGACGTCTTCGACGAGTTCGTGCGGCAGGTCCTGGTGGACGCCGCCCGGACGGAAATAGGCCGAGTGCATGCGCGCGCCGCAGGCACGCTCATAAAACACCATCAGCTTTTCGCGCTCTTCGAAGCCCCAGAGCGGCGGCGTCAGCGCACCGACGTCCATCGCCTGCGTGGTGACGTTCAGAAGATGCGACAGGATACGGCCGATTTCCGAATAGAGAACGCGGATGAGCTGGCCGCGGATCGGAACTTCCGTGCCCGTCAGCTTCTCAACAGCCAGAGCGAAAGCGTGCTCCTGGTTCATCGGCGCCACGTAATCGAGGCGGTCGAAATAGGGCACGGCCTGCAGATAGGTCTTGGTCTCGATCAGCTTCTCAGTGCCGCGATGCAGCAGGCCGATATGCGGATCGACGCGCTCGACGATTTCGCCATCAAGCTCGAGCACCAGACGAAGAACGCCGTGGGCCGCCGGATGCTGCGGGCCAAAGTTGATGTTGAAATTGCGGACGTTATGTTCGGTCATACCGATTGCTCCAGGCCGGACGGCAGCCGTTCACCGGCTACCGCGGACCATTTAGTCTCACCGTGCTTTCGCCTTCTCGTCGCCGGGCAGCACGTAGTCCGTGCCTTCCCAGGGAGAGAGGAAGTCGAAGTTGCGGAATTCCTGCTTCAGTTCGACGGGTTCGTAGACGACGCGCTTTGCTTCGTCGTCGTAACGCACTTCGACAAAACCGGTGACCGGGAAGTCCTTGCGCAGCGGATGTCCTTCGAAACCGTAGTCCGTCAGGATGCGACGCAGGTCAGGGTGGCCGGTAAACAGGATGCCGTACATGTCGTAGGCTTCGCGCTCGAACCAGTCGGCACCGGGATAGACCGGCGTGGCCGACGGAACCGGCTCGTTTTCGCCGGTTGCGACCTTGATGCGCACGCGCAGGTTCTGGCGCGGCGACAAGAGATGATAGACAACGTCGAAACGGTCCGGCCGCTGCGGCCAGTCGACGCCGCAGACATCGACGAAATTGACGAAGGCGCACTGCACATCGTCACGAAGAAACGTCAGCAGCGCGATCAGGTTCGCCGATGTCGTCGTCAGCGTCAGCTCGCCGTAGGCCAGCGATGCGCCGGAGATCAGCGCGCCGCGCGTTTCACGCAGGTAGGACGCAAGCTCATTCAGGGCTTCACTCATATCAAAGACCCCCTGCCCTTAGCGCTCGATCGTGCCGGTCCGGCGGATCTTCTTCTGCAGCAGGAGCACGCCGTAAAGCAGCGCTTCTGCCGTGGGAGGACAGCCTGGCACATAGATGTCGACGGGAACGACGCGGTCGCAGCCGCGAACAACGGAATAGGAATAGTGGTAGTAGCCGCCGCCGTTGGCGCACGAGCCCATCGAGATGACGTAACGCGGCTCCGGCATCTGGTCATAGACCTTGCGGAGCGCAGGCGCCATCTTGTTGGTCAGCGTGCCGGCGACGATCATGACGTCGGACTGGCGCGGCGAGGCGCGCGGCGCAAAGCCGAAACGCTCTGCGTCGTAACGCGGCATCGACATCTGCATCATCTCAACCGCGCAGCAGGCGAGACCGAAGGTCATCCACATCAGCGAACCGGTACGGGCCCAGTTGATGAGCTCGTCAGTCGAGGTGACCAGAAAACCCTTGTCGGCGAGCTCATTGTTGATCTCGCCGAAGAATGCGTCATTGCTGCCAATCGGCTTGCCGGTGGAGGGATCGATGATCCCTTTCGGCTTGGGCGCAACGAGCGTGGTGCCGGAGGTCAGTTCCATTCCAGCGCTCCCTTCTTCCATTCATAGATAAAGCCGATCGTCAGCACACCGAGGAAGACCATCATCGACCAGAACCCGAACCAGCCGAGTTCGTGGAACGATACCGCCCAGGGGAAGAGGAAGGCGACTTCAAGGTCGAAGATGATGAAGAGGATCGACACGAGGTAGAAGCGGATGTCGAACTTCATGCGGGCGTCGTCGAACGCATTGAAGCCGCACTCGTAGGCCGACAGCTTTTCCGAATCAGGAGCCTTGAAGGCGACGGCGAAGGGCGCAATCAGAAGCGCCACACCGATCACCAATGCGATTCCAATGAAAATCGCGATCGGAACGTAGGAACCGAGAAGTTCAGTCATTGTTATCCGTCCCTGCCTGCGGGAGGGCGCATGGGAGAGCGCCAGAACAACAAATCTCGCAGGCCGAAAAATATGTTGCAACGCCGGAGTGGTTAGCGCAGCCCGCGTCGTCGCGCAAGCCTTGAGGGGCCATTTAAACCGCTTCGCACCACAGGATCAGACGGGTGATACCGACAAAGCGCCGATTTGCGGGCCGAGGCGAACTTTACGGTAAAACAAAGCGAGACGAGACAGATTGCCGCAGCGCACAATCCGGCCCTAAAGCCGACGCGATTTGCAAGAAAGGAGGAGAGAAGAAATGGCGCGAGTGACGGGGCTCGAACCCGCGACCTCCGGCGTGACAGGCCGGCACTCTAACCGACTGAGCTACACCCGCGCATGATGACCGCGAACGATCATTAGTATCACCATCAGCCCTCGATGAGAACCTAAGGCAATTCCAGATCAAGAGTGGCGCGAGTGACGGGGCTCGAACCCGCGACCTCCGGCGTGACAGGCCGGCACTCTAACCGACTGAGCTACACCCGCATCATCTTGACTTGGTTGAGGCGTTTCCGCCCCGCATCGAGCAGCAGCGCCGTTCGATGAGCGGCTAACTAAGCGGTTCGGATTGGGGTGTCAAGCGTGTTTGAAGACAAATCCGTGACGGAATGAAAATTGATCCACAGGGCAATAAAACGATCGAAATCAGAATGGACCAATGGCGCCTGCCGCCACCGGCCCATCGCCCCTCCCCGATCATGCTCTGGTCCATGCGCATACAGGGAGGTTGATTCCGGATCTTCTTCCCTCCCTCCCCCGCGCATCGTTGCCGGGGCGCCATACGCGTATTTTGTCCACAAGCACGAAGCCCGCAGTTTCAGGGGATCGCGCAATCGCCAACAAAAAAAATCAAAAAAACGATACAAATGCTCTTGCGGTTTTTTTCGGTTACGCCTAGATCACGGCCACCGACGCGGCGGACTGATCCGGTCCAAACGCGGAAGGGCGATTAGCTCAGTTGGTAGAGCGCCTCGTTTACACCGAGGATGTCGGGAGTTCGAGTCTCTCATCGCCCACCATTTTCTCCCGAAGAAAAATATCATCGAACCCGCCCCATTTGTCGCTCACGTTATCGCGCGCCGTTTGCGATCTGCCTTTCGTTCTGAGTTGCCTTCGCTTTAGAGCTCGGCCGTCAGCGGCCGGGAATCAGGGATTCGACGGCCCCGATCGCGATACCCGCCACCGTCACCCTCGCCTGAAGCAGCAAGACCGCCAAATCGCAATGTGTCGGTGGCGCAGCGGCGCTAGCCGCCGCGATACTGCTCGTCGCTTACATGCTCCAGCCAATCCACAGCCTTCCCGTCGAGCGCCTCCTGAATCGCAAGGTGGACCATCGCCGTATCGGGCGCTGCACCGTGCCAGTGCTTTTCGCCCGGCGGGAACCAGACGACATCGCCCATGCGAATCTCCTGCACCGGGCCACCCCAGCTTTGCACGAGGCCACGGCCGGCGGTGACAACCAGCGTCTGGCCGAGCGGATGCGTATGCCAGGCCGTGCGCGCGCCGGGCTCGAAGGTGACGCTGACGGCGCGGACGCGCGCCGGTGCAGCGGCCTCGATTACCGGGTCCTGGCGCACCGTGCCGGTGAAGTATTCCGCCGGAGCGCGCATCGAAGGTCTCGATCCACCGGGTATGATGTCCATCTCTCGTTCCTCCGATTTTCGTATGCGCGCTCGTCGTCAGCAGAAATGCGCTACGGCCAACAGGCCCGACCTCATCCGCGAGCCTATCATAACCTGTGAATTGTCACAGTCGGACAGGCCTCACGGGCGATCTCGCAAAGATGTTCGTGGTGCGTCAGATAGATCACCTGGCCGACACGCGCCATTTCGGCCATTTGCTCGAAGGCGCGGCCTGCGCGCCCGTCGTCAAAGGTCTCCATGATGTCGTCGGCGATGAAGGGCAGCGATTCGCGGGCGGCGGCGATTTCGTGATAGCCGGCGATCCTGAGTGCCAGATAGAGCTGAAAGCGCGTGCCCTTGGAAAGGTCCTTTGCAAGCTTCGATCCGCCGGCCGCAGCATTGGCGATCAGGAACTCCTGGCCCCGGTCGGACTGCGCCGACAGGCCGGAATATTCTCCGCCGCTGATCCGGCTGAAAGTCTCCGACGCGCGCCGCATCATGGCGCTGCGGTGCCGCTCGCGGAAAAGACGAAGCGCGGTCTCGGCGGCAATGACGCCGGCGCGAAGCCGCAGATAGGCAAGTGCCTTGTTTTCGATGTCGAGCAGCAGCGTCCGCCGCTTTTGCTCGAGTTCTGCGACCGTGTCGCCGCCTTCGACAGCTGCGAGCGCCTTTTCCCTTTCCCGCATTTGCGTATGCAGTTCACTCACGTCGCGGTCGCATTCTTCGAGTGCCGCATCCAGCCGCGCCAGTTCCAGCCGAACCGCCGTATCGTCAAGTTCCGCGAGCAAAGCTTCCGCCTGCCCGCTCTCGGCGACCTCAAGGCGAGAGGCAAGTTCTGCTTCCGATTCGGCAATGCGTTCACGCAGGCGCTGCTGTTCCCGGCTAGCCTCGAATAGCTGCGCGGCCTCGTCGAGCGTTTCGCAATCGAAGAATTCAAGCACCTGCCGCCTACGCGCCAGATGGAGTTCCCGCTCCGCACCCGCGACACGCCGCTCTTCCTCCAGACGGGCGAGTTCGGCGAGGAAGGTTGCGCGGCGATCCGAAAGCCGCTGCGCCTCGGCGGCGCGCGTCTTCAACGTCATGTAGGTCGTCAGCGTGTCGTCAGCGACCGCCCCGCCGGCAAGCTCGGCAATGACACGGTCGAACTCAACCTGGTCCTTGCGCATGCCGGCGATGCGATACTCGAGATCGACCTTGCGCTGCGTCAGCTTGTCTAGCTCCTGCAGGATCGCCAGCATCGGGCCGGCCTGCTCCGGCGTCAGCGGTTCGCTTCGCGCGGCCAGCCAGCTTTTGGCAAGAACCTCCGTCCATTGCTCGTGCCAGGCGGCGATCGCGTCTTCGGCCATATCCAGCGCCGACTGCCGGCTTTCCAGAAGCGTTCGCGCCCGCTTTGCCGCCTCACGGGCCGCACTGCGGGCGCCATCCAGCGCGCGCGCCTGCGACACCGCTTGCTCGGCGGCAAGGAGAAGCTTGTCGAGCCGCTCCGGCAGGCGTCCACCTAAGTCTATGGCCGCAAGCTCCTCGCGCAGGCCGGCAATAGCTTCGGCCTCCTCCGCATGGGCGCGATCGAAATCTTGGCGCGCGGTGCGCAAGTGCACACGCAGCTCCAGCGCCGCAAGCCGTGTGATCAGCCAGGCCTCCAGCTGCGTCAGGCTCACCGCGCCAGGTAAGCCGCAGGCCAACACACCTTTTGCCAACACCTGTGCCTGCGCCGCCGCGTCGGCCAGAGATTGCTTCTCCTGGTGACGCAGCGCCTCGATGCGGGCGCGCCGCTCGGCGATCGACAGCGACAGGCCGCGCATGTCGGCAAGCCGCGCGGTGTCCGCAAGGCGTCGCGCGGAAACCTCGTCGTCTTCGCTCATCACCTGCTCGAAGGCAGCGGCCGTTTCCAGAGCAAGCTCAACCTTGTGCTGGCGCCACGCTTCATCGCGGCGCTGGCGCAGCGCTACGGCCGAGAGATCGTCCATCGTACCGCCGACGGCGGAAAGTCCGGCCAGTCGCGCCTCATCCCCCGCCAGCAGCTCCTCATCGGCGGCGATGCGGTCGACAACACGCAGGTGCCGTTCCTCCTGGCTGGTAGCCGCCTTGCGCCAGGTCTCCAGCGTTGCCGGCGACGGAACGTCGAGCGCGAGCAGGTCATCGGCCGTTCCGGCAAAGGGCCTCAGTTGTACGAGCCTATCGGCGAGTTCAGCATCCAGCCGGTCGATCGCCTGTTGGGCCGCCTGCTTGCGCAGGACGCAATCACTGCGCCGCAACAGCGACAGCTTTTCGGCAAGCCCGGAGATATCAGCCGCCCCCTGCTCTTCGAGCTTTAGCAGGCCGCCTTCAGCATCCCGATCCGATTCGACCGCGCTCTGCAGCTCCAGACGAGCCGAGGCAACACGCTCCACAAGCGCCGAGTGCCGGCGCGCCAGATCCTGAAGCTGTGCGCCGGTCCCGGCCGGCAACAAAAGCGACGCGGGATCGCGGTCGGCCGGTTCGCCGAGCCGCAGCAGGCAACCAAGAATTTCTGCCCCGGTCCGCGCCAGATCCTCCAGTCGAGACGGCATGTCGCGCGCGGCGGTGACATAGCGCGCATCAAGCGCGGTTTCCTGAAGTGCGGTCAGGCGCTCGATCAGGCAGAGGCCTTCCTTGTCGAGCGGCATTTCCTCGAGCGCATTGCGGCGATGCTGCATCTCGCTGTCGCTCTGCCGCAGCCTGATCTCGATCTCCGCTTCCTGGCGCCGAAGCGCCGGCAGCTCGCTCGCCCACTCCGCCGGCGGGACCGGCAGCGGCGGAGCGCTCGCCAGCTCCACACGGAGGGCACGCAACCGCCCGAAATGGGGCAGCGCTTCAATCTCGGCTTTCAGACGGGTCCGCGCCAGCCGCAGTTCGGCACGGCGCGTGATCCCTTCGTCGTGGCGTTCGCGCGCCTGCGTCAACGTCTTGCGCAGCGCCGCATATTCGCGCGCATTGATATCGAGCGTATTGCGTTCGACCCTCAGGGCCTCAAGCTCGCCTTTCAGCTCCGCCAGTTGATGCTTGCGTGCCTGTGGCCGATAGAAGCCGTCGGCCTGCCCGCGCAGAGCTGCAAGGATCGCCGTGCTGTCCGGCAATCCCGAGCTTGCCGAAAACAGCAGCGACCCGAGTTCGCCCTCGCTTTTCAGGATCGCCTCGCCGCCCTTCTCGATGCTCTCGTCGTCCAGCGAGAACATCATCTGGTAGGTGTCGCGATCGATCGCGCCGAGCGCTCCGGAAAACAGGTTGTCGGGCAAGGGCTGCTCGTCGAGGCCGACCAGCGAGTTCGTCTTTCGCTTGATCCGGAAGACACGATCGCTGCGGCCAGCCGCTTCGATCGTGCCGCCCACGCGCATCGTCTGGTATGGGTGCAGGAAGCCATAGGGGCTCGAATGCTCGATGCCGAAGAGCAGGTCGAGGAAGCCGGAGAACAGGGTCGACTTTCCAGCCTCGTTCGGGCCGTAGACGATGTGGAGATCGGGCGTGCCGAGCACGCTGTCGCCGAAGTCGAGGCGGCGATCGGTGAACTTGCCGTAGCGGACGAGATCGAGCACGCTGAGCCGCATCAGTGGCCACCCTCGCCGGCGCCGCCGCCATGAAGATGGGCGAGCACCTCGGCGGTTCCCGACACGCCGGCTTCGAACGCCAGCCGCGCGACCGCCTCTTCGTCCGGCGCCAGAGATTGGCGAAGCTCGGGTGGAAGCTGTTGCAGAACATCTTCCACGGCTGCCAGCACGTCCTGGCGGAACCCGTGCGCCGGCAGGACGTCCGTTTCGACGAGTGCGGCCAACTCTTCGACGGGATCGAGCATGGTGCCCGGTTTTTCGATCCGGGCGTTGCCGCAGGTGAGTTCGACCTTCTCGATCCAGCATCCGGCGATCCCGGCGGCGATGTTGTCGATTTCCGCCCGTAGCAGGTCGGCGTCGCGGCGAAGGCGCCAGGCCAAGGGCGTCGCGCCGGCGAGTCCCAGGCGCAGGATGACGTTCTCTGCCGCTGATTCACTACAGATGCGCGACAGCGCCTGCCTGACGGCATCGAGCATATCGCGCCATTCCGTGATGCCCGTCAGATCGGCACGAAGGCGTTCGAAGCTGGCAATGCCAATCACCCGCTCGGCAACACTGAGGCGGCCCTCGTCGTCGACCGTGACGAGCGACACGCTCTTCACGCCGACCTCGTTGATGTCGCGGCCCTGCGGCATGCCCGGCATGACGATGAAGGGCTCTGCCGCGTGGACCTGCCGCTGATGGATATGGCCGAGCGCCCAGTAATCGAAGCCATGGGCAACGAGATCGGCGACGCTGCAGGGGGCATAGAGATCGTGACCGGCGGCGCCGGCGAGGCTCGTGTGCAGCATGCCGATGTTCACCGCGCCGGGCACCGGCGGCTGGAAGGCCGGAAGCAGGCTTTCGGGCGCATGCGGGCTGGCGAAGCTTACCCCGTGCACATAGACGTCACGACCACTTGCCAGCGTCTTGGCGACCACCGCCTTCGCCCTGCCCTTGAAGACGTGGGCCGATGGCGGCAGGGTCAGCTCATTGGTGACCTGTGACTGGGCGTCGTGATTGCCGCGGATGATGAAGACGCGGATACTGTGTTCGTCGAGCCTGCGCAGTTCCCGGCCGAGAAAAAGAGCCGTGTTCATCGACGTCTGGCTGCCGTCATAGAGGTCGCCGGCAATCAGCAAGGCATCGGCCTCTTCGGCGATGCAAAGATCGACGATCTTGACCAGAGCCTGCCGTGACGCCCCGCGCACGATCTCGGCGAGATCGGCGTTTCTAAGGGCGAGGCTGCGGAGGGGCGAATCGAGATGCAGGTCTGCGGTATGGACGAAACGGAAGGGCATGGCCGACCATGGCCGCCCCGCCACCGCCCGTCAATCAGCCGTCATGCGTCATCCACTTGCGAGATGCGCAGCCTGCCGGAAAGCATATTTCGAACATCTGAAGTAAAGGCAGCGCTAATACAGACGCGGCCGGCGGCAATAGTTAACATCGTCCACTCCAGACATCGCGGCGCTACCTGCAAATATCAGATTATACTCACTTTAATCGATTAGGGCTTTTGTAACATCTTGTTCGATAGGTTTGCCCCGGCTGCGTTTCACGCGCGGCCAGGCACCGGAATGATTCCTGCTTCGGCTATCCGCTCCGTCATGACGATCAAGAGCCGGAATGACTTAATTCAAGTACAGTTTTACGGACGGCCGTCCTTCCGGGGGTACCATGTCACGGCTCAAGATTTCCCACACGCTTATTGCCCTTTTCCTCGTGGTTGCCGTTATCGTCTCGGCACTTGCCGTTTCATCTCTCGGCGGCATCAAGATGATGAACGAGCGCAACAACGAGATCGCCACCACCTGGCTGCCGCGCGTCTCGCTTTCCCGCGCGCTCGAAACGCAGCTTTCCGATACCCGCATGGCGTTTGCGCGCCATCTGATTTCCCTGACCCCGTTTGAAAAGAAGGCGGCGGAGAAGGTCATCGGCGAGACCGTCGCAGGCTTCAACAAGCTCGCCGACGAATATTCAAGCCTGATGGTCACCGATGCCGACAAGGCAGGGCTCGACAATGTCCGGACCGCCTATCAGGCCTATCTCTCGGTCGCCGAAGGCATGGTCAAGCTCTCCAACAACCTCGAGAACATGAAGGCGCAGAGCGTCTTCAAGGTCGAGATGCGCGAGACCGAAGGCAAGGTCGACGAAGCGATCAAGGAAATGCGCGCGCTGAACCTCGCCGGTGCAGATGCCGCCGTTGCCGCAAGCTCGGCGACGCATGACCAGATCCGCATGATCGAGATCGGCGTCATCGCCCTTGCCGCCGTCATCGTGCTCGGCGCCATCCTCTATGCCGTGCGCGGCATTGCCCGCCCAATCCAGATCATCACCCGATCGATGGCACACCTTGCCGAAGGCGACACCGACAGCAGCATCCCCTATGGCGCCCGCAAGGACGAAATCGGCGAGATGGCCCGTGCAGTAGAGGTCTTCCGCCAGGCTGCGATCGCCAATCAGCATCTCGAAGCCGACGCCCAGACACAGCGCGCCAAGGCGGAAGCCGAGCGCCTTCGTGTGACGGAAGAAGCGGAAGCTGCAGCCCAGCGCCGCCTCCAGGAAGCAACAGCCGGTCTTGCCACCGGCCTGCGCCGCCTTGCCTCGGGCGATCTCGCCTTCCAGCTCAACGAACCTTTCTCGCCCGATTTCGAGCAGCTGCGTCACGACCTGAACCAGGCTGTCGCCCAGCTCGCCGACACGCTTGCCGCCGTCTCGTCAGCCTCGGGCAGCATCGACAGCGGTGCCCGCGAAGTCAGCCAGAGCGCCGACGACCTGTCGCGACGGACGGAGCAGCAGGCGGCCTCGCTGGAAGAGACCGCAGCCGCGCTCGACCAGATCACCGTCAATGTCGGCAATTCGTCGAAGCGTACCCACGAGGCCCGCACCGTTGCCGGCCAGGCCAACGAAAGCGCCCGCAAGTCCGGCGCGATCGTCTCGGGTGCGGTCGACGCCATGGGCCGCATCGAGCATTCGTCGAGCCAGATTTCCAACATCATCGGCGTGATCGACGAGATCGCTTTCCAGACCAACCTGCTGGCTCTCAATGCCGGCGTCGAAGCCGCCCGCGCCGGTGATGCCGGCAAGGGCTTCGCCGTCGTCGCCCAGGAAGTGCGCGAGCTTGCCCAGCGCTCGGCCAACGCGGCCAAGGAAATCAAGGATCTGATCCGCAACTCCGCCGTCGAAGTCGAAAGCGGTGTCCGGCTCGTTCGCGAAACCGGCGAAGCTTTGCGCACGATCGAAGGCTTCATCGTCACGATCAACCAGCACATGGACGCGATCGCCGTCTCGGCACAGGAACAGTCCGCCGGGCTTTCCGAAGTCAACACGGCCGTCAACCAGATGGACCAGGTCACGCAGCAGAACGCGGCAATGGTCGAGGAAGCCAATGCGGCAAGCGCCCAACTTGCCCAGGAAGCCGGCCGTCTGCGCGAGCTGATCGCACGCTTCACGCTGGGCGAGGCCGGTGGTCACGGTTACGCCCAATCGTCCAACGCATCGCGTTGGGCCGCCTGATCGCGACCCGAGGTGACGCGCACGTCGTGTGACACGCAAACGGTCGCCGATCGCGAGAATTTCTTGCCGAACAAAATGAAACGGCCGCCAGAAATGGCGGCCGTTTCTTTGTCGGCGATGGAGTTACCGTGAAACGCCGGAGGTTTGTGTCGACAAAGGCGGCAATTATAACTATCACTAATGTTACTGCCATTTCACATGGCACCTCATGAAATTCCAGCGACGATCATGAAGAAGACATTTGAAGTTTCCGATAGACTGTTCGAGCTTTACCACCGGGTTCACCGGCTGGTGAACGAATCGATGACCGAGGAAGGCGTGTCGCTGGCGCGCAGCAAGTTCCTCTTCTTCCTCAGCAAGCTCGGCCCCTGTCGCTCGACCGACATCGCCTGTGCGCTGAACTTTGCGCCGCGCACGGTCACCGAAGCGATCGACGGCCTAGAGCGTGACCGCCTGGTCATGCGCAAGCCCGATCCCGAGGACCGGCGCGCCAAGATTGTCTCGATCACCGAAACCGGCCGCATCGTTCTGGAAGCTGCCGAACATCCCCGCAAACAGCTGCTCGAGGAGATCTTCTCGGCCCTCGACGATGAAGAACTCGACGCGCTCTACGATATCGTCGGCAAGCTGGTCGACCGGACGGACGAGATCCGCAAGCGCAAGGATGAGGCCGAAGAGGCTGCGCAGGTCGCGATCGCCCGCTAGGAGCGTTCTCGCTCGTCGCAAATCACAAGTGCCGAAACAGAAAGAGGCCGGGACGTCATGTCCCGGCCTCTCCCGTTTTCTCCGGGCGGTAACGCTTACATCGCGTTGATGGCGCCAATGGAGAAGAACAGGGTTTCGCCAGAGGAGTCGTCGACGCCGTCATTGTCGGTGACGACATAGCCGTTTCCGGCGGCATCGACGGTGAAGCCTTCGACCTTGTCGACGACGTAGCCATTCAGCGCCTTCAGTTCCGGAATGAGGTCACGAACCTCTTCCTTCTTGACGACGGGCAGTTCACCGCCAAGGGCAGCTGGCTTCAGTTCCGAGAGCGCAACGCGATAGATCTTCTTGAGCTTGGCAGCCTGACCGATCAGGTTGTCGCGCTCGATGACATAGGCATAGTCGCCGTGGACGGAAATTTCCGACAGACCAACCCAGCCGTCACCGGCCTTTTCGAGTGGGTAGCGCACGGCGCCCCATTCTTCGCTCTTCGGGTTGTAGGAGACGAGCTTGACGAAGCCCTTCTCGTCATCCTTCCATTCGCGCTGAACCGCCATCCACAGCGTCTGCTCGTCGCCTTCGCCGACAACGGTGATGCCTTCGAAGCCGAAGCGGGTTTCGCCGGCGCGCAGCGCTTCCGGCAGGGCGATTTCCTTCTTGATCTCACCCTTCTTGTTCACGTGGAAGATCGCGTGGCTGTAGAGCTTGTCGGAGTTGCCTTCCGACGCGAGCCAGAAGCCCCCTTCCCCGTCATTGGCGATGCCTTCGATGTCGAGCTTCTGAGCCGGTGCGCCGTCACGGGTGATGGCGAGCGCTTCGGTGATCAACGCCGGCTTCTGGGTCGCGTCGATCGTGAAGATCGTCGGCTGCGACGAGTAGACCGAATCATTGACGGCGCGCAGGAAGCCGGGCTTGTCGGCGACGGCAACGAGACCGGAGAGCGCACCGAACCCGATCGGCAGGCCGTCCTTCTCGGCGGAGCGGATCTGCGGATAGGCTGCTTCGCCCTCGGCACGCTCATAGATCATGACGTGCGAGCGTGCGCCGCCATCCTCGACGAGATCGACTTCGTTTGCGGTCGCAAACAGATTGCGCGACGGGATCGCGACGGCGCCTTCCGGCGAAATGCCCGACGGCAGGAGCTGCAGCAGCTCAGGCTCTGCGCCGGTGTCCTTGTAGACGCCGACGACAGATGCGCGCTCGGCCAGCACGAAGAACAGATTGTCCTCGCCGAACTTCGCCGCTTCCAGCCCCTCGGGCTCGACGCCCTTGGCGGAAGAGCGCTTCTCTGGATAGTGGCCGATGGCGGCAATCGCGTGCTCGAAACTCGCGCCCGATTCGAACAGCACCTTGCCGGTGGTGTCGAAGATCGTGAAGCCGCGCGAACCGCCTTCATAGTCGCCTTCGTTGGCAACGACGATGCGGTTGTCGTCGAGCCACTTCACCGCATCGGGCTCGCGCTTGCGGCCCGGCTGCTCGTCCTTGAAGGCAATCGCGCCGTTACGCTTGGTGTCGATGTTCTTGAGGTCGACCGTGCCAGCGGAGAAGTGCGTCTTCACGGTCCCCGTCTTGCCGTCGATAATGACGATGTGATTGTTTTCCTGCAGGGTCAGCGCGATCTCGTCCTTGCCGTTGAAGGAAACGAACTC
Organism: Ensifer sp. ENS09; assembly: GCF_014852425.1. Classification (NCBI taxonomy): domain Bacteria; kingdom Pseudomonadati; phylum Pseudomonadota; class Alphaproteobacteria; order Hyphomicrobiales; family Rhizobiaceae; genus Ensifer; species Ensifer sp. ENS09. The sequence goes on from NZ_JACVBP010000002.1 coordinate 113,019, forward strand.
CGGCTCCGGGTCTTCCCCGGCGATCTCGGCAAGACCGGTCAGCGTCACGCGCTTCAGCGAACCGCAATCGGCAACACCATCCTTCAGCGACAGGATGACGAGGTCGCCGGCCGGCATCTGCGGGATCTTGCCATCGTTCAGCTCTTCGTCGCGCTCGTTTTCGATGGCGATGGCAGCAAGCGTGCGGTCCTTGTTGACGGCGATCGAATCCGGCTGGCCGCCGAGATCGCAGGTCGCATCGACTTTCTTCGACGCCAGATCGACAATCGCCAGAAGCCCCGACGGCTTGACGAAGCTCTCGCGCGTGTTGACCGCGACGAGTGCCTTTGCACCGGCGATGGTGACGGAGGTCGGCTCGCCGTCAAAGGAAACCGTGCCGGCTGCCTTGGGCGCCTTGGCATCGGTGATGTCGATCAGGCCGACGCGCTTGCCGGGGCTGTCGGAATAGACGAGCAGATTGCCGTCTTCGCTGGCCGTGATGATTTCGGCGGATGTCGGCGTCTTGCGCGCATCGCCTTCCGGCAGGTTATCGGCAACAGCAAAGGATGCAATGCGGTTGAAGACGGGCTCGGCCGCCGCAGGAAATGCTGCGGAGGCAAGAAGAACGGCCGCGAGCGCGGTCACGCGCGAAGTGATGGTCATGAAATCCCCCATGTGCGAACACTGAAAACATGGGGGTTCTGCGCGATGCCGATGACAGCCGAATGACAACGCTCGGGTTTTACACCGTTCCGGTCGCCGGAGCGGCGCGCTCGCGCCGCATCTCGTTGCGCATGATGAACAGCGAAGCGCCAAGGATCAGCACGGCGCCGACCCAAAGATACCCTGTCGGCGCGTAACCGAAGACCAGCCAGCCGGCAAAGACGTTGAGCGGCAGCTTCAGGTCGTCGAAAGGCTGCACATAGGCGGCGTCGGCCACCGTATAGGCAAGCGTCAGCAGATATTGGGCGACGACGGTCAGGATCCCGGCAAGCAGCAGGAAGCCGAGCGCTGCGCCATCGGGCACGGTGAAACCGGCCGAAAGCGCGATGGCGCCGTTGATCGGCGACAGAAGCACAAGCAGCCAGACAGTGATCGTTTCGGGGCGCTCAAGACTGGTGAGGCTCTTGGTGATGAGCGACGAAGCCCCCCACAAAAGCGCCGACAGGATCGGCAGAAGGGCGGCCCAGCTGAAACTGTCCGACCAGGGTTCGAGAATGATCATCGCCCCGGCGAAGCCAACCGCGGTTGCTGCCCAGCGCGCCGCGCCGACACGTTCGCCGAGAAACAGGCGGGCGCCGAGGATGATGAAGAACGGCGAGGTCATGACCAGCGCGATCGCCTGCCAGATCGGCACGTGCGCAAGCCCCGAGACCCAGGCCCCGACCCCGAAGGCGGCCAGCACCACGCGCACGACGTGGCGCCAGGGATAGTCGGTGCGCATGGCCGAGAGCCCGGCGCGTCGCAGAAACGGCAGCGAGAAGAGGAAGGCGAAGGCATATTGCCAGAACGCCATGGCGGTGGCGGGGAAACCGAGCTTCATCGTCAGCCATTGGGTGACGACATTGAGGCCGGCAAAGGCGATCCCGGCCAGCACCATGAAGCCGGCTCCGGCCATGGCGCGCGAGGAGGAAAAACCGAGGGAAGTCTGATTCATGTCATGCACCCTGAAAGCGGACCAAACACAAATCAGGACGCATGAGCGCACGACACGACCCCGGGCATCCCTGCCCTTCGTGCCGGCGACCATTCTCTTTCATCCGGACTATGACCGTCGGCTCCGGAGTTGCACCGGATCTGCTGACCCTCCCCCAAGAAATCGAGGAGAGGCGCTCGCGGGCTTGGGCCATCTTCGCGCGTCTTCAAGACGTAGCGCTGTCATGCCCTTACCGCCGGTGGGGACTTTCACCCCGCCCTGAGAATGGGCAAGCCCTAGAGCAAATGGTGGGTACCCGCAAGGGCTGCCCCAAAATGCGAAAGGGTCCGGCTTGCGCCGAACCCTCGAATACCTGGACTGCCGGCCTCGTGTCCGGCCGCCAAGCAAATCTCATCAGCCGTTGACGGCATCCTTCAGGCCCTTGCCGGCCGTGAACTTCGGCACGTTGCGTGCCGGGATGTCAACTTCCGCACCCGTGGACGGGTTACGGCCCTTCGAGGCTTCGCGGCGCGAAACCGAGAAGTTGCCGAAGCCGACCAGGCGAATGTCGCCGCCGTTCTTCAGCTCAGCCTGGATGGTCTCGAAAACTGCATCAACTGCAGAAGATGCGTCGGTCTTGGAAAGTCCGGCCTTCTCAGCAACGGCAGACACGAGCTCATTTTTGTTCATGTTTCCACCCCTTTCAGATTGGTTCGAAACGACTGTGTTTTAAGGCGCGGCGGCTTGCGCTTCGCCCGCGTCTTGCCTTTCCCAATTGCGCCTAATCCCTTGGAATGCAAGGCTTGTAGGGCGCTTTTACAACAAAAAAGACCGGCCAATGGCCGGTCTTCCCAATTTTTCTGCAAAATGAGCGCCGCGCGAGCCGGCGGCGCCCATTTTCGAGCACCCGTTAGTGGGCGATCGAAGAGCCTGCTTCGTCCTGCGAATCAACCGGTGCAACGGTTGCCGGCTCGTTTGCCGGGTCCCATTCGATCGGTTCCGGCATGCGCACCAGAGCGTGTTCGAGCACTTCGCCCATCCGCGAAACCGGGATGATTTCGAGCGCGTTCTTCACGTTGTCCGGGATCTCGGCAAGATCCTTGGCGTTCTCTTCCGGAATCAGCACCTTCTTGATGCCACCCCGAAGCGCTGCCAGGAGCTTCTCCTTAAGACCGCCGATCGGCAGCACGCGGCCGCGCAGCGTGATCTCGCCAGTCATGGCGACATCCTTGGAGATCGGGATACCGGTCATGATCGACACGATCGTGGTTGCCATGGCGACACCCGCCGACGGGCCATCCTTCGGCGTCGCACCTTCCGGCACGTGCACGTGGATGTCACGCTTGTCGAACAGCGGCGGCTCGATGCCGAAGTCGATCGCGCGCGAGCGGACATAGGATGCCGCTGCCGAAATCGATTCCTTCATCACGTCGCGCAGGTTGCCGGTGACGGTCATGCGGCCCTTGCCGGGCATCATGACGCCTTCGATCGTCAGCAGCTCGCCGCCGACCTCGGTCCATGCGAGACCGGTGACAACACCGATCTGGTCGTCACGTTCGGCTTCGCCGTGGCGGAAGCGCGGAACGCCCAGGTAATCGTTGATGTTGGCAGCGGTCACTTCGACCTTCTTGGCCTTGCCCTTGATGATCTCGGTCACGGCCTTGCGGGCGAGCTTCATCAGCTCGCGCTCGAAGTTACGCACACCGGCTTCGCGGGTGTAGGTCTGGATGACCGCCATCAGCGCGCCGTCGGTGACCGAGAACTCCTTCGGCTGCAGCGCGTGGTCACGGATCGCCTTCGGCAGCAGGTGCCGCTTGGCGATTTCCAGCTTTTCCTCTTCGGTGTAGCCGGCGATGCGGATCACTTCCATGCGGTCCATCAACGGCGCCGGGATATTCAGCGTGTTGGCGGTGGTGATGAACATCACGTTGGACAGGTCGTATTCGACTTCCAGGTAGTGGTCCATGAAGGTCGAGTTCTGTTCCGGATCCAGCACCTCGAGCAGCGCCGACGACGGATCGCCGCGGAAGTCCTGGCCCATCTTGTCGATTTCGTCGAGCAGGAACAGCGGGTTGGACCGCTTCGCCTTCTTCATCGACTGAACGACCTTGCCCGGCATGGAGCCGATATAGGTGCGGCGGTGGCCACGGATTTCGGCTTCGTCACGAACACCGCCGAGTGCCATGCGCACGTATTCGCGGCCGGTCGCCTTGGCGATCGACTTGGCGAGCGAGGTCTTGCCGACGCCCGGAGGGCCGACGAGGCACAGGATCGGGCCCTTGATCTTGGTCGAACGGGCTTGCACGGCGAGATACTCGACGATGCGCTCCTTGACCTTGTCGAGGCCGAAGTGATCGACGTTGAGCACCTCCTCGGCATGGTTCAGATCGGTCTTGATCTTCGACTTCTTGCCCCAGGGCAGACCGAGCAGCCAATCCAGGTAGTTGCGAACGACGGTGGCTTCCGCCGACATCGGGCTCATCTGGCGCAGCTTCTTCAGCTCCGCGTCAGCCTTTTCGCGCGCTTCCTTGGAAAGCTTGGTCTTGGCGATACGCTCTTCGATCTCGGCCATCTCGTCGCGGCCGTCTTCGCCGTCGCCGAGTTCCTTCTGGATCGCCTTCATCTGTTCGTTGAGGTAGTATTCGCGCTGGGTCTTCTCCATCTGGCGCTTGACGCGCGAGCGGATGCGCTTTTCCACCTGCAGGACGGAGATCTCGCCTTCCATGAAGCCGAGCGCCTTTTCCAGGCGCATCTTCACGCTGGTGGTCTCCAACATTTCCTGCTTTTCGACGATCTTGATCGAAAGGTGCGAAGCCACCGTGTCGGCCAGCTTCGAATAGTCCTCGATCTGGCTGGCAACACCGACGACCTCGGGGGAGATCTTCTTGTTGAGCTTCACGTAGCTTTCGAACTCGGAGACGACCGAGCGGCTGAGCGCCTCGATCTCGACCGGGTCTTCCTCCGGCTCGCTCAGCGTGTGCGCGGCAGCCTCGTAGAATTCTTCGCGCGGCGTGTAGCCGTCGATCTTGGCGCGCGCGCGGCCTTCGACCAGCACCTTGACGGTGCCGTCGGGCAGCTTCAGCAGTTGCAGGACGTTGGCGATGGTGCCGACTTCGTAGATCGCGGACGGTTCCGGATCGTCGTCGGTGGCGTTGATCTGGGTGGCAAGCATGATCTGCTTGTCGGTGCCCATGACTTCCTCAAGCGCACGGATCGACTTTTCGCGGCCGACGAAAAGCGGCACGATCATGTGCGGGAAGACTACGATGTCGCGGAGCGGCAGGACCGGGTAGGTCGCGCTTTCAGTCGCCGGTGACGTTTTGTTCGTCATGTCATTTCCTTTCCGTCCCGATTTCGGGCCCGTTTCCGGGAGCCCTACAGGCACTCCCGGCTGTCATATTTTCCACATGAAAGTGGAGTGCAACCGCGTCCATTTCAAGGCTCGACGCAGACATCCACAAACTGTGGCCGGGTCCTTCTGACTACGCATCAATGCTGTTGCGGACCTTGCGACGGACTACAAGCTCTTGGACCGCAACCATCAAGGTCCTTCATTGAATCGTTACATCATTGCGTTGTTTGCGGCACTTTAGCAACAATCGAATTGTGAAATCTGCGCCCCTGCGTCCGTGTCTCAACAGCTAAGTGTGAAGACATGAAGTAGACATGAAAAAGCCCGCTCAAGGCGGGCTTCTCAAAGGATATTTCAGGACGCTCAGGCCGAAACGTTGGTCTTTTCGTCCGACCGTTCCGAGTAGATGTAAAGCGGCCGGGCAGAGCCCTTGACCACCTCGTCGGAGATGACCACTTCGCGCACGCCTTCGAGCGTCGGCAGCTCGAACATGGTGTCGAGCAGGATCTTTTCCATAATCGAGCGAAGGCCACGGGCACCGGTCTTGCGCACGATCGCCCGGCGGGCAATCTCGCGAAGCGCGTCCTCGTGGAAGGTCAGTTCGACGTCTTCCATCTCGAACAGGCGCTGGTACTGCTTGATCAGAGCGTTCTTCGGCTCGGACAGGATCTGGATCAGCGCATCTTCATCGAGATCTTCGAGCGTCGCCAGAACCGGCAGACGACCGATGAATTCCGGGATCAGGCCGAACTTGACGAGATCTTCCGGCTCCAGTTCGCGCAGAACTTCGCCGACACGGCGATCTTCCGGCGAGCGGACCGTTGCGCCGAAACCGATCGAGGTCTTCTCGCCACGGGCGGAGATGATCTTGTCGAGGCCGGCAAAGGCGCCGCCACAGATGAAGAGAATATTGGTCGTATCCACTTGCAGGAATTCCTGCTGCGGATGCTTCCGGCCGCCCTGCGGCGGTACCGAGGCAACTGTGCCTTCCATGATCTTCAGAAGCGCCTGCTGCACGCCCTCGCCCGATACGTCGCGCGTTATCGACGGATTGTCGGACTTGCGCGAAATTTTGTCGACTTCGTCAATGTAGACGATGCCGCGCTGGGCGCGCTCGACGTTGTAGTCGGCCGCCTGGAGCAGCTTCAGGATGATGTTCTCGACGTCTTCACCGACGTAACCGGCTTCGGTCAGCGTCGTGGCGTCGGCCATGGTGAACGGCACGTCGATGATACGGGCGAGCGTCTGGGCGAGATAGGTCTTGCCGCAGCCGGTCGGGCCGACCAGCATGATGTTCGACTTCGCCAGTTCGACGTCGCTGCCCTTGGCGGCGTGCGCCAGGCGCTTGTAGTGGTTGTGAACGGCGACCGACAGGATGCGCTTGGCCTGCTGCTGGCCGATGACGTATTCGTCCAGAACCTTGATGATTTCCTGAGGGGTCGGAACACCGTCGCGGGACTTGACCATCGAGGTCTTGTTCTCTTCGCGAATGATGTCCATGCACAGTTCGACGCATTCATCGCAGATGAACACGGTCGGTCCGGCAATCAGCTTGCGGACTTCGTGCTGGCTCTTGCCGCAGAACGAACAATAAAGTGTATTCTTCGAGTCACCGCCGTTGCTTCCGCTGACCTTGCTCATTTCGACTTCCTTCCAGCACGCCGGACACTTTCAAGATAAGTATCGCGGACCACTCAATTTGCCTTGCGCCTCAACCTTACGCAGGGCTTCCGGGAGTACTTACCGCCCCTGGCGAAGACGCCCGACGCGGCCGCAACGACTCTCCCAACTCGAACCAACACTACGCCGTCAGATTCCAACATAGCATTAATGGTTCATATTACCGGCTTTACCCTGTCGATAAAGCCCTTGAGCCATTACAATTGTGTCACAATTACATCTATCCCGACACAAATGCGCGTTATCAGGCCTGCTCGCCGCCTTCGATTTCTTCGCGCGAGGTCAGCACCTTGTCAACGAGGCCCCAGCTCAGAGCTTCGTCCGCATTCATGAAATGATCGCGATCGAGCGTCTGCTCGACTTCCTCGTAGGTGCGGCCGCAATGCTTGACGTAAACCTCGTTGAGGCGACGCTTCATCTTCAGGATGTCCTTGGCGTGACGCTCGATATCCGAGGCCTGGCCCTGGAAGCCGCCCGAGGGCTGGTGAACCATGATGCGCGCGTTCGGCGTGGCGAAACGCATGTCCTTGTGGCCGGCGGCCAGGAGCAGCGAACCCATCGAGGCGGCCTGGCCGACGCAGAGCGTCGAAACGGCCGGCTTGATGAACTGCATCGTGTCGTAGATCGCCATGCCCGACGTGACGACGCCGCCCGGCGAGTTGATGTAGAGCGCGATTTCCTTCTTCGGGTTTTCCGCTTCGAGGAAAAGAAGCTGGGCGCAGACGAGCGTTGCCATCTGATCTTCGACCGGGCCGGTCACGAAGATGATGCGCTCCTTCAGAAGGCGCGAAAAGATATCGTAGGAACGTTCACCGCGGTTGGTCTGCTCAACAACCATCGGCACCAGTGCCAGGGCGGTATCAACGGGATTTCTCATATCGAACCTTCATCAATCGGGCTCGCAAAACCTTTGCGAACCGGGAATCACGGGATTTACCTTCTGCTCCTACATAGAGTGTCAACACCCTGCACTTCAAGTCGCGAAGCTTCGATAAGCTTAATCGAAGGCACTGTTCGCCTCGAAGTTTGGCCGTCCTCCACACATGGTTGGCGATAGAGCATTTTTCGCGCAACGTCCTCGACCAAGACCGCACACCCAGACGCTGCGCACAGGGATCAACGATATCGGTAAACGAAGCGCAAATGAGGCAAGCAAGCCACGGGTCACAGCTGCGACTCGATCGGCAGAATGCGGATCAGCCCGGCGATCAAGCGCCTTGTTAGGCTCGCATCCGGCTCATGGCGCACCAGCCGCTCGGAGCCATTGGCGCGATCGCGCCAGATGAGGCGTGATCCTTCGATGTCGACCCGGTAGCTGATTGCCGGCGAGGTTTCCTCCTCGAACATGGAAGCCAGTTCGCCGGCAAGTGCCGCATCCTGAAAGACCACGCCCATTTCCGTATTGAGCGAGGCTGAGCGCGGATCGAAGTTCATCGAGCCGACGAAACCGTGCAAGCCGTCCACCACGAAGGCCTTGCTGTGCAGGCTCGCATTGCGGCGTCCGAACAGCGTCATGCGGTGCCCCTCGGCAACATCGCCCTGCTCCTTCAACTCGAAGAGCGCGACGCCGGCCCGGATGAGCTTGCGGCGATATTTGACATAACCGCCGTGAACGGCGGCAACGTCGGTCGCCGCAAGCGAATTGGTGAGGACGGCGACGCGAGCGCCGCGCGAAACGATGGCGGCGAGCCCCCGTGTGCCGGCAACGCCGGGGATGAAGTAGGGCGAGATGATCCTCAAATCCCGCGTGGCAGCCTCGATCAGCGGAAAAAGCTCGCGCAACAGCCAGTTCTGGCGTCGCTGCATCAGCGCCTTTTCCGGCGGATCGGATGCCAGCCGGATATCGGAACTCCAGTGAAGCTGCCGCGTGCCGTGGTAGATCTCCGCCTCCTCCACCGCCTTGTCGATGCGTTCCAGATAGAACCGCCCCGCCGGCGTGCGGGCCAATCCGTCGACGGCCTCGCGTAGCGCGGGCAAATACTGCTTGCGCGGCGTGCGCAGCGCTGCGATCGGAAGCACGGAAGCACTGTTCCAATAGCGGTCGAACATGGCCGACGCCTGATCCAGCACCGGCCCCACCATCCAGACATCGAGATCGCGGAAATTGGAGAGTTCGGCGGCATCGAAATAGGCGTCGCCGATGTTGCGGCCGCCGGCAATCGCAACGCGGCCATCGGCCACCCAGAGCTTGTTGTGCATGCGGCGCGTGGCGCTGAAAGCGCGGATCGCCATTTCGAAGCCGCGGCGAAAGCGATCAGTGCGCGCCCGGCTCGGATTGAAGAGCCGCACGTCGATATGGGGGTGGGCGTCGAGCGCGATGCACATGCGGTCGTGGATGCCGGCATTGATGTCGTCGAGCAGCAGCCGGACGCGCACGCCGCGGTCTGCGGCGGCCAGGATCTCACGGGCGAGAAGAAGACCGGTCAGGTCGCCCTTCCAGTAATAGTACTGCAGATCGAGGCTGCGTCCGGCGCGCCGTGCCGCGTGCGCGCGCGCAACCAGGGCCTCGATATTGTCGGAAACCAGCGCCACGCCATTGGCACCCGCCTGGGCGTCAACGAGCGGCGCCAGGTAGCGGTCGAGTTCCGTGCCGGCATCGGCCAGCGGAAGGGCGTTTGACGGCGGCCCGTGCGGGCGTCGGCCGAAGCGGCCGTAGATGTAAAGCACGGTCGCCACGAGCAGTCCGAGGATGGCGGCAATGGTGAACAGGACAGAGGACCACATCGAAAACTCGTCCGCGCCGTCAGGCCGACCCCGCGCGACCCGCTTCCACCCGCTTGCCGTCTCTTGGCTCCGGCTGCACGGCCTTCAGGTCGATCGAGGCCTTTACGGGCAGATGATCCGAGGCGATCCGCGCCAGCGGCGAATCGTGCACCGCGACCGACGTCACCAGATGGTGCGGATTGCCGAGCACACGGTCGAGCGGCAACAGCGGGAAGCGCGAGGGAAAACTGGCGACCGTCGCATGGGACGGGTCGAATACCGGGCTGAGGAAGGACAGCGACGAACGCCGCCCCATCCGCCATTCGTTGAGATCACCGATGAGAAGCGTCGGTCGCCCGTTGGCATCGGATGCCGCCTCGAGGATCGCCTCGGCCTGCTGGGCGCGCGAATGCCGGAGAAGACCGAGATGGGCGGCGATGATGCGCAGCGGCCCCACTTTCAGGTCGAGATCGACGACCAGCGCACCGCGCGGCTCGACGCCAGGGAGCTTCAACTGCCGCACGTCGGAAACGGCGCCCTCGCGCAGCAACAGGACGTTGCCGTGCCAGCCATGCCCCTTGGTCGAAAAGCCGGAAATCGGCACCGAAACAAGATGCGCCTCCCGACGCAGGTGTTCGAGATCGAGAAGACCGGCGCGCTCGCCGAAGCGCTGATCGGCCTCCTGAAGCGCCACGATATCGGCACCAAGTTCACCGATGACATTGGCGGTACGGCCGGGGTCGAAGCGCCCGTCGGTGCCGACGCATTTGTGGATGTTGTAGGAGGCGATGACGATATCGCCGCGGCTGACCGCGGCTTCGCGGTGAACGACGGTGGGACGTCTCTTGCGGATCGCAGCGACGATCCCCGCCGATAGACTGGACTGGTTTTTTCCCATGCCGCTCCCTGCTTGCTGGCCGCATCATGCGCAAATAGGTCGCCTGGTGCCATAGAAAAAGGGAGAACAGGGGAAGTTTGTTCCCCTCGGATGGCGTGCCGGAAGACGCGGGCGCCGGCGGCAAACGCACGCTACCGGCGCCCCTTCCCGCTTTTCAGCTCAGTCGGCTGGCCCTGCAAACAGGATCAGGTTTCCGTCGGGATCGAGCACGATAAACGTACGCGCACCCCAGGGTTCCGTACGCAACGCTTGGTGAAAAGAGACCCCGGCCGATTGGTAGCCCAGGTACAATTGCTTGATGTCATTGGCGGTATCGAGGGCGATGGAGGCGGAAAGCAGGTGCTCGCGCTGCCGGATGTCGCCGACGAAGACGGGTTCGCAAACGAGACGCAGAGCGAGCCGAGCATTGTCCCGGATCACCTGCCCATAGAAGGGCGGATCGCCGTAGACGAAATCGACCGCAAAGCCGAGCTTCTCGGTGAAGAAGTCGCACGCGGCCCCGATATCGGCAACGAACAACTGTGCGGCTGTCGATTGCAGCACAGGCAGCGGTGTGGCGGGTTTCGATTGTTTGGTCATTGTCAGGGCTCCTGATTTGAGCACCTGCCAACTGTCAAATCCCGATTGACGCGCGACGAGTTCCTGCGCGTCGGCGAGCTTGAACTCAGCCGTCAGAATGGCGTGATCGTCAAGATCGCGGAAGCGCGGCAAGGCAGCCCTGATCTCGGCGGCGACCGGATAGTACTGGTCGCGATGCCATCTGAGGTATTGCTTCGCCTGCTTCTTCAGGTTTTCAAGGTTTGGCATGGGCGCAACTACGGTCTGTGTTCCGTAGGCGGGCGTTGCCCTTTCAGCCCTCTGCCGATGCGCCCTACGCAGCCAATGGAGATTGGCCGCCATGGCACGTGCTGTCAACGCCCTGATGGCCGCGGGTGCAGATATCCGCCCTTGCCGGCCGAACGGTGGTTCACTTAGACATAAGGGCCATTGAAGTCCGCGAAGAGCCCCTGCCATGCCTGCCATTTCCATCGACCGCGCGCTGAGGCGCGTTTCCATCGACGCGCGCGATCCAGCCTTCTACCGCGACCCGCTCGCAGCCTATGCCGAGATCCATGCGCAGTGCCCGGCCTTCTTCTGGGAGGAACGGCAGCAGTGGTATTTCGCTGGCTACGACCAGGTGAACGCGCTTCTGCGCGACCGGCGCTTCGGCCGGCAGATCCTGCATGTGGCGACGCGCGACGAACTTGGCCTGCCGGCGCCGAAGCCGCATTTGAAGGATTTCGACGCGCTCGAAGAACATTCGCTGCTGGAGCTTGAGCCGCCCGCACACACCCGGCTGCGCACCCTCGTCAACCGCGCCTTCGTCTCGCGGCAGATCGAACAGCTGCGGCCAGACATCGAGCAACTGTCCCATACCCTGATCGACGCCTTTGCCGATGACGGCAAGGTCGAACTACTGAAGAGCTTTGCCGAAACGCTTCCCGTGACGATCATCGCCCGCATGCTCGGCATTCCCATCGAGGCAGCGCCCGATCTGCTCGACTGGTCGCATCGCATGGTTCGGATGTATGTCTTCAACCCCAGCTACGAGACCGAACTCGACGCCAACCAGGCTTCCGCGGATTTTGCCGATTATCTGCGCGGCATCATCGCCGAGAAGCGCCGCACCCCCGCGGACGACCTGCTGACACACATGATCACCTCGGAAAAGGACGGCGAGCGGCTCTCGGACGCGGAGCTGGTCTCGACCACCGCTCTCCTCCTCAATGCGGGTCACGAGGCGACCGTGCATCAGATCGGCAATGCGGTGAAGACGATCCTGCAATCCGGGCCTCCGGCGAAAGACCTGTTTGCCACGGAGACGGCAACCGCGCTGACGGTGGAGGAGTGTCTGCGCTTTGCGGCACCGCTGCATATCTTCCAGCGTTACGCGCTGTCGGATATCGAACTCGACGAAGGCGTCACGCTGCGGCAGGGCGACAAGGTCGGCCTGCTGCTCGGAGCGGCGAATGTTGACCCGAAGAAGTTCATCGACCCGAACGCCTTCCGGCCGACGCGCGACGAAGGCGCCAATGTCTCCTTCGGGGCGGGCCTGCATTTCTGCATCGGCGCGCCGCTCGCCCGCCTGGAGCTCAATCTGGCGCTGCCGATCCTGTTTCGGCGCCTGCCGAACATGCAGCTGAAGACCGAGCCCGAGGTCAAGGACGCGTTTCATTTCCACGGACTGGAACGCCTCGACCTCGTCTGGTGAGCAGCACCGAAGCCTTACGGGTCTCCGGTGCCGCAGCGATTAAAGGCGGATGACATAGTCCTTGCGGGTCGTCTCCACGACTTCCCAGGTGCCCTCGAACCCGGGACGCAGGATCATGCTGTCGCCGGCGCGCAGATGCGCCGCTTCGCCACCATCCTGCGTGAGGATCGAATAGCCGGAGAGGATGTGGAAATACTCCCACTCCTCATAGACGATCCGCCATTTTCCGGGCGTCGATTCCCAGACCCCGGCATAGAGCCCGCCTTCGGCCTCCTCCAGGTTCCAGGTCTTGAACTGCGGTGCGCCTGAGATGAGCCGGTCGGCCGCCGGCGTACCGGTTTCCGCCTCGACGGTGGACAGGTCGAATTTCTGCATATTCGTCATCTTGGCACCCTTGCGAAGGGCGCGCTGGCGCGCCCTTCGCGGCTAGTGTTTCAGAGCTTGGCCAGCGCCTGTTCGAGGTCGGCGATGATGTCGGAGACATCCTCGATGCCGACCGAGAGGCGCACGACGTCAGGGCCGGCGCCGGCCGCCACCTGCTGCTCGGGCGTCAGCTGGCGGTGGGTGGTCGAGGCCGGGTGAATGACGAGCGAGCGCGTGTCGCCGATATTGGCGAGGTGCGAGAACATTTCCAGCCCTTCGACGAAGCGCTTGCCCGCCTCGTAGCCACCCTTGAGGCCGAAGGTAAAGACGGCACCGGCGCCCTTCGGCGAATAGCGCTGCTGCAGCGCGTGGTTGGGGTCGTCCTCAAGCCCGGCATAGTTGACCCACGAAATCTTGTCGTGCGTCTTCAACCACTTGGCGACCGCAAGCGCGTTGTCGCAATGGCGCTGCATGCGCAGTGGAAGCGTTTCGGAACCGGTGACCAGCATGAAGGCATTGAACGGCGAGATCGCCGGGCCGAAGTCGCGCAGGCCGAGGACACGCGCGGCGATGGCGAAGGCGATGTTGCCGAAGGTCTGGTGCAGCACGACACCGGCATATTCCGGACGCGGTTCCGAGAGCATCGGATATTTGCCGGACTTCGACCAGTCGAAGGTGCCGCCGTCGACGATGACGCCGCCCATGGAGTTGCCGTGGCCGCCGATGAACTTCGTCAGCGAGTGCACGACGATATCGGCGCCATGCTCCAGAGGCCGCAGCAGGTAGGGCGTCGCCATGGTATTGTCGACGATCAGCGGCAGGTCGTGCTTGCGGGCGACCTCGGCGATGGCAGCGATATCGACGAAGGTGCCGCCGGGATTGGCGAGGCTCTCGATGAAGATCGCCTTGGTGCGCCGGTCGATCTTCGCCTCAAAGGAAGCCGGATCGGCAGGGTCAGCCCAGCGGACCTGCCAGTCGAAGGACTTGAAGGCGTGACCGAACTGGTTGACCGAGCCGCCATAGAGCCGGTTGGCGGCGATGAAGTTGTCGCCCGGGCTCATGATCGTGTGGAAGACGAGAAGCTGTGCGGCATGGCCGGAGGCAACGGCGAGTGCCGCCGTGCCGCCTTCAAGCGCGGCAATGCGCTCTTCGAGCACCGCCTGCGTCGGGTTCATGATGCGGGTGTAAATGTTGCCGAACTGCTGCAGGCCGAAGAGTGCCGCCGCATGGTCGGTGTCGTTGAAGACGAAGCTCGTCGTCTGGTAGATCGGCGTCGCCCGTGCACCCGTGGTCGGGTCGGGCTGCGCCCCCGCATGAATTGCGAGCGTGTTGAAACCAGGGTTGTCTTTCGTCATTTCGTCCCTCCCATGACCAGAGCGCGGCCGCCAGCCGGCGCGCCGGGGCGCTCTATCACCTTGAATCTACGCGTGAACCGCTATCGTGCTCGCACGATTGAGCGCGCAAGCCGCGGCACTATTCCAGAGCCTACGCATGCGGTCAAAGAGGATTTTTCAAGAACTGACGGTTGTGTGGTCCGCCGGCGATGCGCCGACCGCGATCAGCCGATCAGACGCGGGTATTCGATCGCCGGACAACGGTCCATGACCACCTTGATGCCGGCGGCTTCCGCTTTCGCCGCAGCACTATCGTTGCGCACCGAGAGCTGGCCCCAGATCGCTTTCGGCAGCGTCTCCAGCGCGAGAATTTCATCGACGAGCGCCGGCAGGGCGTCGGCAGCGCGGAAGACGTCGACCATGTCGATCGGCTCCTTTATATCGGCAAGCCGGCCGACCACGGCCTGACCCTGGATGCTCTTGCCGACATGCCCGGGATTGATCGGGATCACCCGGTAACCCTTGCGCAGCAGAAACGCCATGACCCGATGGCTCGGACGCTCAGGATTGGGCGAAGCGCCGACAAGGGCGATCGTCTTGGTCTCGCGCAGGATATCGGCGAGATAATAGTCCGGGTAAGCGTCGTGGTTCATCTGCGGCTTCGGATCCGTTCGTGTTAAACGGTCGTATAATGATGGCGAGGCCGGCCAAGTCAACCGTGCGGGCCGTTCGTTCCCCGCCAAAGATTGCCGCTTCTGCAAGACTTTCCGGTTGCTTTTGCGTCCGTGCGGCGCGACAAGCATCACAAAACCTACCACATCGTTTTCCGAGGTCTCATCTTGCCCGTTGAAGTCATTGCGCTCGTCCTGTTCGGGGCGTTGTTGCACGCGACCTGGAATGCGTTGGTCAAGGCGGGAACGGAAAAGTCGCTCGACGCTGCAATGATCGCGCTCGGGGCCGCAGCCGTCGCCATCCCCTTCCTGCCGTTCATGCCGTTGCCCAAACCGGAAGCGTGGCCATACATCCTGGTTTCGGCACTGTTCCAGTTCGCCTATTTCCAACTCGTCGCCGCATCCTATCGCGCCGGCGACATCGGCCTTGTCTATCCGCTGATGCGCGGCGCGGCACCGTTGATCGTCGCGATGACCAGTGGGGCGTTGATCGGCGAAAAGCTCACCTTCGGAACGATGATCGGTATCCTGACGATCTCTGCCGGTGTGCTGACGCTCGCCTTCGAGTCGCGCAAGGGCGGCAAGAACGCGATCGTGCTTGCGCTGCTTAATGCCTGCGTCATCGCAAGTTACACCTTTGTCGACGGTATCGGCGCGCGCGTTTCAGGCAACGCCATCTCCTACACGCTGTGGATGGCGCTGCTGCCGCCGGTTCTGCTGTTCACCTGGGCTTTTGCCCGGCGCGGCATCAAGCCGGTCGCCCGCCACGTCTACAAGAACTGGTGGCGGGGCCTTATCGGCGGCGCCGGCTCGATCGGCGCCTATGGCCTGGCGCTCTGGGCCATGACCAAAGCGCCGGTCGCAACCGTCGCGGCACTGCGCGAAACCTCGATCCTCTTTGCCGTGGTGATCTCGGTCGTGTTCCTCAAGGAGCCGGTCAGCGCCTGGCGCATCGCGGCTGCCTGCGTCATCGCACTTGGCGCCCTGCTTCTGAAACTCGCCTGAGCGTCAGTCTTCCTTCCATTCCGGCATGCGCTTGCCGAGGAACGCGCCGATGCCGTCGTCGGCATCGCGCGCCAGCATGTTCTCAACCATGACGCCGACTGCGTAGTCGTAAGCCTCCGGCAGGTCCATCTCCGCCTGGCGATAGAAGGCCTCCTTGCCGATCTTCAGCGCCTGCGGCGACTTCGAGGCAATGACCGCAGCATATTTGTCGACCACTTGGCGCAGGTACTGCTGCGGCACGATGCGATTGACGAGGCCGAAATCCTTGGCGGTCGAAGCGTCGATGGTCTCGCCGGTCAAGAGCATTTCCATCGCCTGCTTGCGATGTGCCGCACGCGTGAGCGCGACCATCGGCGTCGAACAGAAGAGACCGATGTTGACGCCGGGTGTGCAGAAGGTGGAGCTGTCGGTGCAGATCGCAAGGTCACAGCTGGAAACCAGCTGGCAGCCGGCTGCCGTTGCCAGGCCGTCAATCTCGGCGATGACGGCCTGCGGCAGCCGTGTGATTTTCAGCATGAGATCGGCGCAGAGGCGGATCGTCCGTTCGAAGAAGGCCCGGCCCCGGTCGTCGTCTTCGCGGTGCGCGGTCATTTCCTTCAGATCGTGACCGGCGGAAAACAGCTTGCCGGTCGCGGCGAGCACGACCACCCTGATGTCCTTGGAGGTTGCGACCGCATCGAACTCGGCGTGCAGCGCCTCCATCGTGGCGATCGACAGCACGTTGGCCGGCGGGTTGTTAAGCGTCAGCCGCAAGACGGGCCCCGAACGATCTTTCAGCAGCAGGCCGTTCGGCTCTTCCTTCTTGAACGATACGACGTCGGCCATCTTTTTCTCCTGGAACTTGAACTTTGGCTTGGTGGTACGCCGGCAGCGCGTGCCGTGCAAGCCGACAGGGACACCCGCTGACGCATTCCGCCTACGACCATTTTCCGCCTTGCGTCGGGCCATCAGTCGGTTTCAGGTGGCGGGTAGACATGTTGAAGGATGCAATGCATGACCATCGAGCCGATCATGACCGTCGACGACCTCAACCGATTTCTCGACACGGATTTCCCGCAGGTCCACACCGACGGCAAGGTCTTCCATGTCACGGCGGTCGGTCCGGGCTTTGCCACCATGCGGCTCGATCCGAACGAACGGCATATCCGGCCGGGCGGAACCGTCTCCGGCCCTACTCTTTTCGCACTCGCCGACGTTTCCGCCTATATCGCGCTGATCGCGCATATCGGGCCGGTTGCGCTTGCCGTCACCACCAATCTCAACATCAACTTCCTGCGCAAGCCCGAGCCGGAGCCGCTCGAATGCACCTGCCGGATCCTCAAACTCGGCAAGCGGCTTGCCGTTCTCGACGCATCGATCGTCAAGGTTGGCGACGACGACCTCGTCGCGCATGCCACGGCGACCTATTCGATTCCGCCACGATAATTTGTGGTATCAAAATACCGCACTAGTAACATATTGTTTTTACTTGATTTTATTTCCGTCGCGCAGATTTCGCGTTCTTGACGCTTGTTTCGCACTTGCGTATAAGCTGCCGCAGATCGCGGTCCTTACGGGCCGCTTTCTCTTTTGCCCGGGAAACCGGGCAAAACCAAGCAACAAGAAACGCCCAGCGGTTCGCCGCTCGGGTCCAAAGAAAGATTTTGATATGGCAACCTTCGTTCAGAAGCCTGCAGAGGTGGAGAAGAAGTGGATCATCATCGACGCCGAAGGCCTCGTTGTTGGTCGCCTCGCTTCTCTCATCGCGAACCGCCTGCGCGGCAAGCACAAAGCTACCTTCACCCCGCATGTTGACGACGGCGACAACGTCATCGTCATCAACGCCGAGAAGGCAGTTCTGACGGGCAAGAAGTACACCGACAAGAAGTACTACTGGCACACCGGCTACCCCGGCGGCATCAAGGAGCGCACTGCGCGCCAGATCATCGAAGGCCGCTTCCCGGAGCGCGTCCTCGAGAAGGCCGTCGAGCGCATGGTTCCGCGCGGTCCGCTCGGCCGTCGCCAGATGAAGAACCTGCGCGTATACGCAGGCGCCAACCACCCGCATGAAGCACAGCAGCCGACCGTCCTCGACGTCGCCAAGCTGAACAGCAAGAACACAAGGAGCGCCTGATAATGGCTGACCTTTCCGCTCTCAAGGACATCGCCACGACCGCGGAACCGGCTGCTCCGGTTCACGTCAAGAAGGTCGACGCCCAGGGTCGCTCCTACGCGACCGGCAAGCGTAAAGACGCTGTCGCCCGCGTCTGGGTCAAGCCGGGCACCGGCAAGATCACCATCAACGGCAAGCCCTACGCGGCTTACTTCGCCCGTCCGGTTCTGCAGATGATCCTGCAGCAGCCGATCGTCGCAGCTGCCCGTGACGGCCAGTTCGACATCGACGCGACCGTTGCTGGCGGTGGTCTTTCCGGCCAGGCCGGTGCCGTTCGTCACGGCATCTCCAAGGCACTCACCTACTTCGAACCGGGCCTGCGCTCGGTCCTGAAGCGCGGTGGCTTCCTCACCCGCGACAGCCGCGTGGTCGAGCGTAAGAAGTACGGCCGTGCGAAGGCACGTCGTTCGTTCCAGTTCTCGAAGCGTTAATCGCTTCAACTGCGACACTTGGAAAGGCGGGGCTTTGCTCCGCCTTTTTTTGTTATCATCCGACGCACCATATCCCGCAACGTCGAGCCTTTGAGGCACCGCATGACCCGTTCTCCCGTCGCCAAGACCCCAGAGCCGCCCTATTACATCGTCACCTTCGCCTCGCAGCGCACGGCTGGTGATCACGGCTACGACAACATGGCAGACGAAATGGAGCGGCTTGCGCGCGAGCAGCCGGGTTTTCTCGGCCTGGAAAGCGTTCGCGGCGCCGACGGCTTCGGCCTCACCAATTCCTACTGGGCCGATGAGGCGAGCATCGCGGCCTGGAAAAACAATGTCCGCCACCTGACGGCCCAGCGGCTCGGCCGCGAGCGCTGGTACGTGGATTACCAGGTGCGCGTCGGCAAGATCGAACGTCAATACGGATTCGAGCGCTCGTAGTTCTCCCGCGGGGCAAGGCCGCCACTGGAGACCGGCTTAAATCGGCAGCTCCGTCGTCGACTTGAGTTCGCGCAGGACGAAACTCGACACCACCGTGCGCACATGCGGATTGCGCATCAGGTAGCGCGTCATGAAGGCATCGTAGCTTTCGACGTCATTGGCGCGGATCTTCAGCATATAGTCGAACGTTCCGGATAAAGCGTAGCACTCCATGATCTCCGGCCGCTCGCGCACGACGGCGGAAAAGGCGGCAATCGCCTCATCGTGATGATCTTCGAGCGTCACATGGGCGATGATGCAGAGTTTCAGATCGAGCTTTGCCGGATCGAGCAGCGCGACGCGCTTGCGGATCACGCCATCCGTCTCCAGTTCCTGCAGCCGTCGCCAGGCCGAGCTTTGCGACATGCCGGCTTTTTCGGCGAGATCGGAGAGAGACTGGCCGCTATCGGCCTGAATCAGCCGTAGCAGCTTTCGAACAGGCTGAAGATTTTCTTTCACATCGGACGGCATTTCGAATTTCCCTCCCGCCATCAGGCCTCCACCTGGCAACTGTGGAACAAATACTCGCTCCATCCGCGATACAATTGCAACAGGAGAGTTCATCTGACGAATGAGGAGACGTCATGACGAAGGAAAGTAGCTACACGGCCAAACTGCCGGAACCGGACGGCACCTATCTCTACACCCCGGAAGAAGACGCGATCTGGGGCGAGCTCTATCAGCGGCAGATGACGCTGCTCGCCGACAAGGCCAGCGACGAATATCTGGAAGGCGCAAAGACGCTTGATCTCGGCCCTGATCACGTGCCGCAGTTGAAGGACGTGAACCGGCGCCTCGCCGAAACCACCGGCTTCGGCGTCGAAGGTGTACCTGCCCTCATTCCACCGTCCCGCTTCTACGAACTGCTGTCCCAGGGCAAGTTTCCGCTGGCGACCTTCATTCGCCGCCGCGAGCATATCGATTACATCGAAGAGCCCGACATTTTTCACGAGGTCTTCGGCCACTGCCCGCTGCTCACCAATCAGAGCTACGCCAACTTCGTTCGCCGCTTCGGCGAGAAGGCGGTTTCGCTCGGCAAGGGCTATTCCTGGCATATGTTCCGGATCTTCTGGTTCACCGTCGAGTTCGGCCTGATCAACACGCCGAAGGGCCGCCGCTGTTATGGCGCCGGCATCGTGTCTTCGCCCAACGAGACACGCAATGCGATGGGAACCCCAGGTGTCGAGTTTCGGCCCTTCGACCTGATGACCGTGCTGCGCACGCCCTATCGCATCGATATCGTCCAGCCGATCTACTACGTGATCGACAGTTTCGCCCAGCTCGAGACGATCATCGAGGAAGATATCGCCGCGCGCATCACCGAAGCCAAGGCGCTTGGCGACTTCGCGCCGACCTACGAAGCCAAGGCTTCGTAATCGCCGAAGAAACGGCCGGCAGGGCCTTGCCTTGCCGGCAACGATTGTCCAACCTTCCGCCACCACAGGTTTGAGCGGATGCGCGCCGAGGATGCGCGCTGTCCGGCTCCGAGGCAGAGGCGGGATATGGCGAACAGGACAATCGATCATGCGCTGACGGCGCGCTCACTGACATCGGCGGCGTCCGACCCGACTCATGCCGGCATTCTCTCCTTCATGCGCCGCAAGTATTCGAAGCAGTTGAAGGGCGTCGATGCCGTCGTCTGGGGCATTCCCTTCGACGCCGCCACGTCCAACCGTCCCGGCGCCCGCTTCGGGCCGCAGGCGATCCGCCGCGCCTCGGCCATCTTCGACAACGATCCGCAGTACCCGTTCGACCGCGATCTCTTCGCGGAGATGGCAACGGTCGACTATGGCGACTGCCTGCTCGATTACGGCAACCATTCGAAGACGCCGGCAACGATCGAACGCGAAGCGGCCAAGATCATCAGGAGCGGCGCTTATCTGCAGACGCTCGGCGGCGACCACTTCGTCACCTATCCCATCCTGAAGGCGCAGGCGGCGCTGCACGGCCCCCTCGCCCTCGTCCAGTTCGACGCCCATCAGGATACCTGGCCCGACGAGCGCGGCCGCATCGACCATGGCTCCTTTGTCGGCCGTGCGGCGCGCGAAGGGCTGATCGACACCGACGCCTCGATCCAGATCGGCATCCGTACGCACGCGCCCGAGGATTGCGGCATCCGCATTCTCTATGGCTACGACGTCGAAGAGATGGGCGCCGGCGACATCGCCGAGACGATCACAAGGCAGGTCGGCGAGCGCAAGGCCTATCTCACCTTCGATATCGACTGCCTCGACCCGGCCTATGCGCCCGGCACCGGTACCCCGGTCGCCGGCGGCCCGTCGAGCGCCAAGATCCTGTCCGTCCTGCGCAAGCTCGGCGCGCTGACGGTGGTCGGCAGCGACGTGGTCGAAGTGGCGCCAGCCTACGACCATGCCGACATCACGGCGATCGCCGGTGCGACCGTCGCGATGTATATGCTGGGGCTGCATGCGGAGAAGCTTGCCGAGCGCGCGCCGCTTCGCTGAAGACGACCGTTGCCGTTGCGATGGAGGGCGGCTGCTTATATAGAAAAGGTGGGGTTGGCGGCGCTCCGCCGGCCTGTTGAGAAACTGATTCAATTCTATGCCAGAGTGATTCCGGAACGGCTTCTAACTGTCTGGCAGAACGGGAAAATCATGAAACCGAAGATCTTCATCGATGGCGAACACGGCACCACGGGCCTGCAGATCCGCACGCGCATGGCCGGCCGTAGCGATCTCGAACTGCTTTCCATTCCGGAAGCGGAACGACGCAACGCCGCGATGCGCGAAGATCTTCTGAACGACGCCGACATCGCGATCCTCTGCCTGCCGGACGACGCCTCGCGCGAGGCGGTTTCGATGGTCTCTGGCAACAACAAGGTCCGCATCATCGACACCTCGACCGCGCACCGGATTGCGCCCGACTGGGCCTATGGCTTTGCCGAAATGGACAAGGCACAGCCGGAAAAGATCCGGAGCGCCCGTTGCGTCGCCAATCCCGGCTGCTATCCGACCGGCGCGATCGGCGTGATCCGGCCGCTGCGCCAGGCCGGCATCCTGCCCGACGGCTATCCGGTGACGGTCAATGCGGTTTCCGGTTACACCGGCGGCGGCAAGCAGATGATCGCGCAGATGGAAGACGAGACCAATGCCGACCACATCAGCGCACCGCACTTCCTCTACGGCCTGACGCTCAAGCACAAGCACGTGCCCGAGATGAAGATGCATGGCCTGCTCGACCGCGCACCGGTCTTTGCACCCTCCGTCGGCAAGTTCGCACAGGGCATGATCGTCCAGGTGCCGCTCTATCTTGAGGACCTCGCCGCCGGTACGACACTCGAGACGATCCACGCTGCGATCGTCGCGCATTATGCCGACCAGTCGATCGTGGAGGTCGTGCCGCTCCAGGAGAGCGAGAAGCTCGCCCGCATCGACGCCACCGAGCTTGCCGGCAAGGACACGATGAAGCTCTTCGTCTTCGGCACCCCTGGCGGCAACCATGTGAACCTCGTCGCCCTGCTCGACAATCTCGGCAAGGGCGCTTCGGGCGCGGCGGTCCAGAACATGGACCTGATGCTGTCGGCCTGATCGGCAATCGGCTGAAAAACAAAAGACCCCGGCGAGCCGCTCGCCGGGGTCTTTCTTTTTCCGGATTTCGCCGGGCGTCAGTCGCGCAGTTCGATCGTCGTCGGGCGCGGATACTCACCGTAGAAACCGCGCCAGTGGGCGATGGCAAAGCCAAGCACAACGAGTGCGCCGCCCTGGTGCGCCACACCCCAGCCGATCGGCACCTGCAGCACCAGCGTGGTAATGCCGATCACCGCCTGTGCCGAGACGAGCAGGAACAGGAGCACCGCACGGCGCGCATGGGTGGTTTCGGGTGCTGCCCGCAGCGAGGCGATCATGTGCATCAGCGCAAAGGCAAAGAGCACGTAGGCGCCGATGCGATGGACGAACTGCACCGTCTTCGGGTTTTCGAACAGGTTGATCCACCAGGGCTGCTGCAGGAACAGGTCCTGCGGGATGATTGCGCCATCCATCAGCGGCCAGGTGTTGTAGCTGAAGCCGGCGTCCAGCCCAGCAACCAGCGCTCCGAGATAGATCTGGAAAAGACTGAAGATGGCGATGATCATGGCCATCTTGCGCGAGCGGTCGGTGGGTGCCGCTTCATTCGAATGCCGACTGAGCCCGCGGAAGATCCACATGCAGGCGGCAAAGATCAGACAGGCGATGACGAGATGCGTCGCCAGCCGGTACTGGCTCACTTCCGTGCGCTCCACCAGGCCCGAGGATACCATCCACCAGCCGATGAAACCTTGAAAACCGCCAAGCGCAAGGATCCCGAGCAGCGGCATGCGCAGCTTGCGCTCGACCTTTCCGGTGAACCAGAAATAGGCAAGCGGCAGCGCGAAGATCAGGCCGATCGTGCGCGCGAGCAGGCGGTGTGCCCATTCCCACCAGAAGATCGTCTTGAACTCGTCGACAGTCATGCCACTGTTCATCTGCTGATACTGCGGAATGCGCTGGTAGAGCTGGAACTCCTCTTCCCACTCGGCCACCGTCAGCGGCGGGATCACGCCATGGATCGGCTTCCATTCGGTGATGGAGAGGCCCGATTCGGTAAGGCGCGTCGCGCCGCCGACGAGTACCAGGGCAAAGAGAGTGAAGAGCACGGCCGCCAGCCAGCCGCGGATCTGCCGGCGATTGCGGTCGGTCCTGCCGATCTCGTTTCGAAGCATTTGTTCAGTCGCCATTTCGACGCCGGCCATCATGTTCCCTCTGGTGTCGCAGGGTTGTCGGCGGCGCAACCGGACGGATCAACGGTCGCACCTTTCGGAAAGCCGTTGATTTGCACCAGAGCGGCATGCAAAACAAGGCCGAAACCTTTGCGGCATGCGGTCGCGGCCGCTCCGCGCGCATTTGCCCCTGTGAAAGATATGAAATGCCCCTACGCCTCAGAAAGCTGATCGGCACGATCCTGATCATCATCCTCGTCGTCGTCTATGCGCTTGCCGCCGTTACCTTCGCCTCGCTGCTGCTCGGCGCCGCTCCCTGGTACGTGCACCTGGCCTATTTCTTCTTCACCGGCCTGCTCTGGATCTTGCCGGCCATGCTGATCATCAAATGGATGGAAAAGCCCGCTCGGGATCGTTGATCCTCGGTCCGGTAGCCATTCGGGAGGACGCCCATGCGACTTGCGGTCATCGCGGACATCCACGGCAACGATCTTGCGCTCGAAGCGGTGCTCGCCGACATCGATGCACAAGGGATCACCGATATCGTCAATCTTGGCGATCATCTGAGCGGTCCACTCAACGCCGCGCGCACGGCCGACATCCTGATGGAACGGGCGATCCCCTCGATCCGCGGCAATCACGACCGTTACCTGTTGACGGTCGATCCGCGCGATATGGGGCTCTCCGATCGCGCGGCGTTCGATGAATTGAAGCCGGAGCACCGCGAGTGGTTGGCCACCCTGCCCGTCGCACACGTCCACAGGCAAACGTTCTTCCTCTGCCATGCGACCCCGACCGACGATGAGACCTACTGGCTCGAAGCCCTGACGGCGGACGGTACGGTTCATAGGGCCGCGCGTTCGGCCATCGAGGCCGAAGCTGTCGGGATCGACTATCCGGTAATCCTGTGCGGTCACACCCACATTCCTCGCGTCATCCGCCTCTCCGACGGACGCCTGGTCGTCAACCCCGGCAGCGTCGGCTGCCCCGGCTACACCGACAGCCGACCGGTGGCCCACAAGGTCGAGGCCGGATCCCCGCACGCGCGCTACGCCATCGTCGAGCAGTCGGGGACGGAATGGGACGTGACGTTTCGCAGCGTGACCTACGATTGGACCGCGATGTCGCAACTTGCGACCCGCCGTAACCGCCTGGAATGGGCCAGCGTGTTGGCAACGGGCTTCATCGCGTGAGGCGTCAATTTCGTTTCACGCTTTGCTAACCGCGTTCGCCGGTTATTGCCAATCGACCTTCATAAGCACTCCCGAATTAAAGCGATCGTAGCGGGTTTGAGGTTCAATCTCTCCGCAACAAGGACCGGACAGCACCTGCGATGACGAACTCGGAACTCACCATGGATGGCTCCGGCGACCGCCGCGTGCATGCGTCCTTGCGTGCAGATCCGACCGATGCCGTCGGCCGCTTCGAAATCTCGCTTCACCGCGACATGGAGACACTCGAAACCGAGTGGCGCATGCTCGACACCCTTCCCGCGAACTCGCTGCACCATGCCTATCATTGGTGCCGCGCCTGGGCTGCGACCCACGCCAGCGACCTGGCTCTCCTACGGATTACGTTCGATGGCGAACTCCTGCTTATCCTGCCGCTGGAAGTGGTGCGCGGACGCGTGTTTCGAACGGCGAGACTGATCGGAACCGAGCACAGCAACCTGAACACCGGGCTGTTTGTCCGCGACGCCACGGCCATCATCACCACGCCCGCGCTCGCCGAGGCGCTTGCCCGCGCCATCTGCGACGCACTGCGCGGCCTTGCCGACATCGTCATGCTCGATCGTCTGCCGAACGACTGGCGCGGCGACCCCAGCCCGTTGGCCCTGTTTTCGGGCGTTACCAATCCCAACCCGTCGTTCCAGCTTCCCCTTCTCGGTGGCATTCAGCCCACACTGGCCCAGCTCAACGCCAAGCGGCGGCGCAAGAAGATGCGCATTTCCGAACGGCGGCTGGCTGAAATGGGCGGCTACGACTATGTGGTCGCCCGCACGAGCGACGAGGCCCAAGCCCTGCTCGACACCTTCTTTCGACAAAAGGCGACGCGCTTTGCCACGCTCGGCTTTCCCGATGTCTTCCAGGATCCGGAAACGCAGGCGTTTTTCCATGCGCTTGCCGCCCGCGTGGACGACGATGTCCAGCTCATGGAACTCAATGCCATACGCCTGCGAGGCGAAAATGACGGCCGGATCGTCGCCGTCGCCGGACTGTCGCGCAAGGCGGATCACGTGATCTGCCAGTTCGGGTCGATCGACGAAGCGCTGGCAGGCGACGCCAGCCCGGGTGAATTGCTGTTCTACCGCATGATCGAGCGCCTTTCAGGCGAAGGCGTGCGACTGTTCGACTTCGGCGTGGGCGACCAGCCCTACAAGCGCTCCTGGTGCACGATCGAGACGCCGTTGCGCGATATCGTGCTGCCGGTGACGCTCGCTGGACGGCTCGCTGGCCTGCGGCACTACCTCGTCGTGAGGGCAAAAAGGGCGATCAAGGCGAACAAGGCCGTCTATGCCCGCATCCAGCGCACGCGACGACGCAGGCAAGGCAAGACCTTCGACAACAGCGCCGACTGATCATCCAGCTTAGAGCACGGTCCCTGCGCTGTGCGGCAGAGGCCCGCGCCGCCATTACGCCGCGTCGCGATCCGGGTATTCGGGGTCCGATTGCACCTGGCCGGTCATCAGCACGATGTCGCGGTAGCCCGCCGCGCCGAAGCCGGTCAGTACCTCGACGATCCGCTCGCCGCTCACCGACGGTGCCGACAGGATGATTTCGGCGCCATCGCGACCGGCGATCTTCTCCACGGCCATTTCATCGGCAGGGCCGCATTCGAGCAGGACGAGATCATAGGCGTTGGTCAAAGCGTCGATGATCATCCTCAGCCTGTCGATGCCACGCATCGCCTGGCGCGGATCGGCGTCGCCCTGTGGGATGATGTGCGCGTCGGAAAAGCGGTCGGCGTGGATCGTGTCCGTGAAGGGAACCTCCCCCGCCAGGAGATTGGTGATCCCCGGGAGCTGCTGCGAGCGCGCCATCAGCCGTGTCGGGCAGGCAGAGCCCGTCAGGTCGATCAGCACGACTTTCAATTCTTCTTCGGCGAGCAACCGGGCGAGCATCACGGTCGCGGTAGAGCCCTCGTCGCCGCCGGGCGAAACCGAAATCGCAACGCGCACATTGGTGGCACGCAGATGCTCGGCGACGGCTTCGATCGAGAAATCCGCCTCGGCGGCCTCCTCCTCCGTGTCCGGGGCAAGCGAAAGCTCCGCCGCAGGCAGCAAGTCGACTGCGTCATCGGCTGCGGACGAAATGACGGGCGATGCCTCAGCCATCTGGGCCGGCGGCAAATCGGCAACGCTTGCGGCAAGCGCCGGACGGGACCGGACCGGTGCCCGTTCGCCCGTAGCTGAGACCGGCCGCAAGGCTCGCCCGCTGAAAAGCTCGCCGAGCATGATGCCAATGCAGGTAAGGAGGAAAGTTGCAAGCGCTGCAACGATGGTGATCGGCAGTACTTTCGGGAAGCTCGCGCCGGTCGGAACCACGGCACTCGAAATGACGCGTGCATCGGCCGGCGTCGCATTCTCCACGGTGCGCGATGTCGCCTCGCGATAGCGCGCGAGATAGGTCTCCAGCAATTGGCGCTGCGCGGTCGCTTCGCGCTCGAGCGCGCGCAGCCCCACCTCTTCTTCGCCGGCCTGCGCCGACTGTGCCTTCAGCGCATTCAACTGCTGCCCGAGCTGCTGTTCGCGCAGTTCGCCGACCTTCGCCTCGTTTTCGAGGCTCGTCAGGATCTTGCGGGTCTCGGTGCTGATCTGGCCGCGAATACCTTCGAGCTGCGACTTCAGCGCCTTCAGACGCGGGTGACCGTCAAGCAGGGTGGTCGAGAGGTCCGCCACCTGCGCCTGCAAGTTCGCTTCCGTCTCCTTCAGCCGCTGGATCATCTGCGAACCGACGACATCGGCAATGGTGTCCGGCGCGCGGCCGCTTGCCAGCGCCGAGCGTACGCCGGCGGCACGCGCTTCCGCATTGGCGCGCTCGCCGCGCACCCGCGCCAGTTCCGACGAGATATCCGTAAGCTGCCGTGTCGCGAAGTTGGTGCTTTCACCGGTCGGCAGCAGATCGGACGAGGCGCGATAGGCCGCAACCTTCGCTTCGGCGTCGCGCACCTTCTCGCGCAGATTGGCGATCTCGGGTTCGAGCCAGCGTGTCGCCTCGGAATTGGTATCGAGCTTTGCGCCGCTCTGGAGCGCCAGGAAGACCTTCGCCATCTCATTGGGCACGGCGGCCGCAAGCTGGCGATCCTTCGAGGTGAAGGCGATCGCGATCACGCGCGACTTCTCCACCTGGTAGACCTGGAGCTTGTCGGAGAATTCCTTGAGCACCCTCTCCTCGGGCGGCATCTCAAGCGGGTTCTTCTTCAGGCCGAGCATGACGAGAAGATCGGAAAGTGCAGAGGGCGCCGACGACGGATCGAACTCCTTGAGCTCGTAAAGCTTCATGTTGCGAGCGACCTGCTTGATGAGGTCGGCCGACTTGAGCACCTGCACCTGGCTGAGAATGCCGGATTCATCGAAGACGCGGTCGGCTCCCGCCTGGGAAGCCTGGTTGGGGCCGCTGAACTCCGGCTCGCGCGATTCGATCAGCACGCGGGTTTCGCTCTGGTAATCCGGCGCGATCATCTTTGCTGCACCGAAAGCAAGCGCCGCCACAGCGACGGTGGCGAGCAAAACCTTGACGCGCCGATCCCAGACGGCGCGAAACAGGCCGCCGAGGTCGATATCCACATCCTGCTGTGCGCTGCCGCTTCCCGACATGCTCGTCGCTCCGAACTTTCAAATCTCGCCGGACCGTAAAGGAACATGGTAACGCAAGGGTTAATGCGATCAACCTGCGGATGGTAAAGGCGGGGCGGCATCGCCAGGTCTCCGCGAAAATTCTACCGCGAGTTTACCTGCTATTAACCCTAACGGATCGATAACGTCACAAAAGCTGGTCGTTTCCGGAGCCTATGAACCGCATGTCCACTGCAGCTATCAAGACGGGTCTCGCGATCACGGCGGCAGCGCTGTCGATGTTGCTCGGCGGCTGCACGAGCTACCAGCCCGCACCCAAAGCCTTCAGCGAAGCCACGATCCAGCCCTATCGGCTCGACAGCGGCGACCGCCTGCGCATCAACGTTTTCGAACAGGCCGGCCTCAGCGGTACCTACACGGTCGATCAGGCAGGCTACGTCGCCTTCCCCCTGATCGGCACCGTCGCCTCACGCGGCAGGACCCTGCCCGAACTCGAAGGCATGATCGCCGCCAAGCTGAAGCAAGGCTATCTGCGCGATCCAGACGTCACGATCGAGGTCGATCGCTACCGTTCCGTCTTCATCATGGGCGAAGTCGGTCAGGCCGGCCAATACGCCTATGTACCCGGAATGACCGTGCAGAACGCGATCGCGGTTGCCGGCGGCTTCTCGCCGCGCGCCAACCAGTCGAACGCCGACATCACACGCAAGATCAATGGCCGCATCATCACCGGCCGGGTCCCGATCACCGACGCTGTTCTTGCCGGCGACACGATCTATGTTCGCGAACGCCTGTTCTGATTTCGATGCAACAAGAGCGGCCTTTGCGCATCATCCACTGCTTCAGGTCGCCTGTCGGCGGGATATTCCGCCACGTGCGCGACCTGGCCGAGGCGCATGCCAAGGCCGGCCATGAGGTCGGGATCCTCTGCGACAGCACGACAGGCGGCAGTCACGAGGATCGGTTGTTCGACGAAATCCGCCCCTACCTGTCGCTCGGCCTCATCCGGATGCCGATCCATCGCTCGGTCGGGCCGTCGGATTTGGCCGCGTTGTGGCGCGGCTACAAAGAAATCAGAAGTTTGCGACCGGATGTGTTGCATGGGCACGGCGCCAAAGGCGGCGTCATTGCCCGGCTCATCGGTTCAGCCCTGCGGGTCAACAAGTATCGCGTAGCCCGCCTCTATTCGCCGCATGGCGGCAGCCTGCACTACCGTCCGGGCTCTCTGACCGGGCGTTTGGTCTTCCCGGCCGAGCGGATCCAGCAGCGGATCACCGACGCCCTCGTCTTCGTCTGCGACTTCGAGCGACAGACCTATTTCGCAAAAGTCGGCGCACCGCGCGAGCGCAACGAGCTGATCTACAATGGTATCGACGACCGGGAGTTCGAGGTCGTCCCACCCCAGCCGGATGCGGTCGATTTTCTCTATATCGGCATGATGCGGGACCTGAAGGGTCCCGATCTGTTTGTGGAGGCTTTCGCCCAGACCGAACGGCTCGTCGGGCGGCCGCTGTCGGCGCTGATGATCGGCGACGGCCCGCAGCAGCAGGAATACAGCGATCTGGTGCTGCAGCAAGGTCTCGGCCGCCGTATCCGCATGCAGCCGGCGATGAAGACGCGCGAGGCCTTCGCTCTGACGCGCAACATCGTCGTTCCCTCGCGCGCCGAATCCATGCCCTATATCGTGCTTGAGGCGCTTGCGGCACGGAAGCCGGTTATCGCCAGCCGTGTCGGCGGCATCCCGGAAATTCTCGGACGCGACAGCACCGCGCTTGCCGAACCCGCCAATGCCCGGTCGCTTGCTGACATCATGGCTCGCGCAATCACCGAGAAAGACTGGGCGGCACGTGTGATGCCCGATCCGAGCACGTTCAAGTCGCAATTTGCAGCTTCGGTAATGTCGGCGGATATGTTAAGCCTCTATCGGGAATTGTGCCGTTACCAGCCGCCCGCCGATAGCGTGTTGCCCACAACGTAAGCGTTTCTTAGTGGCTTTCTGCTATCCCGGCTGAGGGACTTCAGCGCCGGAAGACAGCCATGAACAAGTTTGACCGCCCGGGTTCGTTCGATCCCGAAGCGCTTCGCAAGAAGATTTCGGAAATCCGCGCCCGCGCGCCTGGCGAAATGCCGGACGAAACGACGACCACGGATCTCAATCCGCTCGCGCGGCAGATCGCCGAGCAGTTCAGCGCCGATACCTATTCGCCGGCGATGATCATGGGGCTGATGCGCCTGTTCGAGTTCAGCGCGCTCTTTGCGATCGGCTATGCCATCAACGCGCTTTATGTCCAGCCGGGCTTCGAGCAGCTGCCGCTCTATCTGGCAATTCTCTTTGGCGGCTCCGCCCTGGCGGTCGCTGCCATGCAGATCGCCGACACCTACCAGATCCCGGCGCTGCGCGCCTCGCTGCGGGTGATGCCGCGCATCCTCGCCTCCTGGGCCATCGCATTCGGCGGTATCGCCATCGCGCTGTTCTTCCTCAAATCCGGCCATCAGTATTCACGTGTCTGGTTCGGTGGCTGGTTCATCGGCGGCGCAATCTTTCTGATCGCAGAGCGCGCCTTCATCGCCTATTCCATCCGCCATTGGGCCCGAAACGGCACGATGGAACGCCGCGCCGTCGTCGTCGGTGGCGGCCAGCCGGCCAAGGACCTGATCCGCACGCTTGAGGACCAGCCCGACAACGACATCCGCATCTGCGGTATTTTCGACGATCGCGACGAGCGCCGCTCCCCCAACGTCATCGCCGGCTATCCGAAGCTCGGAACAGTCGACGAGCTGGTGGAATTCGCCCGCCTGGCCCGCATCGACATGCTGATCATCTCGCTGCCGCTCACGGCAGAGAAGCGCATTCTCCAGCTTCTGAAGAAGCTCTGGATCCTGCCGGTCGACATCCGGCTCGCCGCCCACGCCAACAATCTGCGCTTCCGCCCGCGCAGCTATTCCCATGTCGGCGACGTCCCGATGCTCGACATCTTCGATAAGCCGATCGCCGATTGGGACTCCGTCGCCAAGCGCGGCTTCGACATCTTCTTCAGCCTCGTCGCCCTCGTGCTTCTTTGGCCGATCATGCTCGGCGCGGCGATTGCGGTCAAAGCAACCTCCCCAGGCCCCATCATCTTCAAGCAGAAGCGGCACGGCTTCAACAATGAGACCATCGAGGTCTACAAGTTCCGCTCGATGTATACGCATATGAGCGACCCGACGGCCCGCAACGCCGTGACCAAGGGCGACCCGCGCGTCACCCCCGTCGGCCGTTTCATCCGCAAGTCCTCGATCGACGAACTGCCACAGATCTTCAACGTGCTGAAGGGTGAGCTGTCGCTCGTCGGGCCGCGGCCGCACGCCGTGCTCGCCCAGACCCAGAACCGCACCTATTCCGACGTCGTCGAAGGCTACTTCGCCCGCCACCGCGTCAAGCCCGGCGTCACCGGCTGGGCGCAGATCAACGGTTGGCGCGGCGAGATCGACAATGACGACAAGATCCGCCTGCGCACCGCCTTCGACCTGCACTACATCGAAAACTGGTCGCTGCTCTTCGACCTCAAGATCCTATTCCTGACGCCGTTCAGGCTCCTCAACACCGAGAATGCCTATTGAGCACCGTCGATACAGGCCGGCTCCCGATCGCTCGTCCCCAGCTTGCGGCGCTCTCGCTGCTCGGCTCCGGGCTCGTCGCCTTTGCCGTGTTTCTCTCCGGCTTCGTCATTTTCGAGCCGGCGCCCTATGAGCTGTTCCTGGTGGCGCTCATCGGCCTTTGGGCGCTTGTGGGCCTCAAGATCTCGCGCAGCGTCGCCCCGCTGCTGACGCTTCTGACCCTTTTCATGGTCGGCGGCATGCTGTCCCTGACGGTCATGGTCGACCTGACAAAGGGGCCGATGTACATGGCGGTCTCCGGATTCCTCGCGCTATCGTCGGTCTTCTTCGCAGCCATCATCGAGGACCGCCACGAGCGGCTGCGGCTGATCTTCAACGCCTGGACGGCGGCGGCCATAATCACGGCACTCCTCGGCATCCTCGGCTATTTCGGCGCCGTGCCGGGTGCGGAAAACTTCACGCTCTATGGCCGCGCCAAGGGCGCATTCCAGGATCCGAACGTCTTCGGCCCGTTCCTCTCGGTGCCGGCCATGTACCTCATCCACGGCATCCTCACGCAGCCCATCCAGAAGGCGCCGCTCAAGATCGCCGCGCTGCTGGTGCTGGCACTCGGCGTCTTCCTTTCATTTTCCCGCGCAGCCTGGGCCCTCAACCTCTTCTGCGTCGTCGCTTTCGTCTTCGTGATGCTGCTGAAAGAGCGAAACGGCCTCTTTCGCCTGCGTATCCTGGTGCTTGCCCTGGTCGGCGGGATCATGATCGTCGGCGCCCTCCTCGTCGCGCTGCAGTCCGAGCAGGTCGCAACACTCTTTTCCAGCCGCTCACAACTCGTGCAGGACTACGACGGCGGCCACCTCGGGCGCTTCGACCGCCACAGGCTCGGTTTCTTGATGTCGATGGAAAGGCCGCTCGGCATCGGTCCTATGGTCTTCAGCACGATCTTCCCGGAGGATGAGCACAACGTCTGGCTGAAGTCGCTGACCTCTTACGGCTGGCTCGGTTTCATCAGCTACGTGACGCTGATCATCTGGACGCTCTCGCTCGGCTTTCGCTTTCTGCTGCTCAACCGCCCCTGGCAAACCTATCTGATGATCGCCTGGGTCGCCGTTCTCGGCCATGTCGGGGTGGGCAATGTCATCGACACGGACCATTGGCGCCACTTCTACCTGCTCATCGGAATCATCTGGGGTTGCGCCGCCCTTGAATATCGCCATCGCCGGCAGGCGCGCGCCGGCCGGAGCTCCTGACCATGGAACATGTGGTTCCGCGCCGGTCTGCGGCCCCTTCCCTCAAGCTCCTAGAAGTGCTGGAGCCGAGCGGCGGCGGCTCGGGCCGGCACTTCCTCGATCTCTGCCGCGGTATGCACAAGCGTGGGCATCACGTCGAGGCCGTCTATTCGCCGGTGCGCGCCGAGGAAGGTTTCGTTCGTGAACTGAAGGCAATCGGCCTGCCGGCCGTGCACGCCGTCCCGATGAGACGCGCGCCCGGGTCGTCTGATGTCGGCTGCTTTCTCGAACTCCGGCGCATCATCCAGAACAACGGTTTCGACATCGTCCATGGCCACAGTTCCAAGGCCGGTGCGCTGACGCGCCTGCGGCTGCCCGGTTCTCATGTGCCGCGTATCTACACGCCACACGCCTTTCGCACGCTCGACCCAACGCTCGGCCGCGGCGGACGGCTGATCTATGGCACGATCGAATGGGCGCTGGCCCGCTTCTT
This sequence comes from Ensifer sp. ENS09, assembly GCF_014852425.1. Classification (NCBI taxonomy): domain Bacteria; kingdom Pseudomonadati; phylum Pseudomonadota; class Alphaproteobacteria; order Hyphomicrobiales; family Rhizobiaceae; genus Ensifer; species Ensifer sp. ENS09. Next base: position 146,758 of record NZ_JACVBP010000002.1, read on the forward strand.
TACCGATCACCTGATCTGCGTCTCCGACGACGAGTTCCATCACGCGCTGTCCTTGCACATGCCGGAGAAGCGCATGTCGGTGATCGTCAATGGCGTGGCACCGCCCTCGGACGAAATGGCGCAGACGCTGCGCGCCAGCTTCGGGATCGCGCCGGACGCTTTCGTTTTCGGCTTCGTTGGACGATTGTCCGCCCAGAAGGCGCCGGAACGGCTGATCGCCGCTTTCAAGAGTGTGGCCGCCTCGGTCAGAAACAGCCACCTCGTCATGGTCGGCAGCGGCGAGCTCGAGGGCAGCCTTCGCAAGGCGATTGCCGAAAGCGGGCTGCAGAACCGGATGCATCTGACCTCCGCCTTCACCGGCCCGCAGGCCGTGCCGGGCTTCGACCTCCTGGTAATGCCGAGCCGCTACGAGGCGATGTCCTATGTGATGCTTGAAGGGGCTGCGGCTGGCAAGGCGATCATCGCCACCGATATCGGTGGCGCGCGCACGGTGATCGAGGACGGGCGGAACGGTTACATCCTTCCCAATAGCGACGACACATCAGCACTCGCCAAGAGCATGATCAGTGCCGCGGAGCCCGAACTCTTCAAGGCCCTGTCGGCCAGCGCGGTAAGCCTGAAGGACCGCTTTACGCTTGCCGTCATGCTCGACCGCACGGAGGCCCTTTACCGGAACGCGGCTTCAAAACTGCAGAAGGCTGCCCCTCAGCCAGTCAGCTAGAATGGACAGCGGCGGCGTGATTGCGGCAGCGCGCCTACAGAAAGCAGAAAAGAGGCCCTGCTGAAGGACCTCTTTTGCTGCATTTGCAGGATCGGTTAGGGCGTCGATCCTTCTGCGCCCGAACCACCGCCGGTATCGGGGTTCGAACTCGGCGCCCCCGTATCGCCGTTGGAATTGGCGGTGCCAGTATCCGGGTTGGAGCTCGCAGCACCGGTATCCGGGTTGGAACTCGCCGTGCCGGTGTCACCCGATGAGCCGGTAGGCTGGCCCGGAACGAGGATGACGGCGTCGTCGGCACGGGCGGTGCCGGACGTCGAAATGACCGGCATTGCCGTCAGGGCCGAAAGCCCGAGCAACGACACGGCAAAAATCTTTGAAAGCGTCTTCATTCCATTTCCTCCTTTGGCAGGCAGGCGCCCGCCATAAGGCCATTCCATCACTTTCGCGAGGACGGCGATCGGCCCCAGCCGCGTGGACCATCGCACCGGAACGAGGCATTTTAGCGATTTCGGATGAGCGATAAATTTTATGCCACGCAACCAACGAGGGCCGGTGCGGTTTCGTGCGGCGATTACAGCCAAGTGCGACCCGGGCCGGGGCGATGCTGAGATAACCCGCTAAAAGGCCAAACCAAGCTTGGAGCGCCGGAGCCCGCAGGGCAGGCATCACGATTGCGGACGCCATCGAAAGAACTCCGGCTGGCCGAGTTTCAGCGCTCGAAAAGTCTTCGGACGGAGTGCGTCAGCCGACTGATCCGCTTGTGCCAGCGCGACTTGAGACGCTTCTTCGCCCAAGGCGTCGCTTGCCGGTACTGCAAATACAGGGGCTGCGCCGGGTGCTGGCAACGAACGGAGTTGGGCTTGTCGTGCGTGAAATGGAAGATCGCGGGCTCGTCGGCATGCGAATGCAGGATCACATTCCAACGACGATCGAGGGAAGCGAATTGCCCAGCGAGAGCGATGTTCAATGCGTCCTGATCGAAGAATTTCAGCCTTGCGGCCTGTGAACGGACAATCTCGAGGCAGCGACTGGAAAGATCCCCCTTTAACCATTCCACAATGTCGATCAGCAAAACGCCGGAATTCATCGTTCTCGTTCCGTCCGGAAGCTTCAGACGCGCATTGTCCTGGTTGGAAACGCCGCTGACAGCGGCCACCGGCATGCCGGACATATCCAGGTTCAGCAACGGACGCAGACTGTCGACCACGATCGTATCGGCGTCGAGATAGACGAGCCGCCCCTCCTTGCAGCCAAGGAGGTCTGGCAAGACAAGCCGGGTATAGATCGACCGGCTCCAGTTGCTGTTGGTCTTCAACCCCTCGAATTGCCGAAGCGTTTTTTCGGACAATTCGAACAGCGTTAAGCGCAGGCGCCCGCCGCACCGTCTCAGATGCGATTTATCCTTGGGGGTCAGTCCGTCGCAGAAGACGGTGACGTTGACCTCGTCGACGTCGCCATTCAGAGCCAGCGTATGCAACATCACTCCGGCGAACTCGACAAACCTGCGGTCCACGGAAGTGACGACAAAACACGCGCTTAAAGCCAAAGCCGATTCATCAGTTTCCGCACGCATCAAGCCCCCCAAATCGTGCCAGGCCATCAAGACAATGCCCCGTTATTCGCCCGTCCCTCACGGCAGGGCCGCCGAAGTGATCGGTCGCTAATCGAAAAGATGAAGGGAAATCGAAGTTCCTCGGGGGATTTCGGACATCAAAGCCGAAGAGGAAAATGGTCGGAGCGGCGGGATTCGAACCCACGACCCCTTGACCCCCAGTCAAGTGCGCTACCGGGCTGCGCTACGCTCCGAACCGAGGAAACCCCTATATAACCAACGCTTAGAGCGCAAGCGGGAAAATGCGGCCTGGATCGAAAAAGGAACAAACGGCGTGGAAAAGTATGCTTGGGAGCCGAAAGTCCTACAGGACATTCCGCAAATTCACGGCATGGCATGGCCCCCGTGACGCGACTGCGGACAGAGAAAGCCCCTACCATCCGCGCGCCACTGGATGCCTGCGAGGTCCGATGCTGCGTGGCGACGAAAACACCGACCGCGCGTCCGGCTACGGAACCTTCACCAAAACGAGATCCCGTCGCTCGAAACTTGCTGCCTAACGCAACGTGAGCTTGCCATCATGGATGAATTGAGGGACAGTTTGATACTGGCCCTTGAGGCCTGGAGCGTCTCCCCTTCTAGGAGAAAACCATGCCTCTTAAGTCCCTTATGGCCCTCACCGCGCTTGTGCTTCTCACGCTCTCCGGCTGTGCGACCTCGGGTTCGACCAACACGACCTATGCGCAGTGGACAGGCCCCTACCCTGAGCCTGACGTCTCCGCGGCGAGCCCCGGCGGCTTCCGCATCTCCTACTGACGCTTTTTCAAACGCTGTTGAGGATGGTCGCGCGAACGTCTTGCGGATAGGCGCGCATATGCTCCTCGCCGTCGGGTAGCGCGCCGACGGCACAGGCGCCGTCTTGGTGACCGTATAAAAGATACTTGCGTCGAGACGGCTCGGCCGACATTCAGTCGGGCATCCGAAACCGGTCTTGATCGATCCTCTGGAATGGCTTTCTCAGCGCACCTGGTCGAGCAACCGCTTGCACTCCAGAAGGTCATAGAGCGCCTCCTGTAGCAGGGCGCGATCCTCCTTGCCCACGGACGAGGACTTTCCGAGAGAGATCTCGGGCACGTCGTCACTGCTGCCGCCGAAGGAGAAGAAGCGGCGGCTCGCGGGCGCCTTGGCGCGGCCAACGATCTGATCCTCCTCGGAAAGACCAGCCTTCGGCGGTGCGGGCTCTTCGTTGCTGGAGGCCGCAAGCGCCTCGACGGTCGCGAGATCGCCGCTCGCAATCGCCGCGACGAACTTGTTGCCGTTGGTCTTCAGGAGCTTCTGAACGCCCTTGATCGTATAGCCGTGATCATAGAGCAGATGCCGGATGCCCTTCAAAAGGTCGACATCCTCCGGCCGGTAATACCGCCGGCCACCGCCGCGCTTCATCGGCTTGATCTGCTGGAAGCGGGTTTCCCAGAAACGCAGGACGTGCTGCGGCAGGTCGAGATCGTCAGCGACCTCGCTGATGGTGCGAAAAGCGTCCGGGCTCTTTTCCATATCGTTCCCAATCCATGCCATACGACTCAGGCTCGAAAGCCGACAATGAGCCGATACCGTGCCAATGATGGCACGAATCGGCTCCATTTCAACGGCTTATGGATGGGTTTTCAACCACATTTGTGGCTGTCGTCTGGCGTTCACGAAACGGGAGACACCGGTTTCTGCTTGGCCCTGCGGCCCAGATGCGCCTTCAGCACGCGCTGCTTCAGGACGTTCGACGCCTTGAAGGTCATCACGCGCCGGGGCGAAATCGGCACTTCCTCGCCGGTTTTCGGGTTTCGCCCGATACGTTCGTTCTTGTCGCGGACCTGGAAGGTCGCGAAAGAGGACAGCTTCACACTCTCGCCACGCACGATTGCGTTGCATATTTCGTCAATGACGGTTTCCACCAGCTCGGCAGACTCTGTCCTCGACAGACCCACCTTGCGAAAAACCGACTCAGCCAAGTCCGCCCGTGTTACTGTTTTTCCGCTCATCTTCCCCCACCAACGTCTGGTACGCCGATCAGCGTCCGAAGACTATTGCCCTTGCCTTTTGCGGTCAAGCGCCTGTTGCTTAAGCAATTTCTTTACCAGCGGAGGAGCACAGAGCCCCAGGTGAAGCCACCGCCCATGGCCTCGAGCAGGACAAGGTCACCCTTCTTGATCCGGCCATCGCCCGCCGCCGCATTCAATGCCAGCGGAATGGAGGCTGCGGAGGTGTTGCCATGCAGATCGACGGTCACCACAACCTTGTCGAGAGGGATACCAAGCTTCTTGGCGGAACCGTCGATGATGCGGCGGTTGGCCTGGTGCGGGACCAGCCAATCCAGATCTTCGGCCGTCGTCCCGGTCGCCTCGAAGGCGGCCTCGATGACGTCGGTGATCATGCCGACCGCATGCTTGAAGACTTCGCGACCTTCCATCTTCAGATGGCCGACCGTTCCCGTGGTCGACGGGCCACCATCGACATAGAGCTTGTCGCGGTGCGCACCGTCGGAGCGAAGCTTCGCCGTCAGCACGCCGCGATCGGCATTGGTGCCCTCGCCTTCCTGGGCTTCCAGGATGATGGCGCCGGCGCCGTCGCCAAAGAGCACGCAGGTCGTGCGGTCGGTCCAGTCGAGAATGCGGGAGAATGTCTCCGCGCCGATCACCAGCACGCGTTTTGCAAGCCCGCCGCGGATATAGGCATCCGCCGTGGTGACGGCGTAGACGAAGCCCGAGCAGACCGCCTGCATGTCGAAGGCCGCGCCATGGCGCATGCCGAGACGGTCCTGGATGTTGACGGCCGTTGCCGGGAACGTGTTGTCCGGGGTGGAGGTCGCCAGGATGATCAGGTCGATGTCATCAGGCGTAAGCCCGGCATTGGCGAGCGCGGCGCGTGCCGCCCCTTCGCCGAGCGAAGCCGTGGTCTCGCCCTCGCCGGCGATGTAACGCTGCCGGATGCCGGTGCGCTGCACGATCCACTCATCGGACGTATCGACCTTGGATTCCAGCTCCTGATTGGTGACCACGCGCTTCGGCAAAGCTGCGCCGAAACCGCGAACGACGGAACGGATCATCTATTCAAACCTCATCATTCATGCCGGCGGAAAGGGCCTTGGGCGGTTCGCCGCCATGGTACTTCGCCAGATCGAGCTCGATCTTCGCCTTCAGGCCATTCTTCACCATGTCGTAGCCGACGTCGATCGCGGCTGCGAAACCCTCGGCATCCGCACCACCATGGCTCTTGATCACGACGCCATTGAGGCCGAGGAACACGCCGCCATTGACCTTGCGCGGGTCCATCTTCTCCCGCAGGCGGTCGAAGGCGCCCTTGGCCAGGATATAGCCGAGCTTGGCAAGAAGCGTGCGCGACATGGCGGCGCGCAGATATTCGGCGATCTGGCGCGCGGTGCCTTCGGCAGCCTTCAGTGCGATATTGCCGGAAAAACCTTCCGTGACGACGACGTCGACGGTTCCGCGACCGATATCGTCGCCCTCGACGAAGCCGTAATAGTCGAAGCCGTCGATATTGGCTTCACGGATCAGGCGGCCGGCTTCCTTGACCTCTTCCTGTCCCTTGATCTCCTCGACGCCGACATTCAGCAACCCGACCATCGGTCGTTCGATCTCGAACAGCGCGCGCGCCATGGCGCCGCCCATCAGCGCGAAATCCATCAGTTGCTGCGCGTCCGCGCCGATCGTCGCGCCGACATCGAGCACGATGCTCTCGCCTTTCAGCGTCGGCCAGATGGCGGCGATCGCCGGCCGTTGAATTCCCTGCATGGTGCGCAGACAGAAGACCGACATGGCCATCAGCGCGCCGGTATTGCCGGCGGAGACGACGACGTCTGCCTCTCCGGCGTTGATCGCGTCGATCGCTTTCCACATGCTCGACTTGCCGCGACCACGGCGAAGCGCCTGGCTCGGCTTCTCGTCCATGGCGACTGCAATCTCGCAGTCGTAAAAGGTGCTGTTGGCCTTCAGCTTCGGATATTTTTCAAGGAGGCCCGCGCACTGCGCTTCGATGCCGAACAAAACGAACTTGATGTCCGGATGACGTTCAAGCGCTCTTGCGGCGCCGGGGATGACGACTTCAGGACCATAGTCGCCCCCCATCACGTCAAGTGAAATTCTGACCACGCGTGTCTTATCCTTTATTTCTGCCACACAACACGTGCCGCCGCGGCGCACTCAACGGAAACGCATAGACGAAACATATTGCTTCTGACGCTTGAGCCAAGCACGCGGCAGATCGCTTTGGCGGCTCTTCTGGCCGGTTTGGGGCCAAAATACTGCTTTTCCATTGCGTGACAACCGAATTGTAGATGACGCTTTCGCGACCTCAGTCCTTTTTCCAGTCCTTCAGGACCGCAAAGGGGTTCGGCTTCTTGTCATCGGCAGATGTGCTCTCGATGCGCTCGCCGAACGTCACGCCGGGCTTACGGGGATAAGGGTCGATCGCGAGCGCAACCTGCTCGCTGACGACGACGCCGGCGTCGATGGTGTCGCCGACAAAGGTATCGGGAATATCGGGACCGTCAGGGTCGAGAACCATCTCGCCGCCGTCATTGCTTGCCTGGCGGGCGAGCCGCGAGCCCTCGGGCACGAAGATCGCCTCGACCAGCTCGTTGATATCGGCTTCGACCGGCTCAAGCGTGACGACACAGCTCTGCACGATGCGGGCCTTGACGTCGCCCTTGATCTTCACGCCATCCTTCTTCCAGCGCGCGATCTGCAGGTCGGCCTCGAGCGACAGGACATCGTTGATGTTCCAAAGCTCGGCAAGCGCCTTGCGCTCGCGCTCATTGGCGGAGAGGTGAACGCTGACCGCGTTCGCCGAAATGTGCCCTACCTTCACCGGGTAAGAAAAGGCCAGCCGGCTTTCGTCTTTCATGATTGGATCCTTCCTCGCGCGGGCTTACCTGGCGCCCATCGCGAATGCAGCCGCCGACCGGCTGCCGGTGGCGACGCTCTTGTATTCTATTACGCCCCAGCCGGCGGAATGTGCAACTGGCCGACTTCGACGACGTCTTCCGCGACATCGACGAGCTGCGCCTCGACCGCCAGCAGATAGCCAGCAAGCGCCACCATCGAAGGCGCGGCCTCGCCGCCATCCGGATGGAAGTTGCGCCTGAGCGCGGCCGCCAGAGCCTCGACGTCCTTCGTTTCCAGCGCCGCCGCGTACGATTCGAGCCGGCCGTAATACATGCCGGCCAGCTTCTTCATCTTCTTCGGCACGCCGGCGTCACCGACGCCGAGCTCGCGGATCGAATGATCCACGTCCTCGAAGAAGGCATCGATGATCTCCTGGGCGATTTCCTGGCCCGCCCTCGCCGAAGCGCGCGTACGGCGGAAATAGAGGATCAGCGTTGCCGACAGCATCTCGAACCGGCCCATGACCGTGTCCGGCACATCGAGGTCGGTGTAGAGGTAGGGCTGGCGTGCGGCCGCCGTCAGCAATGCATATTGCCGCTCGACAATCGCGGTGTTGCCACTTTTTCTTTTAAACAGTCCAAAAATCATCACAAAGCTCGGGCTTGGCTTTCTCGAAATGCGCGCAAGCGCCCATGACGTTGTTGCATGACAGCCGAAGCTGGTTTACCGAAGCAGGCACGAATTGCAATGGCGGATCTGCCATCGTTTCTCCAAGGGGAGCTGTCGTTGACGAAGCGGTATTTGAGAAAAAACTTTAAGACCCTCGGCCGCGTGGCGGTCGTAGCCACAATCGCCGGTTTTACCCTTTCCGCCTGCCAGTCTGCCAATGTCGGTGAAGTTCTCCATCAGGGCTATGTGGTTGATCAGGAAACGCTAAACCTCGTTCCGGTCGGCTCCAGCCGCGAGCAGGTGCTGCTCTCGCTCGGCACGCCCTCGACGACGGCAACCTTCGACAACGAAGTGTTCTACTACATTTCGCAGACGCGCAAGCGCCCTGTCGCCTTCATGAAGCCGCAGCTGGTCGACCAGTCGATCCTGGCCGTCTATTTCGACAAGGAAGGCACCGTCAGCCAGCTGGCTCACTACACGCTGAAGGACGGCAAGGTCTTCGACATGCTGACCCGCACGACGCCGACAGGCGGCAAGGAAACAAGCTTCCTCGGCCAGTTGCTGACCGGCCCCGGTGCAGGCCAGGCCGCGGCACGCAGCCTGTTCAAGGACTTCGGCAACTAAGCCGCCCATTCCAAAGAAAAGGCCCGCGAAACGATGTTCCGCGGGCCTTTTTGTTTACTTGGCGATGCGATCAGGCGAGGACTGCCAGAAGCAGCAGCGCCACGATGTTGGTGATCTTGATCGCCGGGTTCACGGCCGGACCGGCCGTGTCCTTGTAGGGGTCGCCGACGGTATCGCCGGTCACCGACGCCTTGTGGGCGTCGGAGCCCTTCAGATGACGTTCGCCGTTCTTGTCGACGAAACCGTCCTCGAAGCTCTTCTTGGCATTGTCCCAGGCGCCACCGCCCGAAGTCATCGAGATCGCCACGAAGAGGCCGTTGACGATGACACCCAGCAGAGAGGCACCGAGTGCCGCGAAGGCCGAAGCCTTCGAGCCCGAAAGCAGCAGCACGCCGAAATAGACGACGACGGGCGCCAGCACCGGCAGCAGCGAAGGGATGACCATTTCACGGATCGCCGCCTTCGTCAGAAGGTCGACGGCGCGGCCATAGTCCGGCCGTTCCGTGCCTGCCATGATGCCGGGCTTCTCGCGAAACTGCCGGCGAACCTCCTCGACGATCGAGCCGGCTGCACGGCCGACGGCGGTCATGGCAATGCCACCGAAGAGATAGGGAATGAGGCCACCGAAGATCAGGCCGGCAACCACATAGGGGTTGGAGAGGTCGAAGGAGATCTGCCCCACATCGGCGAAGTAAGGATATTTGTCGCCATTTGCGGCGAAATAGCTCAGATCGTTCGAATAGGCTGCAAAAAGTACCAGCGCGCCGAGACCGGCAGAACCGATTGCGTAGCCCTTGGTGACGGCCTTGGTGGTGTTGCCGACCGCATCAAGCGCGTCGGTGGATTTGCGCACCTCCGGCGGCAGATGCGACATCTCCGCGATACCGCCGGCATTGTCAGTCACTGGCCCGAAGGCGTCCAGCGCCACGATCATGCCGGCAATGCCGAGCATGGCGGTAACGGCAATGCCGGTGCCGAAGAGGCCGGCAAGCTGGTAGGTCGCGATGATGCCGCCGACGATGACGATCGCCGGCAGCGCGGTCGATTCCAGCGAGACGGCAAGCCCCTGGATGACGTTGGTGCCGTGGCCGGTGACGGAGGCCTGGGCGATCGAATTCACCGGCCGCTTGTTGGTGCCGGTATAGTATTCCGTGATCACCACGATCAGCGCCGTGACCACCAGCCCGAGAATGCCGCAGATGAACAGGTTCCAGCCCGTGATGTCCTTGCCGGCGACGGTACCGATCGAGCCCCATCCGATGGTGAAGGACGTGGCCGCGCCGAGACCGAGGATCGACAGCACGCCGGTGACGATCAGCCCCCTGTACAGCGCGCCCATGATCGAATTGTTGGCGCCGAGCTTCACGAAGAAGGTGCCGACGATCGAGGTGATGATGCAGGCGGCGCAGATTGCCAGCGGATAGACCATGATCGTTGCGAGCAGCGGCGTCCCGGCAAAGAAGATGGCCGCCAGCACCATGGTTGCGACGATGGAGACAGCGTAGGTCTCGAACAGGTCGGCGGCCATGCCGGCGCAGTCGCCGACATTGTCGCCGACGTTGTCGGCAATGGTCGCCGGATTGCGCGGGTCGTCTTCCGGAATGCCGGCTTCGACCTTGCCCACGAGGTCGCCACCGACGTCGGCACCCTTGGTGAAGATGCCACCGCCGAGACGGGCGAAGATCGAAATCAGCGATGCGCCGAAACCGAGCGAGACCAGGGCATCGATGACTTCGCGCGAGGCAGGCTCATGCCCCATGCCGGCCGTGAGGACGACGTAGTAGACCGAGACCCCCAGAAGGGCCAGGCCCGCAACGAGAAGGCCGGTGATTGCGCCGGATTTGAAGGCGATGTCGAGACCGGAGGCAAGGCTGACGGAAGCCGCCTGGGCCGTGCGCACATTGGCCCGCACCGAAACATGCATGCCGATGAAACCCGCGGCACCCGAAAGGATCGCACCGATCAGAAAGCCGAAAGCGGCGGCGGGAGAAAGAAGAACCCAAGCGGCGATGAATACGACGACGCCGACAATGGCAATGGTCTTGTATTGACGCGTGAGATAGGCCTGCGCCCCTTCACGAATGTAGCCTGCGATTTCTTGCATGCGGGCGTTCCCCTGGTCGGCGGCAAGCACCGACTGTGTTGCCCAGATGGCGTAAGCCACCGCGAGCAACCCGCATGCGATAACGCCCAATAAAATGGTCATTTCGCATTACCCTCCGTTACAACCCGCGGACTCACTCCCGGCCGCAGGCCCCTCAAAACCGCGAATCACGCGCCACCTCCTCAAGCAGCACCCCTCACGGCGCGGCCAGAGTGCGGTTGCAACGGGAGATCGTCAAGCCCCGAGAAACGCCACTGGCGGCGCCTCGTTCGCTTTAGATTTCAGGGGAATGGAAGCGTTAGGCGGCGGCCTTGCGCGGCGCCCGCTTCAGGAGCAAGAGGAGGATAAGGCAAACGATCGTCACCGGCCACACGACCGCGTTCAGCATGTCCCAGCCATAGGCGGTGAGGACCTTGCCCGAGGCAAACGACGACAGCGCCACGGTGGTGAACAGGATGATGTCGTGGAAGGCCTGGACCTTGTCGGCTTCCTGCGGCCGGTAGCTGCTGGCGACGATCGCCGTCGAGCCGATGAAGCCGAAGTTCCAGCCGAGGCCAAGCAGCACCAGCGCACCCCAGAAGTTCCAGAGCTCGATGCCCATATGCGCGACTGCGGCGCAGGCCATGAGCAAGAGCAGGCCGCAACCGACGATGCGTTCGGCGCCGAAGCGGCTGATGAGCATGCCGGTGACAAAGCTCGGCGCAAACATCGCCAAGACGTGCCACTGGATGCCGAGCGTGGCGAGTTCGGTCGAGAAGCCGCAGCCGATCACCATGGCGACGGGCGCGCCGGTCATCATGAAGGTCATCAGCGCGTAGCTGGAAATGCCGCAGATCATGCCGGTGGCAAAGCGCTGGCTGCGGACGATTTCGCCGAGCGGACGAACGGACTGATCGTGGTGGGCACTCACCATTGCGCCCGGCTCGGGCAGCCGCAGCGGCGCGAAAAACAGGGCAGCGACGAGGCAAATCGGCATCAGGACGACGAAAGCCCCGGCAAAGGAAACCGGCGCGAACAGGTCGCCAGCGAAAATGACGATCTGCGGACCGAGAACGGCCGAAACGATGCCGCCGCCAAGGATCAGCGAAATTGCCTTGGGCTTGTAAAACGACGGCGAAGCGTCGGCAGCGGCAAAGCGCAGCTTCTGTGTAAAGCCGTTCGACGAGCCGAGCATCGCGAGTGCGAAGGCGAAGAGCCAGAAATTCTCGCGGAAGAGTGCGACGGCGGCGAGCGCTGCCCCGGCGGCCGCGATTGCGGTCCCGCTCATGAAGGCGAAACGGCGGCCGATCAGGCGCGACAATACCGCAACCAGCACAACACCCAGCGCCATACCGACGTTGAACGCGGTGAGCGGCGCGGTGGCCAGCGACTTGTCCTCCGCCAGCATCTGGTAGCCGGCGACACCGCCGACCGAAAAGCAGATAGGACCGACGACGCCGAGCACGGCCTGCGCGGCGGTCAGGAGGTAAACGTTGCGGCGTGTTTCGCGAAGGGTGTTGCCCATGTCATCTGCAGCAGCCGCAACCATCGACCTTATTTCCTCGGTTCGCCGCGGACCTGTCGGGCAATGCGGTCGAGGACAGCATTGACCAGCTTGGGCTCGTCATCCGAGAAGAAAGCCTTGGCGATCTCGACATACTCCGTGACGATCACCGGAACCGGCACGTCCTTGCGCTCAAGCATCTCGAAGGTGCCCGCACGCAGGATGGCGCGCACGGTGGAATCGAGACGCGACAACGCCCAGTCGTCCTGAAGCGCCGAGCCGATCAGCGGATCAAGCTTGCGCTGGTCGCGCACGACACCGGCGACAATCGACCGGAACCAGGAGGGGTCGGCCTTCAGGTAGGTGTCGCCATCGACATCCTGTCCGAGGCGATGCGCTTCGTATTCAGCAACCACTTCGAGGACACCGGTGCCGCCGATGTCCATCTGATAGAGCGCCTGCACCGCAGCAAGGCGTGCTGCACCGCGCTGGTTGACCTGCTTCAGCGGTTGATCCGAGGGGGTTTTCGTCACTTTTCCGTGCCCAGTTTCTTCTTAAGTTCAATCATGGTCAGTGCCGCACGCGCAGCAAAGCCACCCTTGTCGCCTTCCGACCGGCGCGCACGCGCCCAGGCCTGATCGTCGTTTTCGACCGTCAGGATACCGTTGCCGATCGCGAGGCTCTCGCTCACCGCAAGATCCATGATCGCGCGCGAGGATTCGTTCGCGACGATGTCGAAATGATAGGTTTCGCCACGAATGACCATGCCAAGGGCAACGAAACCGTCGTATTCGGTGCCACCTTCGTCAGCGCCGTCGAGCGCCATGGCGATCGCCGGCGGGATTTCGAGAGCACCCGGAACCGTTACGATATCATAGGTCGCCCCGGCTTCGTCCAGCGCATGTTTCGCTCCGTCGAGCAGAGCGTCGGCCATATCGTCATAGAAACGCGCTTCCACAATCAGGATGTGGGCTGCCGTGGTCTCTGCCATGGATCACCTGTCTTTGAGAATTCAGCGCCGGATGCGACCGGCCAAGGCGGCGGTCAAACCACGCCCGGCGTCGAATGGCAAGCAAATTCCACCGCAGACGGCCTTTTGCCGCGTCCGGCGGCCGCCAACAACCGCCATCCTAAGCTTCGCCGCTCCTCCAATTCGGTCCCACCGGAGGGCACTGCCGCCGACTGGCGAAGACGGCAAGCCGCACGCCTTATTCGCACCCATACGCGGCCTCACAGCCCCTGGTGAAACCATCGCGCGATTGCGCCTAGATGGTCTCGCCGATGGATTGCAACACTAGGATGTATTCCTGTAACCATCGTCGCTAATTTTAGCGATCGCAGGTTGACGACGGGACGAACGCGCGACACGGATAGAACGTATTAGCGTTACCGCGACAACGGTGCGCCAGGGAGGACCATGTGACCGATACGAAAAAGCCGATCGTTAATCCCAAAAACCTGGAACTCGACCACTGGACGCAAGGCACTTTCTTCGAATCCCGCGACGTCGCCTTCGGCGCGCTGCTAGGCCTCAAGGATCTGGGCATCGGCTACGGTGAAGTGCCGCCGGGCAAGTCCGGTTGCCCGTTTCACAATCACCATGTCGAAGAGGAAATGTTCATTATCCTCGAGGGTGAAGGGACTTACCGCTTCGGCAGCGAGCGTTACGCGGTCGGCCCGGGCGACATTCTGGGCGCGCCTGCGGGTGGTCCTGAAACAGCGCATCACCTGATCAACACCGGCACAGTGCCGCTCAAGTACCTTTCGATCTCGACCAAGGCGGCAACCGAAATCTGCGAGTATCCGGATTCGGGCAAGTTCCTCGCCAGGACGCGCGGTACCAAGGGCGAGCGGTCGTTCAGCTTCACCGGCCGACCGGAAAGCGCCGTCGACTACTGGGACGGCGAGCCCGGTGCCTGACATCATCACAGCATAGGATCGAATATGCATAGCGTTCCCATCATCGAGACCGATCGCCTTGTCCTGCGCCCCTATCGCCGTGACGATTTCCCCTCCTATTCCGCGCTGTTCGGCGATACCGAGGTAATTCGTTATGTCGGCGGGGTGCCGTTTACGCGGGAGCAGTCCTGGACCCGCTTCCTGCGCCAGGTCGGCATGTGGCACTATTTCGGCTTCGGCTTCTTTGCCATCCAGGACCGGGAGACCGGGACCTTTCTCGGCGAGGCCGGTTTCCACGACGTGCATCGCGCCATCACGCCTTCACTCGAAGGGACGATGGAAACGGGGTGGGCGCTGTCGCCGAAAGCGCATGGCAAGGGGCTCGCAACCGAGGCCGTCAGCGCGGCGCTCAAATGGGCCGACCACCAGTTTCCGACGTTGCGCAAGACCTGCATCATCGATATCGGCAACCACGCGTCGATCCGGGTCGCCGAGAAGCATGGCTTCAAGGAATTCTGGCGCACGACCTATCACGGCAACCACGTGATCATGTTCGAGCGCCACCAGAAGGCAGCGGCTGCGACAGGCGAAAGATGGGCTCGCGCGCACGCCGAAACATGAACAAGTTTTAATTGTTTTCCCGATGCCAATGCCTTGGAAAGGGCCACATTCCGGCCCAGTTTCCTAGTCGTTGGCACGACGCGCCCTCCCCAAGAAGGGAGCAAACGCCGACCAATCAGTCGAAACAGTCCAGCGTTTTTACTTGCGGGTGACAACACCCGCAAACGAACCCTGCTGGCCGCCGCAATAGGCGAACCTCACCGGCCCGGAAACCCGCAAGGTTCCCGCGTTCACGTATCGGGCCGGCTTGCGCCTTGTTGCCGGTAAACAAAGGAGCATGACCATGAACCGCATAGCCAAGCTTTCCGTCATCGCTGCTCTCTCCGCCCTTTCCTTCGGCGGCGTCTCCTATGCTGCGAGCGCAGCCATGAACTGGCCGGCCGAAATCGACCACACCGTTCGCGATTTCAAGGGCGATCATTTCAACGTCGTCGACGTGGATACGCTGAAGGAATCGAGCCAGACGCGCATGTGGATCAACGAAGCGACGCCGCAACAGCTTTCGTCCCTGCACGCAGCCGTCGAAGGCAACAAGCCGCTTGCAGCCAAGCTGAAGGCGCAGAATGTCGAGATGAACAACATTGCCGGCGCCGAACAGGCGGCCGACGGCAGCCTGACCCTCTACGTGCGTTGAGCGTCAACATCTCCCGAAACCAGAACCGCCCCCGATCGGGGGCGGTTTGCATTCGGCGAAAGAGGAAGTCAGTTCACTCCGGCTTTGGCGCCGGGAACTCCGCGAGGCGCGCCGCGTAGCGCGCCATGGTGTCGACCTCGAAGTTGACGAAATCGCCGGCCTTGCGCTCGCCCCAGGTCGTGACCTCCAGCGAGTGACGGATCAGGAGCACGTCGAATTCGGCGCCAGCGACCTTGTTGACCGTCAGCGACGTACCGTCTAGCGCGACCGATCCCTTTGGCGCGACGAACTTTGCCAGATGCTCAGGCGCCCGCAGACGAAATCGCACGGCGTCGCCTTCCGCTTCCACCGACAGAATTTCCGCCTTGTCGTCGACATGGCCGGAAACCAAGTGGCCACCGAGTTCGTCGCCGATCTTCAGCGAGCGTTCGAGGTTGATGCGGGTGCCTTTCGTCCAGCCCGCGATCGTCGTCAGCCGCAGAGCTTCTTCCCAGGCCTCGACTTCGAACCAGCGTTCGTTGCTGCCGGCGTCAGGCAAAGCCGTCACCGTCAGGCATACGCCGGAGTGGGCGATGGAGGCCCCCATGTCGATCGTCTTCGGATCGTAGCGCGTGGCGACACGCAGCTTGATGCCTTCCTTCAGCGGGGTGACGGAATCGACGGTGCCGATATCGGTAACAATGCCTGTGAACATCAGTTCTCTCTTTCGTATTCCTCGAACAGATCGTCGCCATAGCGTGCCTCGGCGACGCGCCGGAAGCCTGCCGGCACGGACTTACGGTCAAATGGGGATGCGATGCCGTCTTCGCCAATGGTCCCCGGTCCGGTGTAGAGCTGGATGCGGTCGACGAGGTTCGCATCGAGAAAGGCGCGCGCAGCCACTGCACCACCTTCAACCATCAAGGAGGAGAGACCGCGGGATGCGAGTGCGGCAAGAAGGTCGGCGATCGATCCGGCTTCGAGCACCTCGACGCCGGCCGCCTCCAGGGCCGCCTTGCGTGCCGCTCGGCCATCATCCGCATCCGAATCAAAATCACCGGAACCGTCGCTGGAGACTACGATGACGGGGACCTCCCGCGCCGTTAACACAAGTTTGGAGGAAAGCGGCAGGTCGAGCCGGCGATCGAGAACGATGCGCAGCGGCGAACGATGTTCGAGCCCCGGCAAGCGCACGGTCAATTCCGGATCGTCGGCGGCAGCCGTGCCGATCCCGACCAGGATCGCGTCGGTCTCCGCCCGCAGCATCTGTACTTGACCACGGGAGATGGAACCGGTGATGCGCACCTGCCCCTCGCCCTTGCGCCCGATCATGCCATCGGCCGAAACGGCAAGCTTGAGAGTCACAAAGGGACGTCGGCTGACCTGGCGCATGAGGTAGGCTTCAAGCGCCTGATGCCCGTCCTCGGGGAGCACACCGATATCGACGGTGATGCCGGCATCGCGCAGGCGCACGACGCCGCGCCCTGCGACCCGCACGTCCGGATCGAGGATCGAGATCACCACGCGGGATATGCCGGAGGCGACGAGCGCATCGGCGCAGGGCGGCGTCTTGCCGTGATGGGAGCAAGGCTCGAGCGTCACGTAGGCGGTCGCACCCCTTGCCTTCTCGCCGGCCTCGGTCAGCGCCTGGGTTTCGGCATGCGGGCGGCCGCTCCGCGCGGTTACGGCCCGGCCGACGACAACGCCGTCCTTGACGATCAGGCAGGCGACGGAGGGATTGGTGGATGTCTGTCCGAGATGGTGACGAGCCAGCCTCAGCGCCGCGGCCATGAACCTCTCGTCTTCACGGTTGGGCGCTGTCATGGCTCTATCCAGCGTGAGCTATTCGCCGGGATCGCGCGCGATCTTGGCGCTGATCTCGGTGATGACCTTCTCGAAATCCTCCGCATGGGAGAAATCGCGATAGACCGAAGCGTAGCGCACGAAGGCCACGTCATCGAGGCTCTTCAGCGCTTCGAGCACCTGCAGGCCGATTTCTTCCGAAGGGATCTCGGTCTCGCCGGAGCTTTCGAGGCGGCGCACGATCCCGGAGACCGCCCGCTCGATGCGGTCGCGATCGACCGGGCGCTTGCGCAGCGCAATCTCGAAGGAGCGCAAAAGCTTGTCCCGGTCGAAAGGAACCTTCCGACCGGTTTTCTTGATGATCATCAGCTCACGCAACTGCACCCGTTCGAAGGTCGTGAAACGACCTCCGCAATCCGGACAAATCCGGCGGCGGCGAATGGCATTCCCGTCCTCTGCCGGACGGGAATCCTTCACCTGACTGTCTTCAGAACCGCAATAGGGGCAGCGCATGGGCGACCGATCACATGTAGCCGTACATCGGGAAGCGGTCGGTCAGCTTGACGACCTTGTCGCGAACGCTCGCTTCGACGGCGGCGTTGCCCTCGTCGGAGTTGGCGACCTTCAGGCCGTCGAGAACCTCGACGATCCGCTCACCGATTTCCTTGAACTCGGCTTCCTTGAAGCCACGGGTCGTGCCGGCCGGCGTGCCGAGACGGACGCCCGAGGTGACGAAGGGCTTTTCAGGGTCGAACGGGATGCCGTTCTTGTTGCAGGTGATGAAGGCACGACCGAGAGCGGCTTCCGCGCGCTTGCCTGTTGCGTTCTTCTTGCGCAGGTCGACGAGCATCAGGTGGTTGTCCGTACCGCCCGAGACGATGTCGAGGCCATTGGCCTTCAGCGTTTCGGCAAGCGTGCGGGCGTTCTTGACGACCTGGGCCGCATAGTCCTTGAACGACGGCTGCAGCGCTTCTCCGAGGGCCACGGCCTTCGCAGCGATGACGTGCATCAGCGGGCCGCCCTGGAGGCCCGGGAAGACGGCCGAGTTGATCTTCTTGGCGATATCTTCGTCGTTGGTCAGAACCATGCCGCCGCGCGGGCCGCGGAGCGACTTGTGCGTCGTGGTCGTTGCCACGTGGCAATGCGGGAACGGCGACGGATGCTGGCCACCGGCGACGAGACCGGCGATGTGCGCCATGTCGACCATCAGCCAGGCGCCGACTTCATCGGCGATCTCGCGGAAACGCTTCCAGTCCCAGATACGCGAGTAAGCGGTGCCGCCGGCGATGATCAGCTTCGGCTTGTGCTTGCGCGCCTGCTCGGCGACGTTGTCCATGTCAAGCAGGTGGTCGTCTTCACGCACGCCGTAAGAGACGACGTTGAACCACTTGCCGGACATATTGACCGGCGAACCGTGTGTCAGGTGGCCGCCCGAATTGAGGTCGAGGCCCATGAAGGTGTCGCCCGGCTGCAGGAGCGCCAGGAACACGGCCTGGTTCATCTGCGAACCGGAGTTCGGCTGAACGTTGGCGAAGTTGACGCCGAAGAGCTTCTTGGCGCGCTCGATCGCCAGTTCCTCGGCGATGTCGACGAACTGGCAGCCGCCGTAGTAGCGCTTGCCCGGGTAGCCCTCGGCATATTTGTTGGTCATGATCGAGCCCTGGGCTTCGAGCACGGCGCGGGAAACGATGTTCTCGGAGGCGATCAGCTCGATCTCGTGGCGCTGGCGACCCAGCTCCTTCTCGATCGCACCAAAGATGTCCGGATCGCTGTCGGCCAGAGAGCGGGTGAAGAAGGCGTCATTGGTCTGTTCAGGCATCGGTGCGAGGCTCCTCTCAAGGGTGGCAGTTCTTTAACTTCCTCGCACGGAGAGAGCAATATCCGCTGTGCGGTTTGCGTCATTTCCCCCATCTGCCGCGCCGAAATATCGCGGGGTCCGGCGCATGAAAAAGCCGCGCTTCCAGGGGAAACGCGGCTTTTCGATTTCGTGTCGCAAATCTGCTTATTGCGGCAAGGCGTCCTGGTCGACCGAACCGGGCGACTGTTCGACGCCATAGGGCGTCTGAAGCGCGAGTTCGGTGGCACCGTCGCGCTGATAGATATCGTCGCGGAACTGCACCACGCCGTCCTTGGCGGACCATGCGGTGATGTAGGTGAAGAAAACAGGCACTTCCTCGGCGAGCGTGATCGGCGTGTTGACGCCGGTCTTGATGGTCGCCTCGATCTGCTGGCGCGACCAGCCGGGCGTTTCCTTCAAGAGCCAGGTCGAAAGGTCGCGCACGTTCTGCACGCGCACACAGCCAGACGATTCGAAGCGCATGAGCTTGTTGAACAGGCCCTGCTGCGGCGTGTCGTGCATGTAGACCTGATGCTCGTTGTGGAAGTTGATCTTCGTCGACGACATCGCGTTGATCTTGCCCGGGTCCTGACGGAACATCAGGTTCGGCGCCTTTTCCGCGTTCCAGTCGACGGTTTCCGGCGACACTTCGCCGCCGCTGCCGTCGAACAGGCGGATCGAGTTGCGCGCGAGATACGTCGGGTCCTTGCGCATCAGCGGCATGATGTCCTTCTGGATGATCGAGCGCGGCGCGGTCCAATAGGGGTTGAGGATGACCTCGTAAATCTTCGAGTTGAGGATCGGCGACTGGCGGTCGATCTTGCCGACGATCGCCGTGTGGCGCAGCGCCACGCGGCCGTTCTCCACCGCTTCGATATAGGCGGCCGGAATGTTGACCATCACGTAGCGGCGGCCGAGCCCACCCGACATCGACTGCAGGCGAACGAGGTTGGTCTGAAGCTGGCCGAGGCGGGTGTTGGCATCGACATTGATCGCCTTCAGCGTGTACTCGCCGATGACGCCGTCTGCTGGCAGACCGTGACGGGCCTGGAAGCGCTTGACTGCGCCCTCGACGTAGCTGTCGAAGGACGAGGAGACACCGGCCGAGCGCGGCAGGTCGCCGGAAACCATCAGGCGCTGGCGGAGCTGCTGCACGGACGGGTCGGTGACGCCGAGTTCGAGCTTGACGCTGGTCTGAACCGACGGCCAGCCGCCCTGCGAAACGATGTTCTGGTAGTCGAAGATCGCCTGCTGCACGTGAGCGATCGTTTCCGGGCCGAAGACAGGCGTGTTCGAAACGACCGTCGTCGCGGTGCGCGATGCCCCCTTCGCGTCAAACTGGTCGTCCCAGGAGCCGCGGCGAGGCGAATTGATGATCTCGTTCAGGGCGTCCTGTGCGCTTGCCGCGCCGGCGACTGCCACGGCGCCGAAGGTTGCTGCCGAGCGCAAGAAGGCGCGGCGCGAGAATGCATCAATTCCATTCTTTTTCGACATAATCCTACCATCCCAATGCGTTGGCACGCGCCCTATGCGCTGACACGCACGTTGCCGCAGCCCTAACACGATCGTGGTTAACAAAGGTCAACCAACGAGCCACCCTGCCCTCACAAGATTTCACGATGCCGCGAGTGAGGACCCTCATCCGGCAGGCGAAACGCGAAACGAATCCACACACCAGAAAACATGTGGCCGCACCTACCGCATGTCGTCGTCGCTGTCATAGCAATATGGCCAATTCGTGTCTCGGCGAGGCTGAACCGCGACATGGCATGCCTTTTGCTTTTCGCTGGACGCGACGGGGCTGCAGCCGAAGTGGAAACGGCAACATTCTGATTTGCTAATGTTTTTGGCTTGAAAAATCGCGCGAAGGCGCGGAAAGCGTGCCGCAGCTGTGCAGCTTTTCGGCAACAGGACAGGATGCCGTAAATGGCAAAGGTCGGACACGCAGGGATTGCGCCCGACCCTTGAACTGGAGGTTTGCCTTGATCAGAGGCGGTACATGATCGAGTCGTTCCAGAAGCGATCGAGGCGCTGCAGGAGCTTGTTCATCTGGGTGAACTCGTCCGAACCGATGCCGCCGACCTTTTGGATCGAGCCGATGTGGCGCTCGTAAAGCTTGGCGACGGTTTCGGCGATTTCCTGGCCGTCTTCCGTCAGGCTGATGCGGACCGAGCGGCGGTCGACGCGGGAGCGCTGATGGTTGATCAGGCCGAGGTCGACGAGCTTCTTGACGTTGTAGGAGACGTTCGAGCCGAGGTAGTAGCCGCGGGAGCGAAGTTCACCGGCGGTCAGTTCCGAGTTGCCGATGTTGAAGAGCAACAGAGCCTGAACGGCGTTGACGTCGCTGCGACCTTCGCGATCGAACTCGTCCTTGATGACGTCGAGCAGGCGGCGGTGCAGACGCTCGACGAGGTGAAGGGATTCCATGTAGAGACCGCGGATGGTTTCTTCCTGGGGGTCTCTGGCCTGAACTGCCTGCGGCTTCATCTTGGTGTTCATTTGACTGCCTCACTGTTTTGTTTGGCGGTGTCTGTTTGTCTTCCCGCCTTGAGTGAGACCCTATCGAATACGTCTAAAATTCTACTTAAACCGCAGCCTTAACAAGAGCTTGCCATTTGGCGACCCTGTCTCAGGGTGAATCAACTCTTACCTGCCTCGCAAGCCGCCAGCGCTGATAGAAGATCGCCGCGCGGAAAAGAATGAAGGTAACGGCGACCGCCGCGTGCAGCACGACCAGCAGCGGACGGGTGCCGAAACTGGCCGGATAGAACTCGTACATCACGATCTCGATCGCTGCCGCAACCACCCAGACGACCGGCCCCCAGGAGACCAGCAGCCACAGGCCGAGGGCAGCCACCGGATAGATCACGGCAAGTGCGGTTGCGGCCGCTCGCCACTCCGGCGTCAGGAGATCGAAGCGCCCGGCGCCGCCATGGGAAAAGCCGATCAGCATGGCCCAGTAGTTCAGCGCGAACCAGATACATGAAGCGGAGACCAGACGCAGGAAGAGACCGAAGAGGATCTCGGTCAGCGACGGTTTCGGCACATGGGCAGAATCATGAAGCATGGGCGGCAAGATAGGGCGGGTCTTTGCCATCCGCCAGCGGCATCACGGCCTCCCCTCCCCCGCGGCCACCCTTAAAGGGAAGAAATGCCGCAGCCCGTTGGCCGGCCGCGCGGTTCCCAATGACGGCCAGCCCATGATAAAGCGCTTGCCTATCGACGATTTTAACGGGAAAGGCGCGGCGCGATGAACGACAGGACAAATCTTGTGGACAGGGTTACCGGCCACCGCCGCATGCGCCGCAACCGCAAGGCCGACTGGACGCGCCGGCTGGTGCAGGAAAACCGCCTGACCGTCGACGACCTGATCTGGCCGATCTTCATCGTGCCGGGAAGCAATATCGTCCAGCCGATCGATGCGATGCCGGGGGTCAACCGGATGAGCATCGACAAGGCGGTCGAGGCGGTGAAGGAAGCGGCCGATCTCGGCATCCCGGCGATCGCCACCTTTCCCAACATCGACCTGTCGCTGCGCGACGATACCGGCTCCAACAGCCTTGCCGCCGACAACCTGATCAACCAGGCAACACGCGCCTTCAAGAAGGCCGTGCCCGAGATCGGCATCATTACAGATGTCGCGCTCGACCCCTTCACCAGCCATGGCCATGACGGCATCCTGCGCAATGGCGAGATCGTCAACGACGAGACGGTCGAGACGATCGCGAGAGCGGCCGTCGCCCAGGCGGATGCCGGCTCCGATATCATCGCCCCTTCCGACATGATGGACGGACGCATCGGCGCCATCCGCCAGGCGCTCGACGCGAGCGGCCACCAGAATGTCGGCATCATGTCCTATGCGACCAAGTTCGCTTCCGGCTTCTACGGTCCCTATCGCGAGGCGATCGGCACCGGCGGCCTTCTGAAAGGCGACAAGAAGACCTATTACATCGACCCGGCCAACGGCACCGAAGCGATCCGCGACGCTGCCCTCGACGTCGAGGAAGGCGCCGACATGCTGATGGTAAAGCCAGGCCTTCCCTATCTCGACATCTGCTGGCGGATGAAGGAAGCCTTCGGCCTGCCGGTCTTCGCCTATCAGGTGTCCGGCGAGTACTCGCAGGTGAAGGCCGCGGCTGCCAACGGCTGGATCGACGGCGAGAAGGTGATGCTCGAAACGCTGCTCGCCTTCAAACGCGCCGGCTGCGACGGCATCCTGAGCTACTTCGCCGTCGAAGTGGCCCGCATCCTTGCCAAAGGCCGCTGAAACGCTCCGCTGGATCCGGGCCCAGATCCTTGTTTTGCAGGGAATGCCATCCCATATCCTTGCT
Organism: Ensifer sp. ENS09; assembly: GCF_014852425.1. Lineage (NCBI taxonomy): Bacteria > Pseudomonadati > Pseudomonadota > Alphaproteobacteria > Hyphomicrobiales > Rhizobiaceae > Ensifer > Ensifer sp. ENS09. Next base: position 169,910 of record NZ_JACVBP010000002.1, read on the forward strand.
GCAACCAAACGAGGCTTTTGACCGATGACCATGCACAACGAAGAACTGAGGCTGCCGAGCAATGACTGGCGCGCCTATCAGGGCGTGCTGTCGCGACGCGTCTTTGCCTTTCTGATCGATTACGCGATCATCGCGCTTCTGTGGATCCCCGCGGCGGTCGTCGTCTTCTTCCTCGGCATCCTGACGCTCGGCCTCGGCTTCATGCTGTATCCGGCGCTCTTTGCGATCGTCGCCATGCTCTATTTCGGCCTGACGGTCGGTGGCCGCGAACAGGCCTCTCCCGGCATGCGCGTGATGGGCCTGGCGATTGCCCGAACCGACGGGCGCCCGATGGACTTCCTGACGGCGATCGTCCACCTCGTCATCTTCTGGATCGCCAACGCGCTGTTGACGCCGCTGATCCTGCTGATCGGTCTTTTCACCGACCGCAGCCGCCTGCTGCACGACCTGCTGATCGGCACCGTCACGGTGCGCCGCGACATGTATTGAAACCGGCGCAGGCAACCGAGCTGAAAGCGTAAGGCGGCGTCTTCCGCCTTACCGCCGCCACCTATTGTGGCCACACCTAAAATATCGGCAGGCGCAGACGGAAGCGGCAAACGAGTGAGTTGACGTTTTCCATTCTTGCGCCATGCTACTGTCATGAACCACAGCGCGAAGAGTGACCTCCGCACTCGATGAACACACAGACCGCACCGTCTCCGCAATTTTACCTGACTGCACCGGCAGCCTGCCCTTATCTGCCGAACGAGATGGAGCGGAAGGTCTTCACCCACATGGTGGGTGAGCGCGCGCCCGAGCTCAACGATCTCCTGACGCAAGGCGGCTTCCGCCGCTCGCAGAACATTGCTTACCGTCCTGCCTGCGAAACCTGTCGCGCCTGTATTTCGGTGCGCATCCTCGCCAACGAGTTCAAGCCCACCCGCTCCATGCGCCGGGTGCTTGCCGCCAACCACGACGTGATCTCTGAGGAGTATGCGGCCGAGCCGTCGAGCGAACAGTACAACCTCTTCCGCCGTTACCTCGACCGACGCCACCAGAAGGGCGGCATGTCGGACATGTCGGTGCTCGACTATGCGATGATGGTCGAGGACACCCATGTGCACACCAAGATCATCGAGTACCGCCTGAGGGTCGAAGGCGACGGCATCAGCGAGAAGGCGCGCGGGCCGCTGATCGCAGCGGCACTGACCGACCGCATGGGCGACGGGCTGTCGATGGTCTACTCCTTCTTCGACCCGGCGCAGGAAGAGCGCTCGCTCGGCACCTTCATGATTCTCGATCACATTCGCCGCGCCCGGGAGCGCGGCCTTCCCCATGTCTATCTTGGCTATTGGGTCAAAGGCTCGCGCAAGATGGGGTATAAAACAAAGTTTCTGCCGCAAGAGCACCTTATGGCCCGTGGCTGGGAGCGCTATGAAGGCGGAGACACCACCCTGGAAGCCGCTCCTACGAAAACGGGTTAGAAATTGAGTTCATCTTCCGATGCCGCGATGCACCGGCGCGGCCTTGCCATCACCGGCCTCGGCGGCCTCGCGCTCTCCTTCGACATCCCGCTCATCCGATCCGCCGGCGGCGACGTCTGGTCGCTGCTTGCCGTGCGCAGCCTGTCGACCTTCGTGATCGCGCTGGGCGCCTGGTTCGTGCTCAACCGCGTGCTCGGCCGGAAGATTTCACTGATGCCCGGCAAGGCCGGCCTCCTGGTCGGCATCTTCTACGGCATCAATTCCTGCACGTTCCTGCTCGCCGTCTTCAACACCTCGACGGCAAATGTGGTCTTCATCCTCGCCTTCACCTCGATGTTTGCCGCCATCCTCTCCTGGATCTTCCTGAAGGAGAGGCCATCGAATGCGACGCTCGTGACCATGCTGGTGATGGTGCTCGGCGTCGGGCTGATCGTCCAGGACGGGCTGGAAAGCGGCCACCTCTTTGGCGACGCCATGGCGGCATCCTCCGCCTTTCTGCTGGCAAGCGCGATCACGATCAGCCGCGCGAGCAAGCGCGACATGGCGCTGGTGCCGCTGGTGACGGCGATCTTTCCGGCAGCCGTCGCGCTCCTGATGCTGCCGGCCGGCGGCTTCACAATCGCGGCCCCCGGCTACATCCTCTTCAACGGCCTGGTGATGATCCCGCTCGCCTTCTTCTGCCTTGCGACCGGCCCACGTTATCTTTCAGCCCCGGAAGTGGGCATGTTCTATCTGCTCGAGACCATTCTCGCGCCGATCTGGGTGTGGATGGTCTTTGCCGAAACACCGACAACACAGACGCTGATCGGCGGTTCGATCCTCATCTTCGCGCTGATCGGCCATTCGCTCTGGCAGATGCGCAGCCGGTCGCTGAAAGCGGCCGTTTCCTGCGCCGAATAGCACTACTGTTTAAGACTTGTCGTCGCGCTGACCGCTCGGCCGCGGACGACGCTGCTTGTGATCGACGCCCCGATGGCGTACCGGCAGCGATTCCTGCGGCTGTCCGAGCGAAGCCGGGCGGACGCCGGGCATCTCTACGCGCATGACCCACAGTTCGCGGTTGGTGTTGATCCAGGTGGCTGCGACGCTGAGCGGCGCCGGATTGCCGATCAAGGCGTCGCCGTCGCGCCGCCTGAGGCGGGTAACTAGGCCCGCGGCCTCAAGAAGCGTTATGTGCATTTCCAACTCTTCGCCGGTTACCGCGACAGCCACAGCTATGTCGGCGACGCGCGCCTCGCCAGCAAAAAGGATCTCGAACGTGCGGCGGCGAACCGGGTGGGCAAGCGCCAGCAGGACGTCATCAAGGGTTGTGGCATTCGGCATCGCTGTCATCCCTGTTGGATGCGCAGTGATCCATTATAGCCTTCTGGCTTACAAGCGCCAGTTGCGCTTGCGTTTCATTTGGATTTCCAATGATTTAAGAGCGCGCGCCAAACTGTGCCAGAACGAAACATAAGCCACGCGGTCGTTAGACCGCATGGCTCTCGTTATCGCGGTCAGCCGCTGAACTTGCCGCTGCGCGGGAAGCCCTTCGGAACGACGCGGCCGGCAGAGGCGCGGTCGCCCTGCCATTCGATCAGTTCGTCCTTGGTCTTGGTAAAGACCCGGCCGGCGCTGTCTTCCCAGACGAGACCGTCGGCGATCGTAAAGCAGCGGATGTCGGAGATGCCGCCATCCTTGTAGCGTTGCAGCCGCACGCCCTTGCCGCGCGCCATCTCGGGGATCTGCACGAGCGGGAAGACGACCAGCTTGCGGTTTTCGCCGACGACGGCAACGTGATCGCCCTTGACCGGAACGACCAGCTTCGCTTCGTCGCTGCCCGAGACGTTCATCACCTGCTTGCCCTTGCGGGTATTGGCGACGATATCGCTTTCGGTGACGACGAAGCCGTTACCGGCAACCGAGGCGACGATCAGCTTGCGCGCCGGATCGTGAACGAAGGCCGTCAGAACGTCCTGGTCGGTCTCCATGTCGACGATGATGCGCAGCGGCTCGCCATGGCCGCGACCGCCGGGCAGCTTGTCACCGCCGAGCGTATAGACCTTGCCGCCTGTCGTGAAGACGAGGATCTTGTCGGTCGTCTGCGCCGGGAACGCCACCTTCAGCGCATCGCCCTCCTTGAACTGGAGTGACGACGTGTCGGAGATGTGACCCTTCAGCGCACGGATCCAGCCCTTCTCAGAGATGACGACGGTGATCGGTTCCTTCTCGATCATCGCCTGCTGGATCGCTTCGACGTCGGCTTCCGGCGCATCGGCAAAGGTGCTGCGGCGCTTGCCGATCTCGGTCGCCTTGGCAAACTTCTTTTTGACTTCGCCGATTTCCCAGGCGACGGTCTGCCATTGCTTTTCGTCGGAGGCGAGCAGTGCCTCGATCTCGGCCTTTTCCTTCGAGAGCGCATCGAACTCAGTGCGGATCTCGAACTCCTCGAGCTTGCGCAAGGAGCGCAGGCGCATATTGAGGATCGATTCGGCCTGGAGATCGGTGAGCGAGAACCGCTCCATCATGACCGTCTTCGGCTCATCCTCTTCGCGGATGATGCGAATGACTTCATCGATGTTCAGGTAGGCGACGAGGTAGCCGCCGAGGATTTCGAGCCGGCGGTCGATCGCGGCCAGACGATGGCGCGAGCGGCGCTGCAGCACTTCACGGCGATGCGCCAGCCATTCCGACAGCACTTCGTTCAGCGCCATGACCCGCGGCACGCGGCCCATGGACAGCACGTTCATGTTGAGCGGAATGCGGCTTTCGAGCTCGGTCAGCTTGAACAGCGATTCCATCAGGATGCCGGCATCGACCGAACGGCTCTTCGGCACGAGGACGATGCGGATGTCTTCGGCCGATTCGTCACGAATGTCTTCGAGCAGCGGCAGCTTACGGGCGATCAGCAGCTCGGCAATCTTTTCGATCAGGCGCGACTTCTGCACCTGGTACGGGATCTCGGTGACGACGATCTGGTAGCCGCCGCGCCCAAGCTCTTCCTGCGCCCAGCGGGCACGGACACGAAAACCGCCACGGCCGGTGCGGTAGGACTCGGCCATGCTTTCCCGGCCCTCGACGATCACGCCGCCGGTCGGGAAGTCGGGCCCTTCGATGCCGCCTTTTTGCGGGTTGGCCGGATCGTAAAGCAGATCCTCGACGGTCGCCTCGGGATGACGGATGAGGTGCAGCGCCGCGTCGCACAGTTCATGCGCGTTGTGCGGCGGGATCGAGGTGGCCATGCCGACGGCGATGCCCGTCGCGCCGTTGGCGAGAAGGTTCGGGAAGGCGCCGGGGAGCACGGTCGGCTCCTGGTCTTCCTCGTTGTAGGTCGGGCGAAAATCCACCGCGTCCTGGTCGATGCCTTCCAGAAGCAGCGAGCAGACGTCCGTCATCTTGGCTTCGGTGTAGCGCATCGCCGCGGCGTTATCGCCGTCGATGTTGCCGAAGTTGCCCTGGCCGTCGACCAGCGGATAGCGGATCGCAAATTCCTGCGACAGGCGCACCAGCGCGTCATAGATCGACGCGTCGCCGTGCGGATGGAACTTACCCATCACGTCGCCGACGATACGCGCGCATTTCTTGAACGAGGAGTTGGGGCGCAGCCCCATCTCGCTCATCGCATGCACGATGCGACGGTGCACGGGCTTCAACCCGTCGCGAACGTCCGGAAGCGCGCGGTGCATGATGGTCGACAAGGCATAGGCGAGGTAACGCTCTTCCAGCGCCGCCTTGAGGTCAACCGGCTGAATGTGATCGTCCCCGCCTGACGGGGGATTGAGGCTTTGTCCCATAGGTTCTTGCTAGCGCAACAAACCCGGAACGGCAAGGTTTTCAGGGCTTGCGCTTGTGGAGAACCCCCGCGCCTCAAATAACCGGCCCGCGCACCGATCCGCTTGCCCCGGCGCAATGTTCGTGCAACGGTCGCGCCGCTATGCGTCGGAGGCTGCCGCCAGGTAACGTCCCGGAAAGCATGCCCGAGCAGGAACATGTGCGGTTCGCCCAAGCGAATATAATTTCGCCCTGTTTCGTAATAGCTTCGGCTGGAGTTGATTTGGACGATTTGCAAGGGGGACGCAGGACGCGCATTGGCAGATGGAAATGGCGGCAGCGCGCCGCCGATAAAGACGAATGCTGCCAAGCGCCTACAGTTGAAGCCCCTCGCCAAGGGAACCAGATCAGCGACGCCTTATCTTCTTAAACAGCTACACAATCAAAGATTTTCACGAAGGAACTCGAAATGATGCACACGCGCAAGATCAGCCTGATGATGGCGAGCGCCGCGCTCCTCACGCTTACCGGCCCGGCCTTCGCGCTCGATGGCGCCGATCTGATGAAGAAGCTCGACGCAGCTACGAACGCGAACGGCACCTCGCTCACCTATGACAAGGCCGAAGTCGACGGCGACAAGGTGACGGTGACCGGCGTGAAGCTCAAGGTCGCAAGCCAGCCGGGCGAAGCGGTGGACCTGAAGATCGGGGACCTGACCTTCGAAGGCGTCGAGGAAACCGAAGGCGGCGGCTACTACGCCGAAACCGTTTCGTTCCCCGACGTTAATGTCAGCCAGGACGAGGGTGCCATTTCGGTCAAGGACATCCTGCTCTCCGGCCTGACGATCCCGGCCAATGCGACCGGCGGAACGATCAACGACATCCTTCTCTATGAAAGCGCCAGCACCGGCCCGATCGCCGTCAGCTCCAAGGGCAAGGAAGTGTTCTCGCTCGAAAGCACCGAAGCCAACCTGGCACGCCAGGAGAACGACGCCGGCTTCGACTTCGACGCGACTGCGTCCGGCATCAAGGCCGACCTGTCGTCGGTCGAAGACGCCAAGAGCAAGGAGGCGATCGAAAAGCTCGGCCTCACCACCATCGACGGCGCCCTGACGATGAAGGGCAGCTGGGAAGTCGAAAGCGGCAATGTCGCACTCGAAGAATATGCCCTCGACTTCAAGAATGTCGGCCGGCTGAACTTCGCTCTCGACATCTCCGGCTACACGCTTGCCTTCGTCAAGTCGATGCAGGAAGCGATGAAGGCTGCCGAAGCCAACCCGAACAAGGAAGAGGCCAACCAGGCCATGGGTCTCGCCATGATGGGCCTCATGCAGCAGCTGACCTTCAACAGTGCCGAAATCCGCTTCGACGACGCGTCGATCACCAACAAGGCGCTCGACTATGCCGGTTCGCAGCAGGGTGTTTCCGGCGAGCAGATGGCGCAGTCGCTGAAGGGCCTGGTTCCGATCATGATGGCGCAGCTCAACGTGCCGGAACTGCAGAACCAGGTGTCGGCCGCCGTCAACGCCTATCTCGACGGCCCGAAGAGCCTGACGATCAGCGCCGCTCCGGAAAAGCCGGTTCCGTTCCCGATGATCATGGGTGCCGCCATGGGCGCGCCGAACACCATCCCGTCGGTGCTCGGCGTCAAGGTAACGGCGAACGACTAATCGTTCAGGTCTCTCCCGGCTTCAGCCGAGCCCAGAAGAGACCAAGATGACGACCAGCCTTGCGCGCCGAGACAGGCGCGCAAGGTTTGATGGCGCCGCGCCCCGCTTCCCATGCGGCCCAAGGCATTCACTCGGCGGACTTCGCCAGCCGAAGCCCGCGCCGCCGCCCTCTCCTGAAAGAACAAGCTCCGCCTTTACTTGCGAACCGCACAGTCGGATCACGTCGGGCGCCCTTGTGGAGCGCGCACCGGTTGCGGGGCACGCTTCTTCCTGGTCGGCTATTGCTCGCACCAAGAAATTTTCACCGTAAGGCGATGGCGTTTTTCATCGAAATCGTGCATGCCACCCTCAGGCAATTCAGAGTCCGACTTCCAGCGAACTTGAGAGCATTTAGGCCTCGACCGGGACGTCTCGGACTTTGTGCAAAATATACAAATACATGCCCGAATATCGTCTCCACGTTACGGCAGATCGGACGTAAATGCTCGCCTGGCTCCAGCAGTCTGTAAATTTCACCGAAGAATTGCTGGAGGGGAAATTCGCCCCCGTCCGAGCCGATTACTACACAGGCCCGCCGGGTAAGCCGCTGCGGCTGCTGCTTCAGGCGCGGACGGATTTCCTGTCGATCTGGCGGGCGAGCGACTATACCGAAACGGTCTCGCAGACCCGGATCCTTGGGCGGCAGATCATCGTCGTCAACTCGCCCGATCTGATCCGCCAGGTCGTCGTCAAGCGCCACGAAAACTTCGAACGCAAGAGCCCGCAGATGCGCCGGGCACTCGAATTCCTGCTGGGCGACGGGCTGTTCATTTCGGACGGAGACACCTGGAAGCAGCGCCGGCCGCTGGTGGCAGACATCGTCCACGCCAAACGGGTCCCCTCCTTCGGGCCGGTCATGGAAAATACGACCAGCGAACTGGTCGAGCGATGGAACCGCATGCCCGATGGCGCCGAGGTCAACGCTCTGCACGAAATGGCCGGACTGACCGCCGAGATCATCGCGCGCAGCGTCTTCGGCAACCAGCTCGGCGACGACAGCGCCGCGGCCGTGACCGAAGGCTTCACCAGCTACCAGTCGCTGGTCGATTCCATCAACATCGGCTACTTCCTCGGCTTCGACGATGGCCTGCCGGTACTGCGCACGCCGAGCCTGCGTCGTTCGGTCAAGCGCATCCACGCAACCATCGACAAGGTGGTGGAGGATCACCTGGCCGGACGCGGCGACCACAATTCGATGGTCGAGCTGCTGATCCGCCGCCAGCAACGAAACCCGGAACTGAAACTCGATGTCGTCGCCTTGCGCAACGAGGCCGCAACCATCTTCATGGCCGGGCACGAGACGACGGCGGCGACGCTGACCTGGACCTGGTATCTGCTTTCGAAAGCCGGCTGGGTCGAGAAGGCCGTGCACGACGAAATCGCCAGGGTCTGCGGCGACCGGACACCGACGATCGACGACGTGCCGCAGCTCGAATGGTGCCGCGCGGTCATCGAAGAAACGCTTCGCCTTTATCCACCGGTGCCGATCCTGGCGCGACAGACCCGCGAGGCGGACATGATCGGCGACGTTGCCGCCGAGCCGGGCTCGCTCGTCTTGATCGTGCCGTGGCTCCTTCACCGGACAGAAAGCCTGTTCCAGGATCCACACCACTTCCATCCGGAGCGGTTCACCGAAGGCCGCCGCCCGACGCCCTACAGCTTCATCCCCTTTGCCAGCGGACCACGCGTCTGCCCCGGCCTGCATTTCGGCCTGACCGAAGCGATCCTGTGCCTGGCGATCATCGCGCAGCGATACCGGGTTCGTGTGAGCCAGCGTCATGCGGTCGAGCCGATCTGCCGCCTGACGCTCAGGCCGAAAAATGGCCTGCCAGTTACCTTGCACAAGCGAGAGGCCCCGTCGCATGGCGCCGGATGATCCGCACGCGGCGCAGCCCATCGGCAAGCGCAGGGCATGGATCTTCGCCGAGGAAAGCGCCCCGCGGCTCGCCGATGCCCTGGCGGGTGGCGACAGGGCGCGGGCCTTCCGGCGCTATTGGATCACCGACAACATCTGGAACGTCGCCAACATCGTCGCCCATTTCGGCATGAAACTGCTGCCGATGGACGCCTGCTCCAGGCTCGGGGCAGCGCTCGGCCTCTTCATGGTCCCACGCTTCCACAAGGTGGCAACGCGCCGCGCCCGCGAAACCATCGAACAGTTGCGGCCGGACCTTGACGCCCAGCAGCGCGAGGCACTGTTCCACGAAAACTGCCGGGCCCAAGGGCGCTTGATGACGGAGTTCTCCGTCGTCAACCGATTGCAGCGACGGCCGGAGCGGCTGAAGACCGATGGCCTTGCGCCCATCCGTGAGGCGGCGAACCACGGCCCGGTCATTCTCGTCGGCCTGCATCTCGGTAACTGGGAAGTGGGCACGATCGCATTCCGCAAGCTTGGCCTCCAGCCGCATGCCTTCTACGTGCCACCCAAGGGCCGGGCCAAGGCATGGATCGCCGGCCGGGTGCGCAGCAAGGCGGGCCTGCAGTTTCTACCTCCGGGAATGGACGGAATCCGGCCAGCGCTGAAGGTTCTGAAAGGCGGCGGCGTTGTCAGCATCTTCTGCGACGAAGGGTTTGGCGGCATGATCCGCGGGCCGTTCTTCGGCCGCCGGCCGCATCAGGAAGGCAACATCGCGATCGCCATACGACTGGCACGCATGACGGGCGCCACGATCTGCCCCTGGTACGGCCTTCGCACCGACGACTTCCGCTTCGAATGCACGGCCTTGCCGCCGATAAGGCTGCCGGAGGACGCGCACCCCAATGCCCGGCTGCTGGACGACATGCAGCTGCTGAACGACACGATCGAGCCGGTCGTTCGCGCCCATCTCGACCAATGGTACTTCCTCGACAACGCGCTTCGGCCGCAGTGAAGCTTGCTCGCGCTTTTTTGTGCGCCCGCATGTCGGCCTTGCGATCGCCGCTTGATGCCGGCCGGGTCTGGCCTATTTATCCCACCAAGGACCGAATTCCCTGTTCCTGACCGATAAAACGGAAGGAGATAGCCATGGGACTGAAGCAGGCGGACATTACAGCCATCCTTGGCCCGGTCGACGAGACGCTGATGGCCGAACTGCTTGCGACCGGCGCAACGGCCGGCGAGCTCGCAGAGGCGATCGCCTGGGTCAACAACGATGAAGCGCTGATCGGGGAAGGCCGCCATCTGCCGGCCGGCCGCGTTGCGGCACTGATCGACATCTTGACCCCGGACAACGAAGAAGAGCGGAATTTCGAACTGTAGTCGAAGACAACTACTTGCCGGGTAAGTCCGATTGCAAGCCGCCTGCCGGGCGGCTGGGTGCGTGAGGCCATATGTTCGTGTCGAGGGAGGTCCACAATGGCTGCCAAGGAAGTCAGGTTCAGTAGCGATGCCCGCGATCGGATGCTGCGCGGCGTCGACATTCTCGCCGATGCGGTCAAGGTCACGCTCGGCCCGAAGGGACGCAACGTCGTCATCGAACGCGCCTTCGGCGCGCCCCGCATCACCAAAGACGGCGTGTCCGTCGCCAAGGAAATCGAGCTCGACGACAAGTTCGAGAACATGGGCGCACAGATGTTGCGGGAGGTCGCGTCGCGCACCAGCGACGTGGCCGGCGACGGCACGACGACGGCCACCGTGCTCGCGCAGGCCATCGTCAAGGAAGGCGTCAAGGCGATCGCGTCCGGCATGAATCCGATGGACCTGAAACGCGGCATCGATCTCGCCGTCGATGCGATCGTCGCGAAACTGAAGACCCACGCGCGCAAGATTTCCAATAATGAGGAGATCGCACAAGTGGGCACGATCTCGGCTAACGGCGACGTCGAAATCGGAAGCTATCTGGCTAAGGCCATGGAGCGTGTCGGCAACGAAGGCGTGATCACGGTCGAGGAGGCAAAAACCGCGGAAATCGAGCTGGAGATCGTCGAAGGCATGCAATTCGACCGCGGCTATCTCTCCCCGTATTTCGTCACCGACCAGGAGAAGATGCGGGTCGAATTCGAAGACCCCTACATCCTCATTCACGAAAAGAAACTTTCCAATCTGCAGGCGATGATCCCGATCCTCGAAGCGGTGATCCAGGCAAGCCGGCCGCTGTTGATCATCGCCGAGGATGTGGAAGGCGAGGCGCTGGCGACGCTGGTCGTCAACAAGCTGCGCGGCGGGCTGAAGATCGCCGCCGTCAAGGCCCCGGGCTTCGGCGACCGGCGCAAGGCGATGCTCGAAGACATCGCCATCCTGACGGGCGGAACAGTCATCTCCGAAGACCTCGGCATCAAGCTCGAAAACGTGACGCTCGCCAATCTCGGGCGGGCCAAGCGGGTGATGGTCGAGAAGGAAGACACCACCATCGTCGACGGCGCCGGCACCAAGACGGATATCGACGGGCGTGTCGGCCAGATCAAGGCGCAGATCGAGGAAACGACCTCCGACTACGACCGCGAGAAACTGCAGGAACGGCTGGCCAAGCTTGCCGGCGGCGTCGCGGTGATCCGGGTGGGCGGCTCGACAGAAGTGGAAGTGAAAGAAAAGAAGGACCGGGTCGACGATGCGCTGCATGCGACACGGGCCGCGGTGGAGGAAGGCATTCTGCCCGGCGGCGGCGTCGCACTGCTCCGGGTCGTGCACGCCCTCGATGGGCTCAAGCCCGAAAACGACGACCAACGCGTCGGCGTCGAGATCGTGCGGCGGGCGCTTGAAGCGCCGGTGCGCCAGATTGCCGAAAACGCCGGCGCAGAGGGCTCGGTCATCGTCGGCAAACTTCGGGAGATGAGCGACTTCGCCCAGGGCTGGAACGCGCAGACCGGGGAATATGGCGATCTCTACCGCATGGGCGTCATCGATCCGGCAAAAGTCGTGCGGGCGGCGCTGCAGGACGCGGCATCCGTCGCCGGCCTGCTTGTGACCACCGAAGCCATGGTCGCCGAAAAACCGAAGAAGAACGGACCCACGCCAGCGCCCGGCCCGGGCATGGATTTCTGACCCGCACCCGGCGGTCGGCCGCCTAGCCGGACGGCTGTCGGTAGCGCCCGACCTCGGCAATGGCAAGCTCAGCGATCGGCAGCAGGTCCGCTTCGCCGGCGCCGTCTTGCGCTTGGACCGTCATGCCCTGAAGGATGGCGCCGACGAAGCGCGCGAGGCCGCCGGCATTGGTGTCCGCGCGCAGTTCTCCATCCCTTATGCCCTGCCGGAAGCGCGCCTCCAGCAGCGTCAGCGTTTCGCTGCGCAGGGCCGAGACGTGGCTTGCGATCGCCTGGTTCTCAACGGCGCAGGTGAGCACCGCGGTCGAGATCATGCAGCCTTTCGGGCGCCCGGGGCGGGTAAACTCATAGGCCGACGCGCGCAGCAACTTGCCGATCACCTCGACCACGTGCCCTTTGGCGGCAAGATTGCGGCCGGCGGCCGCCCCCTCCTCGCGCCGATATTGTTCGAGCGCCTCACGATAGAGATCCGCCTTTGAGGTGAAGGCCGCGTAGAGGCTCTGCGGCGTGATCCCCATGGCGGCCGTGAGATCGGCGATCGACGCGCCTTCGTAGCCAAACCGCCAGAAGGTTTCGCCGGCAGCGGCCAGTGCCACGTCGCGATCGAAAGCGCGCGGTCGCCCGCGCCGGCGCGAAGGCGATACCAAAGTCGCATCATTTTCCACAATGGTCACTCTAGAATTCTCTCAACACCTGCCGTATTCAGGAATGGTCATTGTGATTATAGAGGGATTTGTCCAATGAGTCTCCATCTGAAAGCCGCCACACTGCTCGCTTTGCTGGTCGCCTCCCCTGCACTGGCCGACAATCAAAACACATCGCTGAGCGCACGGCTCGACCCGGTCATCGATCAGGCGATCGCAGACAAGCGTATCGTCGGCGCCGTGGTCCTCGTCGCCCGCGACGGGCAACTCGTCTATGCGCGCGCCGCGGGGCTCGCCGACCGGGAGGCCGGCCGCGCGATGAAGGAGGACGACATTTTCCGCTTTGCCTCGGTCACGAAACCTTTCGTGACAGCGGCGGCCATGCGCCTTGTCGAAGAGGGTCGGATCACGCTCGACGATCCGGTCAGCAAATGGCTTCCCGACTTCACGCCGACCTTTGACGGCAAGACGGCGACGATCCTCGTCCGCCATCTGCTCAACCATACGGCAGGGCTGGAATACGGCTTCTTCCAGCCGCCCGGCGGCAGCTATGCCAAGGCCGGCGTTTCCGACGGTCTCGATCTCACCGATCTCTCGCTCGACGAAAACCTCAAGCGTCTCGCCAGCGTCCCGCTCGCATCCGAACCGGGCAAGGCCTTTCGCTATTCGCTGGCGATCGACGTGCTTGGTAGCGTCATCGAGAAGGCAACCGGCAAGACGCTAGACAAGGCAGTCAATGAACTCGTCGTCGCCCCGCTGTCGCTGACCGACGCCGGTTTCTCGACAAAGCCGTCGGAGAGATTGACCGCCGCCTATTTCGACGGTTCGCCCGAGCCGAAGCGCATGGAGGGAAGCGTCGCCGTGCCGATCGGCGAAGGCAAACTGACGTTCTCGCCGGACCGCATCCTCGACGCCAAGCAATTCCCCTCGGGTGGGGCCGGCATGGCGGGGACGGCCAAGGATGTGCTGACCTTCCTCGAAGCTATCCGCAAGGGCGGCAGCCCTATCCTGTCGGCAGAGACGGTGAGGACGATGATGCAGGATCAGACCGGGCTTGAGGCTCAGACGCAAGGGCCCGGCTGGGGCTTCGGCTATGGCTGGGCCGTGCTCGTCGATCCCAAGGCTGGCGCCACGCCGCAATCGAAGGGCACGATCCAGTGGGGCGGCGCCTACGGTCACAACTGGTTCGTCGATCCGGTCGAGAAGATTACCGTCGTCGCCATGACCAACACGACCTTCGAGGGCATGTGGGGGCCGTTCACCCGCGATGTTCGCGACGCCGTCTACGGCAGGCACTGAACGGACATCTGGAGCAGACAAAGAAAAAGCCCGGCGAGACGATCGCCGGGCTTTCTTTTTGGGATCAGATCCGTTCGACCTTAGTCCTTCTTCTGCGGGATCGGGCGGATCGCCAGTTCGCGCAGTTGGGCCGGCGTCGCTTCGGACGGTGCACCCATCAGGAGGTCGACCGCCTGCTGGTTCATCGGGAAGATGGAGATCTCACGCAGGTTCTTGGCGCCGACGAGCAGCATGACGATGCGGTCGATGCCGAAGGCCATGCCGCCATGCGGCGGCGCGCCGTACTGGAACGCGCGGTAGAGGCCTCCGAACTGGTCTTCGACTTCCTGCTGCGACTTGCCGGTCAGTTCGAACGCCTTGACCATCACTTCCGGAAGCTGGTTACGGATCGAGCCCGAGGCGATTTCGAAGCCGTTGCAGACCATGTCGTACTGGTAGGCCTTGATCGACAGCGGGTCTTCGCCGTTGAGCGCTTCCAGACCACCCTGCGGCATCGAGAAAGGGTTGTGGGCGAAGTCGATCTTCTTCTCGTCTTCCAGCCATTCGTAGAACGGGAAGTCAACGATCCAGCAGAATTCGTAACGGTCGCGGTCGACGAGGTTCAGTTCCTCGCCGGCGCGCGTGCGGGCTTCGCCGGCAAACTTGTAGAACTTCGTGGGATCGCCGGCGACGAAGAAGCAGGCGTCGCCGTCGTCAAGGCCGAGCTGGGTGCGGATCGCATCCGTGCGCTCTTCGCCGATGTTCTTGGCGAGCGGACCGGCGCCTTCAAGCTTTTCGCCCTCCTTGCGCCAGAAGATGTAGCCGAGACCCGGCTGGCCCTGGCTCTGCGCCCAGGCGTTCATGCGGTCGCAGAAGGCGCGCGAGCCACCGGTCTTGGCCGGGATCGCCCAGACTTCGACCTTCGGGTTCGACGCGATCATGTTCGCGAAGACCTTGAAGCCGGAACCGGCGAAGTGTTCGGTCACTGCCTGCATCTCGATCGGGTTGCGCAGGTCCGGCTTGTCGGAGCCGTACTTGCGGATCGCCGTGTCGTAAGGAATGCGCGGGAACTTCTCGGTCACCGGCTTGCCATCGGCAAATTCGACGAAGATGTCGCGGATGACCGGCTCCATGGTCGACCAGACGTCTTCCTGCTCGACGAAGCTCATTTCCAGGTCGAGCTGGTAGAATTCGCCCGGCAGGCGGTCTGCGCGCGGGTCTTCATCGCGGAAGCACGGCGCGATCTGGAAGTAGCGGTCGAAGCCGGCCACCATCAAGAGCTGCTTGTACTGCTGCGGAGCCTGCGGCAGGGCATAGAAGCTGCCCGGGTGGATACGCGACGGCACGAGGAAGTCACGCGCGCCTTCCGGCGACGAGGCCGTCAGGATCGGGGTCGTGTATTCGGTAAAGCCGACGTCACCCATGTGGCGGCGCATCGACGAGATGATCTGGGTGCGCTTGACGATGTTCTTGTGCAGCGTGTCGCGGCGCAGATCGAGGAAGCGGTACTTGAGGCGCACGTCTTCCGGATAGTCGGGCTCGCCGAAGACCGGCAGCGGCAGTTCCTTGGCGGCCGAGAGAACTTCGATCTCCTGCGCATAGAGCTCGATTTCGCCGGTCGGCATGCCCTTGTTGACGGTGTCGTCCATGCGCGCCTTGACGAGGCCGTCAATGCGCACGACCCATTCGCCGCGAACGGTCTCGGCTGCCTTGAAGGCCGGGCTGTCGGGATCGGCGACGACCTGGGTGATACCGTAGTGGTCACGCAGGTCGATGAAGAGCAGGCCGCCATGGTCGCGGACGCGGTGGACCCAGCCCGAAAGGCGAACGGTGGAGCCGACATCCGACTTGCGGAGGGCGGCACAGGTGTGGCTGCGGTAACGGTGCATCGTCTTATCCCGGAATTGCAAAGGGCCGCGCAAGCTCGTGGGACACAGCGCGCGGCAACATGGTCAAAATCGGGCGGAAAAGCGCATGATGCGCAGCCTTTGTCAAGCTGCAGCGCCCGCTGCCGCCCCCGATGGAGGTGCGTTGTAAACGAAGGCAGGAGCCAGTCCAAGACCGCTTGTAACAGAAGGCGGGTGAAATGCCGCGAAAAGAACGGCAATCGTCACAATTCGGGGCTGTCCGGCGCCAAGTTGCAGGGCTACACATGAGCAAGGCCCGACAGTGATCCCACCCGAGTCGTGGCCGCCTTCCCGGATGTCGCCTGCCCCATGTCTCAGATTCGCCCGCTCATCCCCCTCCTCGTCACCGCAGGCATCCTCATCGGCGGCAACGGCCTACAGGGCACCTTCATCTCGCTTCGCGCACTGGAAGAAGGTTTCTCGACATCGCTGATCGGCGTCATCGGGGCCGGCTACAATATCGGCTTCGCGCTTGGCTGCGTCTACGTCACCCGCATCCTACGCTCGATCGGCCATATCCGCACCTTCTCGGCGATGGCGGCGATCGCGTCTGCAGCCGCAATTTCCATGGTGCTCGTCATTAATCCGCTGATGTGGTTCCTGATGCGGCTTCTGGCCGGCATCTGTTTCGCCTGTTTGTTTGCAACCGTCGAAAGCTGGCTGAACGCCAGCGTCACCAATAAAAACCGGGCGCGCACGCTTTCCGTCTATCGCCTCGTCGACCTTGGCTCGGTGACGGCGGCGCAATATGTGATTCCAGGCATCGGGCTTGGCGGCTTCGAGCTCTTCGCCATCATCTCCATGGCGCTGACGCTGTCGCTGGTGCCGATCTCCTTTGCCGACCGATCGAGCCCGGTGGCGCCGGAGGCGATCCGCTTCGACGTCAAGGCGCTCTGGAACATCTCGCCGCTCGCGACCGTCGGCTGCATCGTCGTCGGCCTGACCAACGCCGCCTTCCGCTCGCTCGGGCCGATCTATGCGCAGGGCATCGGCCTTTCGGTCACCGCGATCGCCACCTTCATGAGCGCCGGCATCATCGGCGGCGTCGTGTTGCAGTATCCGCTCGGCCACTATTCCGATCGGTTCGACCGCCGCCTGATCATCCTGATCGCCACCTTCGGCTCGCTGCTCGCCGGCCTGTTCCTCGCCTTCGGCGCCGGCAACGACGAATGGCTGAACTTTGCCGGCATCTTCCTGTTCGGCGCCTTTGCCATGCCGCTCTATTCGCTCTGTTCGGCGCATGCCAACGACCACGCGGCCGAGGGGCAGCATGCGCTCGTCTCCGCCGGCATGCTGTTCTTCTGGTCGCTCGGCGCGATCATCGGGCCGCTGTTTGCATCTTTCCTGCTCGAGATCTTCGGGCCGCAGGCGCTGTTCATCTACACGGCAGCGATCCTCTTCCTGTTCATGCTCTACACGCTGCAGCGCATGACGGCGCGCGCACCGGTACCGGCCGGCGAGCGGGCGATGCCGTTCCGCAACCTGCTGCGCACCTCGTCCTTCTTCAACAAGCTCGCCGCCGGCAACAACCACAAGCGCAAGGATCGCTGACCTGCGGCAAGATGCGCGCGATCAGGATAATTGCTGAACACAATAATCAGGTTTAGAACCGGCACACCTCAAACAGCAGCCGAGATCGCCGAAATGCCCGTCATCAGCCGCCGCACCTTCCTCCGAGGCTCCGCTGCTCTCGGAGGCGCCTTCACGCTTGGTGCCGGCATGGCAGCCCGCGCCGGCGCCGCACCCGATCCGCAGATCCTGATGGCACAGCTAACCGAAGCCCAGATCGCCAAGGATGGGCTTACGCCCAAGGTCATGACCTACGGTTTGGGTGAGACCTCAAGCAGCGCCATGCCGCCGGTCCTGCGCATGCGCAAGGGCGAACCCTATGCCGCCCGCCTCCTCAACCGGCTCGACGAGCCGACGACCGTGCATTGGCATGGACTGCGCATCGCCAACGCCATGGATGGCGTGCCGGAACTGACGCAGCCCTATGTCTATCCGGGCGACCGTTTCGACTATCTGTTCACCCCGCCCGATGCCGGCACCTTCTGGTACCACCCGCATTGCAACACGCTGACGCAGATGGGCGCCGGCCTGACCGGCGTGATCGTCGTCGAGAACCCTGACGACCCGACCTTCGATGCGGAGATCGTGCTCAACCTGCGCGACTGGCGGCTCGGCACGCGCGGCGCCTTCATCGACGCATTCAAGCCGCGCGATGCGGCTCGCGGCGGCACCTACGGCACGGTGCGCACCGCCAACTGGCAGCAGGAACCTACCTATGACGCGCCGGCCGGCGGCCTGGTGCGCGTGCGCATCGCAGCAACGGACGTCACCCGCATCTATACGATCGGCCTTGAGGGCGCGGACGCAATGGTCATTGCGCTGGACGGCAACCCGGTCGACACGCCGTTTGCGCTTGACCGCTACGATTTTGCGCCCGGCCAGCGCGTCGATCTTGTCGTGCGCATGCCCGATGGCGAAGGCCAGACGGCCACGCTCGGCAACCTGCGTGGATCGCATCCCTGGACGATCGCGCGCTTCCGGTCAGCCGGTGCCTCGCTCAAGCGCGACCTTCGGGATGTCGCCCCCTTGCCCGCCAACCCGATCGCGGAAGCCGACCTCTCCACCGCCACCCGCGTGCCGCTCGAACTGACGGCGACGGCGGAGCACAAGGCGACGCCTTCGATCTGCGGCTCGCTCGGCTACACCTTCTGGGCGATCAACAAGGTTCCGTGGCCGGGCGACACGCCCGATCCGATCGCGCCGATCGAAGAGATGAAGCTTGGCAAGAGCTATGTGCTCGAGATCGCCAACCGGACGCCGCATGCCCACCCGATCCATCTGCACGGCCTGAGCTTCCGCATTCTCAATTCCAACAAGCGGACTTTCCTGCCGCCGCCGACCGATACGATCCTGCTTTTGCCCGACGAACAGGCGGAAGTCGCGCTTGTGGCGGACAATCCGGGCGATTGGGTCGTGCATTGCCATATCATCGAGCACCAGAAGACCGGCATGACGGGTTATTTCAAAGTCGTCTGAGATTTCGATTGTGACAGATGCCGCGAAGAGTTACACGAAATTCCAAGCCGCATTTTCGCCACAGTGATTTAAATCTGATGATTGAAACAACAGCAGACCTTGAGGCCGCCTGCCAGCAGCTGGCCCTTTCAAATTATATTACGATTGATACCGAATTTCTTCGCGAGACGACTTTCTGGCCGGAGCTTTGCCTGATCCAGATGGCGAGCCCGGACCTTGCCGTCATCGTCGACCCGATGGCGAAGGGCATCGATCTTGCGCCGTTCTTCGCGCTGATGGCCAACCCTGAGGTCATCAAGGTGTTCCATGCTGCGCGTCAGGACATCGAGATCATCTTCCATCTCGGAAACCTTATTCCGCACCCGATCTTCGATACGCAGGTCGCGGCGATGGTTTGCGGCTTTGGCGACAGCGTTTCCTACGACCAGCTGGTCAACCGCGTCACCGGCACGCAGATCGACAAATCCTCGCGCTTTACCGACTGGAGCCGCCGTCCGCTGACCGAAAAGCAGCTCGACTATGCGCTGGCCGACGTCACGCATCTGCGCGACATCTACAAGTACCTGGCGGCAGAATTGGAGCGCGAAGGCCGTTCGCTCTGGCTGACCGAAGAGATGGCCATTCTCGAGGCCCGTGACACCTACGACCTGCACCCTGATGACGCCTGGCAGCGGCTGAAGATGCGGGTGAAGAAGCCGATCGAGCTCGCCGTGCTGAAGACTGTTGCGGCCTGGCGCGAGCGCGAAGCGCGCGCCCGCAACGTGCCGCGCGGCCGCATCCTCAAGGACGATGCCATCTACGAGATCGCCCAGCAGCAGCCGAAGGATGCGGAAGCACTCGCACGGCTCCGGACCATCCCCAAGGGCTGGGAACGCTCCACGGCCGGAACGGCGGTCGTCGAGGCCGTCAACGAGGCGCTGGCGATCCCGAAGGCCGATCTGCCGAAGCTTCCACGCCAGAGCCATGCGCCGGAAGGTGCAGCGGCCGCCGGCGAGATGCTGAAGGTGCTTTTGAAGCTGATCGCCGAGAAGCAGGGCGTCGCCGCGAAGATCATCGCCAACAGCGATGATCTCGACAAAATCGCAGCTGAGGGCGAGAAGGCGGATGTCGCCGCGCTCAAGGGCTGGCGGCGCGAACTCTTCGGCGAAACGGCACTGAAGCTGATCAACGGCGACGTCGCCCTGCGCTTCGTCGACAAGAAGATCGAAGCAGTGGAAATCGGCGCCGAGATCACGTCCGCGTCAGCTTGAAAAGGGATCGGGCGGAGACAAGTTTCCGCCCGAATCCAGCTCTAGCCAAGGGCCGGGCGGAACAGAATCACCATCGTTTCAAGCGAGGTGACGTGAGCCGGCGTGCTGGGCAGCGCCGACCGACACGGATGCCGCCTCTTCCGGTACCGGAGCTTTCTGCATGCGTTGGCGCTTTTCGACTTTCGAAGGACTTCTCTTGCTGCTGGTCATCGCCGGCGCCGGTGCGGTCTACGCATGGGTTTTCTACGGCAAAGGCGCCCTGATCGGCGCGACCTATGCGCTCTTCATGTGCCTTCCGATCATCGCGTTTGAGCGACGCATCATTTTTCGGCGCCTGCATCGGCGGATCCATGCCTTTTCCACGCCGGTCTTCTTCGTCGCGTCGCTGGTGATCTACTTCGTGCTTCTCGACGTCGGCTATGCCGCCGCCGGCCTGCTCATGCAGACGGGTGGCGTCATGAAGGACCACTGGATGGACGCAATGATGCCGTCCAAGACAGTCCTCGTCTTCGCGCTCGGCGTTTCGGGTTCGCTCGTCTTCATCCTCAGGGTTCGCGAACTGCTCGGGCGCGACGTCTTTTTGAGCCTGCTCACCGGCCGCTACCGCAGGCCGATCGAGGAGGAACGCGTCTTCCTTTTCATCGACCTTGCCGGCTCGACCGCCTATGCCGAGAAACACGGCGACCTCAGGATGCAGGAATATCTCGGCCGGCTGTTTGCAACGATCGCCGATCCGGTGATGCGCTACCGCGGCTCGATCGACGACTACATCGGTGACGCCGCCGTCATTACCTGGCCTTTCGATCGCGCCACCAACAATGCCGCCTGCATTCATTGCGTCTTCGACATCCTGGAGATGATCGATGCGGATGCGACCCGCTGGCAAAAAGAGTTCGGCGAAGTTCCGCGCCTGCGCGCAGCACTTCATGGCGGCACCATCGTCGCGGCGGAGATCGGGCTCGACCGGCACAAGATCACCTATTTCGGCGATACTGTGAACACCACCGCCCGGCTTGAAGGCTTCTGCAAGACGCTCGGCCACCAGGTGCTGATCTCCACCGACCTCGCGCGCAAGATGCGCCTGCCGCATTATGTGCGGGTCGAGGATCTCGGCGAGCATGCCGTCAGAGGACGGGGGCAAAAGCTTGGCGTTCTGTCGTTGCGCGCGGGCAGCGCGGCGCCTCAGCTGGCATCGACCGCGGCCGAGTGATACCGGCCGGCCACACGACATCGACCGACCGGATCGTGACCGCCGTCAACCGTGCAGCTTGGCGCCCTTGGTGATCTTGTCGACCAGCTTCTTGTCCGCATGAATGGCAATGCCGGCGACCGCAGCGTCTTCGGGATTTGTCTCGGCGAAGACCGCACGGTTGGCGTGGTCGTGGCCGGTGGCGAACATGGCGTCCACATAGATCGAGGCTTTGACCTCTCTTTCGATCGCACGCCGTTGAATGTTGCCGAGCGTCTTCCCATCTGCGGCTAGCACGATGATCGGCTGGATGGTCAAGGCGTTGTAGACGTTGCCGGCGCCATCGCGATAATCTTCGCCGATGATGTCAGGCTTCTGTCCGGCGATCCCGGTGGCGAGGAAGGCGGTGACGTTGAGCTTCTGCCAGGTTGCCAGGTCCTCGCGCAAGACGATTGCAAATTTGGTATCGAACATGACGGCCATCTCCATTTCAGCCCGACAGGGCGTGCCGGAAGACGCATTATCGGACGGTGCCGCAATCGATCTTGAACGATTGTGCGGCGCGCCCGGCGACGGCATTCGGGTGGCGCCTGCCGTCGATGGCATCGAGCGCATCGAGGCGCGCCTGCATGGAAAATTCTTCGAGCCCCACCGCCACGATACCTACGCGATCGGCGTGACGCTCGGTGGCGTGCAGACGTTCCAGTACCGTGGCGAAAGTCGCTTCAGCAATCCTGGGAGCATCATCATCCTCCATCCGGACGAGATCCACGACGGGGGCGCGGGAACGGAGATCGGGCTTCGCTACAGGATGATGTACCTGCAGCCGGAACGGCTGCTCGCAGCCCTTGACGAAACCGATCGTTCCCTGCCCTTCGTCGCAGCCCCTGTCGTGGGCGACGAGGCGCTGAGGCTGGCGGTCGGAGAAGCCGTCATGGATCTCGACAATGGCATCGACGAACTGGCGCTCGACGATATCCTCGTGCGGATCGCCGAGGGGCTCTACCGTCACGCCGGCACCAAGGACGCCAAGCCCGGAAAGGCCGACAAGCACGCCGTTCTCCAGGCGAGCGAGTTCCTTCGCGCCACTCTCGAACGCCCCGTCGGCTCGCGGGAGCTGGAGATGGTGAGCGGGCTCGATCGCTTCACGCTCGCCCGGCAATTCCGGCGGGTTCTCGGCACCAGCCCGCACCGCTATTTGCTGATGCGCCGGCTGGAGCGGGCACGGCAGATGATCGCCCGCGGCGAAAGCCTTGCCGGTGCAGCACTCGAAACCGGCTTTGCCGACCAGGCGCATTTCACCCGTCATTTCAAGCGCGCCTACGGCCTGACGCCCGGCCGCTGGGCGAGCCTCGCCGTCGCCGGCCAATCCTGTCACCAAAGCTTCATCGGGTTGTAAAGCAAGCATCACCCAACCGTCATCATAGCCGCCTATCGGGGTTCGGACTGCAGCGTCGCGCGTCGTGGGACGCGCAAGGGTCGCTGCAGCACGTCGAATTTGCTGCACGTCTTTCTCCTTGGATCTACGGCGATCCAAGGCGGCAGGCAGAACGCTCCAACCCAAGGTGAACTTCATGACGAAAACGCTTCTCGCCACTGCGGCTCTTTCCCTTTTG
This sequence comes from Ensifer sp. ENS09, assembly GCF_014852425.1. Classification (NCBI taxonomy): domain Bacteria; kingdom Pseudomonadati; phylum Pseudomonadota; class Alphaproteobacteria; order Hyphomicrobiales; family Rhizobiaceae; genus Ensifer; species Ensifer sp. ENS09. The sequence continues at coordinate 192,722 of NZ_JACVBP010000002.1, forward strand.
ATGACGATGGCCGCCTCGGCCGAGGAAAAGTCCTTCACGGCGACCCTGAAGGGCCACGCGATCCTGCCGGCAAACACGATCATCGCTGCCCCCTCGGACGCGCCTGAGTATCTCAAGAACTCCGGCAAGTTCACCACCGCGGACCGTAAGCGTGCCGAAGCGCTCGGTACCGTGCCGGGCAAGGACGGCGTGCGCCTGACCGGCCTGTCGCTTCCCTTCGAAGGCCAGCCGATGCAGGGCTTTTCCGGCATCAAGGCGATGGAAGATGGCACCTTCTGGAGCCTGTCAGACAACGGCTTCGGCAGCAAGATGAACTCCAGCGACGCCATGCTGATGCTGCACCATGTGAAGATGGACTGGGACGCCGGCAAGGTCGAAGCGCTGAAAACACTGTTCCTGACCGACCCGGACAAGAAGGCCCCCTTCCCGATCGTCATGGAAGGCTCGGACAAGCGTTATCTCACCGGCGCCGATTTCGACGTCGAATCGATCCAGCCGGTCGCCGACGGCTTCTGGGTGGGTGAAGAGTTCGGCCCCTACATCCTCAAGTTCGATCTCGACGGCAAGCTGACCGACGTGATCGCGACCACAGTCGATGGCAAGCCGGTGATGTCGCCCGACAATCCGACGCTGACGCTGCAGGGCGACCCTTCGAAGAAGACGCCCGCCTTCAACCTGAAGCGCTCCGGCGGCTATGAAGGCATGGCGCTTTCCAAGGACGGCAGCAAGCTTTACGGCCTGCTCGAAGGCCCGATCTGGACCGACAGCGAAACGGTCGAGCAGGCCGATGGCCGCCCGGCGCTGCGCATCATCGAACTCGATGTCGCAAGCAAGGCCTGGACCGGCCGTAGCTGGCTCTACCCGCTGGCTGAAGGTGGCGAGGCAATCGGCGACTTCAACATGCTCGACGACAAGACCGCACTGGTGATCGAGCGCGACAATGGCGCCGGCACGATGGACAAGGCCTGCGCCGATCCGAAGGACCCGAAGCCGGACTGCTTCGCAACGGGCTCCAAGGTCAAGCGCATCTACAAAATCGCCTTCGACGACAGCAATGCCGGCAAGGCCGTGCGCAAGATCGGCTACATCGACCTCTTGAAGATCGCCGATCCTGATAACAAGAAGCGCCAGGGCGGCGGCAAAGGCTTCTACGACATGCCCTTCGTCACCATCGAAAACGTCGACCGCGTCGATGCGACCCACATCATCGTCGGCAACGACAACAACCTGCCGTTCTCGGCCGGTCGCGCGCTCGACAAGGCCGACGACAACGAGTTCGTGCTGCTCGAAGCCGGCGATTTCCTGAAGGCCGAATAAACAAGCAGGGCGCGCGAATTTCGGTTCGCGCGCCCTTACTTTTTTAGTCCGGGGTTTCTTCGGCGTCAGCTCTCGAAGTGGAAAGCGAGCCGCTTGCCGGTAAGCTTTCCGAGTTGCTGCAGGCGGCCATCCAGACGCTCTCCGGCAAACTCCGAATAGGCAGCCGGAACGACGATTTCCAGATCTACGTCCGGGAGCGACGACTTGCGGAACGTCAGGTTCCGCGCAATGCCGGGCATCGATGCCGAGAAAAGGTAGGCGACGCGCAAGAGTCCGCCGAGCAGCTTTGCCAATTCCAGCAGGCGCGGCGTCGTGATGCCGGCAAGCGCGTTCGTGGCGCCGTCGTCGTTGAGCCCTTCGAAACGGTAATAATTGGAAAGCGCGATGTAGGCCCGGCCGGCGTGGGTAATGCCCGAGAAGGTCGAGTGGGCGATGATGTTCAGCGCCTGCAGGCCACGATAATCCGGATGCGCGCGCCAGCTGATATCGGCGAGCAGGCAGGCGGCCTGGCGATACCGGCCCTCCTCTTCCGTCTCCTCGATGCCGAAGAACGGTACCATGCGGCCAGTCCAATCGGCCAGTTCACGGGCGTGCTCGGGCGAGCGGGCGCGCAGGATGGCGATCTCGTTTGCCGCTGTCAGCAGCGGATCCTGGGCGCGCTCCTCGTCCTTCAAGAGCGAGAACAGATAGCCTTCACGAACGCCGAGCGCGGAGAAGGAAATCCGCTCCGGCTTCATGATCTCAAGCGCTTCCTGCATCGCGATCGCCCCGAAGGGCAGAAGGCTGCGGCGACTTTTCGAGATCGTCGAATAGGCAGATGGCTTGATGTTCTTCGGCTCGATCACTTCCGGCAGAAGCGCCATCGCCTCGTCGAAGGAAATCTCGTAGCCCTGCATCATATGCAGCGGATAGTCGCGGATCTCCATGTGCAGCTTGGCGATCGAGCGCCAGGTGCCGCCGACCGCATAGAAGGTGCGCCCCGTGCCGGTCTTCAGCACGGCCGAATTCTTCATGAACTTGCGCACCCAGGTGCGTGCCTTGGTGAGCGAGCCGTTGCTGTGTTCGAACAGGCGGATACCGCCGAGCGGCAGGGTGATGCCCTTGCCGATCTTCGTGCCGGCGACGTCGACGAGTTCGAGCGAGCCACCGCCAAGGTCGCCGACGACACCGTCGGGATCGTGATAGCCGCTGACGATGCCCATCGCGGAATAATAGGCCTCTTCCTCACCGGTGAGGATGCGGACCTTGTGACCGAGGATCGCCTCGGCCTTCTCGATGAAGGCCGGGCCGTTGCTCGCCTCGCGCGCGGCTGCCGTCGCCAGCACATACATCGAGGTCGCCCGCGCCTGTTTGGAGAGCGCGTGAAAGCGATGCAACGCTCTCAGCGCGCGCTCGACGCTGTCTTCATCCATGCGTCCGGTCGCATCGATGCCCTTGCCGAGACCGCACATCACCTTTTCGTTGAACAGCATGGCCGGCGAGCGGCTCAGGCCTTCGTAGACGACAAGGCGGATGGAGTTCGAACCGATATCGATAACGGAAACCGGGCGGATGCCGGGCAGACGCCCCTGCGCTTCAGATTCGACCATGCAATTCCAGTTTATTTATGCCAGCCGCTCTTCCAGCCGGCTATGAGCTTCGGTGCGCTGGACTTCAAGGCCTCGCCCCGGCCGGAGAGGCTGGGATTGGTCATGAAATAGTGCTGTGCGTTGAAAGGCTCGGCGTCCTTGCCGACTTCCATCCGGCGAGAGGTGCCATCGGGAAGAATTTCGTAGCTCTGCTGGTTGTCGATGAGATTACCCAGCATGATCTGCGACAGAACCTGTTCGTGCACAGTCCGGTTGATGAGAGGCACGAGCGTCTCGACCCGCCGGTCCAGATTGCGCGGCATCATATCCGCCGAGCCGATATAGACAAGGGCATTCTCCGATGGAAGCCCGTGGCCGTTGCCGAAGCAGAATATGCGGGAATGTTCGAGGAATCGACCGACGATGGACTTGACACGGATATTGTCGGAAAGCCCCGGGACCTGCGGCCGCAGGCAGCAGATGCCGCGCACGACCAGGTCGATTTCAACGCCGGCGCGGCTCGCCTTGTAGAGCGCGTCGATGATCTCGGGATCGACGAGCGAATTCATCTTCATCCAGATCGCAGCCGGGCGCCCGGCCTTGGCATGCTCGATCTCTTCGTCGACGTGCCTGAGGATGCGCGGACGCAGCGTGTGCGGCGAGACCGCCAGCTTCATGCCCGCCTCCGGCTCGCCATAGCCGGTGATGAAATTGAATATGTTCGCCATGTCGTGGGCGATGACCGGGTTGCAGGTGAAGAACGACAGGTCGGTGTAGATCTTCGCCGTGACCGGGTGATAGTTGCCGGTGCCGAGATGGCAGTAGGTCCGAAGCTTGCCCTCTTCGCGCCGCACCACCATCGACATCTTGGCATGGGTCTTCAGTTCGATGAAGCCGAACACCACCTGGACGCCGGCGCGTTCGAGGTCGCGCGCCCAGCGGATGTTGGCTTCCTCGTCGAAACGGGCCTTGAGCTCGACCAGAGCGGTCACCGACTTGCCGGCCTCGGCCGCGTCGATCAGGGCGCGCACGATCGGGCTGTCGTTCGACGTGCGGTAAAGCGTCTGCTTGATGGCGACGACTTCAGGATCGCGCGCTGCCTGCAGCAGGAACTGCACGACCACGTCGAAGGACTCGTAGGGGTGATGCACCACCATGTCCTTCTCGCGGATCGCCGCCAGGCAGTCGCCGGCATGCTCGCGCACGCGCTCGGGGAAACGCGGATTGTACGGCTCGAAGCGCAGATCGTCGCGCGGAGCCTTGGTGATTTCGGACAAAGTGTTGAGTGCCAGCAGTCCCGGCAGGACGGCGATCCGGTTTTCCGGGACGCCCAGTTCCTGCACGACGAACTGGCGCAGCGACGCCGGCATTTCCGAATCGGTCTCGATGCGGATCACCGAACCGCGGCGACGGCGCTTCAGCGCGGTCTCGAAAAAGCGCACCAGGTCTTCAGCCTCTTCCTCCACCTCGATATCGCTGTCGCGAATGATGCGGAAGGTACCGGAGCCCTTGACCTCATAGCCCGGAAACAGCCGGTCGATGAACTGGCTGACCATGTCTTCGAGGGTGATGTAGCGGATGACGTTCTTGACGTCGGGCAGCCGGATGAAGCGGTCTAGTGCGACGGGTAGACGCAGGAGCGCCGTCATCGGCTCGCGACCGGTCTTGCTGACGAGCTGCAGGCCCATCGAGAAGCCGAGGTTCGGAATGAAGGGGAACGGATGCGCCGGGTCGATGGAGAGCGGCGTCAGCACCGGGAAGATCGCCTGGTCGAACTCGTTGGCAAGCCAGCTCCTGTCCTGCGCCGACAGCGACGCCGGGCGAACGATGAGGATGTCTTCCTTGGCGAGGTACTGCTGAAGCACGGCGAGCGAGGCCTGCTGCTCCATCTGCAGATTGTCGATTTCCTTCAGGATGTCTTCGAGCTGCTCGACCGGCGTCTTGCCGTCGGGCGAGCGCATCGAGAGGCCCTGGCGCACCTGGCCTTCGAGTCCGGCGACGCGCACCATGAAGAACTCGTCGAGATTGGCGGCCGAGATCGACAGGAAGCGGACGCGCTCCAGCAGCGGATGTGCGGTGTTCAGCGTTTCCTCGAGCACGCGCCGATTGAACTGGAGCCAGGAAAATTCGCGGTTGATGAAGCGCTGCGGGCTCGTCAGCAGGTCGACGTCCTCCGCCGATGCCTGGTTTTCGTTCACCGCAGATAGCGCGTTATCCATGCTTTTCAGATCCCATTGCTCCGGCTGCACCGGCTATCTCAGTTTGACGACGGTTCTGTGACAGTCAATCGGACCGACGCTGATTTCCCAGTTCTTCGAGAACTTCGGAAGCGAGCGCGCGTGAAAGCTTCGTGCCGCGGGCCAGCGCCAGATGGTCGATGCGCTCGACGATCGTCTGCGCCGCCTCCAGCGAGCGCTCCATGCGCTGGACGATGTAGCCCACCAGCCGTTCGTCGACGAAGAGCTGGCGATCGGCAAAGAGCTTGATCAGCACCTGCGTCAGCAATTCGTCGTCCGGCTCGCCGATCTCGACCACGGTCGCCGCTTTCAGGCGCGAGCGCAGGTCCGGCAGCGTTACCGGCCAGGACATCGGCCAGAGCCGCGTCGTCATCAGCAGGCTGGTGCCATGCTGGCGCACGTTGTTGATGACGTGGAACAGCGTCGTGTCGTCGAAACCGCTGCGGTCGGCATCCTCGAAGAGAACGGGCCTTTCGGCCGCGATCAACGCGGCATCGGAGCCGGCGAGCGGGTGGATGACTTCCGCCCCTGCCCGCTCCTTCCAGATGCTGGCGAGGTGTGATTTTCCCGAGCCGACCGGGCCGGCGATGATGACCACCGGCGCCGGCCAGTCCGGCCAATGGTCGACGATGGCGATGGCCGCGCTCAGCCTGTCGGAGACGAGCAGGTCCTCACGACCCGTCGCCGGGTCGTGGCCGAAAGCCAGGGGGATTTGTTCAAATGGGCGTTTTGTCATGCTGTACTCGGGACAATCGTCGGAAATCAGGCGGCCTTGTCGCTCTTCGCCTTCTTTTCCACGGCCTTGCCGTGCCCGTGATAGAGGTCGCTATCAAGGTAACGCTGGATGCCGAAGCGGACAAGCACGCCGATGGCGGCTGCTGCCGGCACCGCGACCAGAAGGCCGACGAAGCCGAAGAGCGCGCCGAAGGCAAGCAGCGCAAACATCAGCCAGACCGGGTGCAGGCCGACGCTTTTGCCCACCAGCTTCGGCTGGAGGATATTGCCCTCCATGAACTGGCCACTGAAGAAGACTGCAAGCACAAGGCCGATCCAGAGATAGTCCGGCCAGAACTGCACCAGGGCAACGCCGACGGCGAGCACCAGGCCGACCATGGATCCGACATAGGGAATGAAGCTGATCATGCCGGCAAAGAGGCCGATCAGCAGGCCAAAATTGAGACCGACCAAGGAGAGGCCGATACCGTAGTAAAGGCCGAGAATGACGCAGAGCGAGCCCTGCCCGCGCACGAAGCCGGCGATCGTCGCGTTCATGTCGCGGGCGATCTGGCGCACATCCGAGACGTAGTCGCGTGGAACCCAGCTGTCGACCTTCTCCACCATCCGGTCCCAGTCGAGCAGGATGTAGAAGGCGACGACGGGGGTGACGACCAGCAGCGAGATGACATCGAGCAGCGCCACGCCGGAGTTCCAGATCTGCTGGAAGAGCGTGCCGACGAAGGCGGCGCCCTGTTCGAGCAGCTTGCCCGAGCTTTGCTTCAGCGATGGCATCTGGCTTGCCAGCCAATCGGGGATCAGCCGCGTCTGCGCCTCGTTGACGAGCACCTGCAGCTTCGAGGCATAGCCCGGAATATTGGCGATGAAGTCCGACGCCTGGCTGACGATGACGGGAATGATGATCATCAGCGCCAGCACGAAGACGACGACGAAGCCGACCAGGATCACCACCGTCGCCATCAACCGGCTGAGGCCGAAGCGCTCCAGGCGGTCGGCGACCGGGTCGAGGAAATAGGCAAGCGCCATGCCGGCCAGGAACGGCAGCAGGATCGAGCTGAAGACCATCAGGAAGGCAATGAAGGCGGCAAGCACCAGCAGCCAGAAAATGACCTGGCGCTGCAATCCGGAACCGCTGACCTTGATATCCATGACACTCCTCGTGAGGCGCCGCTCGCCACTGTTGCGTATCACAACCCTGTCAAGGAGATAGGGGGCGGTGCGCGTAACGGTCAAGTGCGACCGGTGCAGTCATCCAGTTTAAAGCCAAGTGGACTGGCTTGCGCCGTGGGATATGGGCAAAATGGTGAAAAAACGCCGCCAAGGCCTGCTCTCGGCTTGCACTCCCTTGCCTGCCGTGCCAATCGCATCCGCAAAATACCTGTCGCACGACGAGCCTTGGAGAACGAGCATGAGCCAGTCGGGAAAGAACGGTCTCACCTATAGCGACGCGGGCGTTGATATCGACGCCGGGAACCTGATGGTCGAGAAGATCAAGCCGCATGTGCGCTCGACCCGGCGGCCCGGCGCCGACGGCGAAATCGGCGGCTTCGGCGGTCTCTTCGATCTCAAGGCGGCGGGCTTCACCGACCCGGTTCTGGTGGCCGCCAATGACGGCGTCGGCACCAAGCTGAAGATCGCCATCGACGCCAACAAGCACGACACCGTCGGCATCGACCTCGTCGCCATGTGCGTCAACGACCTCGTCGTCCAGGGCGCCGAACCGCTCTTCTTCCTCGACTATTTCGCGACCGGCAAGCTTGACCCGGACCAGGGTGCGGCGATCGTCGCCGGTATTGCCGCCGGCTGCCGCGAATCCGGTTGCGCGCTGATCGGCGGCGAGACCGCCGAAATGCCCGGCATGTATTCGGGCGGCGACTATGACCTCGCGGGCTTCGCGGTCGGCGCTGCCGAACGCGGTCAGCTGCTGCCGGCCGGTGACATCTCCGAAGGCGACGTCATCCTCGGCCTTGCCTCCTCCGGCGTGCATTCCAACGGCTATTCGCTCGTGCGCAAGATCGTCACGCTCTCGGGCCTTGCCTGGGACGCCCCTGCGCCGTTCGGCGAAGGCACGCTTGCCGACCTGCTGATGACGCCGACGCGCATCTATGTGAAGCCGCTCCTGAAGGCGATCCGCGAGACCGGTTCGATCAAGGCGCTCGCCCACATCACCGGCGGCGGCTTCCCCGAGAACATTCCGCGCGTGCTGCCGAAGCATCTCGCTGCCGAGATCGACCTCGATGCGATCAAGGCGCCGAAGGTCTTCTCCTGGCTTGCCCAGACCGGTGGCGTTGCCGCCAATGAAATGCTGCGCACCTTCAACTGCGGCGTCGGCATGATCGCTGTCGTTCCGGCCGACAAGGCTGCAGAGGTCGCGTCCGTGCTGACCGGAGAAGGCGAAACCGTCTTTACGCTCGGCCGCATGGTCGCCCGCGACGAAGGGGCAGCCGGCACGATCTACAAGGGCAACCTCGCCCTATGACGACAGAAGTCTCGACGGGCAAGAAGCGGGTCGTCGTCTTCATCTCGGGCGGCGGCTCCAACATGCTGGCGCTTGCGAACGCGGCGGCCGAGCCGGACTTCCCGGCCGAGATCGTCGCCGTCATCGCCGACAAGGCGGATGCCGGCGGCCTTGCCAAAGCCGAGGCGCTTGGCATTCCTACCCGCGCTTTCCTGCGCAAGGACTTCGATAGCAAGGACGCCCACGAAGCGGCAATCCTTGCCGAACTCGACCGGCTATCGCCGGACATCATCTGCCTCGCCGGCTATATGCGCCTGCTCTCAGCGACGTTCATCCAGCGCCACGAGGGACGCATCCTCAACATCCATCCGTCGCTGCTGCCGCTTTTCCCCGGCCTGCACACGCATCAGCGGGCGATCGACGCCGGCATGAAGGTCGCCGGCTGCACGGTGCACTTCGTCACCGAGGGCATGGACGAAGGTCCGATCCTCGCGCAGGCGGTGGTCCCGGTTCAGCCCGGTGACACATCCGACAGCCTTGCGGCCCGGGTGCTGACGGTCGAGCACCGCACCTATCCGATGGCGCTTCGGCTGATGGCTGAGGGCAAGGTGCGCATGCAAGACGGCCGCGCGGTGAGCGAGAGCGCCGCCGAAGCGAACGCCACGCTGATCTCACCGGCAGCCTGACTAAATCAAATGGTCACTTCGCCGACGCAAGCCGGCGATCGAGAGCGTCGAGCACGCGCCGTGTCAAAGCCGGATAATCCTCGTCGAAGTGGTGTCCTCCGTCGATGCCGATAACGTCGACGCCGGTGCCCTTCAGTTGCGGGCAGGCATCGTCCTCTTCATCGGTGCCGTAAATGCATTGCACCAGCGCCGGATCGATGCGCTTGATGTCGTCGAGCGGATCACCGCCCTTGCCGTCGCCCGAAGCACCCAGCCAACCCAGCACCGAAACCTTGTAATCAACCATGTGCGAGAGGGCCATCAAGGTCACCTGGCGAACATGGGCCTTTTCGCCTGCCGGCAGCAGGTTGAAGGTTCGCGGCAGGACGTCGGCACCGAAGGAATAGCCGATGAGGAGCACGTTTCGCACGTTCCAGTGCTTGCGGTAGTAGCTCATCACCTTGGCAAGGTCGTCCGCCGTTACCTGCGGATCGCGCTCGGACCAGAAGTAATGCAGGGAATCGAAGCCGACGACCGGAACGCCCTGCTGCTGCAGCACGTCGCCGACTTCCTTGTCGATGTCGCGCCAGCCGCCGTCGCCCGAATAGATCACCGCCATCGTGTCACGGGTCGGCTTTGCGTCGAGGATGGTCAAGGGCAGGCCGAACGGATTGCCGGCGTCGCGCTCACTGTCGATGATATCGGTGAGGTGATCGGACAGCGTCGTATAGGCGTCGTCTTCGCTGTCCTCCTGCTCGATGTCCGGGTGCTTGGCGATCAGCGCCGCCACATGGGCGCGCCCGACCGCCGACGCTGCGGGAGAAAAAACGACGGAGACCGGATCCGGTAAGACGCCGTCGGTCAGTCCATAGACCATGCGGTCGCCCTTCTTCACCTTTTCGGCCGGGGTGCAGAGCTGCTTTTCAAGCGCGATCCCCTCCTCCGGGTCGACCGCCAGCGTCTGGCCGATGGTGGCCGGTGGGGTCTGGGCGGCGATTGCCAGTGCCAGCGCACCGCCGGCACCGACGCCCGCGACGACGGGCAGCTGGTAGGCGTCCGTGCCGACCGCGCGCTGCACCTGCTGGCTGAGCGATTCGATATCGGAGACCATGTAGATGCAATCGCCGTCATCCTTGGCGAGCGAGGCGAGATAGGCCTTGAGGTCGATGCCGATGACGACGGTCTTGTCATCCGTCAGCGTGTCGGCGATCGCCTGTTCCTTGTCCGTCCAGCCGGCGGCGTCCGACAGCAGCACGACAAGTGCGGCCGCCTTTTCCTTCGGCAGCATGATGCGTGGCGACGGGATCATCCCGGTATCATAGTTCTTCGGTGCGTCCTCGGCGAGAGCGGGGAACATCGATGCCGAGAACAGCAGCGCCGCCGAAGTCAGGCATTTCCAGGCGTTCGCGACACGGATCATTTCTTCACCACTCCCTTAAGACCGCCGCCGATCAGGAATGTCGCATCCATCAGGGCGAGGATCGGATTGATGCCGCCACTGGCGACAAGATAGCGCGGTTGCCACTGCGGATGAAACTTCGACTTGAAGGCCCGCAGGCCCTTGAAGTTGTAGAAACGTTCGCCGTGTTCGAAGAAGGTGCGCCCGGCCCGGTCCCAGACCGGCGCGATCTGGCGCGTGGACATGCCCGATAGGGGCGCCATGCCAAGGTTGAAGGTTCGGTAGCCCTCGGCCTTCAGATACTCCATCACCTGGGCGAAGAGAAAATCCATGGCACCCTTCGGCGCATCCGGCGAGAAGCGCATGAGGTCGACGGTGCCCTCCTCCTTGGTTGCCGTGACCAGAATGTTGGCAAAGGCGACCATACGCCCGCCGCAGGTGAGGATCGCCACTGGCTGCTCACGAAGATATTCGGGATCGAAGGCGCCGAGCGAGAAGCCTTTCTCCTTGGCATTGTGATGCGCGAGCCAGGCATCGGACACCGCGGTCAGGTCCGGCATGACGTCCGCAACGTCTTCGGGCGCGACGACACGGAACTCGAGCCCGTCGCGCTGGGCACGGCTCACCTGCTGGCGCAGGTTTGCCCATTTCCCCCCCTTCAGCTCGAAGCGGGCGAGATCGACGCGCGCCAGCTCGCCGAGCCTGAAGGCGCGCAGCCCGGCATCGGCATAATAGGCGAGACCCTGGGGCGAGACCTGGTAGAAGACCGCCCGGCAGCCGGCCGCGCGCGCTTTTTCGATGAAGTGCCAGATCAACTCCGGCCAGGCATCGATCGGACCGACAGGATCGAAAAGCGCGATCCAGGAACGGGCGCGCTGGCCATACATGATGAAGGCGCGGCCGTCAGTGGAAAACAACAGGCTCTTGTCGCCCATGCGCACCAGGTTGGCATCGGACATGTCCTGCGCCTCGACGATCGAAAGCGCCCGCTCCATCGCGTCGTCGGAGGCAGGCTCGGCGGATCCGGTTGCCGGGCGCATCAGGCTCCAGATCGCAAGCATGCTCGCGCCGATGGTGACGCCGAGAAGCGCGCGAAGGCCGCGCGGCGCTTCGGCGGAGAATTCGAACTGCCACCAGAGTTCATGGCTGTATTCGACATCGCGATAGACGAAGAGCAGCACGACAAGTGCGCCCAGGCAGATGACGCCAAGCGCCGTCAGCCATGGCACCGTCAACGCCTGCCCGAACAGTGAGGCAGGCCGCACGAACAGGCGGCGGCTGACGATGAGCCCCACCAGGAAGAAGGCCAGCATGCCGGCTTCTACCACGGCGATCGCCTTGATCAGCGACAGCAGCAGCGCGGCGACCGCAATCACGATCGAGGCCCACCAGGCACCGTCGAGCCTGAGCGCCAGCCCGCGCGAGACGACGACGAGGGCAAGGCCGAGCAGGCTCGCAAGGAAGTGTGCGCCTTCGACGATCGGCAGCGGCAGCAGTCCTTCGAGGAATGCCAGGTTTTCGTCCGGCGTCGGCGTCACGCTGGAAAGCACCAGCATGATCGCCAGCACGATGCCGAGCGTCGCCAAGAGGAGCGGCGTCATGCGGCCGCCGATGCGCCGTACGCTTGATGCGACCGGATGGCCGGAAAGCTGGCGGAGTTCGATGCCGATGACCACGGCGATCGCGATCACCAGCGGCAACACGTGATAGATCACGCGGTAGAGCACCAGCGCGCCGAGAATGGTGTCGACATCGGCATTGTGGCCGAGCGTCGCGATGATGATCGTCTCGAAGACCCCAAGGCCGGCCGGCACATGGCTCAAGACGCCAACGCCGACGGCCAGCGAATAGACCGCAAGGAAGGCCGGCCAGCCGATCGTACCGGCGGGCAAGAGAACATAGAGAACCGTCGCGGAGGCGGCGAGATCGAGCGCCGTCACCAGGAACTGGCGCGAGACCGTGCGTGAATCCGGCAGCCGCAAGGTCAGCCGGCCGAGGCTCACCGCCCGTCCGTCCCGCGCCAGAAAGAACACGCTGAAGAGCCCGGCGAGGATGACGGCGGCGATCACGCGCAGCACCAACGGATCCAAGCCGGTCATCGGCGCCACATATTCGCCGACGGCGAGCAGGCTGAGGCAGGTCACAGTCAGCAGTCCGAGCCCGAAGGCCAGCGTCACGAAGGCGATGATCCGGGCGATGTTTTCCGGCTCGATGCCGAGGCGCGAATAGGAGCGGTAGCGGATGGCGCCGCCGCTGAGCGCCCCGAAACCCGCGGTATTGCCGACCGCGTACGCCGAAGCCGCCGTCAACGCCACATCGGCATAGGGCAGCTTGCGCCTGATATAATCGAGCGCGCTGACATCATAGAAGGTGAGCGCGAGGAAGCTCAATGCGGTGAAGAACACCGCGGCTGCAACCGCCGTCCAGCTGGTGTCCGCCAATGCCTGGACGACTTCGTCGTACTGAACCTCGGATGTCAGGTGAAAGATCGCAAAGCCGAAAAGAGCGATCACAAGGAGCGTACCGGCAGCCGAAAGATAGCGACGGTTGCGGCGCAGGAAGGCGATCCAGCCTCCCTCCGCCTGCTGTTCGTCGTCGGCTGCACGTTCCGGTAGAGAGGGTGTCATGAAGCGCCCATGTCGATAATGAGGACATCAGCGCTTTAGCTTACCCGATGCGGATCAAAAAGTGAAATATCCGTAATAAATAATAGCCTTACAAAACAATCCCTTAGGCGAACAGTTCCCGCCGGTTCAGCTTCGCCCACTGCAGCAGCATGATCGTCTTTGCGTCGCGGATCTCGCCGCCGGCGATCATCGCGAAGGCTTCGTCGAAGGGGATCTCCAGCACTTCGATGTCCTCGCCCTCATGCGCAAGCCCGCCGCCGTCGCCGCGCTTCTCGGTGGCGTCGATGTGGCCGGCGAAAAAGCTCGTACGCTCGGTCAGCGCGCCAGGGCTCATATAGACGTCGAAGAGATGGATGACGTCCTGGACGTGGTAGCCGGTCTCCTCCAGCGCCTCGCGGCAGATCGCCTCTTCCGGAGTGTCGCCGTCCAGAAGCCCGGCGGCCGCCTCGATCAGATAGGCCGGGTCGCCCTGGAGCAGCACGGGCACGCGCAACTGCCGCACCAGGATGACGCTCTGCCGCCTGGCATCGACGAGCAGGATGGTCGCCGCATTGCCATGGTCGTGGATCTCCCGCTTCAGCGTCACGGTCGCGCCATCGGACATCTGCTGTTCGAACGTCACCTCTTCCAGGTGCGCAAAGCCCTTCCACAGCGTGCGGCGGCCGACGATCCTGACGCGTGGGTCATGGTGGGTGCTCATGCAACTTCCTTCTCCGGCGAGCGCGATCCCGCCATTTGGCCATCAGTGGATATGTTCTGTCGCCGTGCGGTCTTCCCGCTCCATCTGCAGCGTCGTGTGGTGCAGGTCGAAGGTCACGCGCAACCGGTCCTCGATCGCGCGGCGCACGGTCTCGGCATCGGCGCCGTCGGCAAGCACGGCGTGAGCGGTCAGCGACGGCTGGCTCTGGGTGATCGCCCAAAGATGCAGGTCATGCACGGACGCAACGCCGGGAACGGCGGCAATCGTCGCATGAACATCGGCGAGGCGCAGGCCCGGCGGCACACCTTCGAGCAGGATGTTGACGCATTCCTTCAGCAGCACCCAGGTGCGCGGGAAGACCATGAAGCCGATGCCGACAGCGAGCAGCGAATCCACCCATTGCCACCCGGTCAGCCAGATGACCACCGCGCCGACGATGACAGCGACCGAGCCCAGCATGTCCGACCAGACTTCGAGATAGGCGCCCTTGACATTGAGGCTCTCGTCCTTGTGGCTGGTGAGCAGCCGCATCGAGGCGAGATTGACGACAAGGCCAATGACGGCAATCACCAGCATACCGCCGGACTGGATCTCCTGCGGCTCGGACAGCCGCTTCCAGGCCTCGTAGAGAATGTAGAAGGCGACACCGAGCAGGAGCAGCGCGTTGAAGGCGGCAGCCAGGATCTCGAAGCGGGCGTACCCATAGGTGCGCAGGAGGTCCGACGGGCGGCGGCCGACATGGATGGCGACGAGCGCGATCGCAAGGGCCGCCGTGTCGGTCAGCATGTGCATCGCGTCGGAGATCAGCGCCAGGCTGCCGGTCAGGATTCCGCCGACCACTTCGGCCAGCATGAAGCCGCCCGTCAGGCCAAGCGAGGCCCAAAGCCTTGAAACCGGCGCGCTCGTGATATCTGCGTGGTTGTGATCGCCGCTCATGGAAGGTTCCGTCTGCCGTTCTACAACCTGACTTAGCGCGCCAACCTTACCCAGACCCTGTTGTCGTGAAAGGCGGCACCACCATAGGGCGCAACGGCATCGGCGCCGGTGAGAACGTTGATGCCCTCCCCGTCGAGATGCGCGCCATTCGGCCACAAGCCCTCGGCGATCACCACGCCGCGGCGGGCGCCGCAGCCGATCTTCGCATGCAGACGCACCTGGCCACGAACGTTGCCGAGCTGGACGATATCGCCATCGGCAATGCCGAGTTCTGCGGCATCTTCGGCATGAACCATCACTTCCGGGCGCACTTCCTTCTGGATCGAGGATGGCGTCTCGGCAAAGGTCGAGTTGAGGAAGGACCGAGCCGGAGAGGTCGCCAGCCGGAACGGGTGCTCGGCATCGGCAACCTCGATGAGGTCGACATGGTCAGGAAACTCCGGCAGTGCCTGGTGCGGCCCCTGAGTGCCCATCGACTTCGGCGGCCGGTTCGGCGCCGGCGTTCCCGTCCAGTCCGCCTTGAAGCGGAACTTGCCATCGGGGTGGCCGAAGCCCTTGAGGAAGTGCGCCTCCTCGAAAGCCGGCTGACAGTCGAGCCACTTCTGGCGCTTCATCTCCTCGTAGCCGATGCCGTAGTTGGCGAGCAGCCGGTCGATGTGTTCACGCTCCGTCCGGCCGAAGCCGGGATGATCGGCAACGCCAAGGCGCCTAGCGAGTTCTTCGATCACGAAGAGATTGGTGCGCACGGTCGAGGGCGGCTCCACCACCTTGGGGCCGATCAGGATGTGCTGATGGCCGCCACCGCGATAGAGGTCGTCATGCTCCAGGAACATGGTTGCGGGCAGCACGATATCGGCAACAGCCGCCGTATCGGTCATGAACTGCTCGTGCACGGCGACGAAGAGATCTTCGCGCAGGAAGCCGCGCTTCACCAGCCGCTGCTCCGGCGCCACATTCACCGGGTTGGTGTTCTGGATCAGCATCGCCGTCACGGGACCGCGACGGCGCAGCGCCTCGGCGTCGCCGGTCAGCACCCGGCCGATCTGCGACTGGTCGAGCATGCGAACGTCCGGATCGTGGAAGGCCGAGCCGATCAATTCGCGCTTGTCCAGCTTGAAGATGTCGTTGTTGGAGTGAAAGGCGCCACCGCCTTCGTGTTTCCAGGAACCGAGAACGGTCGCGACCGATGCTGCCGCGTGGATGGCGACGGCACCATTGCGCTGGCGCGTGAAACCGTAGCCAAGGCGGAAATAAGTCCGCGGCGTCGTGCCGACCAGTCTTGCGAAGGCCTCGATTTCCTCGACCGACAGGCCGGTGATCGCTGACGCCCATTCCGGGCCGCGCGACGTCAGATGTGCTTCAAGGCCGGCCGGATCATCGGCGAAGTCAGCCATGTAGGCCCGATCGGCGTAGCCGTCGCGAAACGCGATGTGCATCACGGCGCACGCAAGTGCGGCGTCGGTGCCCGGCTTGAGCACCAGGCCCATGTCCGCCTGCTTGACCGTCGGATTGTCGTAGATGTCGATGACAACGATCTTCGCGCCGCGATCCTTGCGGGCCTTCACCGCATGGGTCATCACGTTGACCTGGGTGGCGACCGCATTCGTACCCCAGATCACGACGCAATCGGCCTTGGCCATTTCGCGCGGGTCGGGGCCGCGCAGGGCGCCGGTCGCCATGCTCAAACCGGTCCAGGCCATGTTGGTGCAGATCGAACCGAAGAAGCCGGAATAGCGCTTGGCATGACGCAGCCGGTCGATCGAGTCGCGCTGCACCTGGCCCATGGTGCCGGCATAGAAGTATGGCCACACGGTCTCGGCGCCATATTTCTGCTCGGCGCGAATGAACTGATCGGCGATCTCATCGAGCGCCGCCTCCCAGCTCACTTCCTGCCAGCCGCCCTCGCCCTTGGCGCCCTTGCGACGCTTCGGCGCCATCAGACGGTCGGGATGATAGATGCGCTCGGAATACCGCGCCACCTTGGCGCAGATCACGCCGGCGGTGTAGGTATTGGCGGCTGCGCCGCGCACACGGCCGATCCGCCCTTCGGCGGTCAGGTCGACTTCCAGGGCACAGGCCGAGGGACAGTCGTGCGGACAGACCGAGTGGCCGATGGTTTTTTCTGCTTTGATGGGGGTCGCAACGTTCATGGCTTTTCTATATGGCATCGGCATTTCGGCTCAAAGAGCCAATTGCCCACACATCGCAACTATTGATCACAGCCATCGGCGGCGCCCATGAACTATCGGCACATCTATCACGCAGGCAACTTTGCCGACGTCCTGAAGCACGCAGTGCTGGCGCGGCTCGTCACCTATCTGCAGCAGAAGGAGAAGGCGTTCCGCGTTCTCGATACCCATGCGGGTATCGGGCTCTACGACCTCTCCAGCGAGGAAGCGCAGAAAACCGGCGAATGGCGCGACGGCGTCGGCCGGCTGCTCGACGGCGAACTGCCGCCGGAGATCGCGGCGATCCTTGCCCCTTACCTCTCCTCCATCCGCGCCCTGAACCCCGGCTCCGAGCTGACGCTCTACCCCGGCTCGCCGAAGATCGCGCGCATGCTCTTCCGCCCTCAGGACCGGCTCTCGGCGATGGAACTGCATCCGGACGACTACGAAACCCTGCACCGGCTGTTCGACGCCGATTTCCAGAGCCGGGTCACCGAGCTCGACGGCTGGCTGGCGCTGGGCGCGCACCTGCCGCCGAAGGAAAAGCGCGGATTGATTCTCGTCGATCCGCCCTTCGAAAAGGAGGGCGAATACGAACGGCTGGTGGACGGCCTTGCGCGCGGCTACCGCCGATTTACCGGTGGCGTCTATTGCCTGTGGTATCCCCTGAAGCAGGGCGCACCAATCAAGGCGTTTCATGAGGCGCTGAAGGCGCTCGACATACCGAAGATGCTCTGCGCCGAGCTGTCGGTCAGAAGCGACCGGGAAACCACGGGGCTTTCCGGTTCCGGCCTCATCATCGTCAACCCGCCCTTTACGCTGAAGAGCGAGCTCGACCTGCTGCTGCCGTTCCTGAAAACCCGGCTGGGGCAGGATCGTTTCGCGTCCAGCCGCTGCTTCTGGCTGCGCGGGGAAGAACAGACAACCCGAGGGGCTTGACGGACGGGCGCGACGCACCGCAATCTCATGTGACGACATAGGGAGACGCCCATGACTCGCACGCTCGCCGCCACGCTTCTTATTTCGCTTTCCCTCGCGGGCGCTACGGCGCCGGGCGCCATCGCCGCCGACTATATTGGCAGCAGCCAGGCGCAATCCTACAACGCCGGGGTCTGCAGCGAATCCTCGGTCCTCGGCTTCATCACATCCCGGTTCGCGTATCGGGATGCAAACTACCTGCACGCCAACCTCTCGATCGCCGAAATCCGCAACATGGGGCAGAACCGGCAGGAGTTCCGCGACGAGACGCATCTCGTCGAACGTGAATACTGCTACGGAACCGCTGTGATGACCAACGGCGAACAACGCTCGCTCTATTATCTCATCGAACGCCCATGGGGCTTTGCCGGCGTCGGCAGAAGCATCGAGTTCTGTGTCGGCGGCCTCGATCCCTGGTATGTCTACGGCGCGTATTGCGCCTCGCTTCGCTAATCATGAAAGCATTCCGGAATGTGCGCCGGCTTTTGCCGGCGCTTTTTATTGTCACCGTCCTTGCTGCCTGCAACGACCAGAGCACCGAGAAGGCGCCGACGGCGACGGGGCAGCAGACGACAAAGGCAGCCCCTGCGGTTCCGCTCGGCAGCGGCTTCGATTTCTACGTGCTTTCGCTTTCCTGGTCGCCGACCTGGTGCGGCGATAACGACCCCAAGGGAAAATCCAGCCAGTGCGAAGTCGGCGGCAATCGCGGCCTGATCGTGCATGGCCTGTGGCCGCAGAACGAACGGGGCTATCCGGACTTCTGCCCGACACGGCAGTCCGATCGCGTGCCCTCGTCGCTCGGCAAGCAATATCTCGACCTCATTCCATCGATGGGCCTGATCGGCCACCAATGGCGCAAGCACGGGACCTGTTCCGGCCTCAGCCAGGAGGAATACTTCGCCGTCACACGCGCGGCCTGGGAGCGGCTGACGCTGCCATCCGAGCTCGCACCTCCCCACCAAGAAAAAGGCCTGCGTGTTGCCGCCATCGAAGACGCGCTCCTCGCCAAGAACCCCGGCATGACGAAGGACGCCGTCGCCGTAACCTGCGAGGGCAATCGGCTCGAGGAAATCCGGATCTGCTTCGACAAGTCGCTCAATTTCCGCGCCTGCCCGGCGGTCGATCGCCAGGCCTGCCGAAAGGAAAGCGTATCGCTGCCCCCGGCGCTTTGACCAGCCGGAGAAGGCGCCTGTTAGAAACCCATCTCGCAATCCCTGGAAGGAAAGACGTTCGATGAAGATCTTGTACTCGCCCGCCTCGCCCTATTCGACCAAGGTGCGCATGGCGGCGCATTATGCGGGCTATGCGGCCGAAAGTGTCCTGACCGACACCAATGCCAACCCGCCGGAGCTGATCGACAACAATCCGCTCGGCAAGATCCCGACGCTGATTCTCGACGACGGACGGGCGCTCTACGACAGCCGTACGATCATGCATTTCATCGACCGGGAAACCAAGGGCAAGCTCTATCCGAGGAATGCCGGAAAGCGCACCGACGTCGAGCTGCTGGAGGCGCTGTGCGACGGCATCTGTGACAGCCTGCTGTCGATCGTCTACGAGAAGCGCTCTCATCCGCCGGAAAAGGTGCATCAGCCCTGGATCGACCGGCAATGGGAAAAGGTCGAGCGCAGCCTCGACCACCTGAACGCGAACCTGCCGAAGACCGGCGCCAAGCTCAATGCCGGCCATTTCGCGCTCGCCGCGATGCTGCGCTACATCGAGCTGCGCTTTGCCGGCGAATGGCAGAAGGGACGCGCCAAGCTGAAGAACTGGCCGGCGAAGTTCGAAAAGCACTTCCCGGATTACCCTAAGTTCAAGGCCTGAACAGAAGGCACAAAAAAGGCCGGGGTGACCCGGCCTTTTTCGTTGATCTGGCGAAGCCGATCAGAACTTCACGCCCATACCGACGCGAACGCTGTGCTCGTCGTAGCCCGACGAAACGTTGGTGCCGCCCATGCGGAAGTCCTTCGAGCCGTAGTCCGTGTAACGGTACTCGACGCGTGCGGTGATGTTGTCGGTGACGAAGGTTTCCGCGCCGACACCTGCGGTCCAACCGACCATGGTGTTCTTATCGGAAGCGCCGCCGACGGTGCCCTTGGTCTGACCGACGGCGAGACCTGCGGTACCGTAGACGAGGACCGGGTTCAGATCGACACCGACGCGACCGCGGAGCGAGCCGTTGACGCCCTGCTTCATGCGCAGGTTGCCCTTGGTCGAATCCTGGCCGGAGTAGCCGATGTCAGCTTCACCGCCATATACCATCTGGCCGTCCTGAACGTTGTAACCGCCATAGAGGCCGCCGCCGAAGCCGGCTGCGGTGTTGCTGCCGGTCGCATCGTGCTGGCCATGCTTCCAATCGGCGGTGCCACCGACATAGGCGCCCGACCAGTTCTTGGCTGCCGGCTCGGTGTATTCGGCCTGCGGAGCTGCCGGAACTTCGTCGATCGCGTCTGCAGCCTGGGCGGCCTGGAAGGCGATGAGGGTCATAGCCGAAGCCATGAGGGTGGTGGTGAGCGTACGCATAAACATTCTCCTTTTCGTACCGATGCCCCTCGGGCTTGGGGTCCCACAGTGGAACATCGGACAACTTTTAATTAACCCGCCCGGTTGAGCTGAAATTGGCCAGCAATTGCGGATTCACAAGAGCCAAATTGTGAAATTTTGGTGGCACAAACGCGCCCAAAATTTGATGTTGCTTTGGCGCCACAGGAGATTTGTTAACCATAATTCAAGATTAACGAAAGCTATACTATAAGTACGCAAAATAATACAATTTACGCCAATTCCATTAATTTTTGGGCAAGGAATCGTCAGGGAGTGTTTCAGCCCCGCGTTTCTTCCCTATATCTTCGTCCGCTGACGCGAAGATTCGAAAAAGCGGGATGAAACGTTGAAAAAAGCACTGAAGGCGGCACTCGTAACCGGGGGCGCCAAGAGGATCGGCAAAGCTATAGTGGAGGACCTGGCCGCCCACGGCTTTGCGGTCGCCATTCATGCCGATGCCTCATTTGACGAAGCGCAGGCCCTGGCCGAAACCCTCGTAGAGGCAGGAACGAATGCCGTCGCGATTCGAGCCGATCTTACGGATACGGGCGCGACGTCGACACTGATCGAGCGCGCGACAGCTGCACTCGGGCCGATCGACCTGCTCGTCAACAATGCGTCGCTGTTCAAGAAGGACAGCCTAGATGCCTTCGACGAAGAGGTCTGGGACCAGCATTTCGCGCTGCATGTGAAAGCCCCGTCCCTGCTGGCGCGCGATTTCGCCGCGCTACTGCCGGCCGATGTCAACGGGCTCATCATCAATGTCATCGACCAGCGCGTCTGGGCTCCCAATCCGCGCTTTTATTCCTATATGTTGTCCAAGTCGGCGCTTTGGACGGCAACCCGGACGATGGCGCAGGCGCTCGCCCCGCGCATCCGCGTCAACGGCATCGGCCCCGGGCCGACGCTGCCGAACGAACGGCAGGACCCGAAAGATTTTGAGGCGCAGGTCGATGCGCTGATCTTGAAGCGCGGGCCGACGCTCGACGAATTCGGACGGACGATCCGCTTCCTGTTCGACACGCCGTCGATTACCGGGCAGATGATCGCACTGGACGGGGGCCAGCACCTCGCCTGGGAAACGCCCGACATCAGGGAGATAGTGGAATGAATGGACGCGTGCCGGCCGACGGCGGCATCCTTTATGACGGCAACGAAACGGAAGACGACGACGACCTGATCGAAGTGTCTGACGCAAGCGGCGTTGCGCCTGTCGTCGAGTGGCACGAGAATCACTCGGAGACCGAGGGGCTGAAGGGCGCGGAACTGATCCAGGCCTTCGTCAAGCTGCTGCCGAACGGCCCAGGCGTCTACCGCATGTTCAACGAGGCGGGCGACGTTCTCTATGTCGGCAAGGCGCGCAGCCTGAAGAAGCGCGTCAGCAACTATGCCCAGGGGCGCGGCCATTCCAACCGCATCGCCCGCATGGTGCGCGAGACCGCGAACATGGAGTTCGTGACGACGCGCACCGAGATCGAGGCGCTGCTCCTCGAAGCAAACCTGATCAAGCGCTTACGCCCACGCTTCAACGTACTTTTGCGCGACGACAAGTCGTTTCCCTATATCCTGGTAACCGGCGACAGCCGGGCGCCGGCGCTCTACAAGCATCGCGGCGCACGCAGCCGCAAGGGCGACTTTTTCGGGCCCTTCGCGTCCGCCGGCGCCGTCGGACGCACGATCAATTCGCTGCAGCGCGCCTTTTTGCTTCGGACCTGCACCGACAGTGTCTTCGAGACGCGAACGCGCCCCTGCCTGCTCTACCAGATCAAGCGCTGTTCGGCGCCCTGCACGGGCGAGATCAGCGATCAGGGCTACGCGGAACTGGTGCAGGAGGCGAAAGACTTCCTCTCGGGCAAGAGCCAGGCGGTGAAGGCGACGATTGCTGCCGCGATGGGCGAGGCAGCCGAGAACCTCGACTTCGAAAGGGCGGCGCTTTACCGCGATCGTCTGGCCGCGCTCAGCCACGTCCAGAGCCACCAGGGCATCAACCCCTCCGGCGTCGAGGAAGCGGACGTGTTTGCGATCCACCACGAGGGCGGCATCTCCTGCATCCAGGTCTTCTTCTTCCGCACCGGACAGAACTGGGGCAACCGCGCCTATTTCCCGAAGGCCGATCCTTCGCTGCCGACGGCCGAGGTGCTCTCGCAGTTCCTCGCCCAATTCTATGACGACAAGCCCTGTCCCCGGCAGATCCTGCTTTGCGAAGCGGTGGAAGAGCAGGAATTGCTCGGCCAGGCACTCAGCGAAAAATCCGGCTACAAGGTCGCGATCCAGGTTCCGCAACGCGGCGAGAAGAAGGATCTCGTCGATCACGCGCTCGCAAATGCGCGTGAAGCCCACGGCCGCAAGCTGGCGGAAACGGCCTCGCAATCGCGCCTGCTTGAAGGCTTCTCAGAAACCTTCAAGCTGGAGCGCACGCCGCGCCGCATCGAGATCTACGACAACTCCCACATCATGGGCACGAATGCCGTCGGCGGCATGGTGGTCGCGGGGCCGGAAGGCTTCGTCAAAGGCCAGTACCGCAAGTTCAACATCAAATCGACCGACATCACTCCGGGCGACGACTTCGGCATGATGCGCGAAGTGATGACACGACGGTTCTCACGGCTGCTGAAAGAGGAAGGCAAGCCGGACCGGAGTGTGGAAGTCGGTGACGATGCCGCCTTCCCCGCCTGGCCCGACGTCATCCTCATCGATGGCGGGCAGGGCCAGATGACGGCGGTGCGCGCCATCCTCAAGGAGCTCGACGTCGAGGACTGCGTGACGGCGATCGGTGTCGCCAAGGGTGTCGACCGTGACGCCGGCCGTGAACGCTTCTTCGCGCTCGGCCGCGAGAGCTTCACGCTGCCGCCGCGCGACCCGGTGCTCTATTTCATCCAGCGGCTGCGTGACGAGGCGCACCGTTTCGCGATCGGCTCGCATCGGGCCCGCCGCAAGAAGGAGATGGTCAAGAACCCGCTCGACGAGATCGCCGGCATCGGGCCGACGCGCAAGCGCGCGCTGCTCACGCATTTCGGCACCGCCAAGGCCGTCTCGCGCGCCGGCATTAACGACCTGATGGCCGTCGCCGGGATTTCCGAAACGGTGGCGCGGCTGGTCTACGAACATTTCCACGACGATGCGGGGAAATGAAAACCTGATGTCACAGTTCACCCGGCGTTCACATGCGATAGGGCAAATATGACAGTTGACGACGATGACCTGTTGACCTCCGGCCAGCAAAGTCATTTCTGTACCTGACGAACCAGAGAACACGAATCCATGCCCACGCCCGTCGCCTACAGCATCCCGAACCTGCTCACCTACTTCCGCATCCTGATCGTGCCGCTGATCGTGCTTTGCTTCTTCGTCGAAGGACGGTTGCACAGTTCGGACTTCGCGCGCTGGACGGCCGTGGCGCTTTTCGCCGTCGCCTCGATCACCGATTTCTTCGACGGCTATCTCGCGCGCATCTGGAAGCAGACGTCGAACATCGGCAAGATGCTCGATCCGATCGCCGACAAGCTGCTGGTCGCCTCAATCCTGCTGCTCGTCGCCGCCGACGGCACGATCGCCGGCTGGTCGATCTGGGCTGCGATCATCATTCTGTGCCGTGAAATCCTGGTGTCGGGCCTGCGCGAGTATCTGGCGGCGCTGAAGGTCAGCGTTCCCGTTACCCGCATCGCCAAGTGGAAGACGACGATCCAGATGGTCGCCATCGCCTTCCTGCTTGCCGGTCCGGCCGGCGACAAGATTTTGCCCTATACGACGGAAGCCGGTATCGTGCTCCTGTGGATTGCCGCCGCGATCACGCTCTATTCGGGCTACGATTACTTCCGCGCCGGCCTCAAGCACGTGGTCAACGAATGAGCACCGTCAACCTCGTCTATTTCTCATGGGTGCGCGAGCGCATCGGCAAGGGCGAGGAAACCCTCGACCTTCCCGCCGGCGTCGTCACCATTGCCGATCTGCTTCAGCACCTGAAGACGCTCGGCGAGGAATACGAGGCGGCGCTCGAACATGAAAACGTCATCCGCGCGGCCATCAACCAGGAACATGTCGACCACAGGGAGCCGATCGCCGGCGCCCGGGAGATTGCCCTGTTTCCGCCAATGACGGGTGGCTGAGGCCATGCGCGCGCCGGTGACCGTGCGCGTCCAGCGCGAGGACTTCGACCTCAATGCCGAGGTTGCGAAGCTTTCGATCGGGCGGGCCGATATCGGCGCCGTCGTCACCTTTTCCGGGCTTTGCCGCGACGAAGCGGGCGCGCTTGCCGCCCTTGAACTGGAACACTACCCCGGTATGGCCGAGGCGGAGATCGAACGTATCTGCCACGAGGCGGTCGAGCGCTTCTCGCTTCAGGCCGCCACCGCCATCCACCGCTACGGCAAGATCCTTCCCGGCGAGAACATCGTGCTTGTCGTTACCGCTTCGCGGCACCGGCAGGCCGCCTTCGACGGCGCCAACTTCATCATGGATTTCCTGAAGACCTCGGCGCCCTTCTGGAAAAAGGAACACCTGGGCGACGGCACGACCGGCGGATGGGTCAGCGCCAAGGACGCCGACGATACGGCCAGGGACCGCTGGTCGAAGTAAAAACGGCCGTCCCTCGAGGTCAGGGAATGGCCTTTTCCTTGCGCGTGACCGCCAGCACGATCACCAGAAATCCGAAGATCGCAAAGTCTCGCCAGAGGATCGGGCCATAGGCGCTCCACAGCGTTTCGAGCAGGCCGACCGCGGCCGCGCCAAGCGCGGCATAGAGCGGTGAAGCCTGGCCGCCGATCGCGGCGATGAACAGCACCTTGACGCCGAAGGTGAGACCGGTGCCGAAATCCATGTTGCCGTAGTAGGAGGCGGCGAGAATGCCGCAGACGGCGGCAATCAGGGACGCCGCGCCATAGGCGACGATGTAGACGGTGGCAGCGTCGACGCCGCAAAGGGCCGCAGCCCCCCGGTCCTCGGAGACGGCCCGCCAGAACCGCCCTGCCCGCGAATGCGTCAGGAACCAGTGGCCGGCCGCCACCAGCGCCGCCATCAGCGCGGTATTGCCGAGTTGGATGACGGTCAGCGTCACCGGAAACCGCGGATCGTCCCAGAAGACGATGTTGGCGTTGAGGAACGGCGGCAGCCACAGGCTGCGGGTCTCCGAGGCGAGCCGTGCCGTTTCCATCAGCACCAGCAGGCAGCCGAGCGAGGCGACGACGACGGTGTTGGCCGACGAGAAGGCCAGCGGCCGCATGACATACCGCCCGGCAACGAGCCCGGCCCCAACGCTGAAAGTCAGGGCTGCCGCCGCACCGAGGCCAAGGGCGGCCGGAAGCACAAGCCACAGTCGGTCCCAGCCGAAAGCGGCAAACAGCACAAAGATCTGGCCCGAGAAGGCAAAGAGCGCGCCATAGGTGAGATCGGCCCGGCGCGTCACGGCGAAGGCGATGGCATAGCCAAAGGCAAGCGCCGCGTAGAGCGCAGCGATGGGAACGGCATTGGCGAGCTGCTGCAGAAAGTAGAGCATGGCGCATCCGGAGCGTGACAAGATCAATATAACTGGTAAAATCAATTTTGCCAGTTAGGATTTTAGCATGACCTTCACCTGGACAGCCCATCGATTTGCCGGCGGCGCCCTGGCACTGGATGTCGCCAATTCCATCGTCTTGCGCTTCGACCCCGAGCGCCGGATCGACCGCTTCGCCGATGTCGCCGCGCTCGATTCCTTTGCGGACGCGGCCAGCCGCTTTGGGGCGGAGAATCTGCGCTTCGGTACTCTTGCGCCTGTCGCCGAGGAGAACCGTGGCCGGCTCTTGCTGCTGCGCGAAGCGACCGACCGGCATTTTCGCGCGGAGATTTCGGATGCAGGGCGGCCGGACCTGTTGGCGGATCTGCTGGAGGCGATCGCGGGCGTCCTGCGCGGCCCGACGAACCAGGGCGATCGGCTTTCGCTCGATACCGCGACGGCGCGATCGGCGCTCACGCTTGCCGCCAACCCGGAGCCCGACCGGCTGAAGATCTGCCCGAATTGCGGCTGGCTGTTTCTCGACCGCAGCCGCAACCGCAGCCGGACCTGGTGCGACATGGCCGTCTGCGGCAACCGCAACAAGGCCAAGCGCCACTATCACCGCAACAGGGAAGAGGCAGCCTCATGACAAGGACATTCGGGATCGTGGCCACGCTTGCCATCGCACTCGCCGCCAGCGGCTGCCAGCGCGAGAGCGGCCCCGATCCGCTGAAGCTGACGGGCAAGATGTTCGTCTTCAACTACCGCCTCGCCTACGCGACCTACATGATCACGCTGACCAAGGCCGAGGCGGTACCCGAGGGCAGCGTTGTCGTTGCGCGCTTCGAAAACCCCGCCGGCGGCGACGCGCTGACGATCGAGCGCAAGCTCTTTCCCAAGCTGGACAAGGTGGTGCTGGAGAGCCCCGATGTCACCTGCGTGAAGAAGGACCGCCCCTATACGGTCTCGATCGAGGTCACAGGCCCCGAAGGCCAGTCGCTGCAGAAACTGGAAACGACCGTGGTCTCCGATGTCGACCAGGACATCATGCCGGCCAAGCCGCTGGTCGAGGGCCCGGCCTACGACAAGAACCCGGCGGTCTTCAGCGGCGGCAAGGCACCGGCGCACTTCGAGACCGCAAAATGCCCCGTCTGAGAGACCGGGCAACAAAAAACCGGAGCGTTTCCGCTCCGGTTCAAATCTCGAGTCAATTCAAGCCGCTACGGCTTGAACCGAAGATTTTGAATCAGCCGACGATCTCGGTGCCCGAGAACCAGTAAGCGATTTCTTCAGCAGCGGTTTCCGGAGCGTCCGAACCGTGAACCGAGTTTTCGCCGATCGACAGAGCGTGAACCTTGCGGATCGTGCCTTCGTCAGCGTTTGCCGGGTTGGTGGCGCCCATGACTTCGCGGTTCTTGGCAATTGCGTTTTCGCCTTCGAGAACCTGAACGATCGTCGGGCCGGAGGACATGAACTCAACCAGTTCGCCGAAGAACGGACGTTCCTTGTGAACGGCGTAGAAGCCTTCGGCTTCGCGACGGCTCATCCAGACGCGCTTGGATGCGACGACGCGCAGGCCGGCATCTTCGAGCATCTTGGTGATGGCGCCGGTCAGGTTGCGCTTGGTCGCGTCCGGCTTGATCATCGAGAAGGTACGTTCAATAGCCATTGGCTCAAATCCCTTGTTTCTTGAGAAGTGGCGGTTCATTAGCCGCCAATTCCGCGCAAAACAAGGGGGTTCACCGATGATTCGGCTTGGGCCAGGCGGGTTTCACGCAGCCGTCACACTGCGCCCGAGCCCGTCATGGAGATCGAGGCAGCGTTCGAACCAGGCGGTCACGGTGTCACCCGGCTGAAGCAGGCGTTGCGGCGAAACGATGCGCGCCCACTGAAACGCCCCGAAGACGATGTAGTCGGCGAAAAGCGGCGTTGCACCACCCAGAAAGTCCTGAAACTTGAGCAGATGGTGCAAAGGCTCGAGCTTTTCCGAGAAAGTTGCGAGCGAGGATCCGCCGCTTTCGGCCACCGCTTCGAGCGACGTGCCGAAGCGCTTTTCCCGGCTTTCGCGGAAATAGGCCTGATCGACGGAATCCAGCCGGTCGTGAATATCCCTTATGATGATGCGGGTGATGGCCGGATGCAGCGTTGTCTGCGACCAGCCCTCGACGAAGCGCGAGATCGCCATCGCCCCCTCGCCGGCGAAGAGCGCCGGCCGGTCCGCATAGGTCCGTTCGAGATAGAGGGCGATCTCGAAGCTGTCCTTCACCAGCGTTTCACCGTCCCGCAGCAACGGCACCAGGTTCGTCGCCCCGTCCTCGACCGCCCGGATTTCGGTGAACCCGATCGGCACGGTGTCGAACTCGAGCCCCTTGTGGGCCAGCGACATCGCGATCTTCCACACATGCGGCGAGAAGGGACGCGCCCTGTCGGACCCACACAGCGAATAGAGCTTCCTTGTCATGCGAACCCTCCGGGACGATTGTCATCCCCTTGAACGACATATCCGCCGCGTCATCAAATCAGTAAATTTCATGAATGATATCAGCCACAGGAATGCGGTTCCGGGTTAGCGTCGCCACCCGCAAACCGCAGCCACCAGAAAGGTAGCCGATGCTCGATCACTTTCGCATGTTCGCCGACTATAACCGCTGGGCGAACCGCCTCGTCTATACAGCTGCTGCGGAGCTGACCGATGCCGAACTGCGGGAAAACCGCGGCGCCTTTTTCGGCTCGCTGCTTTCCACCCTCAATCATATCCTCGTTGCCGACCGCATCTGGATGAAGCGCTTCACCGGCGAAGGTGATACCCCGGCTTCGCTCGATACGACCCTGCACGAGGACCTCGCCGCCCTCACCGCCGCGCGGGCGGTCGAGGACGAACGCATCATTGCCTGGATCGATAGCCTCAGCGACGCGCGCCTTGGCGCTGTGCTCAGCTACAAGACGCTCACCAATCCGACGGCCGTCACGCAGAAGCTGGCACCGACGCTCGGGCACTTCTTCAACCACCAGACCCACCATCGCGGTCAGGCGCACGCGACGCTCACCGCGCTCGGGCGCCCGTCGCTGATACTGGACCTCGCCCAGTTTCTAAGGATGCAAGGGTCACAGTGGGCGTAGCGGCGAGCGCAACGCCTCGATGCCGAACAGCCGCAGTGGCCGGGCCTCACGTTCCCGCCACGCGGCGAGCGCCTTCAAGAGCTGGCGCTGGCCGAACCACGCGGCAAGGCCGAGCGCGACGCCGCCAACAATCGACAGCAGCGAAAAAACAGCCGGCGGCAAGGCCGGCTGCAACGGCACCATCAGCAATTCCGGCACGAAGCGGTGCAGGATGTAGATGTGGAAGCCCGCCGCCGACAGGGGCAAGATGAGCTGGGCCGACCAGCGCGGCAGACTGACACGCGGAAGGTAAAGCAGCGCTGCCAGGACGCAGATCTGCAGGAGATACTTGATCTTCGTGCCGATCCAGACTCCTTCGTAGAGACCGAAGAACAGGAAGGCGCCGGTCCCAGTCAGCATCAGCAGCAGCCGCTGCCTGGCTGTTTCGGCAACGGCAGTGCACCAGCCGATTACGGCGAGATAGAAAATCCATGGCAGCGTGAAGATCTGGCGGTTGCCGATCGGCCAGACGAGCGGCAGCGCCAGCCGGGCGACAAGCGCGGCCAGCAGCAGGGTCATGCCGGCGGCAAATGGTTGTGCCGACACGAACCGCCGGAACTGCGGGATGGCAAAGAGCCCGACGAAGACGAGCATCATCTGGCAATAGGCTTCAATGAACCAGTAGAGATAGGGCACCATGCCGTGCGTCTCCGGCAGGGCCAGGCCGAAATTACCGACGAGGAAGACTGAGGCCCAGGGCACCTCACCCCAGGCGACCGCATAGGCTGCAACGATCAGGTAATAGGGGATCAGCACCTGCGCGAGCGGCCGCAAGATCGCCCAGCCGTCGCCTGCAAGCAGCGGTCCCATCTGGAACCGCGCGAGGCTGAAGCCGGCGAGGACGACCATGGCCGCCGACCCGCCGGGGATCGGCCACAGGAGCTCGTGGTGCAGGACGACCAGAAAAATGGCAAGCGCGCGGACCAAGAGGTCCGTGCCGATCCGTCGCGTGGTGGTCTCGCGCCGTTCCTGGAGCGATAGCGTGGCGATCGGCAAGGTCTCCCAGGCATCCGGAACTTGTCCGAGCACCTTTTCCAGCCCGATCGACAGCTGAACGAATCGCAGGGAGTCACCACCGAGCGAGACAAAGCTGTCGGAGCGTTCCACCCGCTTCGGATAGAACACCTGGGCAAAGAGCCCTTCAATACCGCCGCTGTCGTCGTCGCTGCTGGCAGCCGCCTGGCGGGCCGCCATGTTGAGCACGTTGTAGTCGATCTTGCCGCTGGCAAGCCGCTGCATCTCGGCAACGGGCGTCGCCTTCAGATGGGCCAAAGTCAGCCCGCTTGCCTGCGCCAGGTACCGTCTGATCTCTTCGGCATCGCGGCTGCCGGTGTAAAAGGCGTGGAGCCCGGCATCGTCGCCGATGACGGCAGCGGTGATGCCGCGCGCTTCGAGCCCCGCTTCCAGCACGTCGTGCGCGATCCTGAGCCCGGCGATCTTGGAGATGCGCTTCATCCGGCCAACGATCTGGAACAAGCCGTCGGCATGGCGCATCGCAAGATCGCCGGTGCGCAGTTCGGCAAGATCGGCACCGCGGCCAAGATCGTCTCGCGATGTGGCATAGCCCATCATGACGTTCGGGCCACGGTAGACGAGCTCGCCGGCCACGCCGTCGATTTCGATCGGCGCGCCGCTCTCGTTTTCGATCAGAAGGCGTCCACCGGGAATGGCGACGCCGATCCTGTCCTCGTTGCCGGCAAGCTCAGCCGGCGGCACATAGGCGATGCGGGCGGTGGCTTCGGTCTGGCCGTACATGGCGAAGAAAGCCGACCCCTGGGTGCCGAGGTGCTCGTTATAGAGACGGATGACGTCTGGGCTCATACGGCCACCGGCAACGGCCATGAAACGCAGGTGCGGGAACCGCCGATCGCGGAAGCCCACCTTTTCCAGCAGCTCGTAGGAATAGGGTACGCCCGAAAGGTTCGTGCTGCCGCTTTCCGCCAGGCCATCGAGAAAACCGGCATCGAGGATGGAGCCGCCGGGAATATAGAGGCTGGCGCCAACGACGAGGTGAGAATTCAGCACCGACAGGCCGTAGGAATAATGGAGGGGCAGCACCAGGCAACCGCGATCTTCCGCCGTCAGGCCTAGATAGTCCGCGATCGCCACCGCGTTGCCCGAAACGTTTTCCCGAGAGAGGCGCACAGCCTTGCCGCAACCGGTGCTGCCCGAGGTCGAGAGCATGACGGCGAGTTCGTCATGGGGCGCTCTGTCGCCTTGTCGCAGATGCTCCGTGCGCCAGCGGCCATCGATGCGACGGAAGCCGAAGTCTGGCTCGAAGGCATCGACCCAAGACCCGGCCGCGCCTTTCTTCGGGGCCTGCATGGCGACGGCGTGCCCGGCCGCGAGCGCTGCCAGATAGGCGACAATCGCGTGTTCGCAAAGCTCGGCCTCGATCGTCACCAGTCCGCGCGGGCCGCGAAAGGCAAGCGCCTGGCGGGTCACCCGCTCGAGGAGTTCGCGATAGGTGACGATCCGTTGCGCGGAAAAGACCAGCGCCGGCCGATCGCCCCATTTTGCCAGATCCGCAATGAACGAGAGGGACATGCTTGACCGTCGCTGTTTGCCCGGGCTCGACGCCCGATTTAGCAGCGCCGAATATAATTGGTGACTAAATTCGTCAAGTATAAAGATGGCGACGGTTGGCGACCATCCATTGCCCTGCGACATGCGGTTGCGAACCACCGCGGGCGGATGGAATTTAGCAACCATACCGGGCGGGAATCGCCCGCGGTCCCAAATCTTCAGACTCCCTTAAATGCGGCCTTCTCATAGTGGCGCCTTATCGAGCGAGAGATCGAGACGGCAGCGGGGGCCAAGACAGAATGAACAGGCAAGTTCCAGCGGATGCCAGCCGAACGCAGGCTAGGCAGGCGGCGATCATTCTGAAGGTGGCGCATGCGATGTCGGCGCACGGCATCGCGGCCCTGCCCCGCAACTACGAGCTTTTCTACGAGGCACTGTCCGGCCGCCTGCCGCAGCTTTCCCGGGAACTCGCCGCGCTCGGAAACAATCCGCAGCAGGATGCGCTGGATGCCGTCGGCCTGAGGCATCACCTCGTCTCCCATGCAGCACTTGCCGCAGACCGGGCGAGAGCCGCCGGCCAGCAAGCGCTAGCCGAGATCGCCGAAAAGCTCAGGCTCTCCCTGTTGCAGAAGCAGAGCTTCAAGGATGAACTCGATCATTTCACCGGGCGCCTGGCCACGGACCCCGTTGCTGGCATGTCCGAATTCGCCGACGATGCCGCGCGACTGCGGGAAGCGGCCGGCCGTTTGACCAATGAAGAAGGTGCTCTCCAGCAGGCGCTGGAAACCAGCATGACACATCTCGCCGAACTCGAAGGCGAGCTTGCCGAAAGCCGGCGATCCCTGACCCGCGACCCGGCCACAGGCCTACCGAACCGCTTGGCGCTGACGACCAAGCTCGACTCGATCCTCGAAACGGAGTGGACGGACCAGCCGGTCGCCCTGCTTCTCGTCTCGGTGGAGGGGCTGCGCGAGGTGGCGGAGCACCACGGCGGCGCGGCTGCCGCCAAGGCGCTTGCCAAGCTCTCGGCGCTGTTTCGCAAGTCGATCAAGAAGGACGATTTCGTCGCTCGCGTTGGCCAGCAGGAGTTTGCCTTCCTGTGCCGCGATGTCAGCGCCGAAAATGCCGAGGCCATTGCCCGGCGTCTGCGACAGTCCGTGCAGGAGCTGACAGTCACCCTTCCCGGACGGGCGCACACCGCCGAGACGCTTTCGCTTGCGGCCGGTATCACACTTGCGCAACCGGCATCGACCAGCGCCGATCTGCTGTCCCAGGCGGAACAAGCCCTTACCGGCGCCCGCGATGGCGCCGGCATCCTCTGCTATTCAGCGGCCCTCGGCCGTGGCAGGCCCTACAGCCAGAGCGCCGCCTGACGATCTTGCCTCAGGCGGCGACCGGCTGACGGCTGTCGTCGATCTCCGACGCCT
The DNA here is from genome assembly GCF_014852425.1 of Ensifer sp. ENS09. Classification (NCBI taxonomy): domain Bacteria; kingdom Pseudomonadati; phylum Pseudomonadota; class Alphaproteobacteria; order Hyphomicrobiales; family Rhizobiaceae; genus Ensifer; species Ensifer sp. ENS09. Next base: position 225,636 of record NZ_JACVBP010000002.1, read on the forward strand.
TCTCGCGCAGACAGCCGAGCAGGCGAAAGAGTTCTGTGCGTTCGCAATCGTCGAGCGCCGAGAACAGTTCATCGATCGTGCGATGCCGCGGCTGCAGTGCCGCCTCCAGCGCCAGCCGACCGCGGTCGGTGATCGAGATGATCTTCGCGCGGCGGTCTTCCGGATCCGGTTCGCGCAGGACCATGCCGTCCCGCTCCAGGCCGTCGATCGCTTCGGTGACGGTTCTGGCCGCAAAGCCGAGCGCAGCGGCGATATCCGCGCAGCGACAGGGGCCAAGCGTGTTCAGATAAAACAGGAATTTGCTGCGCGCGAGCGAAACGCCTTCCTCCGACATGGACGCGTTCACCAGGCGATGAACGCAGTGGTAGAGCTCGAAGAGCCGCTCGGCGACTTCGACTTTTTCTGTCATGGCAATGTACCTCATTTGGCAACGCCAAAAACGAAACAACCCGGCCCCGCGTGGCGGGACCGGGTTGTTCGGTCAACCGTCTGGCGTGACTTACTGCTTGTTTTGGTCGGCCTGGCCGAAAGCCTTCGCGCCGCCATTGGCGATCGCGCCGGTTGCCGTCGTGTCGACGGTTTTGTCTTCAATGCCGGCATAATAGTCGCCGCGGCTTGCGGTCGCGGAAACACCGGCGCCGGCGGAAGCCTCGGCGCGACCGGTAAAGAGCGGCGTGGAGCTCACACCCTCATAGTAGCTGCCGCCGGCAACGGCCGCAGACGCGCCGCCGAGCATGGCGGCCGCAACGAGAACTGCGGCAAAGGACTTCTTCATCGATCTGTTCCTTGGTGGAGATGTAAGGTTGGGGCTCAGCCCCTCTAGGCGCTTGGGATCGCCTCATAGGATCATCACGGTGGTCCATCAAATCCCTTGAAATGGGGTGCGGGCGAAAGCCCGCGCCCCCTCATTCATCGCGGTTAGCGCGAAATGCCCTGGTAGTATTCGCCTTCGCCGCCGATCACGCTCTTCGGCGCGACGCTGAAGTTCGCGACCGAGCCGGTGTTGGTGCGATCGACATAGCCGGCTTCGGAGCTGCCGATGGTGAAGGACGACTTGCCGGTAACGGCAGGCGTGCGCTCGGTGTAGAGCGGCGTCGGGCTGACACCTTCATAATAGCTGCCGCCGGCGAAGGCAGCGGAAGCGCCACCGAGGATAGCGGTTGCAACGAGAGCGGCGGAAAGAGCGGTCTGGATTGCGGTTTTCATGGTCTTCACTCCTGGGAGGCTCGTTCGGCTGAACGAGGTTTCATCAAAATGTCCTTGGCCGGATCGATCGTCCCTCAGAACGCGGGGCCTCTGCCACTGGCGCTCGGTCGATCGAGGCGGTCAGAAGAGCGTTCCCCGCCCTTCCGTTATTGAAATGGTCCCTCACGATGAGGATGTGTAGTATCGATAGTCGGAACGCCTTGTTCAAAAATCGATAACAATGGCCTCTTGAATTCCCGGACCGCCACAGCGGTGGCAGCAGCACGCCGACGCCTCTTGCCTTCAAGGCCAAGTCCGGGCAAAAGGCCGCAATGATCCAGATTTCCGGCCTTTCCGCCCGCATCGCGGGACGTCTCCTCATCGAAAACGCATCCGTGACGCTTCCGGCGGGCACGAAGGCGGGGCTCGTGGGCCGAAACGGCGCTGGCAAGTCCACGCTGTTTCGCATCATAACCGGCGAATTCGCGTCGGAAGCGGGCACGATCGCGCTACCGAAGAACGCGCGCATCGGCCAGGTGGCGCAGGAAGCGCCCGGCACAGAAGAACCGCTGATCGAGATCGTGCTCAAGGCCGACAAGGAGCGCACTGCGCTGGTCGCCGAAGCCGAGACTGCGACCGATCCGCACCGGATTGCCGAGATCCAGACCCGGCTTGCCGACATCGGCGCCCACTCGGCGGAAGCGCGTGCTGCGAGCATTCTCGCCGGCCTCGGCTTCGACCACGAAGCACAGCTGCGTCCCGCCTCGTCGTTTTCCGGTGGCTGGCGGATGCGGGTGGCGCTTGCGGGCGTGCTCTTTTCCGAGCCGGATTTGCTGCTGCTCGACGAGCCGACCAACTATCTCGACCTCGAAGGCACTCTGTGGCTGGAGGATTACATCCGCCGCTATCCGCACACGGTCATCATCATCAGCCACGACCGCGACCTCTTGAACACCGCGGTCAACGCCATCGTGCATCTCGACCAGAAGAAGCTCACCTTCTATCGCGGCCCCTACGACCAGTTCGAGCGGCAGAAGGCGGAAGCCGACGAACTGCAGATGAAGGCGAAAGCCAAGAACGACGCGGCACGGAAGCACCTGCAGAGCTTCATCGACCGCTTCAAGGCCAAGGCCACCAAGGCACGCCAGGCGCAAAGCCGCGTCAAGGCGCTGGAGCGCATGGGCACGATTGCGGCCGTGATCGAAGACCATGTCCAGGGCTTCTCCTTCCCTGACCCCGAGAAGGAAGCCGCTTCGCCGATCATTGCCGTCACCGGCGGCACCGTCGGTTACGAGCCCGGCAAGCCGATCCTCAAGCGTTTGAACCTCCGGATCGATACGGACGACCGCATCGCCCTGCTCGGCTCGAACGGCAACGGCAAGTCCACTTTCGCCAAGTTCATCTCCGGCCGCCTTGCGCCGGAATCCGGCGAACTGAAGATCGCACCCAATCTCAAGGTCGGCTTCTTTGCCCAGCATCAGCTCGATGACCTGGTCCCGACGCAAAGTGCTGTCGAGCATGTGCGCCGGCGGATGCCGGAAGCACCGGAAGCAAAGGTGCGCTCGCGCGTGGCGCAGATGGGGCTTGCAACGGAAAAGATGGAAACGCCCGCCAAGGATCTCTCCGGCGGCGAAAAGGCGCGGCTGCTGATGGGCCTTGCCGCCTTCGACGCGCCGAACCTGCTGATCCTCGACGAGCCGACCAACCACCTCGACATCGACAGCCGCAACGCACTGATCACCGCGCTCAACGACTATTCCGGTGCCGTGATCCTGATCTCGCACGACCGGCACCTGATCGAGGCGACGGCAGACCGGCTGTGGCTGGTGCGCGACGGTACCGTGACGAGCTATGACGGCGACCTCGAGGATTACCGCAGCCTGATCGTCGGCGGCCCCAAGGCGAAGGACGAGAAGCCGAGGCCGACGGGCGTCGACGACAGTCTTTCGAAGGCGGACCAGCGCAAGGTCAATGCCGACAAGCGTGCCTCGCTGGCGCCGCTCCGCAAGAAGATCAATGAAATCGAATCCTTGACCGGAAAGCTGGAGAAACTGATTCAGGCACTTGATGTGGAACTTGCCGATCCGGCGCTCTACGAAAAGTCGCCGGCCAAGGCTGCGCAGAAGGCCAAGGAACGCTCCGACGCGGCAGCAAAACTCGCGCAGGCCGAAGAGCAATGGCTCGAGCTTTCCGCAGAATATGAAGACGCGATGGCCGGCTGATTAGCCGGCCCGGCGGTCGCCTCGCCTCCGTCAACCCAGCTCGAAGGTGGTGATTCCGTAGATCCGCGCCAGCGGTAAACCGGGATCCGGTCCACGATACATGCGCGCGGTTTCAAACACTGGCTTCAGATTGTAGCGATCGCAAAGTGCCTTGGCCGAAGCATTCGGTTCGGGGATGTCGAGATAGACGTCGCTGCCGTTGACGCCGGCGGCAAGCTTGCGAAAGACCAGATCGGCGCCGGTCTCGGTATCGGAAAACAGCGGCCCGATCTTGAATCCATTTCGGCAGGCCCGGATGGTCCCATAGGCCGCAACCGCGCCGTCGCGCAGCAGCAAGACGCTGCGCCGGCCGTCGCTCGACTTCAGCCACTCGCGCAGAAAAACCTCGCGACGCGCCGGAACGAAGCGGCGATCATAGTCGACGAGGAGCGGCATGTGCACCGGCGCGACCTCCAGGAGATCCGCGCCCGGCGGCTCGACCACGTCGATGATGGCGCCGTAGCGGATGTTCGCGTGGGCGTAGGCGAAGCCGGACCGGCTATAGTTCTCCTGCTGCGCGACCACACCGTCCAGGCCGACGATGCGCCGATCGGCAGCCGAGATCGCCTGTTGCCACAGCTGCCGGCCGATGCCCCTGCCACGGTGATCCGGCCGGGTGATGTAGAAGCCGAGAAAGCCGTAATTTTGGTTGTATCGCACCAGCGAGATCGCTGCGACCGGTCCCTCTACCCCCTCCGCAACCCAATACCCCTCCGGGTCGGCCGCCCAAAAAGGCCCTGCGTCGCCGAGACCGGGGTTCCACCCCTCCTCCGCGGCCCACTCGATCATGACGTCGAGGTCGGCTCGGCTTGCCCGACGGATCTGCTGCTGCATCGTTCACTCCCCTTTCAAGCGGTGAGACCGCCCCATAGTCCGTTCGGCTGACGGGAGGGCACCGCACGTCCGAGGGTAAAGTTAGTGCGGCGGCGTTGAGAGGGAATGACAATCTGTCGATTTCGTCGACATAGATGTCTTGGTCTGGCCGGTGGGCGGCCGCTTGCTCCCGGTGCGCAATCTGCTACAAGAACCGACAATAAGTCATACAAATCGAGCGGAACACCATGGCCCCCATCAAAATTGCGCTTGTCGGCATCGGCAAGATCGTTCGCGACCAGCACCTGCCCGCGATCGCCAAGAACCGCGACTATCAGCTGATTGCCGCCGCGAGCCGGCATGGGACGGTCGATGGCATCGACAATTTCAAGTCGATCGAGGCGATGCTCCAAGCTGTGCCTGCGATCGAAGCCGTGTCGCTCTGCATGCCGCCGCAATATCGCTACGAGGCGGCGCGCGTCGCACTCGACGCCGGCAAGCACGTTTTCCTGGAAAAGCCCCCGGGCGCGACCCTCAGCGAAGTGGCGGACCTCGAGGCGCTGGCCGCATCGAAGGGGTTGTCGCTGTTTGCAAGCTGGCACTCTCGCTACGCGCCGGCCGTGGAAGCGGCAAAGTCCTTCCTGGCAAGCACGACGATCAAGGATGTCCAGGTCATCTGGAAGGAAGACGTGCGCCACTGGCATCCGAACCAGGAATGGATCTGGGCGGCCGGGGGCCTCGGGATATTCGATCCGGGCATCAACGCATTGTCGATCGTCACCCACATCCTGCCGCGCCCGCTGTTCGTAACCTCGGGCGTGCTTGAATTCCCCGAGAATCGCGATGCGCCGATCGCCGCCAGCATCACCTTCACCGACGGCCAAAAGCTGCCGGTCACAGCGGAATTCGACTGGCGCCAGACCGGCAAGCAGAGCTGGGACATTGTGGCCCGCACGGCGGGTGGCGAGATGGTGCTGTCGGAGGGCGGCGCCAAGCTCTCCATCGACGGCAAGCTCGTGCATGAGGAACCGGAGCAAGAATATCCGATGCTCTACCGGCGCTTCGCCGAGATCGTCAAAGCCGGGAAATCCGACGTCGACCTGGCGCCGCTTCGCCACGTCGCCGATGCCTTCATGCTCGGCAAGCGCAAGTTCGTCGAGGCCTTCCACGACTGATCTTGCGGACAGGCCGGAAACAAAAAGCCCGCGGTCTCGGCCGCGGGCTTTTTGGTGACGTTTGTAAACTCAGGCCTTCTTTTCCCAGCGGCCGTCGCGGTTCTGCTGCCAGTAGGTCAAGGTGTGCCCCTCGCCCTTCAGCCGCTTCCAATGACCGCGGGCGCCTTCGAGCTGCTCCTGGTCGTAGCCGTCAAACATGAAGACGATGCGCTCATAGGCTGAAACATCAGGCGGGCTTGCGCCATCGATGACGAAGCGCACCGTCGCCGCATTGGCGTTGCCGTCGTCGGCGACGAGCAACACCGGCTGGTCCGCCGCAAAGTCCCCGGTGTCGGTGCCATGCGGCAGGAAGCTCTCGTCGCGATAGACCCAGAGATGCGTGTCGAGCGCGTCGCGCCGCTCGGCATCGATCGTCTGCACGACCACCCGCCAGCCACGCTCGACACTCTTGTCGAGCAATGGCGGTAGCGCGTCTTCCAGCTTCGATTCCGTCAGGTGATAGAACAGGATCTCGGTCATGCCGACTTCTTCCCGCCTTGTGTCACGTCCGGCATTGGTGATCAGGCCTCGTAGCTCGCCCGCACCAGTTCATCAAGCAGCCGCACGCCGAAGCCCGAGCCCCAGGACTGGTTGACCTCGTCGGTCGGCGCGCCCATGGCGGTTCCGGCGATGTCGAGGTGCGCCCAGGGGGTATCCTTGACGAAACGCTTGAGGAACTGCGCCGCGGTCACCGCGCCGCCGTGGCGGCCGCCGGTGTTCTTCATGTCGGCGAACTTGCTGTCGATCATCTTGTCGTATTCCCGGCCGAGCGGCATGCGCCACAGGGGCTCGTGCGTCGCGATGCCGGCGGCTAGAAGCTGCCCCGCCAGGCGGTCATCGTTGGAGAACAGGCCGGCATGATGTGTCGCGAGCGCCACCATGATGGCGCCGGTCAGCGTTGCAAGGTCGATGATCGCCTGCGGCTTGAAGCGATCGTTGCAGTACCAGAGCGCATCGCAAAGCACGAGGCGGCCCTCGGCGTCGGTATTGATCACCTCGATCGTCTGGCCGGACATGGAGGTCACGATATCGCCAGGGCGTTGGGCGCTGCCGTCGGGCATGTTTTCCACAAGGCCGATGATGCCGATGGCGTTGACCTTGGCTTCACGGGCGGCGAGCACGTGCATGAGGCCGGTGACGGCTGCGGCACCCCCCATGTCGCCCTTCATCTCCTCCATGCCGGCTGCCGGCTTGATCGAGATGCCGCCGCTGTCGAAAACGACGCCCTTGCCGACGAAGGCGAGCGGACGATCCTTCGACTTGCCGCCCTTCCACTGCATGATGACGAGGCGCGGCGGGCGGCTCGACCCTTGTGCGACGCCGAGCAGCGCGCCCATGCCGAGCTTCTTCATTTCCTTTTCGGTGAGGATCTCCATCTCGACGCCGAGCTTTTCCAGCTCCTTCGCCTTGGCGGCAAACTCGACCGGGCCCAGCACGTTGGCCGGCTCGTTTACCAGGTCGCGGGCGAGAAACACGCCTTCGGCAACGGCCTGCGCCGCCGTGAACGCCTTTTTCGCCGCGATGACCGTGCCGGTGACGATCGTCACCTTGGTCGGCTTGCCGGACGACTTCGCGTCGTCGTCGGCCTTCTTGGTCTTGTAGCTGTCGAAGGCGTAGGCATTCATTTCCATGCCGAGCGCGAAGTCGGCGGCCGCCTTGCCGGTCACGTTGACGTCGTCCGCGTCGATGAAGACCGTCACCTTGTCGACCGAACCGAGCTTCGCTGCAACGCTACCGCCGGCCTTCAGCCAGTCATGGTCCGTCAGCGCATCCGCGTCTCCAAGACCGAGCACGACGATTCGATCGGCGGGCGAGCCATGCGGCGCGACGATGTCGAGGGTGGAGAACGCCTTGCCGGTAAATTTCTTGATCTTCGCCGCCTTCGCCACCACGTTCTCGGGGTCGGCGACATCGGCGCCGGCAGCCGCCGACGCGCCCGCGGTCTTCAGCAGAACGGCGACGCCGCCGCTCGGCTTGTGGGACTTGGCAAAGGTGAACTCAAACTTCATCGACATTGAAAACTCCGGGTATTTCCTGGCTGGACGCAACCCTTTGGATCGAATGGTTCTTTCCGAGGGATCGAGCGCCAGCCCAAGGGGATCGAGGCCGCAAAACGCATCCGGGCGACACGGCAGGGCTCATGGCAAGCCGGGCTGTTACCGGGCGGTTACAGTGGCAAATATTCGCATCGTTCGCCACCGTCAAAGCTGTGGCCGGCACCCTTCTCGCTTTTCAACCGCTTGGCAAGATGCCCGCAGATGTTTACATGCGGTTAACCGAGGTTCTTCGCCTTAAATTATCCCTGTTGCTACACAATTCGAGCAGCAAGGGTGGCTGGCAAAGGACCGGGCTTCGGTTTACGGACACGGGCGAGACCCAGTTCGACAACCGCCGCCGGAACAGAAACATGAGCAGGATTTTGGACCGGACACGGGCATGAAGCTGATCGAACGCTACATATTCCGGCGTGCCGTGATCATGTTCCTCGCAACGCTCCTGCCGTTGCTCGGCATCGTCTGGACGACTCAGGCGCTGACCAACGTCAACCTCGTCACCGACAACGGCCAGTCCGTGTTCGCCTTCGCCAAGGTGGCGACCCTCATCCTGCCCTCCGTCATCACGATCATCCTGCCCTTTGCGCTGGTGATCGGCGTCACGCAGACGCTGTCGACGATGAACACCGATTCGGAGCTGACAGTGCTCAATGCCGCCGGCAGCTCGCGCATGGCGATCATCCGGCCGGTGATCTACCTGGCCTTGGGCCTCAGCGTGCTTTCCTTCGTGGTCGACAATTTCGTCGAGCCCTATGCGCGCGTCGCCTTGCGCAAGATGCTGGCAACCGCCAACGCCGACCTGCTGTCGTCGGTTGTGCAGGAGAACACCTTCCGCAAGGTCGCAGACAATCTCTATGTCCAGGTCGGCGCGCGGCGGGGCGGCGGCGTGCTGCAGGGCATCTTCGTCGCCGATTCGCGCAATCCGAGCTTCGAGCTCGTCTACTATGCGCGCGAAGGCGCCATCGACGACAAGAGTTCAGCGCTGGTGATGAAAGACGGGGAAGTGCAGCGCAAGCTCCCCGACGGCAGCGTATCGATCATCAAGTTCGACTCCTACGCCTTCGATCTCGCCGACATGACGAAGACGACGCGCGAAGCGACCATCCGGGCGAAGGACCGCGACCTTCCGGGTCTGATCAATCCGGACCCGGAAGATCACGTCTACAAGAACAATCCGCTTGCCTTTACCGCCGAGCTCAACCGTCGCTTCACCGAATGGACCTTCCCCTTGCTCTTCGGCCTGATCGCGCTGGTCTTCAGCAGTGATGCGCGCTCCCATCGCGAAGCGCGGCTTCATCCGATGGTCAGCGCCCTCGGCACGGCCCTGCTCATCCGCTGGATGACGTTCTATGCTGGTAACAGCGCCGAGGATTCTGTCTGGTTTGTGCCGTTGATGTATGCCGTGCCGCTGATTGCGGGCGCGCTCTGCATCCACCAGCTCGTCAGCAACAGGCGACTGGACATTCCGATGACCGGACAGGAAAAGCTGCAGGAACTCCTGGTTCGCCTGCGCCTGATGCGGCCCGATGCCGAGAAAGGGCAGCCGTCATGATGGGCACGCTCGGCCGCTACTTCTTCATGCGCTATGTGATCACGACGTTCTGGTTCCTCGTCGGGATCTTCTCGCTGGTCTTCATCATCGACTTCAGCGAACAGGCGAGCCGGCTGGCGAACCTGCCGCGCTACAGCATCTCCGGCGCCCTTTTGATGACCGCGCTCCGGATCCCGCTGATCCTGCAGCAGACGATACCCTTCGTCGCGCTGTTTTCGGCCATGGCGGCACTGATCTCGCTCAACCGCCGCTACGAGCTGGTCGTGACCCGCGCGGCCGGCATTTCCGTCTGGCAGTTCCTGCGGCCCTTCATCCTCGGCTCCTTCCTCTTCGGCGTGCTGGCGGTCGTGGCGCTCAATCCGCTTGCGGCCTGGGGAACGAAGCGCGGCGAGGCGCTTTTGGCCGAATGGGGCTCCACACGGAACGCCGACGCCGGCTCGATCCCGTGGCTCAGGCAGATCTATAACGGCACGGACACGATCATCGGCGCACGCTCTGTTCAGGACAACGGGACGACGCTTCTCAACGTCACCGTCATCCACTTTGATCCACAGGGCACGATCATTCTGAGACAGGATGCGGGGTCGGCGAAACTCGAAGATGGTTACTGGCTTCTTAACGACGTCACGGAAACGCGCAACGGACAGCTTCCGCAACGTTTGAAAACAGCACAGCTGGCCACCAATCTGAAGCCGGAGTTTGTTCAGGAACGTCTTGCAAAGGCTGATTCCATTCAGTTTTTCGACCTGCCGCGCAAGATCGAAGTGGCCCGCTCCTTCGGTTTTTCGACCAACGGCATGGAAACCCAATTCCACTCAATGTTGTCGTTGCCGCTGCTGCTCGTCGCCATGACGCTGATCGCCGCTTGCGTGTCGCTGAAATTTAGCCGGTTTAACCAATCGCGCTCCGTAATTCTCGGTGGCATCCTTTCAGGCTTCGTGCTTTATGTCGTCACCGTGCTTGTCAAAGCATTCGGGAGCAGCGGCATTGTGCCTCCTTTCGTTGCAGCCTGGTTGCCAGTTGTTGTAGCGATGGCGCTGGGCTCGACGATTCTTTTAAATCAGGAGGATGGCTAGTGGCGGTAGTGAACCGCAAACGTATAAGGCTGATCAACGCCGCCCTGCTCGCAGGCGTGGCGCTGCAGACACTTGCCATGGGAATGAGTGCGCCAGCGATGGCGCAGCAGGCTTCGGAGCGCCTCGATTCGTTGCGCCCGAACATGCCGGAAGACGCCAAGCTGCTTCTGTCCGCCAATGAGCTCGTCTACAACAAGGACGCCGAAAAAGTGATCGTGCGCGGCAACGTGCAGATCGATTACGGCGGCTACAAGATGGTGGCCCGCCAGGTCGAGTACGACCAGAAGAAGGGCCGCATCTATGCATCCGGCGAAATCCAGTTCGTCGAGCCGGGCGGCAATGTCGTCTACGCCGACAAGATGGATATCACCGACGATTTCGGGGACGGCTTCCTCGATCAAATGCGCATTGAAACCACCGATCTGACGCGGCTTGCTGCCACGAGCGGCGAGCGCCGGAACGGCGAAGAATTCATTCTGAACGAGGCGGTCTACACGGCCTGCACGCCCTGCTCGACCAAGCCGGAACATCGCTCGCTGTGGCACATCAAGGCCCAGCGCGTCATCCAGAACGGCCGCACGCGGACCATCCGCCTTGAGAACGCCCGCTTCGAGCTGTTCGGCAAGCCGATCGCCTACATTCCGGTCATGGAGCTGCCCGACCATACGGTCAAGCGCAAGAGCGGCTTTCTGTTCCCGACATTCCGCTCGGCCCAGAAGCTCGGCGTTGGCGTCGGCGTCCCCTATTATTGGGCGATCTCGCCCTATATGGACGCAACGGCAACGCTGACCGGCCTGACGCGACAGGGCTTCCTGCTGGAGGGAGAATTCCGCCAGCGGTTCCACAACGGCTTCCATACGCTGAACTTCGCCGGCATCAGCCAGCTCGACAAGGGCAAGTTCACGCCCGGCACTGTCGACGCGATGCATACGAACCGAGGCATGATCGCGTCGAAGGGCGAGTTCGAGATCAATCCGCGCTGGACCTTCGGCTGGAACGTGCTCGTTCAGTCCGACGCCAACTTCGCCAAGACCTACGAGCTGTCGACGTTCGACGGAACGACCTACGTCAACCAGGCGTATCTGAGCGGGCTCGGCAAGCGGAACTACTTCGATCTGCGCGCTTTCTACTTCGACATCCAGGATGCCGACGCCAACAGCATCGAGGAGAACCAGCAGCCTGCGGCACAGGTTCTCGACTATTCCTACAAGGCGCCTGAATCCGTCCTGGGCGGTGAGCTTTCCGGTACGCTGAACTTCACGAACGTGAAGCGCAACCGGCTCGACGCGTTCACGCAGCCGGGCGTGACCCGTTTCCGTGGCCTCGAGGGCACGTCGCACCGCCTGACCGGCGAACTGGAGTGGAAGCGCACCTTCATTGCTCCAGGCGGTCTGGTCATCACGCCGCTGCTAGCGGCGCGTGGCGACGCCATCGGGCTGAACATGGACAACCCGGGCCCGGCCTACACGGGCGACTACAACACGAGCGACGCGGTGACGCGGCGCATGCTGACCGCGGGTCTCGAAGCCCGCTACCCGATCCTGTTCGTCGGCGAAGACAGCAGCCACGTGCTCGAACCGATTGCGCAGCTCTACGCGCGTCCAAACGAGCAATACGCAGGCGGCCTGCCGAACGAAGACGCGCAGAGCTTCGTGTTCGATGCGACAAACCTCTTCGATCGCGACAAGTTCTCCGGCTTCGACCGGATCGAGGGCGGCACCCGCGCCAATGTCGGCTTCCGCTACACGGGAACCTTCGACAGCGGCTACGGTCTGCGCGGCATCGTCGGCCAGTCATTCCATCTCGGCGGCCTCAACTCGTTTGCGACAGACGACCTGGTCAAGGCCGGCGCGAATTCCGGCCTGGAGAGCAGAAGCTCCGACTATGTTGCCATGTTCGGTATCGATGCACCCTCCGGCCTGATGGCGAGCATTTCCGGCCGCCTCGACGAAAAGGACCTGTCGCTGCGCCGTGCCGATACCACCGTCGGCTATCTCGGCACGACGTGGCAGGCGGCGATGACCTATACGCGCATCGAAGCGCAGCCGCTCTACGGATCTCTGTCCAACCAGGACGAAATCCAGACGGCTGCCGCCTACCGGTTCCATGATTACTGGTCGGTGTTCGGCGCGATCACCTATGACATCAACAAGGATGTCATCTCGCGCAACGGTTTCGGCATCACCTACGACGATCAGGACACGCTGTTCTCGATCGTCTACAAACAGGAACGCGATACCGACGCCAATGTGGCGAACGACTGGTCGATCGGCGCGAGAATCAGCTTCCGTACGCTCGGCGACGTGAACGTCGGCGACACCAAGTTCGAAGAGCTGGATTATTATTGATATCGTCAAGCGAGTGGGCGGGCCAAAAGTTCGCCCATTCGTCGATATCGGCACGGTCAAACGGTCTTGTCATCGTTTGGCCGCATGTATTATGCATTCCCTCCGACAAGATAAGGCAACGGCGCAAGGCCGACAGGCGGACAAAGCCTGTCGACGGTGATAGTCCGGGATATAGGAAAAGATAATGGGCGGGAAAATGTCGATCTTGAGGACACTGTCGGTACTGGCTTTGGCCGGCACCTTGAGCGTTGCCGTATGCTCCGGAGCTCAGGCAGCAGCGAGTACGGTCAAGGTAACGGTCAACAACACGGTGATTACCTCCGGCGACATCGCCAAGCGCGTGGCCTTCCTTCGCCTGCAGCGCCAGAAGGGCGGCAACGACGAAGCCAAGAAGCAGCTCGTCGACGAAGTTCTCAAGCGGGCCGAGATCGCGCGCATCGGCCAGTCCGTCAGCACCCAGGAAGTCGATGCCGCCTATGCGCGCTTCGCCTCGGGCAACAAGCTTTCGACCGAGCAACTCGGCAAGATCCTCGATCAGGCGGGCGTCGGCGCGGAACATTTCAAGCAGTTCATCGCCGTGCAGATGAGCTGGCCGCGCGCGGTCAACTTCCGCTACGGCAGCTCCAACCGTCTCCAGGGCGCCGACCTCGTCAAGCGCATGATGGCCGGTGGCGGACAGAAGCCTGTCACCACCGAGTACTTCCTGCAGCAGGTGATCTTCGTCATTCCCGAGAAGAAGCGTGGCGCGATCACCGCGAAGCGGCAGGCCGAAGCCAACGCCTCCCGAGCCCAGTTCCCGGGTTGCGAAACCTCCAAGGTGTTTGCCGCCAACTATCGCGACGTGTCGATCCGCAGCCTCGGCCGCATGCTGGCCCAGCAGCTGCCCGACGAATGGAAGCCGCTGATCGAGAAGGCCGGCGAGAACGGCACCACCGGCACCCGCGTGACCGAAAAGGGCGTCGAGTACCTGGCGATCTGCAAGAAGCGTGAGGTCAACGACGACACCGCCGCCGAAATCGTCTTCCGCGCCGAGGATATCGGCAAGAAGAAGGAAGGCGGCGAGGACCCGAACAGCGAGAAGTACCTCGAGGAGCTGCGCAAGAAGGCGCAAATCGTCAACAAGTAATCACGACGGAACCATGCGCGAAACAACCGGCGGGCCCCTCGCCCTGACCATGGGCGACCCGGCCGGTATCGGGCCGGACATCAGTCTTTCGGCCTGGCTCGGCCGCCGCGACCACGCGACGGCCCCCTTCCTCTTCATCGGCGACCCCGCGGTGCTTGCCGCACGCGCATCGATGCTCGGCTATACAGTACCCGTCCGCGAGACCGATTGCGCCGGCGCGCGCTCCCTATTCGATACGGCGTTGCCGGTTCTGCCGCTCACCTGCCCTGCCCCGATCAACGCCGGCCATCCTGACACGGCCAATGCCAGCGCCGTCATCGGTGCGATCGACACGGCCGTGCGACTGGTGAACGCCGGTCAGGCGTCGGCCGTGGTCACGAACCCGATCGCCAAGGCGGTTCTTTATGACGCTGGCTTCCGCTTTCCAGGCCATACCGAATATCTCGCCGATCTTGCCGAAAAGGCGACGGGCGAGCCGGTTCTGCCGGTGATGATGCTGGCCGGACCGAAGCTGCGCGCCGTGCCCGTCACCATCCACATCCCCTTGAAGGACGTGCCGGAGCAACTGACGCCAGACCTCATCTACCGCACCTGCGCGATTACTGCGGCCGACCTTCGCAATCGCTTCGGACTTCAACAGCCGCGGCTCGCAATCGCCGGCCTGAACCCGCATGCCGGCGAAAACGGTGCGCTTGGGCTCGAGGACGACGCCGTGATCCGACCGGTCGTCGACCGGCTGCGCGCTGAAGGCATTGATGCGGTTGGACCGCTGCCGGCCGATACGATGTTCCACGATCGCGCACGCGCCACCTACGACGTGGCGATCTGCATGTATCACGACCAGGCGCTGATCCCGGCCAAGGCGCTCGGCTTCGACGACAGCGTCAACGTCACGCTCGGTCTTCCCTTCATCCGCACCTCGCCCGACCACGGCACGGCCTTCAGCCTTGCCGGCAAGGGCATCGCCCGCGACGACAGCCTTCGGGCAGCCCTCGACCTTGCCGCATCGCTTGCGGCCAATATGCCAGGAGATATTCGCTGATGGCCGCCCTTGACGGTCTTCCTCCGCTACGCGACGTCATCCAGCGTCACGGCCTCGATGCCAAGAAGGCGCTCGGCCAGAACTTCCTGCTCGACCTCAACCTGACGCAGAAGATCGCGCGGACCGCCGGTTCGCTCGAAGGCGTGACGGTCATCGAGGTCGGCCCCGGACCGGGCGGCCTCACCCGCGCCATCCTCGCGCTCGGCGCCAAGAAGGTCATTGCGATCGAGCGTGACTCGCGCTGCCTGCCGGCGCTTGCGGAGATCGGCGCGCATTATCCCGATCGGCTGCAGGTGATCGAAGGTGACGCACTGAAGACGCCCTTCGAGACGCTTGCTGACGAAGGGCCGGTCAAGATCATCGCCAACCTGCCCTACAATGTCGGCACGCAGTTGCTCGTCAACTGGCTGCTGCCCGAGCGCTGGCCGCCCTTCTGGCAGTCGCTGACGCTGATGTTCCAGCGTGAAGTGGGCCTGAGGATCGTCGCCGACGCGGATGACGACCACTATGGCCGCCTCGGTGTCCTCTGCGGTTGGCGTACGAACGCACGGATGGCGTTCGACGTGCCGCCGCAGGCCTTTACGCCACCACCGAAGGTGACGTCCTCCGTGGTCCATCTGGAGCCGGTCGAAAACCCGATCCCCTGCTCGGTCGCAGCCCTTGAGAAGGTGACGCATGCAGCCTTCGGCCAACGCCGCAAGATGCTGCGCCAAAGCCTGAAGCCGCTCGGCGGTGAAGCTTTACTTGCCAAGGCCGACATCGACCCGCAGCGACGCGCCGAAACACTTTCGGTGGAAGAGTTCTGCCGGCTGGCAAACTGCCTCTGAGCGGGCATGTGGATCGCAAGGCGCGCGCTACAAACGGACATGAATCAAAAATGGCTCCTCACGGAGCCATTTTCTTTTTTGAGCCTTAGAACGGGTTTTCGGTCAGCAGCCCGTTGACGAAATCGAACAGCCCAGGGCGCCGGTCACGGCGCAGGCGTTCGGCCTCAACGATCGCCCGCACGGACGCAAAAGCGCGGTCGAGATCGTCGTTGAGCACGATGTAGTCATACTCCCGCCAGTGCTCGATCTCGGCGCGCGAGTTCGCAAGGCGCGTGGCGATCACCTCTTCGCTGTCTTCGGCCCGGCGATGCAGGCGAGACTGCAACTCGGCCATGGACGGCGGCAGGATGAAGATCGAGACGACGTCTCCCGCCATCTTCTCCTGAAGCTGCTGCGCACCCTGCCAGTCGATATCGAAGAGCATGTCGCGGCCGGCGGCCATGGCCGCCTCCACAGCGTCGCGCGGCGTGCCGTAGAAATTGCCGTGCACCTCCGCCCATTCGAGCAGCGAGTCAGTGGACCTCAGCGCCTCGAATTCGCGTATGGACTTGAAGTGATAGTGCCGTCCGTCAATCTCGCTCGGGCGCCGCTGACGCGTCGTCACGCTGACCGAAATGCTCATCTCCGGATCGGCTTCCAGGAGATTGCGCGCAATGGTCGACTTGCCAGCGCCCGACGGCGAGGAAATGACGAGCATCAGCCCACGACGGGCGATCTTGATGGGCGAAGGGGTCGCCGGGTTCATACCTTACTCCAGATTCTGGACCTGTTCGCGGAACTGGTCGATGACGACCTTCAACTCGATGCCGGCGGCAGACACTGCGGCTGCGTTCGACTTGGAACAGATCGTATTCGATTCTCGGTTAAATTCCTGTGCGAGGAAATCGAGCTTGCGCCCGACGGGGCCGCCCTTCGACAGAAGGTCGCGGGCGGCAACGAGATGGGAGCCAAGCCGGTCGATCTCCTCGCGAAGGTCCGCCTTGGTGGCGAGCAAAGCGACTTCGGCATAGAGACGGTCCCGCTCTAGCGATGACCCGTTGTCCATGACCAGGGCAACCTGCTGCGCCAGCCGGTCGGCAATCGCCGCGGCGCTACGTGACGGGTCGGCCTCGACCGTCGCCGTCAGCCGCTCGATCGTCTCGACCTGCGCCAGCAGGATCTGACAGAGCGCCGCGCCCTCGTCCGCGCGCATCTTGCGCAGATCGGCGAGCGCGCCCGCCAGCCCGGCCAGGATATCTGCGTCGAGCGCCGTGCGCTCTTCTTCGCTCTCCTCCGGCTCACGGAAGTCGACGATGCCGCGGATCGAGAGAAGCGTGTCGAACCGGAGCGGCGCGGGATCGACGAGGTCCCCGAGCTGACCGCGCAGGTCTAGCACCGCCGTCAAGGCTGCTTGGTTGACCACGGCTTCGACGGCCGCCTCGCCGCCGCTGACGGAGAGGCCGATCTGAAGGTTGCCGCGGGAAAAATAATCAGCTGCAAGCTTGCGCACCTCGGGCTCGAAGCGCTCGAGCCCCTGCGGCAGGCGCAGCCGGAGATCCAGGCCCTTGCCGTTGACGGAGCGCAGCTCCCAGGCCCAACGACGGCGGCCGCTGCTGCCTTCTCTCCGGGCAAAGCCGGTCATCGATTGGAGCGGCATCATCACCTCCGTTGCGGTTTCAGCAGAAGCAATAAGGCGACGGCGCGGCATCCCGCAAGGGATATCCGCGCCGTGATTCGTCCGTCCACAGTGCAAGCATCGCTAGGCGGCTCTGCCACCAGCGAGCACCGGCCTATTGCGGCTGCGTAGCTGCCGGTTCAGCAGTGCCGGCGTCAGACGCAGCCTTCGCCGCTTCGGCTGCCCGCTCCGCCTCAACCTTGCGCCAGCGGCGGACATTGGCATTGTGTTCGTCGAGCGTCTCGGCAAAGACGTGGCCGCCCGTGCCGTCGGCAACGAAGTAAAGCTCCGGCGTACGCGATGGATTGGCGACCGCTTCCAGGGCTGCACGGCCGGGATTTGCGATCGGCGTCGGCGGGAGGCCCTTGATGATATAGGTGTTGTACGGCGTCTGCTTGTCGATGTCCGACTTCAGGATCGGCCGGTCCGCCGGCTTTCCGTCGCCGCCGAAAATGCCATAGATGATCGTTGGGTCGGACTGCAGCCGCATGCCCTTGTCGAGCCGGTTGATGAAGACCGAAGCGACGCGCGGGCGCTCGTCGGCGCGGCCGGTTTCCTTCTCCACGATCGAGGCAAGCGTCACCAGTTCTTCCACCGTCGAAACCGGCAGATCGGGATCGCGCTTCTCCCAGATCTGGCCAACGAGGACCTTCTGGGCAGCGGCCATCTGCTGAACGATCTCGCCGCGCTTGGTGCCGCGCGTGAACTTGTAGGTGTCAGGCATCAGCGAACCTTCGGCCGGCAGTTCCGACGGTAGATCGCCGACGAGCACCGGATCATCGGCGAGCCTGTGGAACATCTGCTTGACGGTCAGGCCTTCGGGCAGGGAAACGGAATAGAGGATCGACTTGCCCGACTTCAGGAGCTGCATGACCTCCTGCATCGACGAGCCCGCCTTGATCTCGTATTCACCGGCCTTCAGCGTCTCGTTGTCGAGATAGGCCTCGGAGACGAAACGGAAGACACGCGCATCGGTGATGATGTTGCCGCGCTCAAGGCCGCTTGCGATCTCGCTCATGCCGGCGCCGCCGCGGACGATGAAGTTCTGGTTCGCCTGCAGCGGACCCGGCTTTTCGTACTGGTGCATCGCGTAATAGACCGTGCCGGCGGCGGCGAGCGCTGCAAACACGATGACGGTCATGACGAAGTTCAGGAAGATCACGACCTGGCTGCGGGCTTTGCGCGATCGTTTCGGCGGCTGCGGCACCTTTTCCGGACGCAGCGCTTCGTTTGCCGATTTCGGAATGATCGGTCCGTTGCTCGCGTTTTCACTGCGGCCGAATTGCGCCGCGCCGTTATCGTTTGAGTCGCTCACGATTATCCCGAACCCGAAATTCGCGGCCTCATTCTCTTCCTGCTTCCGGTGCGAATTTCGGACTGGACCGTGGCAGGCATAGGTCAAATTTATAAAACGGTGCCGCCCAGAAGGCCGGCGTCCGCAGTTACTCAAAAATCCGCGTCCGGTGCAATCTCACCGAAGAACCACAGAAATGTGTCGAATCACCGTGCGTTCAAGAGAACGCGGCGGACGACCGACACTTTAATCCGGAACCTCGGCCCGCGGTAAAAACCGGGCAAACCGTCGTTCCAGACAATGGCTGAATGGCATTCTGACAGATATGCCTTGCGCGAACATCGCGGTCGGCGAGCGCCATCTTCCATGACGGCGCCTCCTCCCAACACATGCTTGTAGCGAGCAATACGGCAAAAGCTGGATCATCGCGCCGCCTTCTGCGGTCGGCGCGATGATTGGCTCAGGCGACGCTCCGGGCGCGCGATCAGGCGCCGGTGTAGCGACGCAGGACCAACGAAGCGTTGGTGCCGCCGAAACCGAAGGAATTCGAGAGCGCCACGTTGATTTCGCGCTTGCGCGCGACATGCGGCACGAGATCGATCTTCGTCTCGACCGATGGGTTGTCGAGGTTCAGCGTCGGTGGCGCGATGTTGTCGCGGATCGCCAGCGCCGAGAAGATCGCTTCCACCGCGCCGGCAGCGCCGAGCAGGTGGCCGATGGCCGACTTGGTCGAGGACATCGAGATCTTCGACGCGTGTTCGCCAACCAGACGCTCGACGGCACCAAGCTCGATCGTGTCGGCCATAGTGGAGGTGCCGTGGGCGTTGATGTAATCGATATCGGCAGCCGTCAGACCGGCGCGCTTCAGCGCCATCTGCATGCAGCG
Source organism: Ensifer sp. ENS09 (assembly GCF_014852425.1). NCBI lineage: Bacteria > Pseudomonadati > Pseudomonadota > Alphaproteobacteria > Hyphomicrobiales > Rhizobiaceae > Ensifer > Ensifer sp. ENS09. The sequence goes on from NZ_JACVBP010000002.1 coordinate 244,968, forward strand.
ATAGGCACCGTCGCCGTCTTCCGACGGAGCAGTGATGTGGAAGGCATCGCCCGAAAGGCCGTAACCGACGACTTCCGCATAGATCTTGGCGCCGCGCGCCTTGGCATGCTCGAGTTCTTCGAGGATGACGACGCCAGCGCCCTCGCCCATGACGAAACCGTCGCGGTCGATATCGTAGGGGCGCGAGGCCTTCTGCGGATCGTCATTGTGCTGGGTCGACAGCGCCTTGCAGGCGGCAAAGCCGGCGAGGGAGATCCGGCAGATCGGCGATTCCGCGCCGCCAGCCACCATGACGTCGGCATCGCCGAGCGCGATCAGGCGGCTCGCGTCACCGATCGCATGGGCGCCGGTCGAACAGGCGGTGACGACAGAGTGGTTGGGACCGCGCAGCTTGTGGCGGATCGACACCTGGCCAGAGGCAAGGTTGATGAGGCGGCCAGGAATGAAGAACGGCGAGATGCGGCGGGGGCCCTTGTCGCGCAACGTGTAGCCGCCTTCGACGATGCCTTCGAGGCCGCCGATGCCTGAACCGATCAGCACGCCGGTAGCGATCTGGTCTTCATCGCTCTCCGGCTTCCAGCCGGCATCGGAAAGCGCCATGTCGGCCGCAGCCATCGCGTAGACGATGAACGGATCGACCTTGCGCTGCTCCTTCGGCTCCATCCAGTCGTCGGCATTGAAGGTAGCATCGGTGCCGTCGCCGAAGGGAATGCGGCAGGCAATCTTGGCAGGAAGGTCCTCGACCTCGAATTCGGTCACCTTGCGCGCAGCATTGTGCCCGGCAAGCAGGCGCGCCCACGTCGCCTCAGTTCCGCAACCCAAGGGAGATACCATGCCGGTACCGGTGATAACGACACGTCTCATAGTCCGCGACCCACCCTGACTTTTCCATTTCAGAGCCGGATCGGACCACGTGTAACGAACCCGATCCGGGCATCCATTTTAAGGTTCTTATTCACGATCAGAGGGAAATGCGGAAAACGCTTGCTGATCGAAATCCCCGCTCGGCGCGGGATAGCCCACTTCCCTGGGCTGAAACGGGCCGCTTTAGGCGGCCCGTCCACGGCCGAAGCCGCTTCAATATATTAGGCCTGGGCCTTTTCGATGAACTTGACGGCGTCGCCGACAGTCAGGATCGAGTCAGCAGCGTCGTCCGGGATTTCAACGCCGAATTCTTCTTCGAAAGCCATGACCAGTTCGACGGTGTCGAGCGAGTCCGCGCCGAGGTCGTCGATGAAGCTTGCGCCTTCGCTGACCTTTTCGGCGTCGACGCCAAGATGATCAATAACAATTTTCTTTACGCGTTCTGCGATATCGCTCATGTCGGAGTTCCTCGACCTTCGTTTCTGTAGGCGCCTATTCCGGCACCGGTACTCTTCTGTAAGCCTGATAGACCAAGACGGCCCACCCGGCAATCCATCCAACCGGAACTGCGGCAAACCCAAGGCAGCCAAGGCTGCCGGACGCCTGGCGGGACCGGTCGACTGCTAACAGTCATGGCCCGATTAACACGGTTTAACGCTGTCGCAAAGTCCGAAAATGCCTGTCATTCGCTTGCTCAACATTGAATTTCAGGCATTTGGCAGGCGGCATCCCGGGACGTTGAAGATCGCCCGCCGCACAATCTCGGCGGGCGGCCCATCCCGGAAACCGGATTAGATCATGGCCATGCCGCCGTTGACGTGAATCGTCTGGCCGGTGACGTAACCAGCTTCGTTCGAAGCGAGGTAAACGACCGCCGAAGCGATTTCGGCGCCGGTGCCCATGCGCTTCATCGGGATCGCGCCCATGATCGCGTCCTTCTGTTTGTCGTTGAGCTTGCCGGTCATCGCGCTTTCGATAAAGCCCGGAGCCACGCAGTTGACCGTGACGTTGCGCGTCGCGATTTCCTGGGCAAGCGACTTGGAGAAGCCGATCATGCCGGCCTTGGAGGCGCAGTAGTTCGCCTGGCCGGGGTTGCCGGTGACGCCGACGATGGAGGTGATGTTGACGATGCGGCCGAAACGGCGGCGCATCATCGGATGGGTGAGTTCGCGCGTCAGGCGGAACACGGCCGTGAGGTTCACTTCGAGAACGGCATCCCAGTCCTCGTCGCTCATGCGCACGAAGAGGCCGTCCTTGGTGATTCCGGCATTGTTGACGAGAATATCGACGCCACCGAGTTCGGCCTCGGCCTTTTCGCCGAGCGCCTTGACTTCGGCGCGGTCGGAAAGATTTGCCGGGAAGAGCTGCACGCGATCGCCAAGTTCGTTGGCAAGCGCTTCGAGCTTTTCGACGCGGGTGCCGTGCAGGCCGACGATGGCGCCTTGAGCGTGCAGCATGCGGGCGATTTCTTCGCCGATACCACCGGATGCGCCGGTAACGAGAGCCTTGCGGCCGGAAAGATCAAACATCTCTTTGATTCCTTATAACTGGAATAACTGGAGCGCCTAGGCGTTCGCTCAGGCGAGCAAGGCGGCGAGTGCTGCGTCGATATCGGCGGGCGTATTGACGGCGATACCGTTGACGGTCTTGTCGATACGGCGGGCAAGCCCTGTCAGGACTTTGCCGGAACCGAGTTCATAAAGCGTCGTGACGTTGTTGGCGGCGAACCACTCGACCGTCTCGCGCCAGCGGACCTGGCCGGTGACCTGCTCGACCAGCAGCCGGGCGATCTCTTCGGCATCGCTGACGGGGGCGGCAAGCACGTTGGCGATGACGGGAACCACCGGATTGCGCTTTTCGACCTTGGCCAACGCCTCGCGCATCGCGTCGGCAGCCGGCGCCATCAGCGCGGAGTGGAAGGGTGCCGAAACTGGCAGCATCAGCGCGCGCTTGGCACCCTTTTCGGAAGCGAGCGCCGCGGCCTTCTCGACGGCAGCCTTCTCGCCGGAGATCACCAGCTGGCCACCGCCATTGTCGTTGGCGATCTGGCAGGAACCGAGGGCCGACGCTTCGCGGCAGACGGCTTCGACATCCGCATGTTCAAGGCCGATGATCGCCGCCATCGCGCCCTTGCCGACGGGAACCGCCGCCTGCATGGCGTTGCCGCGGATGCGCAGCAGGCGCGCCGTGTCGGCAATGGAGAACGTACCGGCGGCACAGAGCGCCGAGTATTCGCCGAGCGAATGGCCGGCGACGAAGGAAACCTTGGACTTGAGGTCGAGGCCCTTGGCTTCGAGCACGCGAATGACGGCCATCGATACGGCCATCAGCGCCGGCTGCGCGTTCGCCGTCAGCGTCAGCGTTTCCTCGGGGCCGTTCCACATGATCTCGGACAGCTTCTGGCCGAGTGCTTCATCGACTTCGGCAAAGACGGCTGCCGCTTCCGGAAAAGCGTCGGCCAGATCCTTGCCCATGCCGACAGCCTGGCTGCCCTGGCCTGGAAACGTGAATGCAATGCTCATGGGATCGTCCCTTCCCTAGATCACTAGGATTTAGGGTCGGCGCGACACGAAATCCTAGTGATCGGTTCTTATGAGTTAGAGCGGGATGCAGGCAGAAACCATACATCTCCGGTTTCCTCTCCATTCACATTCCTTACCGACGAGTCAAGCTTGGAGGCCGGCAGGGACGCCGCCGACAGGCCCTTTTGCCCTTGATCTTCAACAATCAAGGCGTAAGTTTGCCGCCCGATGTCGCCCTTTCCCCAACCACCGGGACTGAGGCGACCGCTCCATTCCCGGTGCCGGCGCCCCTTCCCTCCCCAGGTCGGCGCTCGCCCTTCACAAGGATACTTATCTAGATGCGCTACAACACGCTTGGCCGCACCGGCATCAAGGTTTCGGAAATCTGCCTGGGCACCATGACCTGGGGCTCGCAGAACTCCATCGCCGAGGCGCATGAGCAACTGGATTACGCCTTCGACAAGGGCGTCAACTTCATCGACACCGCCGAACTCTACCCGACCACCCCGCTGTCGCCGGAGACCTACGGCGACACGGAACGCTTCATCGGCGAATGGCTGGCCACGCGCGGCCGGCGGGATGACGTCGTTGTCGCGACCAAGGTTGCCGGTCCCGGCCGTCCCTATATCCGCAGCGGCAATCCGACGACGCCCGAGGGCATCGACCAGGCGATCGACGCCAGCCTCAAGCGGCTGAAGACCGACTACGTCGATCTCTATCAGCTTCATTGGCCGAACCGCGGCCACTATCATTTCCGCAACGCCTGGTCCTACGACCCATCCAAGCAGGACAAGGACCACGTCGCGAGCGACCTTCGGGCGATCCTCGACAAACTCGGCGACCTCGTTAAGGCCGGCAAGGTGCGCGCCATCGGCCTCTCCAACGAGACGGCCTGGGGCACGATGAAGTTCATCGACATGGCTGAGCGTCATGGCCTGCCGCGCGTCGTTTCGATCCAGAACGAGTACAACCTGCTTTACCGCACCTACGACCTCGACCTTGCGGAACTGTCCCACCATGAGGATGTAGGCCTGCTCGCCTATTCGCCGCTCGCCGCCGGGCTTTTGAGCGGCAAGTATCTCGACGGCGCGAAGCCGAAGGGCTCGCGCCTTTCGATCAACGGCGATCTCGGCGGCCGCTTCACGCCCCACCAGGAGCCGGCCGTCGAAGGCTATGTCAAACTGGCGCGCGAGCACGGCCTCGATCCGGCGCAGATGGCGATCGCCTTCTGCCTGGCGCGGCCCTTCATGGCGTCCGTCATCATCGGCGCGACATCGATGGAGCAGTTGAAGACCAACCTCGGCGCCATCGATCTCACGCTGTCGCAGGACGTTGTCAACGGGATCCGGCGGCTGCACCGGATCTATCCGATGCCGATCTGAGTGTGGGAGCAGGTCGCCGATGCCGGTGCCCCAGACGAAAGCCGAACTGCTTGAGGCGATCGAAGCCCAGTTCGCCAGGCTGATGCGCGAGTTGGAACGGGTTCCTGACCAGAGCTACCGCGAACCTTCGCTCGAGGGCCACGCCAAGGGCACCATGATGAGCGTCGGCGATCTCGTCGCCTACCTCATCGGCTGGGGCGAGCTGGTGATCAAATGGATCGATCGCGATCAGCGCGGCGAGCCGGTCGACTTCCCCGAGACCGGCTATAAATGGAACGAACTTGGACGGCTGGCGCAGAAATTCTATGTGGACTTCCAGGCTCTTTCGCCGGGCGAGCTTGTCGCCAGGCTGAAGCAAAGCAAGGAGGCGATCGAAGCACGGATCAGGGATCGCGACGAGCAGGCGCTCTACGGGCGGCCATGGTACGGAAAATTCACGCTCGGACGCATGATCCAGTTCAATACTTCCTCTCCCTATGCCAACGCCCACGGCCGCCTGCGCAAATGGAAAAAGGTGAACGAGCTGGCGTAGAAAGCGGAAAAGATGCGGCAAGCCTTGCCTTCCGCGGAAAAATGCGTATAAGCGCGCTGTTCGAAATGCCCGGTCTTCTGGCTGGTGGCTGAACGGAGGGCCGGCTTCCTCGAGGGGAGCCGTTAGGATTGCACGTCTTTCCGGCCTCCCGTGTCTCCGCTCTCGACCGTCTCGATACAACACTTTCTTGCCGGCTGCCTGTCAGCCACTAAGAACAGTCGTTGAGGCTTAGCCGCCGAGGTCCGGGCTGATTAACGCAAGAAAGGCAAGCCACAATGGCTCTTTATGAACACGTATTCCTGGCCCGCCAGGACATCACGCCGCAGCAGGTCGACGGTCTCGTCGAGCAGTACAAGGGCGTGCTCGAAGCAAACGGCGGTAAGGTCGGTCGCGTCGAAAACTGGGGCCTGAAGTCCCTCACCTACCGCATCAAGAAGAACCGCAAGGCTCACTACGTTCTCATGGACATCGATGCTCCGGCAGCGGCTGTTCACGAAATCGAGCGCCAGATGCGCATCAACGAAGACATCCTGCGCTACATGACGATCGCCGTCGAGAAGCACGAGGAAGGCGCGTCGGCCATGATGCAGAAGCGCGACCGCGACGACCGTCCGCGCCGCGATGGCGACCGTCCGGAGCGTGGCTTCGGCGACCGTGGTCCGCGTCCGGACCGTGGCGACCGCGAAGACCGCCCGCGCCGTCCGCGCGAAGACCGCGCGTAATCAAGAAGCTTTAGGAGATTAAGACAATGGCTGAAGTTTCTTCCGCTCCGGTTCGTCGCCCGTTCCACCGTCGCCGCAAGACTTGCCCCTTCTCGGGCGCAAACGCTCCGCGGATCGACTACAAGGACATCCGTCTTCTGCAGCGCTACATTTCCGAGCGCGGCAAGATCGTTCCTTCCCGTATCACGGCCGTTTCCCAGAAGAAGCAGCGCGAACTCGCCCAGGCGATCAAGCGTGCACGCTTCCTCGGCCTGCTGCCCTACGTCGTTTCCTAAGAACGGCTGACCTTCCGTCAGTCTTCTGACTCGACGGAACCCGACGTGTTGGGAGAGGCGCTCCCCCAAGGTGAGCGCCTCTTTCACTCCCTTCCGCGATGGGCGCGGATCGGAACCGGCGCGATGCGCCAAAATCCCATGCTGGGGAAAAGGCTTTGGCCATCCCCTAACTGCACGAAGCAGGACAGCGAACGTGACGAATGTGAACAGGACATCGCTGCTGACCGGCGTTCTCGCCGGCTTTACCGCCGCCCTCTTGTCGATGGGCGCGAATACGCAGTCGTCTCTTGCCATCGTCCTTTACGCCGCTTCGGCCCTTCCGATCCTGATTGCCGGCCTCGGCTGGGGCAATGCCGCAGCGATCACCGCAATCGTCACGGCCGGCGCCACCGGTGCCGTTCTCGTTTCGCCCTATTTCTCGCTGCTGATCCTCGTCGTCACGCTGATCCCGGCCGGTTGGCTGAGCCATCTCGCCAATCTCGCCCGCCCGGCGTCCGAACTCGGCGGCCCGGACGAGGCGCTTGCCTGGTATCCGCTCTCCGATATCCTCAGCCATCTCGCCGGTCTGGTGACCGTCGGCATGATCATCGTCGGCGTGATCGTCGGCTATGGAGCCGATATCTCCGATCGCATGGTCGATATCGTCATTCAGGCGGTGAAGGCGCAGGACAGCGCCTACAACCCGGATGCGGCTGCCATCGCTCAGATCAAGTCGCTTTTCACCCTCGCCTTGCCGCTCGTCCAGGGCGCGATCTGGGTGCTGATGCTGTTTACCGCCTACTACCTTGCCACCCGCATCGTGCAGATGTCCGGCCGGTCGTTGCGCCCGCGCGAGGACATTCCTTCGACGCTGCGCATGCACCGCAACGCGATCTTCATTTTTCTCGGCGGCCTGGTCCTCACCTTCCTCGGCGGCGCACCCGCAACGATCGGCGCGCTGATCTGCGGAACCTTCGGCGCGGGCTTCCTGCTTGCCGGTTTCGCCTCCTTCCATTTCCGCACGCGCGGCAAGTCCTGGCGGCTTCCCGTGCTGTGGATCGCATACCTGTCGGTGCTCGTGTTCACGATCCCGGCATTCTTCTTCCTCCTGTCCGGCCTGATCGATACGCGACGCACCATCGCGGTCACGCCGGTTGGAAAAAACTGACCAACGAACTGGAACTCTGAAAGGAAACCAACATGGAAGTCATTCTTCTCGAACGTATCGCCAAGCTCGGCCAGATGGGCGAAACCGTAAAGGTTCGCGACGGCTTTGCCCGTAACTACCTCCTGCCGCTTGGCAAGGCGCTGCGCGCCAACGCTGCCAACAAGGCCCGTTTCGAAGCTGAGCGTTCGACGCTCGAAGCCCGCAACCTCGAGCGCAAGTCGGAAGCCCAGGCTGTTGCCGAGAAGCTCGACGGCAAGTCGTTCATCATCGTCCGCTCGGCTGGCGAAACCGGCCAGCTCTACGGTTCGGTCGCTGCCCGCGACATCATCGAAGTGCTCGCTGCCGAAGGCTTCAACGTCGGCCGCAACCAGGTCGACCTCAACCAGCCGATCAAGTCGATCGGCCTGCACAAGGTCACGCTGCACCTGCACTCGGAAGTCGAGATCTCGGTCGAAGTCAACGTTGCCCGTTCGGCCGAAGAAGCCGGTCGCCAGGCCAAGGGCGAAAGCCTGACCTCGGCCGACGCCATCTACGGCGTTGACGAAGACGCCCTGAAGCCGGAAGACTTCTTCAACCCGGAAGCCGAATTCGAAGGCGAAGAAGAATAAGCCTTAAAGGCCATTCGACATGCGAAAGCCCGGATCATCGATCCGGGCTTTTTTCTTGGCCGCTGCACGGTCCGCGCTGTCAATGACGTCCGGGAAATCCGGCCGCCTTATCCGTGAGCGGCAACGGGCGTGCCGCCCTTGTTGGCCTGGTCCGGTGCAACATGAACCGGCGCATCCTTGTCGACGCGCACGACGACCGAGAGACCGGGTGAGAGCATTTCCGCCAGCGGCTGACCGGGATCGACGGCGATGCGCACGCCGACGCGCTGAGCCACCTTGGTGAAGTTGCCGGTGGCGTTGTCCGGACGGATGATGCTGAACTCCGAACCAGCGGCGGGCGAGAACCGCTCGATATGCCCCATCAGCTCGTTCCTCTGCAGGGCGTCGACCGCGATGGTGACGGGTTGGCCCGCCTTCATGCCATCGAGCTGCGTTTCCTTGAAATTGGCGACCACCCAGACGTCGTTCGGAACCAGCGCCAGGAGTTGCGAGCCGGCCGTCACATATTGACCGATGCGCGCGCCGATCTCGCCGAGCCGGCCGTCACGCGGCGCGACGATGCGCGTGTTGTCGAGATCGATACGCGCGAGTTCGACGGCCGCTTCCGCCCCGCTCACCGCGGCCTGCAGTCCGGAACGCGCGCCGAGCGTCGTCGCCAGTGCCTGCTTCGAGACTTCCAGCCCTGCTTCCGCCTGGCTCACGGCAGCGTCAGCTTGCTCGAAGCCCGCACGCGCCTGATCGGCGTCGCTGCGGGTCGAAACACCCTTTTCCGCAAGCGGGCGAATGCGGTCCCAGGTCGCACGCGCCCGGTTGAAGGCGGCCTTGGCGCTGTCGATCTGCGCCTGGCTTGCGGCGATACCGGCCTTGGCCGAAAGCTCCTGCTGGAAGGAATTGGCAAGGGCTGCCTTCTGACCGGCAAGCGTGGCTTCCGCCTGCGCCACCTTCTGCGCATAGATGCGGTCGTCGATCTTGACCAGCAGTTGCCCGGCCTTGACCGTCTCGTAGTCGCGCACCGGAACGTCGGCGACATAGCCCGCAAGCTGTGGGCTCATGATCGTGACAAAGCCACGCACATAGGCGTTCTCGGTCGATTCGACCGAACTGTGGAACGGCGGCAGCCGCCAGGCGTAGAGCACAAGGGCAACACCGGCGATGCCGGCGAGAAGAACGATGATGCTCGTGGGCGAGCGCAGGGATTTCAACATGGTCGTCAACTCTGTCAATCAGGTGGCAGGCATCGGCGCAGGCGCGGACAATCTCTGCCTGAGCCAGTTGTAGAAGATGTGCAGCAGCAGCCCGGCGAGCGCGAAGAGCGCGACCGCCGAAGCCAGCAGGAAGGCGTCGTTGTAGGCGAGGATGTAAGCTTCGCGGGTCACCTGCTGTGACAACAGCACGGTGCCTTCGCCGCCGAGCAGGGTCTTGTCGCCCATCACCTTGGCGTAGGCGGCGGAAAGCTGGTTGACGCGCTGGGCAACCAGCGGGTTCGAGAGCACGATCCGTTCGGCGAGAATGTTGGAGTGAAACTTTTCGCGGATCGTGACGAAGGTGCCGAAGGCAGCGGAACCGATCAGGCTGCCGATGCTCTGGGTGAAGAGGAAGATCACGATGAAGCTCAGGATATAGCTCGGCCCCTTGGCGAGCGCCGCCTTGAAGCCGCGTGCCATGGCCGGCGGCAGGAAGAGCGCCGTGCCAGACGCAATCATCGCCTGGCTCAGATACATCTGCTCCGGCCGCGTGAGGTTGGTCGCCTGGCTATCCATGTAGGCGCCGGTCGCCAGAAGGCCGAGCGCCAGGATATGCACGCGCTCCGCATGCTGAGGGTTCATCAGCGCGGCGCAAAGCAGACCGCCGCCGATCGCCGCGGCAAGGATGATCCAATAGAGGGTCGCGACCTGCTCGAACTGGAGGCCGAGCTGCTGGTAGAAGTTCGCCGCGACCGTCGATTGTTCGGATGCCACCAGGCGGAAAATCAGGAGAACGGCGGCAAAGTGCACGATCTCCTTGGAGGCGATCCAGCGCACGTCGATCAAGGGTACCGGGCGATGGAGCTCGATCAGCACCGCAGTCGTCAGCGTCGTGATCGAGACGACCAGCAGGACACCGAGCCATGGCGCCTCGAACCACCAGTAGAGGCGCCCCATGGTCAGGACCACGGCGAGGCAGCCGAAGGCGACGGCGACGAGCAGGTAGCTCAGGATATCCATGCGCTGAATGACCTTGGCATGCGGCACCGGCGTCAGCGGCAAGAGGTAGATGATCGGCAGAGCGATCAACGCCAGCGCCATTTCCAGCGTGTAGAGCGCGTGCCACTGGCCGTATTCGATCAAGGTCGGCGAGATCAGGCGGGTAACCGGCGCGGAAATCGTCGTGCAGGTGAGCGCCAACGCCAGACCGACGGTCAGCTTGCGCGCCGGCGGAAAGGCTTCGAGCATGTAGAGAAAACCGAGCGTCGACATCGGTGCGGCGGCAATGCCGCTGATGAAGCGCACGACGATCGCCGAATGCAGATCGGAAACGAAGACGTTCATCAGCGAGACGACGACGAAACCGGCGATGCTGATTTCGGCAAAACGGCGCAGCCCGTACTGGGCGCGGATCTTCACCAGCGCGATCGACAGGCTGACATTCGGCGCCATGTAGGCCGCCGAGAGCCAACCGGCCTCGATGGAGGTCGCCGAAAGCGAGCCCTGGACCTGCGTGAGGTTGGCGAGCGCCAGGTTCATGCCGAGCCCCTGAGTCAGGAACAAAAGCACAGAGCCCAAGACGTAGACCGCCGAAAGCAACAGGCCTTTCTCGACCGGGGCCGGTACGGGCGCTGGCGCCGGTTCTGGTTCCGGCGCAATCTCGGTTTCCCCGCGTTGATCCTCGTCGATGGTCTCCGCAGCCTCAAGCTCGATGGCGAGGCGGTTGTCGTTTGCGGCGGCCGTCGCGCCTGCACCCATCGCCCTCACTCCCGCGCCAGCGACTGGACATTGTCGGCGATCGCCCGGATCACCCGCTTCGTCACCGCAAGCTCGGCTGCGTCGATGCCTTGCAGCACTTCGGCGCGGATCTCGTCGGCAAGTCTGAGGATCTCGTCGGCAACCGTTCGGCCGAGTTCGGTCATATGGATCTGCTTGGCGCGACGGTCGGAGACCTCCACCCGCCGCTCGATGAAGCCTTGCTTCTCCATGCCGTCGAGCAGGCGCACCAGGGTCGGGGTCTCGATGTCTAGCTCGTCGGCGAGCTCCCGCTGGTTCAGGCCGTCCTTCTTCGTCAGGGCAAAGAGCGCGCGGGCGCGCGACAGCGTCAGCCCCCTCTCCTTCACCCGCGCATCGAACACGGCGCGCAGCTTGCGGTTGACCAGCGACAGGGCATCGAACAGTTCGCGGTTCACGGTCGGCTGATACATTGGTATCTTTTCCATACTAATAGCATGCTAATTATATTGCCTCTATCTAATCCAAATGCGGTGGACTTTCAAGATGCGGATTTGAGGCAGAGGAGGACGGCGCTACACTTCGGCTTGTCGGGAAGGTTCGGGTGATTCGCGGCGTCAACGACCAAATTTGTGACGACGGCATAATCCGCACATTTGCGAACCCCCGCCTGTGGATCAGTCGAACAACGGGAACAGCGCCGGATGCGGTGACGTCGCTCTGCGACTGTGTCCCTCGTGCACTTGACCCGGCCCGCGCTTAGACGCAAACCGGTGCCACACCAGACAGAGGCAGAGATAATCGAATGAACGAAGCGTCGCGAAAGCTATCCCCTATCGGCAAGGATCAGGCGGACCAGCACTACCGCGAGGCCCCGAACAACCTCGAGGCCGAGCAGGCGCTGCTTGGCGCGATCCTCGTCAACAACGACGCCTACTACCGCGTCTCGGACTTCCTGAAGCCCGTGCATCTGCACGAGCCGCTGCACCGCAAGATCTACGAAGTCGCCGGCGACATCATCCGCATGGGCAAGATGGCGAACCCGGTCACCATCAAGACCTTCCTCAAGGCGGACGAGAAGGTGGGCGACGTCACCGTCGCGACCTATCTTGCGCGCCTTGCCGGCGCCGCCGTCTCGATCATCAACGCCGAAGACTATGGCCGGGCGATCTATGACCTGGCCCTGCGCCGTTCGCTGATCACCATCGGCGAGGACATGGTCAACATTGCCTATGACGCGCCGCTCGACATGCCGCCGCAGGGCCAGATCGAAGATGCCGAACGCCGTCTGTTCGAACTGGCCGAGACCGGCCGCTACGACGGCGGCTTCCAGTCGTTCAACGATGCCGTGGCGCTCGCCATCGACATGGCCGGCCAGGCCTTCGAGCGCGACGGCAGCCTTTCGGGCATTTCAACCGGCATCCTGTCGCTGGACGGCCGGATGGGCGGCCTGCAGCGTTCCGACTTGATCGTGCTTGCCGGACGTCCGGGCATGGGCAAGACCTCGCTTGCCACCAACATCGCTTACAACATTGCTGCGGCCTACGAGCCGGAAGTCCAGGCGGACGGCTCGTTCAAGGCGAAGAACGGCGGCGTCGTCGGCTTCTACTCGCTCGAAATGTCGTCCGAACAGCTCGCCACCCGTATCATCTCCGAGCAGACCGAAGTCTCCTCCTCGAAGATCCGCCGCGGTGACATCTCCGAGGCCGATTTCGAAAAGCTCGTCGCCTGCTCGCAGATGATGCAGAAGGTGCCGCTCTATATCGACCAGACCGGTGGTATCTCGATCGCCCAGCTTTCCGCCCGTGCCCGGCGCCTGAAGCGTCAGCGCGGCCTCGACTGCCTGGTGGTGGACTACATCCAGCTCATGACCGGCTCGGGCAAATCCAGCGACAACCGCGTGCAGGAAATCACCCAGATCACCACCGGCCTCAAGGCGCTCGGCAAGGAGCTGAATGTTCCGATCATCGCGCTCTCGCAGCTCTCACGTGGCGTCGAAAGCCGCGAAGACAAGCGTCCGCAGCTCTCCGACCTTCGCGAATCGGGCTCGATCGAGCAGGACGCCGACGTCGTGCTCTTCGTGTTCCGTGAGGAATACTACGTGAAGAACCTGGAGCCGCGCGACGAGTTCGATCCGAAGTACGAAGAGTGGAAGATGAAGATGGAGCAGGTGAAGGGCACGGCCGACGTGATCATCGCCAAGCAGCGTCACGGACCGACCGGTACCGTGAAGCTCGCCTTCCAGTCGGAATTCACGCGCTTCACCGATCTCGCCGACCCATCCTTCACTCAGTACGAGGAACACTAGACTGCTTCCTTGTTTCTTCGAAACAGTGAAGCGCTCCATCACTTTGAAAGAACGCAATTCCGGACGGAAAACCGTTTCACACTTTTCCTGGGATTGCTCAGAGTTCCGTGGGGGCGGCCGGAGCGGGCTGGGAAAAATGTTTGCGGTTTCCCAGCCCGCTCTCAATTTCAGAAGGCATGTGCCTTTCTCTCCGAAGCGCGCCTCGCACTCCGGCACAAACTCTCAGAACACGAGGCGCAGCAGCGCCACCGAGACGACACCGACGGCGACCGACACCAGGAGCGGCAGTCGCATGGCGGCGACCGCCGTCGCGGCGGCCGCGATCGTTTCCGCCGGACCGGTCACGAAGGCCGTCGGCGCGATGACCGCCATCAGCACGGCCGGCGGGATCGCCTCCAGCGCGCGCTTCTGGTTTTCCCCGATCGTCACATAGCGGATCAGCACGAGGCCGCCGATACGGGTCGCGATCGTCGCAACCGCCATGGCAAGAATTGCGAGCAGCGTGTTGAGATCGACGGTCATGCATGGGCCTCCTTGCGAGCGCCGGAGAGAAGCGCCACCACGACGCCGGCCGCAGCCCCGGCAGCGATGTACCAGACGCCCGGCAGCAATCGGTGCGTAATGACCGCCGCGAGCGCGCTTGCAGCCAGAACGGCCCCGGTCTCGCGCCCCTTCCAGAAGCCCATGACCAGCACGATAAAGACGGCGGGGAACGCAAAATCGAGGCCCGTGACCTTCGGATCGCCCAGGACGGCCCCGAGCAGCGCGCCCGCAAGGCTCGTCAGCACCCAGACGCAATAGAACGGTACCGCAAGGCCCGCATACCAGGCAGGCGTCAGCTTGCCGTTGCTCGCGCGCATCTCGGCCATGGCCCAGGTCTCGTCGGCCAGAAGCAGCATCGACGCATAGCGCGCCGGCCCGGAGAAACGGTCGAGCTTGCCGCCGATCGAAGCACTCATTAGCACATGGCGAATGTTGACGAGCAGGGCCGAAAAGCCAAGCGCCGCCCAGGACGCCGGATGCGTCCAGATATCCATAGCGACGAACTGCGATCCGCCAGCAAAGACCAGCGCGCTCATCAGCGCCACCTCGGCCGGCGTGAGCCCCTTGCTCGCAGCCACCGCGCCGAACACGAGGCCAACCGGCATGACCGCGACGATCAGCGGCGTCATGGCGACTGCCGCGGCCCGAAATTCCTGAAACGCACTTCTTTCCTGCAACGTCCACGTCTCCATTCGCGCGATGCGCCGCCTTTCCACGCAGGCGCGCCATCGCAATCACCCGCGTGTTCTAGGTCTCGGGCTGCGGATCGTCTTGAACGAAAGTGATCAGCCGGCGCGGAAGGCCCCGGGGGTGACGCCGGTGCGCGCCTTGAAATGACGGCTGAAATGCGCCTGGTCGGCAAAGCCGCATTGGTAAGCCGCGTCCACCGCCGACCAGCCGTGCCGCAGCAGCGTCTTTGCCGCCCGCACGCGCTTGTCGGTCAGGAACGCATGCGGCGTGATGTGGAACTCCTTGCGGAAAGCGCGGATGAGGTGGGCGCGGCTGAGGCCGGCGACCTTCGCCAGTTCCTCGAGCCCGACGTCCTCGGCATAGTTTTCCGCCAGGAAGTCGCGCGCCTGGTGCACCGCCGATTGCTCCCGCGTTTCAATCGGCGTGATGATCGTGCTGCCATGGCGCTCGAACATCGTGGCGAGAACACTGAACATGCTCTCTTCCGCCTCGAGGGTGCCGCCGTTCAGCTCGAGCATGCGGTGCGCGTGATGAAAGGCTATCGCCAGGTCAGGCGCCTGCAGCACGCGCCTGGAAAAGGACGGCGTGCCCTTGAAGGCACGGCCGGTCACGTCCTCGATGATGTTCACCAGAAGCTCGGCGCTCGGATAGACCATGCGATAACGGTAACCGCTGCCACCGGGATGGCCGTCATGGATCTCGTCGGGGTTGATGAGATAGAAAAAGCCCGGGCCTGCTTCCGAGCGCTCGCCCTTGATCTTGCTGATCTGCGAACCGGCCTCGATGGCGCCGATGCTGAAAGTCTCGTGCGCATGCGGCGCGAATTCGTGGGTGATGAAGGTCGCCGTCAGACATTCCATGCCCATGAAACGGGGATCCCGCCAGAAGCGCGTGCGCTCGGCGCCCTCTATCGGCATGACATCGATGGCTTCTTCCTGCGAAATTGTCTGCATGGCAAAACCATAGTGCGCATGCGCGGCTGCGTCTTGCACAAAAGTGCTCGTTTGCCTGGTCCATCCGCGAGGGCGCTGCGACAGGGGAATATTTGCGACGCTCTGCGCTTGGCTGTATTGATCCTGGATCATCCACGCAGAGTGCCCGGCATGCTTCCTCCAGACTTCCATTCCGCTTCCAACCGGCTCACGATCGATCTTGGCGCGCTTGTCGACAACTGGTGGGCCATGAACAAGCGCTCCGGCAAGGCGCGTGCCGCGGCCGTCCTCAAGGCGGATGCCTATGGCATCGGCATCGCGCAGGCGGCCCCTGCCCTCTATGCCGCCGGCGCGCGCGACTTCTTCGTCGCCAATGCCGAGGAAGGTGCCGATCTCCGCCCTCTGGTTCCGGACGGCCGGATCTACATTCTCGCCGGCATGTGGCCCGGCAACGAGGCGCTTTTCTTCGACAATGACCTGGTGCCGGTCATCAATTCGGACGAGCAGCTGGCCGTGTTCATGGCCGCACTCTCCGAACGGGGCGACCACCCTTGCGTGCTGCATGTCGATACCGGCATGAACCGGCTCGGCCTTACGGTCGAGCAGGCCGTTGCGCTTGCGACAGACCCGGCGCGGCCGGCGAGCTTTTCGCCGGTGCTGATCATGAGCCACCTCGTCTGCGCCGACGATCCCGAGCACCGGCTGAACGGCCTTCAGCTCCTGCGCTTCCACGAGGCGACCGCCGCCTATGAAGGCGTCGATGCGAGCCTTGCCAATTCCGGCGGCGTCTTCCTCGGTTCCGACTACCACTTCGACCTGACCCGGCCGGGCATCGCCGTCTACGGCGGCGAGGCGGTGAACGACGTTCCCAACCCGATGAAACCGGTGGTGACCGCCGAGGCACGGATCATCCAGGTTCGCGATGTGGCCGCCGGCGGCACCGCGAGCTATGGCGCATCCGCTCGCTTCGACCGCGACAGCCGTATCGCGACTGTCGCAGTCGGCTATGCCGATGGCTACCACCGCTCGGTCTCCGGCGGCGGCGTCACGCTCAGGCAGGCAACGCCATCAGGCGCCTTCGGCTTCCTGCATGGCCGGAAAGTGCCGCATGTCGGCCGCGTCACCATGGATCTCAGTCTTTTCGACGTCACCGACCTGCCGGAAGGCACGGTGCGGCCGGGCGATTACATCGAGCTCTTCGGCCGGCACATCGCCATCGACGATGTCGCGCGCGCCGGCGGCACGATCGGCTACGAGATGCTGACCAGCCTCGGACATCGCTATGCCAGGCACTACGTCGGCGGCGCGTAACGCCGTCCTTCATATCAATTTTCAGTCATTCCCGCTGAAATTCACCTTTTGTTCCGCGTTTCGCGGCATTATGTGACGATACAAGTGATTCTTTTCCGCCGACGTCCGATCGCGACGTCGGCGGTCTCACATTCCGAAAGTCGATGCCGATGGCGAAATCGCGTACCCAATTCATCTGCCAGAACTGCGGCACGATCCACACCCGCTGGGTGGGCAAGTGCGAAGGCTGCGGCGAGTGGAACACGATCATCGAGGACAATCCGACGGCAGGCATCGGTGGCGGTCCGTCGCGGGCGCCGAAGAAGGGACGCCCGGTGGCGCTCACTACGCTCTCGGGCGAGATCGAAGACGCGCCACGGATCCAGACCGGGATTTCGGAACTCGACCGGGTGACCGGCGGCGGCTTCGTGCGCGGCTCGGCGCTGCTCGTCGGCGGCGATCCCGGCATCGGCAAGTCGACTGTGCTGATGCAGGCGGCCGCCGCGCTCTCGCGCCGCAACCACCGCGTCATCTATGTCTCGGGCGAAGAGGCCGTGGCGCAGGTGCGCCTTCGCGCCCAGCGCCTTGGCGCTGCCGACAGCGACGTCCTGCTCGCCGCCGAGACCAATGTCGAGGACATTCTGGCGACGCTCTCTGAAGGCAAGCGCCCGGATCTGGTGATCATCGATTCAATCCAGACGCTCTGGAGCGACATCGTCGATTCGGCGCCGGGCACCGTCACCCAGGTTCGCACCGGCGTTCAGGCGATGATCCGCTTTGCCAAGCAGACGGGGACCGCCGTCGTGCTCGTCGGCCACGTCACCAAGGAAGGCCAGATCGCCGGCCCGCGCGTCGTGGAGCACATGGTGGACGCCGTGCTCTATTTCGAAGGCGACCGCGGCCATCACTACCGAATCCTGCGCACCGTCAAGAACCGCTTCGGCCCGACCGACGAGATCGGCGTGTTCGAGATGTCGGACAAGGGCCTGCGCGAGGTTGCCAACCCGTCGGAGCTCTTCCTCGGCGAACGCAACGAGAAATCGCCGGGCGCCGCCGTCTTTGCCGGCATGGAAGGCACCCGCCCCGTCCTCGTCGAAGTGCAGGCGCTGGTCGCGCCGACCTCGCTCGGCACGCCGAGACGCGCGATCGTCGGCTGGGATTCCGCGCGGCTCTCGATGATCCTCGCCGTGCTCGAAGCCCATTGCGGCGTGCGGCTCGGCCAGCACGACGTCTATCTCAACATTGCCGGCGGTTACCGCATTTCCGAGCCGGCTGCGGACCTGGCTGTGGCTTCCGCACTGGTTTCATCGCTTGCCGGGCTTGCCCTTCCGGCGGATTGCGTCTATTTCGGCGAAGTCAGCTTGTCGGGTGCCATCCGGCCGGTTGCGCATACCGCACAACGCCTTAAGGAAGCCGAGAAGCTCGGGTTCTCGCAGGCGGTCCTACCGTCCGCTTCGACCGAACTGCCGAAAAACGGCAATGGCCGCTGGAGCGAGATGGAAAGCCTGCCCGATCTGGTGGCGCGCATCGCGGGGTCGCGAAACGCACTGAGACCGGCGGAGGACGAAGACTGAAGATGCGGATGTCGCAGGCCGCCCTTTAAGGGCCGCAAACAGGCTGAAAATGCCCTGAACTCAGGGCCGATGGCGGATAGGCTTGAGGAGACCCGGACGAACCGGGTCCGGAGTAAGGACAAAATGCCCATTACAATTCTCGACGGTATCGTTCTCGGCGTCGCCCTGTTTTCCGCAATCCTGGCCATGGTTCGAGGCTTCTCGCGCGAGGTGCTCTCGGTCGCGAGCTGGGTGGGTGCGGCAGCTGCCGCCTACTTCCTCTACCCGCATCTCCTGCCCTATGCGAAGCAGTACACCAACAGCGACACGGTTGCGATGATCGGATCGGCAGCGGTGATCTTCCTGATCGCGCTGATCATCATCTCCTTCATCACCATGCGGATCGCCGATTTCATCATCGACAGCCGCATCGGCGCGCTTGACCGCACGCTCGGCTTCCTCTTCGGTGCCGCCCGCGGCATCCTGCTGGTCGTCGTCGCCATGCTGTTCTTCAACTGGCTCGTCGCTCCGCAGCAGCAGCCGACCTGGGTCACCCAGGCCAAGTCGAAGCCGCTGCTCGACAATCTGGGCAACAAGCTGATCGCTCTGTTGCCCGAAGAAGCCGACGCCACCATTCTCGATCGCCTGCGCGGCAAGGACACGACCGGCGAAGGCGAAGGCGAAGCGCCGGCAACGACGCCCGGCCAGGCACCTGCGACGACGCCGGACCAGGCGCCCGCCGACGACGCCCCGGCCAACAACGGCTGAGACAGGAACGATTTGCCGACAAAGCCCGCCCCGCGGGCTTTGTCCTTTTGGGGAATAACGCTTGCAGCCGTTTTCAGCTAAGATTGCTTGAAGACGGCGGGCCTGATCACGATATGCGCACCGGTACGGAGCAAAGGCGACTGTGATGACCGATAGATCCATCGAAATCCACGATGAACTCGAAGGCGACGAGCTGCACGAAGAGTGCGGCGTCTTCGGCATACTGGGGCACTCGGATGCGGCGGCGCTGACAGCGCTCGGCCTGCACGCGCTCCAGCATCGCGGCCAGGAGGCGGCCGGCATCGTCACCTTCGACGGCAAGCAGTTCTGCACCGAAAAGCGCATGGGCCTCGTCGGCGACCACTACACGGATCCCGCGACGCTCGCGAAACTGCCCGGCTTCATGTCGATCGGCCACACCCGCTATTCGACGACGGGCGAAGTGGCGCTGCGCAACGTGCAGCCGCTCTTTGCCGAACTCGAAGTCGGCGGCATCGCCGTCGCCCATAACGGCAACTTCACCAACGGCCTCACGCTTCGCCGGCAGCTGATCGCCGACGGCGCCATCTGTCAGTCGACCTCGGATACCGAAGTCGTTCTGCACCTGATTGCCCGCTCGAAGCAGACCTCCTCCTCCGACCGTTTCATCGACGCCATCCGCCAGATGGAAGGCGGCTATTCGATGCTGGCGATGACCCGCACGAAGCTGATTGCCGCGCGCGACCCGATCGGCATCCGCCCGCTCGTCATGGGTGAACTCGACGGCAAGCCGATCTTCTGCTCCGAGACCTGCGCGCTCGACATCATCGGCGCGACCTATGTCCGCGACGTCGAGAACGGCGAAGTCATCATCTGCGAGATCCAGCCCGACGGTTCGATCACCATCGACGCGCGCAAGCCTGAGGTGTCTCAGCCCGAACGGCTGTGCCTGTTCGAATATGTCTATTTCGCCCGGCCGGATTCGGTCGTCGGCGGCCGCAGCATCTATGTGTCGCGCAAGAACATGGGCATCAACCTCGCCAAGGAAGCGCCGGTCGAGGCGGACGTCGTGGTTCCGGTTCCGGACGGCGGTACGCCGGCCGCGCTCGGCTATGCCCAGCAGAGCGGCATTCCCTTCGAATACGGCATCATCCGCAACCACTATGTCGGCCGCACCTTCATCGAGCCGACGCAGCAGATCCGCGCCTTCGGCGTCAAGCTGAAGCATTCGGCCAACCGCGCGATGATCGAGGGCAAGCGCATCATTCTCGTCGACGATTCGATCGTACGCGGGACGACGTCGGTGAAGATCGTACAGATGATGCGCGACGCGGGCGCACGCGAAGTGCATGTGCGCGTCGCCAGCCCGATGATCTTCCATCCGGATTTCTACGGTATCGATACGCCGGATCGCGACAAGCTGCTCGCCAACCAGCATGCCGACCTCGCCTCCATGTGCCGCTACATCGGCGCGGACTCGCTCGAGTTCCTGTCGATCGACGGCCTCTATGAGGCGGTCGGTGGAGAGAAGCGCGATTCGAAGGCACCGCAGTTCACCGACCACTATTTCACCGGGGACTATCCGACCCGCCTCCTCGACCAGGAAGGCGCCAGCAATGTCCGCAAACTCTCGGTTCTCGCCAGCAACGGATAATCAGACAACAAAATGACGATCGATCTCAAAGGCCGGGTGGCCGTGGTCACCGGCGCATCGCGCGGTATCGGCTATTTCACCGCTCTCGAACTGGCCAAGGCCGGTGCCCATGTCGTCGCCTGCGCGCGCACCGTCGGCGGCCTCGAAGAACTCGACGACGCGATCAAGGCGGCGGGCGGTTCTGCGACGCTGGTGCCCTTCGACCTCGCCGACATGCCGGCGATCGACAAGCTTGGCGGCGCGATCAACGAGCGCTGGGGCAAGCTCGACATCCTGGTTGCCAATGCCGGCGTGCTCGGCACGATCTCGCCGATCGGCCATGTCGAGGCGAAGGTGTTCGACAAGGTGATGATGATCAACGTCAACGCCACCTGGCGGCTGATCCGTTCGCTCGAGCCGCTGCTGATCAAGTCGGACGCCGGTCGTGCGCTGATCCTGTCGTCGAGCGCTGCACACAAGTGCAAGCCCTTCTGGGGCCCCTACTCCGCGTCGAAAGCCGCCGTCGAGGCTCTGGCCCGCACCTGGGCCGGCGAGACGCAGCGCCTGCCGCTGCGCATCCTCTCGGTCGACCCCGGAGCTACCCGCACCGCGATGCGCGCCCAGGCGATGCCCGGCGAGGATCCGGAGACCGTGCCGCATCCTTCGGAAGTCGCAGCCAAGCTGCTGCCGCTGGTTGGCCCCAACCAGACCGAGACCGGCAAGCTCTACATCGTGCGCGAAGACAAGATCGTCGATTACCGGATGCCCGAATAAGCTTCGGCACACCGCTCAAATGAGAAAGGCCACCGTGTCGTCACGGTGGCCTTTTCTTTTTGCGTGTCGTTTTGGTCTCGGTCAGTCCTTGTCGCCCGGCAAGCCGTCGCCGCCGGTCGAAGGATGGACCGGCCAGTCGCCGCCATACTTGCGCTGCCAGGAGCGCGCGCCGAAGGGCAGCGTGATCAGATAGCCGAGCGCCGTTACCGCCATCGTTTCCCAAGTATAGGTCATCAGCGTCGCGACGTAGAAGACGACGCCGAGGATGGCCGGCAGGACGAGATCGCGGCGAACGCGGCTGTTTTCCGACTTTCCGGACCAGACCGGCAGGCGGCTGACGAGAAGGAAGGCGATCAGCACCGTATAGGCCGACGCAATCAGCGCGAAGGTGCGCTCCGGAGCAAGACCCAGGAGACCCAGGTATACCGGCAACAGCACGAGCATGGCGCCTGCGGGTGCCGGCACGCCGACGAAGTATTCCGACTGCCAGGACGCCTTGACCTGGCGCTCCGCCATGACGTTGAAGCGCGCGAGCCTCAGACCCATCGCGATCGCATAGACCAGAGCCGCGATCCAGCCGATCGAGCGCGCCTGGTCGAGGATGAAGACGTAGAGCACGAGGGCCGGCGCGACACCGAAGTTGATGATGTCGGCAAGCGAATCCATCTGGCCGCCGAAGTTCGACGTAGCCTTCAGGGCGCGCGCGACGCGACCGTCGATGCCGTCGAGAAAGGCGGCGAGCAGCACCATGGCAACGGCAAGCTCGATGCGGTTTTCAAAGGCGAGCCGGATGCCCGAAAGACCGGCGCAAATCGCGAGCACGGTGATGAGATTGGGGATCATCAGCCGCAGCGGGATCTCGCGCAGCCGAGGGCCGCGCGCGGTATCGCTCGAGCCGTTGGTGTCCTCGGACATCTGCGGCGCTTCGATCGGTTTTTGCTGTTCAGAGCCTTCCATGGACACTCCTTATGCGCGGCGGCTGATGACCGGGCCCTTGGCCGAGCCAAACTCGGCAAGCACCGTTTCACCGGCAACGGCGGTCTGCCCGACGCTGACGCGCGGCTCGGCACCGGCCGGCAGGAACACGTCGAGGCGCGAGCCGAAGCGGATCAGGCCGAAACGTTCACCGGCCTCCAGCGAGCCGTTCTCATACTTCCAGCACAGGATGCGGCGGGCAACGAGGCCGGCGATCTGAACGACGCCGATGGCGCCGTGCTTGGTGTCGATCACCAGACCATTGCGCTCGTTCTCTTGGCTGGCCTTGTCGAGCTCGGCATTGACGAACTTGCCGGCGCGATAGGCGACGCGGGTGATGGTACCGGCCATCGGCGCGCGGTTCACGTGGCAGTTGAACACATTCATGAAAACGGAGATGCGCAGCATCGGTTCCGAGCCTAGGTTCAATTCTTCCGGCGGCAGGACCGTTGCGATCGACGAGACGCGGCCGTCAGCCGGGCTGATCACCAGATCGTCGTCAAGCGGCGTCATGCGCTCGGGATCGCGGAAGAAGTAAGCGCACCACGCGGTCAGCACGAAGCCGATCCACATCAACGGCTCCCACAGGAAGCCAAGCACCAGTGACACGACGAAGAAGATCGCGACGAAGCGATACCCTTCCTTGTGCACCGGAACGAGCGTGTTGCGGATCGTATTGACCAGGCTCATGAACTCTACTCCAGATTTTCCGTGGAACGTGATCGTTTTCTATAAGTTAGCGCGGGATGCGGACGGAAAACCGCAAACGCATTTCCTGCCCCCGCTCTAGCGCGAAATGTCCCGGCGGGCAACGCCGCCCGCCCGGTAGCGACAAAACGCGTCGCGCTCAGCAAAGAAAAAGACACCATCAAACCGCCGGCTCGCCACGCGTGACGATGCCGAGATCGTCGCTTTCGCGCACGCGCTTCAGTTGCTCTTCTGCCTGCGTCGCTTCGCGCTGGCGGCTCCACATCGAGGCATAGAGACCGTTGCGGTCGATCAGTTCGCCATGGGTGCCGCGTTCGGCAATGACGCCGTCCTTCAGCACAATGATCTCGTCGGCGTTGATGACGGTCGAGAGCCGATGCGCAATCACAAGCGTCGTGCGGTTGCGCGACACGACGTCGAGGGCCGACTGGATCTCTTGCTCCGTGCGGGTGTCCAGTGCGGACGTCGCCTCGTCGAGGATCAGGATAGGCGGGGCTTTCAGGATCGTGCGGGCGATCGCGACGCGCTGCTTCTCGCCGCCCGAAAGCTTCAGGCCTCGCTCGCCGACCATGGCCTGGAAGCCCTCCGGCAGCGTGCGGATGAACTCGGCGATCTGCGCGGCTTCGGCCGCCGCCTCGACTTCGGCTTCGCTCGCCGAAACGCGGCCATAGCGGATGTTGTAGGCGATCGTGTCGTTGAAGAGCACCGTGTCCTGCGGCACCATGCCGATCACCGAGCGCAGGCTCTTCTGCGTCACTGTGCGCACGTCCTGGCCATCGATGGTGATCGCCCCTTCCTGCACGTCGTAAAAGCGATAGAGCAGCCGCGAGAGCGTCGACTTGCCGGCACCGGAGGGCCCGACCACGGCAACCGTCTTGCCGGCGGGCACCTCGAAGGTGATACCCTTCAGGATCGGGCGCGCCGCATCATAGGCGAAATGCACGTCCTTGAAGGCGATGGCGCCCTTGCCGATGACAAGTTCGCTCGCATCCGGGCGATCCACCACTTCGGCACGCACGTCGAGCAGATCGAACATATGCTCGATGTCGGTGAGCCCCTGACGGATTTCGCGGTAGACGAAGCCGATGAAATTGAGCGGGATCGCAAGCTGGATCAACATGGCGTTGATGAAGACGAAGTCACCCAGCGTCTGTTCGCCGCGCTGAACGGCCAGCGCCGACATGATCATCATCACGGCCGTGCCGGCGCCGAAGATCAGCGCCTGGCCGAAGTTGAGCCAGCCGAGCGACGTCCAGACCTGGGTCGCCGCCGCCTCGTAGCGTTCCATCGACTTGTCGAAGCGACGGGCTTCCATCTCCTCGTTGCCGAAATACTTGACCGTCTCGAAGTTCAGCAGCGAGTCGATCGCCTTGGTATTGGCGTCGGTGTCGCTGTCGTTCATCGAACGGCGGATGGCGATGCGCCAGTCGCTCGCGCGCACGGTGAACCAGATGTAGAGCCAGACGGTGACGGCGGTGACGAGGAGATAGCTGAAGCCGTAGCCCCACCAGAAGATCACAGCCGTCAGCAGGAACTCGATCAGGGTCGGCACGCTGTTGAGGATCGTGAAGCGGACGATCGTTTCGATGCCCTTGGTGCCGCGCTCGATGACGCGCGAAAGCCCGCCGGTGCGCCGCTCCAGATGGAAGCGGAGCGACAACTGGTGCATGTGTATGAAGGTCTTGTAGGCGAGTTGCCGCACGGCATGCTGGCCGACGCTTGCAAAAAGCGCGTCGCGCAGCTGGTTCAACCCGGCCTGCAAAAGGCGGGCAAGGTTATAGGCAAGCACCAGCATGACCGCGCCGGTCATGAACACGGGCAGAAAGCCCAGGACATCCGGCTTGCCGTTCAGCGCATCGGTTGCCCATTTGAAAGAATAGGGAACAAGGATCAGCACGACCTTGGCGATGATCAGAATGACCGTTGCCCAGATCACCCGGAGCTTAAGATCGGCCCTGTCCGACGGCCACATGTAGGGCCACAGATTGGCGATCGTCTGCAGGGGATTGCTGGTATCGGCCGAAACGGTTTTCTTCTGGGGTGCCACGTTCTGATCCGCTCTTACGTTTGCGCGCTTGGAGGCAGATTGTCGCGCATCCAAGCTCTGCGCCGAGCCTTCCCTGTAAACGAAGACCTCAGGCGCCGTCATCACCGTTCAATGAAAAGCGGCGCCCTGTCGAAGGCGCCGCCCTTGGTCGGGAGATAGGCATCCGCCGCAGCCGCCGCAATGTCGGCGGCCGCAGATCGGCTGCTTATTGCTCTTGTTTCATGTGCTTCTTGTGAATTTCCCGCGATTCTTCGTCCGGCAGCGCCTTGTCCGGCACGCCGAAGACCTGGCCCGGACGAATGCGGTCCGGGTCCTCGATCTGATCCTGGTTGGCGAGATAGATCGTGGTGTAGCGCAGGCCCGCGCCGTAGACGCGGCGCGAGATCTGCCACAGCGTGTCGCCGCGGCGGATGATCACCGAACTCTTGCTCTCCTTGAGCGGAGCCTGCTCGAGCGTCTGGGGCTGGTCGGGCGATGCTGCAACAGCTGCGGTCTCGGTCGCCGGCTGTGCCGGTGCGGCATCGTTTACAACCGCGCTCCCAGCACCCATCGCCTTTGCCAGTTCACCCGGCGCCGGGGCATTGTCCTTCGGCTGAGCCTTCTCGGGTGACGCCGGCGTGGCGCTGCCCTGCTCGGCCAGGACCGCACCGACGGTCGCATCAACCTTGGTAAGGGCCGCCGCCACGCTCGACGGGTCCTGAGGCGCTGCCTTCAGCGCCGCGAGCGCACTGGCCGCGGCCTTTGCGGCCCGCGTCGCCGAGGCGACGAGCGTCTGATCGGAATTGTCGGCAAGACGGAAATCCGCAAGCGACTTCAACGCGATCTCGGTCGCCGAACGGGCGGCAGCCAGCTGCTCGCCGTTCGGGACCTTGCCATTGGCATAGAGCCCCTTCAAGAGCGCCAGCGCCTTTCCAGCTTCCGCACGCAGGCCATCGAGACCGGCGGTTGCCGACGGCGTGCCCGAAGGCGCTACGGCCGCAACCTGCGATCCTGCGGGCCGGTCGAAGGGAACCGAGGCGCGCATCACGACCTTGGTGCCGTCCTCGTTCAGCATGTCCGCCCGGATGATGTGGCTGCCCACCGTCAACTCGATCTGACCGTCGACGACGAAGTGGCCCCTGTCGTCGGCCTTCATTTCGCCGACGAGCCTGTCGTCGGCATAGACGCGCACCAGGGCACCGGCCTTGGCACTGCCGGCGACGAACATCTTGCTGCCTTCGATCTCGACCGCGCTCACCTGCAGGCCCGGAACGCCGGAAAGCTGCGCCGGCGCCGTGGCGGCATCGACCGCCTGCGGCGTTGCGGAAGCAACCTCGGCCGGCTTGAGGTCCGCAGCCGCGACTTCCTCCGCCGCACCCGGCGTCGTGATCAGACGGCTCGCCGTACCCGGCTTCGAGACCATGGCAAGCAATTGACCGGACGGATCCTTGGGAACGGAAACGGTCGCGACTTCCTCGGAGCTCTTCACCGCACCGTTTTCACCGGTGCTGCGCAGTGTGAGCTGATGGTCGCCCGCCGGAAGGGGATTGTCGAAGACCGCGGCAAAGTCGCCGGTCGCGCCGACATCGGCTGTGCCGACCACGGTGTCGCCGCTGAGGATCTCAAGCTTCGAATTCGGCTGGGCGTGGCCGGCGATCACCGTCGAGCCATCGGGCTCAACGCGCAGCACGTCGAAACCGGGAAGGGCAGGATCCGTCGCAGGCGCGTTGGCGGCGGTCGCCGCTTCGGCCTTCGGCTGCTCCTGCTGCGGCACAGCATCCGTCTTGGCGGTCTCGGCAGAGGCGCCGGTCGCCTGCGGTCCACCGGTCGCGGGCGTCGCCTCGGTCGACTGCGTCGCGGTGCCTGCCGCCTGATCGGCCGCCGGCTTCTTGCTGTCGCCGCGCAAGTTCGGTTGAATTACGAATACCATCAACGCTGTTGCTGCCACGAGGACAGAAATGGCCACCCAGCCGGCCTTATTTTTGATCATGCCACTCTCCACACGGAGCGGAGCAACGCTCCGCGCATGCCCTCTCATCGGCCTGCGGTGCGGGCTTGCGCCGTCATTATAGCGCAACAGCAAGCAACTCGTCCGATTTCTTCAATCAATCACTGAAATTGCTAGCGATTCGCGATTCGGCATACAAGCAGCCGAAGGGGCGGCAACCCGCAGAAAGCCGGGTTTCCCCTCATTTTTCTTGACCCATGCTGCGCTGCAATGTTTTTTGAGGGCATGAGCACCGAGAACAGCACGATTCGATCCATCTGCGTCTACTGTGGTTCACAGCCGGGACGTGACAATGCCTACATGGAAGCCGGGCGCGCGCTTGGCCGATCCATCGCCGATCACGGGCTTCGCCTGGTCTATGGCGGCGGCACCCGCGGCATCATGGGAGCGGTCGCCAGCGGCGTGCTTTCCAACGGCGGCGAAGTCACCGGGATCATCCCCGAATTCCTGATGGACAAGGAAGCGACCCGCCATTCGCTCGGCCAGCTGAACGAGCTGATCGTGACGGCCGACATGCACGAGCGCAAGCATACGATGTTCGAACGCGCCGACGCTTTCGTGGCGCTGCCCGGCGGCATCGGCACGCTGGAAGAGATCGTCGAGATCATGACCTGGGCGCAGCTCGGGCGTCACCGCAAACCGATGGTCTTCGGCAACATCAACAATTTCTGGAGGCCGATGATGGACCTCCTGCAGCACATGCGCGAGGAAGGCTTCGTCCACACGGCGCATCTCGTGCAGCCGCTTGTCGTCAATGACGCGGCCGACATCGTGCCGACCATCCTGGCGGCCGCTGGCGGCGGCAACGGCCGTGAGGGCGAAACCGAGATCATCTCCAAGCTTTAAGAAACGCATTCGGCCAACAAAAAAGGCGCGCCACCCGGTGCGCCTTTTTTGATTCTATCGATTGGCCTTATTCGGCGGGGCTTGCCTGCAGGGCGCGGCGCGCCCTGCTTTCCGCCAGCATGGCGCCTGTATAGATCACCAGCGCCGCCCAGATCAGGCCGAAGGCGATGAGCTTCGCCGTGCCGAAGGGCTCGTGGAAGACGAAGACGGCGATCACGAAGATCATCGTCGGCGCGATGTACTGCATGATGCCGATCGTCGACAGGCGCAGGAGCTTGGCGCCGTTGGCGTAGATCATCAGCGGCACGGCCGTGACGATGCCGCAGGACAGCAGCCACAGGACGTCGGCCATGCCGGTGTCACCGAAATGTCCCTGCCCCGTCGTCTCCAGCCAGATGATGTAGCCGATGGCCGGTACGCTCAAAAGCAGGACTTCCAGGAAGAAGCCCTGGTTGGGGCCAACCGGCAGGGTCTTGCGGAAGAAGGCATAGAAGCCCCAGGACAGGCAGAGGCCGATCGACACCCAAGGCAGACCGCCGGCATCGAACGCAAGCACGGCAACGGCGGAGGCAGCGAGCGCGATGGCAACCATCTGCGCCGGGTTCGGCCTCTCCTTCAAAAGCACGGCGCCGAGAAAGATCGAGAAGAGCGGATTGATGTAGTAGCCGAGCGCGGTTTCGATGGCGCGGCCCGCACCGATTGCCCAGACATAAATGCCCCAGTTGATGGTGATGAGCACGGCGGTCAGGGCGGCCATGCACAGCATGCGCGGCGAGCGCAGTGCCGCCTTGATATCATCGGTGCGTCCGAGCCAGAGCAGAACGAGACCCGCGAGCGGCACCGACCACACGATCCGGTGCGCCACGACTTCCGGCGCCGGAATATGAGCGACAGCCTTCATGAAGAAGGGCAGGAAGCCCCAAAGCAGATAGGCGGTCAGCGCGAAGGCAAAGCCTTTCGCGGAATCGGTATTTTCGGCGGGTGCTTTCGGCTCGGCCATATCATCTTTTCCTGGTGTTTTGCCGGAGAGCCCTGGCGGCAATGGCCGCTCTCCGGTCAGAAGGGAGGGCACAGCCTGTCAGCCGGCACGATCTCCCATTGGTGCGTACTACCCCAATGGCCGGTGATGCACCAATTCATTTCCGTGAAGGGAGAATGAGTTTTGCTCACCCTCTCCCATGCCCAGTCCATCAGCGTTTATGGACCGATCGTCGAGATTACTCGGCTGCGATCAGTCCGACGTGGTCGCGGTTCTTCAGAAGCTTGAAGACGATACTGTCCATCAGCGCTTGGAAAGACGCATCGATGATGTTGTCGGAGACCCCCACGGTCCACCAGCGCGCGCCCGTTCCATCGGTCGATTCGATCAGAACGCGGGTGATCGCCTCGGTCCCGCCATTGAGGATACGGACCTTGTAGTCCGCAAGCTCCAGATCTTCGATTTCCGACTGGTACTTGCCGAGGTCCTTGCGCAGCGCCAGGTCCAGCGCGTTGACCGGGCCGTGGCCTTCGGCAACCGACATCATCGTCTCGCCGTCGACCACCACCTTCACCACCGCTTCCGAGACGGTCTTCAGATGGCCGTTGGCATCGAAGCGACGCTCGACCATCACCCGGAAGCTTTCGACATGGAAGAAATCCGGCACCGTGCCGAGGATGCGGCTGGCGAGCAGCGCAAAGCTCGCATCCGCGCCTTCGTAGGCATAGCCGGTCGCTTCGCGTTCCTTGACGATGGCGATCAGCTTGTCGAGCTTTGGATCATCCTTGCTGACAACGATGCCGCGACGCTTCAAGGCGTTGATGAAATTGGCCTTGCCGCCCTGGTCGGACACCATGACCTTGCGAAGGTTGCCGATGCTCTCGGGCGCCACATGCTCATAGGTGCGCGGATCCTTGAGCAGCGCCGAGGCGTGGATACCGGCCTTGGTGGCAAAGGCCGACGCGCCGACGTAAGGGGCCTGCTGGTCGGGCGAGCGGTTCAAGAGTTCGTCGAAGGAATGGGCGAGCTTCGTCAGCTCCAGCAAGCGATCGGCGTCGATCGCCGTTTCGAAGCGGCTGGAGTAGGTCTCCTTCAACGCCAGCGTCGGGATCAGCGTGACGAGATTGGCGTTGCCGCAACGCTCGCCAATACCGTTCAGCGTTCCCTGGATCTGCCGCACGCCGGCCTCCACCGCCGCCAGCGAATTGGCGACCGCCTGGCCCGTATCGTTATGCGCATGGATGCCGAGATTGGCACCGGGCACGCCGGCAGCGATCACGGCGGCGACGATCTCGCGGACCTCCGGCGGCTGCGTGCCGCCATTGGTGTCGCAGAGCACCACCCAGCGCGCGCCGGCGGCAAAGGCCGTGTGCGCGCAGGCAAGCGCATAGGCGGGATTGGCCTTGTAGCCGTCGAAGAAATGCTCGCAATCGACCATCGCCTCGCGGCCCGAGGCGACCACCGCCTCGACCGAGGCGCGGATGTTGTCGAGGTTCTCCCCGTTGGTGCAGCCGAGCGCCACTTCGACGTGATAGTCCCAGCTCTTGGCGACAAGACAGATAGCGTCGCTTTTCGCCGCCAATAGAGCTGCGAGGCCTGGGTCGTTCGACGCGGAAACCCCGGCGCGCTTGGTCATGCCGAAGGCGACGAAGGAGGCCTTCTGGGTTCGCTTGCGCCCGAAGAACTCCGTGTCGGTCGGGTTCGCGCCGGGATAGCCGCCTTCGATATAGTCCATGCCGAACTGATCGAGCAGGCCGGCAATCGCAATCTTGTCCTCGACGGAAAAGTCGATGCCGGGCGTCTGTTGCCCGTCTCTCAGCGTCGTGTCGAAGAGGTAGATGCGTTCCCTGGTCATGGCTCTCGTCCAAAAATGCTCTGTTTAGTTTTGCTCGGTCTTGCCTGCGAACTGGTCCGTGGTGCGGATCAGCCGATCGAGGATGCCGGGCTCGGAATAGGCGTGGCCTGCGCCTTCGATCAGATGAAGCTCCGATCCCGGCCAGGCCTTATGCAGTTGCCAAGCGTATTTCGCCGGGCACGGCATGTCGTAGCGCCCATGGATGATGACACCTGGAATGCCGTGCAGCCGGTGGGCGTCGCGCAGCAATTGGCCCTCTTCCATCCAGCCGGCATTGACGAAGAAGTGGTTCTCGATCCGCGCGAAGGCGTCAGCATAATCGTCGTCGGCGAAGGGCGCGCTGGTTGCAAGTTCCGGCAACAGCGTGATCGTCTCGCCTTCCCAGATGCTCCAGGCCTTGGCGGCCTCAAGGCGCGTCGCCTTGTCGTCGCTCATCAGGCGGCGGTGATAGGCCTGCATCATCTCGTGGCGCTCGTTCTCGGGAATGGGCGCGATGAAACGCTCCCATTTGTCCGGGAACATTTCCGAGACGCCGAACTGGTAGTACCAGTCGAGCTCGGCCCTGGTCAGCGTGTAGATGCCGCGCAGCACCAGTTCGGAAATCCGTTCCGGGTGCTTCTCGGCATAGGCGAGCGCCAGCGTCGATCCCCAGGAACCGCCGAAGACCAGCCACCTGTCGGCGCCGGCCATCTCGCGCAACCGCTCGATATCGGCGACGAGATGCCAGGTGGTGTTGGCTTCGATCCTGGCATTCGGCGTCGACTTGCCGCAACCGCGCTGGTCGAACAGCGTTACGTCGTAGAGTGCCGGATCGAACAGACGGCGGTGGCTCGGCGAGATCGTGCCGCCGGGCCCGCCATGCAGGAAGACGGCGGGCTTCGCGCCCGGTGTGCCAGCCTTCTCCCAATAGATGGTGTGGCCGTCGCCGACGTCGAGATGGCCCGACGCGTAGGGCTCGATTTCCGGATAAAGCATACGCAGAACACTCGTCATTTTCAGTCTTTCGTGAGCGGCCAGTGCACGGTGTCGTAGTCGGGATGCTGGCGGTTGGTTTCGAGAACGATCAGATGGCGGGTCGCCGAGACCTCGGTGCCATCATCCGTCTCCCTTGGCGGCAGGCCCGCGAGCCGCGAGAACCATATGACGCGGGATTCGACGCCGGACTGGTAGACGGGCTGCACGTCATCAGGGTCGTCGAGCGAGCCGAGCGCGATGTTGATGAAACTCTCGTCGGGCATATCGTAGAACAGCGGCGTGCCGCAATCGCTGCAGAAGCCTCGGCGCACCAGATGCGACGAGCGGAACCAGGACGGCTGGCCGCGGGTGATGTCGAACGTGTCGCGGGACGCATTGGCGAGCGGCATGAAGTAGTTGCCGGTCGCCTTCTGGCACATGCGACAATGACAGATATGCGGGTCCGAAAGCACGCCCTCGGCGCGGTAGCGCACGGCGCCGCATTGGCATCCGCCCGTATAGATGCGCGCGATGGTCACCGGAATGCTCCCGAAGGATGCCATTGGTCGGTCTCGTGGTCCGGGTGCTGGAACGAGATGATGCTTTCCTGCCTGGCGTAGAAATCCTGATCCTCAAGCACCGGCTGCTCGAAGATCGTCTCGACCCAGGGCAGACGCGAAGCGTGGTTGACCTGGATTTTCGGCGCAAGATCGGAACGATCGTCGAAGGTGCCGATGGCGATCTCGAGGCCGCCCGGATGCCGGTAGGTCATCGGCGTTCCGCATTTCGGGCAAAAGCCGCGGTCGATGTTGACCGAGGACTGGAAGTAGCTCGGCTCGTCCCGCACCCATTCGACACCATCCTTCGGCGCCGTCACCAGCGCCGAGAAGAATGAACCGAATTGCTTCTGGCACATGCGGCAATGGCAGATCGACGCGCGCCCGAGTTCCCCCTTGATCCGGAAGCGGACCGCGCCGCATTGGCATCCACCTGTTCGAACGTTTTCGGTCATCGCTTCTCCTCCGGGGGCCAGGTCTCGGTGTCATGGTCGGGATGCTGATAGCAAACGAGTTTCTCCAGGAACTCCACGGCGTCCGGGTCTTCCATCGTGTGAACACCGGGCAGCGCGGCCACGTGGTCGGTATAGGGCAACTTGCTTTCAATGCCCCATTGCACCGTTGGCGTGATGCCCTGCGGTTCGTCGAAAGCGGCAATCGCCAATGCCATGCCGTCGGGCGCCTCATAGGTCAGCGGCGTGCCGCAATCGCCGCAGAAACCGCGCCAGCCGAAATTGGACGACTGGTAGCGCTTGCGCTCGCCGCGCGTCCAGGTGACATGCGCGCCGCCGACGGAAACCAGCGGCAGGTAGAAATTGCCGCTGGCCTTCTGGCACATGCGACAATGACAGACCGACGCATCGCCGAGCCTGCCCTTGATGCGAAAACGCACTGCGCCACACTGGCAACCGCCTGTGTAATAGGGCCTGTTGTCCAGACTCATCGCAATCTCTCCTCAGCCCGGCGCGTGGCAGACGGCTTCGATATTGTTGCCGTCGGGATCGAATACGAAGGCCCCGTAATAGTCCGGGTGGTAGTGCGGTCTCAGCCCCGGCTTGCCGTTGTCACGCCCGCCGGCGGCCATTGCCGCTTGATGGAAGGCATCGACCTCGGCGCGACTGCGCGCCGAAAAGGCGTAGTGCCGGCCCGGCCCCGTTGCAGCCGTCTCATGCAGCCAGAAGACCGGCCGCTCGCGGCCATAACCGCCCACCTTGAGGCCGCCGGTGTGTTCCAGCGGCACCATCATCAGCAAGGAGGCACCAAGCGGAGCAAAGGCCTTGTCGTAGAACGACTGCGCCCGGTCGAAATCCGCGACGGGAATGCCCGTATGGTCGATCATCGCACGAACTCCTCTTTCATGCATGCGCTCCACTTTTCGCCGCCCTTTCAGATACCGTGTCCGAACCGATCAGATGGATCGGACAGGGCTCTATGCCTAGGCAGCCGTCACCGTTTGATATCCCAGGTCGTCACCCGCTCGCCGGTTGCCGGATCCTTGCCGTCCTTGAGCTGAACACCGCGCGCCAGCAGATCGTCGCGGATCTTGTCGGCTTCCGCGAAGTTCTTCGCCTTCAGCAGTTCCAGACGGGCCCGCACGCGGCTGTCGATGTCGCGGACCAGCCCCTCGTCGAGTTCGACCGCCTGCGGCACCACGCCGATCAACGCGGCACTTGCGGCAAAGGTCCCGAGCAGCTTCGGATCAGCCGCCGCCTTCTGGGCGAGCGCATGGACCGCCTGGACCGCCGCCACCGTGTTGAGGTCGTCGGCAAGTGCGGCGACCACGGCCGGATCGGCCTCACCCTTGGCGTCACCTGGGACCGGCCACTTGGAGAGCAGATGCTCTGCTTCTTCCAACCGCTTCACCGAAAAATCGATCGGTTCGCGATAGTGCGTCATCAGCATGGCGAGCCTCAGCACATCGCCCGGCCACTGGCGGCCGGCGAACTTTTCCGTGTGCAGCAGTTCGTAGATGGTGACAAAGTTGCCTTCGGACTTCGACATCTTGCGGCCTTCGACCTGCAGGAAGCCGTTGTGCATCCAGACATTCGCCATCACCTCGGTGCCGTGAGCGCAACGGGACTGGGCAATCTCGTTTTCATGGTGCGGGAAGATCAGATCCAGCCCGCCGCCGTGGATGTCGAAGACTTCGCCGAGGTAGCGGCTGCTCATGGCCGAGCACTCGATGTGCCAGCCGGGACGGCCCCTGCCCCACGGGCTTTCCCAGCCCGGTTCGTTGTCGCCAGAAAGCTTCCACAACACGAAGTCGCCCGGGCTCTTCTTATGCGCCTCGACGGCGACACGGGCACCGGCCTGCTGTTCGTCGAGATTGCGCTTCGAGAGCTGACCGTAATCGGCCATCGACTTGGTATCGAACAGCACCTCGCCACCCGCCTGGTAGGCGTGGCCCTTGGCGATGAGCTTTTCGATGATGTCGATCATCTGCGCGATGTTGTCGGTGGCCCGCGGCTGGACATCGGGGTCAAGGCAGCCAAGCGCCTTGGCATCGTCGAGAAACTGGGTTGCGGTCTTCTCCGTCACCCGCCGGATCGCGTCGTTGAGCGGCAGGGTCGGGTAGTCCCGCAGCGCCCGCGCGTTGATCTTGTCGTCGACGTCGGTGATGTTGCGCGCATAAGTGACGTGATCCGCGCCATAGACATGACGCAGCAGCCGGAACAGAACGTCGAAGACGATGACCGGCCGGGCATTGCCGATATGGGCATAGTCATAGACCGTCGGGCCGCAGACATACATGCGAACGTTGTCGGGATCGATCGGCTTGAACTCGATCTTCTCCCGCGTCAGCGTGTTGTACAGCTTCAGTGTCGGCGTTCCGCCCATTGCCATTCTCCAAGATGCATACGACCGTAAAATACCGCGCCCGGAAGGCCCGCGCGTTTGTCATCTTGGATTTTAGGAGACGAAAACGGCCAGGCCAGCGGAGCGCTAGCGAATAATGTTCCGGCAGATAATGCAGATAACCGTTTTCATGGCCTCACTTATCGCGCGTCACCCGATTTCGGTCAAGAGGTCAGCCGCATGCAAGTACAGCCGACTATCGAAAGGATTCCGCGGTCATGGATTTGTCATGATTAGGCTTATCTGAGATCGCCATGCGGAAAACAGATTCGCGGTGTAGTTGGTAACGCACCACGAAATCCTGTCTCCGGAGAGCAAGGAGGAGCGTCGCTTTCGTGAAGACGTGCGAAAGCGGCAGTGTATCCGGTTCGGGAAAGCATCAAGGAGTGAGTGCAAGTGAAAGCCGCAAAGACCAAAGACATCGTCAAATCCGCCAACCTCGTCGAACAGTATCGCCCACTCGGCCTGAAGGCCGTACTTGCCGCAGCGCTGCAGGTGAAGGCGAAGCCGGCTGGCAAGCTGACCAAGCGGCCGGCCTGACGCTTCCGACGCTCTTTTCCTTAAAAGAGAGACATCTGCCCGCCATCGGGCTCGGTCGGCTTGCTCTTGCGTTTTAGCTGGGCATCCGCGACGGGCCTGGGTGTGACGGCGTCCTGGATTTCGGGCCCGGTGTTGACGACCTTGTTGACCTTGTCCGAAACCGGGATCGCCTCGAAGTAGTCCTCCGCGACCGGGCCGAAGAGATCGGCAACCTCGCGCGGCTCCTGCGTCTTGCAGTCCAGCCAGCGGGCAAAATCCTCGGGCTGGATGACGACCGGCATGCGGTCATGGATCTGCCGGATCGAGGCGTTGGCGGCCGTCGTCAGGATGGCCGCGGTGTCGACCTCGGAGCCGTCGGCCGAGGACCAGGTTTCCATCAAACCGGCGAAGGCGACGATGCCGCCCTTCCTCGGACGCACCCAATAGGCCTGCGACGGCTCGCGGCTGCCCTTCGGCGGCCGTCGCCATTCGTAGAAGCCGGAGGCCGGCACAAGGACCCGCCGGTGCCGCATGGCTGCACGGAACGACGCCTTTTCGATTGCCGATTCGACCCGCGCATTGATCAACAGTGGAAAGTCGCGCGGGTCCTTGACCCAGCCCGGCATGAAGCCCCAGCGCACGAGCAGCGCCCGGCGCTCCGGCAGGTTGCTGCCGGGTGCCGCACGCTCGCCGGCCACGACAACCATGATCGGCTGGGTTGGCGCGATATTGAAGCGCGCCGGAAAGTCGTCGCTTTCCAGCAGGCTGAACAATTCCATTATTTCGTCGGGTGTCGCCGTCAGCGCAAAACGTCCGCACATGACATCGATGTGGCACTTCACGTAGGATGGGTCAACGCTACCGAGACGATTTGATTCCCTGATGCCGACCAAGCCCGAACTTGCTTCCTCCGTCATCCTCGAACGCGACAGCCGCTATCTGCTCGTCCGCCGGGCCAACCCGCCGTCGGCCGACATGTACGCCTTTCCGGGCGGCCGGGCGGAAGCGGGCGAGACGCCGGCGGAGACAGCACTTCGCGAATTGCTCGAGGAAACCGGCATCAAGGCGTGCGATCCGGTGCTGTTCGAAGTCTACGATCTGCCGGGCAAGGAGTCCGAAGGGCGACACTTCCTGCTGTCGGTCTTCAGGGCCGAGGCTGATGCCGACGCAGTTGCCGTCGCCAGCGACGACGCCGCAGAGCTCGGCTGGTTCACGGCTGACGAGATCTTCGCCCTGCCGATCCCCGACAGCGTGCGCGAATGTGTGGAAAGGCTCTCCGGCGCCGGAGCGAACGCCGCGACATCAGGCAACGGCCTTGAAACCGCCGCCAATTCGGGCTTGGTGAAATCATGATCCCTGTCCCGATCCTTACAAGGCTTACGCTCGCCGGCATCGCCTTGACAGTCGCCACTGGCGCGGCAGCGCAAAAATCACCGACGAAAGAGCCGGCCAAGACCGAGACCGCAGCCCCTGCCCCGGCCGCCGTGGAGGAAAAGCCGACGCCCTATGACCAGCGGCTGGTTCGGCTGTCCGAGATCCTCGGCTCCGTGCACTACCTCCGCAATCTCTGCGTCAAGGAACCGGAGGATGTCTGGCGCCGCTCGATGCAGGAACTGATCGACAAGGAAACCGCCACCGAAATCAAACGGCGCGAGCGGATGACGGCCGCCTTCAACCGCGGGTATCGCACCTTCGCATCCGTCTATACGAGCTGCACGGGGCCTGCGATCGTCGCCGAACAGCGATATCGTGCCGAAGGGGCAACACTTGCGTCAGAAATCGTCGCCCGCTTTGGAAATTAGCAATAAATTAACCTCTTTTCTCACGACCCCGTGTCGTTTCGGGAAAAGGCTGCTAAGTTCGTTAAGAGAGTGGTAAGAAGTGGCGAGTCCGTCACGGCCGTTCAGTCGGAGTTCAGCCGAACGGCCATAAAATGAACCGCTTGCACAATGGAAGTCGCATGGAACGAATGATGGAACCAAGCCTGACCGACATCGATGACATGATCGTCCACGAGAAAATGCAGGCTGCGCTGGAACACCAGAGCGAGGCCTGGGCGGACGGAATGGCCGACGGTATCGAGCCGGAAATCATCGCCGATGCAGCCATTGCCCTTGCCATGCGGGAAACCGTTCGGCTTCATGGCGAAGACGGCGCCGAAGCAATGCTCAATTCGCTTCGCGAGCGCGTGCTCGCCGGCGAGTTCTCGCCCCAGCGCACGATTCAGTAATATCAGGACTGCCCGATGCATCGGAATCTCGCAAACCGGACCCTTCCGGTTCGCCTCGCTACACTGCTGTTGGCCGGTGTCGCCTTGACCACCCCGGCAGCGGTTTCTCCCGCCTTCGCTCTCAGCGAATTGCAGGGCGCGCCACAACCCGTCCCGGCCGAGCAACAGCCTGCCGCCGGCGACCAGAAAGCGACGCCGCCCGTAGCCGAACCCGTTGCCGAACAACCGGATGAGGAAGAGAAGCTTCCGCTCGAAATCCCGATGCCCGATCCGCTGATCAACAAGTCGGCGACAGCCACCAAGGAAGACGCTCCCGAAGCCGAAGAGCCGGAGCAGACCGGGCCTGTCGAAGTGCTGACCGACGTCTCCAAGATCCCAGCGCCGGTCGCCCGCATGCGTGAGCTGATCGTCGAGGCAGCGGCTTCCGGCGATATCGAGCGGCTGCGCTCGCTGCTCGGCAAGGGCCCGAACCAGACCCAGGTCACCGGCGTCACCGGCGACGAAGACCCGGTCTCGATCTTGAAGAGCCTTTCGGGCGACCAGGAAGGCGTCGAAATCCTCGCGATCCTGCTCGACGTGCTGTCGACCGGCTTCGTGCTGGTGGACAAGGGCACGCCGCAGGAGGTCTATGTCTGGCCCTATTTCGCGGAAAAGAAGCTTTCGACACTGACCGCACCGGAAAAGGTCGACCTGTTCCGGCTGGTCACCGCCGGCGACTTTGCCGACATGGAAGAATTCGGCAGCTACAACTTCTATCGCGTCGGCATCATGCCGGATGGCAAGTGGAAATTCTTCATCGCCGGCGACTGAGCGCCGGCGACCTGCTTGCCGATCATCGCCGAACATCCTACCTCTTCGCCAAGAGATCGCCGGTGGGACCGGGGCCCGAGTCGGCCGCGGCCATCCAGGTGATCGTTTGCTAGGTTAGCGCGGGATTCTCCCCTCCCGTCGAACAGGATTCGAACGATGCCCAGAGTTCGCCTCGACGATCGCGCGATCGTCGCCATTTCCGGCAAGGACGCCGAAGATCTTCTCCAGGGACTGATCACCACCGACCTCGACGCGCTTGCGCCCGACGAGGCACGTCCCGGCGCTCTGTTGACGCCACAGGGCAAGATCCTGTTCGAGTTCCTGATCTCCCGCGACGGCGACGGCCTACGGTTGGAAACGGCACATG
This sequence comes from Ensifer sp. ENS09, assembly GCF_014852425.1. Taxonomy (NCBI): domain Bacteria; kingdom Pseudomonadati; phylum Pseudomonadota; class Alphaproteobacteria; order Hyphomicrobiales; family Rhizobiaceae; genus Ensifer; species Ensifer sp. ENS09. Next base: position 284,098 of record NZ_JACVBP010000002.1, read on the forward strand.
ACCAGGCCGAAGCGCTGCTGAAGCGCCTGACGATGTACAAGCTTCGCTCGGCAGTGGAGCTTTCGATCAAGACATCCGACGCCGTTACCGTGATATTCGACGAAGCAGCACCGACAGATGCCTATCGCGACCACCGTTTCGAGAAGGCGGGCATCGCGCTCTTTCGCGCCTATGGGGAAGCCACCGGCGACACGGCCGGCGCAGAAGACCTCGAACGCCTGCGGATCGCGGCGGGCATTGCCAATGCCGGCGCCGATTATGCGGTGCAGGACGCCTTCCCCCATGATGTGCTCATGGACAAGAACGGCGGTCTTTCCTTCAAGAAGGGCTGCTATGTCGGCCAGGAAGTGGTGTCGCGCATGCAGCACCGCAGCACGCCGCGCCGCCGGGTCGTGATCGTTTCTGCCGACGCCGCCCTTCCCCCGACGGGAACGACGATCACCGCGAACGACAAGTCGATCGGCACGCTCGGCACGGTACAGGGCAAGTCGGCACTCGCGATCGTGCGCATCGACAAGGCCGGCGAAGCGATGGCGAACGGCATCCCGCTGCTTGCCGGCGACGTGCTGGTGACATTGGTCCTGCCCGAATGGGCCGGGCTCACCTTCCCGACGTCTGCCGACGAGGCGAGCGCGTGACGACGGCCCGCGCCTGGCAGCGCATGCTCTCCGGCCGCCGGCTGGACCTGCTCGACCCGTCGCCGCTCGACGTCGAGATCGGCGATATCGCCCACGGTCTCGCGCGCGTCGCCCGCTGGAACGGGCAGACCGCCGGCGACCATGCTTTCTCGGTCGCCCAGCACAGCCTGATGGTCGAGGACATTTTTCGCCGCAGCAACAAATGCAGCAGCGACGATTGCCTGTTGGCGCTTTTGCACGACGCGCCGGAATACGTGATCGGCGACATGATCTCGCCGTTCAAGGCGGTGGTCGGCGGCGGCTACAAATCGGTCGAGAAGCGGCTGGAAAGCGCCATCCATCTCCGTTTCGGCCTGCCGCCGCATTGCTCCAAGGAATTGAAGGACAAGATCAAGAAGGCCGACCATGTCGCCGCCTATTTCGAAGCGACCGTGCTTGCCGGCTTCTCGGTCGAGGAAGCGCGAAAATTCTTCGGCCAGCCGCGCGGCATCACCCGCGAGACGCTGCTGATCGATCCCGTGCCGGCGGTCGAGGCGCAGCGGTTGTTCACCGAGCGGTTCCTGGCGCTGGAAGCGCAGCGCCTGCCTTCACGCGCGGAAATCTGACATGCCCGACATCATCGTTTCACCGCTTTCCCGCATCGCCGAAATGGCCGTCCGACATGGCTGCACGGAGATGATCAGCCTCGTTGCCAAGGGCCAGGACTTTCATCGCCCCGGCGTCATCGCCAAGGCGCGGCATCTCACGCTCGGCATGAACGACATCACCTTTGCCGGCACCGGCGACCTCATCGCGCCGCAGGAAGACCATGTCCGGCAGATCGTCGCCTTTGCGCGCGAATGGGACCGCGCACGGCCGCTCCTCGTTCATTGCTGGATGGGCGTCTCCCGCTCGCCCGCAGCCGCCCTCATCGCCGCGCTGGCGGCCGAGCCGGACCAGGACGACACGCAACTGGTGCAACGGCTGCGCCGAGCCTCGCCCTTTGCGACCCCCAACAGTCGACTTGTCGAGATCGGTGACGCCGTACTCGAGCGCAACGGCCGGCTCGTCGCCGCCGTTCGCGCGATCGGTCGCGGCGCGGATGCCGACGGCAACGCACCGTTCCTTCTGCCGCTTGCTTTCGAAGGAGCAGCCGTTGCCGATTGAGACACAGCCGACAACGGTCGAGATCGGCCTCAATGCGGCGATCGTCGCCGTGGTCAACCGCAGCCCGCGCATCCTCGCCGTCAGTGAAAGCGACGGCGACGCGCGCGACAGCCTGCCCTTTGGCCCCTTCGATCCGGCGCTCCACCGGACCTTTGAGACGAGTCTGCGCGATCGCGTCGAGAAGCGCACGGCGCTGAAGCTCGGCTACATCGAGCAGCTCTACACCTTCGGCGATCGCGGCCGCCAGCGGCTGCCGGGCGAAGAGGGCAAGCACATGGTCTCGGTCGGCTATCTGGCGCTGACCAGAACCGATGCCGAGAATACCGAGCGGCTGGCCGAGGCCGGCGCGCACTGGCGCGACTGGTACGGCTACCTGCCCTGGGAAGACTGGCGGCAGGGACGCCCGGCGGTGCTCGACCAGGCAATACTGCCAGCACTTGCCCGCTGGGAGACCGGCGTGTCCGGCGACGAGCAGGCCGCCCGGATTGCCGGGCGCCGGGCGCGCATTCGCCTGGCGTTCGGCCTCGGCGATTTTCCCTGGGACGAGGAGCGCGTGCTCGAGCGTTATGAGCTGCTCTACGAGGCGGGGCTCGTGCCCGAGGCGGCCATCGACGGCCGCGGCAACGGCAGCGACATTCTGACCGTCGGGCTGGCAATGCGCCACGACCATCGCCGCATCGTCGCCACCGCAATGGCGAGGCTGCGCGGCAAGATTAAATATCGGCCGGTCGTCTTCGAGCTGATGCCGCCCGAGTTCACGCTGACCGATCTGCAGGCAACCGTCGAGGCGATCTCCGGGCGCCACCTGCACAAGCAGAACTTCCGCCGCCTCGTCGAAGGGGCCGAGTTGGTCGAGCCGACGGGCATGACTCTCTCTTCGACCGGTGGGCGGCCGGCGGCCCTCTTCCGTTTCCGCCGTCAGATCCTCGAAGAGCGCCCCGCCCCGGGGCTCAAGGTCGGCGGGCGATGACCGTAGCCACCAATCCCTGAGCGGGACCGGCATCTAAAAACATCCGACGGCACGCCCTACATAGGAGGGATGATGCTATGATAGGTGCTGCGGGACGAGGCCGGACAGTCGCCACCTGCCGCCGAACGACCCGATATTTACGACGAGGTGACAACCATGCTGCTCGCACTGGCCTTTTTGACGTCGCTGCTCGGCACCTCGCCGCAATCGGGAACCGACGAGAAGCCGAAGATGCCCGACTACTTCAAGAACCAGCAGGGTGGTGGCATGCAGCCGCAGACCACCATCTGCAATCTCAACAGTCAGGACACGAACGGGCAGTTCCGGACCTGCCGCTATGATTGCGGCACGCAGATCACCGTTGGCGAACGCTTCTCCTGCCCCTTCATCATGCAGCGTTGATCTTTTCTCTGGCTATTTGTTGATGGCGATGTCGAGACCGATGTCGAGCGTTGGTGCCGCCATCGTGATCTTCGAGGTCGAGATGTAGTCGATGCCGCTCTCGGCGATTGCCCGCACCGTATCGATCTTGACGTTGCCTGAAGCCTCCAACCGGGTCCGGCGCGCATCGACCGCATAGACGTCGGCAGAGAGCTGCCAGTGCGCCCGGTTGATCGCAACGGCCTCGCGGAGCAAGTCTGGCCCCATGTTGTCGAGCAGGATGACGTCGGGTTGGGCCGTCAGCGCCTCGCGCATCTGGTCGAGGCCATCGACTTCGATCTCGATCTTGACGAGATGGCCGCAATAGGCGCGCGCCGCGTGGACGGCGCTGGCGACACCGCCGGAAACGGCGATGTGGTTGTCCTTGATCAGCACCGCGTCATCCAGCCCGTAGCGGTGATTGGAGCCGCCGCCCAGACGCACAGCGTATTTCTCCAGCGCACGCAGGCCCGGGATAGTCTTGCGGGTGCAGCAGACCTTCGCACGCGTGTGGGCGATCTCGTCGGCGAATTTCGCCGTATAGGTGGCGATGCCCGAGAGATGCATGAGGAAGTTGAGGCCGACGCGTTCGGCCGACAGCAGGCCGCGAGCGCGACCGGAGATCCGGGCGATTGCCGTATCCGGTTTGACCCGGTCGCCGTCCGCCACCAGGGCTTCGAAGCGGATCGACGGATCGACCAGACGGAAGGCTGCACGCGCGAGCTCCAGTCCGGCAATGACGCCGGGATCGCGCGCATTCATACCGGCCGTTGCCGTCAGGTCCGGCCCGATCGTCGAAAGCGTCGTGATATCGCCGGCGCGGCCGAGATCCTCAAGCAGTGCCGCGCGCACCTGATCCTCGATCATCAGTGCGGGCAGTTCGGGGCGGAGGGCTGCTGTCATCGTGTCACTCATTCCAAGGTTCAATTCGAAAGCGGCCGACCTGGCTGCCTCAGGCTGCTTCCGTCTCTGCCAGTTCACGCGCCAGGCGATTGGCCTCAGCGAGCGTCAGATAGGTGCGGCGACGCCATTCCGGGCGTTCCTGCGGGCAGTCGGCGCGGAAGTGACCGCCGCGGCTTTCGGTGCGCCGCAGCGCGCCGACGGCGATCAGCTTGGCGGTCGTGATGATGTTGGTGAAGCGCATGCGGGTGTTGTCGCGCTCGAGCTGCTGGATCTCGCGGATCGCCCGCACCAGGCTTTCGCGCGTGCGGATCACACCGACGCAGTCGCTCATGACCTTGCGCAGGATCGTCAGCTGAGGGCTGTCTTCGACCGTCACCGGATCGTCGTTCTCGCCGGCATTGTCGCCCCATTCGGCCAACTGGGGTGTCGGCAGCGTGCCCTTGATGTTTTCGGCAATACGCGCGGCAAAGACCACGGCTTCGAGCAGCGAGTTGGAGGCAAGGCGGTTTGCGCCGTGCACGCCGGTCGAGGTCACCTCGCCGGCTGCCCAGAGGCCATCGATCGAGGTGCGACCTTCGGCATCGGTGAGCACGCCGCCCATGTGATAGTGGACCGCCGGCACGACCGGGATCGGCTGCGTCACCGGATCGATCCCGGCCGCCATGCAGGAGGCATAAACGGTCGGGAACATCTCGGGGAAATGCTTGCCGACCGCCTTGGTGCAATCGAGGAAAGCGCCGCGTCCGGCCTGGACTTCGGCGAAGACCCCGCGCGAAACGATATCGCGCGGCGCCAGCTCGCCGTCCGGATGGATGTCCAGCATGAAGCGATGGCCGGCGGCGTTCAGAAGCTGGGCGCCGTCACCGCGCAGCGCCTCGGTCGCAAGCGGCGCCGGGTCCTTGCCGATGTTGATAGCGGTCGGGTGGAACTGCACGAATTCCGGATCGGCGATGATAGCGCCTGCACGCGCAGCCATGCCGAGCCCCTGCCCGCAGGCCTCCCACGGGTTGGTGGTGACCGCATAGAGGTGGCCAACGCCACCGGAGCAGAGCACGACGGCGCGGGCCGGGAAAGCCACGCGCTTCTTCGACTGTCCGGCATCCGGGCGCGCAATGACGCCGGAGATGAACCGGCCTTCGCGCACCAACTCCTCGACCACATAGCCTTCGATCACGCGGATCGACGGCGTCCGGCGGACGGCGGCAATCAGCGCTTCCATGATCGCCTTGCCGGCCATGTCGCCCTTGACGCGGACGATGCGGCGCTCGGAATGCGCCGCCTCACGCGAGAGCAGCAGCTTGCCTTCGAGATCCCGGTCGAATGGCACGCCATAGTCGAGCAGATCGTGAATGCGCGCCGGGCCTTCGGCCACCATCATGCGCGTCATCTTCTCGTCGACGATGCCGGCACCGGCGGCAAGCGTATCGGCGACGTGTTTTTCGAAGGTGTCGCCGGGGCTCATGGCGGCGGCAATCCCCCCTTGCGCCCAGGCCGACGAGGCGCCATGGCCGATCGGGGCTGCGGCAAGGATCGTCACCGGCCTCGGGCTCAGCTTCAGCGCGCAGAAGAGGCCGGCCAGGCCGCCACCGACGATGACGATGTCGTCAATCCCGTTGAAGGATTGCGGGCGGAAATGGTCGGTCAGCATGATTCATTCTCCTCCAATGCGCATGCCTGCATCCGGTGTGAGCCGGTTGAAATTGTTACTGCTTGAGGTTCACCATGCGCTCGACCGCAAGGCGGGCGCGATCGGCAATCGCGGGATCGACGAGAACCTCTTCCGTCATGGTCAGCAGGCTGTCGAGGATCTTCGGCAGCGTGATGCGCTTCATGTGCGGACAGAGATTGCACGGTTTGACGAACTCGACGCCTTCGATCTCCGCCTGGATGTTCGACGCCATCGAGCATTCGGTGACGAGCAGCACCTTCGACGGGCGGTTGTCCTTGACGTAGTTGATCATGCCCGACGTCGAGCCGGCGAAGTCGCAGACGGCGATTACGTCCGGATGGCATTCCGGATGGCCGATGATCTCGATGCCCGGATTGGCTTCCTTGTAGGCGAGCAGTTCGGCGGCGGTGAAGCGCTCGTGCACCTCGCAGTGGCCCTTCCAGGTCAGGATCTTCTTGTTGGTCTGGCGCGCGACGTTCATCGCCAAATATTCGTCAGGGATGCAGAGAACCGTATCGGATTCCAGGCTCTCGACGACATCGAGCACGTTCGACGAGGTGCAGCAGATGTCGGTCTCGGCCTTCACGTCGGCAGACGTGTTGACATAGGTGACGACGGGAACGCCAGGGTAGCGCTGCTTCAACAGGCGGACATCGGCGCCGGTGATCGATTCCGATAGCGAGCAACCTGCCTTGGCGTCGGGGATCAGCACGGTCTTTTCCGGGCTCAGCAGCTTGGAGGTTTCGGCCATGAAGTGCACGCCGCACTGGATGATGATCTCGGCATCGACCTTGGCGGCATCGCGCGCCAGCTGCAGCGAGTCGCCGACGATATCGGCAACGCAGTGGAAGATATCCGGTGTCTGGTAATTATGCGCGAGGATGACGGCGTTGCGCTCCTTCTTCAGCCGGTTGATGGCGTGCACATAGGGCGCATAGACCGGCCACTCGATCGCCGGAATGAAATCCTTGACCTTCTCGTAAAGATGCTCGGTTTCGCGCGCGACCGCCGGCGTAAAGGCAAGCTCGGGTCTTTCGATGATGCCGAAGCGCTCAGCGGCGCTGACAAAAACCGGTTTCGCCACGGTCGCGGTGCGGGGTGCAAGGCGCGTCATCGACATCTCCTCTCCGCCCCTCTTCCTGGGCGGCTCTTCAATTATGCTCAATCTGAGCATAATTGAACCAAAACAAAAGCGGCAAAGCCGCATGGGTTGATTTAGAAAGTTTTGTGACAGAATTCAAGAATAGAAGCGCCGCTTTTCGCGGCGCCTCTGATTTTCGTTTGCGTTCAGCCCATGGCGGGGCGTGCCACGCCTTTCTCCTCGATCGGCCAATGGACGATTGCCGCGAAGATGCCAAGCGCTACGCCGAGCCACCACACCGGATCGTAGGAACCGAAGTGGTCGTAGAGGTAGCCGCCCATCCACACACCCAGGAACGAGCCGACCTGGTGCGACAGGAAGACGATGCCGCCGAGCAGGCCGAGGTGCCGTGTGCCGAACATGATCGCGACCAGCGCATTGGTCGGCGGCACCGTCGAAAGCCAGAGCAGGCCCATGACAATGGCAAAGACGATGACCGAGGTCGGCGTCTGCGGCAAAAGCAGGAAGGCCGTCACCGCCACCGAACGCGCGATATAGATCAGCGCCAGGAAATAGGGCTTCGAATAACGCTGGGCGATGAAGCCTGCCGACAGCGAACCGATGATGTTGAAGAAGCCGATCAGCGCCAGCGCAATCACCGCGTAACGCGCGTCGATGCCGATATCGCCGATATAGGCCGGGAAGTGCGCGGTGATGAAGGCAACCTGGTAGCCGCAGACGAAGAAGCCTGAAACCAAGAGCAGGTAGCTCTTGTGGCCAAGCGCTTCCTTCAGCGCCTCGCCGATCGACTGCTTGTACTGAGCCTCGCTCTGGCGGCCGGAGGACGCGTTGCCGCGCAGCGGGATCGCGAAGAACGGCACCAGCAGCATGAGGACACCGAGATAGACCAGGCTGTCCGACCAGCCATAGGCGGAGATCAGGCCCTGGCTGAGAGGCGCGAACAGGAACATGCCGGCCGAACCGGCCGCCGTGCAGATGCCGAAGGCAAGCGAGCGCTGATGCGGCGTGACATTGCGGGCAAAGGCGGAGAGCAGAATGCCGAAGGAGCCGGAGCCCACCGCCATGCCGACGAGCACGCCGCCGCCGATGTGCAGCCAGATCGGCGCATCGGCAAAGGCCATGATGAACAGGCCTGCTGCGTAGAGAAGGCCCGACATGGCAAGCACTCGCCACGTACCGAACTTGTCCGCGATCGCACCGAAAAACGGCTGGCTCAGGCCCCAGCAGAGGTTCTGCAGCGCCATGGCAAGGCCGAAGGTCGTCCGGTCCCAGCCGGTATCGGCAAGCATCGGCAGCTGGAAAAAGCCCATCGCCGAGCGCGGGCCGAAGGTGAGCATCGCGACGACCGAGCCGGCCGCAATGATCAGCCAGGGCATCTCCTGGCGGGCACTGGACGGCGCGGATGCTCCGGAAACAGCGGACATGGAATCTCTCCGATTGATGGAGCGCGATCCTATGCGGCTGCTAAAACAGATAAAAGCCAATTAAATTGACGCCGCAATCACCGGAATTGATGCCTTGATCAAGCGGCGCTGCGGAACCGGTCGCGAAACGCTCGGGGCGTCATGCCCTTGGCGGCCTTGAACTGACGATTGAAGTTGGCAAGCGAACGGTAGCCGACGGCATCGGCGATATGGGCGATCGAGCGCGCCGAACCACTGAGCAGCGCGCAGGCCTCGCCGATCCGCAGCCGCATCAGATATTCCGAGACCGGCATGTTGAGGTGGCGCAGGAACAGGCGATGCAGGCCGGAGAGGCTGAGTGCTGCCAGATCGGCGAGTTCGTCCATCGACGGGTTTTCGGCGTAATGCAGATGGATATGGTCGAGCACCCGGTCGAGGCGGCCGCGATCGACCGATCGACCCGACGGCGTGACGACCCGGCTCGAGAGCGGTGTGACCGCCTGCTCGCGCGCCAGGATCGTCAGCATCGACAGAACATCTGGCAGCCGCTCCTCCGGCGCCAACCGGCGCAACCCTTCAAACAGCGGCCTGACACGGGCGGCCACGTCCGCTGAGAATTGCAGCCCCGGGGCCGAACGCTCGAACATCGCCTTGACGCCGGCGAGTTCGACGAAGCCCTCCTCCAGGCGCTCCACCCATTCCGGATGAAACCAGAGCACCAGCGCCACGTGCGGCTCCGCCCCCTCGAGCTTGCCGGCGGAATGCCAGGTGTGCGGCAGGTTGGAACCGACGAGCACGAGGTCGTCGTCGTCATAGGCGCCGATATGGTCGCCGATGAAACGCTGGCCACGCGAGTTGAGGGTCAGCGTCAGTTCGAACTCGGGATGATGGTGCCATTGGAACGGGATGGCATCGTCGAGCCGGCGGTCGAGCAGGATGGATGAGGCATTGGTCGGCCTCGATATCTTCTGCAAAACAGCCTTCATGTTGCGCCACTTCCCCCTTAGAAGCCAGAATAGTATCAATTTTGGCAGGCTGCGTGCAACAGCGGCACCGGCAAAAGGGCTAGGTTTTCTCCATCACCCATCAAACATGCCAGGCGAGGAGATACCCATGCAGCCACTCAGAGACAGCCATCCGACGGCAGCCCATCTCGACATTCAACTGAAGGACATCAAGAAGCGGCTGCCTTTGCGCGTGCTGTCGGAAGCGGACTGGCAGCACTGGGTGACCAAGGGCTATGTCATCGTCCGCCAGGCGGTAGCGCCGGCCAATGTCGAGCGCCTCGTCGATCTGCTCTGGCGCTTCGACGAGAAGGATCCGAACGATCCCTCGACCTGGTACGCGCCGCAGCGACGCGAGCACAAGATGAAGGAACTCAACAACACCGGCATGCTGGAGATCTACAATCACCAGTATCTCTGGGACAATCGCCAGGAGCCGCGCATCTACGGCGCCTTCGTCGACATCTGGGACCGCGAGGACCTGTGGGTGACGATCGACCGCGCCAACCTCAATCCGCCGAAAAAGGTGAAGGGCAATCCCAACGGCTTCATTCACTGGGACGTCGACACCTCGATCCGGCCGCTGCCGATCGGCGTTCAGGGCGTGCTCAGTCTGAAAAAGCAGGACGGCGACGTCGGCGGCTTCCAGTGCGTGCCGGAACTGTTCGAAAACTTCGAAAGCTGGGAGAAGACTCAAAGCACCGACCGCGACCCGATGCACCCCGACATGACCGGTCTTTCAACGGTCAACATCGAGATGGAGGCCGGCGACCTGATGATCTTCAACAGCCTGCTTGCCCATGGCGTGCGCCCCAATCACTCCGATGGCCGCGTGCGCATGGCGCAATACATCTCGATGCATCCGGCGGAATGGGAGAATGTCGCCGAGCGCGAGGAGCGGGTGCGGCTGTGGCGCGAGCTCGATCATCCGAAGCGCGACGCCTTCCCCGGCGATCCGCGCGAATGGGAAAAGCACAACGCTTCCCCCGCCAGCCTCTCGGATCTCGGTGCCAAACTTCTCGGCATCACGCCCTGGGCGTGAGAGCCAAGCCCATCCGGGGAAAGTGCGAAGCGGTTTTCTGTCCGGAATGCTTCTGAATTAAGCCGAAGCACGCACCTTCATCGGCCAGCGCTCGCCGCGTCGGCCGATGATCTTGACCGCGTCGCCGAGCTTCACGGTGCCTTCGCTGCGCGGCGCCGCGTTCCAGCCGAAGAGCACGCCGGGCACACGCCGGTCAGAGGACATGCGTTTTTCCGCGAGCCCCTGGATCGGGTTGCCGCCGATGCGCTCGCCGGTCACCTGGTCCTGCGTGGTCATGATGCAACGGGCGCAGGGTTTGACGAGATCGAAGCGGATGCCACCGATCTCGACGCTTTCCCAGAAGTCTTCATCCCAGGCGTCATCGCAATCGACGAGGATATTGGTGCGGAAACGATCCATGCCGACGGGCTCCTGTCCCTTTTCGGCAAGCGTCCGGTTGAGGTCGGCGAGCGAACCTGTCGTCGTAATCAACACCGGAAAGCCATCGGCAAAGCCGACGGGCGCGGCGGTACCCGCCCATTCGGCGCCGACATGGCGCTCGGCCGAGGCATCCATATGGGCGAGCCTGACCGGGCGACCAAACCATGAGGAGAGGACCTCGTCCGTCGTTTCGTCCGACACGGCTGCATCGACTTCGCTGCCCCAGACGACGACGTTCAGCCGGCGGTCGGGATCGAAGCGAATCGAGATCTCCCGGTCACCCATCTTCAGATGTACGCCGCCATCGATGTGGCTCGCCTCGACCTGCGCCAGCAGTTGCAATTCGCGCTGGGTGATGAAGCGCCCGTCCGGTTCCACCAACATGAAGCGCCGATCGCCCTCGACACCGTCGAGATTGACCGAGACCGTCTCGCGGGCAATCGCGCGACCGCTCTTTAGCGGATGAATGTTGAGACCGGTCACCTTCATGGGCACTTCCCTCGTCTTCAGAAACTGATTCACGTGCCTGACGATCCGATTCATCAGCGCGGCACAATGTGTTGAAAGGCCTAGATCATTTCTCGGATTGATGGAAACGGAGAAATGTTCCGGTGCAATCTACACACCCGCACAAAGAAGCGCGTCGCGCCCTTCCCGGCAACTAGATTTCATCGAGCATCATGGCAAGCACGTCGCGCAGCCGCTGCTCGCGTTCCGTGGCGAGCCGGCGCCCGGCCTTGGTCTTGAAGCCGTCGGCCAGCCGGAAAAGTTTGGTCTCGAAATGATCGATGGCGAACGCCTTGTCGTCGAGCGCCCGCGCCTCGGCCAATGGATCGAGCGGGTCGTAAAGGCCGCTGCCCATGCGTCCGGCGATATAGAAACAGCGGGCAGCGCCGACCATGCCGATCGCATCCAGCCGATCGGCATCCTGAAGGATCTTCGCCTCCAGCGTTTCCGGCGGGATGTTGGCCGAGAAGCTGTGCGTCAGGATGGCGTGCGCCACCGCGGCAATCTCATCCGCGCCCCAACCGAGATCTTTCAGAATGCCCGCCGCCTTCTCAGCCGCCAGTCGCGATGCCTGGGTGCGCAAGGGCGAATTCTTCTCGACCGAGACGCAGTCATGCAGCAGCACCGCGGCGGCGAGCAAACGCGCGTTTCCGCCCTCCTCCGCCTGGATGCGGGCGGCATTCTTCCAGACCCGGATCAGATGCGCGGCATCGTGCGAGCCGTCATCGGCGGCAAAGGCATGCGGCAGCAGCGCTGCAGCAAGCTCCTCATGCGGCGCGAAGGCGGCCGCGAGTTTCGAAATCTCTGTCATGCTTTCCTATTGCTGTTCGGCAGGCTTTGCCGGCGCCGTCGGTGCAGCGACAACGCCGGACAGGATCTTCTGGTAGAAGAGCCCTATTCCGATCAATACCCCGCCAAGGCCGATGAAGGACAGAGCCCGGAGGAAACCTTCGAGGTTGGACATGTCGATCAGGAACACCTTCAGCACGGCGACGAAGACGAGAACGGCCGAAGCGATGCGGATGCTCTTGGCGTGGAAGCGCGAGCCCAGCACCAGCAGCAGCACGCCGAGCAGCAGCCAGACGACCGAGTAGGTGTAGGTCTCGCCCTGCAGGAAGCCCTTCCACTCCGCGATGTTTTCCCCCTGCCAGACACGGCGGACCGTGAGGCTCGCCCAGGCGAAGGCAAGCACCGCGCCGCTGACGGCAAGCGCCATGACATAGGGCAAGGGCCGCTTGTCGCGCGCATACCAGGCAAGGCCGGCATAGCCGAGCCCCGGCAGCAGATAGCCGATCAACAGCAGATCGAAGAACGGAATACGTCCAAGCAGTTCGCCGCTGAAATAGGGGTTGAGGCCGAGGAGATGTGCCGAAAGCACCGACAGCATCGAAAGCACGCCGAGGCCCATACCGCCATAGCGGAAGACCGGGCTCGGCGACTGCATGTCGAGGCTCATGAAGATCGCCGAGGCGCCGATTGCCAGCAGCGTGTAGATCGACTGCTCGCCGAGCGTCGGCACAGCGCTGTCGAGCACGCCGCCGTTCATCGCGTGGCGCACCAGGATCGCGAGCGTCAGCAACACGAAGAGGCTGGCGAGCGCCTGTAAAAGGTTGCGCACCCGCGTGCCGGGCCAGGATCTCAGGAAATAGGCGGAGCCTGCAAGCAGCACGGCGGGAACGCCGTAACCCGGCAGCAAGGCATTGAAGACAGGCGTCGTGCCAAGATTGCCGGCACCGACGATCGTCGGTTCCCAGGCGATGCGCCCCAGAACGACGATGGCCGCCGCGCCGGTCATCCACGGCAGGATCGGCCAGGTGCGGACGCGGGTCGCGAGTGTGTAGGCGGTGCCGAGCACGGCGATCGCAAGCGTCGTGACCAGCCCGTCCGTCCAGGCATGGAGGGCAAGCACGAAGAGGGCGAACGAGCCGCCCACCAGCAAGCCGGCCGCCGTATCGCGCGCCTCTGCCGCGCCGTCGCGGCGGTAGAGCCAGTCCGCTAACGCCAGCAGCGCCGCCCCGGCGACGAGCGAGAACAGGCCGTGCGGCAGGTCGAAGGAATAGTTGCCGGTCATCAGGAACGACATGGCGACAAGCGCGATCGGAACGACCGCGGCAATGCCCGCCCAGAGCGTCGAATATTGAGGATGGGCGACGAGCCGGCGTGATAACACGAAACCACCGAGGCCGATAAACAGCGCAGCAAGCAACATAGCGGTGAACATGGCGGTGCGCCCGGGCAGGACGACAGCCGGAAGGGCATCGGCCAGTGAAGGATCGAGATAGGCGAGCACACCGCTCAGCGCCGTCAGGCTCCAGACGCCAGCGACAGCGCCGACCGCCGAAAGCGCGGCGGGATAGACCGCCGTCGGCCGCCAGGCCCCCAGGGCTGCCAGCGCCGCAATGACGACGGCAAACTCCGTCACCGGATATTTGACCGCGGCCACGGCCGGGCTGATGAGAAGGAGCGCAAGCACGGTGGCGGCGACGGCAGCCGAAATGGAGATGGCCGCATGGGGCGGGATGAACAGCCGCTCCCAGGGACCGGCAACGGCGCCGCGTCGCTCGGCCCCTTCTGGCGCTTCGGGCGCAGGCGCCGCTTCCGTGGCGCCCGGCCAGATGAGGCCGATGCCAACGATCATCACCAGCAGCGCAAAGGCGACCGGCCGCGGTTCGAATGGCGCGACCGCGGTGATGTAGGCCAGGCCCCAAAGCCCGACGCCCGCATTGGCCAAGGTCGGAACGACGGTCCAGCTGCGCAGGCGCGACGCAAGCAAGGTCGCGAGCCACACGATCGAGAGGAAGCCGAAGAGCACCCAGGGGCGCGGTTCATTGCTCGAGACGAGCAGCGGCGTTGCGAGCGAGGCAAGCAGGCCGAGGCCAGCGAGCGCCTGCCCATGCAGCAGCGACAGGCCGACAGTCGCAAGCGAAATCGCCGCCAAGAGAACGAAGGCCGTGCCTGTGCCGATATAGTCGTAGATGCCGTAGGCGGCATAGGCGACCCCGAAGAGTGTGACGGCGCCGGCGGCCGTCAGGATGCCGGGGATCATGGCATTCTGGAATTCGTTGGCGATCACGGGCACGGCGCGCCGACGGATGACCTCGCCAGCGGCCATCAGCAGGAGGCCGAACAAAGCGGCCAGCGTCAGACGAACAGCCGGGCTCAGCAGGCCGGCGTCGATCGAGTACTTGACCATGAAGACGCCACCGAGCGCCAGCGCGATGCCGCCAACCCAGACCGCCCAACGGGCGCCGAGGCGGCTCTCGAGGCTCTCGGTCTGACGGGGTACCGTTGCAACCGGCTGCGGTGCTTCGGTGCTGGCAGCGATCGTCTCCTCGCCCTCGATTTCGGCCGCGGCTCCTTCTGAATCGCCGAAAGTCCGGGCGCCTTCGCGCGCGCTGGCCGACATGGCGGCGGCAGCATCGTCCAGCGTCTCCGGGTCAAACGTCTCCGGCACAGCCGGCAATTCGTCCGCAGCCGTAAGCGCCTCGGTCGCTCCTTCGGCCGGAGCGCGATCGCCCGGCGCGGCCTTCAGCGCCACGACCTCCGCCTTGAGGGCGGCCAGTTCGGCACCAAGGCGCTCGGTCGTCCTGCGGTTGCCGAGATAGGCGGACAGGGCCAGAATAAAGGCAGCTAAAGCAATAAGTTCGAACATACTTTCCCCTGGCAGTCGCAATCGCCGGCGCGCGCAACCATACAGACTTTTGTGCAAGCGCCAAATCTATAGACGGCCGAGCGCTGTAATCTCTTCACGGAAATGTCGCAGAACTGTCATCGGGCAGCTGGTACAGGCGGATGAACACCGCTGCCTCGCGCGGTGGTTTCCATCGTTCAACCAGGAGACCCGATCATGGACAAGCATCTCGCCCAGACGGAAGAGACCGAATTCAAGACGCTGACGGAACGCAGGGAAGAGCTGGAAGATGTCGGCCATAACTGTTCCGCCAATCCGACGATGGGCGACATCATCCATCGCCGCTTCTCCCGCCGCTCGTTCATCGGCGGTTCGCTGGCCGTTGCCGCGATCTCGACCACCGTCAGCCCGCTCGCTCTCCTGACCGCCGAAGAGGCACGCGCCGAGGATGGTTCACAGTTCGACTTCACCGAGATCGAAGCCGGCGTCGACGAGAAGCACCATGTCGCCGAAGGCTACGATGCCGACGTCCTGCTGCGCTGGGGCGACAAGATCTTCGCCGACAGCCCGGAGTTCGACCCGAAGAACCAGACGGCTGCTGCCCAGGAAAAGCTGTTCGGCTACAACAACGACTATGTCGGCTTCATCCCGCTCGACGGCAGCGCCGACCATGGCCTGCTCGTCGTCAACCACGAATACACCAATGCCGAGCTGATGTTCCCGGCCTTCGCCAGCGTCGTGAAGGAAAAGGTGACCAAGGACGGCAAGGAGGTCGAGGAAGAGAAGGTCGTTCTCGGCGAATACAGCAAGGAGCTTGTCGACATCGAGATGGCTGCCCATGGCGGCACGATCATCGAGATCCGCAAGGTCGACGGCAAGTGGCAGCCGGTTCTCGACGGCAAGAACAACCGCCGTATCACCGTCAATACCGAGATGCAGATCACCGGCCCTGCCGCCGGCCACGACCGCCTGAAGACGCCATCCGACCCGACCGGCAAAAAGGTGTTCGGCACGCTCAACAACTGCGCCGGCGGCGTCACCGCCTGGGGCACCTACATGATGGCCGAGGAAAACTTCAACGGCTATTTCGGCGGCGAGATCGCCGAGGACCATCCGGAATACAAGCAGCTGAAGCGGCTCGGCGCACCGGGCGGACAGTATGAATGGGCGTCCTTCTACGACCGTTTCGACGTCTCCAAGGAGCCGAACGAAGCCAATCGCTTCGGCTGGATCGTCGAGGTCGATGCGCTGGACCCGACCTCGGTGCCGAAGAAACGCACGGCTCTCGGCCGCTTCAAGCATGAAGGCTGCGAATCGATCGTCAACAAGGACGGCCGCGTCGTGCTGTATTCCGGCGACGACGAGCGCTACGACTATGTCTACAAGTTCGTGACCAAGGGTGCCTTCAACCCTGAAGACCGCGCCGCCAACATGGACCTCTTCGACGAGGGCACGCTCTACGTCGCCAAGTTCGACGAAGACGGCACTGTCACCTGGATGCCGCTGACGCACGGCGAAGGCCCGCTGACCGAAGCCAACGGTTTTGCCTCGCAGGCTGATGTACTGATCAACACCCGTCTCGCCTCCGACGCCCTCGGCGCCACCAAGATGGACCGTCCGGAAGACGTTCAGCCGAACCCGAAGACGGGCAAGGTCTACGTCATGCTGACCAACAACACCAAGCGCAAGGCCGACGAAGTCGACGCCGCCAACCCGCGCGCCAAGAACGCCTTCGGTCATATCGTCGAGATCACCGAGACCGATGGCGACTTCGCCTCGCTGAAGAGCCGCTGGGACGTGCTCCTGAAGTGCGGCGATCCGAGCGTGGCCGATGTCGGCGCTTCGTTCTCGACCGCGACCACCAAGAACGGCTGGTTCGGCATGCCCGACAATTGCGCCATCGACACCGACGGCCGTCTCTGGGTTTCGACCGACGGCAACAACGAGAAGGACACCGGCCGCACCGACGGTATCTGGGCGATCGACACGGACGGTGCCGCCCGCGGCACGTCGAAGCTCTTCTTCCGCGTGCCGGTCGGCGCCGAAATGTGCGGCCCCTGCTTCAACCCGACATCGGACACCTTCTTCCTGGCCGTCCAGCATCCGGGCGACGCCGGCCTTGCCACCTACGAGACCCCGGCCACTCGCTGGCCGGACTTCAAGGACGACATGCCGGTGCGCCCGGCCGTCGTTGCCGTGACCAAGCAGGGTGGCGGCCGCATCGGCTGACCAGGACTGCGATTACAAGCAAGAACGCCGCGCAATTCAGCGCGGCGTTTCTTATTTCAGAGGTGGTTTGCAGCGACGGAATTCCGGACGGAAAACCGCTGCGCACTTTTCCTGGAATTGGCTTTCCCGGTTCGCAATCCCGGCCGGAAAACCGCTATGCACTTTTCCTGGAATTGGCTTTCCCGGTTCGCAATTCCGGACGGAAAACCGCTGCGCACTTTTCCTGGAATTGCTTAACGCCTGAGATTGTCGATCGGGAAGATGGCGCAGGTTTCGGTGCCGTGGGCGAGCAGCTTGCCGTTCCGGTCGCGCAGCCAGGCCTCGGAGGTCGCAATGGTGCGGCCGCGATGCACGATGCGTCCCTCGCAGAAAACCTCGCCCATATCGGGCAGCAGCGGGCGCACGAGGTTCACCTTGAACTCGACCGTCGTATAGGCCTCCCCCGGTTTGACCGTGGTGAAGACCGCGCAGCCGAGGGCCGAATCCATGATCGTTGCGGTCCATCCGCCGTGAACCGTGCCGAGCGGATTGAGGTGTTCTTCGGTCGGCAGTCCCCTGAAGACCACCCGCCCCTCTTCCACTTCGCTTAGTCCGAACTTCAGCGTCTTTGACATCGGCGGGGCCGGCAGGTCGCCGCTCAAAAGGTCCTGCATCGCCTTCAAGCCGCCGTCGCGGGCGACGCGGTCAAGCGACAACACGCCGATGCCGGACACGGCCATGCCGGGGTAAAGTTCCTGGTGCATCGAAAACTCCTGGGGTCAGGCGGCCGAGGATTGCGCTTTCAGCGCCTTCAGCGCCGCATGGACGAAGCCGTCGCGGGCGGAAGAAACATCGAGGCCGCGCGGTTCATAGACATGGCGGTGAAGGAAGAAGGCCGTCAGCCGGAAGGCGGCGGCAAGGCTGTCGTGGTCCGCAGCCCTTCGCGCTTCGGCCGAAAGGAAATCCGGCAGCGCCAGCATGCGATCGGCATAACGCTCTCCCGCCTCCCGGCAAACCGCCCTGCCCGATTTCGGCGAGACGTAGACGAGTTCGGTGCGGGTGCCGGTTGCGACACATTCGGTCAGATCGAGGCCGAAGCCGAGATCGTTGAGGACTGCGAGTTCGAAGCGCACGAACAATTCGCCGGCATCGGCGGGATCGGCCAGATGATCGACGATAACGGTCAGCGCCTCATAGAGATGAGGATGCGGGTCACGCTCGGGAAGCAGGCGCAAGAGCGCGCCCAGCGCCTGGATGCCGTAGACGGAGGTCGCCGTCTCCATCAGCCGGGCGGCGCGCAACTCAACCGGCTCGATTCGGAATTCGCCCATATGCTCGTCGAGCCGGGCGCGCCAGGTGACCTCCACCGAGTTGCCCGGCTGCAGCACCGGCTGCATCGAGCGCGAGCGGCCGGAACGCACCATGCCGAGATGCCGGCCGTGGATGGCGCTCATGACCTCGACTATAGCAGAGCTTTCGCCGTGCCGCCGGATCCCGAGAATGATGGCCTGATCGCTCCATTGCATGGCTATGGCATACACCCGTGGTCGAAAGCGGATCAAGCTGTGTTGCGAGCGCAAAGCACCATTGCCGACTGTCGCCATTCGGCCACACTCATCGGTTGCCTCATTTGCGACATGCTGTCGCCGCCCCGACGCCGTCTTTGACATTAGAACGGAAGAGCGGCAAAAGCCGTGCCTCCCGCCCGAAAATGACAATCAGCAGGATCAAAATTCAAATTATGTGTGTGTCCCGGAACAGCGCCGGCCGCCTGGCGCAGCTCTTCGCCCTTCTTCTCGCCACCTCGACGCTCGCAAGCTGCGTCACTACGTCGGGGCCTGCCACGCCGAAGGGACCGGATCCATACTACGTGGCGATGTACGGTCCGCTGCCGAACGAAAAGTTCCCGCTGGATGCCATCGACATCAGCAAGGTCGACAAGCGCTATCTGCGCCAGCAGGTCGCCTACCAGACGCATGAGCCGCCGGGCACGATCGTCATCGATACCCAAAACCGCTTCCTCTACCTCGTGCAAGATGGTGGCATGGCGATGCGCTACGGCATCGGCGTCGGCAAGGCCGGTCTCGAATTCGAAGGCGAAGCGCGCATCGCGCGCAAGGCCGAATGGCCGCGCTGGACGCCGACGCAAAGCATGGTCGAGCGCGAGCCGGAACGCTACGGCCCGCTTGCCGGCGGCATGGAGCCGGGCGTGCGCAATCCTCTCGGACCGCGCGCGCTCTATCTCTTCCAGGGCAACCGCGACACGCTGTTCCGCATCCACGGCACGACCGAGGCCTGGTCGATCGGCAAGGCCGTTTCGAGCGGCTGCATCCGCCTCTTCAACCCCGATATCATCGACCTCTACAGCCGCGTGCCGCTCGATTCACGCGTCGTCGTGCTGCAGGCCGAACCGCCGATGACCGAGCCGGCCGGCGGCATCCCGATGGCGAGCGCCACCAATGGTGGCCTCCCTCCGATGTACTGAGGACAGCTGAAAGCGACGGCCGGGCGCCTTACCAGGCGTCCGGCGCCCTGACCATGTGTACGATATTGGCCGGGTTCATGATCCAGCCGCCACGAAAGCCCTCGCCCAGATCCTCGACCGCGTCGCAGCGTACGACCCCCTTGGCGGCGAGCTGCCCAAGGGCACCAGCATGGTCATCGGTGAAGAGTTCGAGCCAGACTTCCGCCTGGCTGAAATTCGCAGCCTCGTCGATCCACAGTTGGTTCGGCCCAAGCTTGAAGCCGACGGCAGGCAACTTTTCCGGGATGGGTTCGAGGCCAACTGTGTCGCGATAGAAGGCGACCACCGCTTCGTACTGATGCGAGGGGACCTTCATTGCGATGTTGATACCACCGGTAATTTTCGTCATGACGCACGCTCCTGTTGGCCGCCGACCCGTCTGGGTGCGGCTGCGATGTTGATCTGTCAAAGCCCACGAAGAATTGCCGCAAGCGAGCGAAAGCGCCGCCCGCTTGCACGAACGTGCGACGGGCGCTCCTGCTGCTGCCTCGAGATGTCCTTCCGCTTGCGGCGTTACCGCTCCAGGCGGGTTTCTAGGCCTGCGGCTCGAGCGCCGGCTTGCCTGAGAGTTCGCTGAGGTAATAGCCGTCGCGCAGATTGATGCCGTATTCGAGCCAGGCTTTCATGCAGGCGAGCATTTGCGACCAGCCCTCGCAGTTGACGTAGGAGCTTTTCTGCCCCTGCCCGTTCTCGCGCCAGCCCGTTTCGGCGATGGTCACCATCGTTGCGCCATCCTCCAGTGACTGGAAGCGCATCTCCACACGGGTCTGGTAGGCATCCTCGCCTTCGGCGACCATGGCACCCCAGCAAAAGACGATTCGCTCGTTGGGCTCGACCACCTCCACCTGGACCGGCACTTCGCCCCACCAGGTCACGGTTGCGCCGGCGACCAACGGCCCGCTGATGCCACCGAGCGTCACGAAGTAGCGGCTGAGGTGGTCCGGATTGACGACCGCGTCGAAAACCTGGGCGACAGGGCGGCCGATCCGTCCGTTCACGCGAAATTCAAAGGGCATGGCGTATTCCTCCTGTCGATACCAACGAGATTATGTTATAGAAATACAACATGTCAACCGATTCGAAAGACGACCTGGTGTTCAAGGCGCTCGCCAACGGGCTGCGCCGGCAGATGCTCGACGCCATGCGGCAGGAGCCGCAGACCACCGGCATGCTGTGTGAGCGCTTCAGCAATCTCGACCGCTGCACGGTCATGCAACACCTCAAAGTCCTTGAGCAGGCCGAGCTCGTGCTCGTCCGTCGCGAGGGGCGCGAACGCTGGAACCATTTGAACGCATTGCCGATCCAGGCGATCCATGATCGCTGGATCAGCCAGTATGCCGGCCATGCGATGTCGGTGCTGTCTGCCCTGCAACAGGACCTCGACCGGTAACCAGACCGATGGTTTCGGCTTTCAATCGATCGCCTTTCTTCGTATGAACGGCCGATACGTAAATTGGGGACATCGTCGTGCGCTACCTCATCACCGGCACCGCAGGCTTCATCGGCTTTCACCTCGCCAAGCGGCTGATCGACGAAGGGCATTTCGTGGTCGGCTTCGATGGCATGACCCCCTATTACGACGTGACGCTGAAAGAGAATCGGCATGCGATCCTCGCCCGCTCGAACGGCTTCAAGCCCGTCGTCGGCATGCTTGAGGACAGGGACGCGCTGCGCCGGGCCGCTGAGCTTGCCGAACCCGAGGTCATCATCCACCTCGCCGCCCAGGCGGGCGTGCGCTACAGCCTCGAAAATCCGAAGGCCTACGTGGATTCCAACCTGGTCGGCTCCTGGAACATTCTGGAACTGGCGCGGGAGCTTAACCCGAAGCACCTGATGCTGGCCTCGACGTCCTCGATCTACGGCGCCAACGAGAAAATCCCGTTTGCCGAAACCGACCGCGCCGACGAGCCGATGACGCTCTATGCCGCCACCAAGAAGTCGATGGAGCTGATGGCGCACAGCTACGCCCATCTCTACAAGGTGCCGACCACGGCCTTCCGCTTCTTCACGGTCTACGGCCCCTGGGGGCGTCCCGACATGGCGCTGTTCAAGTTCGTCGATGCCATCCACAAGGGACAGCCGATCGACATCTACGGCGAAGGCCGCATGAGCCGCGACTTCACCTATATCGACGACCTCGTCGAAGGCATTCTTCGGCTTTCCCACGTGGCGCCGGCGGAAGAAAACCGCGTGCCTGCGGAAAAGGCCGAGGACACGCTGTCGCGCCAGGGACCCTTCCGCGTGGTCAATATCGGCGGCGGCCAGCCGGTCGAACTGATGACCTTCGTGGAAACGGTCGAGAAGGCGGTCGGCAAGCCGGCGGTGCGCAACATGCTGCCGATGCAGCAGGGCGACGTGCCGCGCACCTACGCCTGCCCCGACCTTCTCGAAGCGCTGACCGATTTCAAGCCCTCGCTTCCTGTCGAAGAGGGCGTGGCGCGCTTCGCTGCCTGGTACAAGGATTACTACAACGCGAACCGGTAAGCCGCTCGCCAGCTAATCCCCACTGATTATTCTGTTGGCGAGACGGCTTGCTTTACGCGCAATCGAGCATAAATGGGTGTGAACCTGAGCGCATAAGCAATTGCAAAAATACGCAATTGCACGTTCTATGAACTGAGCTCGCTGTGGAACACAACAAGGGAAAGAGCCTATGAAAATCACGATGATCGGCGCCGGCTATGTTGGCCTTGTTTCCGGCGTGTGTTTTGCGGACTTCGGTCACGACGTCGTTTGTCTCGACAAGGATGAGAGCAAGATCGACGCCTTGATGCAGGGGCGCATTCCGATCTTCGAACCCGGTCTCGACCAGCTTGTGGCAAGCAACGTCGCTTCGGGCCGTCTCACCTTCACGACCGATCTCGTTGCCGCCGTCGCCGACAGCGACGTCATCTTCATTGCGGTCGGCACCCCGTCGCGGCGCGGCGACGGCCATGCCGACCTTTCCTATGTGCATGCCGCTGCCCGCGAGATTGCCCAGAACCTCAAGGGGTTCACCGTGATCGTGACGAAATCGACCGTTCCGGTCGGCACCGGCGACGAGGTCGAGCGCATCATCCGCGAAACCAATCCGGACGCCGATTTCGCCGTCGTTTCCAACCCGGAATTCCTGCGCGAAGGTGCCGCAATCGAAGACTTCAAGCGGCCGGACCGCATCGTCATCGGCCTTTCTGGCGACGACGCGCGCGCACGGGACGTGATGACCGAGGTCTATCGCCCGCTCTATCTCAACCAATCGCCGCTGGTCTTCACCTCGCGCCGCACCTCCGAGCTGATCAAATATGCCGGCAATGCGTTCCTCGCGATGAAGATCACCTTCATCAACGAGATGGCGGATCTGTGCGAACGGGTCGGCGCCAATGTGCAGGATGTCGCCCGCGGCATCGGCCTCGATGGCCGTATCGGCTCGAAATTCCTGCATGCCGGCCCCGGTTACGGCGGATCCTGCTTCCCGAAGGACACCCTGGCGCTGGTCAAGACCGCGCAGGACTATGACAGCCCGGTACGGCTGGTCGAGACGACGGTGGCCGTCAACGACAACCGCAAGCGGGCCATGGGCCGCAAGGTCATCGCTGCCGCCGGTGGCGACGTGCGCGGCCGCAAGATCGCAATCCTCGGCCTCACCTTCAAGCCGAACACCGACGACATGCGCGACAGCCCGGCGATCGCGGTCGTGCAGACGCTGCAGGATGCCGGCGCCCATGTCATCGGCTATGATCCGGAAGGCATGGAAAACGCGAAGAAGCTGATCGACGGGATCGACTATGCCAGCGACCCCTACGAGGCCGCCAACGAAGCCGATGCACTGGTGATCGTTACCGAATGGAACGAGTTCCGGGCACTCGACTTCCGCCGGCTCAAGACCGTGATGAAGACGCCCATTCTCGTCGACCTCAGGAACATTTACCGCGAGGACGAGGTGGTGAAGCACGGCTTCAGCTATTCGAGCGTCGGCCGGTCGCTCTGACGGGAGCGGCTGAGCTCGCTCCCCCAGAGGCTAGGCCTTCGGTACCGGCAAGGGCGGCAGGGTTTCCCAGCTCTTGCCGGCGAGGATGACGCAGCTGCGCCCGTTGACGTCGGTGACGATCAGCGTCCAGCTGCCATTGTCGGCAGCGTATATTTCCATGATCGCCTGCTGGTTGATCAGCGCGGTTGCCGCCGGCTTCTCCTGATATTGCCGCGTCAGAAACTCGATCACTTCGGACCGGTCGGCACAATTGACCGGAGCCTGGGAGATCGCGGGAACCGGACGCGCCACCACGCCCGCCGCCAAGAGGGCGGCCAATGCCAGGCCGCGGATCGCACTGCCCACCATCACCGAACTCCTTTCACCGGACGCGCGGCGAAGGAGTTTGCGTTGACCTTTCCGTCGCCGGCCGGCTGCGGCATGGGCACGGTGTGCCCGCGCCGCCCTGCAGCCAGTATGGTGGAAAGGCCGGATTATTACAATTAGCTAATTTATAAAGCAAACAGCCGGGGCGCCGGATGCGCCCGCGGCGAATGCCTGCGCTATTTGCGCTTCATCGCTTCCATCAGCGCCGCACCGAAGGCGCCCTGAGCCGGTTGCTGCGGCTTCTGCTGGCGCGGGGCCGGGCCACGATTGTTGTTGCCGCCCGGTGCGCCTGACCGTGGCTCGCGGCCCGTCTCGACGCCACCATCCTTGCGCATGGTGAGGCCGATCCGCTTGCGGGGAACATCAACCTCGGTGACACGAACGGTCACCACATCGCCGGCCTTAACCACCTCATGCGGATCCTTGACGAAGCGATCCGCGAGCTGGGACACGTGCACGAGGCCGTCCTGGTGCACGCCGATATCGACGAAGGCGCCGAAGGCGGCGACATTGGTCACGGTGCCCTCGAGCTGCATGCCGATCTTCAAATCCTTGATGTCGTCGATACCGTCGGCAAAGGTCGCGGTCTTGAAGCTCGGGCGCGGGTCGCGGCCGGGCTTTTCCAGTTCCGCAAGGATGTCCTTAACCGTCGGCAAGCCGAAGCGCTCGTCGACGAAGACCTTCGGATCGAGGCTCTTCAGCGCGACGCTGTCGCCCATCAACGCCCGGACGTCGCGACCACAGGCCGCAACGATCTTCTTGGCGACACCATAGGCCTCCGGATGGACCGAGGAGGCGTCGAGCGGCTCCTTGCCATTCGGAATGCGCAGGAAGCCCGCGCATTGTTCGAAGGTGCGAGCGCCAAGACGCGGCACGTTCAACAGTTCCTTGCGGCTCGCAAAGGGACCGGTCGCGTCGCGATGGGCGACAATCGCCTCGGCCGAGGATTTGCCGAGACCGGACACACGGGCAAGCAGCGGAGCAGAAGCCGTGTTGACGTCGACACCAACGGCATTCACCGCATCTTCCACCACAGCATCCAGCGAGCGGCTGAGCTTCGACTGGTCGACGTCGTGCTGGTACTGGCCAACACCGATCGACTTCGGCTCGATCTTCACGAGTTCGGCCAGCGGATCCTGCAGGCGACGGGCGATCGAGACCGCGCCGCGAAGCGAAACGTCGAGGCCGGGGAACTCCAGGGCGGCGGTTTCGGACGCCGAATAAACCGAGGCGCCGGCCTCGGAGACGATGACCTTTGTCGGCTTCGGCGCCGGAAGCTGCGAGAGCATGTCGGCCACGAGCTTTTCGGTTTCGCGGCTGCCGGTGCCGTTGCCGATCGCGATCAGCTCCACCTTGTGCTTGCGGATCAGCGATGCGAGTTCGGCCTGGGTGCCGCGGACGTCGTTCTTCGGCGGGAACGGGTACACGGTCGTCGTTTCGAGCAACTTGCCGGTGCCGTCGACGATGGCGACCTTGACGCCGGTGCGGATGCCCGGGTCGAGCCCCATCGTCGCCCGCGATCCCGCAGGTGCCGCCAGCAGCAGATCCTTGAGGTTGCGGGCAAAAACGTGGATCGCCTCTTCCTCGGCGCGCTCGCGCAGTTCGCGCATGAGGTCGAGCGACAGCGAAATGGAAAGCTTCACGCGCCAGGTCCAGCCGATCATCTCGGCAAGCCACTTGTCGCCCGGCAGGTGACCGCCAACATTGTAGGCGGCCGCGATCATGCGCTCGACCGGCTTGACCGTCGCGGTATCGTCCTGGTCGACGACGATGTCGACGGAGAGCACCTCTTCGTTCCAGCCGCGCAGCATGGCCAGCGCCCGGTGGCCCGGTGTCGTCGCCCAGCGCTCGGAATGGTCGAAATAATCGGAGAACTTGGCGCCCGCCTCCTGCTTGCCGTCGACGACCTTGGCGCGCAGGAAGGCGGCGCCCTTCATGTGGTTGCGCAGGCGGCCGAGCAGATCGGCATTCTCCGTCATGCCTTCGGCGATGATGTCGCGCGCACCGTCGAGCGCCGTCTTCACGTCGGCCACCTCGGCAGTCAGGAAGGCGGCGGCGCGGTCGGCAGGTGCCACCGAGCGATCGGCAAGGATCGCCTCTGCCAGAGGCCCGAGGCCACGCTCGCGGGCGATCTCGGCCTTGGTCCGGCGCTTCGGCTTATAGGGCAGATAAATGTCTTCGAGTTCGGCCTTGGTTTCGACGGCGGCGATCTTGGCTTCGAGTTCGGCGGTCAGCTTGTCCTGGCCGCGGATCGATTCGAGGATCGATGCCCGGCGCGCCTCGAGTTCGCGCAGATAGGTCAGCCGTTCCGCAAGCGTACGCAACTGCGTATCGTCGAGCCCGCCCGTCACTTCCTTGCGGTAACGTGCGATGAACGGCACCGTGGCGCCCTCGTCGAGCAGCTCGACCGCTGCAACGACCTGCGAAGGTGTTGCCTTGATTTCGCTGGCGATAATGGCGGCGATGGGTTTTGCAGGGCTGGCCATATGGGAATTCCGTCTTTGCTGTTTGGTCGGCGACCATAAAGGCGCAGACCTTGAAGGCCAAGTGAAGGCCTTCCGCGGAAAACCGGAACTCCACAGAAGATGGATCGGCCGCCCCGTTTTCAGGCGGGACGGCCGATGGTTCAGCACGCCATGGCGGCAGGCTCGACGTGCTCCTGCTCAGGCACGGCATCCCAGGTGTTGACGGGTTCGAGCGGTGGGCGGCGCTTTTCGAACTCGATCAGTTGCCGCTCCCTCTCCTCGATATAGCCGCGCGAGGCCGGAACCGCACTGAGAGACGGCGAGATCTGCAGCTGGAAGATGAAGTGCTTGTCGTAGAGGAAGGCCGTCTCCGACGCAGCCAGATAGAACTCCCACATGCGGAAGAACCGCTCGTCGTAGAGCTTGATCGCCTCCTCGCGCCGGGCGACGAAGCGCTCGCGCCAGGCTTTCAATGTCCAGGCGTAGTGCATCGGCAGGATTTCGACATCCTTCACCAAGAGCCGCGTGCGCTCGACGGAAGGCAAAACCTCCGAAATCGCCGGGATATAGCCGCCGGGAAAGATGTACTTCTCGATCCACGGATTGGTGGCCCAAGGCTTGTAGATCTGGCCGATCGAATGCAGCAGCATGACGCCGTCAGGCTTCAACAGCGCGTTCATCTTCTCGAAGAAGTTGCCGTAGTTGCCGATGCCGACATGCTCGAACATCCCGACGGACACAATGCGGTCGAACTGCCGCCCTTGCAGGGTGCGATAGTCCTGCAGTTCGAAGCGGACCCGATCGGAGAGCCCGCGCCTGGCGGCGCGGTCGCGCGAGACCTTCAGCTGCTCTTCGCTGAGCGTGATGCCGGTAACCTCGACGCCTGAGGATTCGGCCAGGTACATGGCCATGCCGCCCCAGCCGGAGCCGACCTCCAGCACCTTCTGGCCGGGCTCCAGCAGGAGCTTTGCCGCGATGTGCCGTTTCTTGGCGAGTTGGGCCGCATCGAGCGATATTCCGCGCGGTTGAAAATAGGCGCAGGAATATTGCCAGTCCTCGTCGAGGAACAGGTTGAAGAGCTTGCGATCGAGATCGTAGTGATGGGCGACGTTGTGCCGGTTGCGGTTGACCGGCATGCGGCTCCGCATCTGCTGGCGCAACACATGCCAGAGGGCCGCCAACGTATTGGTCGCCGTTGCGGCGTTCTCGAGCCCGTTCCTCTTCACGATCGAGAGCACGTCAAAGATATCGCCCTTCTCGATGACGACACGCCCGTCCATGTACATTTCACCGAAGCGAAGAGCGGGATCGCGAACGATCGCCGCCTCCGCCTCCGCATCGATGATGCGGATTGATGCCGGCTTTCCACTGCCGTCACCCAGGATCACTTCTTCACCGGAAGAAAATACGACCGTCAGGTTACCGTTGCGCACCAGACGGCGAAGCAATGTCAACAATGCTGCATTCATATCCCACCCCTACCAGACCTATCGAACGTGTCCCGGTGCATGAGAGATGCGAAGGGTCGGCTCTTTCGGGGCTTCAGGAGTGGTTGCGCGGGGCGCATCGGGAACAGGCGCCAGCGCGTCCGGAAGCGGCGAGAACCGGCACGGGCGTGGCCTCACGGGTATCCGGCGGGACACATCTGGCTCCTCTTGGGTGCCGCGCCGGGAATTCGTCAGGCCGCCGCCATCGGGCTCTTATCCATCAGAACTCAAATTAAGGTAGGAAGCTTCGATCGATTGGCAATGGGTTCTTTATGGCCCCTCATAAATTTGTTTCCTTAGCAAATGCTGAGAAACAAACCTAGATTTCAGCGACGCCTAGACCGGGCAGACGCGCGCGGTCATGGGGTCGGTCGAAATCGAGCAGCGGGCCTGCAGGCACGATGCGCGTCGGATTGATGTGGGCGATGCCGTAGTAGCCGCGCTTGATGTGGTCGATGCGCACGCTCTCGCGGATGCCTGGCCACTGGTAGATCTCGCGCAGATAGTTCGACAGCGCCGGAAAGTCCTCGATCCGGCGGATGTTGCATTTGAACGCCCCGTGATAGGCCGCGTCGAAGCGAACCAGGGTGACGAAGAGGCGGATGTCGGCCTCTGTCAGGTGCTCGCCGGCAAGATAACGGTTCTCCGCAAGGTGGGCCTCCAGTTCGTCGAGCATGCCGAACAGGCTTGCCACCGCCTCGTCATAGGCGCCTTGTGTTTTGGCGAAGCCGGAGCGATAGACGCCATTGTTGACACGCTCGTAGATCGGGCCGTTCCAGCGCTCGATCTCGGCGCGCAGGGCCTCGGGGTAGAAGTCGAGCCGGTTGCCGGTGAGCCCGTCGAAGGCCGAGTTCAGGATGCGGATGATATCGGCGGACTCGTTGTTGACGATGCGCCCTTCGCGCATGTCCCAGAGCACGGGAACAGAGACCTTCCCGGTATAGGTCGGGTCGCTCGCCACATAGAGTTCGTGATGGAAGCGGATCTTGCCGACGCGTGCACCGGCATCGACCGGTTCGTCATAGACCCAACCGTCTTCGCCGAGTTCCGGATTGGAAACCGTCAGACCGACAATGTCCTGCACGCCCTTGAGATTGCGGAAGGCGATCGTGCGCGAGGCCCAGGGGCAAAGATAGGAAACGAACAGGCGGTAGCGCCCGGCCTCGGCCGGCAAGGCTTCCTGTCCCTGCGGCCCCGGCCTGCCATCGGGCGTGATCCAGCGGTGAAACCGCGTCGGCTCGCGGTGGAACGCGCCGGCCTTCATCTCGCTCGCAGCAACGTCGCCCTTGACCCATTTTCCTTCGACGAGTTGCGGCATCTCACTTCTCCCGGATCGCACGTCAGTGACGGCTACCTCTCACGGCCCCCGGCTCACGGTCAATCGCGCGCGCGGGTGACACATTGTTCGCAATCCGCGACATGCACGCACGCGATACGTGCAAAGCAACATCGTCGCGCCACAATGTCGGGCAATCCCGATTCCCAGAGGAGAATCAGGATGAAGAAAGCGCTTGCCATTTTCGTGCTGTTTGTCGCGGTCGTGTGGTTGATGAACACATCGTTGTTCATCGCGCCGCCGGCGGGTACCGCAAAGCTGCTTGCCCACCGGGGCATGCATCAAACCTATCCGAAGGAGAATGTCGGCAGGGACACGTGTACGGCGACGATCATCAGGTCGC
Source organism: Ensifer sp. ENS09 (assembly GCF_014852425.1). Classification (NCBI taxonomy): domain Bacteria; kingdom Pseudomonadati; phylum Pseudomonadota; class Alphaproteobacteria; order Hyphomicrobiales; family Rhizobiaceae; genus Ensifer; species Ensifer sp. ENS09. Next base: position 313,649 of record NZ_JACVBP010000002.1, read on the forward strand.
CGGAGCATCCCTATCTCGAAAACACGATTGCCTCGATGCAGGCGGCCTTCGACGCCGGCGCCGATGTCGTCGAACTCGACGTGCATCTGACGCCCGACAGACAGTTCGCCGTCTTCCACGACTGGACGCTCGATTGCCGGACAGAGGCCAAGGGTGTGACCGAGGAAACGCCGATGGCCACGCTGAAGTCTCTCGACATCGGCTACGGCTATACGGCCGATGGCGGCAAGACCTTCCCCTTCCGCGGCAAGGGCGTCGGCCAGATGCCGACGCTCGAGGAGGTGCTGGCCGCCCTGCCCGACCGCAAGTTCCTGATCAACTTCAAGAGCCGGCGCGCCGAAGAAGGCGCTGAACTCGCGACGCGCGTCGAGACGCAACCGCAATGGCGGGAGGCCGTTTTCGGCGTCTATGGCGGCGAGGAGCCGACCCGCGAGACGCTGAAACGCCTGGAGGGCATGCGCGGTTACGACCGGACGTCGACGAAGGCATGCCTGACGCACTACTTCGGCTACGGTTGGACCGGCATCGTCCCGGACGCGTGCAAGAACACCCTCGTCGCCGTGCCGGGAAACTATGCGCCGTTTCTCTGGGGCTGGCCCGACCGCTTTGCTGCGCGGATGAAGGCGGCCGGAAGCGAGATCATCCTGCTCGGCCCCTTTGACGGTGGCGACTCCACCACCGGCATCGACACGATGCAGGATCTGGAAATGGTACCGCCAGGGTTCTCCGGCTACATCTGGACCAACCGGATCGAGATGATCGGCCCGGCACTTGCAAAGCGGCAGGTCGCCGACGCCGGTACGAACTGACACGGGCGGCCGGCTTGCCTGCGGCGAGCTTCGACCCTATGGCTTTGAGCAACCGTCGACGCTGGCCGCAACGGCGGCCTCAATTCCGCGGAAGGCAAGCACATGAACGTCACGATCTACCACAACCCCGCCTGCGGCACCTCGCGCAACACGCTGGCGATGATCCGCAACGCCGGTATCGAGCCGACGGTGATCGAGTATCTGCAGGCGCCGCCGTCTCGGCAGGCGCTGGAAAAGATGATTGCCGATGCCAGCCTGACGGTGCGTGACGCTCTTCGCGAGAAAGGCACACCCTATGCGGAGCTTGGGCTCGGCGACCCCACGGTCAGCGACGAACGGCTGCTCGACGCGATGATGGCGCACCCGATCCTTATCAACCGCCCCTTCGTCGTCACCCCAATCGGCACACGACTCTGCCGCCCATCCGAACGGGTGCTCGACATCCTGCCCGACACGCACAAGGGTCCGTTCTCGAAGGAGGACGGCGAACCGGTTCTCGATGCGAATGGAAAGCGCATTTCAGGCGCTTGAGCCCACCTGGGCGGTGAGCGGCACGGCACCCGTTTCAACGGGTGCCGAAAAACATCACACCAGACGGTGTGCGCGCGGCCTTATCGCGGGAATTCCAGGCCCATTTCGCGGAAGCGCTCGGGGTCGTCGCCCCAGTTCTCGCGTACCTTGACGAACAGGAACAGGTGCACCGGCTGTTCGAGGATCTCGGAGATCTCCTTGCGCGATGCGGTCGAGATCGCCTTGATCGCGTCACCGCCCTTGCCAAGCGCAATCTTCTTCTGGCTCTCGCGCTCGACATAGATCACCTGCTCGATGCGCACCGAGCCGTCCTTGCGCTCTTCCCACTTCTCGGTCTCGACATGCGAGGCGTAGGGAAGCTCCTGATGCAGACGCAAAAAGAGCTTTTCGCGGGTGATTTCAGCGGCGAGCTGGCGCATCGGCAGATCGGAGATCTGGTCTTCCGGATAGTACCAGGGGCCTTCCGGCAGCGTCTCGGCCAAGTAATCCATCAGATCCTTGCAGCCCGAGCCGTTCAGCGCCGAGATCATGAAGGTGCGCTCGAACTTGATCGTCTCGTTGGCGGCAGCCGCCAGCTTCAAGAGGTCTTCGGGACGCACCTGGTCGATCTTGTTCAGCACCAGGATCTTCGGCTGGTGCACTTCCTTGAGCCCCTCGAGGATCGCTTCCGCATCGCCCTTCAGGCCGCGTTCGCTGTCGATCAAGAACATGATCACGTCCGCATCCTTGGCGCCGCCCCAGGCGGTCGTGACCATGGCGCGGTCGAGCCGGCGGCGTGGCTTGAAGATGCCGGGCGTGTCCATGAAAACGATCTGGGCGTTGTCATGAATGGCGATGCCACGCACGATCGCGCGCGTCGTCTGCACCTTGTGGCTGACGATCGAAACCTTGGCGCCGACGAGGCGGTTGACCAGGGTCGATTTGCCGGCGTTGGTCGCGCCGATCATCGCCACGAAGCCCGAGTGGGTCGGCGCGCCTTCGGCGGCCGTATCTTTTTCCATGTCCGTCATGTTTTCCGTCAATTTCCGGCGGAACTCTTCCGCCACACGCCTTCGCGTTCCAACAATTTCGTCGCGGCTACCTGCTCGGCTCCGCGCTTGGATCTGTCCGTTCCGGTCTCCGGCGCGACACCCGTGACTTCGACGGTTACCGTGAAGCGGGGGTCGTGGTCAGGGCCGGAACGCTCATCCGTCCGGTAGGCTGGCGCGATGCCGAACTTGGCATGCGCCCATTCCTGCAATTCGGTCTTTGCATCGCGGCGAGCCCCATCGGCGCGCACTGCGCGATCCTTCCAATGGCGCAGCACGAAGCCGCGGGCAGCTTCGAGACCGCCATCGAGATAGATGGCGGCGATCAGCGACTCTACCACATCCGCCCGTACATTCATCATCGCCTTGCCGGTTATCTTCTTGACGTCCGAGCCGGTGCGGATGAATTGGTGCAGCTCCAGGTCGTCGGCGACCTTGGCGCAGCTTTCGGCGCTGACGAGCTGGTTCAGCCGGACCGAAAGCTCGCCCTCATTGGCATCGCGAAAGGTCTGGAACAGAAGTTCCGCCACGCAAAGCCCGAGCACCCGGTCGCCCAGGAATTCGAGGCGCTGATAGTTCGAACCCTTGGCGCTTCGCGCGCTGGAATGGGTGAGCGCCCGGTCAAGGCGCTCCTTCTCCGCGAACTGATAGCCGATCACGGCCTCAAGCTTTACCCGATCCTCCGCGCCCAGCGACCGCGACTTCATCATTCGACCGCCTTGAACAGACGGTCGTAGCGCAGGTTCGTCGGCCACTTCCACACTTCGCGGAACGACGTGTCGTGACCCAGCGAGAAGAAGATCATGCTGGCGCGGCCGACGAGGTTTTCGGCAGGCACGAAGCCGACGTCGAAGCGGCTGTCGGCCGAGTTGTCGCGGTTGTCGCCCATCATGAAGTAATGGCCGGCGGGCACGATGAACTCGCGGGTGTTGTCGCCGCGTGCATCCGGGAACTGGTCAAGCGTGTCATAGGAGACGCCATTGTCCATTGTTTCGCGGAAAACCGGAACGTCAGCGCCGGTGTCGTACTGGTCGTCGGCGCGGAACCCGCCATCCGGCGTGCGCTCGACCGGCTTGTCGTTGATGTAGAGAATGCTGTTGCGCACCTGGATGCGGTCGCCGGGAAGGCCGACGAGACGCTTGATGTAGTCGATATCCGGGTTCGGCGGGAAGCGGAACACGACGATATCGCCGCGCTTCGGCTCACTTGCGAAGATGCGGCCGGAGAACAGGTCGGGCGAAAGCGGCAGCGAATACTTGGAGAAGCCGTAGGCGAACTTGTTGACGAAGATGTAGTCGCCAACCAGCAGCGTCGGCATCATCGAGCCGGACGGAATGGTGAAGGGCTGAAAGAGAACCGTACGGATGACCAAAGCCAGGAGCAATGCCTGGATGACGACCTTCACGTTCTCCCAGAGGCCGCTCTGCTTCGCTTCTGTCTTTTCTGCCACGCTACTGTGTTCCTTTATCATCGCAACGCCCGCGCGGGGGCTTGCTCTCAACTTTTGTCCCGACTCTCGGTCCGGCTTTGGACTGCGCGCAATCCCGGTCTCATATGCTGCAAACCGCCGCGCCTTCAATTGGTCAGGCCCGGTTTTTCCAGCGGAATGCTCTAAACCGTTCCCTCAATCGGGGCAACGGGCAGCGCCTCGATAATCACGAAGGCCTGGGCCAGGGGGAAATCGTCGGTAATCGTCAGATGGATGGCGGCGCGATGATGCGGCGGCAGCATCTGCTCCAGACGCGCTGCGGCACCTCCGGTCAGGTTCATCGTCGGCTTGCCGCCCGGCAAGTTGATGACGCCCATGTCTTTCCAGAAGACGCCTTGCGCGAGGCCCGTGCCAAGCGCCTTCGAACAGGCTTCCTTGGCGGCGAAGCGCTTGGCGTAAGATGCCGCGCGGTTCTTCCGCCCATCGGACTTGGCGATCTCGATCTCGGTGAAACAGCGCTGAACGAAGCGTTCGCCGAAGCGGGAAAGCGAGTTTTCGATCCGTCTGATATCGATCAGATCGCTGCCTATGCCTATGATCATGAAGAGGATCCAAGCTCTTTGGTGCGTGCCCGGCGGCGCTTTTGAAAGAGCCGGGCCGCCTGATAAGCCGCAATGTAGGAAAGAAGGGCACCGCCTGCCGCGAGCGGCAACGAGCCCACCAGCATCGGCTTGAACACCGGACCCCAAAGAGCCGGAAGGTCGAGGTGCTCGACCATTCGCATGACGTCGGCCGAGCTTGCGGCGTGCGCGCTCTCGACACCGAGGATCGCCGTCCCAAGTTCGTAGGACGCCGTCAGGATCATCGGGATCGTCACGGGATTGGCGAGCGCTGTCGTGATCGCGGCCGCGACGAGATTACCGGAGAACAGGAACGCGAGCGCAACGGCGATAATGATGTGCAGGCCGAAAAATGGCGTGAAGGACGAAGCGGCACCTGCCGCCACGCCGACGGCGATCGAATGCGGTGTCGATGAAAGGCGCAACACGCGCAGCGTCACATAGCGCAGGCCGCGCGCAAACCCTTTGCGCGGCCAAAGAATGGACCGCAGCCTTTCGGAAATCGTAACCGGTTTTCTGCGCCTGAATAACATTATGCCGTCATGACCGCGTCTTTAAGCCGTCAGCCGGCACAAGACCGCGCGTCCGCCTGTTTGCTGGCCGCAAGATAGGCGTCCTGCCTGTCGCTTGCAACCCGCCCAGGCGCCGCGCGCATGTCGCAGGCGAGCCATCCGGCGAACGCATGGCTCAGCATCCCGCCAGAAGACGGGACGCAGCGGGCTTAGTAGTTACGGAACAGGCCGCGATCGATCTGGCGCTGGCGGTACTCGAGGTCGATACGGTCGACCGAGCTATTGAGATAGGCGAGCTCGCGCTCTTCCTGAGTGGGGACGCGCAGAGCGCGGGTGATCTTCTTCAACTGATTAAACATGGCAAACCTCTTTGTTTACCTCCCGACCGAGAAGATAGTTTAGAGGTCCCTGTTCCACCAGAGACAGGAAATGGCGGCAGCCATGCGCCGTTGGCATGGCTTGCCGTTTCGTCAGCGCAGCCTGCCTGTTTTGCAGGCAATTGCGCAGGGCGCAGCCAGTCGCCTTATTCGAACAGGCGCTTCACCATGGACACGCTCGGCAATTCCTTGAGCTGCGTGATCAGGTGATTGAGCTGACGCAGGTCCCAGACCTCGAGGTCGAACTGCAGTTCGCTGAAGTCGGCAGCCACGCGCCCCATCGACAACGTCCGGATATTGACGTCGCTGGTGGCGATCGCCTGGGCCACCTCGGCAAGCGTCCCCGGCTCGTTCAGGGCGCTGATCGCGATGCGGGCGATGAAGCGGCTGCTGTTGGCCTCGTCCAGATCCCAGCGCACATCGATCCAGCGCTCCGGCTCGTCATCGAACTTCTGCAGGATCGGCGACTGGATCGGGTAGATGGTGATGCCCTTGTCCTTCTCCATGATGCCGACGATGCGGTCTCCGGGAATGGCCCCGGCCGGGCTGAAATGCACTTCGGCATTGCCCGAGAGACCACGGATCGGCAGGGCCTCCGGCCCTTCGGCCTGGGCAACGCCGTTCGCATCCTTGCCACGGCCCGGCAACTTGAACACCATGCCCGCGGCACTGCGCATGTTGAACCAGCCGTCGTCGGCGCTGGGCTTCACCGTGACCCGCTCGTCCTGATGATCCGGGAACACTGCGCGCAGCACGTCGAGCGAAGAAAGCTCGCCGCGACCGACGGAGGCGATGGCGTCCTCGACCTCCTTCTGGCCGAGCCGGTGCAGCGCCGGCTTCAGCGCCTCGCGCGAAAAGGTCTTGCCGGCGCGCTCGAAGGTGCGCTCCAGAATGCGATAGCCGAGGCCGGCATATTGCTTGCGGATGGCCGCACGCGTCGCGCGGCGGATCGCCGAGCGGGCCTTGCCGGTAACGACGATTTCTTCCCAGGCGGGCGGCGGCACCTGGATGCCCGAGCGGATGATCTCCACTTCGTCGCCATTGTTGAGGCGGGTGACCAGCGGCATGATACGGCCGTTGATCTTGGCGCCGACGCAGGTATCGCCGATATTGGTGTGGACGGCATAGGCAAAGTCGATCGGCGTCGCGCCGCGCGGCAGCGCGATCAACTGGCCCTTGGGCGTGAAGCAGAACACCTGGTCCTGGAACAGTTCGAGCTTGGTGTGCTCCAGGAACTCTTCCGGATTGTCGCCCTCCGCGAGCGATTCGATCGTGCGCCGGAGCCAGGAGTAAGCATTCGACGTCGGCGACAGGGCCGCATCTGCCGACGCACCCTCTTTCCCCTCCCCGTCCTTGTAGAGCGAATGGGCCGCGATACCGTATTCGGCGATGTCGTTCATGCGGCGCGTGCGGATCTGCAGCTCGATGCGCTGGCGGGACGGGCCGACGATGGTCGTGTGGATCGACTGGTAATCGTTCTGTTTCGGGGTGGAGATGTAGTCCTTGAAGCGGCCGGGAACGACGCGCCAGCGCGTATGGACGATACCGAGCGCGCGGTAGCAGGACGGGATATCATCGACGATGATACGGAAGCCCCAGACGTCGGACAGCTGTTCGAAGGACAGAGACTTCGACTGCATCTTGCGGAAGACCGAATAGGGCTTCTTCTGCCGACCCTTGACCTGTGCCGCCTTCAGGCCCTCCGCCTGAAGCAGTTCGCGAAGCTCGTCCTCGATCTTCTTGATCAGGCCCTCGTTGCGCTCGGACAATTCCTCCAGCCGCCGGGTGACCGTTTCGAACGCCTCGGGGTTGATATGGCGGAACGAAAGGTTTTCGAGTTCCTCGCGCATGTCCTGCATACCCATGCGGCCGGCGAGCGGCGCGTAGATATCCATGGTCTCTTCGGAGATGCGGGCGCGCTTCTCCGCTGACATGTGGTCGAGCGTGCGCATGTTGTGCAGCCGGTCGGCGAGCTTGACGAGCAGAACCCGCACATCGTCCGAAATGGCGAGCAGCAGCTTGCGCAGGTTTTCCGCCTGCTTGGCCTTCTTGGTCACGAGATCGAGCTTCTTGATCTTCGTCAGCCCCTCGACGAGCGCGCCGATATCCTCGCCGAAGAGATCGTCGATCTCCTGCCGCGTGGCCGTCGTGTCCTCGATCGTGTCGTGCAGAAGAGCAACGGCAATGGTCGACTCGTCGAGACGCATCTCCGTCAGGATCGCCGCCACCTCCAGGGGGTGGGATATATAGGGATCGCCGCTTGCCCGCTTCTGCTGGCCATGCTTCTGCATCGCATAGACGTAGGCCTTGTTGAGCAAGGCCTCATTGACGTCGGGCTTGTATTTCTGCACGCGCTCAACGAGCTCGTATTGGCGCATCATTCGCTGGCGATCCTCTAGATCATGATGATTTCAGGTCCCACCGACCTAAAATCATAAACGTGATCGTTCTCCTAATTTAGAGCGGGATGCAGGCGGAAAACCGCAAACACTTTCCATTTCCCGCTCTAGAAGAAATCAATAAAAAAGTGCGCCAATCATACGAGTGGCGCACTGCTTTGAAAACACGTGGGAACGGGCGTTCCGCGACGGATCTCAGTAGTCGTCGCTCTTTTCCGGCGGCACGAGACCTTCGATGCCGGCAAGCAGTTCTTCTTCCGACATGCGGTCGAAGGTGATGGCTTCCGGCTGATCTTCGTCCTCGGCGACTTCGGTAAAGGTCGTCTCGGCATCGGTCTGGAGCAGCGAAGCCGGATCGGGCTCGGGCTCGTCCACTTCAACATGCTTCTGCAGCGAGTGGATCAGGTCTTCCTTGAGGTCGCCAGGAGACAGGGTCTCATCTGCGATTTCGCGGAGTGCGACGACGGGGTTCTTGTCGTTGTCGCGGTCGATGGTGATGGCGGCGCCCTGAGAAATCAGGCGCGCGCGGTGGCTGGCAAGCAGAACGAGTTCGAAACGGTTATCGACCTTGTCGATGCAATCTTCGACGGTGACGCGGGCCATTGCCTGTCCTTTTGGGCTCGAAGCGCGGCGGCATCGCCGCTGCACGGATTGACAACACGAAACCGGAGCAGTCGCCTGACGGCGCCTCATCGGGTCCGATTTCTGGAATTAAGCGCCCGGATACAATCAAAACAAGGCAAGTTCAAGTTTTTCCTTCAAGGGACGCTCACGTAACGTCACACTTCGTGATAAAATGCGATGCGAATGAGCTGGAAACGTCGATCACACATTTAGGTTGCATCTTCAGATCAGGAATGAAGCCCCTGATGGAAAAGGCGACCCAGAGATGTGGACGATCTATAGCAACTGCTAAAACTAGCTATATTCGCGAGCGCGCGGCTGGAATAATGCAATACATAAGCTACATTATTTGCCATATCAGCAATTATTAATGTAATCGACTTACTTTTGCGCACCCGCCGGCAGGCGGCCTTTGATGCGCCGCTATTGAAAAAGGAAAGACGATGTTCGACCCCCGCGAAAAAATCGCACTCTTTATCGACGGCGCGAATCTTTACGCGGCATCGAAAAGCCTCGGCTTCGACATCGACTACCGTAAGCTCCTGAAAGCATTCCAGAAGCGCGGCTATCTGCTGCGCGCCTACTACTACACGGCCCTCATCGAGGATCAGGAATACTCTTCAATCCGCCCGCTCATCGATTGGCTAGACTATAACGGTTACAAGGTCGTGACGAAGCCGGCCAAGGAGTTCACCGACTCGCTCGGTCGCCGCAAGATCAAGGGCAATATGGATATCGAGCTGGCGATCGATGCCATGGAGCAGTCCGAAACTGTCGATCACCTCGTCATTTTCTCCGGCGACGGCGATTTCACCACGCTGGTGGAAGCGCTGCAGCGCAAGGGGCGTAAGGTTTCCGTCGTCTCGACGATGTCGACGCAACCGCCGATGATCGCCGACGACCTGCGCCGTCAGGCCGACCACTTTATCGATCTTGCAACGCTGCGTGCCGAAATCGGCCGCGAACCGTCCGAGCGCACCCCGCGCCACAACACCGAGCCGGTGGCCGATCCGGTCGAGATCTGAAGCGTTCATCCGAACGCAAGGCGCGCGATTGCCCGAGCGCCGTTCGAAACGCCCCGCATCAACGACGTCGATCGTTGAACTTCTCTCAAAAATCTCAAAATTGCCGGCAGGTTTTTCAGCGCGCGGTGGGTGACTGTCGCGTTGCACCGGCCGTCTTTGGCGGATGCAACGCAAAGGGATTTCTCTTAGCCGCGGTCCTTCAGAAGGCGGTTCTTCTGGCGGTTCCAGTCGCGTTCCTTCGACGTCTCGCGCTTGTCGTGCAGCTTCTTGCCTTTGCCCAGCGCCAGTTCCAGCTTGGCGCGGCCGCGATCGTTGAAGTAGATCTTCAGCGGGATCAGCGACATGCCTTCGCGGTTGACAGCACCCTGTAGCCGGTTGACCTCGCGCTTCGACAGAAGCAGTTTCCGCCGCCGCCGCGTTTCATGGTTGAAGCGGTTCGCCTGCAGATATTCCGGCAGATAGGAGTTGATCAGCCAGATCTCGCCGCCCTCGTCCGTCGCATAGGACTCGGCAATGTTGGCCTTGCCTTCGCGCAACGACTTGACCTCGGTGCCGGTCAAAACCAGACCGGCCTCGTAGGTATCGACGATCTCGTAGTTGAAGCGGGCCTTGCGGTTTTCCGCCACAACCTTGTTGACCGTGCGCTGGCTTCCTTTGGGTGCCATCAGTTCATCAATCCTGCGTGTCTGAGCGCTGCATCGATCGCAGCCTCGGTTGCCGGCTCGAGCGTCGGCAACAGCGGCGAGCGCACGGCGCGGCTCATGCGGCCGAGGCGGTTCAGCGCATACTTGGCGCCGCAGAGGCCCGGCTCCATGAAGATCGCCTTGTGCAGCGGCATCAGCTTGTCCTGATAGGCGAGCGCCTTGGCATAATCGCCGGCGAGCGTCGCCTGCTGGAACTCGGCGCAAAGACGCGGCGCGACGTTTGCCGTAACCGAAATGCAGCCGACCCCGCCATGGGCGTTGAAGCCGAGCGCGGTTGCATCTTCGCCCGAAAGCTGGACGAACTCCGGACCGCAGCCCATGCGCTGCTCGGAGACGCGCTCGATCTTGCCGGTGGCATCCTTAACGCCGATGATGTTGGCGTAAGCCTTGCTGAGCGCCGCCATGGTCTCGACGCTCATATCCACGACCGAGCGGCCAGGGATGTTGTAGATGACGATCGGCACCTTCACGCTTTCGGCGATTGCCGCATAGTGCGCGAAGAGACCCTTTTGCGTCGGCTTGTTGTAGTAGGGCGTGACGACGAGGATCGCGTCGGCGCCGGCCTTTTCAGCATGCTGCGCAAGTTCGATCGCTTCCGTCGTGTTGTTGGAGCCGGCGCCGGCAATAACCGGCACGCGCTTGGCGGCGGCCTCGATGCAGAGTTCGACGACCTTCTTGTGCTCGTCATGCGAGAGGGTCGGAGACTCGCCGGTGGTGCCGACCGGCACCAGGCCGTGGCTGCCTTCTTTTATCTGCCATTCCACATGCGCGACGAAACCATCCGCATCCACCGCGCCGGTGGCGGTGAACGGTGTTACGAGAGCGGGAATGGAACCCTTGAACATGCACAACTCCTGACGGCGTAAAAGCGAAGTCTGCACTCATGCTTTGGCCGTAATCGACGGTTAAAAAACTGCCGCACCATAATCATGTGACGTGGCTGCGGCAAGCGTTGTAACACGGCATTTCATACCGGTTTTCATGCAAAAGCTTGATGTTTGGCCCGCATAATCACGACCGCCCAACCAGGGCGAGAGCGGGTTTGGGGCAGTTGTTGTGATCGATACTGGCCGCCCGCCTCGTCATCGGGCAATCTGGCGGCGGACGAAGTTGGACACGGGGAACACGGGGTTCTTGATGCGCGGGTCAATATATCTGCCTGCCGCCGCCATCATCGGCGCGGCGCTTCTGGCAGCGTCGGCAGGCAGCGCAGAAACCCTCGATCGCGTACCGGTTCCGACACGCAAGCCCGTGCTTTCGGACAAGGCGATCCCCATTGCCACGAACGAAACCACGAATGCCATCGCGAAAACGGCCGGACCGGTCAGCAGCGATCTCAAGGCAGGGCTCGATGCTCTTTCCAACAAGCAGCCGGCCGCGGCGATTGCCGTGCGCGACGCCATGACCGAAGGCACGCTCGATCGGCACATCTTGACTTGGGCGATCGCCGTTTCCGGTCAGCGAGGCGTGCCTTCCTTCGAAATTGCCGACGCCCAACGGGAACTGCAGGGTTGGCCGGGGCTGAAATCCCTGCGCGCCAATTCCGAACGAGCGCTTTATCGAGAGAACCCGCCAGCGGCCGACGTGCTCGCGGCCTTCGGCAACACGCAGCCGGAAACGACCGAAGGCTCCCTCATTCTTGCCCGCGCGCTCGTCGCCACCGGAAAAGCCGATACGGCAGCCAAGAACCTGCGTGCGATCTGGCAGCGCGACACGCTCGACAAGGACATCGAAACCAAGATCCTCGACGAGTTTTCCAGCCTCCTGACCGCTGACAATCATCAGCGCCGCATGGTGATGCTTCTCTATCGCAACCGCGTCGAGCAGGCCGAACGGTTCGGCGACCTTGGAAAGGCACAATCGCTGTATCGCGCCTGGGCGGCAGTCAGCCGCGGCAGCGACAAGGCGATGGCCGTCATTGCAGCGGTTGATCCCGCCTGGCGCAAGGACCCAGCCTATCTCTTCATTCAGGTCGAGTACCTGCGCAAACAGAAGAAATACGAAGAAGCGGCGAAGCTCCTTGCGCGCATGCCCAAAGACAAGGGTGCCTTGGTCAACCCCGGCGAATGGTGGGTCGAGCAACGTGTCGTCAGCCGCGGGCTGCTCGACAGTGGCGACTTTCGAGGCGCCTACCGGATCGCCGCCAGCCATCTCGCGACCGAGGCGACCGATATCATCGACGCCGAGTTTCATGCCGGATGGTATGCCCTGCGCGGCATGGAGGACCCGGGAACCGCAGCGCGTCACTTCCGCCGCATTCTCGATGTGTCGAGCCGCCCCCTCTCCGCTTCGCGCGCATGGTACTGGCTTGGGCGCTCGGCCGAGGCGGGCGGACCGGGTGACGCCAACGAATATTTTGCAAATGCGGCCCGCTATCCCGGGACGTTCTACGGGCAACTCGCAGCCGCCCGGCTGGGTCGCAAGACGCTGAACGTCGCCTATCCGGCCCCGACGGCAGACGACCGATCGCGGTTCGAAAACCGCGAGGCGGTGCGCGCCATCACGCGGCTCGAAGGCACTGGCCACACCTGGCGCGCGGACAGCATCTACCGGGCGCTTGCCGACGAATTGACGAGCCCCGGCGAGCTGGCACTGCTTTCGGCCCGTGCGGAAAAAACCGGCAATCACCAGCTGTCGCTCCAGGTTGGCAAGATCGCCTTTGGGCGCGGGATCGATGTCGCAGCGCTCGCGTTTCCCGTCGGCGTGATCCCATCGAGCGCCAATATCGACGGCTCCGGCAAGGCGCTCGCCTATGCGATTGCGCGTCAGGAAAGCGCCTTCAACCCGGGCGCCATATCCACCGCAAACGCTCGCGGCCTGCTGCAGCTGATGCCGGGAACGGCCAAGGGCGTTGCCAGCCGATACGGCCTTGCCTATTCGCAGGATCGCCTGACCAGCGACGCGGGCTACAACGCCACGCTTGGCGCGCATTATCTCGGCGAACAGATCAGCAGTTTTGGCGGCTCCTACATCCTCACCTTCATTGCCTACAATGCCGGCCCGCGCCGCGTCCCGGAATGGCTCGACCGCTACGGCGACCCGCGCGGAAAACCGATTGACGAAGTCGTCGATTGGATCGAACGCATTCCGTTTCAAGAAACCCGCAACTACGTCCAGCGGGTGATGGAGAACTATCAGGTCTACAAGTCGAGGCTCGGGCAAAAAGCCGATATCGTCGAAGACCTGCGAATGGGCCGGCGATAGCCGGCCTAGCGGCGATCAAATAATTGTGATGAGCGCCGCGGGCACAAACCGTGCGCTCAACCATTTCCTTCCTAAGGCCAGTCTATTCCAAAGGAAATGGTGAACGTTATGAAGACCTTGACAATCGTCGCCCTTTCGCTGGCGACCACCTTGAGCAGTGTGCCACCCGCCGGCGCGTTCCCGAGCACTCCGCCGATCGTCTCCGGAACGTCCAACGTTCAACAGGTTCAGTTCTCTTACGAGCGCGGCGAAGAACGCAAGAGCCGATCCAGTTGCGCCGTTCCCTATTGTGAACTTCGCGCCCGACATGGCTATCGCGATCGGGATCGCGACTACCGCGACTATAATCGCAGCGGGTATTACCGCGACAGATATTACCGGGATCGATATCGCAGACACTATGACCACGACGACAACAACGTCGGGGCGGTGATCGGCGGCTTAGCCGCAGGCGCGATCATCGGCGGACTACTGAGCCAACCGCGATATTACAACAGCCCGAGATACTACAACGGACCAAGAGCCGTCAGCGGCAACGCGCATCAGCGCTGGTGCTATGCGCGCTACCGCTCCTATAGAGCCTGGGACAACAGCTATCAGCCCTATGGTGGCCCTCGGCGCCAATGCAGCTCGCCCTATTGAGCTCGGGAGTAACCGAGCAGACGACCGAAGCGGACAGGAGGTCCGCAACAGAAAGACGCGACAGTTGGCAGTCGCCAGCCAAGCTCGGGCCGCCGAACAGTTATGTCGGCCCGAGCAACTTGCCCTTCCCCTTCAAACGGTTAGGATTTCGCCTGATCGAGAGGGAGCAGCATGGATCAAGGTGTATTCAAGGAGCATTTCTTCCGCAGTTCCGACGGACATCTCCTTTACGCGCGAAGCTACGGACCTCCCCCCTCGCCATCCGCGGCAATACCGATCATCTGCCTGCCGGGCCTTACCCGCAACAGCCGGGACTTTCACCAACTCGCAAGTTTCCTCTCGACGTCAGGCGACTTTCCGGTCGTCGCACTGGACTACCGAGGGCGCGGAAACTCGGAGCGCGACAGCGACAAGAGCCACTACACGGTGGCCGTCGAAACGGGCGATGTGATAACGGCCTGTGCGCACTTCGCTGTCGAAAAGGCAATTTTTATCGGCACATCGCGTGGTGGCCTGATCCTCCACAACCTCATCGATCGTGCCCCGTCGTTGATTGCAGCCGCAGTGCTCAACGACATCGGGCCTGTGATCGAAATTGGTGGACTGCTTGCCATCCGGGATTATCTCAACTCGAACGATACCTCGACGAGCTGGCCGACAGCAGCCACCTATCTAAGGACGTTGCACGGCGCCGACTTTCCCGCCTTAAGCGACGGCGATTGGTCGGACATGGCCAAAGCGATTTATCGCGACGAAGACGGCATGCCGGTTCCCGATTTCGACCCGGCCATCGCGCTGTCCCTGCGCGGATTGACACACGAAACACCATTGCCCGACCTCTGGGTCCCCTTTGATGCCATGAGCCAGATCCCCTTGATGGTCGTCAGGGGAGAGCATTCGCGGCTTCTCTCGGAAAAGACGGTACGCGAAATGCGCCGGAGGCACGCCCGGATGGCGGACTTCACTGCTCCCGGCCAGGGACATGCACCGCTGCTTCATCTCGACGGCCCGCGGGAGGCGATCGCCGCATTTCTAAACGACATCGCGCGCTCGCGCTGACCCACGGAAGCCGGCCCCGACGCGGTCCATATTCCCTGATTCCTCAAGCACGATGTGCAAATTCAGGGGCAAACTCACGGCACCATACCAAACGAAAAAACCCGGCTCGAAAGCCGGGTTCCTCTCTTCTGACCGAAATCAAATGATCTTAGAAGTCGCGCTGCAGGCGGACGAAGCCAAATACCTGATCATCGCGGTTGTCAGCATCTTCGTACTGAACCGAAACGCGGGTCGCGAGGCCTTCGGTGATCTTGTAGTCGAGCGTAACGCCAGCGCGCCATGCGTCGTCGTTGCCGAAGTCTACGTCAGATACCGACAGGTTGTCGAAGTACTGTACGCCGGGAGTGATGGCGAGCCTGTCGGTCGCGTTGAAGCGGTACGACGCAGCAACGGTCCACTCGGAGCGAGCCCAGTAAGCGTTCGGGTTGGAAGCCCAGATACCTGCGAGCTGGAAGACGCCCGGGCCGAGGTCAGCCGAGAGCAGAGCGCGGATCGCGCCTTCTTCGTATTCAGAGTCGTAACCGCCGAGCAAATCGAAGGATACGCCGCCGAGCGAAGCCGAAACGATACCGGAAACGCCGATGCCGTTAGCCTTGGTCGAAGTGCCTTCGAGTTCGTCAACCGAGATACCAGCCTGGAACGAACCACCGTCATAGAGGTAGGCGATCGAGTTGAATTCGGTGTTGTTGCCGAGCGAGTCGGTTTCGCCGTTCAGGCCCTTATCCCACCAGTTGTAGAAGAAGCCTGCCTTGAGGCCGCCGAGCTGGATGTAGGCTTCATCAACGTCGATGAGGCTGTCGCCAGCATCGGTGTCGTTGTCGGCGTTGAACTCAGCAGCGAAGAAGCCGGTGAGCGTGCCGTACTCGGTGTCGCTCTTGGCGTCGAACGAGATGTAAGCGCGCGAGAACGAATCCCAGTCCGACGTGGACTGACCATCCGGGAAGCCGTCACCGTTGTTGTCACGCTCCTGGTTCCACTTGTTGTCGGCAGCGTCGCGACCGAAATCAGTCTGGAAACGGATGAAGCCGCCGATCTTGAGGCAGGTTTCGGTGCCCGGGATGTAGAAGTAGCCAGTGCCGAAAGCGTCGCAAACGCGAACGTATTCCATGGGCTCCGGCTCTGCTGCGACGATTGCGTCGGCTGCCTGAGCGCCGGAAACTGCTGCGAGAGCTGCAGCGGAGCCGAGAAGAAGGCTCTTGATGTTCATTTCTGACCTCCAGTCAAAAGTTTCAAACGGGTCTGGGTATTTTGCTGAAGGACAGCTTTCCCTGCCCCATCCCCAACGTTCAAGAAGTCGGACGATCAACCGCCCTTGCTTCCGGAGTTGAAAATACAAGACCGGATCACCGGCGCAACGTCCAACTGGCGAGTTCACCTCCTTTGCATCGCCCTTCGCCGAGCCCTGTTGCTGAAACGACACAAAATCGCCGCAGACCCCCGAAGAAAATTAACAAAGCATTAAGAAAACCCTTTGCTGACGGGGGGTTAGCATAAGGAAGGCAAGGGGCGCCTGTTTCAGAAAGAGGCAGAAACCCGCCTAAAACAGGGGAAAAGCTGGACGCGAACTTCGATTCAGATGAACCGCAGAATGCCTAAAACAGCATTCGCTCCAAAAAAGCGCTTCGTGAAGAAAGGATAGAGGCCCGAGGAATCGACAGAATCAACGCAGAGATTCGCGAAACGCCCTGCACAAGTGATTCTGGACGCTGTGAACGCCAGCACCGCGCAGCATCAAGAATGCGCAGGCGACTATAGCGAACTGCCGCCACGACCAATGAACCACGACGAGTGAAATTCTACGAGAGATAGCCGAAACCATATGCTCGCTCGAAGGGTGGAGTGCAAAGGATATGGACTGCTTGGGATGATGGCGGAGAAGAAGGGATTCGAACCCTCGATACCGTTTCCGGTATACTCCCTTAGCAGGGGAGCGCCTTCGACCACTCGGCCACCTCTCCGTTAGCGCCTGACTAGTGTCACTCAGCGGCCAATGCAAGATTTTTTTGTCGGTTTCCGGGAAAACCTCGCATTTTCGTGTGGGCCGATTGGCAAGTCCGGCCGCACCGCGTTGTGTTCGCCCTCATCTTGCCGGGCAGGGCCTGTGTACGCAGCGATGTGATTCCGTGTCGGCGCAGTCGTCTGCTCCTTACGATTTGCGCGCGAGCCGTTCGATTGCCTGTTGAGTCGCGGCACCAAACTCGCCGTCCACCGGGCCACCATAATACCCACGGTCCTTCAAGAGGCTCTGCATTTCCTTGCGGAAGGCCGGCGTGAAGTTGTTGGGCTGGTTCTTCAGTTCATCGAGCTTGGCCGGATCCCCACCCTCGACGCTGGCCGCCGCCCAGCGAACCGCCTCCTTGGCGTCCGCCTTGGTGCCGAGACCATAATCATAAAGGCGACTGAGGTTGCCCATGGCATAGGCGCTGCCGGCGTTGGCCGCCATCTCATACCAGGTGCGCGCCTGCGCATAGTCCTGCGCGACACCATTGCCGATATCGTAGAACCAGCCGAGCAGCGCCATGGAATAGGAATCGCCCACATTGGCCGCCTTCTCGTACCAGACCTTGGCATCCGGGTAGCTCTGTTCGGTCCCCAGCCCGTTCTGATAGGCCCAGCCGAGCGACGACATCGCGTTGGCGTCGCCACTTTCGGCTGCCTTCTTGTACCAGGCGAGCGATTGTCCGAGGTCTTTCGGTAACCCAAGGCCTTCGCGATAGAACCAGCCCATCGTCGCCATGGCATTGGCGTAGCCCTGATTGGCGGCCAGTTCATACCACCGGGCGGCTTCCGCATAGTCCTGTGCGATGCCACCATAGCCCTCGCGATAGAGCCAGCCGAGCGAAGCCTGCCCATAAGCATTGCCGGCGCGGGCCGCCTGGTCGAACATGCGCTTGCCCTCGTCGACATCTACCGGCCCATCGGTCCCGTAGACCGAAAACCAGGCGAGATTGGTCAAGGCATACATGTTGCCGCCGTCGGCGGCCTTGCGATAGTTGCGCCGCGCCTCGACATAGTTGCGCCCGGCGTCCTGCGCGCGACCCAACATATTGACGAGCATCATATCGTCAGGGTTCTCGTTGACGGCCTGAGCGCAGGCAGTGAGCGCCCGCTCGGCATCGAGTTTCAGGAAATTGACCCCGAGGAAACCGGGCATCGACTGGGGCTCGCCAGCAAGCAGATAGCAATCGCGCGAAGCCTGGGTGTCCTTGCCGGTCGGCGAGACGTTGAGGCCCTTCTGCGGCTCAAGGGCTGCAATCTGCTGCTCGGCCTCTGACTTGTGTTTGCTGTCAGGGTAGCGCTCGATGAAGCGCGTCAGCGCCGCCGCATCGGTCGACTGCTTCAAGGCTTCCCAAGCAATCTCGTCCGGCGTCACGCTCGATGTCTGCTCGGCTTCGCTCAAGAGCTTCAGCTTCTTTTCGGCGAGCATCTTATAAACAGGGTCCGAGCCATGCTTGGCCAGGAAAGCGGTCAGCAGGTCCTTGTCGGCGAGATCACGGATGTTCTGCCAGTCGGCAGCCGCTTCCGATTGGCTGTTCGGCGACAGCTGTCCGCCATTGTTGGTGACGGTGATGTTCACTTCTTTGATGTTGAGAAAGATCTGGGCGCCACCGAGCGAGCCGTAGACGAACGGCTCCTGGCCGCGATTGGTCACCGACACCACCTCGTCGCGCACCTTGCCGAGCGCAATGCGGACATCGACGCCCGGCTCCGTCAGATATTTGGCGAGTGCCGTGGCGAAGGGGCTGTTCTTGCCCTCCCCGTCGAGCGCAACCGTGCCGGCCTTGGAAGCAAACGCAACGAGAAGATCGGCCGATTCGGGCTCGACGCGCGCCAGTCCACGCGAAACGGCCCTGGTAGAGATCGAGCGCGTCATGCTCTGCTCGAAGGGATTGTTGCGACAGGCGTCGAGAATCACAAGCTTGAGCTTGGTTGCGCCTTCGAGCGAACGCTGAACCCGGTCGAGGTCGATCGCCTCGTCCTCGACATCCTTGTCAGTCTTCAGTTGCACGTCGACGGGAAGCAGGAAGTTCTCGCCGTTCATCTCCATGCCATGGCCGGAATAATAGACGATCGCAACCTCGGCACCGGTCGCGAGATCCTCGAACTCGCGCAGCGCCTTGACCATGTCCTGGCGACCGACGTCGTGCACGGTCGTCACCGAATCAAATCCGGCGTCCTCGAAGGAAGCCTTCATCAGCTCGACGTCGTTGGCGGGATTGTTCAGCGGCGACGTCGCTGCATATTTCTCATTGCCGATCAGCAGCGCGACGCGCTTTGCCGCCCACGCTCCGGCGGGCATCGACACGAACAGCGCCACACAGATGATCGAAAGCGGCAGCCACCGCCGCGAAAGCCCCAAGGCCATGCTATTCCCTCCGGCACCGGCCATCGTTTTCCGCCTTGCCCAGCTTCAACGACAGACGACGCCTCGCCCGATTACCCTCGGAAGCTACCATCGGCGCTCCCGGTCTTGCCTGACGAAAGTATTACGTATGAGGTTGGGGCTTTCAATGTCGGCGCACGCCATATTTTAGCGATGACGTCTGCCGATGGCACAAGGTCGAAGCAAGTCGGCATGCTTAGCTCAATCATGGTGGCGAAACGGCGAGGCCGCCAAGAGCACCACAGATCCGCCGAGGGCTGCGCTGATACGGAGCTTGCAATGTCGATGAAAATGCATGTCGCCGAGGGGAAGCCCGGCCAGCTCGCCACGACCCATCAGCATTATTTCATCGAGCGGCCGTGCCGGATCCTCGTCATCGGCCAGCACCTGAAGGCCAAGACCAAGTACCAATGCCTGCTGCGCCATATCTCGGTTGCCGGCGCGATGCTGGATTTCAACGCGACGATCCTGATACCGAAACACTTTTTCCTCGAGATAGAGGGGTTCAAAGAGGAAATCGGGTGTTCGCAGGTCCATCGCGAGGGCACGGAACTCGGGGTGCGGTTCAACATGCTGCTTTCGCCCGACTTCCTGAGACGCCTGATCCGCATCCAGTTTTCCAGCGGCGGCCTTTGATCCCTTCGATCCAGACAAGCCCCGACATTAGATTTTTAGTGATCGATTTCAGGGGATTGCAAGTTTCTTCTGCAAAACTGATTCTAGCATCGGTGGAAATTGCCCACCGACATGATGTGGGACAAATGAATTGTCCGGGGTCTTGGCATGCGGTCAGGGGTTGATCGCGCCGTCCGACCCGGCACTGGCGGAGACAGACGCATGCAGAACCAGACGATGTATTCCTGCGTCCCCTCGCCTTTTTACGAGCGGCGCTACGAGCGTTTCTCCATCGGCCATGCGGGCACGTTGACTGCCGTGCAGCCGGGGCTCGGAAGCGTCTCGGTCCGCTCCTGCCGGATGATCGACATATCGCGCGGCGGCGCCAGCTTTGCCGTCGACACCAATATCGGCCTGCCGCAACATTATTATCTGCACATCGTCGGCACCTCGCTTCGGATCGGCTGCGCCGAGGTCTATCGCAATGGCGAGCGCATCGGCGTGCAGTTCATCAAGCCGATCGAGCAGACCTTGCTGCGCGAAATCATCCGACAGGAATTCTTCACCGGGCAAGTGAAGAACGCCAAGCCGCGGCGATAGGCCGACGCCGACTGCAAGGCAAAAGGCCGCGGATTCCGTCAGCTTTTCTTTCGGCAGCGATTCCGCTTTGACGAAGCATGCGATAAGTTCCGTTACGTCATTCGAACGGGGCCTTATCTTCAGCATGTCCGCATTCTCTCGCTTCACGCCGCTCATCCAATCCCTTCCATCCACCATCCCCTTTGTCGGGCCGGAGGCGATCGAACGCCAGCGCGGGCGCGCGATCGCGGCGCGCATAGGCGCCAATGAAAGCGGCTTCGGTCCGGCCGAGAGCGTGCTTTCGGCGATGCGGCAAGCGGCGAGCGAAACCTGGAAGTATGCCGACCCTGAGAATCACGATCTGAAACAGGCGCTCGCAGCCCATCTCGGAACCAGTCCGGCCAATCTCGCGATCGGCGAAGGCATCGACGGGCTGCTCGGCCAGATCGTCCGCATGGTGATCGAGCCGGGCATGCCGGTCGTGACCTCGCTTGGCGCCTACCCCACCTTCAATTACCACGTCGTCGGCCATGGCGGCCGGCTCGTCACCGTGCCCTATGCGAGCGACCGGGAAGACCTCGCCGGGTTGCTGGCAGCTGTGAAGCAGGAAAACGCGCCGCTCGTTTATTTCGCCAATCCCGACAATCCCATGGGAAGCTGGTGGTCGGCCGAACGCATTGTTGAATTTGCTAGGGCTTTGCCCGAGACGACGCTCTTCATTCTGGATGAAGCCTATTGCGAAACCGCGCCGGCCGATGCGCTGCCGCCGATCGACTCCCTGATCGACATGCCGAACGTGGTGCGCACGCGCACGTTCTCGAAGGCCTACGGGCTTGCGGGTTCGCGCGTCGGCTATGTAATCAGCACGCCGGGCACAGCTCAGGCTTTCGACAAGATCCGCAACCATTTCGGCATGAACCGGATCGGTGTCGCCGCGGCGATCGCAGCGCTTGCGGACCAGGTGTATCTGAAGGAAGTGACGGCCAAGATTGCAGAGTCGCGGCAGCGTATCGCCGCCATCGCCACGCAAAATGGCCTTGCGCCGCTCGTCTCGGCCACCAACTTCGTGGCTGTCGATTGCGGCCGGGACGCGGTCTATGCCCGCGCGATCGTCGATACCTTGATGAGCGACCATGGCATCTTCATAAGGATGCCCGGGGTCGCGCCGCTCAATCGCTGCATCCGGATAAGCACCGGACCGGAGACGGAGATGGCCCTGCTCGAAGCGGCCATGCCCGCGGTTTTGAAGAAACTCGCCTGACGCCTTTTCTCGAGGCCCAGCTTGCGGCGCCGTCGGGCGCCGCCCGTCCGATCAGTGAACCGTCATCCATTCGCGAGCGGCGCGCAGCGCTGCTGCGAGATCCGGCTTGCTCATCGTCATCGCCAGGTCGGCGCGCAGATCGACGGCGCGGTCGCAACCCTTGATCGCCGCGATGTTCAGCCACTTGTGGGCGGCGACCAGATCGACCGGGCGTCCGTGGCCGGTCGCATAGGCCAGGCCCATATCGCAAAAGGTTTCCGCTTGGTTGTCACCACCCATCGCGGCATCCGAAGCAATCTGCATATCAAAGCGTGCCATTGTCGTGTCCCTGTCTTGCCTGGTTGGTTTTTTCCGAAGCGGCCCGCCCGTTTGGGGCGGACCATGCTCCAGATCAGCACTTGTTTTGGTCCCTGTTCGACCTTGCCTCTTTGCGGGCCTTTCCGAAGCGCGCCGTCTTTTTGCGGTGTCGTCCTCGGTGGTTTTTCGGAGCGTTTCGTTCCGCTCGTCTTATGGCTTCACTATGCCTGACGGGCTTCAATGGGCGCTTAAAATGCATGCTTAATTTGCGACAAACAAAGTTCAAACGCTTGGTAAACTTGAGTTTTTGTTAAACATCGGAAGGCCTGAAATTCGGCGCATTCGCCTCAAAATTTACGAAAAATTCAATCGACGATTTCAACCAAACGCTAACCACGAAAAGATCGGCGCCCGCGAAGCCCGCGCAATTCCTTGCGCAAGAAGCGCTCAAAACCGTCCAGGAAAAAGCGGCGAAAGCCGCGATTCGACTTGTTTACCTTTACGTGCGCGTAAGCTATCTTGCCCGCGGCGGTGAGGAGACTGCCTTTCATACGAGGACATCTAGGGCTGTCGGCGGAGCGGACCACGCCGGCAAGCTCGATCTGGAGGACACGAATGCTACGCACATTGCTCATCGCCGCGACGCTGGCTCTCGGCATTGCGGGAACGGCCACGGCAGCGGAACCGATCTTAGGCAACTGGAAGACGGCGAGCGGCGCCACGGCGGAAATCGCCCCTTGCGGCGGCGCCTTCTGCATCACGCTGAAGACAGGCAAGCACGCCGGCAAGCGCATCGGCAATCTTGCGGGCGCCGACGGCAGCTATTCGGGCGAAATCACCGATCCGGATACCGACAAGACCTATAGCGGTTCCGGCGCGGTTAACGGCAAATCGCTGAAGATGAAGGGCTGCGTGCTGAAGGTGCTGTGCAAATCGCAGACCTGGACCCGTCTCTAATAAAATAGAGCGCGCGGCAGAAATCGCAGTCATGATGAAGACGATGAAAGGGTAGCCGATGGCTGCCCTTTTTTCATGCGCGCAAAGGGCCAACCGAGCAGCTTTTCGCCTGCGCCTTCAATGGGTGTTTTGAAATGGCCCGAGCCTACGCCGCCCGTTTCTCCCGGGCACCGGCGCCGGGGTCGGCCACCTCTTGGTTCCATGGACGTTCAACCGAAGATGAACGCCAGATGAACGGACATCTCAGCATCAATTCAGTTTGGGTATGCGAAAACACACTCAATCGATTTGAACCTGCCTCCAAACAACGGACAGAACCATGGATATCCTCGCTCGGCGCCTCACCATCATCAGCCTTCTGATGGTCGTTTTCGCTGTCTCTCTTGCCGCCGCGGTCAGCGCTGACACCGAACGTCGCCGCAGCAATACCTATCTCGGTTCGCTGACCGATTGCACCGCTCACACGGCACAGTACTGCCAGGCCAAGCTCTAACGCAGCCAGGCGGGCTAAGTTCCAGAGCCGCAACTGAAACCGATCACTTCGTGGTCTGATGGAGAGACGAACATGCTGGCAGCACTTTCGACTTCGGCCTTCCTGTCGCTGCGCGTCCTGGCGCTCGCAAGCCTGCTGATGGCGCCGGTCGGGGCGCTCGCCTATTCCAAGGCCAGCGGTACCGGCATCGGCAAGCAGGGCGCGGGCCTTGTCCTCTTCGTCACCCTGCAGCGCCAGGCCATGACCTGACGGATCGCTATGGATCGGAATCATGAGCTGTAAAGGGCGCGCATCGCGCCCTTTTGTTTTGGCCGGCTTGCGCATCCGCGCGCCGCTTACCTATCCTTGGGTCTCCAGAGAATTCGTCACCGACAAGGCCACCAGACCCGAACCGATGCCCGCCTATCTCATCTACGCCCTCGCCGCCCTTGCCGAAATCGCCGGCTGCTTTGCCTTCTGGGCCTGGCTGAAGCTCGACAAGTCTGCCCTCTGGCTCGCTCCCGGCATGGTGTCGCTGGCGCTCTTTGCCTGGTTGCTCACATTGATCGACAGCGAGGCCGCGGGCCGCGCCTATGCGGCCTATGGCGGCGTCTACATCGCCGCATCGCTGCTCTGGCTCTGGCTGGCGGAAGGCGTCAGGCCGGACCGCTGGGATCTCACAGGCATGGCGGTCGCGCTGATCGGCAGTGCGATCATCCTCGCCGGACCGCGTTGAGCGACGAACCCCAAGTCGCCTCGCGGTTGTGGGTGCTGCCATCTTGTCGTTTGCTTGTCAGAAGCCGCAGCCTATAATGCGACATGAACAAGCGAATCTCTGCACACTCCGTCCTTTCCACAGCAACGCCCGAGCCTTTCGAGCCGCAGTATTTCGATGATCCTGCGGCCGCCGTCGATTGCCTCGAGGCGCTCTACGAACGCAATACCCGGTTCCTCTGCGACGCGTTCGAGGAGCTGGGCAAGGGCGGCAAGCCGCTGACCCGTTATCGCGCCTGCTACCCGCAGGTCAGCATCGAGACAAGCAGCTTCGGCCATGTCGATTCCCGTCTTTCCTATGGTTATGTAAGCGCCCCCGGCGTCTACACGACGACGATCACCCGGCCAAAACTCTTCCGGCACTATCTGAAAGAGCAACTCGGGCTGCTGACCCGCAATCACGGCCTCGGCGTCACTGTTTCGGAATCGGCCACTCCGATCCCGCTGCATTTCGCCTTCGGCGAAAGCGCCTATGTCGAGGCATCCGCCGCCAACGCCATCGACATCCCCTTGCGCGACCTGTTCGATGCACCCGACCTGACGACCACGGACGACGAAATCGCCAACGGCTCCTACGAGCCGGGTCCGGGCGAACCGTCCCCACTCGCGCCGTTCACCGCGCAGCGTATCGACTATTCGCTGGCGCGGCTCAGCCACTACACGGCAACGAGCGCCAATCACTTCCAGAACTTCGTGCTTTTCACCAACTACCAGTTCTACGTCGACGAGTTCTGCGCCTGGGCCCGGCAGCAGATGGCGGAAGGCGGCAACGGCTATACCGCCTTCGTCGAGCCCGGCAACATCGTGACACCTGCCGGTGCCATCAAGCCGGAGACGGACTTCACCCTCCCCCGGCTGCCGCAAATGCCGGCCTATCATCTGAAGAAGAAGGGCCACGGCGGCATCACGTTGGTCAATATCGGCGTCGGTCCGTCCAACGCCAAGACGATCACCGACCATATCGCCGTGCTGCGCCCGCACGTCTGGCTGATGCTCGGTCACTGCGCCGGCTTGCGCAACAGCCAGCGTCTCGGCGACTACGTGCTTGCCCATGCCTATATGCGTGAGGATCACGTGCTCGACGACGACCTGCCGGTCTGGATCCCGCTGCCGGCGCTTGCCGAAGTGCAAGTGGCGCTGCAGGACGCCGTGGCGGAAGTGACCGGTTATCGCGACTACGATCTCAAGCAGATCATGCGCACGGGAACCGTCGCCACCATCGACAACCGCAACTGGGAGCTTCGAGACCAGCGCGGCCCGGTCAAGCGGCTGTCGCAGGCGCGCGCCATTGCGCTCGACATGGAATCGGCAACGATCGCCGCCAACGGCTTCCGCTTCCGCGTGCCCTATGGAACGCTGCTGTGCGTCTCCGACAAGCCGCTGCACGGCGAATTGAAGCTGCCGGGCATGGCGACGGCCTTCTACAAGACGCAGGTCAGCCAGCATTTGAAGATCGGCATCCTGGCGCTGCAGAAGCTCGCGGCGATGCCACCGGAAAAGCTGCATTCCCGCAAGCTCAGAAGTTTCTACGAAACCTCGTTCCAGTAGGGGCCGGAACGTCGCCAGGACATTGCCCCCACGGCATGGCGCTCTAGCGACGTTTTCCCAGAACCATCGACAACAGCGTGCCCGCGACCGCGGACACGATGATCAGAAGATGCGCGTTGACGCCGGCGGTCGCCAGCAGTTCAAGGCCCGCGCGACCGGCGGGGGCGCCGAAGGAAACGGCGCCGGCCGCAATCGCCGCCGGATAGGTGCCGACGCCGGCCGGCGCGTGCATCGGCAGCACTGACGAAAGCTCGCCTCCGAGCGCGCCGCCAAAACTGGCCGCAAGCGGCGCAACCCCCATGAACGCCAGCACCCAGGCGAGCACGATCACCTTCACCGCCCAGTTGAGGATGGTCATGCCCCAGGCGCGCAGGAATGCAGCCACGGTGCCCGGCAGGCCCGCCTCCAATTCCTCGACGACCGGCTCGAGCTTTGCCGGCAGGAGCCGGCGTGCCAGCGCGATCGCATGGTCCTTCAAGAGAAAAAAGAGAAACGGCGAGACGAGCGCTGCAAACCAGACGAGCCAGAGCGCGACCGATCCTCTGCCGAAGACCAAGCCGATGACGGCCACGACGAGGAGCGCATGCAGGTCGAGCAGGCGCATGACCAGAAGGGCGGCCGTGCCCCTGGCGAGCGGGACGGAAAACTCCGAACGCATCAGCAGCGGAAAGCTGGTCTCACCGGCCCGGAAAGGCAGCATGATGTTCAGGAGATTGTGAACCTGGGTGACGCGAAAGAGTGGCAGGAAACGCCCCGAGGTTTCGTTCGGGAAGTAATCGTAGATGCGATAGCAGCGGATGAAGTAGGTCGCGATGAGCAGCAAGAGGGCCGCAGACGCGGCACCAAGGCCGATTTCGGACCACTGGCGCAAGAGCGCCGGCCAGCCCCAGAACCATTCGACGAAGGCCGCGTAGGCCGCAATGGCGCCCGCCGACAGCAATGTCATCCGGTTGCGGACGAGCCAGGATCGCCGGTCAGGCTCGCAATCCGATGTCATCAGGCCTCGATTTCCCGTGTTGAAGGGCAAGATTGAACGTTGGTTATCACCGATATCTGTGCAAGAAAATGTTTATGTAAGCACAGTCCAATTCTTGCGGCAGCGCGAGCGCCGTATGTATGAGCGGTTCCCATGCATTCCATAGAGCTATCCGTCGTCATTCCCGTATTCAACGAAGAAGACAGCATTCAGCCGCTGATTACGCGGGTCCGCGATGCACTGACGAATTTTCCGTCCCCTTGGGAACTGATCCTCGTCGACGACGGCAGCACCGATCGAACGCTCGTGAATGCAAGAAAGGCGCTTTCCGATCCCGGCATCGACCTCAAGATCGTTGAGCTGCAGAAGAACTTCGGACAGACGGCAGCCATGCAGGCCGGCATCGACGCTGCCGCCGGCCGCCTGATCGCCACGCTCGACGGCGACCTGCAGAACGATCCGGCCGATATTCCCGAGATGGTCACTGCGATCGAGGAGCGTCAGCTCGACCTGCTCGTCGGTTGGCGAAAGAACCGACAGGATGGTCTGTTCCTTCGGAAAATCCCGTCCTGGTGCGCCAACCGCCTGATCGGCAAGATCACCGGCGTCCGGCTTCACGACTATGGCTGCAGTCTGAAGGTCTATCGCGCGTCGATCATCAAGCAGGTGAAGCTGATGGGCGAAATGCACCGCTTTATCCCCGCCTGGGTCGCAGGCGTCGTGCCGAGCAGCCGCATCGGCGAAATGCCCGTTACCCACCACGCGCGGCAGCATGGCCAGTCCAAATACGGGATCTCCAGAACCTTCCGGGTGATTCTCGATCTCCTATCGGTGCTGTTCTTCATGCGCTACAAGGCGCGTCCGGGACACTTCTTCGGTTCGATCGGGCTTGCGGCGGGTGCGCTCAGCGGGCTGATTCTGCTCTATCTCGGCTTCGACAAGTTCGTGCTCGGCAACGATATCGGAACCCGGCCGATGCTGATCGTCGGGGTGATGTTGTTCCTCTCGTCCGTACAGCTCATCACCACAGGCATTCTCGCGGAAATGATGGCGCGCACCTATTTCAGCGACGACGGCACGACGAGCTATATCGTCCGGCAGGTCTTCGTGCGGGACCAGACAGATGCTTGAGGCCGTCAACCGCCGGCCAAACCTGGTCCTTGCGCTGATTGCGGGCTACTTCCTGCTGTGCATCGCACTGAGGCTCTCCGCCTCGACGTCGCTCGAGATCGACGAATCCGAGCAGGCCTATGTCTCGCAGTTCCTGATGCTCGGCTACGGTTCGCAACCGCCTTTCTACAACTGGCTGCAATACGGGCTGACCTCGCTGTTTGGCCCGTCGGTGGCCACGATGACCGTGCTCAAGAATGGTCTGCTGTTCCTCTGTTGTCTCTTCTTCGGCCTCGCATCCCGTGAGGTCCTCGGCGACCGGCGCCTGGCAGCCATTGCGACAATGGGCGTCCTCGCGCTCCCGCCGATCTTCCTGCTTGCCCAGCGTGACCTCTCCCACACGGTCGCCGCGCTATTTGCCGTTTCGCTGTTCCTCTACGCATTCCTGCGGACGATGAACCGACCGACCCTGTTTGCCTATGCACTGACAGGCGTCGCCGTCGGGATCGGCGTCATTTCAAAGTACAATTTCGTGATCGTTCCAGTCGTCGCGATCGTCGCGATCCTGCCCGAGCCGAAACTTCGCGCCCGGCTGTTCGACTGGCGCATCCTTGTCGCAATCGCGGTCTGCGCGCTGATTGCCCTGCCGCATGGCTATTGGGTCCTGCAAAATATCGGCGCCGCGTCGAGCAACACCTTCAAGGAAATGGGAACGGGGCAGGAAGCCGGTTTCGTGTCGAAGGCGTTCAAGGCGATCGTCGCGCTCGTTGCCTCGACGCTTCGCGGCTCAGGCATCATCCTCGTCGTCTTCGCCCTCGTGTTTCGCAAGGACTTGCCGGCGATCTGGCGCGCCGACAACCTCTGGGCCCGGGTCGTCGGGCGCATGCTGGTGCTCTGTCTCGGCGCCGTTCTCGTCATCATGCTGGTTGCCGGCGCCACCCATATGCGGGAAAAGTGGCTGGTCCTCTTCCTCGCCCTGCTGCCGCTCTATCTGGCTCTCAAGGTCGAGGCGTCCGGCGTCGATACCATGCGCAGCGTCCGGCCCGTCGCCCTCCTTATCGGCTTCGTCATCGTGACGACGCTGGTCGTGGTGTCGACCCGCGCCTTCGTCCGGCCCTGGCTCGGCAAGGTTTCGAGATTGAGCATCCCCTACAGCACCCTCGTCGACACCGTTGTTCAACAGCATGGACGCGAACCGACGATGGTACTGGCCACCAACAAGCAGGTGGCCGGCAACCTGCGAACACGTCTGCACGGCGCCAAGGTTTACGTGCCCGGCAACAACAGCAGCCCGGCGATCGATCAGCTGGCCGGGCCGCTTCTTGTCGTCTGGACCAATGGCGGCAAGGCCGATGCAGCGCCACCGGCGCCACTCGTCGATGTCCTCAAATCCTTCGGCGTGCCGGAAACGCACTTGCAGCCGCAGCAACTCGCGTTGCCCTATCTGCACGGCAAGCTCGAGGATCGCTACAGTTTCGGCTACTTCTGGATCGACGATCCGTCGCGATCCGCGCCGACGAGCAGCTTGAGTTCGCCGGGGTGAATGCGAAGCGCGACGTCTCGGCCCATGGGCAGAAGCTCACCGTCGATGACGCAGTTGATCTTGCGCTCGACCTTCGGGAAATGCAGATCGAGCGCGTGGCCGTTCATGGCCGTGATCAGCGGGCTGTCGCGAAATTTTCCACGCATCACATCAAGCGCGAGCTTGGCGACACCCGGCGGGCTCAGGGGCGGCGCCGTGTAAAAGCCGAGATGACCGGCAGTCACGTCGTCCGCATACATCAGGGTATCGCGACCGAACGGATTGTTGGAGACCGAGACCGCAGACACGTGGCGGCTCTCCTTGTGGCCGTCGACATCAAACTCGATCTCGAAATCCGGGGGATTGAGAATCACCCCGACCGCGGCGCGGGTGCTGGCCGCGATCTTTCCCGCCCTTGAGCGAAAGCTGTAGGATTCGCGGTAGCGCACCATGCGCGCATGCAGCCCCATGGAGAACTGGTGCACGAAGGCGCGGCCATCGGCGCTGCCGATGTCACCGTCGATGATCACGCCATTTGCCAGCACTTCCGGCACTTTCCAGATATCGAGCGGCAGTTTCAGCGTGCGGGCAAAGAGGTTCATCGTTCCGGCGGGAACGACGCCGAGCGGCATGCGGTTCTTCCAGGCGACGCCGGCGGCGGCCGAGATCGTGCCGTCGCCTCCACCGGCAAGAATGGCATCGAGGTCGTCTCGGCGGCAGGTCCGCTCCAACGCCTCTTGCATTTCGCTTCCGGAAACCGCCGCAATCTCGATCTGGTGACCCGCAGCCTGGAAGACTTCCTCGACCTTCTGGCCATAGG
Source organism: Ensifer sp. ENS09 (assembly GCF_014852425.1). Taxonomy (NCBI): domain Bacteria; kingdom Pseudomonadati; phylum Pseudomonadota; class Alphaproteobacteria; order Hyphomicrobiales; family Rhizobiaceae; genus Ensifer; species Ensifer sp. ENS09. The sequence goes on from NZ_JACVBP010000002.1 coordinate 343,927, forward strand.
CGGCCATGTCCGTCGTGCGGAATGTCCCGCCGTCGCGATTGAAGATTGCCTTGATTTTCATGAACGGCTCGTCGGCTCCATTGCCGCGGCAATGCGGCTCACCGCGATCAGATAAGCGCGATTGCGGCCAATTCCAGAACCTTACCGAAACTTAACGGGAGCGCCGGACCCTTCAAGCGCTCCATCACGACCGTTACAACAGAAGCGAAGTGTCACGGCAGCGCAGCGATCAGCGCGGCTCCGGCAGCTTCAGCGGCCCGCCTGTCTTGATCGAGCGGATCGCGAAATTGGACCGGATGTCGGTGACGCCGGGCAAGGCCAGCAACGTCTCGGTCAAGAGCTTCTCGTAGGCGGGCAGATCCTCGACGACGACCTCGGCGAGGAAATCGGCATTGCCGGAGATCAGAAAGCAGGACACCACCTCGGGGATGGCGAGCAGCGCCTCCTGTTGCTGCTGTGCGCTCTCGCGGCTATGGCGCCCGACCTTGATTTCGACGAAGACCGTCAACCCGAGACCGGCTTCCTTGCGATCGATGTCCGCCCTGTAGCCGCGCAGAATGCCGGATTTTTCCAGGTTGCGAATGCGTCGCAGGCAGGGCGACGGCGAAAGATTGACCTTCTCGGCAATCTCGACGTTCGTTGCGCGCGCGTCCTCCTGAAGGATTCTAAGGATGGCGAGATCGAATTTATCGAGGCTTGGCATTTTTACAAACTTCAGATGTCATTATTGGCACATTGTTGCTGACAGTAGTCTATTTCGGGCACAAATCGCAAGGACATGCCCCGCTGTCAGGGCGTAATCTTCCTTCCAGACCCCAAAGCCTCTCAGGTATCCAATTCGGGAAGGAAATTCAAATGGTTGCGCTCGCTCTCGATCGCGGCAATACGACGCCTGTCGCCACCGGCTATGCCGGTGCGTTCATAACCGTCCTCATCTGGGCGGGCTGGATACTGGCGACCCGCCATTCCGCCGGCACCGCGTTTGGCACGATCGATCTCGGCCTGATCCGCTACGGCGTGCCGGCGCTGCTGCTTGCCCCGGTCTGGCTGAAGACCGGGCTGCTGCCGCGCAACCTGCCGGTCCTGTTGCTGGTTCTCATGGTCGCCGGCTCGGGCGCCCTGTTCTTCCAGGTCTCCGCCTTTGCGATCCATTCCGTTCCAGCCTCCTCGGTTGGCGTTCTGCTCGGCGGTTCGATGCCGCTTGCGACCGCCCTCATCGGCATCACGGTCTTCGGCGAGCGGCCGGACCGGATGCGCGTGCTCGGCTTTGCTGCGATCCTTGCCGGCGTCGCCATCCTCCTGACGCGCAGCCTCGGTAGCGCGGCATCGACCGGCTGGAGCGGATACGCGCTGCTGCCGACGGCTGCCACCCTCTGGGCGATCTATACCCATGCCTTCCGCCGCTCCGGCCTCAGCCCGCTGCGGGGAAGCGCCCTGATCGCCATCTGGTCGTTCCTGATCCATCTGGGACTCGCCGCCTGGTTCGGAACCACCCTCGCCAGCGTTCCGCTCCAGGAGATCGCCCTGCAAGTCACCAGCCAGGGCATCCTGTCCGGCCTCGTCGCCATGGTAGCCTACGGCTTTGCCGTGAAGAGCCTCGGCGGCACGCAGGCTGCCGCCTTCACGGCGCTGACACCGGTCCTGGCGATGATCGGCGGCGCCATCCTGCTCGGCGAACAGATCGGCCCCTTCGAGATCCTCGCCGCCGTCGTCACCGCAACCGGCGTCGCACTTTCGACCGGCATTCTCTCCGCCCGCAGCTGAGAGCCTGGAAGTTTCCCGAAATGACAAAGGCCCCGGCGCTCTTCGCGTCCGGGGCCTTCCTTTTTCTTCCGATCGACAAGGCTCAGCCGTGGATGATTTCGCGATGCTTCTGCAGCCGATGGCCATAGGCCTGGCTGACGCGGTCAAAGATGATGGCAATGCCGACGATCGCCATCCCGTTGAAGATGCCGAGGGTGAAGTACTGGTTGGCAATCGCCTTCAGCACTGGCTGGCCGAGGCCTTGAACGCCGATCATCGAGGCGATGACCACCATGGCCAGCGCCATCATGATCGTCTGGTTGATGCCGGCCATGATCGTCGGCAAGGCGAGCGGCATCTGCACGTTCTTGAGCTTCTGCCACCCCGACGAACCGAAGGCATCTGCCGCCTCCAGCACGTCCTTGTCGACGAGGCGAATGCCAAGGTTCGTCAGGCGAATCATCGGCGGGATCGCGTAAATGACGACGGCGATCAGCCCCGGCACCTTACCGATGCCGAGCAGCATCACGACGGGGATCAGATAGACGAAACTCGGCATCGTCTGCATGACGTCGAGGATCGGGTTGACGATGTTCTGGAACCGGTCCGAACGGGACATGACGATACCGATCGGAATGCCGATGGCGATCGACAGCACGGTGCAGACGAAGATCATCGAGACCGTCTTCATCGTGTCGTCCCACATATCGAAGTAGCCGATCAAAAGCAGCGTGCCGATGCAGCCGGCGACGATCTTCCAGTTGCGGCTTGCCACCCAGGCGATGAAAGCGATCAAGATCAGAATGATCGGCCAGGGCGTCTTCGTCATGAAGCGCTCCGACTGGATGAGAAAGAACTGCAAGGGCTCGAAGAAGCCTTCGATCGCGTCGCCATAGGCGCGCGTGAAGCCGCGAAATCCCTCGTCGATCGCCTTTTTCAAGGCTCTCAGGCTCTCGTCATCCATGTGTGGAAACTGGGTCAACCAGTCCATTCCATTTCCCCTTCAGATTTCGCCGGCCGCGATTGTTGTTTTGCCTTTGCCGGACCTCGAACGAAGAGGCGGCGCATATGACTGCGCCGCCCGCTGGCTATGACCGTCGCGATCAGAGCGCGGCCTTCACCTTTTCGGCAACCTCCGGCGAAACCCACGGGGTCCAGATATCCGGGTTTTCCTGCAGGAAGTGCTTGGCGCCCTCCTCGCCGCTCGCCTGGTTGTCGGTCATCCAGGCCATCAGCTTGTTGACCGTATCGTTGGTCCAGGCGCGCTTGTTGAGATAGTCCATCGCCGGGCCAGCACGATCGGCGAAGCCCTTGGTCACGAGCGTCTGAACCTTGTCCTTCGGCCAGTCGTTCTTCTTCGGATCCGGGCAGTCGGCGACCGTGTTGCAGCGCTTCCATTCGGCCGGATCGGCGGCCACGCCATGTTCGAGCTTCACCATCTCGTACTTGCCGAGAAGAGCCGTCGGCGCCCAGTAGTAGCCGACCCAGCCCTGCTTGCGCTCATAGGCCTTGGCGATCGAGCCATCGAGGCCTGCGGCCGAACCGGTATCGACCAGCGTGAAGCCAGCCGCTTCGCCGCCATAGGCCTTGTAGAGCTGCGTCGTCACGACCGTGCCGCCCCAGCCCTGCGGGCCGTTGAAGACGGCGCCCTTGCTTGCGTCTTCCGGATCCGGGAACAGCTCCTTGTGCTTCAGGGCATCATCGATCGTCTTGATGTCGGGATTGGCGTCGACGATGTATTTCGGCACCCACCAGCCCTGTACGGCGCCATCGGAGAGCGCGATCGCCGCGCCGACGAGCTTGCCTTCCTCAAGGCCGCGATTGACGACGTCGGGAAGCAGGTCGACCCAGCCTTCCGGTGCGACATCCGGCTGTCCCTTTTCGATCATCGAGGTGATCGTCGGCACGGTGTCGCCAACCACCAGTTCGGCATTGCAGCCGTAGCCTTCCGTCAGGATGATCTTGTCGACACTCGCCAGCACCTCGGCGCTCTGCCAGTTCATGTTGGCGATCGTCACGTCGCCGCATTCGGCGGCCGAAGCTGCGCCGGCGAGGCCGAGGAGGCCTGCGGCCAGGCAAGTCGTTGCAAGAAGCTTCTTCATTTCCGTTCCCTTGTTTTGGCGGTGCATCCCGTCGCACTGCCGATCTCACCGCGGGGATCGACAGCGTCACAGGGCTCGGTCCAACTCAAGACAACAGGGACCGAACGGCCTGCAGATCCGTCGGCGTCAAGCCGATGACACCATGAAAGCTAACGGGCTTTTCCGGCAAGGACTTTCCCATTTGCGTCAACGGGTGCCTTTCCTAATATTTGCGCATCGTCGAAGTGCGCGTCAGGACGTTTTGCTGCGCTGGTAATAGCGCGACACGCGCACCCGGTTTCCGCAACGCGCCGCCGAGCACCAGCGCCGCCTCGCATTGCTGCCGACGAACAGCATGACGCAATCCTCGGCCTCGCATTTGCGGATCAGCCTGGCGTCCGCGCCGGCGAGAAGCGCCGCGGCGTCCTCGGCGAAGAAGCCGGCCAGTTGTACCATGGGCTCCGCCGTTCTTTCACTGACGAGCCGCGGCGGATCGGTCCAATCGAGACGGCGGACGACCGGTGCTGACCGCATCGCCGCGTTAAGGCCGTCGATGTCCGCTGCCGGAACAGGTTGCCCGTCCATCACATGCGCGATCGCCGACGCCACATGCGAACGGACGGCAAGGACTGGCGCGAGATCGTCGGTGCCGGTCGCACCGATGCCGGCAAGCGCGAGATCAGGCAGACGGCCCCTCTCCAACGCCAGCCAATGCGTCAGCCCGCCATCGGCCGCGAGGAGATCGGTACGGCCGCTCGCACTCCAGGGGCGGGTGTTGACGAGATCGAGAGAAAGGGGCTCCCCGACAAACGGAACCAGATCCATGCGGCCCTCACATAATGCATGATTTCGATATTGACACATTAGATTTTCCAGCGCAATTCTAATGCATAAAAGTCAAAACTAGGAGTGTTAAATGAACAGGCATAGCATTCCATCGATCCACCACCGGTTCATCGAAGCCGGAGGCGTCCGCATCTTCTACCGCGAGAGCATACCGGCCGGAGTGCTGGCCGACGCCCCGACGGTCCTGCTGCTGCACGGTTTCCCCTCATCTTCCCACCAGTACCGTCGGCTAATGGACGCGCTTGGCAGCGACTACCGGCTGATTGCACCTGATTATCCGGGCTTCGGGCATAGCGACGCGCCGACCTCGACGAACGAAGGCGGCAGTTTTGCCTATAGTTTCGACAGGCTGGCGGACGTCATGGAGGCGTTCGTCGATGCGCTCGCGCTGAAGCGCTTCGTCCTCTACACCTTCGATTTCGGCGCACCCGTCGGGTTTCGGCTTGCAAGCCGGCACCCCGAGCGCATCGCCGGGCTGATCGTCCAGAACGGCAATGCCTATCTGGAGGGGCTTTCGGACATTGCCCGCGACTTCATTGCGCTCACGCCCGAAGACGAAGGCGCTGAAGAGCAGGTGCGGCAGCTTTTGACCTTGGAAATGACCCGCGCGCAATATGTCGGCGGGACGAAGGACCCGGACCTGATCGCACCGGATGGCTGGACCATGGATCAGCACTTCCTCGATCAACCGGACCGCCGCCAGCCGCAAATCGACCTGGCCTTCGACTACAAGAGCAACCTTGCCCGTTACGGCGAATGGCAGGAGTGGCTGCGCCGCGAACAACCACCGACCCTGATCACCTGGGGACGCAACGATCCCTTCTTCACGGAAAAGGGCGCCCGCGCCTTCCCCACCGACCTTCCCGAGGCCGAGCTCCACCTGTTCGACACCGGCCACTTCGCCCTGGAAGAAAAGCTGCCGGAGATCGCGCCGCTGATTGCCGATTTCGTCGATCGTGCCTGGGTAAAGGCGTGAAACGACAAAGGCGCCGTGACCAATGGCCGCCGGCGCCTTTGTGAACCTCAATGGCCCGCAGGTCTTAAGTCCCTCCCGAACTCACATGTTCGGATAGACCGGGCCTTCGCCGCCTTGGGGCGGCACCCAGTTGATGTTCTGGTTCGGGTCCTTGATGTCGCAGGTCTTGCAGTGCACGCAGTTCTGCGCGTTGATGACGAAGACGTCTTTTCCGTCCTTCTCTACCCACTCGTAGACACCGGCCGGACAGTAGCGCGTCGACGGGCCGGCATAGACGTCATGCTCGGAGCGCTTCTGCAGATCCATGTCCTTCACCTTGAGATGGACCGGCTGGTCCTCCTCATGGTTGGTGTTCGACAGGAACACCGAGGAGAGCCGGTCGAAGGTCAGAACCCCGTCCGGCTTCGGATAGTCGATCTTCTGGTGCTGGGCTGCCGGCTCGAGCGACTGCGCATCGGTTCGCCCATGCTTCAGCGTGCCGAAGAAGGAGAAGCCGAACAGCTGGTTGGTCCACATGTCGAGACCACCGAGCCCAACGCCGATCGCCGTGCCGAACTTCGACCATAGCGGCTTGACGTTCCTGACCCGCTTCAGGTCCTGGCCGATGGCGCTGTCGCGCCAGCCGCGTTCGATCTCGATCGGCTCGTCATTGGCCCGACCCGCTTCGATTGCGGCCGCCAGCTTTTCCGCTGCGAGAATGCCCGAGAGCACCGCATTGTGGCTGCCCTTGATGCGCGGCACGTTGACGAGACCGGCCGAACAGCCGATCAGCGCGCCGCCGGGGAAGGACAGCTTCGGCACCGACTGATAGCCGCCCTCGGTGATCGCACGCGCGCCATAGGAGAGACGCTTGCCGCCCTCGAACGTGCCGCGGATCGCCGGATGCGTCTTGAAGCGCTGGAACTCCTCGAACGGGAAGAGATAGGGGTTCTTGTAGTTGAGGTGCACGACGAAGCCGACGGCGACCATGTTGTCTTCGAGGTGGTAGAGGAACGAGCCGCCACCGGTCTTCATGCCGAGCGGCCAGCCGAAGGAGTGCTGCACCAGGCCCGGACGATGGTTTTCCGGCTTCACCTGCCAGAGTTCTTTGAGGCCGATGCCGAACTTCTGGACGTCGCTATCCCTGGAGAGATCGAACTTGGCGATCAGCTGCTTGGCGAGAGAGCCGCGCACGCCCTCGCCGATCAGCGTGTACTTGCCGAGCAGCGCCATGCCGCGGGCGAAGTTCGGTCCCGGCTCGCCGTTGCGCTCGATGCCCATGTCGCCGGTGGCGACACCGATGACGGCACCCTCATCGTTGTAGAGCACTTCGGTTGCGGCAAAGCCCGGATAGATCTCGACGCCGAGTTCTTCCGCCTTTGTCGCCAGCCAGCGACAGACGTTTCCGAGCGAGACGATGTAGTTGCCGTGATTGTTCATCAGCGGCGGCATCAAAAAGTTCGGCAGGCGGATCGAGCCGGCCGGGCCCAAGAACAGGAAGTGGTCGTCCTTCACTTCGGTCTTGAACGGATGGTCGGCGTCCTTACGCCAGTCGGGCAGCAGCCTATCGATGCCGATCGGATCGACGACCGCACCCGACAGAATATGCGCGCCGACCTCGGCGCCCTTTTCGAGCACGACGACCGAAAGCTCCGGATTGACCTGCTTCAGCCGGATCGCCGCTGCAAGACCCGCCGGTCCCGCACCCACGATCACAACGTCGAACTCCATGCTCTCGCGTTCGGGCAGGTCTTGTTCGGTCATACCGTCTCTCCAGTCTCACCGGTCTTCTGCCGGCTCAGTTCCCAGGGCATATCATTCCGTCATGGCAAATGCAGTTTGGCTTGTCGAGCCGGGATGCGACAGACGATGCCCGCTTTTGCGCATGAGGTCATGAGTATAGGGCAAATATCTATATGACGTGTACGTAAACGTAAATATATCAATTTGTCGCGCAGCGAAGCTACTACTCATGCGGCCTTGCTTTTGCCGAAGAGCCGTGCGACGAGGCCGCCGCACCCTTCCAGCGGTACGCGCTGGCACACCCCATTCGCAATCGGCACGCGGCAAGGCGCCTCTCGGCGTCCGGACGGCGTGTCTTTCGGCTTTGCAGCCGGCCGCCCAACGATCCCTGAGAGCGGCCCACGGAATTCATGTTGCGTCGCGCGCCTGCCGGCTGGCTCCGGGCGGCGAAGCGACGCCAGACGCAAGGAGACACTCATGGTCAAGGCACTCGGCTTTGATTTCGGCACCACCAATTCCGTTCTGGCGGTTGCCGCGGGCGACACGACCCATTCGATGCACTTCGACAGCCTCGCCGGCTCCACCGACGCCATGCGTACTGCCCTCTCCTTCATGAAGGATGCCAAGCTTGGCGCCCAGGCGCTGAAGGTCGAGGCGGGTCAGGCCGCCATCCGCGCCTTCATCGACAATCCCGGCGACTGTCGCTTCCTGCAGTCGATCAAGACCTTTGCCGCAAGCCCGCTCTTCCAGGGCACCCAGGTCTTTGCCAAGCGCCACAGCTTCGAAGACCTGATGCGCGTGTTCCTGACCAAGCTGCGCGACTATGCCGGCGACGGCTGGGCGGACCAATACAGCCGCATCGTCGTCGGGCGTCCGGTGCACTTTGCCGGCTCCAGCCCCGACCCGGCGCTGGCGCTCGAGCGCTACGGTGCGGCCCTCTCCGAATTCGGCTTCCCGGAAGTGCACTACGTCTACGAGCCGGTGGCAGCGGCCTTTTACTTCGCCCAGAACCTGAAGCAGGATGCGACCGTGCTCGTCGCCGACTTCGGCGGCGGCACGACCGACTATTCGCTGATCCGCTTCGAGACCAAGGCCGGACGCCTGACGGCAACCCCGATCGGCCATTCGGGCGTCGGCATCGCCGGCGACCACTTCGACTTCCGCATCATCGACAACGTCGTCTCGCCGCTGATAGGAAAGGGGAGTCTGTTCAAGAGCTTCGACAAGCTGCTTGAAGTGCCGTCGAACTACTACGCGAATTTCGGCCGCTGGAATCAGCTTTCGATCTTCAAGACACTGAAAGATTTCACGGATCTGAAGAAGCTGGTGCGCCAGAGCCTGGAGCCGGAAAAGCTGGAGGCCTTCGTCGACCTGATCGAGCATGACGAAGGTTACCCGCTCTACAACGCGATCTCGGCAACCAAGATGCAGCTGTCGAAGCAGGACGAGACCGAGTTCTATTTCGCGCCGCTCGGCGAGATGTCGCGCCGCACCGTTCGCCGCAGCGATTTCGAAGGCTGGATCGCACCGGAGCTCGCCCGCATCGAAGGCGCGCTCGACGACGTGCTGCAGTCGACCGCAACGGCACCCGAGACGATCGACAAGGTGTTCTTGACCGGCGGCACCTCCTTCGTTCCAGCCGTACGCGCCATCTTCGAGCGGCGCTTCGATGCCGACCGGATCGAAAGCGGCGGCGAACTGCTGTCGATCGCCCACGGCCTGGCGCTGATCGGCGAGCACGAGGACATCGCCCACTGGACCGCGAACGCAGCCTGAGGCGACGCGCGGGCCCGATGTGCATGACCTTGGATAGGAGGGCCGAGCGCCGGAAAAGCGGTTCCGGTCCGGCCGCTTATGGGCTAGGTTGGCGGCCATGATTTCCGCCCACGACCTCTCTCCGGCGCAGCTTGCCGCCCTCCTCGCCTTCCACGGCGATGCGGGCGTCGAATGGCTGCTGGAAGAGGAGCCGGTCGACCGTTTCGCCGAATTCGAGGCGATGAAGGCAGCGCGCGGCAGTGCCCGCGCGACGGCAACCAGCAACCGGGCGGAGGCACCCGCCTCGCAACCGGCTGCGCGCCAGACACCGGCGGCCGCTGCCCCCACGCCTTCCCGCGCATCGGCCCCCGTCGCGAACGCCCCTGCGGTTGCCATTCCCGATGCGCAGGCGATCGAAGAGGCGCGCTTTGCCGCCGAATCGGCCCGGTCGCTCGGCGAGCTCCGCGTTGCGATGGAAGGTTTTGCCGGCTGCAATCTCAGGAACAGCGCCCGCAATCTGGTCTTTGCCGAGGGTGATGCGGCAAGCGGCATCATGATCGTCGGCCCGATGCCCTATGCCGACGACGATCGCGACGGCCAGCCCTTTGCCGGCCGCCTCGGCGAGATGCTGACCCGGATGATCGCCGGCATCGGCCTTACGCGCGAAGGCGTGCTGCTCAGCAACGTCGTGCCCTGGCGCCCGCCGGGCAACCGCGTACCGACGGCGCGCGAGGCTGACATCTGCCGCCCCTTCATCGAACGCCAGATCGCACTGGCAGAGCCCAAGCATCTGCTGCTGCTCGGCAATTTCACCGCCCGTTTCTTCTTCGGCGGCAACGACACGATCCACCAGCTTCGCGGCGAATGGCGCGAGCTTGCGATCGGCGGCATCAACGTGCCGACCCTTGCCACCCTGCATCCGCAAGACCTGGTGACCGCGCCGATCAACAAGCGCTTCGTCTGGCAGGACCTGCTTGCCTTCAAGGCCCGCATTCACGGCTGATCCCGAGGAAAGCGCCCTGCCCGGATGGTGCTCTCGCCCGCCTGCCCGTTTCATGAACAAAGTATGAAGAAAGCCATGCGGCCTGCGCATATCAGCGGCGCATTTTGACGCATTGCAAAATGGTATGTTGCAGCGCAATATATTGACACGGGAGGAATGGAATTTAAGGAAATTGAACCATGACTGCCCGCTTTCGTCCGATCCACAGCAGCTTTGAGACGCTCCGCCACACCGGCGCTGCTTACCGGACGCCGTTCAACCGCTTTGGCACGGCAGCCAACGAGCAGATGACCGCGATCGGCCTCGCCCGGACCACCCGTCCGGCGCAGATTTTCGCCGACTTCATCCAGCGCTGATCCCCACGCGATACGCGGCCTTGCGTATCGCGTGACACGTCGTTTGACCCGGCACGAAGAAAGGAACGAACCCATGACCAAGCCAATCGCCAGCCTCAAGGTCCTGCTCGATTCGATCTACGACATCGGTACGGCCGTGCGCGCCTCGCGCGAATACACCGTTCTCAGCACCAAGCAGGATGCACGCCGCGCCCATCGCATGGCCGTAAGCCCGCTGCTGCCGAACTGATCGCTGCCCGAAGACCAACACACCGCCTTTTTGCCATCGCCTGTCGCAATCGACAGGGCGTAGAAAACTGGATAGAGCCACACTCGTCCCGACTAAGGAGTGTCAGGCTCATCCGGTCCCGCCAGACCGTTCCTCGCTCCATCTGCGTTTGCTTGTCATCGGACAAATGACGAAGCGCCACGTTTCCAGGAGCGCCGATGCTGGCCAGCCTCGCTTCCGTCTTCAGCCTGATGGTGTCGACCCTGCTCATGATGGTCGGCTTCGGCCTGCAGAGCTATGTTATCCCCGTGCGCTCCGTCGCGGAGAACTGGTCGACGCTGACGGTCTCGGTGATTGCCACCGGCTATACGGTCGGCTTCACGATCTCCTGCGTCGTCACGCCGAAATTCGTACTGCGTGTTGGCCATGTGCGCGTCTTTACCGCGCTGATCACCCTGCTCTCCATCGCGATCCTGCTCTGCGGCCTCATTGTCGACTGGCGCGCCTGGATCGTGTTCCGCGCCATTGCCGGCTTTGCCATCTCCGGCAGCTATCTCGTCATCGAGAGTTGGCTCAACGAGCGCGTCACCAATGAAAACCGCGGCCTGCTCTTTTCGCTCTACCTGATCACGACGATGGTCGGCACGATCGGCGGACAATACATGGTGCCGCTCGGCGATCCGACCAACACGTCACTGTTCATGCTCTGCAGCGTGCTCTTCTCGCTGGCGTTGCTGCCGACGGCGCTCTCCTCATCCCCCATGCCGGCGCCGCCGGCGCAGGCGAAGTTCGATATCCCCGCCCTCTTTCGCCGCTCGCCGGTTGCCGTCGTCGGCGGTTTCCTCGCCGGCGCGCTGTCGGGGGCCTGGCTGAACCTCGGCGGCGTCTTCACCCAGAAGATCGGGCTATCGACGGCGGAAGGCGCCACACTGCTCGCCTCGCTTCTGACGGGTAGCGCCCTCTCGCAGATCCCGATCGGGCGTCTTTCCGACAAGATCGACCGGCGCATCGTCATGGTCGGCTGCGGCATCGTCGGCGTCATCTCGTGCCTGGTGATGTCGGCGTCGATTGGCAGCCAGCCCGCCGTTCTCTACATCATCGCCGCCTTCGTCGGATCGGTGCTCTTCCCGATCTACGCGCTGAACGTCGCGCATGCCAACGACCTTGCCAAGCCCAACGAATATGTCGAGACGTCCTCAGGCTTGATGATCACCTACGGGCTCGGCACGATTTCCGGCCCGCTCATGGTCGGTCCGGTCATGGACCGTTTCGGCCCGGCGGCGCTGTTTCTCGTCCTTGCCGTCTACTTCGCGCTCTATGGCGGCTATGCCGCCTGGCGCATTCTGCGGCGCGAGCAGCACAAGGGGCTCGTCGTCAAGACCGACTTCCAGGCGACGAGCGTCATGCCGACACCCGGCCCCGATGTGACGAGCCCCGTTGCCCTGCAGGCGGCACAGGAACCGCTGATCGACGACGACACGGTCCCGGCCTGGGAAAACCCGCGGCCATAGGCCGTGGCTCAGCCCTGCGGCGTCACATGCTTGCGGGCGCCCCGGCGCTCGAGGCCGAGCCGGTGCTCGCGAAAGATGATGAAGATGCCGGCGCCGACGACGATGGCTGTGCCGACAAGCATGGTGGCCGTCGGTATATCGTCGAACAGGAAGTATCCGATGATCAGGCCGAGCACGATCGAGGTGTATTCGAACGGTGCGATCGTCGACATGTCGGCATGGCGATAGCTCTCGGTCAGAAGGATCTGGGCGACACCGCCGCAGAAACCGGCAAACATCAAGAGCAGGAAGGCTTCGCGCGAAATCGACGGCCAGCCGAAAGGCAAGGTCGCGAGAGAGAAGACCGAAGCCGACAGCGAAAAATAGAGCACGATCGTGTGGGTACGCTCATTCTTGACGAGCTTTCGCACCAGCACCATCGCAACGGCGCCGAGCGCCGCCGAGACCAGCACAGCGGCCGCCCCCATGGCCTCGAACGAACCGAAGCCCCCCTCTTCGAACAGCGTCAGCCGCGGCCAGGTGATGATCATCACCCCGACCAGCCCGATGACGACCGCCGACCATCGATAAAGCCGGACGGATTCGCCGAGAAAGATTGCGGCGAAGGCGACCGCGATCAGCGGCATGGCATAGCCGATGGCGATGGCTTCAGGCAGCGGCAGGTGCACAAGACCGTAGAAGCCGAAGCTCATTGCGAGAATGCCGATGAAGCCGCGAGCGATATGGCCGGTGATGTCCTTGGTCTTGAAAGCGTCGCGCAACTGTCCGCGAAGAGCGAGATAGCCGAGGATCGGCACCATGGCGAAGGCCGAGCGGTAGAAGGTGATCTGGCCGGTGGCGATCTCGTTTCCGGCCGCCTTGATCAGCGTCGACATGCAAACGAAAATGACGACGGAAAGGACCTTGAGCAGGATCCCCTTCATCGGGCTTTCGACTTCCGCATTCATTGAGGGCACTTTTCGAACAGCCTTGACCGGCAATCAGCAGGCACGCGGGCTGGTTTGGAGATTTTTCAGCGGAGAGAACCGCTGCAGGACCCCATCACCTTAGCGACGCTTCGCAGGAAAGTCGGATCAAACTTCGTGATGAATGACGTTTTTTCTTGATCGATTAACCTTCGACAGTAGGGCGGCCGGCTTTTCTTTAGCCGCCCCGAAAAAAACCTTTCCAATTCATGTCTTGTTAGTCCCACTTCGGTACACATCGGTCCGATAAGGGAGCGGGAAGATTAACGGACGCCATGTCTTTTCTGCCGGAAGTGCGGTCGCCGGCATCACAATCGTGTGGCACAGCCCAGCTTTTCGCCCCTTGGCCTTTTCACCATCACAGGCGCCCTCTACAAATTCTCCAGTAGAACGGTGCAAGCGGGACTGACCATGCGGACAAATACTGGCCAGATCATTCATCTGGAAGACTACCGGCCGACCGACTTCGTTCTGGAGAGAGTGGATCTGACCTTCGAGCTAGACCCGAAGGAGACCAAGGTCGAGGCCCGGCTGATCTTCCATCGCCGCGAAGGTGTCGACAGTGCCGCGCCGCTCGTGCTCGATGGCGACGAGTTGACCATGACCGGCCTGCTGCTCGACCAGGAAGAGCTTGCGACGTCGCTCTACGATGTCGCCGACGATACGCTGACGATCCGCGGCCTGCCCGAAACCGCCCCGTTCGAAATCACCATCACCACCCTGCTTTCTCCCGAGACCAATACGCAGTTGATGGGGCTTTACCGCACCAACGGCGTCTACAGCACCCAGTGCGAAGCCGAAGGCTTCCGCCGCATCACCTATTTCCCCGATCGTCCGGATGTGCTCGCCGTCTACACGGTCAACATCATCGCCGACAAGGCGTCCTCTCCCCTCCTGCTTTCGAACGGCAACTATCTCGGCGGCGCCGACATGGGCGACGGCCGTCACTTCGCCGCCTGGTTCGATCCGCATCCGAAGCCGAGCTATCTCTTTGCGCTGGTCGCCGGCGATCTCGGCGTGGTCGAGGATACCATCACGACCATGTCCGGCCGCGACGTTGCGCTGAAGATCTATGTCGAACACGGCAAGGAGCCCCGCGCCTCCTATGCCATGGATGCGCTCAAGCGCTCGATGAAGTGGGACGAAGAGGCCTTCGGTCGCGAATACGACCTCGACATCTTCATGATCGTCGCCGTCTCCGACTTCAACATGGGCGCCATGGAGAACAAGGGCCTCAACGTCTTCAACGACAAATACGTGCTTGCGGACCCGGAAACGGCGACCGATGCGGACTACGCCAATATCGAGGCGATCATCGCGCACGAATATTTCCACAACTGGACCGGCAACCGCATCACCTGCCGCGACTGGTTCCAGCTCTGCCTGAAGGAAGGCCTGACGGTCTATCGTGACCACGAATTCTCCGCCGACATGCGCTCGCGCGCAGTCAAGCGCATTGCCGAAGTGCGTCATCTGAAGTCGGAGCAGTTCCCCGAGGATGCCGGTCCCCTTGCCCACCCGGTGCGTCCGACGAAATACCGCGAAATCAACAACTTCTACACGACGACCGTCTATGAAAAAGGATCGGAAGTCACCCGCATGATCGCGACCATTCTCGGCCGCGATCTGTTCAAGAAAGGCATGGATCTCTATTTCGACCGGCACGACGGCCAGGCGGTGACGATCGAGGATTTCGTCGCCTGCTTCGAGGCGGCAAGCGGTCGAGATCTGCGCCAGTTCGCACTCTGGTATCATCAGGCCGGAACGCCGCTGGTCACCGCTTCGGGCGTCTATGACGCCGCCAAGCAGACCTTTACCCTTTCGCTCGAACAGACCGTGCCGCCGACGCCCGGACAGAGCGCCAAGGAAGCGATGCACATTCCGCTGAAGATGGGTCTGCTGCTCGAAAACGGCAGCGAAGCGGCCCGTACCGCCGTTTCCGGCGCCGACATGACCGACGATGTCCTGCATCTGACGGAGCGCAAGCAGACGGTCGTCTTCTCGGGCATCCCCTCGCGCCCGGTTCCGTCGTTCAACCGCAGCTTCTCCGCGCCGATCAACCTGCATATCGAGCAGAGCGCCGACGACCTCGCGCTGATCGCACACCACGAAAGCGACCTCTTCGCCCGCTGGCAGGCGCTCAACGCCATCGCGCTTGGCAATCTCGTCGAGGCGACGGCGAATGTCCGCGCCGGCAAGCCGGTCACCGCGGACAAGGCGCTAATCGACGGCCTGATCCGGGCCGCCGCCGACGACAGCCTCGAGCCGGCCTTCCGTTCGCAGGCGCTGGCACTGCCGAGCGAATCCGATATCGCCCGCGAGATCGGCACCAACAACGATCCGGACGCAATCCACGCGGCCCGCCAGCAGATCCTGACGGCCGTTGCCGTCGCCGGGCGCGACACCTTCCTCAAGCTCGCCGACGAGCTCGTCTCCGGCGGCGAGTTCAGCCCGGATGCGGCAAGCGCCGGCAGGCGGGCACTGCGCAACAGCGCGCTCACCTACCTCGTTCAGGCCGACGACGGCCCTGAGCGTGCGGCGAAGGCCTTTGCGGCGGCCAACAACATGACCGATTTCAGCCATGCGCTGGCGTTGCTCGCGCACCGCTTCCCGGATTCGGCCGAAGCGGCAGAGGCGCTTGCAACATTCCGCACGCGTTTCGCCGACAACGCGCTCGTCATCGACAAGTGGTTCGCCGTGCAGGCGACGATCCCGGGCGCTGGAACGCTCGATCGCATCAAGGCGCTGATGAACGAGCCGCTGTTCAACGGCAACAATCCGAACCGCGTCCGCTCGCTGGTGGGCACCTACGCCTTTGCCAACCCCACCGGCTTCAACCGCGCCGACGGCGAAGGCTACCGCTTCCTCGCGCGCCAGATTCTCGACATCGACCCGCGCAATCCGCAGCTTGCGGCCCGCATCCTGACCTCCATGCGCTCCTGGCGTTCGCTGGAGGACAAGCGTGCCGGGCATGCCCGCAAGGCGCTGAAGGAGATCGCCAGCGCATCGAAACTTTCGGCCGATGTCGGCGACATCGTCGAGCGCATGCTCAAGGCCTGAGCATCGCCAAAGCCTGATTTTCCTGGGGCCGGGCCGCTACTGCATGTCTCCTTAAATCGACCTCGATTTAAGGGAAAAGACATGCAGCAAATCAAAGTGTTACAGCGGCCTTTGCGCGTCTGACTAAGACGCGCGGCGCTGTAGCGCGACCCGGCTTATTATTTTCCAACGATAAGAAATGGTTAACAAATCTTTACCAGCGCCTCTGGACAAGGCGAATCGCCCTGTGATTCATTGAGTCAGATTCGGGCGAGCGGCGCGCCGAATCATCAGAGGGTTTAGAGCATTGGGAAAGATGGCGGACGCGCGACCAGCGAGCGCAGCCGACGGGCGGTTGCGACTCAAGCTTCCAGGCGTCACCGGCCTGGAGCAGGAGTTTATCTCGCAGGCGAAGATCTTTGCCGGGCCGGCTTCGCGCCGCCTGGCAAACGCGGAGCCCGTTCTCAAGCGCTCCATCCCGATCCTGATCATTGCGTTCCTGATTATCGTGGCGGTTTCGCGCATGTCCAGCATCATGGACGAGCACGCCCGCATGGAGGAAAGCTCGCGCCAGACCGTCGGCCTTGCGGCGGCGATCGCCGTTGCCGCCTTCCAGACGGACGGCGTCGCGCTGTTCGATGAGGGCCGGCGTGCCGAGGCGGAGCAACGCTTCAGCCAGTTTCTGCCGACCGGCATGCTCGACCCCGGCACGTTCATCCTCGCGGTTCGCAAGGACGGGCGGATCTTTGCAAGCACGGAAGGCGGTGGCCCGCTCATCGGCCGCACGCTCGCCGCGGCCGCGCCCGACATCGCGACGCTGCAATATTTCGGCGAGCATTCGAGCATCATGAAAACGGCGATCGCCGGCGCCGACCACATCGTGGCGCTGGCGCAGCTGCCCGATGCGGCTGGCGTCGTGCTGGCCGCAACGCCGGTCACCCAGCTCGAGACGACCTGGCGAGACGAGGTTTCGCTGAACGTCACGCTGTTTGCCGGCATCTCGGCCATCCTCTTGATGGTGCTCTACGCCTATTACATCCAGGCAAAACGCGCCCGCGATGCCGATTCCGTCTTTGCCGAATCGAACCTGCGGGTCGAGACGGCGCTCTCGCGCGGCCGCTGCGGCCTCTGGGATTTCGATCTCGCCAACCGGCGGCTGTTCTGGTCGCGCTCGATGTACGAAATGCTCGGCATGCCCGGCGAAAGCAGCGTGCTCTCCTTCGGCGACGCCGCACGTTTGATGCACCCTGACGATCACGGCATCTACAGCGTCGCCCGCACGATCGCCCGCGGCGACGCGCGCCAGATCGACCAGGTGTTCCGCATGCGCCATGCGGATGGTCACTATGTGTGGCTGCGCGCCCGCGCCGAGATTATCCGCACCGCCTCTGGCCGGGCGCATCTGATCGGCATCGCCATGGACGTGACCGAACAGCACCGGCTTGCCCAGCGCTACGCCGAGGCCGACCAGCGGCTTGCCGACGCCATCGAATGTACCTCCGAAGCCTTCGTGCTCTGGGACAAGCACGACCGCCTTGTGATGTGCAACACCCACTTCCAGGAGGCCTACAAGCTTCCCGATCATGTGCTGGTTCCCGGCACCGAACGCATTGCCGTCCATACGGCGGCAGCGCGGCCAGTGGTCGAGCGGCGGATCGCCGACCCGGATCACAGCAACCAGTCGCAGACGAGCGAAGTCCAGCTTGCGGACGAGCGCTGGCTGCAGATCAACGAGCGGCGCACGCGCGACGGCGGCCTTGTTTCCGTCGGCACCGACATCACGCTCCTGAAGCGCCACCAGGTGCGCCTGCGCGAATCCGAACGGCGGCTGATGGCCACCATCGGCGACCTCTCGGCCTCGCGCATGACGCTGGAGCGGCAGAAGACAGAGCTTTCGATCGCCAATTCCAACTACCAGGTCGAAAAGGACCGCGCGGAAGCGGCCAACCGCGCCAAGTCCGAGTTCCTCGCGAACATGTCGCATGAGCTGCGCACGCCGCTCAACGCCATCCTCGGCTTCTCGGAGATCCTGCAGAACCAGATGTTCGGGCCGCTCGGCTCGGAGAAGTACAACGAGTATTCGCGCGACATCCATGAGAGCGGCAAGCATCTCTTGAACGTCATCAACGACATCCTCGACATGTCGAAGATCGAGGCCGGGCACATGCGCATCAGCCGCGAGACGATCGATCTCGCGCCCCTCATCGAGGAAACGCTGCGCTTTACGACGATACCGGCCGAGCAGAAGAACATTCACGTGGTGCAGCAGATCTCGTCGGGCCTGACCATGGTCGCCGATCGGCGGGCCATGAAGCAGGTGCTGCTCAACCTCCTGTCCAATGCGGTCAAGTTCACCAATGAGGGCGGGCGGATTTCGCTTCGGGCACGCAAGGTGACGGGCGCGGTGACACTCACCATCGCCGATTCCGGCATCGGCATTCCGCGCGACGCGCTTCAGAAGATCGGCCAGCCCTTCGAACAGGTGCAGAGCCAGTACGCCAAGAGCAAGGGCGGATCCGGCCTGGGGCTCGCGATCTCGCGTTCGCTCACCCGCCTACACGGCGGCAGCATGAGAATACACTCGACCGAGAATGTCGGGACCATCATTTCGGTCAGGATCCCGGACCGCACCTGAGGTAGGTCTCAATCAGCGCGCGGACGTCCGCGCGCCTTCCGCATTCCGCGCGGCCCCATTCACCCCGAAACGACGGATTGGAAGACGCGCCGCACGGACTTGGAAAGCCTGCGGACGTCTCCCTCCAAGGTTTTAAGGTCCGGATAGTCCCCTGCCCGGCAGACGAGATCGATCAGGCCCGCCGGCGCTTCCTTCGGCTCGAACTCGCCCTCGATGCAAAGCCGCACAATCTGGGACAGTTCGGTGAAAAGATGCAGCGCCTCCAGCGCCACATCGAGATCGTTCGGGTTCATCAACGCGTCACCAAGCAGCTTCAGCGCGTCGGCGGTATTGGTGCCCGATGTCAGCGGCTGAACGCCCTTGGCCGGGGCCACGAGCGCCAGATACTGGGTAATGAACTCGATATCGACGAGACCGCCCGGGATCAGCTTGAAGTCCCAGATATCGCTCGGCGGTTTCTCGCTATCGATCATCTCGCGCATGGAGATCACGTCGGCGCTAACCTTGGTAACATCGCGCTTGCGCCCGAGGATCTCGGCGAAGATCCCGTTGGCCTCGGCCATCAGCCGGTCGTCGCCGCAGATGCAGCGCGCCCGGGTCAAAGCCAGATGCTCCCAGGTCCAGGCTTCTTCGCGCTGGTACTTGGCAAAGGCGTTGATCCGGGTTGCGACCGGGCCCTTGTTGCCCGAGGGACGAAGCCGCATGTCGACCTCGTAGAGAATGCCTTCCGCCGTCGGCGCGGAAAGTGCGGCGATCAGGCGCTGCGTCACCCGCGTGAAATAACGCGTCGGATCAAGCGGCTTGGCGCCGTCGGACTCGGTTGCCGTCTCGTCGTAGTCGTAAAGCAGGATCAGGTCGACGTCCGAGCCCGCGGTCAGCTCGTGGCTGCCGAGCTTGCCCATGCCGACGACGGCGATACGGCCACCGGGGAAATCGCCATGAACGGAGCGGACTTCATCCTCGACCGCCTTCACCGCCGCAGCGATGATGAGGTCGGCAAGATCGGTAAAGGCACGGCCGGCTTGCGCGCCGGAGATTGCGCCGGTCAAAAGCCGGATGCCGATCAGGAAGCGCTGCTCGGCGGCGATGATCCTGAGGCGATCGAGCACCTCCTCATAGTGCCTTGCGCCGCCGACGAAATTGGCGATGCGTGGCGCCAGATACTCCCGCGTCGGCAGTTCGGCGAGCAGGCCGGGATCGAGCATGCCATCGAAGACATGGGGGCGCGCGGCGATGATTTCCGCAAGCCTTGGCGCCGACGACATGACATTGACGATCAGCGACAGGAGGCCGGGATTGTTGCCGAGCAGCGAGAAGAGCTGAATACCCGCCGGCAGGCCGGAGATGAAGTTGTCGAACCGCAGCAGCGCGTCGTCGGCGCGGCGGCTTTCGCCGAAGACCCGCAGCAGCTCCGGCGTCAACTCGGTCAGCCGCTCGCGCGCCTCCACCGACTGCGTCGCGCGGTAGCGGCCATAGTGCCAGGTGCGGATCGTGTGGGAGATATCCGACGGCCGCTGGAAGCCGAGCTTCTTCAGCGTCTCCAGCGTGTCCGGGTCGTCGCGCTGGCCGGTGAATACGAGGTTTCCGGTCTCGGTCGAGAGCTTGGCTTCCTGTTCGAAGAGCTGGGCATAGCGGCGCTCGACGGTCTTGAGCACGCGCGACAGGGCCTTGGAAAAGGCGGCCGTATCCTCGAAGCCGAGCATATAGGCGATGCGCTTCAGCTCCGCTTCGGTCTCGGGCAGGACATGGGTCTGCTCGTCGCGCACCATCTGGATCCGGTGCTCGACATCGCGCAGGAACCAATAGGCCTCGACGAGTTCGTCGGCCGTCTCCTCGTCGATCCAGCCGGCCTTGACGAGCGCCCGCAGCATCGGCTCGGTTGCGCGCTGGCGCAGGTCCGGCATGCGGCCACCGGCAATCAGTTGCTGGGTCTGGACGAAAAACTCGATCTCGCGGATACCGCCGCGGCCGAGCTTGATGTTGTGGCCTTTGACCGCGATCTCGCCGTGTCCCTTGTGGGCATGGATCTGCCGCTTGATCGAATGAATGTCGGCGATCGCCGCATAGTCGAGATATTTGCGGAAGACGAAGGGAACCAGGTCCTTGAGGAAGTGCTCGCCGGCCTCGATGTCGCCGGCGACCGGCCGCGCCTTGATGAAGGCGGCGCGCTCCCAGTTCTGCCCCCTGCTTTCGTAATAGAGCATCGCCGCTTCGACCGGGATTGCCAGCGGCGTCGAACCTGGGTCCGGGCGCAGGCGCAGGTCGGTGCGGAAGACGTACCCGTCGCCGCTACGCTCCTGCAGGATGCGGATCAAGCGGCGCAGCAACCGACCGAAAGTTTCCGAGGCATCGTCGCGGTCGACGATGATGCCGGACTGCGGATCGTAGAAGACGACGAGGTCGATATCGGAGGAATAGTTGAGCTCGAAGGCGCCGAGCTTGCCCATGCCGAGCACGACGACACCGGAACCGGCGCTCGGCTTTGCGACATCCTTGACCTTCAGCTTGCCGCTCTCGTGCGCGCTCGAGAGCAGGTGGTCGATCGTCGCGGAGACGGCCGCACCGGCGAATTCGCTGAGCCAGCGGGTGGTTTCGCGCCCGTCGAAATGGCGGGAGAGATCGGCGAGAGCAACCGCGAAGGCGAGCTCACGCTTGGCGCGCCTCAGCCGCGCCATGATCTCGGTATCCGGCAATGCCGCGCCACCCTCGTTCGGCTTCCAGGCATCGCGGGCGCGGCGTACGCGCTCGCTCAGGAAAGCCGTGAGTTCGGTCGACAGAAGTTCTTCGAGAATAGCCGGTCGGCTGTCGCCGGCATCGCGCAGGAATGGGGAAAGGGCAAAGGCCGAGACGATGAAAGTCTTGAACGGCGTGTCGGACGCAAGCAGGCTTGCGACCTTTTCGTGGCCCTTGGCCATATCCTTCAAGACCGAAAGCGCTGTTTTGGCATCGGCTTGTGTCGCCGCACGGATCGGTGTCGTCTCGACCGCCCAGCACTTCTGCACCTGTTCCTGCATGCCGTCTCCCTCTCGCCGGAGCCGACGCGCGCAACGACCGCGCGCTGCCTCACTCCGCCTCGTTCTCCCAGAACCGGTCTATCAGGTTGCCGCCACCGGGAAAACCATCTGAACCGTCAGACCCTTGCCGCCTTCGGCGGACGGAACCGTGTCGGCGAGATGCAACGCGCCATGGTGCATTTCCATGACTGCCTCGACCAGCGACAGGCCAAGGCCGGTGCCTGGCTTGGACCGGCTCTCGTCCAGGCGTACGAAGCGCTTGATCACCTCGTCGCGCATCGCCGCAGGTATGCCCGAACCGTGATCGGCAACCGACAGCAACACACTCCCCTCGCGCTTTTCCAGCGAGACCTTGATCAGGGGGTTCTCGGCGCCATCGGCATACTTGATGGCGTTGTCGATGAGGTTCCCGAGGGCCTGGCCGATCAGTTCGCGGTTGCCAGAAATAACCAGTTCCGGGGCGACGTCGGCTTCGAGTTTCAGGCCGCCATCTTCGGCCACCGGTTCGTAGAGCTCGACGCAATCGGCGACGATCTGCGAAAGGTCGATGTCGCTCATCTCGGCGGCAGACGAGCCGGCCTCGACGCGCGAGATCATCAGAAGGGCGTTGAAGGTGCGGATCAGTTGATCGGATTCGCCGATGATCTCCTCCAGCGCGCCGCGCTGGCTCGTGCCCTTGCGGGCAAGAGCTGCTTCCGCCTTGTTGCGCAGCCGCGTCAGCGGCGTCTTCAGATCGTGGGCAATGTTGTCGGAGACCTGTCGCAGCCCTTCGTTCAGTTTCTCGATGCGGCTGAGCATGGCGTTCAGCGATTCCGACAGCCGGTCGAACTCGTCGCCCGAACCGCTCATCGGCAGACGCTGCGACAGATCGCCGGCCATGATCTTGGTGCTCGCCTCCGACATGCGGTCGATGCGCTTCAGGGCGTTGCGACCAATGCCGAACCAGATAACGAGCGCGCCGAGCCCCATGACGCCGAGCGCCACCATCAGCGCCTGGCGCACGAGCGCGCGAAACTTCTGTGGCTCCTGCAGGTCGCGGCCGACGAGAATGCGCAGGCCATTGTCGAGCACCAGCACATGGGCAAGCGCCACATGGGTGTCCTTCTTGCTCTCGTCCGTATAGCGCTGATAGGCGAAAGGACGCTCGGTCCAGCCTTCGCTGTCGAGCAGGCCCGGCTCCAGGCTCGCGACGTTGCCGGCGAGGATTTCGCCGCTCGGTCCCGCGATCACGTAGAGATTGGCGCCCGGCTGACGTGCCCGCCGCTCAAGCGAGCGCAACAGGCCGTTCATGCCTGCGCGGCTATAGACCTGCTCGATCTGCGCCACCTCGGCGGTGACCGCATCACGGGTCTGCTGCTGCAGCAGCCGCTCAGACATGCCGGTGACGTAGATGACGAGAAAGGCAGCACAGAGCGAAAAGAGGATGAGGTAGAGGGCGGAAAGCCGGACCGCGGTCGTTCTGAAGAGAACGCGAAGCTTGCTCATGCGGGCGCCCGGTCATCCTTGATCATGTAGCCGGCGCCGCGCACCGTGCGCAGCAGCGGCACATCGAAGTCCTTCTCGATCTTCGAGCGCAGCCGCGAGACATGCACGTCGATGACATTGGTCTGCGGGTCGAAGTGGTAGTCCCAGACGTTTTCCAGCAGCATCGTGCGGGTGACGACCTGGCCGGCGTTCTTCATGAGATATTCGAGCAGACGAAATTCGCGCGGCTGCAGAGGAATTTCCTTTCCCTGCCGGCGCACGGAATGCGACAGGCGGTCGAGTTCCAGATCGCCGACGCGGTAAACCATGTCCTGATCGGGCGTGCCCTTGCGGCGACCGAGCACCTCGACGCGGGCGAGCAGTTCATTGAAGGCGTAGGGCTTCGGCAGATAATCGTCGCCACCTGCGCGCAGACCCGTTACCCGGTCGTCCACCTGGCCGAGTGCCGACAGGATCAGCACCGGCGTGTGGATGTCCTTGCGGCGAAGCTCGGTGATGACAGAGAGACCGTCTCGACGCGGCAGCATGCGGTCCACCACGAGAACGTCGTAATTGTTCTCGCTGGCCATGAACAGGCCGCTCTCGCCATCGCTGGCGTGATCGGACACGATGCCCGCCTCGCGGAAGGCTTTCGCCAGGTAGGCTGCCGCCTCGAGATCGTCTTCAATGATGAGAATCTTCATACGCGCGACCATAGTCCCGGACCCCTGTCTGTCTCAACCGGTTTCGACTTTCGACAACCGGGTTGGCGAGTGCTCTCGTGAGCGAGAGCGGGACGCGGGCGGAAAACCGCACACACCTTTTCACATCCCGCTCCAAACGGCGAGCGCCGCGACATCACTTGGAAATCGCGGCGCTCCGGTCAATCATCTGACTGCCGCGATCAGCCCTTGTCGATCGGAAGGGCCACGAAGCGGCTGCCGTTTTGGGCCTCAATCTGGAAGAGCGCCTTGCTACGACCGTCCTTCTTGGCAGTGTTGATGACCTTCAGGATGTCGTCGGCGGACTTCACTTCCTGATTGTTCACCGAGACGATCTTTTCGCCCTGCTTCAGTCCGCGATCGCTGGCATCGGAGTCTTCGTCGACCGAAGCGATGGTGACGCCCTTGCCATCATCGGACGGCACGACCGAGACGCCAAGGTCGGCCAGTGCCTGCTCGCTCGACGGCTGGGCTTCATCGGACTGGTCGTCCTGGCTCTTGGCAGCTTCCTTGTCGTCCTTCGGCAGCGTGCCGATTTCGAGCTTGACGGTTTCCGCCTTGCCGTCGCGCCACAGGGCCAGGTCGACCGTGGTGCCCGGGCGGATCGCCGCAACCTTGCGGGCAAGGTCACGCGGATCCTTGACCGTGTCGCCGTTCAGCGCGGTTACGACATCGCCCTTCTTGATGCCGGCTTTTTCGCCCGGCGAACCGGCCTGTGGCTCGACGACGAGCGCGCCGCTTGCTTCCGAAAGGCCGAGGGATTCGGCGATATCCTTGGTGACGGGCTGGATCTGCACGCCGAGCCAGCCGCGGGAAACCGAACCGTCCTTGATCAGGTCGGCAACCACATCCTTGGCAACGGTCGACGGGATGGCAAAGGCGATACCGACGTTTCCACCGCCCGACGGCGAGAAGATCGCAGTGTTGATGCCGACGACTTCGCCGGAGAGGTTGAAGGTTGGGCCACCCGAGTTGCCGCGGTTCACTGCCGCGTCGACCTGCAGGTAATCGTCATAGGGGCCGGAGCCGATGTCGCGGCCACGCGCCGAGACGATGCCCGAGGTTACCGTACCGCCGAGACCGAAGGGATTGCCGACGGCAACCACCCAGTCGCCGACACGGACCTTGCTGTCGTCGGCCCAGCTGACATAGGTGAACTTGCGCTTGTCGTCGACCTTGAGCACGGCGAGATCCGTGCGGCTGTCCTTGCCGACCAGCTTGGCGTCGAGTTCGGTGCCGTCGTTGAGGATGACGGTGAAGGCCGAGCCGTCGGAAACGACGTGGTTGTTGGTGACGAGGTAACCGTCATCGGAGATGAAGAAGCCGGAGCCCTGAGCGGTCGGACGCAGGCGGCCTTCGCCATTCGGGCCACGACGGCCGGGGCCGCGGTCGGCACGGTCGTCGCCGCGCGGGCCGAATTCCTTGAAGAAACGCTTCAGCGGATGGTCTTCCGGCAGATCATCGAAACCGCGACCGTTGAAATTGAAGTCGAAACCGCTTCCGTCTTCCGACACCGGATTGGCGCGCGACTGGACGCGGACCGAAACGACCGCCGGCGAAACGGCCTCGACGACGTTGGCGAAGCTCGGCACCGACGGCGCTTCTACCTTCACCGGATCGGCAAAGGATTGCGAGATGCTGGCCGGCAGACCCGAGGTCAGCATGACGGCGGCAAGGCCGGCGACGGTCGAGGTCTTCAGAACGGTCTTGAGGGAGGGACGCAGGGATTTGGTCGTAAACATCCGTTTTGCCTTTTCTCTTCCTTGATGCCGTCGAAGACGGCACCGAAACCTGGTTGCGAAACCGCCTCAGGGAAGGCGGAATTCGTTTTGGCTGACTGGAGGAACAGCCGATGACCAAAGATGTAACGGATGGGACCTTACTGAGTTCTGTCCGGAAAATGAATTTTTGGTAATGTTGTGAAGAGCTGGCTCGGGCTTGGCCAAGTGCCTACCGGGAATTGCGCGTTGGCGCGAACGGCATTGCCCGCCACTGGAGGGGATCTCCAGCGATATCAAAAGATTAGTGCGGGGCCGGTGCAACGGATGCGCGTTTGGCGAGCGCCGCTTTAAGGCTGAAGCAGCTTCTTCAGCTTTTCCTTCTCGTCCTCGGAAAGCGGCGTCCCTTTTACCTGGGCGCCGCGACGGCGAGAGGCGATAACAAGCGTAATCGCCCCGACGAGGAGCAGGGTCGCCGGCATGCCCCAAAGGATCAGCGTCTTCGTCTCGAAGCGCGGCTTCAGCAATACGAATTCGCCATAGCGGGACACGACGTAATCGATGACGGCCGTGTCGCTGTCGCCGTTGGCCAGCCGCTCACGCACGAGCACCCGCAGGTCCTTGGCAAGCTCGGCGTTGGAATCGTCGATCGACTGGTTCTGGCAGACCATGCAGCGCAGTTCCGCCGAGATCGCCCGCGCCCGCGCTTCGAGCGCGGGATCGGCAAGCACCTCATCCGGGTTGACGGCAAAGGCCGAGCCGACAGGCGCGAGCAGAAGCAGGAGTGCCAGGAGCAGGCGGTTCATTCCGCAGCCCCCACCGGCACCGTCTTCGGTCGCTTGGCCTTGGTAGGTGCGCCGACGCGCAGGCGGCGATCACTCAGGGAGACGAAGCCGCCCGCCATCATGAACAGGGTGCCACCCCAGATGCACAGGATCATCGGCTTCCACCAGATGCGCACGACGATACCGCCTTCGCTGATCTGGTCGCCGAGCGAGACATAGAGCTGGCTCAAGCCGAAGGTGCGGATGCCGGCTTCCGTCGTCGGCATGCGGCGCGCCTGGTAGAGGCGCTTCGATGACCAGACCTCGTCAATAGCAACACCGCCGCGCCTGATGGTGAAGTGGCCGGACTCCTCGGAATAGTTCGGGCCGCTGCCATTGCGCATACCATCGAAGCGCAGGGTGTAGCCGCCGGCATCGACCGTCATGCCCGGCTTCATCTCCACGACGGTTTCGGTCTCGAAGGCCGTGACGGCGACGATGCCGATCAGGGTGACGCCAAGGCCGATATGCGCAAGCGCCGTGCCGAAAGCCGAACGCGGCAGGCCAGAGAAGCGCCGCCAGGCGACGTTGCCTGCGACCTTGCCGAGGCCGGAGCGCAGCGCCAGGTCCGTCAACGACCCGACGATCACGTAGACGCCAAGGGCAATGCCGAAGAGTGCAAGAACCGGCCCGCCGTTCATGAAGTAATAATAGGCGACACCGAAGAGCAGGCCGATGGCGACCGCTGCGAAGAGCCTCTGCGAAACGCCGGCAAAGTCGCCGCGCTTCCAGGCAAGCAGCGGGCCGAAGGGCACGGCAAAGAGCAGCGGCAGCATTAAGAGGCCGAAGGTCATGTTGAAGAAGGGCGGGCCGACCGAGATCTTGTCTCCGGTCAGTGCTTCGAGCACCAACGGATAGAGCGTGCCGGTCAGGACCGTCGCCGTCGCCGTCGTCAGGATGAGGTTGTTGAAGACCAGCGCGCCCTCGCGCGAGATCGGCGCGAAGATACCCCCGGCCTTCAAGTGCGAAGCGCGCAAGGCGAAGAGCGTGAACGCGCCGCCGATGAAGAAGACGAGAATGGCGAGGATGAAGATGCCGCGGGTCGGGTCGGTCGCAAAGGCGTGAACCGAGGTCAGGACACCCGAACGCACGAGGAAGGTGCCGAGCAGCGACAGCGAGAAGGTCATGATCGCAAGCAGCACGGTCCAGATCTTCAGCGCCTCGCGCTTTTCCATGACCAGCGCGGAGTGCAAAAGCGCGGTTCCCGCAAGCCAGGGCATGAAGGAGGCGTTTTCGACCGGATCCCAGAACCACCAGCCGCCCCATCCGAGCTCGTAATAGGCCCAGTAGGAGCCCATCGAAATGCCGGCGGTGAGGAAGGTCCAGGCGGCAAGCGTCCAGGGCCGGACCCAACGCGCCCAGGCCGCGTCGATCCGGCCCTCAATCAAGGCCGCGATGGCAAAGGAGAAGCAGACGGAGAAACCGACGTAACCGAGATAGAGCAGCGGCGGATGGATGGCGAGACCGACATCCTGCAGGATCGGGTTCAGGTCCTTGCCCTCGCCCGGCGCCGGCATCAACCGCGCGAACGGATTGGACGTCAGCAAGATGAAGAGCGCGAAGGCCATCGCGATCCAGGCCTGGACGGCAAGCACGTTTGCCTTCAGCGTCTCAGGCAGGTTGCGCCCGAAGGCGGCAACCAGCGCCGAGAAGAACGTCAGGATCAACAGCCAAAGCAGCATCGAGCCTTCATGGTTCCCCCAGACGCCCGAGATCTTGTAGATCAGCGGCTTCAGCGAATGGGAGTTTTCCCAGACGTTGCGGACCGAGAAGTCCGAGGTCACGTAGGCGAAAGTGAGGACGGCAAAGGCGAAAGCGACGAGCAGAAAGCAGGCGACGGCGGCACTGGAGGCCAGCTCCATCAGGCCGCGATCGTTCAGCCGTGCGCCGAGGATCGGTAGGGCCGCCTGAATGACCGCAGTCGCCAGCGCCAGAACCAGAGCGTAGTGTCCGAGCTCGATGATCACTTGATGGTTTCCTTCCCGCTGAGCTCGACACCCTGGGCCTTCAAACGGTCGGCGACATCCTTGGGCATATAGGTCTCGTCATGCTTGGCGAGAACCGAGTCGGCCACGAAGACCGAGCTTCCCGCGACGAAGGTTCCCTCCGTCACCACGCCCTGCCCCTCGCGGAACAGGTCGGGCAGGATACCGGTATAGGTGACCGGCACGCCACTCAGCGTATCGGTGACGGTGAAGGTCACCGTCTTGCCGTCGCCGCGCTTGACGGAGCCGGCTTCGACGACGCCGCCGAGGCGGATGCGGGTTCCCGGCGGTACGTTGGCCTTTTCGAGGTCGCTCGGCACATAGAAATAGGCGATCGCCTGGCTGAAGGCGAACATCACGAGGAAGGCTGCAAACACCAGGAAGCCGACACCGCCGCCGATGATCGCCAGTCTTTTTTGTTTGCGCGTCATTGCGTTACTCCGTCGGTGGCAATCCCGAGCTCGCGCGCCAGCGCCAGCAGCTGCTTGCCGCCGTCGCCATCGGCCGGGAAGGTTTTCAGGCCCTCCCTTAGCGCGGCAAGCGCCTTGTCTCGTTGATCAAGGACAACATGGGAGCGGATCAGCCGCGCCCAGCCTTCGAGATTATCCGGATTTTCCTTCAGCCGGCTTTCGAGGCTGCCGACCATACCCCGGATCATTTCCTGGCGATCGCCGGCGCTCATGCTCTGGGCCGCAGCCACATCATCGGCACTCGGATTGCCCGGCGCTGCAGCGCTGGTGGCGCCCCCCAATTCAGCCACGTGCTGTTTGACGAGCGGCAGCCAGGGTGCGTCGGCCGGCGACGTCGCGACCAGCCGGTTGAAGGCGGTCAGTGCTTCCGCGTTCTTGCCTTCCTGCTTGAGGCCGAGGGCAAGATAGAATTCCGAGCGCGGGTCATTGGGGTCGAGCGCGAGCGCCTGCTTCAGCGCGTCCTGCGCCTTGCTCGTCACGACGCCGTCGGACTGCACGACCATTGCCTCGGCGTAGCCGCCAAGACGTGCCGGCGTCGGGCCAAGCAGGCGGATTGCCCGGTCATAGGCATCGACCGCATCTTCGACACGGCCGTTGCGCATGTAGATCGGCGCAAGCAGGTCCCAGCCGGCGCCGTCGTTCGGCTTTATCGCCAGGTGGTTCTCGGCCTTGGCAATCAGGATGTTGATGTCGCCATTGGGATCGGCCAGGCGTGCGGCGAGCGGCTGCGCCGGAAGGCCCGGGCTGCCGGTCAGCAAGTAAAGACAGAGGCCGACGGCCGGAAGACAGAGCAGCACGAAGGCCTGGGCCAGACGGCTGACACTGCGACGCGGCGCAGCGGCCGGCGCCACTTCGCTGTCGCTCTCGCCAGCGGCCAGCAGCCGGCGCGCCACTTCGGCGCGCGCAAGCTCGGCGTCATCACCGCCGATCAGACCGCTGTCCTGGTCGCGCTTCAACTCCTCGAGCTGGTCGCGATAGACCTCGATGTCATGGCTGTGGGGAGACGACGGGGCTTCCCCTGCCCGCAGCAGCGGCAGGATGAGCACGGCAGCGACAGCCGCCGTCAGGGTGGCGACGAGGATCCAGAACAACATGGAAGCTCAATACTATGGCCCCCATGCCATTCCAACACGAAAACCCCTTATGACGGAGATTTGAGGCGTTTCGCCGCAACGGCGGATCGAGCCGCCCGGGCGCATCCGGAAGACCCGGCCCGCCAGGCCTCAGGTCAGCGGCGTCCAGCTGCCGTCCGGGTTGCGGCAGGCAGCGCCCCGCGCCGTCTTCGGCTGACCCTTGACGGTAACCGTGTGGCTATACTGGCGGCAGTTCTGCGACCCGACCTGATAGGGAGCGGCTGCAACGACCGAACCGTTGACGCCGCGCCCGTCCCAGGTCACCGGCTGGCCACCGGGGGCCGCTTCAAGTGCGCGGTACTCCGCCTCCAGGGCCCGCTGGCGGTCCGATGCTCCGATGTCGAGATCGGTAAGACGCGCGATCACCCCGCCCTGGAGTGCCGCGATGTAATTGGTCGAGGTGGCACCGCGCGTCGCCGTCGAGCCGAGGCTGGCGGCCGCACCCTTGCTGCCCGTCGTGCCGCATCCGGCCAGTGCGACGGCCGAAGCGACCACAACGATCCTGCCGCCGACGACAATAGCCCGTGTCATTTCTGCCTGGTTCCTCATGATCCGCGACACTCAATCATCCTATCCGAAGTCGCATCCTTAAGCTCGTTCCATTCGAGCACGGTGACGACTAGTCCTTGATTTTCTTTTGGCATTCCCCGCGTGCCGAGGCAACGGCGGGCCCTGCGGGTGTGACATTTTCAAGCACGGGTGTGACCCCTAAATCACGATGGATTCGCAAGCGAGCGACGCCAGACCCACGTATTTCTCCCGCACCCTCTAAACGGCCGCCGGCAAAACCAGTTCCGCCCGCAAGCCTCCCTCGTCCCGCCGCGACAGGGTGATGGTGCCCTGGTACTCCCGAACGATCTCGCTGACGATCGAAAGACCGAGCCCGGTTCCCGGCTTGCTTTCGTCGAGCCGCTTGCCGCGCTTCATCGCCACGGCGATCTGGTCGGGGTTGAGCCCCGGCCCATCGTCGTCGACATCGAGAACGATCCACTGCCGTCCTGGTTCCTTGGCATGAACCTCGCTCGGCGCCGGCCTGACGTTCAGCCACACCTCGGCTCGGGCGTGGCGGGCGGCATTTTCGAGCAGGTTGCCGACGGTCTCCTCAACGTCCTGCAGCTCCATGGCAAGAACCAGTCCCGGCGGGTTGATAGACAGATGAACCTGCTTTTCCGGATTGAGCTTGCGCATGACGCGCACGAGGCGTTCGAGCGCCGGCTGCGCTTCGGTCCGCGCCAGCACGGACTCACGCTGCGCCGCGATCCGGGCGCGGCTCAGATAGGACTGAACCTGGGTCTGCATCGCATCGACCTGGGTGCGCACCAGCTCGCCGTGCGATGCCTCGAGCACTCGCGCCTCGTTCAGCAGCACCGCGATCGGCGTCTTCAGCGAATGGGCGAGATTGCCGACCTGCATGCGGGCGCGCTCGACGATGCGGCGGTTGCTGTCGATCAGGGCGTTGACCTCGTTGGCGAGCGGCTGGATCTCGCGCGGGAATGCGCCATCCAAGCGTTCGCTTTCGCCGGCGCGGATCTTCTCCATCGAGCGCCGGACCTCATCGAGAGGCCTAAGACCGAAGAGGATGGTGAGCGCGTTCACGCCAAGCCCACCAAGACCGAAGATGGAGAGCGCGATCGTCAGGTTGCGGGTGAAGCGGTTGATGTCGGCCTCGAGCACATCGCGGTTGCCCGCCACGCGAAAGCGCGCCGTGTGGCCCTGGATGTCGAGAACGACCTCGGTCTCGGAGACCTCGACCTCGTTCCCGAAGGGATCCTTGGTGGTGTAGAAGCGGACATAGCCGGTATCGAAGGGCACCTCGTCGACGCTGGCGATCGGCAGCTTGCCGTTGCCGAGCGAGGTCGAGATCAAAGGCGGCGTGTCGAACTCGCCGATCGGATCGACGATCCAGTACCAGCCGGTCTGCGGCTGCGAGAACCGGAGGTCGCCAAGCTGCGGGCTCCCCGACAGCACCGTCCTCTCGTTGACGGAAATCGAGTTGACGACGTTGAAGAGCTGGGCGCGCAGCAGGTCCTTGAAGCCGCGCTCGGAGCCCTGGCGATAGAGCTCGGAGATCACCACGCCGATCACGACGAGCGCCACCACCGCCCAGACGGTGGAGACCACCAGAACGCGTGCGGTGAGCGATCTAATTGCCATTGCCCGGCGCTTGCATACGGTATCCGAGACCGCGCACCGTTTCGATCAGATCGTTGCCGATCTTCTTGCGCAGCCGGCCGATGAACACTTCGATCGTATTGGAATCGCGATCGAAATCCTGATCGTACATGTGCTCGACCAGTTCCGTGCGCGAAACCACCTGCCCCATGTGGTGCATGAGATAGGAGAGCAGCCGGAACTCGTGCGACGTCAGCTTCAATGCCACGCCATCGACCGTTGCCTTGGAGCCCTTGGTATCGAGGCGGACCGGGCCGCAGACGATCTCCGAGCTCGCATGGCCGGCAGCGCGCCGGATCAGCGCGCGGATGCGGGCGAGAACTTCTTCGACGTGGAACGGCTTGGCGACATAGTCGTCGGCGCCGGCATCGATGCCAGCCACCTTGTCGCTCCAGCGGTCACGCGCCGTCAGGATCAGAACCGGCATGGTCTTGCCGTCGCCGCGCCATTTTTCAAGGACGGTGATGCCGTCCATTTCCGGCAGGCCGATGTCGAGGATCACGGCATCATAGGGCTCGGCGTCGCCGAGATAGTGCCCCTCCTCGCCATCGTAGGCCTGGTCAACGACGTAGCCGGCCTCCTTCAGCACCTCGGCGAGCTGCCGGTTCAGGTTGGCGTCGTCCTCGACAATCAGAATGCGCATCCGTCTTTACTTCCTCTCGCGGCCATCCTGCTGCATGTGTCGCCAAATCTGGCCAATTCAAGGATAAGAACACGCAGCCATTCAAAGTGCTACAGCGACCTTCGTACGCCTGATACGGCACACGGCGCTGCAGGGATAGCCTACATCGGCACCTTGACGGTTACCTTCTTCGGCCTACCGCCATTGCCGGGAACAAGCACGGTGATCACGCACTGACCATCGGACGTCGGCTGCGCCGACAGCAACTCGCCGCCGGTGTCGGCAACGACCTGCGCGGCAGCCGCACTGCAATCGCCGGCCACACGAACGACAAGATCCGACGGCACGCTGATCGCTGGCGGGCTGAAGCCGGCGAGGCCTGCAGCAAGCGCGGCTATGATCACTGGTGAAGACATGAACGCACTTTCGACTTGGGAAGCATCATGGCAGAAGGAATAAACGAACGAGGCTGAATGGCAAATGAATGTCGGCCTTTCGGACCGGCAGGCACTATCGGGAAACGCATCACCTCCCCCGAAATCCGACCTTAGATTGCGGCGATTCTTCCCTGGAGGAAACCCGCATCGGCCAATCCGTTGCCTAGCCATAGCCGCGTCCTGCGACAGTTTGAGCGACGCGATCGCGCAAGGAACGCGGCCCGGAACCCAAGGCCACCAGACGGAACAGCCCAACCGTCAGCTTTCGTTAAGCATGTTTCGCTAGGATCTTTTTGCTGACCTAAACAGCGCCGTTCCCGATCGAGGGCGGCATGGCTGCGCACCCATTTTGCCGATTCTTTTGAATCGCTTGGCGGCTGTCGCTCGCAGCGTGATTCAAACACTTCAGAAACTGATTCAGGTTCGGCGCCCTTTCAAACAAGGCTCGGCCATCACGGCCCTCGGCCCTGCCGAGGCAATGCGTCACCACGGCACCGATCACGCCCGCAGCAGTGTCGTCTTCTTAGACACAGCACTGCGAACCGGCCGACCCTTTTGCCACAATCTATGCGCGCAAAATACTTCAAAAATAGCTGCAACTTAAACCTGTTGACGACCAGGCGCGATGCGTGCTGTGTATAAACGAAAAATTAATCGATTTAAAGATTTTTCAATCGTTTAAATGATTTAAGCCACTGATTTACAAAGCCTTTACGATGTGAAATTGTCCGCCACATCATACATCACGAAACCGTCACAGAACCCGGGAGGATCGCATGCAGACGCTCGCAAACAACCAGCCCGCATCTCAGCAGTCCAAAGTACCGCAATCATTGCTCGACCGTTTCGAGAGCGAATGGCGTGAGATGCGCGCCGCGAGCGACGCAACGCCGAAGCCGGTCGCACCGGCGGAATAAGGGCCCGCCTGAGTGGCGCGCCTGCGCGTCACCAGCCCTGCCCTTCGATTTCCCTAGATTGTCGTCGGACAGCGCTCGTTCAGAGCGCTTTTCGGTGAGTCCTTAGCAGACCGGCGGTGAGGCAATCACCGCTGGTCGCGACGTTTCCACCCCAGTGCGGCCGGCGAGGCGCCACCGATGCCAAAGCCCATCCAGGCAGCCCGATCAGGCTCCGCTAGCGCCCTTGTCGAGCGCGCGCATCAAGGGCGCCCCTTGCAATTTTTGTAGTGATTTTCAGCCTTTTTGCCATTCGGCAAAAGCATGTTAATCTTTCTTCATGCTGACGGAAGAGATCGAAAGACTCGCGCTGAGCCTGCCCGGAACGGAGGAAAATGCGCATTTCGGAACGCGAGATTTCCGCGTCGGGAAGCGTATTTTCATGAGCCTGCCGGAAGCCGGGCGCGCCGTTTTCAAGTTCACGCCCGATCAGCAGCGCATGCTTCTGGAAATGGAGCCCGGCGTCTGCGCCGCGGTGCCCGGAGGCTGGGGCGAGCGTGGCTGGACCTCGCTCTATTTCGTCCAGGCCGACGAAGATCTCGTGCGGCAGTCGATGGAAACGGCGTGGCGCAATGTTGCGCCGAAAAGCCTCGTCAAGAAGAACGGCGGCAGCCACTAGAGTTTCGTTGCGGCAGAACGGCCCTGCCGGCGCCGCACTGCCAAAACGATTCCGCCACTTCGGCTAACCCCTTGTTAGTCCAAGTTTTCCTGTCCGACCTCCAGCGGCCAGGTGACGAGATAATCCTCGTAATCGTCGACATCGATGCCGTCTTCCGCAACGGTGCGGCCGCGGACGGAAATGCCGGCGGCGTGAACCGTTTCCGGATCGCCCGAAATCAACGGATGCCACCAATAGAGATCGCGCCCTTCGGCCACCAGCCGGTAGCCGCAGGTCGGCGGCAGCCAGGTTATCTCGCGCACGGCCTTCGGCGTCAGCTGGATACAGTCGGGCACAGTCGCCTGGCGGTTGGGATAGTCCTTGCAGCGACAGCTCTCGCCGTCGAGAAGCGTACAGCGGATCGAGGTCCAGGCGATCTCGCTCGTGTCCCAATCCTCGAGCTTGTTGAGACAACAGAGGCCGCAGCCGTCACAGAGGCTTTCCCACTCGGTGTCGGTCATGTCTTCAAGGCTTTTCGCCTTCCAGAAAGGCATTTCGCCCATCGTCATCACACTTTCGTCAAATCGCTCGCGATACAGAAATTTCGCAGAAAATTGCCGGTTTTTTAAGGCCGGCGGCGCGATATGCAAGTAGATTGGAATTTGACGCCGTGCAAATATTACATGGCGCCGGCATGATGCCGTAGAGCCTTCAGGTGGTTGAGACCGTGCGGGAACCGAGGAAAGACGATAATCGGCCGAAGAAACGGCACATCTTTCTCAGGATCGACTCCTGGATCGATTCCACAGTCTGGAATGCCGGCTTCAAGCTGGGGCAATGGTGGGAAGACACCACCATCTTCTTCCGCCGCTTCCGCGCCACGGGCTGGAAGAAAGTCGTCTTCGAGGTGCTCGGCGAAGGCATGAACTGGGGCACGGTCGGCTCCGTGCTGATGCTGGCACTCGCCCTTCCCGCCTTCGAGGAAACCAAGGGCAACTGGCGCGCCCAGAGCGATTTCGCCGTCACCTTCCTCGACCGCTATGGCAATGAAATCGGCCACCGCGGCATCATCCACGAAGACTCCGTACCGATCGACGAGCTGCCGGATCACCTGATCAAGGCAGTGCTGGCGACCGAAGACCGGCGCTTCTTCGACCATTGGGGCATCGACTTTCTCGGCCTTGCCCGTGCCATGACCGAAAACGCCCGCGCCGGCGGTGTCGTGCAGGGCGGCTCCACATTGACGCAGCAGCTTGCCAAGAACCTCTTCCTGTCGAACGAGCGGACGATCGAACGCAAGATCAAGGAAGCCTTCCTCGCCGTCTGGCTGGAATGCAACCTGTCGAAGAAGGAAATCCTCCGGCTCTATCTCGACCGCGCCTATATGGGCGGCGGTACCTTCGGTGCGGCGGCCGCGGCGCAGTTCTATTTCGGCAAGTCGATCACCGATGTCAGCCTGGCGGAATCGGCGATGCTTGCCGGCCTCTTCAAGGCGCCGGCGCGCTACGCGCCGCACGTCAACCTGCCGGCCGCACGCGGACGCGCCAACGAGGTTCTGACCAACCTCGTCCAGGGTGGCCTGATGACCGAGGGTCAGGTGATCGCCGCGCGCCTCAATCCGGCGACGGTCATCGACCGCGCCCAGGTGAAGGCGCCCGACTTCTTCCTCGACTGGGCCTTCGACGAAGTCCAGCGCATCGCCCGCCCCTTCGCGCAGCATTCGCTGATCGTGCGCACCACCATCGACATGGGCCTGCAGAATGCCGCCGAGGATTCGGTGGAATCGAGCCTGCGCCAATATGGCGAAAGCTTCCGCGTCAAGCAGGGTGCGCTGGTGATGGTCGAAAACGGCGGCGCCGTGCGCGCCATGGTCGGCGGCCGCGACTATGGCGAGAGCCAGTTCAACCGTGCGACCCGGGCTCTCCGCCAGCCGGGTTCCTCCTTCAAGGTCTACACCTACGCGGCCGCGATGGAAAAAGGCATGACGCCGGAAACGGTCGTCGTCGACGCCCCGATCACCTGGCGCGGATGGTCGCCGCAGAATTATGGCCGCAGCTATGCCGGCCGCATCACCATCCTGACGGCCATCGCCAAGTCGATCAACACCATTCCCGTGCGCCTCGCCAAGGACAAGCTCGGCACGGACCTGATCGCCCAGACGGCCAAGGACATGGGCATCGAGACCCCGATCCGCACCGATAAGACCATGCCGCTCGGCACATCGGAAGTGACCGTGCTCGACCAGGCGACCGCCTACGCGGTGTTTCCGGCCGGTGGCATGCAGTCACGCCGCCACGGGATCAGCCAGATCCTCAACTATGACGGCGACATTCTCTACGACTTCGGACGCGACGCGCCGCCGGCGCGGCGCATCCTCTCCGAAACCGCCAACACGTCGATGAACTCCATGCTGACGCAGATCCCGATCATCGGCACGGCGCGCAAGGCCGCGCTCGACAACGGCATCGTCGTCGGCGGCAAGACCGGCACGACGCAGGCCTATCGCGACGCCTGGTTCGTGGGCTTCACCGGTGACTATACGACTGCGGTCTGGTTCGGTAACGACGACTACACCTCGACCAACAACATGACCGGCGGTTCGCTGCCGGCGATGACCTTCAAGCGGCTGATGGACTACGCCGAGCAGGGCATCGAACACCGGACGATCCCAGGGATTACCGCGCCGACGGCGCCGGCAAAGCAGCCGCCGCAGGTGGCGTCAGCGAAGCCGGACGAAAACGCGTTGCCGCCGTTGGTGCGGCCGCGCTCGCTTTCGACCGACGTCACCCGGCTTCTGCGCAGCATCGGCGAGACCTTCGAAAAGGCACCGGCACTGAAGGCACCCGAGAAGGCCGGCGGCAAGCTTGCCTCTCTCGGCGCGGCTGAAGAACCACGGTCCGGACAGGCAAAGCCCGATGCAGCCAGCAACTGAGCGTTCGGGCATGCCCGCCTTGCTTTCGTATCCCGGTTGCGATGTCCGGTTCGAGGCCGTCGCCGTTGCGCCGGCCGCGGATTTCGGCGA
This sequence comes from Ensifer sp. ENS09, assembly GCF_014852425.1. Taxonomy (NCBI): domain Bacteria; kingdom Pseudomonadati; phylum Pseudomonadota; class Alphaproteobacteria; order Hyphomicrobiales; family Rhizobiaceae; genus Ensifer; species Ensifer sp. ENS09. The sequence continues at coordinate 381,901 of NZ_JACVBP010000002.1, forward strand.
CATAGTGGGTCAACCCGGCGGTGCTACGCCGCGGGACCATATCCGGTAGAGTCGCCCTTGTTTCGAATCCCCTTCCTCGTCGCGCTTACCCTTGCCATCGCCTTCGGCGGCGGCATCGCCTCGGCGGTATGGGCGCTGAAAGCGACCGTCGGCTTCGGCTCGATCGCGATCGGCCCTTGGGTCGCCTTTCCTGAGGCGCAGACTGCCAATGCCGACCCCTATGCCAAGGCGCATCGGGCGCGCGCCGGCGAGTTGCTCTATGGCGGCGCCGAAGGGCTGATGTTCAGCGCCCAGGCCGACAGCAAGGGCGAAAAGCTCCAGGCGGCCTGCTCCTATGATGTTGCTGGGCTGACCCCACAGGCCCGCTTCTGGACGCTTTACGCCGCGAATGCAGAGGGCCTGCCGCTGCGGCCCGGCTCCGACCTCCCCTCCGCGCTCAACTCCTGGACGGTCCTGCGCGGCGAAAACAGCAACTTCACCATCCATGTGTCGCCGAACGCACAGCCCGACAATTGGCTGGCCGTGCGCCACGCGGGCACGTTCCGGCTGGTGCTGACGCTGCTCGATACGCCGACAGCCGGCTCCTCCGGCCTGATCGATCTCGCCATGCCGGTGATCACCAAGACGGGTTGCGGCGATGCGTAGTGTTCTCTTTGCCACGATCCTCGGCCTAGTCGGCGCTGCGCTGCTGCACATCATCATCGTGCTGGCGCTGCCGCAGTTCACGGGCCGTGACGCCTATACCCGCGTCCTCGGGCTTTTGGAGATGGACAGTTTCTTTGCGCTGACCAGCACGCCAGGTCCGACCGGCCTTGCCAACGACGATCCTTATTTGAGAACCGCGGTCTGCAGCTTCTCGATCTCGGACGGACCGGCGCGGTTCCTCGCCAGCGGCAACGTGCCGTTCTGGTCGCTCGCCGTCTTCGACGGCAATTCGAATGAAGTCTTCAGCATGAACGACCACACGGCGGTCAACGGCAAGCTCGACCTCGTCGTCGCAACGCCGATCCAGTTGGTCGAGCTGCGAAAGTCTCCGCCGCAAGCGCTCGCACAATCGATCATGATCGAGATGAAGGAACAGGATGGCTTTGCCGTGCTGAGAGCGATGGCGCCGGTCGACAGCTTCGAAGAGCAGGTCCGCAACTTCCTTGCGGAATCGACCTGCGAGCCGTTCCGTCGCTAGACCAGCCTTGATGAACGTCGGGCAACAGCAGCAAGCTTAAAAATCTGCGCCGAGATACGCGGCGATGAACCGATGGCGCGTCGAGCGCAGCGGTACATAGGGGATAGGCCCGAGGTACCGGGCAAGAACAGTGACTTTAACGCGACCGTTTCGGTCGCCTATTGCGCAGGAGCGCTGGGGCTCACTGCTTCTTGATGCGGCGCCCGTCCGGTGCGGTCGGCTGCGGGTCGCGATCGACGCGCTCGTAGCGGATGCCGGTGAACAGCAGCACTTTCGCTCCACCCGAAATGGCCGGAGGCCGGTGCGGCGGTATACGGACCTTGCGGTCCTGAATTCTGATCACGTCTGCCATGCTCGTCTCCACAAAGTCTTGAGACGGATGAACTACCGTACAGATTTCACCCTGCCCTTCTCGGGCCAGCGCATTTTCCCAGATCTTCCCTGGACAGGCGCGCCTTTCTCGTTTGCTCCTTCTTCCGGTCGCCCGGATGTTGCTGTTCTGGTTCACGACGCGGCCCGATAATACAGGACCCACTTCGATTGAGCCACAGGTTGGTTAACAGATTACTAATACACGTTCTGCAACCCCAACCTGCGTTCAGTATGTCTGCCGACCGGCCCTGGCGATGTATCCAAGGTAACAGCGGCAATCCGGGCGAAGCCTCGCCTCTGCCGCTAACGGCGGGACATCAAACCGAACAGGAAGGACACACCCGCAACGGCGACCAGGGTCGATAGCGGCTCGTCACGCACACGCTCTCTCACGCGCTCTGCGAGGAGATCCGCCTCGCTCTGCACAACCGCCTTCGTACTCGTTCCGATCGCTGAGACCGTTTCCGTCAGCCGGGCGATTTCCGCGCGCAACTCGGCGATCTGTGCATCCACCTCGGCGCGAGCGCCTGATTCCGCTTCACTCATGGCAACTTTTTCCACCGCCTGCAGTTTCTTTTCGACCATTACAACGCTCCCTTGTCTGCGCGGGCTCAACGCGCCGGCTGGCGTTTGGTTCCGCCAAAGTCGGTTGAAAGCGGATCTTGCGAAACGCAAAACGGGCGACCAGGGCCGCCCGCTCTTTTCCACTCAGACTTTTCATCAGACCGGGCCGCACCGATGCGTGGCGCCCGGATCAGTTCTCGCAGTAGGGATCGTCGATCTGGCAGCGCACCATCGGAGCCGGGCGGGTGCGCTCATAGACGGTGCCGTCGTCCTGCCGAACGCGCATGCCGCCATCGCTGCGGCGTTCCCAGTCACGGCGGTCCTCGCGTTCCGTGCGCTGACGGCGCCATTCGTCGTCGCGCCACTTGTCCTCGTCGCGCTGCCTGCGTTCCCAGTCGCGTTGTTCCTTTCGGCGATCGCGCTCCCAGTCACGGCGGTCACGCTCGCGCTGCCGTTCCCAGTCGCGGCGATCACGCCGGTCATCGACCCAATCCGGTCCGCGGCGCCAGCGGTCGCGCTCGCGATAGAAGTCGCGGCCGCGGTAGTTGCGGTCCCAATAGCTGTCGAACTGGAAGACGACAGTCGGAATGCCGAGCGGGCGATAGTAGCGCGGCTCGACATAGACGCGGTTGCGGCGATAGTCGGCCTGGACATAACGCCCAGCAACCCAGCCGCGGCCGCCGTAGAACGACACGTCGCACCACGGAAGGTCGGCAAGGCAGCCGTGGATTTCGACTGATTCGCCCACCGGGATCATCGATACCGCCGGGTAGCGCGTGCTCGGGCCGGAGCGCATGTTGACGTTGGCGGTGGCAAAACCCTCGGCCGCCTGCGCAATCGCCGGCGCCACGAGGAGCGCGCAGACCGCCGCTGCGCGCAGAATAAATTTCTTCACAGTTCCATATCTCCCATGGAGAGGCCCCTCTTCACATGGCCCCAAACGTCGGCGGGCGTCCGGGCCCTTCACCGTCGCCGCGATAACTCATGACAGCATGTGGATTTTTTATGGCTGGCGCCGCGGATGTCCCCGAGTTTTGCCGTTCCGATAGCGCGATCCATGGGCGCATCGCGCGCCCTGGGGGTGCCGCAAGCCTGAATAAAGCTCCAACATCCATAGTTAACAGTGCGCTAACGCTTTTCTTCTAATTTTTGCGACGTGTGCCGTTCCGGATCGCCGGCAATGGCGATCATGTTTTGCGTGCAGGGAATTATCGTGACGGATCGCTTTCGTGAGTTGGAAAGGCCACAGACTGGCCGCTTGAAGGACGTCGTCCTGATGGCGACCGTCACCGGTTTCGAAAGCCTGCGTTTCCCCCGCAAGTCCGACATGAAGCAATTTGCCGAGCTGTTCGAGCCGCTGTTCCTCGGCTCCAGCAACGAAGCCCGCCGCCAGGCGGCAGCAGCCCTTTCGCAATGCCAGCAAATTCCGGAGACTGTCGCAGCGCTGATCGGCGGCATGCCGATTGCCATCGCTGCGATTTTCCTGACCCGCTCGAAGGCGATCGCGGACCGGACGCTGATAACGATCATCCGCGAGCGCGGGCCGGAACATGCCGCCGCCATCGGCCGCCGCCCGAACCTCTCTCCCCTCGTCGTCGATGCGCTCGTCGAACATCACAACCCGCCGGGACTGGCAGCGCGCAGCAGCGCCGTGAAAGCGACAGAAGCCGAACAAACGAGCCAGGAAGACGAGGCCGCCTCGTTGCGCTCGGCGCGCGAAGAAGCGCTTCGCGGCGAGATCAAGGCGCTTGCCGGCGCCCGGTCGCGCGATATTCCACAGACGCCGTCGTCGACGACGATTACCGACGTCATGGCTGCACTGCTCGTGCGCTTTGCCAGGAGCGGCGAGATCATCCTGTTTTCGCGTGTCCTCGGCCAGGCCCTCGACACCAGGGATGCGCAGGTCGAGCGTATCCTGCTCGATATTTCCGGACAGCTCCTTGCAACGAGCCTGGTCGCGCTCGACATCGAGGCGGCCGATGCCGGTTTCGTGCTTCAGGCCCTTTATCCGCATCTTCGTGAGCCCTTTGGCGACACCAGCCATGCGGCAGCCTTGATCGGCGCCATGGACCGCAGCGCCTGCCGCGCGCAACTGGATGCCTGGCTAAAGGCGGAAGCCGAAGAAGCTACGCCCGCGGCACGGTACGAAGCCTATTTTGCCGAAAACACTGCCAACGACACGCGCCACGTTGGCGCGCGCAAGGTCGCAGCCACGGCCGTCAACGTGCAGCCGCAGCGACTGTTTGGCCGCCGCCGCGGCTGATACATGCTTCCGCCCACGCGGGGCATGTCCGGCAATGTCGGCCCAATGGAGCCGAGGTCCCTACCCTAGAAGAGCTGCTTCATCGCGTCGATGATCCAACTCCACTGACGACCGGTCGGGGCCTGCGGCGCTTGCCCTTGCAGTAACGCCATCAATTCCTGGTAACGCGCCGAACGCGCGTGGTGCCTGCGGTACTGTTCGAGCTGCCAATCCAGGAAAGCCTCATCCGGCGCCCGCTTCATCGCCCTTGCCGACTGCGCCAGCCAGTCGGGGGCGATTTCTCTGGCGACCGCCGACTGAGGCCCTAGGCCATTGTCCATCGCTGCCCTCACCCGCCCGAAGGTGGCGTCCGCCGCCTGGGCGTAGGCAGCGGGGTCGAATTCCTCGGTCCACAGGTTCGACATATGGGCGCGCATCTCGGCGGCATAGGCTTTGTCGGACAGCATCTCCATCAGTTCCGCCCAGGCGTCGATCTGTTCGGCTGCCGGGTCTTCGGGCAGATCTGGCGTACTGGCATCCATCATCTTCTTTTTCCACGCCGCATCCATCGGCGCGCCGCCGGCGACGTCATCATAGAAACGCTCGAGCGCGGCACGAAATTCCGTCTTTGAAATCCTGGTCACGGTCCACAATCTCCTGAGATCCGTTGGGGAGGGTTCATGGATCTTCAAAGCCATTCGCAGGGCCGTGGCGATCCGGCGCTTTGACCGGATCTCCGTTTCGAGCGTCTGAAGCCGCAACGCCAGAACGTCGGCAAGCGAGGTTCTATTGGCCAGGATCTTACGGATATCCGTGAGGCTCACGCCCGCTTCACGCAGGGCAAGCACGAGGTCCAGCCGCGCCAGGTCGGCCCCGGAATACATGCGGTAGCCGCTCACCGTCCGTGTGGAGGGTGGCAGCAACCCCTTGTCCGAGTAAAACCGAAGCCGCCGGACCGGTATGCCGCTCAGCTTCGAAACTTCGCCTATCGAAAAGATTTGATCGTCCATGAACGCGTCCTACGGCCTCCACCAAGTGGAGAGTCAAGCAGGCCGGTGCAATCGGCAAGAGGCGTCAGGGTCGGCCTTTGCCATCGTCGGCAACGACCTCGAACAGGTCGCCGCGGTCGTCCAGTTCGATCTCCACGATCCAGCAATCCCGATCGAAGCGGATCTCGCTTGCAAGCGCCGCATCGACCTTTTCGGCGTCGCTGTCCTGCAGCCGCACCTCGAACTTGCGGCCGAGATCGATCTCGTCGGCGAAGAAGTTCTGCGGCGCCGGGGCAAAGAGCGTCTCGGTACCCATCCGCGTCCGTTGGCGAATGAAGATTGCGCCAGCGTCCTCGGCTCCCTTGCGCAGCACCGCCGCATAGCCGCCGAGCGAAAACGCACGACGCAGCAGAGACGAGACGAAGATGTGGGACTTCAGGCGCATGGGAGGCTGATACACGCGCACGGCGAAGGAGGCAAATCGCGCCTGAGCGACGACAGGGGTGAGCGCGCATCAAATGCGTCAGAGCGCGCCGATTTCCTTGAGCTTCTTCAGCACTTGCGGATTGGGTTCGCCGGTTTGCGGCAGGCGGTAATGTTTTTCGAAGTGGCGGATCGCTGCGCGCGTCTGCTCTCCGGCAACGCCATCGACCGCCACGTCCGCATAGGCGAGGTTGCTGAGACCCTTCTGGATGTTCAGCACCAGTTCGCTCGACACTGGAATTTCCGCACGCGGAACGAAGGTGCTTTCCTTTTCGGCCGAGCGGATGGCTGCAGCGACCGGATCAATCTCCACGCCGCCGCCCTTGGCTTCCGAAAGCGGTCGGCCGGCCGGAACCGCGGCAGCCTTTTCAGCCGGTGCAGATCTCAAGACCTGGAGCAACTCGACACTCGCCGCGCCGGTCCCCGTGCGGCCCGCCCGCTCCTCGAAGCGGAGGATTGCCGCTGCCGTCCGCGGGCCGCTCCGCCCGTCCGGCGCGCCGTCATAAAGGCCAATGCGGCCCAGTTCCTTCTGGATCTCCGAGACAAGCTTCGACTGCGCCGGATCCGGCACGCTCGCCACCCGTTCGGGCGACGGCTTTTCCGACTGCGGATCCGCGGATGCGGCCGCGATCACATCCTCGACGTTTTCAGCTTGCGCCTCACCCTCGCGCTCGATGACGAAGGTGGTTACCTTTCGCGGCTCGATCTCCTCGCCCTTGGCGATCGCGATGCGCTGCGCCGTTTCGGCGCTGACGAGCGGAACGCGGGTGCGCAGAAGCGGCGACGGGTGCGTGCCGTGCTGATACCACATGGCATTGGCCGCAACGAAGGAGAACACGACGAGAAAGGCGGCCGAGCCGCCGGACACCAGCGGATGGCGCGCCATCAGACGACCGGCAAGCCCAGCACCCCGTCCGGCAAGGACCAGCCCGCGCACGGCCAGGCCGGGCGTTTGCCGCGCGGCCTTCTTCCGTTCAGGCTGTTTTCGCTTGCGCGGCGCCATATCCCCGTTCCTCGTTCAAACTTTTCCCCTCGAACCGCCCCCCTTCGGCGGCCGGGGCGACATCACAATCCTTCAGGCGCGGCGGAAATTCCACCGTCACCGGTGTACGTGCTTCCTCCTGCTCCGCGCAGGCGATACCGGAGCCATCACGCGGTAGCGTGACGACGATAACGGTCCCCTCGCCCTCGCGGCTGCGGATGGAAAGCTCTCCGCCGTGCAGCGCAACCAGGCCCTTGACCAGCGAGAGGCCAAGGCCGGTGCCTTCGTAGCGGCGAGTATAGTCGTTCTGGATCTGGACAAAAGGTTGACCAAGCAGCGCCAGCTTGTCAGCCGCAATGCCGATGCCGGTATCGCTGACGGACAGCTTCAGCATCGCACCGTCGGCCTCCGCGTCAATCGTCACGACGCCGCCCTGATCGGTGAACTTGACGGCGTTGCCGACCAGATTGATGAGGATCTGCTGGAAGGCGCGCTGGTCCGCGTTGATCTCGCCGAGACCGCGGGTGATGCGGCTTGCAAGCTTGACGCCCTTTTCCGTGGCCTGGTGCGACAGCATCGCCTCGCAGGCGGAAACCGCCTCGGCGACACCGAAGGGCTCGGGCATCAGCTCGTAGCGACCGGCCTCGATCTTGCTCATGTCGAGCATGGTGTTGACGACGGAAAGCAGGTGCTCGCCGGACTTGTGGATCAGGCCCACATATTCGCGCTGGCGATCGTTCTCGAGCTTGCCGAAATATTCGCCTGCAAGCACGTCCGAAAAGCCGAGGATGGCGTTGAGCGGCGTGCGCAATTCGTGGCTGACGGCGGCCAGGAACCGCGTCTTGGCATCGTTTGCCGATACCGCCTCAGCGGTTCTGGCTGCAGCTTCAGCACGCAGGCCCGCTTCCTGCGAGACATCGCGCGACTGGGCGAGGATCGCGACCAGGCGACCATTGTCGTCGCGCAGCGGCGCCAGCTCGCAGGACATGTAGACGAACTGTTCGCCCTCGATCGGCAACGTGCGCCGCTCGATGCGGATGTCAACCGTCGCCCGGTCGCCGCCCTGGCGAAGGATGTCGATCGCGCTCAGGAAGGTAATGCGATCGGAAACGTGGATCTGCTCGATGAAACCGCGTCCTGCCGGATCGCGCATCAGGGTCAGATGCTCGGCCGCGTCGCGGCCATGGACAGAAAGCACGTTGCCGCGCAGATCGTGCACGGTCACCAGGCCCGCAAAGAGGTCGTAGGCGGCAGAGAGGTCCGGCACGACCGGCTCCGATACGGCGGCCACCTCTTCCGGCGCGCGGCCGCGAACAATCGCGCCAGCGGCCGCAAGCAGCGAGGCCGAGGCCCAAAGGGCGGTGCCCAGAGGGAGAGCCGAAGACACGGGCATGGCGAGCGACAGGGCAAGCGGCACCACCGGCAGAGCCGTCAAGGAAACGGCCGCGAGGGTACGCAGGCGCTTCACGTGGCGGAGATCGGCCGGCGAAGACGCTTCACGACGGGGAAGCCACAGGGCCGCGACCTCGTCCACACGGGACGTCCATCTGCCAGCCATGTTACGCAATACGCTCACGCTTTACCCTGCTACATTTGTTGTTCTTGCGAGACCGACACTCTGTGTTTTCACGACCCTTTGGATCGAGACTCAAGCCGCCTCGTGACATGTCGGAATCTCGCATCCCCGGCTTAATGAAAGAATAAACGCGGCCGTGCCGGAACCGTGCGAAACGGTCGAAAAATCCCGTTTTGAGCCAAATCGGGCGACCTTCATTTCTTGTGGTTAATGGGGCGTAAGCAGCGGATTTCTGTGCATTTTCTGCACTGTGTTAACGATTGTGGCGCGGGTTTTGCGGTGCGATTCCCGCTGCCTTCGGGGTTGCCGCGCGCGGCTCTGCCACGAACCTTAACGGCAAACGCTAAAATGCAACACAAATGCCCCGGCAAATCGCCGGACACCGGCATTTCATTAAAACTTGAAGCAAATGCCGCTCGATTTCGAAAAGCCGTCTTGTGATTCCCACCGTAATGTCGATCTCAACAAGGGGCCGGGCACCAAGAGAACGCCGGCAGGCTCCTAAGGTTTAGAAGGTGGCGTGAACGGGTATCAGGGGATACCACGGCGCTGCGGGGTGCCGAAGGTGCAAAAGCCGGCTACAAGACTGGCGGGCCGCGGCAGCCGAACGAAGGATGGGCAGAACATGTGGTTTCTCATCAAGGCGACATTCTGGTTTTCGCTGGTGCTGGTGTTGCTGCCATTCCTCGACCCTACGAGCGCGCAGAAACTCGAACACGCCCCGAAAGTAGAACTGGGCGACACCTTCTCCGCTGCCAATGAGGCGTTCCAGTACATCAGCGCCATCTGCATCCAGAAGCCGGATGTCTGCGAGAAGGGTGCCGAAACCTTCGTTGCCCTGGGCCACCGGGCCCGCGAAGGCGCCCGCATCGCCTACGAATTCCTCGATACCCAGTTTGCCGAAACCGATGCCACGACGCCGGATGCCAAGGTGACGACCGGTACTGTCACGCCGGCTGCCGACGTGGCAGCTCCGGCGACCGAGGTCAGCACCATCGACGCCGAACCCGTCTTCAAGCGCACCCCGGTTCCGGAAAGGCGCCTCGACCCCAAGGCTGCCGTTATCCAGTAACAGCACCCCTCCGCACATTTCTGACTTACTGCCTGACTTGCCGTCCTGTTGCGGCCGCCGCGAGGAACCCATCCCCTCGCGGCGTTTTCTTTTTTGCGCCCGCAACCGCTGATTTTCTCGCCGCACAGCCACACGCAAGCCCTGCCTGCTTACGTTCGCCACACCGACAGGCGGAGGCAGACAATGCAGATTTATGGGCTTTTCTCGAACGCCGGCGTGACACGCCCGGCAACGTCCGGCGCCGCCCCCGGCACAGTTGGCGAAGGCAAGAGCCCTGCTTCAACCGCCCTGCTTCTTGGCCGCAATGACGAAAGTGCCGCGAACCGCGCCGCTATCGCCAAAAAGAAGCTCGACGACGTCAAGGAGCAGCTCCGCATGCTGCGGTTCTTCGCATCGGACCCGGAAACGCTTGCAAGGCTTGCCAAGCAGCTTGCACAACAGCTCGGCACGGCCGCCCAGCAGCTGGCCGGCGCCGGCGGCGGGGGAGCTGGCGTCTCATCCGCCGCGGCTGCGGCCACCACGGCAGCCACCGCGCTCGCCGATGCCGGTAGCGCGCAGGCGGATACGTCGGGCGCGCAAGCCGATGCCACCGCTGACAGTGAGGCTGAGCCCTCATCGGGACCGGCAAGCTTTGCCGAGCGCGCCTACCGCGAATTCGGCGGGTATAACGACAGCTCTGACGTCGTCGCGAAGGTGGCAGCCGAACTCAAATCCGTTGCCGAACAGGTGAAACAACTGCTGCGCAAGGCGGAGCAGGAATTGCGCGCCCAGGGATCCGGCCGTGATGCGGATGAGGCCCGTACTGCCGGCCAGGCGCTTTCGGCCGCCACCGGCAACATCGAGGGCGCTGGCGGTGGCACGACCGTTTCCCTCAGCATCCCGACAAGTATCTCGGTCTGACCGGGAAAGCGGTTGCCGTATCCGTCGCACATTTGCCGGTTCTCAATGGCTCTGCCATCGCCTATATGATGGCTGAACGCCCGAGCGCCTGAAGGCGACGGGCAAGAACAGGGATGAAAGTGTTCGCGGCAAGGGCCGGCGAGCTTATAATCTCCCGACGAATGGACCGGACCATGACGACGCTCGACCAGATCATCGACGATTTCGCCTTTCTTGAAGAATGGGAGGATCGCTATCGCTATGTGATCGAGCTCGGCAAGGCGCTGCCGGAGATGCCTGAAGCCAAGCGCACGCAGGAAAACAAGGTTCAGGGCTGCGCCAGCCAGGTCTGGCTCGTCACCAATGCGGCCGGCGATCCCGAGGATCCCGTCCTCAACTTCGAAGGCGAGTCCGACGCCCATATCGTGCGCGGGCTCGTCGCCATCGTGCTGGCCATCTACTCCGGCAAGCATGCCTCCGAAATCGCCAGGACCGACGCGATCGACACCTTCGGCAAGATCGGCCTGATCGAGCACCTTTCGACCCAGCGCGCCAACGGCCTGCGCTCGATGATCCGCCGCATCAAGAACGAGGCGGAGCTTCGCCTGGCGGCCTGACGCGCAGCCATTGGCGAGCATCGCGCGTTCAAGACGCGCGACCTTTCACTGACCTTTGCGCGTCCGGTATGACGCGCGGCGCTGTAGTGGCAATCGTCGTGGCCGGACTTCGGGACGCCGACGTTTTGGAGTTGCCTCTCCTGGAGGGTGCGCCAGCACGTCGCCTGCTCGAGCCAAACTCCGGCATCGACGCGGGAAAAAGTCAGGGGGCGAACCGTCCCGCTTGCCCCATGTCAGCGTCCTGCATGGAGACTGACCTCTTCTTCCGCCGGATGCTCGACCATGTCCAATGTCACGGCGTCCTTCCAACGGTTGGTTAGAAAATCAATCAAGGCCCGGGCCGCCGGCCCCATCGGCCGCGATGGACAAACACAATAGACGCCTGTCTCCTTTCCTGCCCAACGGGGGAGTACCTGAACCAATTTGCCGCTGCGGATCGACGCGGCCATGGTCACCTCAGAATGAAAGGCGATGCCTTGGCCATCGATGGCAAGCTGATGGACCGCGTCTCCGTTGTCGGCACGCACCCTCCCGCGCGGCCGAAAGGACCGTTCTCCGGTCGGGCCGAACAGCCGCCAGACCTCACCGTGGTGGTTTGCCGTCGACACGACGCATTCGTACCGCTTGAGTTCATCAATCTCCGCGGGATCGCCATGGATTTCGAGATAGGCCGGCGAGGCCACGAGAATTCTGCGATTGCTGAGAAGTTTGCGGGCGACCAGGCTCGAGTCCTGGAGATTGCCGATACGGATTGCCACCGTAACACCCTCGGCGACGAGATCGACGTATCGGTCGGTCATCAGAAGGTCGAGCCGCAGTTGCGGGTAAGCAGCCAGGAAGGCCGACAGATATGGCACGACGTGCCATCGCGACGACCAGCGCCGGCGTAGCATGGTCACTCGGCTATCGCGACGGCGACGCCCTTCGGCTGGACCGGCACCTGGCAAGCGTCGCGGCAATCGCCCGCGTGACCAGTGTGCCGCTCAGCGTCGACATTGAAGCGGGCTACACCGATGACGAGGTGGAGATGGCCCGGACGACCGCTCGTTTCATCGAGGCCGGCGCGGTTGGGATCAACATCCAGGATGGCGTCGGCACGCCGGATCTGCTCTGCCGCAAGATCGAGCGGGCCCGAGAGACGGCAGGGCGACTTGGCATCAGACTCTACATCAACGCGCGCACGGATGTTTACGCGCGAGCACTCGCAGCCGCCAGCGACCGTGTGAAGGAGGTGCTTGCCCGCGCCAGGCGGTACCGGGACGCGGGAGCCGACGGCTTGTTCGTGCTCTATCCGCGCTTGGTGTATCTCGGATCAGCGTCGGGTCATGGATTCCCCAGACGTTGTGGCTGCAGACGTCGACGTTGGTGACGAACTTCCTCGCCGATGGGCGGTCCGAGGCGCTCTTTGAGCATGCGGCGCCATATCCGGAGATCAATGCATATTTTTGAGCCGCGCTGGATGCGCCCACTCATCTTCCCCAGACGCCAAGGGCGATCGTGATACGTTGGGATGCTGCATCCATTTGTGGCGGGCGCCCGTGGACCAGGCGGCTGAAACACGATGGCCGGGCGCATAGGCCCGGCCATCGTGATTGAATTTTCCCGCTCACGGCCAAGCAGCCACCACGGGCTGCCCGCATCTTCAGCGGGACGACTGGTCTTACTTGCCGCGGCGCTTGCGGCGCTGGCCGAGGCCCATTTCCTTGGCGAGGCGCGAGCGTGCTTCCGCATAGGCGGGCGCGACCATCGGGTAATCGGTCGGCAGGTCCCACTTCTCGCGGTATTCTTCCGGCGACAGATTGTGGTGGGTCATCAGGTGGCGCTTCAGCGACTTGAAGGTGCCGCCGCATTCGAGGCAGGTGATCTGGTCGTCCTGAACGGACTTGCGAACCGATACGGCCGGCTTCGGCTTTTCGACGGGAATGACGACCGGCGCGGGAGCCGCCGTGTTGTTCAGCGCCGAATGCACATCTGCGATCAGCGTGGGAAGCTCGGCGACCGGAACCACATGATTGCTGACGTAGGCGGCAACGATTTCCGCCGTCAGCTCAACCAGAAGTTCATGGCTCGCGCCAAGCGCTGTTTCAGTCATTTCTTTCTCCTATCGGACTTAAGCACAACCCGAAACGGCGTTTCGGGGGAGGAACGCTTGCAAGAGCCGTCAGGAAGCCTTGGCTGCCTTGGGATGGACCATCAACGCGGCAAGGAGAAACACCGGCCGCGATATCAAGAGCTGGAACTTGATTACAAAACCTGCTGCCGAGTCACCGGTGACGACCGAACTCTCAAAGCAACGATCAACATTCACAACTCAAGCTGGAATTTCAGATCAAAGTATTTTCCACGACGACACTTTACATTTACTCGATTAACATCGATGCGCGAAATGTCCAAACATAAATTTAGCGGCGCTTAGCAAGTTTATCTCCAAATTGCTAAAATGGCCACACTCGATCGTAATGTTCTGAAATACAGTTTCAGAACTGTCGTCGATCAGTCGCAACGCGGCTCTTCCTTTTGCGGAAGCTGATCTATGACAGAAAGCTTAGTCAGCCTGTAACCTGCCTGATGTGCGGCTTTTGCCAAGAGATGAGCCGAGATCGGCGCAGTCAGAACGAAGAAAAGGAAGCCTGCAAGCGCGCGAATCAAAATAGCCGGATCGAGAGAATGCACGCCCGCGGCCAGAAGCAACAGGCCCGATCCGATCGTGCCGGCCTTGGAGGCCGCATGCATGCGCGTGTAGAGATCGGGGAAACGGATGATGCCGATCGCCGCCAGCAGCGAAAAGATCGCACCGACGACCAACAGGACGGCGACCAGCAGGGTAACGGCCATATCGAGCACCGGGCTCATCGGCGTCCTCCCTTGCGCTTGCGCTGCGTCGATTTGCCCCTTGGCGCCGCCCCGCCTTTGGCCTGCGGCACGCGTCTGTCGGCGACGGCTTTCTCGGGCGAGAGGCCGCGCGCCAGCACGAAGCGAGCAAAAGCAACCGTCGCCAGGAAGCCGACAAGGCCGAGCGCGATGGCAATGTCGATGTAGAGGTTGAAGCCGGTGCGAATGGCAACGACGGCGATGAGGCCGATGGCGATCGCGACCAGCATATCGAGGCCGAGCACGCGGTCCGGCAGCGTCGGGCCGCGAATGATGCGCCAGACCGTTATCAGCAGCGCTGCCGACAGCGCGGCCAGCGCAAAGCCGGTGGCAAGGGCGAGGATCTGCGCCGACAGGGTCATTCGAAGGCCTCCTTGATCCGGCGCTCGAAGCCATTGGCGATATCGCGCCTGAGGCCGCCCGGATCGGCACAGTCGAGCGCATGGACATAGAGCGTCTTGCGGTCGTCGGAGACGTCGACCGACAGCGTTCCCGGCGTCAGCGTGATGAGATTGGCCAGCAGCGCGATTTCGAAGTCGCTCTTTACCGTCAGCGGATAGGCGAAGATGCCGGGCTTCAGCACCATCTTCGGCTGGATGACCAACAAGGCGACCTTGGTCGCCGAGATCGCCAGTTCCTTGAAGAACAGCGCGGTCAGCAGGAAGAGCTTGATCGGGCGCACCGGGTAGGCAACGGGCTCAAGCTCGCGCCGGATGAGAAAGAGCGACAGCGCTCCGACGGCAAAACCGAGGATCAGGTTGGCCGGCGAGAAGCTGGCGCTGATCGCGCCCCAGATCGCCGTGAACACGAGATTGATGGTCAGGAACTTGGTCACGGGGCACCTCCCGGGAAGACCGAGTTCAGGTAGGCCGACGGCTCGGAAAGGCCTGCGGCAGCATTCTGAACCATGGATAGCAGCGGCTCGGGATAAAGGCCGATGGCGAGCGCCAGCACAGTCAAGGCGGTGAGCGGCAACAGAGCCGCCGGCGCGATCGTCGCGGACGCAGAGGCGCCCTCAGTGGACCCCGCATCGCGCCAATAGGCGAGCAGGAAGAAACGGCCGGTGACGATGGTCGTCAGGAAGCCGGTCAGAAGCAGGACGGCTGCCAGCCACCAGGCGCCGATATCGAGCGCCGCCTTGACCAGCATGACCTTCGGCCAGAAGCCGGAGAACGGCGGCAGGCCGGACACGGCGAAGGCAAGCATGAGCGTCAGCGCCGCGAAACCGGCATGGCGACGATAGAGGCCTGCCAGCGAGGTCAACGAGAAGCTGCCGCCGAGCCTCGCTGCGACACCGGACGCCAGGTAAAGCGCGGTCATGACGAGCATCGAATGCAGCGCATAGAAGATCGCGCCGCCGATACCGCCCGGGCCGCCGACGCCGACGCCAGCGAGGATCGAGCCGATGCCGGAGACGACGAGATAGCCGAGCATGCGGCGGAAGTCCGACTGGGCCAGCGCACCAAGCACGCCGACGAGCATCGTCAGCGCGCCGGCAATGGCGATGACGAAGCTCAACTCCTCGCGCTCGACCGGCAGCAGCATGACGGTGACGCGGATGAGCGCGTAGATCCCGACCTTGGTGAGAAGGCCGGCAAACAGGGCCGACACCACCACGCGCGGCGTATGGTAGGAGGCCGGCAGCCAGAAATTCACCGGGAATGCGGCAGCCTTCATGCCGAAGGCAAGCAGGAACAGCGCCGTCAGCGTCATCAGCGGCGCTGTACCCGCGAGCCCCTCGGCCTTGCGGGCAATGTCGGCCATGTTGAGCGTGCCGAAGCTTGCATAGAGATACCCTGTGGTGATCAGGAACAGGGTGGTCGCAACGAGGTTGAGGAAGCCGTATTTCACCGCGCCGTCGATCTGCTCGCGTTCGGAGCCGAGCACGATCAGGCCGAAGGACGAGATCAGCAGCACCTCGAACCAGACGTAGAGATTGAAGACATCGCCGGTCAGGAAGGCGCCGGACACCCCCGCCATCAGCAGCATCAGGAATGGATAGAAGCCGTAGCGCCGGCCGCTGTCGTTGATATCGGCAAGCGAATAGATGCCGCCTGCAAGCGCCACGACGGAGGCGGTGAGCGCAAAGAGCGCGCCGGTCAGGTCGACGGTGAAGGCAATGCCGAAGGGTGGCAGCCAGCGCCCCATCACCATCGTTACCGGTCCGCTTGCAAGCACATGGCGCAGAAGAAGCACATCGATGATGACGAGCCCGGCCAGTCCGGCAACGGCGACGTAGGGATGCCAATCGATCTTCCGGCGCAGCATTACGAGTAGCGCGCCGATTGCGAGGCACCAGGCAACCGGCAGGATCACCAGCCAGTCGGCAGACGCGACGGGCTCGAGCACGAGCGCGGCGGAGAGATCAGCGGGAGGAGAGGTTGTAGCGGCCATGGGTCGGTCAGTATCCAAGCGGCGGGGCCGGCTCGTCCTTCGGCTCGGCAACGCGCATCTCGTCGGTGTTGTCGGTTTGCAGCTCCTCGTAGGCCCGCCAGGCGAGAACCAGCAGGAACGCGAAGAAGGAGAAGGAGATGACGATCGCCGTCAGGATCAGCGCCTGCGGCAGGGCGTTGGCGGCGGGACCGACGAGCGCATCCTGATCGCCAGGGACGACCGGTGGCACGCCGCGGGTCAGCCGACCGCCGGTGAAGATCAAAAGGTTGACGGCATTGCCGAGGATGGCGACACCAAGCAGCACCCGGATGATATACTTCGACAGGAGCAGATAGACGGCGACCGTGAAGAAGATGCCGACAAGCAGAGCGAACCAGGCTTCCATTACTCGCCTCCCCGCTCTTCGAGCGAAAGCGCAATCGAACTGATCGCGCCGACGACCACCAGATAGACGCCGCAATCGAACAGCATCACCGTCGAGAGCGGCACTTCCAGGCCAAGCACCGAAGGATAGATCCACAGGCCGGTCATGAAGGGCACGCGGGCGGCGATCGAGACCAGGCCGGCGACCGTCGCGGCCAGGAGGCCCGCCCCGGCAATCGCCATCGGGTGGAAATAGATCGCACGACGCACCGTCTCGACGCCGCAAGCGATGCCGTAGATCGCCAGCGCCGACACCGCGATGAGGCCGCCGATGAAACCGCCGCCCGGCTCGTTGTGGCCGCGCAACAGGACGAAGATCGAAAACAACACCATCAGGCTCGTCAGGAACGGCGCGACGGCGCGGAAAATCACCGACTTCATGCGCGCTCCTCCGCATCCGGATCGTTATCGGCGATACGCCGGAGCGAACCTGCCCTCAGACGAACGAGCGACAGGATCGCAAGGCCCGTGACCATCACCACGGCGATCTCACCGAGCGTGTCCGTGCCGCGGAAATCGACGATGATGACGTTCACCACATTGGCGCCGTGGGCGATCGACTTCGAATAGAGGTTGAAGAAGTCGGTGAGCGTCGTATCGAAGGGCACCCCCGTCACCTTCAGCAGCATCAGCCCGAAGCCGAGACCGCAGGCGAGTGCGATGGCGAGATCCGGGATCTTCTGCGCAAGCGGACGATGGTCCGACGGCGAAAGCCGGAGCCGCGTCATCACCAGCGCAAGCACGACGACCGAAAGCGTCTCGATCATGAACTGGGTAAAGGCCAGATCCGGTGCGCCGTAGAGCAGGAAGATAACGGCAACGGCAAAGCCCTGGATGCCGAGCGAGACGATGGCGGTCAGCCGGTCGGCGGCAAGCACCACCGCGACGAGGCCGATGACCGCGATCGCCATGATCGCCAGTTCATGCAGCGGCACGTCTGCGGCAAAGAACGGCGCGCGCGGGAACTCGCCATAAGCGATCGGCACGACCAGGAGCACGAAGGCGACCAGGATGAAGGTCGCGGTCATGTAGACTTCGAGGCGCCCCGACTGCAGCCGTCGCGTCAGCGCGACGGAGAAACGGACGAGGCCGCGAATGAACTGGTCGAAGCCGCGATCCGGACCCCAGCCGATATCGGAAAGGATCGCCGCCATGAAGGCGCGCACGCGGTCAAGCTTCAGGTAGAACGCGATGCCGATCAATGCGGTCGCAGCCGACATGGCGAGCGGCACCCCGATGTGCGGGAAGACCGTTATCGTCACCGCGCGCGGTTCGCCCGCGATCGCCGACGCCATCGGCGTCGATACCAGTTCGTGCGTCAGCCCCGAAAGCAAGGCGGCGGAGAGCCCCTTGGCCGCAAGCAGCGCAGGGCCGAGCCAGAGCAGGATCGGCGCCTCGTGCGCCGCCTTCGGCGTCTCGACCTTGGCGCCGATGAACGGCTTCAGCGCAACTGCAAAGGCCACCGCGAACATCAGCGCGTTGCCGAGGATCGCGATTGCGGCAAAGACCAGGGAACGGCGATCAAAACCGGAGAGAGCGTAGTAAATCTCCTCCTTGGCGATGAAGCCGAAGAAGGGAAACAGCCCGCCCATCGAGAATGCCGCGGCAAGCGCGATGACGAAGGTGAGCGGCATGGCGGAGCGAAGGCCCCCGAGCCTCGTCACGTCGCGCGTGCCGGTCTCGTGATCGATGATGCCGGCGACCATGAACAGGGCGCCCTTGAACAGCGAATGGGCAACGAGGTAGAGCACCGCCGCTTCGATCGCATGGGGCACGCCAAGCCCGATCAGCATGACCAGCAGGCCGAGCGACGCCATCGTCGTATAGGCGAGCATCAGCTTCAGGTCGGTCTGGCGGCAGGCAAGAGCCGCGCCAATGACGAGCGTCGCACCCCCGAAGAGCGGCAGAAGGATCTGCCACTCGGGCGTGCCGCCGAGCACCGGGTTCAGCCGCATCAGCAAGTAGACGCCAGCCTTCACCATGGTCGCCGAGTGCAGGTAGGCGGAGACGGGCGTCGGGGCTTCCATCGCGTTCGGCAGCCAGAAATGGAAGGGGAACTGCGCCGACTTGGTAAAGGCGCCACCGAGAACGAGAAGGAGTGCCGCCAGATAGAACGGGCTTTCGCGCATCTCCGGCCCGAAGGCCGACAGCAGCGAGAGCTGGGTGACGCCGCTGACGTTCCAGATGATCAGCAGTCCGGCGAGCAAGAACAGGCCCCCGCCCCCGGTCACGACCAGCGCCTGCAGGGCCGCGCGCCGCGCCGCCTCGCGCGAATGATCAAAACCGATCAGCAGGAACGAGGTGATCGAGGTCAGTTCCCAGAACACGAACAGCATCAGGAAGCTGTCGGAGACCACGAGCCCGAGCATCGAGCCCATGAACATCAGGATGAAGGAAAAGAACCGGCCCTGCTGCGGGTGGCCCTTCAGATAGCCACCGGCATAAAGCACGATCAGCATGCCGATGCCGGCAATCAATAGGACGAATGTGAGCGACAGCCCGTCGATCAGCCAGGAAAAGCTGACATTGAACGAAGGTATCCAGGCGTAACCGCCAGTAACCACCTCGCCCTTGGCCACTTCCGGCCAGAAACCGGCGAAATGCAGAACGACGCCCAAGGGGAACAGCGCAAGCACCCAGGCCGCATTGTGGCCGAGAAGGCGCGTCAGAAGCGGCGCGAGCAATGCCGCGACGAAAGGCAGTGCAAGGGCCAGAAATGTCAGGGCCGCAACATCCATCGTCCAGGCCTGCTCCTTTTAATTCATCGTATAATCGATCGAACCCCCGACATAAAAGAAGGGTGTTGGGGTCTCAAGCCTTATCCAGATAAAATCGGCGTTATGTGTCCGTCAGTTCGGCCGGACGAACCGAAGCGGAGCCCCTGCAATACCAGATTCGCGCGCTTTAGGCGGCGGCCGCCAACAACAATTAAAATGCTGTTAGCAACATCTTCATCGGGCGGCGGGGGATAGATCGAACATTCTGGAAACCGAACTGCAAGACGTGATAGTTGTATTTGCAGACGCCCTCAATTCAGAATGAACAGATGCGACGACGACGCCGGCAGACCTTGCAACGGCTGAGACGCGGTTGCCCGTGCCGCTGTCGCTAGCGGCAGGCACGAAACAGAAGACCACATAACGAATGGGCGGGACCCGCTTGGAACGATCTCGCATAGTCGTCATCGCCAGTATCCTGGCTGCCCTCGGCGCGATCCTGCCGATGCTGGCAGCCTATTACCTTTCCTGGTCGATCGCCGTGCGCAGCGAGCAGGCACGGCTTGCCCGTCTTGCCGACTATGCCATCATGCGCGCCGACGCCGCGCTCGATGAGGCGTCGCGGGCGCTGAAGACCGCCGACCGGCTCGACATTCCGCCATGCATGGCCACGCATATCGCGGCGCTGCGCTCGCTGGTCGTCAACACCACCGCCATCGAGGACATCGGCTATTTCGAGAACGGGCTGCTCAGATGCACCTCGTGGGGCTACCCGCCGCGCCGCCTCACCCGCGCACCACCGGCCGATTTCTTCGCAAGCAATGGCGTCGAGGTCATCCCGCGGATGTACCCGACAATCAGCACCGGCACGCCCATGACGGCTTTCCGGTACCGCTCCTATACGGTGCTGACCAATCCGATCCGTTTTGTGGACGTGATCGCAGAGCCCGGCACCCGGCTTGCCGTCGCCACCAAAAACGGCGTGCTGATCAGTACCCTCAACGATCCTGACCCGCAGCTCACGGAGCATCTTGCCGATCTTCCGAAGACCGGCAGCAATGCCGACGACCTCTTTGCAACGTCACGGGACGCCAACTGGATCGCGGTTGCCACTGCGCCCAGTATCGCCATTCTCAGCGACATGGATCGGGAACGCCTGCTGCTCCTGCCGGGCGGGGCGCTGGTCGCGGCACTGATGGTCGGGCTCGTCGTCTGGCTGTCCCGGCGTCGCCTGTCGCCGCTCGGCGAGCTTTCGATTGCCGTGCATCGGCGCGAGTTCATCGTGCACTACCAGCCGCTGATCGAGCTCAAGACCGGCATCTGCGTCGGCGCGGAGGCTCTGGTGCGCTGGCGGCGGCCGGATGGGCAGATGGTCCGGCCGGATCTCTTCATCCCTCTTGCGGAGGAAAACGGGCTGATCGAGGAGATCACCGATCAGGTTCTCTATGCGACGATCGCCGAGCTGAAGAGCGTGCTCGTCGCCGACCGCTCGCTGCACATCGCCATCAACCTCGCCGCCGACGACCTGAAATCCGGGCGCATCCTGCCGGTGATCGAGACGGCGCTTCGAAACACCGGCATAATCACGGAACAGATCTGGCTGGAGGCAACCGAACGCGGCTTCATGGACGTGAAATCCGCCCGGACGACGATCGAGGAAGCGCGTCGGCGCGGCCACTCGGTGGCCATCGACGACTTCGGCACCGGCTATTCGAGCCTGCAATACCTGCAGGAGCTTCCGCTCGATGCGCTGAAGATCGACAAGTCCTTCATCGACACGATCGGCACCGATTCGGCCACCAGCTCGATCACACCCCATATCATCGACATCGCCAAATCGCTCGATCTCTACATCGTCGCCGAGGGGATCGAGCGGCAGGAGCAGGCCGACTATCTCATCGAGCGGGGCGTGCAATACGGCCAGGGCTGGCTGTTTTCCAAGGCGCTGCCGGCGGCCGAGTTCATCGCCTTCTACAACGACAGCAAACGCAGGCTCGGGGCCGGGCCGGCGGTGATCCGCCGCGAAATCGCTTGAGGTCCGTCACGGAACGGGCGCTGGCGATGTTTGCGCGCGCGGTCGCGCATTCCTATATAGTCGCCGCAACGACAGGAGACTTTCATGACGACCGTAAAGACGCCGAAAGTGGTGAAAACCGATGCGGAGTGGCGGGCGCAGCTCTCGCCGGAGCAGTATCGCATCACGCGAGAACAGGGCACCGAGCGTCCGTTCACCGGTCCGTTCCTCAGCAACAAGCAGACCGGCACCTACGAATGCGTCTGTTGCGGCCGGGCGCTGTTCCGCTCCGACACCAAGTTCGATTCCGGTTGCGGCTGGCCGAGCTACTTCGCCGCGATCGACGATCAGGCGATCCGCGAGATCGAGGACCGCTCCCACTTTATGGTGCGCACGGAAATCCGCTGCGCCGATTGCGACGCCCATCTCGGTCACGTCTTTCCCGACGGCCCGCCGCCGACGGGGCTGCGCTATTGCCTGAACGGCCATGCGATGACGTTTACCGAGGATTGACACCGGAGCCTGGAAGGAGTGGCATGGAGTGCTGTTCCGCCGGGAACGGCCCCGTGGCGCCAACCGCGCTAGAAGTTATAGATCGAGCAAGCGAGAGGAGGTCCGCATGCTACGCATCCTGACTGCCCTCGCCTTGCTGCTCCCTTCCGCCCTGACGGCGTCGGCGGCAGAGGATTGGGTTCCCTACGCCAACGCTCGATTTGGCTATGTGCTCGACATTCCCCCCGGCTTCGAACTGCAGAGCGAGGGCGATAATGGCGATGGCGCGAGTTTTCATGCCAGCGACAACGGCGCGACCCTTTCGGTCTTCGGCAGCACGCTCATGGACGGTGACTTCGAGACCGACGTCAACGACCGCATGGGTTACGAGCGGGAGGGTGACTGGCGGATTTCCTATTCGCGCGTAACGGCGGCCTGGGCGAGTTTCTCGGGCGCGCGCGGTGACGAAGTGTTCTACACCCGCGCCATCGCGCTCTGTGACGGCAGCGCCGCCTATTTCCGCCTGCAGTACCGCAAGACCCGGCTCACCAGCTTCGACGGCGTGATTTCGCGGATGGCGGAGGCCCTGAGGCCTTCGGAAGGCTGTCAGCATCCACCGATCGCTGCGGCGGCCGGCGAAGCGCCGAACTGATCGCCCCTCAGGACGCGGCGCTGAAACAGGTCAGCACGGCCGAATAGTGCACCGCCGCCCCTGTCACGACGAAGCCGTGCCAGATAGCGTTCTGGAAGCGCAGCTTTTCCCACACATGGAAGATCACGCCGGCGGAATAGATGATGCCGCCAATCAGGATCAGCACGAGCGTCGTTGCTGTCAGCGCCGACAACAGCGGGCCGACGGCGAGCACGCCGCTCCAGCCCATGGCAAGATAGAGCAGGATCGCCAGCCGGTCGAAGCGCCCCGGAAAGAGGCACTTGATGGCGACGCCAAGACCGGCGATCGCCCAGATGCCGATCAGCATCACGAACAGGAACGGATCATCGAGGCCGCGCTGCAGGAACGGCGTATAGGTGGCGGCAATCAGAACGAAGATCGAGGAATGGTCGAAGCGGCGCAGGAACCACTTGGTGCGTGAAACCGGGTAGAGATTATAGAGAAAGGAGATCGAGAGGGTCGCAAGCAGCCCGGCGCCATAGACGGCCGCGGCGGCAAGCTGCCCGGTCGTGCTCCATAGCGTTGCGTAGAAGATCAGCGCGGTCACGCCAACCAGTGCAGCCGCCAGGCCGATGCCGTGAACGATGCCGTCGGCAATCAGTTCCGAGCGGTCATAGTTCCATTTGACGCCTGCGAATTCCACGTCTTCCCTCTCCCCGAGCCTTTTCTTCTCCAGCGGCGCGCATGCCCGTCGCACCGCAACGTTTCCACCATCCTGCCACAAGGCTTCGCCGCCGCAAAGAAGTAGCGCCGCGGCAAAAGCATCAACTTTTGCAACGCATTACAACAATCCCATAACAAATCTGCAAAGTTTGAAAGGAGACTTGCCCAAGGCCACCGCGATGACCACATGAACGGCCGGAACACGCCGATCGGGAGGATCATCATGTCAGTCTTGCGCACCCCTCAGCCGGAGGAAGCGGCCGTGCTCAGCGACCTCTGCCTGCGATCGAAGGCTGTTTGGGGCTATGACGAGGCTTTTCTTGAAGCGTGCCGACCGGCCTTGACGCTTACGGCCGACGACTGGACGGATTCGGACCTGCAGGTGGCCACGGACGGCGAACGCATCGTCGGCCTGGCGCAGGTCCGCGGGAGCGGCAACTACGTCGAACTCGACAAGCTGTTCATCGAACCGGAAGCACGGGCGGCAGGCATTGGCCGACGGCTTTTCGACTGGTGCGTCGCCGCCGCGCGCAGGCGTGGTGCGACCGTCATGACGATCGACGCAGACCCCGGTGCCGCCGACTTTTACCGCCGTATGGGGGCAGTCGATGACGGGGTCGTCGCGTCGAGCCTGATCCCCGGGCGGTTCCTGCCCCGGCTGAAAGTGGATTTGGGGAGCGGCACGACCGCCTGACGTTACCGCCCGCCGCGGGCGACCTCGGTGGCGCAGTCCTGACAGAGCGGGGCATGAGGCACGGCCTGCAGGCGCGCCGCCGAAATCGGCAGGCCGCAGCGCACGCAGGTTCCGAAGGTGCCGGCGGCGATCCGATCGAGCGCGGCGTCGATCCCGCGGATTTCCTCCTGGCCCGCAAGGCCAAGGCCTTCGAGCACCTCGTCCCCTTCCCGCTCGGTCACCCGGTCCGGGACATCAGCGTTCATCGGCTCATCGAGATCGTGCTCGATCTTGACCAGACGCCCCTGCAGTTCCGCCTTGCGGCGGGTCAGGCGGTCGTGAAAGTCGTCAATCCCATGTTTGTCCATCTGAAGACTCCTTGGCGGTGGCGGCGCGAAGGTCACGCGCCGCATGCGCTCTTGTTATTCGTGGCTTACCGGTCGACGAGAACGGCGCAGGGGCAATGGCTGACGACCCGGCTTGCCGTCGATCCGATGAAGTAGTCGATGAGACCCGGCCGATGGGATGCGATGATGACGAGATCAGCGTTTTCTTCGCTGGCAAAGGCGTTGATGGTGCCGGCGGCCCCGCCGGTCCGGATTTCGATGCGGCCCTTGATCCCATGCTTGGTTTTAAGCGCCTCGAGCGTCTTGAGCGCCTGCTTGCGGGATTCCTCGACCATTTCCAGCGGAAAGTCGACGATCATGTAGCCTTGCGCATAGGCGTTCAGGTCCTCGACGACGTTGAGCAGGATAATCTCGCCCCCTTCATCGATCAGCTTTTCGGCGATGCCAAGCACGGACTCGCCGTGTTCGAGCTGATCCATGGCAATCGGGACGATGATCTTCTTGTACATGCTGTACTCCTTCTGTTGCCCACGCGGATCGCCAGGCTGCTGCCACAGGCCAATCCCTCGCCTCAAGATTGCGCCTCGACGGCATCTTCGGCTTTGATTGAAATCAAATCGAAGCGCTGCGCGCGCATGGCCCCACTCGAAATGAGGTAGGGCGACAACAATCACTGTCAACGCGCGTCGAACACAACATCAAGTGACTGACAGTCTTCCGTGAACGAACGAGGCGGCCCATATTCCGAGCAGTTTCGACGAGACTGAAACGGCGAACCGGCCGTAGCTTCGATGCCAAGGAGACCGATATGACCTCGCAGGAGACTTTCCACATGCCGACCGACCATGCGCTTGCCATGCCCGCGCATGTCGAGCATGCGCATCTGGTCGTCCAGGATCTGCCGGCCGTTTCCGCCTGGTATCAGAAGATCATGGGCCTGAGCCCGATTGAAGCCAGCAAGAGCGGCGAGACGCTCGGCGTCAATGGCCGCCCGCTGCTGACGCTGACGACCGAGGGCAACGCCGCGCGGGCACCGCGCAACGCGCCCGGCCTGTTCCACAACGCCTTTCTCGTGCCGAACCGCGAAGAGCTCGGCCGCTGGCTCGCCCATATCGCACACAACAATGTCCGGCTGCAGGGCGCGTCCGACCACCTGGTCAGCGAGGCGATCTACCTCGCCGATCCCGAAGGCAACGGCATCGAAGTCTATCGCGACCGACCGCGGGCCGAATGGAGCTTCAAGGCCGACGGCACCGTCGGCCTGGATACGCTGCCGCTCGATCTGCAGGCGCTCTACGACGAAGCGCCCAAGGACAATTGGGGCGGCATGGCGGACGGGACGGCCATCGGCCATATCCACCTGCAGGTTTCCGATATTCCTCAGGCCGACGCCTTCTTCCGCGACGTTCTGGGCCTGGGGCTGATGGCACGCTATCCCGGCGCGAGCTTCTTCGGCGCGGGCAAGTACCACCATCACGTCGCCGCCAACATCTGGAACTCGCGCGGCGCGCCCAAACGCGAAGGCCACATGACCGGGTTGTCGGACTACACGATCCAGTACAAGGAGCCGGCTGAACTCACGGCAGCGCTTGCGAAGCTCGAAGCGCTGGAAATCGCCGTCAGCCGCAACGGCAGTGGCCACGGCCTCGTCGATCCCTGGGGCATCGGCCTCAAGCTCGTCGCCTGATCCTCTCTCCCAGGCCACAGGCGCCTTTGCGCCCGTGGCAAACTTGCCGACCGCAGCCGCCTCAGGCGCTGCGGTCGTATTTTTGCTGGGCTTGCAGTACGGCCTCGATGTTCTCCTCCGCCCAGCGCGTCAGCGCCGCGACCGTCGAGGTCAGTGTGCGGCCGAGCGGCGTGATCGCATATTCCACCGTCACCGGCACCGTCGCAAAGACGCTGCGGCTGACGAGCCCGTCCCGCTCCAGCTTCTTCAGGGTCTGCGACAGCACCTTCTGCGAGACGCCGTCGATCTCGCGCTTCAACTGGTTGAAGCGCACCGGTTGTTCATCGAGCTTTCCGAGCACCAGCACGGCCCACTTGTCGGCAAGCCTGTCCAGCACCAGGCGGGTCGGACAGGTCTGGATATAGACGTCGTACTCCATCGGGCACCCCATCGCGGTTTCCGGGCGGAAACCATGTCGCCAAAAACTGCCTCCTTTACAGCATTTTCCCGGACCAATATCCAGTATCCATCCGAAACATGGTTTCATTTTGATACTTAGGAGAACGGTGATGCCAGGCAAGATTCTGGTTCTTGGATCGAACGGGACGATCGGCAGCAAAGTGGTACGGGCGCTGGTCGCGCGTGGCGAAACGGTCAGGGCTGCGTCCCGAAAGGCGACAGCCGTTGACGGCGCGGAAGCCGTCGCCTTCGACTACGAGGATGCCGCGACCTTTGGCCCGGCGCTCGACGGCATCGACCGCCTGTTCGCGCTGACACCGGCGGGATATCTCGATCCGGTCGGGCTGGTCGGACCGATCATGGCCGCTGCTGCCGCGCGCGGCGTCAAGGTTGTGCTGATGACCGTCATCGGCGTCGATGCGGACGACAAGATCCCCTATCGCCAGCTTGAGCTGCAGCTCGAGAAAACCGGAACACCCTTCGTCATCGTGCGGCCAAACTGGTTCTCCGACAATTTCCAGAGCTACTGGATAGAAGGTATCCGCCACGGCGCCATCGCGGTTCCGGCGGCCGAAGGCAAGACGAGCTTCATCGACACCCGCGACATCGCCGAAAGCATCGTGGCAGCGCTGACGAGCGACACCTTCAACGGCCGCGCCTTCAACCTCACCGGGCCGGAAGCGCTGAGCTATGGCGAGGCGGCAGCGATCCTGTCGCGCGTCACCGGCAAGCCGGTCGCCTACACGCCGGTCGATGACGGGACCTTCGTCGGCATGCTGGTCGGCGCTGGCGTGCCTGAGGACTACGCCCGCTTCCTCGCTTCGATCTTCCATCCCGTGCGCGAAGGCTGGGTGGCAAACCCGACCGGCGATGTGAAGACGCTGACCGGCCACGCGCCGCGCAGCCTGGAAACCTACGCCAGAGACAATTCCGCGGCCCTCAAGGCCTGACCGGCCCCACACGATGGCCGCCCGGCCACACCCGGGCGGCCTGCGTCAACACGCCGCTGGATAGTTCGCCGACAACCGATCAATAAACTTGAGTATTACACTCACATATTTTAACCGCATGCCCAACCGGCCTCGCCCAAGGCCGCATACATGCGGAGTTAATAATATGAAAAATAAGAATTTTCTTGCGGCTGCCTTGGCAAGCAGCACACTTCTTTCGAGCCCCGCGCTGGCGGTGGATTTTCGTCCGCAGGCGGAAATCGAAGGCGGGTTCTTCAGCGGCGGGTCCGCTGCCGGCGGCGGCTTCTTCCTCCCCTTCGTGCTCGATTCGGGCAATGCGATTTTCATCGATACACGCGGGACCATTGCCAATGACTCCGTCCGAGAGGGCTCCATCGGTGCGGGCTATCGCTTCCGCGCCAACGACCAGTGGGTCATCGGCGGCTATGGCTATTACGACTATCTGAAAAGCGACTACGGCAATTCCTTCAGCCAGCTGTCCTTCGGCCTCGAGGCGCTCAGCGGCGACCTCGAAATGCGCAGCAACTTTTACCTGCCATTGACCGGCGCCAAGACGCTGAGCGCCTTCAATGCCGCCTATGTGCGCGACCACGTGCTCGTCTTCCAGGAAGGCAAGGAACGGGCGCGGCGCGGCATCGACGCCGAAATCGGCGGACGGCTGCCTGTTTTCGCCGAAGACTCCAACGTTCAGCTGAAGGTTTTCGGCGGCAGCTATTGGTACGGCGGCCGCAACCTCGGCGACATGTTCGGCGCCAAGCTGCGTGCAGAGCTGACCTTTGCCGACCTTCCGGGTCTTTCCGAGGGATCGACCGTCTCGCTCGGCGTGACCGGCACCTATGACAACGAGGACAAGCTGAAGGGCGCCGTCATGGCACGGCTGCGCATCCCGTTCGGCGCGACCGGCTCGACCGCAGACGCCTTCGATCCGATGACTCAGCGTGTCGAGCGCGCCACCCGCATCCGCACCCATGCCGGCGCCACCGGCGACGTCGAGGCCGCGCAGCTTGCCGGCACCGGCCGTAACGCCGGCCGGGTGGTGACCGTTTCATCGGCCTCCGGCAATGCCTCCGACATCAACGCCCTGATCGGCGCTGCCGGTGCCGACGCGCTGATCCTTGCAGACGGCAACCTCGGTCTCGACCGGACACTCGCGCTCGGCAACGGCCAGACGCTCCTCGGCGGCGGCGGCGCAATTGCCGTTAGCGGCGCGCGCAGCGGCGCGACCGCAACTTTCGTCAACCGGGGCGCAGCCACGACGATTACCGGTTACAACCCGGCCCAGGACGTCATCGCCATGGCGTCGGGCAGCACCATCTCGTCGCTTTCGGTCCGCGGCGGTCTTGCCGGTATTTCGGCGGCCGATTCCAAGGGCGTTACCGTCGACAATGTCGATATTGCTGCGACCAACCATGACGGCATTCGCTTCACGCGGGTCGATGGCGCGCTGGTCCAGGACAGCAGCATCCACGACCTCTACATCTGCGAAAACAACACGACCTGCGAATTCTCGATCTACAACCCCAACAAGGCGCCCTATGCCGCCGTCAGCTCCGTCGGCAGCCGCAACGTAACGGTACGCGATACTGTCATCGACAAGGTCACCTATGGGGTCTTTGCCGGCGGCGAGTTCAGGAAAGTCGGACGGACCGATTACGAACTGGTCACCGGCACGCAAAACGTCACGCTCGATAACGTGACGATCAGCAACTCCCGCCGCGAAGGCGTGCTGCTCGTCGCCGGAAAGGATGTCAGCCTCAACCGCGTGACGGTCGACAATGCCAAGCAGGACCGGGACATGGATCTCGTGGTGCTGCAAGGCACCTCCAATGTCGCGATCAACGACATGCGGCTCTTTGGCGGCATCAACGGGCTGATGCTGGTCTCGAGCCCGAACCTCGATGCGACGACCACCAACGTCAACGTCAAGGAACTGACCGTCGACGGCACCCGCAACGCCGGCATCTTCTTCAATCCGGTCTCGGGGATTTCGCTCGAGGACGTCAAGGTAACGAATGCCGGCACCTATGGCGCCTTCATCTACGGCAACGAGTTCGAGTTCCTTGGAGGACCGGCGCGCGACATCGTGCTGAAGAACATGACCGTCGACAAGGCCGGGAAGGCCGGCCTCTACTTCTCGGGCCCGACCGAAGACATCACCGGCAATGTCAGCGTGACCAACACGCCGAAGGATTGCCTGCTCGACAACGGTTGGTCGGCTGGGACGATCACCCAATCGCCGGGCTCGGTTCTGACCGTCAACGGCGTCAAGCTTGACCAGGGCAACGCCGCGGCCCGTTGCCGCTGATAGCCGAAGCCACGCCCGGGCGGCCGGGCGTGGCTCTTTTTGCCGGTTTGCTTCGGTGCACTATGCCGGGCGGTGGCATTCGAAGGTGACGACGTGGTCCCCGTCCTTTGGAGTACGGCCGAAGGTGTAGTCGCCGGAAACGGCGAGATCGACGAAGCCGGCCGCCTGCAGCGTCAGCGCCATTTCCTGAACGCCCCACCAGCGCATGGTGAAGAATTCAAGCTCGCTCGACGCCAGCCGACCCTCTTGCCATAGGTCGTAACGCAGGTGGGATATGGTCGTCTGACCGATGATATCGGTCTTCACCCGCTGGCTGGTCAGGGTCAAAAGCTCACCCGCCTCCGTCTGCCAGCTGCGCACATTCGGCTGCAGATCCGCGACCATGTCGCCCGGGTAAAGATCGAAGATCAACCGACCGCCCGGCCCCAGGTGATCGTAAAAGCGCTTCAATACGGCTGATGCCGCTGCATGATCGGCGATCAGCTGCAAGGAACCGGCGGGCACGACAATCGCCTCGAAGCGCTTGTCGTAGCTGAAGGTCTCGAAGGTCTGGCGCGACAGGGCCGGCGCAAAGCCGCGGCCAGCACATTGGGCGAGGCAATAGTCGAGCATGTCCTGCGAAGCATCAAACCCGGAGACATCGAAACCGGCCTCCAGCAACGGGATCAACGCTCGACCGTTACCGACAGCCGGTTCCAGGATCGGCCCACGACAGCCGTGGAGCCTCTGCCGGTAGTACTCGATGTCGCCGAAGGACTTTCCAATATATTTGTCTAAATTATAAACATGAGAGGCAAGTCTACCATAGGTATTGTTCACGATACCTCAGCTCCCGATAACACAAAGCAACGCCGCGCCTTATACAGGAGTACGTGACCAGGGGTTGTTGCTTGCCGGCCACGCCTACGGTTTATCGTCGCCGCCTAAACGCGTCAGAAGCGCGCCGGCCGGATGAACTTGCCGTAGACCCAACCCTCCTGCCAGTTTCCGTTGCGCTGAGGATCGTGCCAGATCTGGCACCAGGTGGCCCGCACGGCCTGGCGCTGGGCGGAAACCGACCAGCGGGCGATGCGCTTCAGATCGACGCCGTTCATGCAGCGGCCGGTCATCTGCAACTTCGTGCCGTTGGGATAGCCGGCGCGGATCGCCGAGGAGGAGGATGGCCAGGCCCGCGCGTTGAGCACGTCGTTCCAGTCGACACCCGACACTTCCCAGGCGACGAACGTGCTTGCGGTGGCGGGAAGTGCAGCGGAGAGCGCCCCGGCCAGGATGGCCGCCGGCATCAATTTGTTGAACATGCCCATCTCGATTGCCCCTTGCTCAGGCCGCCGTTTGTGCGGCAGGAAACAGAATGCGGCCCCTCGCCTGAATTGCAACTGAATGGATTTCACGACGGGAATGCCGCCCTATCCGAGAACGACCTGGGCGAAGCCGCCCGTCCCGGTTTTCCGGGACGGGGCTTCGTCAGCCTGGTAGGCGGCAGACGACGCCGACCAGCCGCGCGACCACTGGGCGGACCATGAGCACGCAGAAAAAGGCGACGGGCATGGCAAGCGCGTAGGAACCGAGCACGCGGGCCGGGTAGCCGGCGTCGATGCCGGTGTTGGCGCCGACGATGACGCAGCACATCAGGAACGCCATGATCGCCGACATGAAGAAGGCGAAGGCAATGGGCGCCGCGCGCGGCGGCAGCTTGCGGCTACGCGCGAGCCGCGGCGCCGATAGGGTATCTTCCATCGGAAGTCTCCTGGTTTGATCGAGGGGACCACCCCCTCGTTTCTGGCCGCACTATATGGATCGCGTCTTAGCCAGGTAGACCATTGCAGCCTTGTTCAGAAACAGTCAAAACCATCGAATAGAAGTTTCTATTCGATGGATTGTATTATGGACACTTTGCGCGGCGTCGAGAGTTTTGTGAGAAGCGTCGAGGAAGGCAGCATCGCCGCGGCGGCGCGAAAGCTCGGGATTACACCCGCTTCCGCGAGCCAGAACATCGCCCGCCTGGAACGCACGCTCGGCAGCCGGCTCTTGAGCCGAACCACGCGCCAGCTGGGCCTGACCGAGAGCGGGCGGATCTATTACGAGCGGGTGCGCGGCGTCGTGCACGAGCTGGAGCTTGCCGCCGCCGCCGTCTCGGCACTCAGCGCCGAGCCGCGCGGACCGCTCAAGATTGCCTCGTCCGTCGCCTTCGGCCGGCACGTGGTTGCGCCGCTCGTTCCCTCCTTCGCCGCCAGATATCCGGATGTCTCGATCGAGCTCGTCGTCACCGACCGCGAGATCGACCATATCGGCGAAGGCATCGACATCAGCGTGCGCTTCGGCCTGCAGCTCGAACAGGGGCTAATTGCCCGCAAGCTTGCCTCCGTGCCGATGATCATTTGTGCGGCCCCCGCCTATCTGGAGCGACGCGGCCGCCCGCAGCGGCCGGAAGATCTCGTGCACCACGATTGCCTCGTCTACCGCTATGCCGGGCATGGCCGGATCTTTCGCTGGGCCTTTACCCGCGACGGCCTGCGCTTTGAGCCGGAGCTGAAGGCGACGATCGTCAGCAACGATATCGACACGCTCGCCGAGATGGCGATCGCCGGCGCCGGCATCACCCGGCTCGGCGCCTTCATCGCAGCGCCGCTGATCGAACGCGGGCTGGTGGTGCCGCTGTTCGGCGAACTGCCCCGGGAGGGATTGGCCAGCACCGACCACGAGCCCTTCGACTTCTACGCCTGTTTTGCCGACCGCCAGGCGCAAACGCCGAAGGTGCGCGCGTTCATCGAGCATGCGGTGCAGAGCCTGAAGGGGCGCTGGTAGGTCTTATCCACCGGTGGCAGGGACCGCAGCGGCAGCCGTTTCCTTGCGCACGACCTCGACGCCTCGCCGCTGCTTCAGTCGATAGCCGACCTCGACGATGGCGTGGATGGCCGGGATGAACTCCGCGCCGAGCTCACTGAGGCTGTATTCCACGGAAGGCGGCGACGTCGGCATGATCCGCCGCTCGACAGCCCCCTTCTCCTCAAGCTCCTTCAACCGGGTGCTCAACACCTTTGCGGAAATGCCGGGCACGTCGATCCTCAGTTCGCTGAAACGGCGCGGCCCGGCGCTCAAGGACCAAAGGATGTTCGGCGTCCATGCGCCACCGAGCAGCACCATGCACTCGCCGACCGGGCAGTTCGGCGGCAAGGCCGCAGCCCGATTTTTCCGAATTTTCAAGCTCATGGGCAAAACTTTCCAGTTACCGCCGGGAAACCGGAAAGGGAGGTAACATAAGGTTATCTGATATACAAAGGTTATCCCTTCGGCTTAGGTTCCGCCGTCCTCGACAAACGGGCAATCATTTCAGAAGGAACCACATCATGAAGCTCTATTACGCCCCCGGCGCCTGCTCGCTTTCCCCCCATATCAGCCTGCACGAGGCCGGCGCCGACTTCGAGATCGTCCGGGTCGATACCAAGACGCATCGCACCGAGACCGGTGCGGATTACAGGGCGGTCAACCCCAAGGGCTATGTGCCGGCGCTGGTGCTGGAAGGCGGCGAAGTCGTTACCGAAGGTGCTGCCGTGGTGCAGTACATCGCCGATCGCTTTCCGGCGGCCAAGCTTGCGCCTGAAAACGGCACGCTGGCGCGCACTCGCCTGCAGGAACAGTTGAACTTCATCGCGTCGGAACTGCACAAGGCCTTCTCACCGCTGTTCAACCCCACCGCATCCGCCGAGGCAAAGGAGGCAGCCACGCTGCAGGTGGCGAAACGCTTCGGCCATGTCGAAAGCCTGTTTGCGGACGGACGCCCTTACCTGCTCGGGGAGGCCTTCTCCGTCGCCGACGCCTATCTCTTCACGGTCGTGAACTGGAGCGGCGGCACCGGGATCGCGCTCACGCAATGGCCGCATCTCGCCGCCTATATGCAGCGGATCGGCGCACGTCCCGCCGTGCGCACCGCAATGCAGGCAGAAGGCCTGGTCGCGGCATGAGTGCGTCACCGAAGGATCCGCAGTTTGCAGCCGTCATCGACGTCCTCCAACGCTACTTCGACGGGCTCTATCGCAGCGACGCAGACATTCTCAGGCAGGTCTTCCACCCGAAGGCGCTCTATGCCACCGCGACGGACGGAACCCTGCTCGAACTCGACATGGACAGGTACTTTCCGATCGTCGAAAAACGTCCCTCGCCCGAAAGCCGAGGCGAAGCGCGCATCGACCGTATTCTTTCGATCGAGTTCGCCGGCCCCGTAACCGCGTTTGCCAAGGTGCAATGCGCCATCGGCGAGAAGGCCTTCACCGACTTTTTGTCGCTGGTCTTTCTTAACGGCCGCTGGCAGATCATCGCCAAGGTCTTCCACTACGACATCGCATCAGCGCAATAGGAGAAGCATGTGCCCTATGTGAACATCAAGATCACCCGCGAGGGTGCAACCGCCGAGCAGAAAGCGGCCCTGATCAAGGGTGTCACCGATCTGCTCCAGACCGTACTCAACAAGGATCCCGCCACCACATTCGTCGTCATCGACGAAGTCGCGCTTGAAGACTGGGGTGTCGGCGGGCTGCCGGTGGACGCGTACCGGCGAAAGGTCGGCGAAAAATCGTAGCAACACGCTGCCCCTACCCACCACGATGGAAGGGGCAGCCGCCCACCCGATGCCGCGGTGATCCGCGCGCAGCTCGATTGCGCTTGATCCCTTTCGACAGGGTCTCTATCTCATTGTCTCCCGCCGCATTGATCCCGGAGACGTATCTTGTCCGTATTCAGCAACCTCCCCAAAGCTCCCGTCGCCGCAAAGAAGCCGGTCAGCGACACGCGCCACGGCATTACCCGCACCGACGACTATGCCTGGCTGCGCGCGGACAATTGGCAGGCGATGTTCAAGGATCCTTCGATCCTCGATCCGGATATCCGTAAGCATCTGGAGGCCGAAAACGCCTACATGAACGCGGCGATGGACGACACGAAGGCGCTGCAGAAGACGCTGTTTTCCGAGATGCGCGGCCGCATCAAGGAGGACGACAGCTCGATCCCGGTCAAGGACGGTCCGTTCGCCTATGGTCATGCCTATGTCACCGGCGGCGAACAGCCGCGGTACTTCCGCATTCCCCGTGACGGCGACCACCAGGACGAGGCAATCCGGCAGTTGCTGCTCGACGGCGACAAGGAAGCGGAAGGCAAGGCCTATTTCCGCCTCGGCGGCCTCGACCATTCGACCGACCACAGCCTCGGCATCTGGGGCTATGACGACAAGGGTTCGGAGTATTTCACGCTTCGGGTGCGCGACCTCGCAACGGGCGAAGACCTGGCAGACGTGATCGAGAACACCGGTGGCGGCGGCGCCTGGGCGCCGGATGGCAAGAGCTTCTTCTACACGGTACTCGACGACAATCACCGCCCGTCGAAGATCTTCCACCATATCCTCGGCACGAACCAGGCCGACGACCGGCTGGTTTTCGAAGAAACCGATCCCGGCTTCTTCATGTCGGTCGGCGGCTCGCTGCTCGACGACTTCATCTACATCGACATCCACGATCACGAGACCAGCGAGTACCGGCTGCTCTCGACCAAGGATCTTCTGGCTGAGCCGAAGCTCGTCGCCGAGCGCGTCACCGGCCTCGAATACTCGATGACCGAAGGCGGCGACGTCTTCTACATCCTCACCAATGCCGATGGCGCCAAGGACTTCAAGATCGTCGAAGCGCCGGTTACAGCACCCGGCAAGCAGAACTGGCGCGAGGTGGTGCCGCACAAGCCGGGCACGCTGGTCCTCAGCCACATGGCCTATGCCCGCCATCTCGTCTGGCTGCAGCGCCGCGAAGGCCTGCCGGAGATCGTCATCCGCGACCGCAAGACCGGCGAGGAACATGCGATCGCCTTTGCGGAAGAAGCCTATTCGCTCGGTCTTTCGGGCGCTGCCGAATACGACACCGACGTCATCCGCTTCTCCTATTCCTCGATGACCACGCCGTCGCAGCTCTTCGACTACAACATGGCGACGCGCGCCCGCACGCTCTTGAAGACCCAGGAAGTGCCTTCGGGCCACAACCCGGACGACTATGTCACCCGCCGCGTCTTCGCGCCCTCGTGGGACGGCACCGAAGTGCCGGTGACGCTGCTTTACCGCAAGGACACGCCGCTCGACGGTTCGGCGCCCTGCCTGCTCTATGGCTATGGCGCCTATGGCATCACCATTCCGGCCGGCTTCAACACCAATTGCCTGTCGCTTGCCGATCGCGGCTTCGTCTATGCCATCGCTCATATCCGCGGCGGCAAGGATCGCGGCTTTGCCTGGTACGAAGACGGCAAGATGGCCAAGAAGACCAATACCTTCAAGGATTTCATCGCTGCCGCTGACTATCTGAATCAACAGAAGTTCACGTCCTACGCGAAGATCGTCGCAGAAGGCGGCTCGGCCGGCGGCATGTTGATGGGCGCGATCGCCAACATGGCGCCGGAGAAGTTCACCGGCGTTATCGCGGCCGTCCCCTTCGTCGACGTGCTCAACACCATGCTCGACGACACCCTTCCGCTGACCCCGCCGGAATGGCCGGAATGGGGCAACCCGATCGAGAGCCGGGAGTTCTACGACATCATCGCCGGCTACTCGCCCTACGACAATGTCGAGGCGAAGTCCTACCCGGCGATCCTGGCACTCGGCGGCCTCACCGATCCGCGCGTCACCTATTGGGAACCGGCCAAGTGGGTCGCGCGACTGCGCGAGAAGACGACCGGCAGTGCGCCGATCCTGTTGAAGACGAACATGGATGCCGGCCATGGCGGCGCGTCGGGCCGCTTCCAGCGGCTCGAGGAAATCGCCTTCGAATACGCCTTTGCCATCAAGGTCGCCGGCAAGATGTAAACGCATCGGGATGAGGAACCTGTTTGCGGGTTCCTCGTCCCTTTCTCACCTGATCCCGGAGGTCCCGCCATGTCCGTCCACGTCGCCCTGCTGCGTGCCGTCAATGTCGGAGGTACGGGATCACTTCCAATGGCCGACCTCAAGGCGATCTGCGAGGGGCTCGGCTTTACCGACGTCAAGACCTACATTCAGAGCGGCAACGTGCTGTTCCGCTCCGATCTGCCGGCGGCAGACGCAGCCGCAATGCTGGACAGCGCCCTTCAGGAAAAGCTCGGTAAGGCGCCGGGCGTAATGATCAGGAACGGCGCGCAATTGCAGGCGATCGCCGATCAGGCACCCTTCCCGAACGCCAAGCCCAATCTGCTGCTTGTCGTTTTCCTGCGCGAGCCGGCACCATCCGACGCGCTCGACAAGCTCGTGGCACCCGATGGCGAAGAAACCCAGGTTGCCGGAACTGAGATTTATATCCACTTTCCGAACGGCTCCGGCCGGTCGAAGTTCAAGCTGCCGGCGGCCAAGTCCGGCACGGCGCGCAACCTCAACACCGTGCGCAAGCTTGCTGCGATGGCGCTTGAGATGGAAGGCTGACGCTCCTCAAAAGGCGCCGTTCCGAACGGAAGACCGCTTCACACTTTTGCTGGAATTGCTCACGCCGTCGGCTGGAACAACAACCGGACGAAGGACCGCAGCACGAGCAGTTGCTGCGGTAGGGTTTCAGGCTGCTTCAGCGCCTTCGACAGGATGATGCCGCCTTCGAGCACGGTCGAGACCATGTCGGCAAGCTGGTCGACGTCGAGCGGCTCGCGTGGTCGGTAGACTTGCATGATCGCCTCGAACATCGTGCCGAAACGCCGACGCCACATCAGCGCCGCCTGCCGGTTGATCTCCTGGATCTCCCGATCGAAGGCGCGCTCCTGCGTGCACATGACAGCAACCAGGCAGCCGGGATGGCCGTTCGGCAGGTCGGCGAGAATTTCCGACAGCATCTTCAGTCCCAGGAGAAACGCCTGCAGCGGGTCGTCGGACAGTTGATGGGCGCGGCCGAATATCTCGTCGTAGATGCGCTCGTCGTTCTCGATGTAGCGCTCGAGCAGAGCCCGCGCGAGCTCGTTCTTGTCGCGGAAATGATAGAAGAACCCGCTCTTGGTGATGCCGGTTTCGGCGATCAGTTCGTCGATCGACGTCGCACCGAAACCCTTGGCAAGCACCGCCGCCTCGGCAACGTCGAGGATTCTGGCGCGCGTTTCCTCACCCTTTCGCATTAGCTGCTCCCTACCATTGGTACGGTTTCCAGCAATTACTCGGCGGCCAGCCCCTAGCGCAGCGACGGCAACAGAACAGTAAGTCACTGATTTTACTACAGTAATTTAGTATATTAGCAATAGTATACCGCAAGTCGTCTAGTTTAGAAGATGATCATAAGGCAGAAATTTACTTCGCTCTGCGGTGTTGGAGGCATCCGCGGGCCCTTCAGCCAAGACTGAACCGGTGGAGACCGATATGGCCAAATACAGACGCAGCCTGCCGCTCTTGAAGGGTGGACTGTTCCTGAGTGACGGCGGCATCGAAACGACGCTGATCTTTCATGAGGGCATCTCCCTCCCGCATTTCGCCGCCTTCGTGCTCATTTCGACGGCGGACGGGCGGCGACGCTTGCTCGACTACTACAAGCGATACCTCGCGATCGCCCAGCAGCACGGTACCGGCTTCGTGCTCGACACGCCCACCTGGCGCGCCAGCGCCGACTGGGGCATGAAGCTCGGCTATGACGCCCCGGCCCTCACCGAGGTCAACCAGAACGCCATCTACATGTTGGCGGAACTGCGCACCGAGTACGAACGTCCGCAAGCATCGATCGTGCTGAGCGGCGCCATCGGGCCGCGCGGAGACGGCTATCGCCTGGGCCGCATGAGCGCGGACGAGGCCGAGGATTATCACGGGCCACAGATCTCGGCCTTTGCCGCCAGCGACGCCGATATCGTCAGCGCCTATACGCTGACCAGCATCGACGAGGCGACCGGCATTGCCCGGGCGGCCCAAAGCCATGGCATGCCCTGCTCGATCGCCTTCACGGTGGAAACCAACGGCCGGCTCCCAGACGGCCGTACCCTTCAGGCCGCGATCGAAACGGTGGATGCGGAGACCGGCGGCTATCCGCACTACTACATGGTCAATTGCGCCCATCCCGATCATTTCGAGACCAGCCTTGATACGGGGAGCGCCTGGGCGCAGCGCATTGCCGGTATCCGCGCCAACGCCTCCAGGATGAGCCATGCCGAGCTCGACAACGGCGAAACCCTGGATGCCGGGGATCCCCTCGACCTCGGCCAGCGTTATCGGACACTGACGACCCATTTGCCACGACTGCGCATCCTTGGCGGTTGCTGCGGCACCGACCATCGCCACATCGCGGCAATCTGCGAGGCCTGCCTTCCACCGACGGCGCTCAGCGCCTGAGGCGCGGGGCCTCGCCCTCCCCGGCCCTCTCGCAAGCAATTGCGGGAGGGCGCCTTCTCGTCGCCACCCTCGCGAAAGCGATAGCGGTCGTGTAGACTTGGGCGGAAAGGACGGCAGCCGGACATCCCGGCAAGAGCCGTTGACTGCATCGTCATGAATTACGCTCCTCCCTCGCCGACCGGAAATGCCGAAGCCTTAGCCTTCGACAACAGCTACGCGCGCCTGCCACAGCAGTTCTTCGCGCGTGTTGCGCCGACACCCGTCGCAGAGCCGTGGCTGATCAAGCTCAACAAGCCGTTGGCCGAGGAGCTCGGGCTGGACGTGGTGACGCTCGAGCGCGAGGGCGCCGAGATCTTTTCAGGCAACCGCCTGCCCGCCGGTGCCGATCCGCTCGCCATGGCCTATGCCGGCCATCAGTTCGGTACCTTCGTACCGCAGCTCGGCGACGGCCGCGCGATCCTCCTTGGCGAGGTGATCGACCGCAACGGAAAGCGGCGCGACATCCAGCTCAAAGGACCGGGCCAGACGCCCTTCTCACGGCGCGGCGACGGGCGCGCGGCGCTCGGCCCCGTGTTGCGCGAGTATATCGTCAGCGAGGCAATGTACGCGCTCGGCATTCCGACGACACGGGCGCTTGCCGCCGTCGTCACCGGACAGCCGGTCTACCGCGAGCAGATCCTGCCGGGCGCAATCGTCACGCGGATTGCGGCAAGCCATATGCGCGTCGGCACCTTCCAGTTCTTCGCAGCGCGCGGAGACATGGAATCGGTGAAGGTGCTTGCCGACTACGCGATCGATCGCCACTACCCCGAGGTCAAGGACGCCGAACGACCCTATCTCGCCTTCTACAAGGCGGTGACCGCGCGCCAGGCGGAGCTGATCGCACGCTGGCTGCATGTCGGCTTCATCCATGGCGTGATGAACACGGACAACATGACGATCTCGGGCGAGACGATCGACTTCGGCCCCTGCGCCTTCCTCGACGCCTACGATCCGAAGAAGGTGTTTTCCTCGATCGACCAGGTCGGTCGCTACGCCTATGCGAGCCAGCCGGCGATCGGGCAATGGAACCTGGCGCGGCTGGCCGAAACGCTGGTGCCGCTGTTCGACGACAACCAGGATACGGCGGTGGAACTGGCCAACGATGCGCTCGGCGAATACGGCGCGACCTTCCAGCGCCACTGGCTGGACGGCATGCGGCGCAAGTTCGGATTGGCCATGAGCGAAGAGGGAGACCTCGACCTGTTGCAGGCACTGCTGACGGCTATGCATCAGGGAGAGGCGGATTTCACCCTCACCTTCCGGCGGCTGTGCGACAGCGCCCGCGACCCGGCCGCCGACGCCGTGCTCGCCTCGACCTTTGCCTCGGCCGAGGCAATAGGCCCGTGGCTGCAGGACTGGCGTCAGCGTCTCAGCCGCGAGCAGGCGACGCCGGATGAACGCGCGACCGCCATGAAGGCGGTCAACCCGGCCTATATTCCGCGCAACCACCGGATCGAAGAGGCGATCACTGCCGCGACCGAGGATGCGGACTTCTCGCTCTTCGAGGCCCTGGTCGAAGTAACCGCCAATCCCTATGCCGACCAGCCGCAGTTTGCCCGCTACCAGGCTCCGCCGAGCCCGCAAGAGGAAGTCCAGCGCACCTTCTGCGGCACATAGGCCCCGTGCGGGAATGCGGAATGCCGGTGCCTGTGCTCCCGCAGTCTCTGGACATCCGCTGCCAGGCAGATTCACCTAATCGCTCTATGCCACTGTTTTTACGCAGTGACCTTCGGCTGATCGCTCTCGGACGCGCTATCCGCAGCGGTTCAACGCGCGTGGCGCACGCTCGGCCGTCCCTCGCTTGAGCGCAAGCTTATTGCGGGCCTGCGAAAATTTCCGCGTTGCGGAATGTGGCTATTGAAAGGCAGAGGTGGCGCGTTAGGTGCTAGAAGGACAGGCGCTCAGCGCCTTGCCTGACCGGGCGGCCGCGACATGCGCGCGACCGCCGCCTCGAAACCCACCTGTCTCACGCGGTCCGGCGAGGACCGCCGCAATGGAAAGGTGCCATGGCACCGTTCTTCGATGCGGGAGTTCCATCATGCTCGTACTGACGGCCATCGTCTTTGCTCTCATCGGCCTCGCGCTTGGCGGCGGCGGCGCCAAGTTGCTCATGCTTGGCGGCAGCCCCTACTACCTCGCAATCGGCATCGGCTTCCTGCTGACGGCGGTGCTGCTGTTCACGCGGAGATCGGCGGCGATCTGGCTCTATGCGTTCATGATCCTCGGCTCGCTCGGCTGGGCGATTTCGGAAGTAGGGTTCGACTGGTGGCAGCTCGGCCCGCGCGGCGGCGTCCTCGTGCTTCTGGGGCTCTGGCTGCTCTTGCCTGCCGTGCGCCGGCCGCTCGGCTTCGAGAGCCCGACAGGCGAGCGTTATGCCGTGAGCGCCTGGCCGTTGGCCTTTGCGGTGCTGGTGTCGGTCGGTGTCGCCGGATACGCGATCATGCAGGACCCGCATGACATCCGCGGCGATCTGCCAAGCGATGTCGTCGCGGAAAATCCGCCGCTCGGCGGCTCGGTACCGCCAAACGAATGGCACCAGTACGGGCGCACCGCCTACGGCCAGCGCTATTCGCCACTCGATCAGATCACGCCTGACAATGTCGCGGGGCTGAGGGTCGCCTGGCAGTACCAGACCGGCGACGTCAAACGCCCCGACGACGTGGGCGAAACCACCTATCAGGTAACGCCGCTCAAGATCAAAGACACGCTCTATGCCTGCACGCCGCACAACTGGGCGATCGCGCTCGATGCGGCAACCGGCGAAGAGAAGTGGAAATATGACAGCAATTCCGGCATGAACCCGGACCGCCAGCACCAGACCTGCCGGGGCGTTACCTATTGGGCCGACCCGGCTGCAGCCCCGGGCAGCCCCTGCGCCGAACGCGTGTATCTCCCAACTTCGGATGCGCGCCTGATTGCGCTCGATGCCGCGACGGGCTCGGTCTGCACCAGCTTTGCCGACAACGGCGTGCTGCATCTCGAAACGGGCATGAAATACAATCCGGCCGGCTACTATTATTCAACGTCGCCGCCGGTTGCCGTCGGCGGCAAGCTCATCATCGGCGGTGCGGTCAATGACAACTATTCCACCCAGGAACAGTCCGGCGTCATCCGCGCATTCGACATCAACACGGGTGCACTGATCTGGAACTGGGACAGCGGCAATCCTGACGTGACGACACCGCTTCCAGAGGGGCAAACCTACACGACGAACTCGCCGAACAGCTGGTCGGTGATGAGCTATGACGAGGGCCTCGGCCTCGTCTACGTTCCCATGGGCAACCAGGTGCCCGACCAGCTCGGCATGGGCCGCAGCGAGCACGTCGAAAAGTACTCGTCCTCGATCGTCGCGCTCGACATCAACTCCGGCGCGGTGCGCTGGGTGCGCCAGACCGTGCATCACGATCTCTGGGATATGGACGTGCCGGCCCAGCCGGCGCTGCTCGACATCACCAAGGAAGACGGCACCGTCGTGCCGGCACTGGTGGGCCCGACGAAACAGGGCGACATCTACGTGCTCGACCGCAGGAGCGGCGAGCCGATCATCCCGGTCGAAGAGGTGCAGGCGCCGGGCGGCGCGATCCCGGAGGACTTCACCGCCCCGACCCAGCCGGTCTCCGGCCTCACCTTCATGCCGGCGCCGCTGCAGGAAAAGGACATGTGGGGCGTCACGCTATTCGACCAGCTCGCTTGCCGCATCGCGTTCCGGTCGCTGAAATACGAGGGCCGCTATACGCCGCCATCAATCGAGGGCACGCTCGTCTATCCCGGCAACTTCGGCACCTTCAACTGGGGCTCCGTGGCGATCGATCCGGAACGGCAGGTGATGTTCGGCATGCCGACCTACCTCGCCTTCACCTCACGGCTCGTGCCCCGCGACCAGGTGCCGCCGAAGGGCCAGGACGAAAAGGGCTCGGAACAGGGCCTCAACCGCAACGACGGCGCGCCTTACGGCGTGTTCATGGGGCCGTTCCTCGGGCCGCTCGGCATTCCCTGCCAGGCGCCGCCATGGGGTTACGTCGCTGGCGCCGATCTCAGGAC
The DNA here is from genome assembly GCF_014852425.1 of Ensifer sp. ENS09. Classification (NCBI taxonomy): domain Bacteria; kingdom Pseudomonadati; phylum Pseudomonadota; class Alphaproteobacteria; order Hyphomicrobiales; family Rhizobiaceae; genus Ensifer; species Ensifer sp. ENS09. The sequence goes on from NZ_JACVBP010000002.1 coordinate 424,900, forward strand.
CGGCAAGATCGCCTACAAGCACAAGAACGGTACGGTCGAGGACATGACGCCGCTGCCGCTGCCGTTCAAGGTGGGCGTTCCCGGCATCGGCGGGCCGATGATCACCAAGGGCGGCATCGCCTTTCTGGGTGCTGCGGTCGACGATTACCTGCGCGCCTATGACCTGACGACCGGGCGCCAGCTCTGGGAAGCGCGCTTGCCCGCCGGCGGCCAATCGACACCGATGAGCTATGCGGTCGGCGACAAGCAGTATGTGCTGATCGTCGCCGGCGGCCACGGCTCGGTCGGCACCAGGCCGGGTGACTACATCATCGCCTACACCCTGCCGTGAGGCGCGCGAGATATCCCTAATTCTCGCTAGATGGTTGCAAAAGCAAGCTCCGCGCAAGCCCGCGACAGCAGCTTCCCCCGGACGACAGATTCCGGGGGATTCCCATGAAGATCGACAACAGCATCTCGAGCTACTACTTCTCCCAGCGCCGCCAGCAGGGGGGCACCATCACGCCGATCGAAGGGAGCGGCAGTGATGCGCGCCCACGCCAGGCCCCAACGATCGCGCCGCCTTCGACATCGAACGCGCTTTCCAACGCGCTGTGGATGACGGCGACCCGGGACGGCGAGAGCACGGCTTCGATTTCCGCCAAGGAAGGCCCTGCGGCTCCGGACGGTTCGGTCGGCGACGAGTTTCTGAACGAAGCGAAGAAGAGCCTCGTCGAGAGAATCCGCGAACAGGTCCTCAAGGCAATGGGCCTGACCGAAGGTGATCTCAAGGAGATGCCGCCTGAGCAGCGGCAAGCCGCCGAAGAAGAGATCCGCAAGGCAATCGAGCGCGCAATGGGTGTCGAGCAGCAGCGCGACACGGCGACGGCCGATATCGCCAATGGCGGCGAAGACATCCTCTGAGAGGGCGGTTTGTGCCGATCGGCTTGTCTCGGTCGGATAATCGATGATATCCAGCGATCCTCCAGAGAGGACCAAGTTCCATGCGCCTGATCCGTTAGCGACGTTCACCGGCAGAAAATAACCGACGCCACGGCCGCCCCTCGGCGGTTTTTGGCATGGCTTTTTCCGGCCGCCTGAACGCCTGACATGGATATGACCGTTCACCGGCCATCGCTAGGATCATCCTCATGACCACCAAAGACGGATTTGTTTCCGAAGCCGGTAGCCTTCGCGCCGGCCCCTTCGACCTCAGCTATCGGATCGAAAGCAGCGGCATGCCGCTGCTCGTCGTCGGCAGCGCCACCTACTACCCGCGCACCTTCTCCCAAGCGCTTCGCGAGAGGTTGCAGCTGGTCTTCATCGACCATCGCGGCTTCGCGCCGGCGCGGACCGACTATGCCGCTGTCGACATCGGTTTCGAGACGGTGCTCGACGACATCGAGCGGATGCGGGCGCATCTGGGTCTCGAACGCTTCCCCATTCTCGGCCATTCCGGCCATGGCTGCATGGCGCTTGAATATGCCAAGCGGCATCCGGAGAGGGTCAGCCACGTGATCATGGTCGGCACCGGCCCGAGCCATTCGGCCCGCCACATGGCGCTCGCCGATCGGATCTGGGAAGAAACCGTGTCGCCTGCGCGAAAGGCGATCTTCGAACGGGAGATGGCCAAGCTTGGCGACGACATCGCCGCACGGCCTGAGGCGCGTTTCAAAGCCCTGCTGATCCGGCTCGGCGCGAAAAGCTGGCATCAGCCGGACTTCGACGCAGCGCCGCTTTGGCGCGATGTCACGGTCAACAATGCGGTGTTCGACCATCTCTGGGGCGAGGTCTTTCGCGACATCGATATCCGAAAGGGTCTGAACAGGCTGGCGGCGCCGGTGCTGCTTGCGCTCGGCCGCTCGGACTATCTCGTCGCTCCTGCCTTCAGCTGGGATGAATATCGGGCGGACTTCAGAGACCTGACGGTGCGGCTCTTCGAGGAGAGCGGGCATACGCCGCAGCTGGAAGAAAGCGATCTCTTCGACGAAGCCCTGCTCTCGTTCCTCGAGAACCACCGCGACTAGTCAAACCGGCTCGCAGTGTCCAGCATTCGGAGGGGCCGGGACCGGCCCCTCCTCCTCCTTGCCATTGACACAGGGTTAGGCTCAACTATCTAATGCTCCAGAAGCTATAGGTTTGAGGCGAACATGTATTCCATCGGCGATCTCTCCCGGCGCACCGGCGTCAAAATCCCGACGATCCGCTATTACGAGCAGATGGGGCTGATCGCGGCACCGGAGCGTTCCGAAGGCAACCAGCGGCGCTACGAGAAAAGCGAGCTTGAGCGACTGGCCTTCATCCGACATGCGCGCGACCTCGGCCTGTCGATCGATTCGATCAAGGATCTGCTCGCCCTCAGCCAGCATCCGGAGCGCCCTTGTGGCGAGGCCGACCGGATCGCCAGCGAGCACCTCACGACGGTCCGCGAGAAGATCGCGCGGCTGAAGAAGCTGGAGCAGGAACTGGAACGCATCGTCGCCTGCGACGGCAACCATACCGTCGGCGACTGCTACGTGATCCGGGCGCTCGCCGACCATTCCATGTGCGAGAGCGAACACTGAGGCGGCAGCTTAATTAGTCGCCTTGAAAAATCCCCGTTGACAAAAGTGCGAAAACAAACAATCTAGCGCCCATGATCAAGAACGCACCCATTTGCCGCGTGTATTTTTGGCTGTTCCGATAGGAGCGGCCTGCTGATCATATTCAACAAGGCCGCCATCAGGCGGCTTTTGTTTTTCCGGCTCCTGATGGCGAGAAAACCCGAGGAGCCGAGACATGCTACAGACCGCCATCCCTACCCTTCATGCGACCCCGGCGACACGCCCGCCGATGGTGACGATCCGCTCAGCCAAGCAGCGCGACCTGCCGGAACTGCGCGACATGATCGCGGAGCTTTCCGCCCATCACGGCGACGCCGCCCCGATCACGCCGGAACAGCTTGAGCGCGATCTCTTCGGTCGCATGCCCTGGATCACGGCGCTCGTCGCCGAGGCCGGCAACCGGCTGATCGGCTACGCGATCCTGGTGCCGATCTACCGGGCAGCCGAAGGCGCGCGCGGCATGGAGTTGCATCACCTCTTCGTTCGCCCGGAAAACCGCGGCACCGGCATCGGCCGCCACCTGGTTGCCAAGGCGCGCGAGCAGGCGAAGATGGCCGGCTGCGACTTCCTTTCGGTCAGTGCCGCCACGGGTAACTTCCAGGCTCACCATTTCTACGAATCCGAACGCTTCGTCCCTCGCCCGGTGACCGGCATGCGCTATATGCAGAAGCTTGGCTGAGGAGCTGCCGATGCGTCTTGCAATCGTCCTGTGCGAAGGCTTCGCCGATTGGGAATGCGCGCTGTTGATGGCGGCGGCGCGCACCCATCTCGGCGTCGATATCGAGGTTGCCACCGTCGACGGCGCGCGCGTCGCCTCAATGGGTGGCCTCGATGTTTCGGCGCATCTCTCGGTCGATGCCCTCGATCCGGCCGGCTTCGATGGGCTGGTGATCTGTGGCGGCGCCATCTGGGACACGAACGAGGCGCCCGATCTCTCCTCGACGATCCGCGCCTTCGATCGCAACAAGCGTGTGGTCGCAGCCATTTGCGGCGGCGTCCATGCCCTTGCGACATGCGGTCTTCTCGACCGCGTCGACCACACCGGCAACAGCGCTGAAAGCCTTGCGGCGCTGACCGGCTATCATGGTGCTTCGCACTATCGCGATCAGTCGCAGGCGATGCGTAGCGGCCATGTCGTCACCGCCGCCGGCACGGCGCCGATCAGCTTTACCGGTGAGATCCTGCATGGCCTTGGCCTCGGCTCACCCGAGCTCGACGGCTTTCTCGCACTTTACGGGCGGGAGCATGGGCCGGACGACAGCGGCAGCATCGGGTAAACCGCTTTCCGTTTCGGGGCGGAAAGCGGCCTCTCTTTTGTTTGAAAACTGCCTAGAGCCAGTTGGAGATCTGATCGAGCGGCTTCTTCACCTTGCCGGCGACCGGCACGGTCGCATCCGGGGCGGGATAGCCGACCACCAGGATCAGGAACGGTTTTTCACTGTCCGGCCGGCCGCAGATCTCGTTGAGGAAGTTCATCGGCGCCGGCGTATGGGTGAGTGTCGCAACGCCCGCGTGATGCAGCGCCGTGATCAGGATGCCGGTGGCGATACCGACGCTTTCGTTGATGTAGTAGTTCTTTTTCAGATCCCCCGGATTGGGGCCGCCGCGCTTCTGCGAGAAGACGACGATCAGGTAGGGAGCGGTCTCTAGGAAGGGTTTATCTTCGTCGGTGCCGAGCGGCGCCAGCGCATCGAGCCACTCCTGCGGGGCCTTGTCCCGATAGAAGATGCGCTCCTCCTCTTCCGCCGCGTGGCGCACCTCGGCCTTGATCCGGGCGCTCTCGATGACGGTGAAATGCCAGGGCTGATGGTTGGCACCGCTCGGTGCCGTGCCGGCCGCCTTCAGACAGGTTTCGATGACCTCGCGCGGCACCGGGCGATCGCTGAAATAGCGCGTGGTCCGGCGGCGGTTGACCTCCTCATAGAAGTCCGCGGCGCGCGCCACCATCTCCTCGGGGCTGCGTTCGATCCACTGGTCGTAGGGCGCGGTTTCGTGTGGGCGCATTCAGTCTCCTCCTCGTTGCGAAGCGGAGTTGAGCGCGCCTTGCCTCTCAGATCAAGGCCTTAGAGCGACGGTACCGCCTTCAGATAGGCGGCGATCGCCTCGCGATCGGCCGGCGTCAGTTTCGCCATGTTCTTCTGCACTTCCACCATGGAGCCGCCGACGGAATCGAACTCCGGCGTGAAGCCCGTCTCCAGATAGGAGGCGATATCCGAGGCGCTCCAGCTGCCGATGCTCTTGGAGCCGGGCGTGATATCGGGGATACGGCCCTCGCCTTCCGGGTTCGGCGCGCCGGCGAGCCACTGGTCCGGCTCGAAGCCGCCGAGCGCATTCCTCGGCGTGTGGCATTCGCCGCAATGGCCGGGCCCCTCGACGAGGTATTGCCCACGGGCAAGCTTCGGGTCGTTCGCGTCCACCGCGGCGCGTGGCTTGTCGGTGAGGAACAGCAACTTCCAGCCACCCAACGCGATCCGCATGTTGTAGGGGAACGGCAGTTCGTGCGGCGGCGCAACCTCCGTGCTCTTCGGCAGCGTCTTCATGAAGCCCCAGAGGTCGTTGACGTCCTTTGCCGTCATGCGCGCATAGGAACCATAGGGAAACGACGGATAGAGATGCTCGCCGTTGCGCCCCACCCCACGGGTCATCGCGTTGGCGAACTCCGCGAGCGTCCATGCGCCGATGCCGGCGGTTTCGTCCGACGAGATGTTCGGCGCGTGGAAGGTGCCGAACGGGCTCTTCAGCGGTGCGCCACCGGAAAGCACCAGGCGTGCGTCGCCTTCCGCACCCTTGCCGGCATGACAGCTGACGCAGCCGCCGGCCCAGAAGACCTGTTCGCCATTGGCAAGATCCGGCTCACCCAGGCCCTCCCAATGGGAAGCGCTCCAGGGTGCCGGCTTCGTCAGCCACCAGAAGGCGGCACCGCCGACGACGCCCAGCACAACAAGACCCGAAACCAGCTTTCTCGCCCGACGACCCATAGTCTCCCCTCATGCCCTGCCGAAAACAGCGTGCTAAATACGAATGGAGGCACGCGGCGGGACGTCGCGTGCCTCCTCATTCAGCCGGATAGGACGTTATCGCCTATCAATTCTTCTTCAGGCGGTAGCTCTCATGACAGCTGCCGCAGTCCTTGCCGATGCCGCCGAGGGCCGCGCCAACGGCTGCCTGGTCGGCCGGGAGCTGTGCCAGCACCGCTCCGGCATCCGTGCCGAGCTTGGCGGCCTTGGCCTTGAAGTCATCCATGTTTTCCCAGATCTTCGGGCTTGCCTCGCTCTCATGGCCCGTTTCCGAGCCGGCCGGGAAATGGTCCGGGAAGGTCTTCATCGTTTCGCTGATCGTCGTCAGCGACGCTTTGACCACCTCGGCGTCATAGGGCTTTTCGCCCTTGGCGATGCCGGCAAGCGCGCCGGTCGCGGCACCCACCTTCTTCATCGCCTGCTGGCGAACCACCTGCGGCTCGTCGGCTGCGGTCACGGCAGTAACACCCAGGCCCGCGAGTGCGGCAGCCAACATGAGTGCGCGTATTTTCATCAGGATCTCCCGGTCAATGAAATCTAATCGGCGAATCTGCCTGCCTGGCCTTCATGCCCAATGCGCCGGCATGATGTCATTTTGAGTATTCGACGGAAGTAACATTTATTTGATGCTCTTGTTAGGACAAAGGAATTTCCGTCGATCGGCGCAATTCCGGGATCTCCACGAACCCGTCAATAACATGACTTTAATATTCATGTTTATACTTACAGAGACCGGGGCGGCATCACCGCGCCGACCACCCCTGCCACACGGTGAAGGCGGCGACCAGAACGAGCACGGCCCCGGCGGCCCGGCCGATCCACACGGTCGTCTCGGGGCTGCCGACCAGAAAGTCCCGCCCGCGGCCTGCAGCAAGGGCAAGACCGCCATAGACGGCGAGCTGCGTCGCAGCGATCATCGCCGCCATGACCAGGGCCTGCGACCAGATCGGCCCGAACTGCGGCTTGAGGAACTGCGGATAGACCGCCAGCATGAAGAGATAGGCCTTGGGGTTCATCAGGCTCGTCAGCGCGCCCTGGCGGAAGCTTGCCCAGCGCGAGAGCTTGTCCGAGCCTTCGATGCCACCGATGGTGATCGAGCTTTTGACCAGGGAAAAACCGATCCAGGCGATGTAGGCGGCACCCGCGACGAGCAGCACGTTGAAGAGGCCGGGCACCAGATGCAGGATGACGCTGACGCCGAGTGCCGCATAGAGCGTGTGCAGCACGCCGCCCGCCATGATGCCGGCGGTCGCAGACAGGCCGGAGGCCCGCCCACCCGTTAGCGAGTTCGCCAGGACGAAGACCATGTCCATGCCCGGCACGATGATGATGCCGAACAAAAGGGTGAAGAAGAGCCAGAGATTTTCCGTGTAGGTCATGTCAGTTGTCCGTCGTCCAGGTTTTCATTTCTCAATCGAATTGCTGTTTTTTCAATCCGTTGGCTGATGGTATAGATCCCGGCAACTGACAAGGGTGTGTCAGGAGCGTTGACGACGGGGGAGATTTTCTATGCGCAAGGCGGCACGGCTTTTCGAGATCATCCAGATCCTCCGGCTTGCGAGAAAGCCCGTGACCGGCGCGCAAATGGCCGAGACGCTGGAGGTGACAGTGCGCTCGATCTACCGCGATATCTCCGCACTCCAGGCGATGCGCGTGCCGATCGAAGGCGGCCGCGGCATCGGCTATATTCTCAGGCCCGGCTTCGACCTGCCGCCGCTGATGTTTTCGATCGAGGAAACCGAAGCGATCGCCCTGGCCCTGGCGCTGTTGGCACGAACCGGCGACGAGGAACTGAAGGCAGCCGCCGGTCGCGTCAACCAGAAGATCACCGCCGCCGTGCCCGAACCGCTCAGATTGGCGTTCCGCTCGCAGGCGCTGCATGCCTGGGGAACGATCGCCCCCTCGCCCGCCGGCATCGATCTCGCCCTGGTGCGTCGGGCGATCCGCGACGAGCAGAAGCTCGAGCTCGACTATCGCGACGAAATGGGCCGCGCCACGGAACGCACGATCAGGCCGGTCGCGCTGATCTACTATTCGGAAACCGCCAACATCGTCGGCTGGTGCGAATTGCGCCAGGCGATCCGCAACTTTCGTGCCGACCGCGTCGAGCATTGCGAGGCGGTCGAAGCGTTCTTTTCCGGCGAAGGAAATCGTCTGAGGGAGCTCTGGGTCAGCGGCTGGAAGACGCCGCCAGCGGCTTGATCTGCACAGTTCCGGCAAGCGCAAACGAAAAGACCCGGCGCGAGCGCCGGGTCCAAACGTCATGCATCGAAGACGGGCAGCTTACTTGGAAGCCGCTTCGTACATTTCGAGCACGTAATCCCAGTTGATCAGGCTGTCGACGAAGGCTTCGAGGTACTTCGGACGGGCGTTGCGGTAGTCGATGTAATAGGAGTGTTCCCAGACGTCGACGCCGAGGATCGGCGAGGCGCCGTGCACGAGCGGGTTTTCGCCGTTCGGGGTCTTGGAGATTTCAAGCTTGCCGTTCTTGACCGAGAGCCAGGCCCAGCCCGAGCCGAACTGGCCGGTGCCGGCGGCGATGAAGTCGGCGCGGAACTTGTCGTAGCCGCCGAGGTCGGACTTGATGGCCGCTTCGAGCTTGGCCGGCAGGCTGGTGCCGCCGCCGCCCTTCTTCATCCACTTCCAGAAGTGGACGTGGTTGTAGTGCTGGCCGGCATTGTTGAACAGCGGCTGGTTGGTGCCGTAGGACTTCTTGACGATTTCCTCGAGCGACAGGTCGGCAAGGCCGGCCTCTTCGGCAAGCTTGTTGCCGTTGGTCACGTAAGCGAGGTGATGCTTGTCGTGGTGGTACTCAAGCGTCTCGCGCGACATGTAGGGCGCCAGCGCATCGTAGTCATAGGGAAGGTTCGGCAATTCGAAAGCCATGTGGGCATCTCCTCTTGGCATGGAATTTCGTCGGGAAATCCGTGAGCGGGAACATAGGCACCGACCCCCATGGAGGCAACCGATGCAATGCCAATTTTTCCTCAACCCACGGAATATACTTTCAACATCATTTTGAAAGCATGACACTTTCGAGCACATTCATGCCACGGTTCGCGTGCAGCTTCGCGACCGTTGCAACCATGCATAAAGGACAGTCCATGCCGCAGCGCCTGATTACCGCCTTCGCCCTCGCCGCCGCCACAACGTTCATTGCGTCTACGGCTGCCGCCTCCTCCGGCGATGCATGGGAAAGTTTCCGGGCAGAGGTCTCCGAAAAGTGCCTGGCGGCCGCCGCGTCGCTGGAAAAGGCAAGCGCCGTCGTCGACCCCTTCGGCTCGGAAAGCTTCGGCCTGGCGCTGGTGATCGGCACGCCCAAGGGATCCGACACCGCCGTGACCCAGATCTGCGTCTTCGACAAGCAGAAGAAGACGGTGGAGCTCGGCGGCGAACTGACACCAGATACGGTCAACATCGCCGTTCCGACGAAGGCACAGTAGATCAATGAGCGAGGGGCGCGGGCGATAGCTATCGCGGCCGGGCCGGCTATGCCTGACTGGGCCACGAGGCGCAGGCACTCGACGTCGTAAGCCGGTCGCGGTGGCGACGGTCCGTGGTGCGATCTCCAGCCCGTCACAAACTGCCTCCGTCGGCCACAACGAGTTGCGAATCGATACACATGCAATTACCGGGACAACACCAACCGGAGATTGTCATGAAGTCCCTACGCATCGCCTCACTTGTTGTTGCCCTCACGACCCTTGCCGCCTGCGCACCATCACAGGACGAATATGCCCGCCTGCAGACCGCTGTCCAGGGCAGCCCGGCCATGCAAAAGGCGCTTCACAAGGATTGCGTCAGCAAGAAGTGGTCAAAAGCCGACCGCGAATACGGCGCCTTGCTGATCAGCGTTCCACCGGCCAAGGTTCAGGCTGTCGTGTGCAAGCGCATCGTTAATGCCATGGCGTCCGGCCGGCTGAAATATGCCGACGTCCGGCAGCTCACGAGCAACCAAGGGCCAACGGTGAACCTCATCAAGATCCTGCAGGGCCGATAGGCCAGCGGCCGCATCGACCCCCATCGACGTCCAGCCGGTCAAGCAGCCCGGCTGGACGTGGCTGCCTGCCCCGACGACCGCGACACAGCCGCCTTGCGGACATGGCTTGTCGCTTGAGCTTCAACAGCGCCGTTGATAGATCTTGGTCATGGTAAGCGATACCCACGAGAGAATCCTGGACGCAGCCGAGCGCCTCATGGTGTCGAGGGGCTACAATGCGTTCAGCTATGCCGACATCTCCGCCGAACTGGGCGTCGGCAAGGCGACCATCCACCATCACTTCCCGACCAAGGCCGACCTCGCAACCGCCGTGCTTGCCCGCTATCGCAAGAACAATCGCCGCAGCGTCGAGGGACTGTTTGCCGCCGTCAGCGATCCGGTCGCCCGGCTCGAAGCCTATGTCGGCTACTGGGAAGACTGTATCGCCAAGCAGCATACGCCCTTCTGCATCGGCGCCCTTCTCGCCTCGGAGATCCCCGCCTTGCCCGATAGTGTCGTCGCGCAGGTGCGCGGCCATTTTTCCGACCTTTCCGGGTGGCTCGGTGCGGCGATCGAAGACGGAGTGACCAGCGGCCACCTGAAGGCTGCGCATGGACCGAAGGCGGAGGCCGAGACCCTCATGGCCACCGTTCACGGCGCGATGCTCGCCGCACGCGTTGCTGGCTCCGATCCGGCGGTGTTTTCCGCAATCGCCCGGCCGGCACTGGATCGTCTGGTGGTCGGAGCTTGACCGACTGGCGGAAAAATAGCGGCGGTGAAACGCCCATTTGCAGCGCGGTGTTCCCGTGGGAACGGCAGGCTTGAGCCGCCGGCGCTAGAAATTGACGTAACGGACGCGATGGCAACGGGACCATTGCGTTTTCTTTTGACAACCGTGCCGACCAACTAGTCGGTCGAGACTTGAAGGAGCAAGTTCATGGCAAATCCACTTTCCACGCTCGGCATCGTCCATACCGCAATCAGTCTCGCCCCTGTCGCCGCCGGCCTCTACGGCTTTGGACGCTACGGCGCGATTGTCCCTTCCACCCGATCCGGCAAGATCTACCTCGCCACGCTCATTCTTGCGGTTCTGACCTCTGCCGGACTTTCTAGCACCGGGGGGTTCAACGCGGGGCATGCGCTGGGCCTCGTCACGCTGGCAGTGGTCGCCGGAAGCCTTGCTGTCGACAGGCTCGCCTTCGTCGGACGCCTGAAGCCGTACCTCACGGCGCTGGGTCTCTCGTTCAGCTACTTCCTGCTGATCGTGCCGGCGATCGCAGAAACGCTGAAGCGCCTGCCCGCCTCGCAACCGCTTGCCAGCGGGCCGGAATCGCCGATCGTGCAAACAACACTGCTTGTCTGGCTGGTGATTTTCCTGTCCGGCCTTTCCGTGCAGGCCTACCTGATCCACAGGCGCGCCGCAGCCACGGCGCGCGCTCCGCGCTCGCACTGAGTGTGCGGGAAAGGTCGTTGACCGCGTTCACCAGCGTGGCGGCCCCGGCCGCACGCTGATGAGGGCCCCGGCTGCGTCAGATGTCGCGGGCCGCGTGCGCCCAGTCCATGTAGAGATCGCGCGCCTTGGCGGCGACCGGACCGGCCTGCAGGTCGCGGCTTTCAAGGCGTGTCACCGGCAGAACCTTGGAGTAGTTGCCGGACGTGAAGATCTCGTCGGCCGCTTCGAAGTCGGCCATCGTCAGCGTTGCCTCGACCACTTCGAAACCGGCTTCGCGCAGCAGCGTCATGACGCGGAAGCGGGTGATGCCGGCAAGGAAGGTGCGGTTGGCAGCCGGCGTAAAGACGACGCCGTCCTTGACCAGGAAGACGTTGGACGAGCCGGTCTCGGCTATGTTGCCGAGCATGTCGCGCACCAGCGCATTGTCGAAGCCCCGCGAACGGGCCTCGGTCAGGATGCGCGCGTTGTTCGGATAGAGGCAACCTGCCTTGGCGTCGGTCGGCATCGATTCCAGCGTCGGCCGACGGAAGGGCGAGAGCGTCAGCGACGAGCCGCCATGGCCGTTGCCCATCGGCGCCTCGAACAGGCAAAGCGCAAAACGGGTCGATTCCGGATCGATGGCGACGACGCCGGCTGCGCCATGCTCGGCCCAGTACATCGGCTTCACGTAAAGTGCTGTCTTGCCGTCGAACTTCTTGGCGCCTTCCCAGGTCAGCGCCTCGATCTCTTCCGCCGCCATCGTCGGCTTCAGGCCAAGTGCGATCGCCGAGCGGTTGACGCGCTGGCAATGAAGGTCGAGGTCGGGAGCAACGCCGTCGAAGACGCGGGCGCCGTCGAATACCGTCGAGCCCAGCCACATCGCGTGCGAGGTCGGGCCGATCAGCGGCGGATTGCCCGAGAGCCATTCACCATCGACATAGGTCCAGGTCACTGAGCGGGGGGATGTATCGACGGCCATCTGCGTCTCCTTGAGGTTTTTATTCTAGTCTTTCCGCATACCCCGAAAAAACAGCATCGGGGTGAATGGGTCTATCAAAAAATGTCATGGCGACCGTTCTGGTACCGCGACGGCCTCTCGCTTAGTCTCCTCGGCAAAGAAAGGGAAAGCCGTGCGCATCAAGCATCTCGACGCAGACGACGTGGACATCTTCCGCCGCATCAGGCTGGAAGCGCTCAACCGCGACCCCGATGCCTTCGCCTCGACGGCGGCCGACTGGGAGCGGCTTTCAACGGAGGAATGGCGGACGCGGCTGACCGCCAACGCCGTATTCGTGGCCTTCGACAGCGATGAGCCGGTCGGCATCATGGGCCTGATGCGCGAGCGTGCGAGCCGGCTGGCGCATCGGGGCACGATCATCATGGTCTATGTGCGCGACGAGGCCCGCGGGTCCGGCGTGGCGCGACAGCTGCTTGCGCAACTGACCGACCATGCGCGCTCGGCCGGCATCCGACTGCTCGAACTCGTGGTGCGTGCCGACAATCCGACGGCGATCCGCTTTTATGAACGTGCGGGTTTCTACAAGATCGGGCACGTTCCCGGCGGCATGCGCGACGGCGACCGGGAGGTCGACGAATTTCTGATGGCGCGCCACATCGACGGCCGCGCCCCACCCATTGAGACATTGCAAGGAGCGACCCGATGAAAGCCATGTATTACGAGGCCTTCGAAAAGATGCCGGAAATCCGTACCCTTCCCGATCCGACACCGACGGAGAACGGCGTGGTCATCAAGGTCGAGGCAACAGGGCTTTGCCGGTCCGACTGGCACGGCTGGATGGGCCATGACGCCGATATCCGCCTGCCGCATGTGCCCGGCCATGAGCTGGCTGGCGTGGTGACCGCTGCCGGCCGCGGCGTCATGCGCTACAAGGTCGGCGATCGGGTGACCGTGCCCTTCGTTTCCGGATGCGGCCGCTGCGGCGAGTGCCGCTCGGGAAACCAGCAGGTCTGCGAGGCGCAGTTCCAGCCGGGCTTTACCCATTGGGGCTCGTTTGCCGAATATGTCGCGCTCGACTTTGCCGACCAGAACCTCGTGCATCTGCCTGAAAGCATGGACTTCACCACGGCTGCGAGCCTCGGCTGCCGCTTCGCAACGTCGTTCCGCGCCATCGCCGACCAGGCCAAGGTCAAGGGCGGCGAGTGGGTGGCGGTGCATGGCTGCGGCGGCGTCGGCCTCTCGGCAATCATGATCGCGGCGGCCCTCGGCGCCCAGCCGATCGCGATCGACATCGCCGAAGACAAGCTCGCCTTCGCCAAAAAACTCGGCGCGGTCGCTGTCATCAATGGCCGTGACGTGCAGGACGTGGCAGCGGCTGTGAAGGATATCACCGGCGGTGGCGCCCATGTCTCGATCGACGCGCTCGGCAATCCGGTGACCTGCTTCAACTCGATCAAGAACTTGCGCCGGCGCGGCCGCCACGTCCAGGTTGGCCTGATGCTCGGCGACCAGGCGACGCCGCAGATCCCGATGGCGCAGGTGATCGGCCACGAACTCGAAATCTATGGCAGCCACGGCATGCAGGCCTGGCGCTACGACGCCATGCTGGCGATGATCGCCGACGGCAAGCTGGAGCCGCAGCAACTGATCGGCCGGGAAATTTCTCTTGAAGAGGCGATCCCTGCCCTCGTCGCCATTGACCGCGCCACCGATCTCGGCATCAGCGTCATCACGCGCTTCTGACGGCCACGGCAAGCCGTGAGCGCCGCAGCCGGCAGGCAATATGATGACCGCCCATTCCGACTCACCATCCGCATGCGCTAGCCTTGCCTCCAATCGGGGGCAAGGCAGATGACCATTGCGAGACGGCGAAGACTGATCAAGCGGCAGCGCACCGGCACGGCGCTGGCCGTCGCCGCGACGATCTCGTTTCTCGCCGGGATGACCGACGCGATCGGGCTCTTGAGCATCGGCGACTTCGTTTCGTTCATGAGCGGCAACACGACGCGGGCGGCGATCGCGCTCGGCGACGGCGACCTCACCGGCGCCCTGCTGCTCGTCGGCGCGCTTGGAGCGTTCATCATCGGCAACGCGCTCGGCGTGATTGCGGCCGCACGCCTCGGCGTCGTCGGCGTCCTCTCGATGGTCAGTTTGGTGCTAATGCTCTGCGCCGGCTTCGGAACCTCGATGCCAAAGCCCTTCTATTTCTACGGCATCGTGCTTGCCATGGGCCTGGTCAATGCCGCCGTCGAGCACATCGAGGGCCTGCCGATCGGGCTCACCTACGTGACTGGTGCCCTTTCCCGTTTCGGGCGCGGCCTGGGCCGCTGGCTGCTCGGCAACACCAACCGCCAATGGCTCATGCAGATCGTGCCGTGGCTTGGCATGTTCTCTGGCGCTGTCGCCGGCGCCGTCCTGCAGCGCCATTTCGGCCCGGCGTCTCTTTGGGCTTCCTTCGCGCTTAGCGCCGGGCTCACGCTGGCCACCATTCTGGTGCCGTCGCGCTGGTCGAAGCGCTACATCCATCCGGGCTGATCCCGCTCCGGCCACAGCTTTTCGCCTCTCGCCAAGTTTTTACCCTTAAGCCCGGACGGGTTTCAGGGCAAAATCCGCGCTGAAGAATCACGAGCGAGGTCCTGCCATGGCGCTTGCGGCAGCCGTTACTGCGGATGAACTTTACCATCCCATCCTCAATTCCAATCCGGCGCATCCGTCCGGCTGGCCGATCCGGGTCATCGTCAGCTCGCAGACCGAAGCGCGGCACAATCGCGCGATCTGGGCGCCGACGCACCTGATCTCCATCCGTGCGCCCGGCAGCCGGCTTCTGTCGATGATCGAGCTGCCGCCGGAAAAGCACCTGGAACTGTTTTTCGGCGACACGACCGATCCAGACGAGCCGGATGCGGCACGCCCGCAGGCGATCGACGCCGCCTTCGCTTTCGTCGACCGTCTGCCCGAGGACGCGCATCTGCTCATCCATTGCCTGCGCGGCATCGGCCGCGCGACGGCGCTGACGCTCGGAATTCTGGCGCGCTACATGCCGCCGGAAGACGCGGCCGCAGCCCTGCATGCGTTGCGACCGGAGGCCAAGCCGAACCGGCATGTGGTCAACCTTTGCGACACGGCGCTCGGGCTCAAGGGCAAACTCGCCAAGCAGGCGCTGCGCTTCCCGGCGAAAGTCTGGAAACCGGCCAAAGCCTGAGGCAGGAAGCCTGCCTTCGATCGGCCAACCGTTGTGCGATGCACAAATATTTGACATGATCCGCGTAAAGAACGGTGACAGCGTGCTGCCCGATCGGGCATGATGCTGTAAGCCTTTGTTTTTGGATGGGCTTTGACGCGGCATATGTGCCCTGTCGGCCAGCGCCGAAGACAACAGACGGGAGGAAACGATGTCCCACGCGGCCTATGTGTTTGACGCCTACGGCACGCTCTTCGACGTGCATGCGGCCGTCAGGCGCCACGCTGAGGAGATCGGTCCGGACGGGCAGGCTTTTTCCGAACTCTGGCGCGCCAAGCAACTCGAATATTCTTGGGTACGCTCGCTGATGGGCAGCTACCAGGATTTCTGGAAGCTGACCGAACAGGCGCTCGACTTTGCCTTCGCGCGCTTTCCCTCCGCCGACCCGAAGCTGCGCAAGCGGTTGCTGGACGCTTACTGGACGCTCGATTGCTATCCGGAAGTGCCGGCAGTTCTGAAAGGCCTCAAGGAGCGCGGGGCGCGGATCGCCATCCTCTCCAACGGTTCGCCGGCCATGCTCGCGTCAGCCGTGCGCAACGCCGCACTCGATATCGTCATCGACGACGTCTTTTCGGTCGACGCGGTCAAGGCGTTCAAGACGGCGCCTGCCGTCTACGATCTCGTCACCACCAGCTACAGGCTCTACCCGCACGCCGTGTCGTTCCAGTCGTCTAACCGCTGGGACATTGCCGGGGCAACGAAGTTCGGCTTCCGCACCGTGTGGATCAATAGGGCGGACATGCCGGACGAATATCGCGATCACGGGCCTGCCTTGATCCTGCCCTCTCTCGAAAGTCTGCAATTCGGTATCTGAAGGAGTTCCCGATGGCCTGGTCGCCCGCGCAGTATCTGAAGTTCGAAGACGAACGTACTCGACCAGCCAGAGACCTTCTCGCCCAAGTGCCCGACCTGCCGGAAGGCCTCGCCTTCGATCTCGGCTGCGGCCCGGGAAACTCCACCGAACTCATCCGCGACCGGTTTCCCTGGAGCACACTTTCAGGCCTCGACAGCGACGAGAACATGCTCGTTGCCGCCGCCAAGCGATTGCCCGGAGTATCCTTCGAAAAGGCGGATCTTGCGACCTGGGTTCCCCCCACCGGCGCCTCGCTGTTTTACGGCAACGCCGTCTTCCAATGGCTTCCGAACCATCTCACGATCTTCGAAAGGCTGATGAAGGCGCTCGCCTCCTGCGGCACGCTCGCGGTGCAGATGCCGGACAATCTCGCAGAGCCGAGCCACGTGCTGATGGAAGAGACCGCGCGCAGCCCGGCTTTCGCTGAGGCCTTTGCCGGCAAGACCATCCGCCGCAACCCGATGCCGCCGCCGGCAACCTATGTCGAATGCCTGGCGCCATGGGCCGCGCGTATCGAGGTTTGGCACACGATCTACTATCATCGCCTCGCCAATGCGGAGGCGATCGTCGAATGGGTGAAAGGGACCGGCCTTAGACCCTATCTCGACGCCCTGCCCGAGGGCCGGCGGAGCGGCTTTCTCGCCGACTACACCGGCAGGATACGCGCAGCCTATCCGGCGACGAGCGACGGCAAGGTGCTCCTGCGTTTTCCGCGGTTCTTCATCCTGGCGGTCAAGGCGGCCTGACTTCGTCTGCTCACCAAGCGCTTACATGCGCTCGGCGAGAAAATCGATGAAGGCGCGGATGCGGGCCGCGAGATGCTCGTGGCCGGCATAGACGGCGTAGACCGTCTCGATATCACCCGACTGATAGTCCTCGAGCAGCGGAACCAGCGTTCCGGCCCCGAAATCCGGCTCGACATGAAACCGGCCGATCCGGCCGATGCCGACCCCGGCAAGGCAGAGCTGTCGGACGATCGAGCCGCTCGAAACCTGCATATTGCCGGAGACCGTTCGGTGCGCGACCTGAGACTGACCGGGCATGCGAAACGCCCATTCGTCGACGCTTCGGCGGAAATTGAAACGAATGCAGTTGTGGCCGTCGAGATCGTCAGGGGTTTTCGGGATCCCGTGCTTTTCCAGGTAGGCGGGCGAGGCGATCACCACCGGCCGGGTTTCCATCAGCTTGCGCGCCTTCAGGGATGAATCACGCAGCGGTCCGGTGCGGATCGCCACGTCCGTGCGTTCGCCCACCACATCGATCATGCTATCGGTCAGCGTCAGGTCGAGCTGGACTTCCGGGTATCGCGCCAGGAACTCCGGCGCGAGCGGCATGATGTAGCGCTCGCCGAAACCGACGGCGGCGTTCACCCGCAAGAGCCCGCGCGGCGCCATGCGTCCGCCGGCGGCAACGACATGCTCGGTCTCGGCAATATCTCCGAGGATCCGTTGCGCCCGCTGGAAATAGACTTCGCCCTCCGGTGTGAGCTGCAAGGTGCGGGTCGAGCGCACGAGAAGACGCGTGCCGAGCCGATCCTCGATGCGGGTCACCAGCTTGCTGACCGCCGACGGCGACAGTTTCAGACGACGCGCCGCAGCAGAAAAGCTGCGGGTCTCCGACACGGCGACAAAAACCTCCATCTCACCCGCCCGGTTGTCCATGCTCGTCCTTTGAACTAAATTCACAAACGTTTGTCTGATTATGCGTATTATCGCGATGAGTGCAAAGGCTCATATTCCGCCCGACTTCAACAACAGCCATACGCCCGGTGCTCCCAGCCGGGTGGGAAAGGTCTCGTCGTGCCCATTGCCATACTTGCGCTGACGATCGCGGCCTATGCGATCGGAACCACGGAATTCGTGATCGTCGGCCTGCTGCCGACTGTCGCCACCGACCTCAATGTCACCCTGCCGCTCGCCGGCCTGATCGTCAGCGTCTATGCGCTCGGCGTCACCTTCGGCGCGCCGGTGCTGACCGCCCTCACCGGGCGGATCGAGCGAAAGCCGCTGCTGATCGGCCTGATGGCGCTGTTCATCGTCGGCAATGCCGCCGCCGCATTGTCGCCGAGCTATGAACCGCTGCTCGTCGCCCGCGTCATTTCCGCCTTTGCCCATGGCGTATTCTTCTCGGTCGGTTCGACCATTGCCGCCGCCCTGGTACCGGAAGACCGCCGCGCCTCGGCCATTGCTATGATGTTCATGGGCCTCACGGTCGCGATCGTCACCGGCGTGCCGCTCGGCACCTGGATCGGCCAGACCTTCGGCTGGCGCGCCACCTTCTGGGCCGTGACCGGTCTCGGCGTCGTCGCTCTTGTCGCGATCGCGGCCCTGTTGCCGAACACGCTCTCCAAGGCCCCGCCGGCAAAGCTCATCGACCAGGTCCGCGTGCTCGGCTCCGGCCGCCTGCTGATCGTCTTTGCCATGACCGCGCTCGGTTACGGCGGCACCTTCGTCGCCTTCACGTTCCTCGCGCCGATCCTGCAGGACATCACCGGCTTTTCGGAAAGCGCCGTCAGCCTGATCCTGGTGCTCTACGGGATCGCGATCGCCATCGGCAACATTGCCGGCGGCAAGATCGCCAACCGCGACCCGGTGAAGGCGCTGATCGGCCTCTTCCTGGCGCAGGCGGCCGTGCTCGTGCTCTTCACCTTTACCGCCCCCTCGCCGGTGCTGACGCTGGTGACGCTTGCAGCCCTCGGCTTCCTGTCCTTTGCCAATGTACCCGGCTTGCAGCTCTATGTCGTACAGCTTGCCAAGCAACACCGTCCCGGAGCCGTCGATGTCGCCTCGGCGCTCAACATCGCGGCCTTCAACCTCGGCATCGCCGTCGGTGCCTGGCTCGGTGGCGTGATCGTCGCCTCGCCGCTCGGCCTCGGCATGACGCCCGTCATCGGTGCCCTGCTCGTCGCCGCAGCCCTGCTTTTGACGCTACTTAGCGGCGCCCTTGATCGTCGCACCGGGGCGGCCTACCAAACGGCTTGAACCGCCGTTCCCGAGGACCACCTATAGCCTCATTCCTTTTTCGCCCGGCCAAGCGGCCGGGCGCGCATCAAGCATGACATGCCAAGTACAAGGAGTTACCAACCATGCATTCCGTCAATTCCAACGGCGCCAACATTCCGGCGCTCGGCTTCGGCACTTTCCGCATGCCCGGCGCCGATGTGCTGCGCGTTCTGCCGGAAGCCTTGAAGCTCGGCTTCCACCACGTGGACACCGCACAGATCTACGGCAACGAGGCCGAAGTCGGCGAAGCGATCCAGAATTCCGGTGTCTCCCGTGCCGATATCTTCCTCACCACCAAGGTCTGGGTCGACAAATATGCCCATCGCGACTTCCTCGCTTCGGTCGACGAAAGCCTGAAGAAGCTGAGGACCGACCATGTCGATCTGCTGCTCCTGCACTGGCCGGGCGGCAGCGACGTGCCGATG
Organism: Ensifer sp. ENS09; assembly: GCF_014852425.1. NCBI lineage: Bacteria > Pseudomonadati > Pseudomonadota > Alphaproteobacteria > Hyphomicrobiales > Rhizobiaceae > Ensifer > Ensifer sp. ENS09. Next base: position 444,389 of record NZ_JACVBP010000002.1, read on the forward strand.
GCCGAGCGCATCGGCGCCCTCAATGACGTGCACAAGGCCGGCAAGGTCCGCCATATCGGCATCAGCAACTTCAACACGGCGCAGATGGAAGAGGCCGTGAAGCTCAGCGACGCGCCTGTTGCCACCAACCAGGTCGAGTACCACCCCTATCTCGACCAGACCAAGGTGCTCCAGACCGCCCGCAAGCACGGCATGTCGATCACCGCCTATTACGCGATGGCGAACGGCAAGGTGCCGAACGATCCGCTCCTGAAGGAGATCGGCGCCCGCCACGGCAAGACCGCCGCGCAAGTCGCGCTGCGCTGGCTGGTGCAGCAGAAGGACGTGATCACGCTTTCGAAGACCGCGACGATCGATCGCCTGAAGGAAAACTTCGCGATCTTCGACTTCGCGCTCGGCGACGGCGAAATGGCAGAGATCCACGCGCTTGCGCGTGCGGACGGCCGCATCGTCAACCCAGAAGGCCTCGCGCCCGCCTGGGACAAGGCCGCCTGATCTTAGGTTGGGCGGGATGCGGATGGAAACCGCATCCACTTTTCCTCATCCCGCTCGGTCATTTCACTGCCGGCCAATTCCCTGCCGGCGGCGGATACGATATGGACATCGCCTCTAGGACACGGATCGTAGGGAGGGGGCGATGTCGTTGCATGAGGCGCAGGCGAGCGATTTTGCTCCCGACTGGCCGGCGATCATCGCCGTCGTTCTCGGTGTCACCGCCTTCTCGGTGGCGCAGGGGCTCACCTATCCGCTGATCTCGCTTTCGCTTGAGAGCCGCGGCGTTTCGGCCGGCATGATCGGCCTCAATGCCATGGGCTTTGCCGCCGGTCTCGGTGTTGCGACGCTTATTCTCGGCCGGCTGACGCGGCTCGCCTCGGCCGACAAGCTGATCATCGCCAGCCTCATCGGCTGTTCCATCTGTCTCGCGACACTTGCCTCGACGTCGGAACTCGTCATCTGGTTTATCGCCCGCTTTGCCCTCGGTTTCTTCGTCAGCATGGTCTTCATGCTTGGTGAAGCGTGGCTGAACATCGCCTGCCCGGACCGGCTGCGCGGCCGCGTCTCCGGCCTCTATGGCGCCGGCATGTGCGGCGGCTTTGCCGCGGGTCCGCTGGCGATCCCGTTGCTCGGCACCAGCGGCGGTCTCGGCTTTGCCCTCTTGGCGATCTATATCGCACTCGTCGCCTTCCTCACGGGGCTGCTGACCATGGGCGCCCGCACCCGGCCGGAACCCACCTCGACGCGTGACCTCTTTGCCTTTTTCAAGAAGGCGCCAATCCTGATCCTCATGGTGCTGATGTTCGGTTTTGCCGATATCGCGGCGATCTCGGCCATGCCTGTCTATTTCGTCAAGACGGGCCACAGCCAGGCATTTGCCGCGCTCAGCGTCACGGCGCTGGCGATACCGACGGCACTCGCGCAGCCTTTCATCGGTGTGCTTCTCGACCGGCTGCCGCGCCGCCGGGTGGCGATCTCGGCTGCCGCGGTCGCTGCCACCGGCTATCTTCTCGTGCCGTTCCTCTCGTCCGACGTGGCGCTGCTTCTGACCTTCGCCTTCATCGGCGCGGCGAGCTTCGCGCTCTATACGGCAGCACTCACCATGCTCGGGGAAGAGTATCGCGGCAGCATGCTGGTTGCCGGCAGTGCCGCCTTTTCGCTCGCCTATGCCGCCGGCAGTGCCGCTGGCTCCGGCGCGACCGGCGCGCTGATGAACTTTATCAACCCGATCGCTGGCCCGATCGGCGTGGGCGTCGTGCTGGTGGTCTTCACGCTTGCCTTCGCGCTCAACGGCCGACGCTAGCCCTCCGCGCAGATCCGGGCGAGAGCCTCGTTGAAGACGCGGGCGGCCGGCCCGAGCGGCTCGTCGATCCGGTGAACGAGATAGGCCTCGGCCCCCACCTGGCTGTTGCGGCCGAGGGCGGCCGTCGGCATGCGCACGAGCCGGCCATCGGCAAGGTCGCGCTCCACCTGCCAGAACGGCAACCGACCCCAGCCCAGGCCCGAACGGATCATCGCATGTTTCGTGTCCTGGCTGCTGACGCGGCAGGTTTGCGGCGAGAGCACGCCGAAGTCGCGCCCGACCGTACGATGCGACGGATCCGACAGGACGATCTGCAGATGGTCCGCAAGCTCGGCAGTGTCGAGCGCATCTCCCCCTGCGCGCAGGCCCAAGGGATGATTTGCAGCGACGACCGCGACGAGTTCGACCGTCGCAAGCGCCCGGCGGGCGATCGCCGGATCGCGGAAATCCTCGCCGACGGTGATGCCGAGCGTGAAGCGGCGATCGACCAGGCCATCGACCGGCCCGCCGAGCGGCAGGACCGCAAGCCGGATGGACACATCCGGATAGGCGCCCCGCATCTCCTTCAGCGCCAGGCCGACGGTCTCGATCGGAAACAGCGTATCGACGACCAGGGAAAGCTCAAGCTCGATGCCTTCGCCGAGCCCGCGTGCCCGGGCGCGCATGGCGTCCACTCTGAGCAGGATGTCGCGGGCGTTGGCGAGCAGCGCCTGCCCTTCCGCCGTCAGGACCGGCCGATGGCCGGAACGGTCGAACAGGGCGACACCGAGTTCGGCCTCCATGTTGGCGATGGCGTGGCTGACGGCCGACTGCACCCGTGAGAGCCTGGCGGCACCGGCCCGGAAGCTTCCGCTTTCGGCGACGGTCACGAAGGTCCGCATCTGATCGAGAGTGAGCGCATCCAGCATGATCGATTCCATAGATCATCTTGATGAAAATTATATCACTCCAAGAGATCAAGAAAAGCACCCATCTTTTCTGTGAACGGCAATGCCGCCCACAAAAAGGAAACCGAAATGACCAAGGTGCTCGTGCTCTACTATTCCTCCTACGGCCACATCGAGACCATGGCGAAGGCCGTCGACGAGGGTGCGCGCACCGCCGGCGCCACCGTCGCGCTCAAGCGCGTGCCGGAAATCGTCCCGGAAGCCGTGGCCGTCAAGGCCGGCTACAAGCGCAACCACGATGCGCCGGTGGCAACTGTCGCCGAACTGCCCGACTATGACGCGATCATCATCGGCACGCCGACGCGGTTCGGCAACATGGCCGCCCAGATGAAGAACTTTCTCGACCAGGCGGGTGGGATCTGGGCGCGCGATGCCCTGGTCGGGCGTATCGGCAGCGTTTTTACCTCGACCGGAAGCCAGCATGGCGGCCAGGAATCGACGATACTCGCCACGCATACCGTACTGCTGCATCTCGGAATGGTGATCACCGGCCTTCCCTACAGCTTCAAAGGCCAGATGCGCATGGACGAAATCACCGGCGGATCACCCTATGGCGCCTCGACGCTGGCCGACGACGGCAATGGCGGCGACCGGCAGCCGAGCGCCAACGAACTGGAAGGCGCACGCTTCCAGGGGCGCCACGTGGCGGAACTGGCGGCAGCGCTGGTTGCCGGACGCACCCGCGTTGCGGAGATCGCCTGATGGCCATGGCCGCAGCCTTTGTTCGCGAAAGAACCGATTGGTCGGGCGTGATGACCGTTGTTGCGGCCGGCGTGGTCGCGGCGATGCAGGTGGGCAAGGGGCTGATTGCCGGCCCGCTGCTTCAGTCCGATCTTGAGCTCAACCTGCCTGCCCTCGGCTGGATCACCTCCGTCTTCGCCATCGTTGGCGTCGTCGGGGGCATGGCAGCCGGCGCGTTCGTCACAGCTGCCGGCGACCGGCGCCTGCTTGGCATCGGCATGGCACTGCTGGCGTTCGGTTCCTTTGCCGGCGCGGCGAGCCCAGCATTCACGCTGCTTCTACTGTCGCGCATCATCGAGGGCTTCGGCTTTCTGCTTGTCGTCGTCGCCGGCCCCGCCATCCTCATGCGGCTGGTGACGCAGGAGCGCCGCGATGTCGTCTTTGCGCTCTGGAGCTGTTTCATGCCCGCGGGCATGGCGATCGCCATGCTGACGGGGCCCGCCTTTGCCGACTGGCAGGCGATCTGGTGGAGCAACGGCTTGCTCACGCTTGCGAGCCTCGCCTCCATCTTCCTCGCCGTTTCGCCGTCCCGGCAAGCATCGCGTGTCACCACCCGCTTCAGGGACGATGCCGCGGAAACGCTGACGAGCCGCGGCCCCGTGCTGCTCTTCGTGCTATTCTCGCTCTACAGCCTGATGAGCTTCACGCTTTCGAGCTTTCTGCCGATCCTGCTGATCGAGCGCCTGCAGGTCTCGCTTGGAACCGTTGGCCTCCTGAGCGCCGTCATCACGCTGGTGAACGTCTTCGGCAATCTGGCCGCCGGCCATCTTCTGTCCCGCGGTTTCGCCCGCGGCAGGCTGGTCGCGAGCGCCGCACTCTTGACCGGCGTCTCCGGCCTTTGGATTTTCCTGAGCCCGTCAGGCGGACATCTGATTCTGGTGCTCTGCATCCTGTTTTCCGCGATCGGCGGGCTCATCCCAGCGACGCTGATCTCTTCGGTGCCGCTCCTGTCGCCGCGTCCGGCGCTTGCGCCAATGGCGATGGGCCTGCTGATGCAGGGCAGCAACTTCGGGCAGCTCATCGGCCCTGTTGCGGTCGGAACCGCAATCGAACACTACGGATGGGCTTCAGGGGCGGTCTTCATCGGCGCCGGCGCCGTTCTTTGCATCGCGCTGGCGCCCACACTCGAACGGACGCTACGGGAAAGCAGACCCGAACGCTGACACCAGCGGCAGTCAACAAAAAACCCACCGGCAGATGCCGGTGGGTTTTGTTTTTGCAGTCGAGACGCCCGTATCAGACGAACTGGCTGAGACCCGGAACCGAAGCGACGACTTCGTCGACCACGTCGGCGCCAGCCTTCTCCTTGGCGAATGCGATGGTTTCCTTGGCAAGCCCGGTGATTTCACCCATGCCGAGGCCCTGGCTCATCAGCTGCTGGCCAAGCGCCATGACGCCGCCGCCACCGATCGCCGACATCAGACCGCCGAGCAGTCCGCCGCCGCCGGTGCCTTCGCCGTTGTACTGCGCGATCAGCTCGGACGCGCCCGGGATCGCTTCGATCATCTGGGCAACCGGACCGTCGGCGGCTTCGCGCTGCAGGAAGCCGAGAATCATGCCGACAGCCTTTTCGGCCGTTGCCGGCTCGATGCCGACATTTTCAGCAACGCGCGTGACCAGTTCATTCATGGAGAAACTCCCTCATTTTGGATTTTTGACGTTGACGTCAAGGTAAATGATCGCTCATCAAATAACAAGCCGTGAGCCGTGACTATCGACCCGTCGATATCGCCGCTTTCCGGTCGCGGATGGGCACAGCCTTGTTGCCGGGCGCAACCGCACCACCTATAACAGAAATCCAGGCACAATTCGATGACGGCGCGCCCCTGCGACACTGCGAACCGCCCGCTTTCATTGATGAAACGGAGATGAAGCCCACATGTTGGAAGAAGGCAAGCTCTTTATCGGCACCAGCCGCAAGCCTGATGATTCGATCAACAAGGGCGAGTACCTGGAGCTCAAGTTCGGCAACCGCCACGGCCTGGTCACCGGCGCCACCGGCACCGGCAAGACGATCACCCTGCAGGTGCTCGCCGAAGGCTTTTCCAACGCCGGCGTCCCGGTCTTCTGCGCCGACGTCAAGGGCGACCTCTCCGGCATCGGCGCGATCGGCGAGGCCAAGGATTTCATCTTGAAGCGTGCCGAACAGATCGGCCTGCCGACAAACCCGTACGAGTTTCAGGAATTCCCGGTCATCTTCTGGGATCTCTACGGCGAAAAGGGCCACCGCGTCCGCACCACCATGTCGGAGATGGGCCCGCTGCTGCTGTCGCGGCTGATGAATGCGACCGACGCGCAGGAAGGCGTGCTCAACATCGCCTTCAAGATCGCCGACGAGGGCGGACTGCCGCTGCTCGACCTCAAGGATCTGCAGGCGCTGCTCAACTACATGGGCGACAATGCCAGCGCGCTCTCCAACCAGTTCGGTTTCATCTCCAAGTCCTCGGTGGGCTCGATCCAGCGGGAGCTGCTGATCCTCGAACAGCAGGGTGCCGAACATTTCTTCGGCGAGCCGGCGTTGAAGATTTCCGACATCATGCGCACCACCAATGACGGTCGCGGCGCGATCTCGGTGCTTGCCGCCGACAAGCTGATGATGAACCCGCGGCTCTACGCCACCTTCCTGCTCTGGCTGCTGTCGGAACTGTTCGAGGAACTGCCGGAAGTAGGCGACCCGGACAAGCCGAAGCTCGTGTTCTTCTTCGACGAGGCGCACCTGCTCTTCAACGACGCGCCGAAGGCACTGATCGAGCGCGTCGAACAGGTCGTGCGCCTGATCCGCTCCAAGGGCGTCGGTGTCTATTTCGTCACCCAGAACCCGCTCGACGTGCCGGACACGGTTCTCGGCCAGCTCGGCAACCGCGTCCAGCATGCCTTGCGCGCCTACACGCCGCGCGACCAGAAGGCGGTGAAGACCGCCGCCGACACCTTCCGCCCGAACCCGGATTTCGACTGCGCCACGGTGATCACCAATCTCGGCACCGGTGAGGCTCTCGTCTCCACGCTCGAAGGCAAGGGCGCACCCTCGATGGTCGAGCGCACGCTGGTGCGCCCGCCGCAGTCGCGCGTCGGCCCGCTGACCGAGGCCGAGCGAAAGAAGGTCATGGACGTCAGCCCGGTCCGCGGTCTTTACGACGAGGATTTCGACCGTGAATCGGCCTACGAGATCCTGGCAGCACGCGCCAAGAAGGCGTCCGACGCGCAGGCCGAAGCCCAGGCTCAGGCAGGTCAGCAGACGAGCGAGGCGAGCACCGGCGGCAGCCGCTGGACGCTGCCGGGCTTTGGCGACGACGATCAGCCGGCACCGGCCGGCAAGCAGGCGCGTCCGCGCAGCTCCGGCTACCAACGTGAGACGGTCGTCGAAGCGGCAATGAAATCGGTCGCCCGCACGGTCGCGACCCAGGTTGGCCGCGCCCTGGTGCGCGGCATCCTCGGCAGCCTCAGCCGGCGCTAACCAAGGCCGGCCGACGCGGCCCATCCATTCCCACGCGCCCTGACCCCATCAGGGCGCGTCGTCGCACCGAATTTCTGAAGAAAGCTTAAGTCCAACGCGGGGTGCCGGAACGGCGCGGTGACATTACCCGACGGCCTGCCGTGCCGCCATCAATGCCGCGTCTTGGGGACGGTGACTGCGCTCAGGCGACGCCCGCTCACCGCGACGGCGGCGCGCTGTGTGGCGGCGTATTCGTCCGTCAGCTCCAGTAGAACCAGAGCGATCTCGTCCCAATGCCACCCTGCCCGCTCGGCGAGATCCGTCAGCAGTTCGAACTCCTCGCGCAACGCGGCTGCGCATTCGAGCTCGCGCTGGGCGAGTGTGCAGGTTCTGGTTTTCGGCCTGGCGATCATCCTATTTTACCTCCTGCTCATCAACGCCCAGCCGGACCATAGGTTCCAGCAACGCCCAGCCGAAGCCTCGGTTCGAGCACCGCCCAACACCGTGGAAGGGGAACCAATCGGTCGCCGGGCCGTTGGCTAGGGACAGGAGGTACTGTCATGAAGAAAATCATCCTAGCCAGTTTTGTAGCGAGCCTTGCCTTTTCCGGCGTCGCCCTGGCTCAGACCACGACGGTCGTCGTTCCCGGCGAGGTCAAAACCTACGTCCTTCAGCAAACCAGCCCATCGGTGACCTATGACGGCACCGTCGTGGTGGGCGAGCCCCTGCCCGACACGGTCGAGGTCTACCCGATCCCGCAGCAGCCAACCTACGGCTATGTGGTCGTCAACCAGCAAAGGGTGCTGGTCGACCCGCAAAGCAGGCGGGTCATCGAGGTTCTACAGTAGACCGGCACGAAGCGTGCCGGAAATAGAAGAAACCCGGCGGAGGCCGCCGGGTTTCTTTCAATAGGGTATCTGAGGAAACTCAGGCGACGGTGAGCTTCACGTCGATGTTGCCCTTGGTCGCATGGCTGTAGGGGCAAACGATATGCGCCTTCTGGACGAGATCTTCGAGCACGGCCTTGTCGACGCCCGGCGAAGAGATTTCGAGTGCGGCGTCGATGCCGAAGCCGGTGCCATCTTCGCGCGGACCGATGCCGACGGTTCCCGTCACCGTGGTGTCTTCCGGAAGTTTCACTTTCTCCTTGCCGGCCACGAATTTCAGCGCGCCGAGGAAGCAGGCCGAGTAGCCGGCTGCAAAAAGCTGCTCGGGATTGGTGCCGCGGGCGCCGTCGCCGCCGAGTTCCTTCGGAACGGTGAGCGTGATGTCGAGCACGCCGTCGGCGCTCTTGGCCTGGCCAGCGCGGCCACCGGTTGCGGACGCTGTGGTGCGGTAAAGAATGGGCATTGGCGGGGTCTCCTTTGCGTTTCCTGAGTGAATGCGGTTTAGATAGCGCAAAATTCAATTGTACGCAAATTAATTTTGCAAATTGCATTTCGGGCGTCTTTTTGCGACAATGGCGCATGGCGAACAGGGCGGCACATGGCGACACTATTCCCGAGGAAGCACTAGCGCTCGGCAAGCAGCTGTGTTTTGCGGTCTATTCTGCGGCGCACGCATTCAACCGCGCCTACAAGCCGCTGCTCGATCGTTTCGGCCTCACCTATCCCCAATATCTCGTGCTCCTGGCGCTCTGGCAACAGGACGAGATGACCGTCAAGCGGATCGGCGAGGAGATCGGACTGGATTCAGGAACGTTGTCGCCGCTTCTCAAACGCCTGGAGGCAGCCGGGTATGTCGGCCGCCAGCGCGATCCTAGCGACGAACGACAGGTGATCGTGCGGCTGACGGACAAGGGCCAGGACCTGAAGAACGAGGCCTTCGGCATCCTGGCGGGCATCAGCAAGGCTTCGGGATGCAGCCTGAAGCAAGCGGAAGACATTCGCGAGACGCTGCATCAGCTGACGCGACAGCTCAATGCCGGCCCGGGCGAAGAGTGACCGGCTTGCCTTCCGCTCCACGTAGAAGGTGCCGCGCATTAATGAGAGGGGCGGATTCCGCCCCTGCCCGTCATCAGATGACGAGGATAGGCGCCTTGCCGCGAACGCGATCGTAGAGATCCATCACATCCTGGTTGAGCATGCGCACGCAGCCGGACGAGACCGCCTTGCCGATCGACTTCCATTCGGGCGTGCCGTGGACGCGGTAGAGCGTGTCCTGGCCGTTCTGGAAGATGTAGAGCGCCCGCGAACCGAGCGGGTTGTTGAGGCCCGGGGCCATACCGCCGTTCTTGGCCGAATAGGGTTTTAGCTGCGGCTGACGCGCGACCATGCTGTCGGGCGGGGTCCAGCGCGGCCACTTCTGCTTCCACTGGATGACGCCGCGGCCGGACCAGGCGAAACCCTCGCGACCGAGGCCGACGCCGTAACGCAGCGCCCGGCCGCCCGGCTGGATCAGGTAGAGGTAACGGTCGCCGGTATCGACGACGATCGTGCCCGGCTGCTCGCCGAAGGGGTCGCTGACCTCCTGGCGATAGAAGCGCGCGTCGATCTGACGGAACGGCACCTCCGGCACCTGATAGCCGCTGTCGCTCACCGAGGCATAGATATCCGAGACATAGAGGCCCTGCGGCGGCAGACCGGTCGGAACCGGCCCTGGGCCATCCTGCCTTTCATAGATGCCTTCGGCGCGCGGATCGGTAAAACGTCCCTCGACCGCTGGATTGCGGAACACCGGCGCCGTCTCATAGCGAAAGACATCCGTGTTCATCGACGAAGTGCAGCTTGCAAGACCGGCGGAGGCGAGCGCCACACCGGACGTGCGAAGAAACTGGCGACGGGAGAAAAGGACTGAAGAGGACATCGAACTCTGGGGGCTTGAGTGCGGCATGAGGAGTGCTGCATGAATTTGCTTAACGAAATGCTACGCACAGCCCACACGGATTGGGGCGATGCTTGCATTTACGGCTGGAACGAGGCTTGCGTCGCGCGGGCGGCAGGGCTCAAACGCTGTGGATACTGAACCGGGGCTGAAGCATGAGCGCCTCGAAATCCGGAGCCGAGAGCGGCCGGCTGAAGAAGTAGCCCTGGATCTCGTCGCAACCGCTCTGGCGTAGAAATTCGACTTGGGCCTGGTTTTCCACACCCTCTGCAATGACACGCAGGCCGAGGTTCCGGGCCAGCGAAATGATCGCGGCGGTGATGGCGTTGTCGTCGAGATCCGTCGGGATGTCGGCGACGAAGGACCGGTCGATCTTCAGGCGGCGCACCGGAAAGCGCTTCAGCGCGCTGAGGCTCGAATAGCCGGTGCCGAAATCATCGATCGCCAGATGCACTCCGATCGCCTGCAGCTCGTGCATGGTGGCGATCGCGCCCGGGACGTCCTGCATGATCAGGCTCTCGGTCAGTTCCAATTCGAGGCAGAACGGGTCAAGCCCGGTCTCTGCGAGAATTGCCGCAACGTGGGCGGCCCAGTTGCGCTCGCGGAACTGGCGCGCCGAAACGTTGACGCTGATGATCAGCGGCGGCAGGCCGGCGTCCTGCCAGGCCCTGGCCTGGCGGCAGGCGGCGCGCAACACCCAGTCACCGATCGGCACGATCAGCCCGGTTTCCTCGGCGAGTGGAATGAAGGCGGCCGGCGAGACCGTGCCGCGTTCGGGGTGACGCCAGCGCAGCAAGGCTTCGGCGGCGAACACGCGGCCATTCGCCAGATTCATCTGCGGCTGGAACTGCAGGAAGAACTCGTCGCGCGCGAGAGCCTTGCGCAGTTCTTCCTGCTGCTTGAGCTTCTCATGGGCCTTGGCGGCCATCTCTTCGGTAAAGACCTGCAGGTTGTTGCGGCCGAGCTCCTTGGCCCGGTACATCGCCATGTCGGCATTGGCGAGCAATTCGCCGACCGTCTTGCCCTGATTGGGAAAACAGGCGACCCCCATGCTGCAGGTGACCTGCAGGCTGCGGCCCTCGATCTGCATCGGCGCAGCGATCGCGCGCCGGATATCCTCGAGCCGAGCCAGCACGATATCGCGTTCGCAGGGAAGCCCGTTCAAAAGCAGGATGAATTCGTCGCCGCCGACCCGCACGACCATGTCGGACTTGCGCACCGAAGCGCGCATGCGCGAGGCCGTGACCTTCAGGAGTTCGTCGCCGGCGGCATGGCCGAGCGTATCGTTGACCAGCTTGAAATTGTCGAGATCGAGGAAGGCGAGCACGGCCCACTGGCCGCTGCCGCGCAGGGCTTCCAGCGCCTCGGCGACCCGTTCCTCGAACAGCGCACGGTTCGGCAGACCGGTCAGCGCGTCGTGGTGCGCCATGAAGCTGATGCGATCTTCCGCCTGCTTGCGCTCGATCGCGATGCCGGCGAGATGCGCCGCCATCGCGATCAGCTCCTTCTGCCCGTCGTCGGGCACGCCGACCGATTCGGAGTACAGCGCAAAAGTGCCGAGCACCTTGCGTTCGCGCGAATGGATCGGGGTCGACCAGCAGGCGCGGAAACCGTAGGGAACCACCAGCTCGCGATAATCGTCCCAGAGCGGATCGATCATAATGTCCGAGACGATCACCTGCTCGCCGCGCCAGGCGGCCGTGCCGCAGGAGCCCATGCGCGGGCCGATCTCGACGCCGTGGATGGTCGCGCAATAGGCCTCGTCGAGGCTTGGCGCTGCGCCGTGGAAGAGATAGCGGCCATCGGCCGACAGCAGCAGCACCGAGCCCTTGATGCCCGGCATCAAGGCTTCGATCAAGAGGATCATGTCGCGGAAGAAGGCGTCGAGCGGCCGGCCGTTGGCGATCATTTCCAGCAGGCGCGCCTGCCCTTCGAGCAGCCGCTCGGCCGCCTTGCGGTCGGAGATGTCACGCGAGACGCCGACGATGCCGACGATCTTGCCGCTCTTGTTGCGCAGCGGAACCTTGGAGGTCATCAGCCAGCGATCGCGGCCCTTGCTGACGATGGCTCGTTCCTCGATGCCGAAGATCGGCTCGCCGGTTTCGATGACGCGACGCTCGATGTCGGCGATCGCCTTGGCCATCTGCGGCGGATGGAGATCGAAATCAGTCTTGCCGACGATATCCTTCAAGGCTTCGAGCCCGTTGTCGGCAACCGTCACCTGATTGGCGATCAGGAACCGCCCCTCGACATCCTTGGCGTAGATGTAGTCGGGCACATGGTTGATCATCGTCTCCAACCAGTAGTGCCGGTCGGCAATGTCGGGTTCGCTCGGAAAGATGCGCGCGACCTCTTCGGCCAGCCGATTGCTGGCATCGATCAGGCGGCGCGTTTCCTCGTTGCCGCCAGCATTGAGAGCGGCATATCGCGGATTGCGGGACGTGTTCTTCGCCAAGCAAGGCCTCCCGACGCTCTTCGTCGCGTCGCTGGTCGATCTTTCCCCACTTCACGTTAGACGAGCAAGAGTTAGCTCTTCCTAAATAACTGTAGAAAAATCGTGTAGAGGTTGCAACGGCCAAGTTGCAGCGGGCGATAGAAGGGGTGGACGACGCCACCCCTTGTTGTTTGTTCAGGACAGCCGCCGTCGCACCGTCGCAACGCGCATCAGCAATTGATCGGCAATCACCATGACGACGATCGCAATGCCGGTCAACGGAAACGCCAACCCGAAGGCAATCGCCATGAGCCACAGCCCCACATAGACGCTGCGCCGCGGCGGCATCGGGGGCACGCCGATGCGCCCTGCCGGGCGGCGTTTCCACCACATGACGACGGCGGAAAGGGAAACCAGCACGATGGAAATGCAGGCGGCCAGCATCAGCAGCTGGTTGAAACGTCCCCACTCCTGCCCCTTGTGCACGTTGATGCTCCACTCGATCGCCTTGCCGAGCGCAGGGTAATCGCCAAAGGAGATGTCGACGAGCGGCTTGCCGGAATATTGATCGATATGGATCGTGCGCTCCCGGGCAAGGTCGGCGGGAAAGATCGCTGCCGTATAGACGCCGGTCTCGTCGAGCGGGATCGCCAGTTCGTAGCCGGGCAGCATGCCGGCAGCATCCGCGATGGCGACGGCGCGATCGATCCCGACCGGCTCACCCGTAGCACCGCTGGAGGCCGGAACCGGCGCGTTCTCCATCAGCCAATTGGCCTTGGGCAGCACGTCGGTCGACACCTTGCTGGAGGTCGGAACCTCATCCCAAAGCGCTGCCGGATAACCGAGCCCCATCGCCGTCAGCTTGCCATTGACAGTCGCACCCCAATAGCCCGACCACAAAAGCCCCGAAAAGGCGAGAAAGACGATCAGCAGGCCGGCCCCGATACCGGTCACGGCATGGAGATCGCGCCAGAAGACGCGACGCGCCGGCGTGCCGCGCACGGTCAGAACACCGCCGGTCTGCTGGCGCGGCCACCAGAGATAGATGCCGGTGAAGACCAACAGGATGGCAAAGCCCGCAACGATCTCGATGATCGTTTCGACCGACTTGCCGAAATAGTCGAGGCTGTGCAGGTCCTCGACCACCTGGTTGAATTCCTCCGATGGCGCGACCCGGTCGAGAATGGCGCCAGTATAGGGATCGACGAAGACCAGCATGCGGGCCTTGCCGATGCCGACCGTGACCCGCGCGGAACGATCCGCATCCGCCGGTGTGCGGTAGGAGACGGGCGCGCTGCCGGGCACGGACTCGACGGCGGTGGCGACGATTGCGGAGGGTGACATCCGCTCCGTGCCTGCGGGCACGACGTTGCGGTAGGCAAAAACGGTATCGTCGATCTCGTCGTTGAAGAGATAAAGCCCACCGGTCAGCGCCAGACTGATCATGAAGGGGATGACGAGCAGGCCGGCAAAGAAGTGCCAGCGCCAGATGGCGCGGTAGAGCGAGATGCCGCGCTCTGTGGCCGCGGGGCTTTCCACGGCGCTGGTGAAGGATGCGGTTGTCATGGTTTTCTCCGGGAAGGACCGTTTGCACGGCTTCGCCTCTTGGTGATCGGGACGACTGCCGATCGCGGCAACGCGCGTCGAAGAGTGACGCCCATGGGCCGATCAGCTGTCGTTCAAGCGCGTATCAGGCGGAGAAAACCGTTGGTGGCGCCCTTGGCCCCGCTCCGGTCAAGAGCACCGAGCGAACGAAGCCGAAATCGCCGGCCGGAGCGGAAAGTGGAGCCGTCCGGGCTTGCGACGGCAAGGCGACCGGGTAAGGCGCCGGCAGGTCGGCGGGCGCAACCAGGCAGCAGGACTGGCACCCATGCCCCGTCGCGCCACCTTTTCCATCGGGATCGTCGTGGCCCGAGAGGCAGAGATCGGCAAGGCTGCCATCGGGGAGCACGTAGGCGGTCGCATCCGGCGACCGCGGCATGGCGGCGGCCGGCTGCTGGATCAAGGCCGAAACGACGAGAACCAGCGCGCAAAGCATGCGCGCCGCCAAGTTCGTCAACCGATCCCCCAAAATCCCTGCCAAATCTATCCCCAAACCGACCAGCGACAGCTAAAGATCCGCGGCCGCAAAGGCAAGCCGGCAAAGCGCCGCACGGCGCATCAAAAGATTTCATGTGTGCTATCAGCGCCGCCCGCTTCCGTCGCCCCCGGCGCTTGCCTAAGACAGATGACAACGCAGGACGGGAGGAAATCGACATGCTGACGATCTATGGGGTCTATCGCTCGCGCGCATCGCGCAACTACTGGATGGCGCGGGAGCTCGGCATCCCTTTCCAATCGGTGCCAGTCATCCAGGCGCGCCGTGTCGCCGATCCTCTGGCTGCCGATGCGCCGATCAACACCAAGTCGCCGGCTTTCCTCGCCGTCAACCCGATGGGGCTGATCCCCGCGATCGAGGATGAGGGCGTGGTGCTGACGGAATCGCTTGCCAACAATCTCTATCTTGCGCGCAAACACGGCGGGCCACTGGCGCCTGCCGATATCGCCGAGGAAGGCCTGGTCGGCAACTGGACGATGTGGGGGGCGACCGAGGTCGAGCCGCACGCCGTGGAGATCATCCTGACCTACGACTACGGGACCGAGAACACCGACGAAGGCAAGGCGACGATCGCCAGATGCGTGACGTCGCTCGACAAAGTCTTTGCCCGCATGGAAAGCCACCTCGACGGACGCGACTATCTCGTCGGCGATCGCTTCACCGTCGCCGACCTCAATCTCGCGGAGGTCTTCCGCTACGCCATGAGCCAGACGCAGCTGTTCGAAAAGCATCCGCGGGTTTCGGCCTGGCTTGCCCGCTGCCATGCCCGCCCGGCCTTCAAGGCGATGATGGAAGAACGGCTGAAAGAGCTGGCGGACTGAGGAGCGGTCAATAGGGGGCCTTCCCGCGATCAGCCCATGGTCGCCGCTTTAAAGCCAACACGCGGCGCCTTGATGTCGAGCAGGCGCATGCCCTCCTCCACCTCGTCGCGGACCCAGCGCTTGAACGCCTTGGCGGCCTTGCTCTCGCGCCGTGACGGCGCGCTGACGAAGTAGTGGCCAAAGCCCGTCGGCACCCGGATGCCGAACGGCACCACAAGGCTGCCCTGCGCGATCGCGAAACCGGCGAGCGTCTGCCAGGCGAGCATTACCCCTTGCCCGGAGATCGCGGCATCGAGCACCAGCGACGCCTCGTTGAAGGTGTGGCGCACGTTCATTTCCGCGCCCGAGAGCCCGACTTCACGGAGCCACACCTCCCAGCTGAACATCGAATGGCCGTCGATAACGGCCGGCAGTTTTAGAATATCTGCAGGCTTCCGAAGCCCTTCGGCCATCGCCGGCGAACAGACCGGAAAAACCTCCTGCTGCAGAAGAGGCTCGGACTTCACCCCCGGCCATTCCCCCGTACCGACGCGGATGCCGACATCCACGTCCGACGTGTCGAGATTGACGAGCTTGGTCGTCGCGTCGATGCGCAGGCGAATGTCGGGATGGCGTTCGGCAAAACGGTTCAGCCGATAGACCAGCCAGCGGGCGGCAAAGACCGGCGCGACCGAGATCGTCAGCACCGACTCGTCGCGCCGACGCGCCGAAGCCACGGCCTCCGCCAGTTCGTGAAAGGCGTTGCCGATGCGCGCGAGGAAGCGTTGGCCGAAATCGGTCGGCACGAGGCCGCGGGGCGTGCGCTCGAACAGCACGCGGCCAAGCTGGGCCTCCGCCTTGGCGATCTGCTGGCTGACGGCGCCCGCGGTCACGCCCAATTCCTCGGCTGCGGCAGCCAGCGAGCCCAGCCTGCCGGCAGCCTCGACGGCGCGCAGCCCGTTCAAATGCACGGAATTCAGATCTCTCATATAGTTTTTCTAAACGAGGTCTCTGCCATTCTCAATTGAAAAGATAACAGGACAGGCGGATCATCCAAGCATCGAAAGGATGGTCCGCCATGTTTAGGCTTCTCTCGAAACTGACGCCGCTCAAAACATCCGACAACCGAAGAGACGATGCGCCGCTCGCCTGGGCGCGCGATCCGCTGCAGCATCCGGATCTCGAGCGGATGGATGAGCGCGAACTCGGCGACCTGCCCTTCCCGGGCTGGCCGTGGCCTCGCACGGCGGAGTGCACCGGCAGCCGCCTCTAGGGCCTGCGGCTTTGCAGCCGCGATGTGATATGCTGGCCGGATGAGCGACGATCTCGAGCGCAACTTCATCCGTGTCGTCAGGCTGGCGGAGGCCGCCGGCCTGCCCGAAGTGACGGTCGGCACGTCCTACGGCACGCCGGCGCTGCTGGTGAAGGACAAGAGTTTTGTGCGCATGAAGGATGGCGAGACGCTGGTCGTCATGTGCGCGCTCGAAGAAAAGGAAATGCTGCTGGAGCTCGATCCAAGGCTCTACTTTCAAACGGATCACTACAAGGGCTGGCCCGCCATGCTAGTGCGGCTCGCGGAGATCGACGACCAAAGCCTCACCGGGCGACTGGTTGCCGCCTGGCGCGAAAAGGCGCCGAAGCGGCTCACCGCGAGCTTCCTCGATGCCGGTCAGGCTCCGCCGCCGACCTTGTAGACCAGGCAGACCCTGCCGCCATCCAGCCGCTTCAGGTCATCGAGCTGCACGTGATGACGCGCGGCCACGGTGTCGAACAGCGCTTTCCCCTTGCCGACCACGAGCGGGTGGATGGTGAGCCGCAGCTCGTCGATCAGGCCGTGATCCATCAGGCTCGACACCGTGCGCGCGCCGCCGACGACATAGATGGTGCGGCCCGGCGCCCGCTTGAGCGCCTCGATTTCGGAGGCGTCGCGCACGATCCTGGCGTTTTCCCATTCGACGTCGGAGCGGGTTTTCGAGAGGACGTAATGCGGCGTGCCAAGTGCGAAGTCCGCATATTCGATTTCTTCGGACGTCGGAAGCTGGCCGGTGAATTCCAGCGGCGCATGCGGGTCGCGCTTAATCGCGGTCCAATATTGCTCGTAGCCCGAATACATGCCGTTCCCAAGGACGCAGGCGTCGATCTCGGGCAGGAGGTCGAACGTGTCCGACCAGGACTCAACCCAATCCGTATAGCCATCCGGCCCATCGATCAGACCGTCGATGGACATCTGCATGCCTGCAACCACCTTGCGCATCGTCATTGCCTCCCTGTTGGCGTTACACGCCAAGGACGAGCGGCAGAGAGAACGCCCGACATCACAGGCAAAATAATCCTGGCTATGCGGGGAACGTCACCGAACGGACGGCCCTTCCATTTCGAAGCTTGCGCCTATACCGGTTAAGCGAACAGCCGGACAGGTATTCCCATGATCGTTCGCAACCGCCCTACCCTTTTGAAACTCTTCTTCATCCTCCGAGGGTCGGTCATTCAGCGGATCTTTCCGCAAGTGCTGTTCGTCTTTGCCCTCTCCGCCCTCGTCGTCTGGGCGCACCGCGTCGATCCAGGCCTCGTGCCGAGCGTCAACAGCGGCCCCTTCGCGCTGCTCGGTATCGCACTCTCCGTGTTTCTCGGCTTCCGTAACAATGCCTGCTACGACCGCTGGTGGGAGGCGCGAAAGGACTGGGGACAGTTGATCTTTACCGCGCGCGACCTCGCCCGCCAGACGCTGATCCTTGCCGAGGCCGAGCGGCAGCGGTTGCTCGACATCACGATCGCCTTTGGCCACGCACTGGTCTGCCATTTGCGGCCTGGAAGCGATGTCGGCAGGCCGCTGGCGCGGTTGCCGGCGGATCTTGCTGCCGGCTACAAGGCCAGCCGCAACGGACCGGATTTTCTGCTGCGCGAAATGGGCCGCATTCTCGCCGGCCTGCGGGGAACCGGAACGATCAGCGACTTTCAGTGGGTACAGCTGGATGGCACGCTCGGCAGGATTTCGGCCATGCTCGCGGCCTGCGAGCGGATCCGCAACACCCCCGTGCCGTTCGGCTATACGCTGCTCCTGCACCGCACAGCCTATCTCTTCTGCTTCCTGCTGCCTTTCGGCTTCGCCGATGCGCTCGGCTGGGCGACGCCGTTTGTCACAGCGCTCGTCGCCTACACCTTCTTCGGCCTCGACGCGCTCGGCGACGAGCTGGAGGAGCCGTTCGGCGTATTGCCGAACGACCTGCCGATCGTCGCTCTTGCCGAGACCATCGAAATCAATCTGCGCGAGGCGCTCGGCGAGACCAACCTTCCGCCTCTACCGCAGCCGAAGAACTACATCCTGATGTAGCCGCAGGCTCGATGGTTCAGACCTTCAGCGCTGCCAGCACCCGGGCGACGGCCGGGCGTGCGGTCATGCGGTTGCGATGATCGACGATTTTGGGGAAGCGCGCGGGATCCACACCATCGGGCTCGATCCAGCCGGCGACGGTGAAAAGATAGGGATCGGCGATCGAATAGCTCTCGCCAAAAACGAACGGCCCTTCGAACATCTTGCTTTCGATCAGTTCGTAGCAGGCGGTCATGTTGGAGGCGACCTTGGCCTTCATCGCCTCATGCGCGGCCGGATCGTCGGCCCAGCGTGCACCGCGGCGACCATGGGCGTGGGCGATGTGCACCGTCGAGCAGAGGTAATTCAGAAACGACTGCAGTTGCGCGAAGGCAAAGGCGTCGTTCGCCGGGGCGAGTTTCGCGGCCGGAAAGGCCTGCGCGATATAGGTCAGGATCGCCGGCGTTTCGGTGATGACGCCCCGGTCGGTCAGGAGTGCGGGGACCCGCGCCTTCGGGTTCACCGCGAGATAGTCGGGCTTGGTCTGCTCGGCTGTCGAAAAATCGACACGGCGCGCCTCATACTCGGCGCCCGCTTCTTCCAGCGCGATATGCGAGGCCAATGAACAGGTTGCGGGGGCGTAGAACAGTTTCAACACTTTAAGTTCTCCTCTGCGATCATGCGGATCGGTTTACGTGATGTCGATCAACCGATCCGGCTCTGTCAATTGCGGTGGGTCGAAGCGGCATGCAACGGAGAACCGTACGCTTCCTGCCGTGTCGCTCCAGAGCAAAGACCGGCCGCAGAAGAAAGGAAGTCACCTCGATTGACAAGCAGAAGTGGCAAGGCGGCGAAGGATCGCCGTCGTCCGCCGTCGTTAGGGTGCCCGGCAGGCTACAGCTGCCGGGCCTTGCACGTTCACGCGACCAGCGGCTCGCTGCAGCCGGGCACGTCCTCCAGGCGATAGTAGACGGGAATTCCGCGCTCACGGGCGATGCGCACGTCGTTGTCCGCCCCCTTGCTGTCGCCCGGCAGGCGCAGAACCGCATCGCAGAGCGCCAGCAACCGGCCCGCCACCGGATGAAAAATCTCCTCATAGAGGTCGTCGCCGATCCGCGCCCCGCCGGCCGCATGCCAGACCGGCAGCGCCACCCACTCGCCGATGACAGGCACATGGCCCGCCTTGAACAGCGCATAGGACGGCTCTTCCAGCCGCTTCAGATTGGCGGCCATTTTGGCCGGGTCGTCCCCGGTTCCAGAACGATAGGGGCCTGCGATCAAGATCAGCATTTTTCTCTCCCGAGATGCGATGAACGATCCAGATTATTCTGGAATATTCATGATATTTCGTGCAATATCGTGAAGAGTCAAGGAGACATTTCATGCTGACGATACAGAGGCGGGCTTTGATTTCGGCGCGACTGGCACGAGACGGCGAGGTCGTCGCAAAGCGCATGGCCGACGAGTTGAACCTGTCCGAAGACACGATCCGGCGCGATCTGCGCGAAATGGCGGCGGAGGGGTTGCTGAAACGCGTGCATGGCGGCGCGCTGCCCCTGGTGCCGCCGCTGCCCAACTTTGCGGCGCGTCAGGAGATTGCCGGCGACGTCAAGCGCCGGCTCGGACAAAAGGCGGCTGCGATGATCGAGGCCGGTCAGACGATCTTCCTCGACGGCGGCACGAGCAATGCAGAGATTGCCCGGGCGCTGCCGCGCGACATGCGGCTGACCGTCGTCACCCACAGCCCGACGATCGCCGCCGAACTCGAGCGCCACGAGGCGGAGGTAATCCTGATCGGCGGGCGGCTCTGCAAGCATTCGATGGTCGCGACGGGAGCAGCAGCGCTTGCAGCGATTGCCGGCATCCGAGCCGACCTGTTCTTCCTCGGCGTCACCGCCATTCACCGGGCCCACGGTGTTTCAACCGGCGACTTCGAGGAGGCGGCCGTCAAGCGGGCGATCCTCGGCCAGGCCGCGGAAACCTACGTGCTCGCAACGGTGGAAAAATTCGATGCGGTCTCGCCGCACCACGTGGCCGCGATCCCTGAGCTCGCGGGCTTCATCGTTCCCAACGAGATCAGCGACGGCATGCTCGCCCCTTATGACGGCACGGACGTTGCGATCATCGGCGCTTGATGGCGGCGCGGCGCCAACGGGCGGACCGTCGGAAAATTGAGCGGGCCGAAACGACCCGCCCCGCAGCGGCTCAGGCGGCGAAAGCGTCCGTCACCCTGACGTCGCCGACATGGATGCCGTTCCAATTGTGCATGGAATGGTTGGCCTGCGCCATCAGCGCCGCGTGCAGTTCGGGCTCGTCCCGGAAGAAGCGGGCAAGCGTTGCCGCGACCATGGCTTCGGCAGCCCGGGTCGTACCATCCTCGCACTTCAGCGCGATGGCGATGCCTTTTTCCGGAATGGCGGCGCAGAACACGCCTTCCGCACCGGTCTTGGCAAAGATACGTCCGGGCGCCGTCTTCATCAGTCGTGTGCAAGCGCGCTTGGTGCCGGCAACATAGAAGGGCTCGGCCATGCAGGCATCGATCAGCCGCTTCGAGGCGCGGGCACGTTCGGCTTCGAGGCCGACACCGGTCGCCATCTTCGCGAAACCGTGTGCAAGCCCCTTCAGCGGCACCGCATAGGTCGGGATCGAGCAGCCGTCGACGCCGCAATTGTCCTTGGCGAGGATCGCGCCCGTCAGGCTTTCCATTGCGCCGCGGATTTCGCGCTGCAGCGGATGGTCGTAGCCGACATACCCCTTCACCTCGGTGCCCGAATGGCAGCAGGCGCAGATGAAGCCGGAATGCTTGCCGGAGCAATTGTTGTGCAGCGCGGTCGGCGCTTCCAGGCTGCGGGCCTGGCCAATCAGGGTTTTCTGGTCGGACGACCAATGGGCGCCGCATTCGAGCGCCGAGACATCGCGGCCGGCAGCGGCCAGCATCTTGGCGGCCAGTTCCACATGTTCCGGCTCGCCGGAATGGGAGGAACAGGCAAGCGCCAGTTCACGGTTGCCGAAGCCGTAGGCGTCGGCCGCGCCGCTTTCCATCAACGGCAGCGCCTGCATTGCCTTGCAGGCCGAACGCGGGAAGACGGCGTTGTCGGTTTCGCCCAGCGAGAAGACGGTCCGGCCGTCGCCATCGACGGCAATGACCACGCCGCGGTGGCGGCTTTCGACGAGGTTTCCGCGGGTAACTTCGACGAGAACGGGATTTGACATGCCTTGCCCTCAAATATCCGAAATTGCTCCGTGCATTTAGCAGGATTTTACCGGCAAGAAACGGAGTTTTCATGAAATTCGCCCGCAGGCTGGCCGCCGCCTTTCTCGTCATCTACTTGCTGCCGGCGCTGGCCTCGGCCGGCTGGTGGTACATGCGGGACCGGCCGCAAAGCTGGCGCGACGCCGATTGGTCCTCGGCCGGCATCCTGCCGAAAGCGGCAGAAAGCGCGGACGCGGCAATCTACGTGTTCTCGGCAACCACGGGCGGCATGAAGGGCGCTGTCGCGAGCCACGCCTGGATCGTGACCAAGGATCAGGGTGCCACCGCCTATGATCGCTACGACAAAGTCGGCTGGGGCAAACCAATCCGCAAGAACGGCTATCCGGCGGATGCACGCTGGTACTCGAATGAGCCGCGGCTGGTCGTCTCGGTGACCGGTGCCGACGCCACGCGAATGATCCCGAAGATCGAGGCGGCAATCGCCAGCTATCCCTATGCTTCGCCCGGCGGCTACCGGATCTGGCCCGGCCCGAACTCCAACACCTTCGTCGCCCACGTGCTGCGCACCGTGCCGGAACTCGGCGCCGTTCTGCCGCCGGATGCCGTCGGCCGCGACTATCTGCCGGAGGGCAAGCTGTTCCAGATCGATGCCGACGGGCGCGACCTGCACGCCACGCTCTATGGCCTGGCCGGCATCTCGGCGGGTGTTCGCAGCGGCCTTGAGCTGCATTTCTTCGGCCTGGTCGCAGGCTTCGACTTCGCCAATCCCGGCATCAAGATCCCGGCGATCGGACGCATCGGCATATGATGGCGCTGGTTCGACGGGCCATCGCTTAAGTTGAGCGCCGGCGGTTTGCGTTGCATGGTCCGCCGGTTGAATGAGAAGGACGCGCGCGATGCATGAAATACCGATCAGGAGCTTTGCCGTTTCGGTCGTCGTTCTCCGCCCGGCCGGGAGCACCTTCGAGGTACTCCTTCTGAAGCGCTCCGGAACACTCGCGGGAACCTGGTGCCAGGTTGCCGGCGCGATCGAAGCGGATGAGACGGCCTGGCAGGCGGGCCTGCGCGAAGTCGAGGAGGAAACGGGGCTGCGGCCCGACCGTTTCTATTCCGCCGACATCTGCGAGCAATTTTACGAGGCCGACCCCAACGCCATCAGTCTGCTGCCCGTCTTCGTCGGCTTTGCGGCTGAGGGCGCCACGGTCCGGCTCAATGCCGAACACAGCGAGTTTCGCTGGGCAAGCTTTGACGAAGCGCTCCAGATGGTGCCCTTTGCCGGGCAGAGGAAAGTGCTGAAGCATGTCCGGGACGAGTTCATCGGTAATGAACCGAACCCCTGGCTGCTGATCCAAGACACAGCGCCGGCCGGGTCGGCCGGTTAGGCGAGGCTTGGTCCTGAGCAAGTCCCGAAAATGGAAAAGGGCCGCGCGAGGCGACCCTTCCATGAGTTTTGGCCGTATGACTGGCCCGGGCTGTTAAACCCGAAGGAAGGCGGGGATTACGCCGAGGGCTGCCTCGACACCTTCACCTCTTCCATGCCCTTCACCAAGACCGAAATCTCATTAGACATTGGACCACCTTCCTTTCTGTTCGTTGCTGATGATTTGAAGGTAAGCGATCCGTCAGCGATTACAAGGGCGACGATGGTCGAAGATCGTTTTCCCGTCGCACCGCGAATTGCGGGCTAATGGTCCGAGGGATCACAGGGACATGATGATCTTGCCGATATGGTCGCCCTCCTCCATCTGTCGATGGCCGTCGGCAACCGCGCTGAAGGGCAGGACGGAATGGATGACTGGCGCGACCTTGCCTGTTTCCAGCAATGGCCAAACCTTTTCCACCAAGCCGTCGCGGATCGCCTGCTTTTCCGCCGCCGTGCGCGGGCGCAGGGCCGAACCCATGACATGCAGCCTTTTGGTCAGGATCGGCGCGATGTTCGCCGCCTCGACCTTGGCGCCGCCGAGGAAAGCGATGATCGACAGGCGGCCGTCCTTGGCGAGCGAGCCGATATTGCGGTCGAAGTAGCGGCCGCCGACCATATCGAGAATGACATCGACGCCGCGCCCACCGGTCTCTTCGAGTACGACCGATTTGAAGTCCTCGTCGCGATAGTTGATCGCCCGCCTGGCGCCGAGCGCTTCGCAGGCCCGACATTTCTCGGCACTCCCGGCCGTCACGAAGACCTCGGCGCCGAAGGCCTTGGCAAGTTGGATCGCCGTCGTGCCTATGCCGCTGGAACCGCCATGGATGAGGATCGTCTCACCCGCCTTCAGGCCGGCCATGTCGAAGACATTGGCCCAGACCGTGAAGAAGGTTTCCGGCAGGGCGGCCGCCTTCACGGCGTCATAACCCCTGGGCCAGGCGAGCGCCTGGCTCGCGGGCACTGCCGTATATTCCGCATAGCCGCCGCCATTGGCGAGCGCGCAGACCTTGTCGCCGATCCGGAACCCTTGTGCCCCCTCGCCGAGCGCCACGACTTCACCTGCCACTTCCAGGCCGAGGATCGGGCTTGCGCCGGGCGGCGGCGGATAGTCGCCCTTGCGCTGCAAAACGTCCGGACGGTTGATGCCGGCCGCCTCCACCCGAACGAGGATGTCGCCCGGCTTGACCTCCGGCAACGGTCCTTTCTTCAGGATCATGTTTTCCGGCCCGCCCGGGGCCGGGAGGTCGACGAATTGCATTTCCGATGGAAGAGACATGGCTTTACCTCGCGAATTCTCAAGGCGCATAGGTAGCGCCGGAAACGCGAGGCGAAAAGGCTGATTGTCGCGCGGCCGGTCGTCGAGGGCGCTACTCAGCCGCCGAGCGCGTCCATCACCAGACCGGCCTCGCTCGCCTTGGCGCGCGACTTGATTTCGGCGATGCGGGCGCTGACGGCCTGGGCGTCGGAGAAGACGAAGCCTTCCGGCAGCCCGAGGACGGCGATCGAGCAGCGCATCAGCGGAAACTCCTTCGGCGCACCATCGCGGCCATGGCCGCTGATGCGACCTTCCGCCTGATGCTCCGGTGAATAAAGCTGGCAAACGTCGGAGCGAAAATTGTCGAGCAGGCGGTTCAGCACCGCCTCCAGTTCCTCCACCGAACAGCCGCTGACGCCGACGAAAAAGTCGTCGCCGCCGACATGGCCGAGGAATTTCTCCTCACCGATGAAATGGCGCCTGAGAAGGGCGGCAAAGAGCGTGATGGCGAGATCGCCCTTCTGGAAGCCGTAGGTATCGTTGAAGGGCTTGAAGTCGTCGAAGTCGCAATAGCAGAAATAGCGGGCATGATCGCCGTCGAGGATCGCGTCCTGGACATAGTCGCGGATGGCGCGGTTGCCGGGCAGGCCCGTCAGCGGGTTTTGCTCCTGCGCCATCTTCAATTGCTTTTCGTTGATGATCTTCAGAAGCGACGAGGCCGAGAGCGTGCCGGCGTAGCGCATGTTCTCCGTCAGGATCAGGCAATCGCTGCCGTCCATGCCGGCGAAGATCTTCAGCATCTCATCCGCCGGCGTGTCGAGATCGGCGATCGGCGCAGGGCTTGCGAAATGCGATATCCGCCGCTGGTAGATCCGGTTCTTCAGGAGATCGCGGCCGAAGGGGTGATAGATCAGCTCCTTGACGTGATATTCGTGCAGGATGCCGCGCGGCTCGCCATTGGCATTCAAGACTGGGAAGAAGCCCTGGCGCGGATTACGCCGGAAGAGATCGAAGACGGAATCGAGTTCGTCGCTTTCGCGAACGGTCGGCAGTTGCTCGATCTGCTTGCGGATCAGGATACCGTCGAGCGAAGACGAGGACCGCCTACTGACGACGCTCTGATCGAGATGCGGATAGGCGGGCAGAAGCTCGCTCAGATGCGTCGTCGGCCGGGCAACGTAATAGCCTTGCACCAGATCACAGCCGAGGTCGCGGCAGGTGAGGAATTCCGCCTCGGTCTCGACGCCTTCGGCAATCACCCGGGTGCCGAGCACATGGGCGGTGTTGACCGTGTGGCGGACCAGATGTCGCTTGCGGGCATCGGCCTCGATGCCGGAGATGAAATGCCTGTCGATCTTCACATAATCGACCGGCTGGTCGCAGAGCAGCTTCAGCCCGTTGAAGCCGGCGCCGAAATCGTCAATCGCCAGCTTGAAGCCGGCAAGGCGGAGATCGCGCACGAGGGCCGAGAA
The DNA here is from genome assembly GCF_014852425.1 of Ensifer sp. ENS09. Lineage (NCBI taxonomy): Bacteria > Pseudomonadati > Pseudomonadota > Alphaproteobacteria > Hyphomicrobiales > Rhizobiaceae > Ensifer > Ensifer sp. ENS09. Next base: position 470,137 of record NZ_JACVBP010000002.1, read on the forward strand.
ATCCGGCATCTTGCCGCCGTCGAAGCGCTCTGAAAGCTCGAAACAGAGTGCCGACGGGGCGATGTTGGCACGCTTCAGGTGGTTGACGAGGCGTTCGACAATGTCGCCTTCGCCGCCGACAAGGCGCGAGTCGAAATTGAGAAAGAGCGTGCGGGCGGAATGATCGGGCAGCGTCGCAAAGCCGGCGACGGCGCGACTGTTGATCATATGCTCGAGCGCCAGCAGTTGCCCCTCTTCTTCCGCCTTGTCGAGCAGTTCCAGCGGCGAGGCAAAGCCGAGTTTCTGGAAGCCGCGCATGAGGGATTCGTAGCCGAAGACGGTGCCGGTCGCCGCTTCTGCGATCGGCTGGAAGGCGGTTTCGATCACCAGCTTGGCGAGCGTTACGATCTGGTCGTCGCCGAACCGGCGCAACGAGAGAATTTCGGCGGGGGCGGCGGACATGCCGGGCTCCAGAAATATGGGACGGACGGTCGAACGCCGGCAGCATGGCCAGCAAGCGTCAACGAAGTCTTTCCCCATTATGAAGCTTTGATGAAAGCTATGTGACAGCGGCAACTGCGCCAATCAGATGCAAACACTCTAATGAAATCAGTAGTTTCATGAGCAAGTCCTGTGATCGGTCGGCCATCTGCGCGATGTTGACCGTCGAGCCAGGATGGCATCATTCGAGAACGAGCAATGCCAGGTATCCGGCACCGATAACAAGGCAGAGCGGACCGTAGATGCGACGGTCGAGCGTCACGAAGGGCTCCGTGCCGTGGCGCTGGTGAAAGGCGGTGGTGAAGGCCACGAGACCACGGGCGACGAAGACGGCGGCAAGCCCCGCAAGGCCGCCATAGGCAAGGACCGGTGGCAACATGTCGGCAAAGACGGGTGTCACCGACAATGGCAGGATCGCTGCCGCAAAGAGCAGTGCGACGACGACCAGCGTCAGCCAGGCCGGCGGCATCACCGTCCGGTGCTTCGTGCCGACCACCGTGCGGACAAGCGTTTCCTCGTCGTCACAGGGCCAAAGTCCGCCGAACGCCCAGTAAGCATGCAGCCCGGCGATACCGGAAAGGACGAGGAAAAGCAGGATCGCGATTGCCGTCGACATGATGGGTTCCTTGCTTGCCTGTCGGCGAACCGCCTCAGGCGGCCATGGTTGACGGAGACCCTTTGTCCGAGCGCACGCCGATCGCCCCGAGCGCGGCCATGAGGAGAAAGGCCGCCCATTGCGGCGTGGTCGAGAGAGAGCCGAGATAGGCAAGGCCGTAACCGATGAAGAGCACCGCATAGGCGAGATATTGCACGATCACCGCAGCGGCGAGGGGCACACGGTAACGTCCGTTCACGGCGGCAAACAGCAGGGCGAGACTGTTGATCAGGAGGATGGCGCTCGTCGCGTGCCAGTGAAGCGAGACATAGGTCTTAAGCAGCGCCGACGGGCTGCTTGCAAGCAGAGGCACATGCACCTCCGGTCCGCCTGCAAAGAGATGAATGCCCGTTGTCGCCAGGGACAGGGTGCCCGCTGCCAGAAGCCATTTGCTCATGCGTTCGCCTCCAATTGTCGCCATACGGTAGCGTATGTACGCCACCTGGTTGCATCCGTCAATACGGTAGCGTATGGAAGCATATGGCAACAAAAAACACCCTGACGAGCGATGATTGGATCAAGGCTGCCTTCCGCGCGCTGACGACGGGCGGCGTGCAGGCGATCCGCGCCGAGGCGATTGCCCGCGACCTGAAGGTCAGCAAGGGTTCCTTCTATTGGCATTTCAAGGATGTGCCCGACCTGAAGGCAAAGATGCTTGCCCACTGGGCGCGCGAAGCGACAGACGCGATCATCGCGGAAATCGAAGCCTTGGAAGTACCGGCGCAAGAGCGATTGCGGTTGCTGGTACATGCCGCAACCGACGAACGCAGCCTTCCCTATGGCGGCTTGCTGACGGACGGCGCGGTCCGCGAATGGGCGCGCTTCGACGCCATGGCCGCGACGACCCTTAAGTCCGTCGACGAAAGCCGCCTCGGCTACATTGCCGTCCTGCTCGGTGATTGCGGATTTTCGTCAGATGAGAGCCGCAGCGGCGCCAGTGCGCTCTATGGCGCGCTGATCGGGCTTGAGGCACTCGCCGCGAGCGGCCTTGCCGATCTTCGCGGCGACCTGCTCCGGCTGCTCGAGGCGCTGCTTGGCAGCAGCACCCCGCGCTAAACTCCACCCTTGGCCAGAACGCCGAAGGCGATCAGAGACAGGCCCTGCATGACAAGGTCAACGGCGAGGAACAGGCCGAGGATCCAGAGGCTGTTGACCGGCCAGCCAGCGGCGATGATCAGGCCGGCCACAAGCGTGACCAGGCCGCCAAGCGCCACCCATCCCCAGCCCTGCAGCGGCCTGAGCTTCAGGCCGACCCAAATGCGAAAGCATCCGGCGACGATCAAGGCGACCGCCATGATAAAGGTGAGGAAGGACGAGGCAAGCACGGGGTTGATGAAGGCAAAGAGGCCGGCGATCGTGTAGCAGGCACCGCTCAGGCCCCAGTAGAGCACGCTGTCCCAGCCCTTCACCTGAAAGGCATGGGCGAGATTGAACAGCCCGCCGACCAGCATGATGATCCCGACATAATAGACGGACGCGACCGTCGCCATCAGCAGATTGCCGAAGGCAAGGCCGCCGCACATGATCAACAGCACGCCGAGGGCGACGAACCACCCCCATTTACCGGCAACCGCTGACTTGTCGGCTCGATCGAATGCGTGGGTCATCTCAACCTCCAGCCCTTTGCAACGCGAGATCGCTAACGCGGGGATTGAGCCGGATTTCTGCACAAAAGGAAAGCGAAAACACTGCTGATTTTTATTGATTGATGAGTCAATCAAAAATAGACTGATCATCGTCAAGGGAGAGACGGATGCCGAAGGTCGGGATGGAACCGGTGCGCCGCAAGGCGCTGGTAGACGCAGCGCTACGCGTGATCGGCGACCAGGGCACGCTGGCCGTCACCATGTCCGAAATCGCCCGTCACGCCGGCGTTTCCCCTGCCCTTGCCCACCACTATTTCGGCAGCAAGGAACAATTGCTGATCGAGACCATCCGCAGCCTTCTACGGCAATTGCGCGACGACACGGTGACGGCGCTCCGCGCAGTCGTGAGCCCGCGCGAAAGACTGAGCGCGCTCATCCGCGTCTCCTTCCAGGCAAGCCAGTTCGCCCCTGATACGATCGCCGCATGGCTTGCCTTTTACTCGGAAGCGCAGCGCTCGGAAGAGGTGCGGCGGCTGCTCGTGGTCTATGCCCGGCGGCTGCGCTCCAATTTGCTGGCGAGCCTCAAGACGCTTTGTGCCGACGATGACGCGGAACGCATCGCCGAAGGCGCAGCTGCGATGATCGACGGGCTCTATATCCGCCAGAGTCTGCGCTCCGCGCCGATCAGCATCGAAGCCTCGATCGCGCTCACCGAAGACTACGTCACCTCGCACATCGATCGGCTCACATACCGGGGAACGGCCGCATGACCGCAAGACCGAACATCCTGATCATCATGGTCGACCAGCTGAACGGAACGTTCTTTCCGGACGGACCGGCCGCGTTCCTGCATGCGCCACACCTGAAAGCGCTCGCGGCCCGTTCGGCCCGCTTCCGCAACAATTACACTTCGTCGCCGCTCTGCGCCCCTGCCCGCGCCTCGTTCATGGCCGGGCAATTGCCGAGCCGCACCCGCGTCTACGACAACGCCGCCGAGTACCAGTCCTCGATCCCGACCTATGCACACCACCTGCGCCGTGCCGGCTATTACACGGCACTGTCGGGCAAGATGCACTTCGTCGGGCCGGATCAGTTGCACGGCTTCGAGGAGCGGCTGACGACCGACATCTACCCGGCCGATTTCGGTTGGACCCCGGACTATCGCAAGCCCGGCGAGCGCATCGACTGGTGGTATCACAATCTCGGCTCGGTCACCGGCGCCGGCGTCGCCGAGATCACCAACCAGATGGAATATGACGACGAGGTCGCCTTCCTCGCCAACCAGAAGCTCTACCAGCTTTCGCGCGAGAACGACGATACGGAACGCCGCCCCTGGTGCCTGACGGTTTCGTTCACCCATCCGCACGACCCTTACGTGGCGCGCAAGAAGTTCTGGGATCTCTACGAGAATTGCGAGCACCTCCTGCCCGAGGTCGGCATGTTGCCGGAGGATCAGCAGGATCCGCATTCAAAGCGCATCATGCATTCCTGTGACTACGTCAATTTCGACCTCACGGAAGAGAACGTCCGCCGTTCGCGCCGGGCCTATTTCGCCAACATTTCCTATCTCGACGAGAAGGTCGGCGAGCTGATGGACACGCTGACGCGCACCCGCATGCTCGACGACACGCTGATCCTCTTCTGCTCGGATCATGGCGACATGCTCGGCGAGCGTGGCCTCTGGTTCAAGATGAACTTCTTCGAGGGTTCGGCCCGCGTGCCGCTGATGGTCGCCGGCCCCGGCGTCGCGCCCGGCCTGCATCTGGCGCCGACCTCCAATGTCGACGTGACGCCGACCCTTGCCGATCTCGCCGGCATTTCGATGGATGAGGTCAAGCCCTGGACCGACGGCATCAGCCTTGTGCCCATGATCAACGGCGAGGAGCGCTCAGAGCCGGTGCTGATGGAATATGCGGCAGAGGCCTCCTACGCACCACTCGTCGCCATTCGCGAAGGCAAGTGGAAGTACATCCACTGCGCGCTCGATCCCGACCAGCTCTACGATCTCGAGGCGGACCCGCTGGAACTGAAGAACCTCGCCGCCGATCCGGAGACGCCGGTCCAGGCCGCGACCCTGCAGGCCTTCCGCGACATGTGCGCCGCTCACTGGGACATGGAGGCCTTCGACGCCGCCGTGCGCGAAAGCCAGGCACGGCGCTGGGTAGTCTATGAGGCGCTTCGAAACGGCGCCTACTATCCATGGGATCACCAGCCGCTGCAGAAGGCATCCGAGCGCTACATGCGCAACCACATGAACCTCGACAATCTCGAGGAATCCAAACGCTATCCGCGAGGAGAATAAGATGAAAGCCCAACCGCAAGCCTCGCACTTCATCGACGGCGAATATGTCGAGGACATCGCCGGCACCGTCATCGAGAGCATCTACCCGGCAACCGGCGAAGTCATCGCGCGGCTGCACGCCGCAACGCCCGCCATCGTCGAAAAGGCGATTGCGGCGGCCAAGCGCGCCCAGCCGGAATGGGCAGCGCTGAGCCCGACCGCCCGCGGCCGTATCCTCAAGCGCGCCGCCGAGATCATGCGCGCGCGCAACCGCGAGCTCTCCGAGCTTGAAACGCTCGACACCGGCAAGCCCATCCAGGAGACGATCGTCGCCGATCCGACCTCGGGCGCCGACAGTTTCGAGTTCTTCGGCGGCGTCATCGCCACCGCCCTTAACGGCGACTACATCCCGCTCGGCGGCGACTTCGCCTATACCAAGCGCGTGCCGCTCGGCATCTGCGTCGGAATCGGCGCCTGGAACTATCCGCAGCAGATCGCCTGCTGGAAAGGCGCCCCGGCGCTTGCCGCCGGCAACGCCATGGTCTTCAAGCCCTCGGAAAACACGCCGCTCGGCGCGCTGAAGATCGCCGAGATCCTCGTCGAGGCCGGCCTGCCGAAGGGTCTCTACAATGTCATCCAAGGCGACCGCACAACCGGCCCGCTGCTCGTCAATCATCCTGACGTCGCCAAGGTGTCGCTGACCGGCTCGGTGCCAACAGGCAAGAAGGTGGCCGGTGCGGCCGCGGCCGAACTCAAGCACGTCACCATGGAACTCGGCGGCAAGTCGCCGCTGATCGTCTTCGACGACGCCGATCTCGAAAGCGCCATCGGCGGCGCCATGCTCGGCAATTTCTATTCGACCGGACAGGTCTGCTCGAACGGCACCCGCGTCTTCGTGCAGAAGGGCATCAAGGAACAGTTCCTGACGCGGCTGAAGGCCCGCACAGAGGCGATCGTCATCGGCGACCCCATGGACGACGCGACACAGCTTGGGCCGATGGTCTCGGCGCCGCAGCGCGACAAGGTCTTCTCCTACATCGAGAAGGGCAAGGCCGAGGGCGCGCGCCTCGTGACCGGCGGCGGCATCCCGAACGCCGTCAACGCAGAGGGCACCTATATCCAGCCGACCGTCTTTGCCGACGTCACCGACGACATGACGATCGCCCGCGAAGAGATCTTCGGGCCTGTCATGTGCGTGCTCGATTTCGACGACGAGGCGGAGGTGATCGCCCGCGCCAATGCGACCGAGTTCGGCCTTTCGGCCGGCGTCTTCACCGCCGACATCACCCGCGCCCACCGTGTCGTCGACCAGATCGAAGCCGGGACGCTCTGGATCAACACCTACAATCTCTGCCCGGTGGAAATCCCCTTCGGCGGCTCGAAACAGTCAGGCTTCGGCCGCGAAAATTCGGTCGCGGCACTCAACCACTACAGCGAGTTGAAGACCGTCTATGTCGGCATGGGGCCGGTGCAGTCACCCTATTGAGATAGGGCTGCGGCCGCTTCTTGAGAGGCGGCCGTTTTATCTCCCTCATCCTCGGGCGAGCGTAGCGCGTTCCGGGGATCCAGCAGCGCCGGTCGGTGGCGCACAACAGTCTTCAAGCGAAAGACGTCGCTTGGCTGGATTCCTGTCACGGGCACAGGAATGGGGAGCCGAAATAGCAGCGCAAGATCAGCCGGTTCTAGAGACGCTAGAGAAAGACCACGCTTATGCAGGCAGATTACATCATCATCGGCTCCGGCTCCGCCGGTTCGGCGCTCGCCTATCGTCTCTCGGAAGACGGCAAGAATACCGTTTTGGTGCTGGAATATGGCGGCACGGATGCAGGCCCCTTCATCCAGATGCCGGCAGCACTTGCCTGGCCGATGAGCATGAAGCGCTACAACTGGGGCTACCTCTCCGAACCCGAGCCGAACCTCAACAACCGGCGTATCACCGCGCCGCGCGGCAAGGTGATCGGCGGCTCCTCCTCGATCAACGGTCTCGTCTATGTGCGCGGGCATGCCGAGGACTTCAACCGGTGGGAAGAACTCGGCGCAAGCGGCTGGGCCTATGCGGATGTGCTGCCCTATTTCAAGCGTATGGAAAACAGTCACGGCGGCGAAGCCGGCTGGCGCGGCACCGACGGACCGCTGCACGTCAAGCGCGGGCCGGTGCACAACCCGCTGTTCCATGCCTTCATCGAAGCGGGCCAGCAGGCCGGTTTTGAAGTGACCGACGATTACAACGGCTCGAAGCAGGAAGGCTTCGGGCTGATGGAACAGACCGTCTGGCAGGGCCGGCGCTGGTCGGCGGCAAACGCCTATCTGAAGCCGGCGATGAAACGGCAGAACGTCTCTCTGGTGCGCTGCTTTGCCCGCCGCATCGTCATCGAGAACGGCCGGGCGACCGGTGTCGAGATCGAGCGCGCCGGCAAGATCGAGATCGTCAAGGCCAACCGCGAGGTTGTCGTCTCCGCCTCCTCGTTCAATTCGCCGAAACTGTTGATGCTCTCGGGCATCGGCCCGGCCCAGCACCTGAAGGACATGGGCATCGAGGTGAAGGTCGACCGGCCGGGTGTCGGCGCAAACCTGCAGGACCATATGGAGTTCTATTTCCAGCAGGTCTCGACCAAGCCGGTGTCGCTCTATTCCTGGCTGCCCTGGTTCTGGCAGGGCGTTGCTGGTGCGCAGTGGCTGTTCTTCAAGAAGGGCCTCGGCATTTCCAACCAGTTCGAGGCCTGCGCCTTCCTGCGCTCGGCCCCCGGCGTCAAGCAGCCGGATATCCAGTACCATTTCCTGCCGGTGGCAATCAGCTATGACGGGAAGGCTGCCGCCAACACGCACGGCTTCCAGGTGCATGTCGGCTACAACCTGTCGAAGTCACGCGGCAACGTCACGCTGCGTTCCTCCGACCCGATGGCCGATCCGGTCATCCGCTTCAACTATATGAGCCACCCGGAGGACTGGGAGAAGTTTCGCCACTGCGTGCGCCTCACCCGCGAGATTTTTGGCCAGAAGGCCTTCGACCAATACCGCGGCCCGGAGATCCAGCCGGGCGAGAACGTCGAGTCGGACGAACAGATCGACGCGTTCCTGCGCGAGCACCTGGAAAGCGCCTACCACCCCTGCGGCACCTGCCGGATGGGCGCCAAGGACGATCCGATGGCGGTGGTCGATCCCGAGACCCGCGTCATCGGCGTCGATGGCTTGCGTGTCGCCGACAGCTCGATCTTCCCGCACGTGACCTACGGCAACTTGAACAGCCCCTCGATCATGACCGGGGAGAAAGCGGCCGACCATATTCTTGGCAAGCAGCCGCTCGCCCGCTCCAACCAGGAGCCCTGGATCAACCCGCGCTGGCAGGTCAGCGACCGGTAACCCGCTATCCGATGAAGCCGATCCAGCGGCCGGCGAGCACCGCGGCGAGCCAGATGGACAGCGAAACGAGCGCCTGCAGCCGCAGACGGGGGGCTATCATGCCGCCCGCCAAGACGGTCTGCCAGGCCGTACCCCGGCGCAGCGACAGCGCATTGAGGACGCCAAGCGCCAGCAATGCGAGCTTCGCCAGAAATGCCGGATTGGCGAGATAGGCCGCGGGCCTGACGCTGAAGAGGCAGAACCCGGTGGCGACAGCCAGCAGGAGGCCGATGGCGGCGGCGCGCGTAAGGAACGGGCCGAGCACGTCGACCGGCGCATGTCCGACGAGCCCGAGCAGCCGCAGGTCGAGCGGCACGATCGCGCCGATCAAGAGCCCGATCGCCAGGATGTGGGCCGCGTTGACCACGAGATAGAGCAGCGCCGAGCGCCTGAGTGCTGCCCCTACCGGCCAGCCGGAGACCCATTCGGCAAGCTCGGCCGGACTCATCCCCCAGCCCGGATGCGTTCCGGATAGATGTCATAGGTCTTGCCCGCGACCGTGATCCGCACGGCCTTCATGCGCTTTTCGTTCGGGTCGAGCGAGCGATTGCCGAGTACAACGACCTCGTCGCCAGTTTTGGCCGACCCCTCGATAAAGCCTGAACGTTCCGTCTGGCGGGGATTGCCGAGTTCAACGTGCCAGGTCCCGTCCGTGGTCGATTCGACCTGAAGCGTCGGATGAGGCGGTGCCATGGAGATTTCGCGGATCGTGCCCTTGAGCTCGATCTGGTCGGCCTCGGCCCAGGACCAGCCGTGATGGGCATAAGCGCCGGTGGCCAGCACGGCGGCGATCACAACGCCAGCTAAACCTCTGCGTGAAATGGCATCCAGCATCGACCTGCTCCTTCGTTTGCCTGGGGGAAGCCGCAAGCTTGGACCTGAACAGCCGTTGACGGAAGCGCTGAGCGTTCAACACTTCTTGAAGAGAAGGGCGCCGACCTTGTCCGGCGCGGCAATAAACACCGTGACCGAAAGTTGCATGGTGAATTCATGAACAGCTTAAAATTTAGCCATTCTTAATCTCCGGTTGTTATGTCTATATGAGACGGAGTGAACGCTGGGCGAACGTGCCATGACGGCAGTTTCGCCGCGCAATATCGCGTGCTCCATCCCATCATCGACATCACTCCCCTGCCAAGGCGAGCTCGCTTACCGATGCCTTTGCGGCCATCCCCGCGGCATCGGCCGAGGATGATTTGCCTTGCGGGCAACCGCGGAGCGTTATTCATGACAATCAAAGCACGCTTGCTCGTGTGTCTGTCCCTGCTCGCCGTCGCCATGCTGGTCATGATCGTCACGGCCTTCAGTGCGATGACTTCCATCTCCAAACGCACCGAATCGATTGTCGCCGACCGGTTGCTGCCGGTCGATCATCTGAAAACGGTGTCCGACATGTATGCGGTCGAAATCGTCGATACCACCCACAAGGTTCGCAGCGGCGCCCTGGACTGGGCGGCCGGAGCAAAGGCGATCGACCTGGCCCTCTCGACCATCGACACGCGCTGGCGCACCTATGAGGCCACGCGGCTGACGCCCGAGGAGAAGAAGCTGACCGAGATTTTCGACAAGGCGCGCATCGCAAGCGATGCGTCGATCCGCGATCTCGTGCAGATCATGCAGCGTCAGGACAAGGCCGAACTCGAACGCTTCGTCGATACCAAACTCTACTCCTCCGTCGATCCCCTCGCTGCGCCGATCAGCGACCTGATCAAGCTGCAGCTTTCGGAGGCCAACGCCGAGCTCGAAGCGGCGAAGGCCGAGAAGAACAACCTCACACTCTGGCAAAGCGTGATTGCCGGTTTCGCCCTGCTCATGCTTGGCGCGACCGTCTGGTTCATCATTGCCGGCCTGCTGCGCCCACTGACCAAGCTGCGCGAAGCCATGCGCCAGCTGGCCGCCGGCAATCTCAAGACACTGATCTTCGGCGAAGGGCGCCGCGACGAGATCGGCCAGATGGCCGGCGCGGTCGCCGTCTTCCGCGACAACGCGTTGGAACGCCAGCGGCTGGAGCAGGAGGCGGAGGCCGGCCGTTCGCTCTCGGAACGCGAGCGCGAGCAGCGCGAAGCGCAGAAGGCCAAAGAGGCCGCGGAGGTTCAGACGGCGGTCAGTGCGCTTGGCTTTGGCCTCGATCGCCTTGCCGAGGGCGACCTCACCTTCCGGATCGAAACGCCGCTTGCCGAGCGGCTCGACGCGCTGCGCACCAATTTCAACAGTTCCGTCGCCAACCTTGAGGATGCTCTGCGCTCGGTTGGCGAGAACGCCCGCAGCATAAATGCCGGCGCCAGCGAAATCCGTTCGGCGGCGGGCGACCTCTCCAAGCGCACGGAACAGCAGGCTGCCTCGGTCGAGGAAACAGCCGCCGCACTCGACCAGATCGCCACCACTGTCGCCGATGCCAGCCGGCGCGCAGAAGAGGCGGGCACGCTCGTCACCCGCACCCGTGGTGCTGCGGAGAAATCGGGCGAAATCGTCGGCAATGCCGTCACGGCCATGAGCGGCATCGAGGCCTCGTCGCGGGAAATATCCAGCATCATCGGCGTCATCGACGATATCGCCTTCCAGACGAACCTGCTCGCGCTCAATGCCGGCGTCGAGGCGGCTCGGGCGGGTGAAGCCGGCAAGGGCTTTGCCGTCGTCGCCCAGGAGGTGCGTGAGCTCGCCCAACGCTCGGCCCAGGCCGCCAAGGAGATCAAGGTGCTGATCGCCACATCCGGCCAGCAGGTCAAATCCGGCGTCACTCTGGTGCGCGAGACCGGCGCGGCGCTCGAAAGCATCATCGTCGAGGTCAAGGAGATCAGCAACCACGTGACGGCGATCGTCGAAAGCGCCCGCGAACAGGCAGCCGGCATCCAGCAGATCAACACGGCGGTGAACGCCATCGACCAGGGAACGCAGCAGAACGCGGCCATGGTGGAGCAATCGACCGCCGCCAGCCACAGTCTTGCCCGCGAGGCCGGCGCGCTCAACGACCTCCTGATGCGCTTCAGGACCGGCAATGGCGCTTCGGCCGCGCCTCGCCGCGTGGCAAGTGCTTCCACGGAAAGTGCAGCCCCCTCGCCCGCACGGGCCCTGACCCGTAAGCTCGCAAGCGCCTATCGCGGCAGCGCACGGCCACAGGAGGACGGCTGGGCGGAGTTCTGACGATCCGGTCGATTGCCAACCAGGGAGGCGCGGACAGCAGGGTTCGCGCCTTTTTCTTTTTTACGACACAGCAGCCGCAAGCAATACAGTATTAAATCTAGTAAATTACTAGTCTATATTCGGTTTTTCGCTGCTTTTCGATCTGAGAGGCAGATTTGCTCCAAACAAACAGCATTAGAAACCGCTATTTCTGTCCATTGACCTGTTCGGCTGCGATATTCCGCCCAAGTTGGAACAGGACGCAGCCATGACCACGTCATCCCTCGAAACCACCGCCAAGGCACTGAACGAGAGGCTCGAAGGCCTCGATCTCGCCGGGCGGCTGGCGCTCGTCGCAAGCCTTGAAGGGCGGGCGGTCTTCACGACCTCGCTCGGCATCGAGGACCAGGTGATTACCGCCGCGATCGGCAAGAACAAGCTCGCCGTCGATGTCGTTACGCTTCAGACCGGCCGCCTCTTCAATGAGACCGCAGCGCTGATCGACAAGACGGAAGAAGCCTTCGACATCCTGATCAAGCGCTACCATCCGGAAAAGGCCGACATCGACGCTTACGCAGCGCGTTACGGCCTCAACGGCTTCTACGAAAGCGTCGAAGCACGACATGCCTGTTGCGACGTGCGCAAGCTGAAGCCGCTTGCGCGCGCACTCGAAGGGGCAAGCTTCTGGATCACTGGCCTGCGTCGCGGCCAGTCGGGCAACCGCGCCTCCACACCCTTTGCCGAGGCCGATGCCGAACGCGGCCTGATCAAGATCAATCCGCTGGCCGACTGGGACATCGAGACCATCAACAGCTACGTCGCCACCCATGCCGTTCCGGTCAACCCGCTGCACGCCCGCGGCTATCCGTCGATCGGCTGTGAGCCCTGCACCCGCGCCATCAAGCCCGGCGAGCCCGAACGCGCCGGCCGTTGGTGGTGGGAGAACGACGAGAAGCGCGAATGTGGTCTGCACGTTCCGGAAGCCGCCGCAAGCTCCATCATCCCCAATTCGAGCAGCGCCGCCTGAAGCTGGCGCGCTCGTCCGAAGACAAATCCTCCCGGAGACTGAAATGCCCCATATCCATCCGGAAACGGAACTGCATAACCCGCAGAGCGCCAAGCCGCCGCTCGATCCGCATCTGAAGGCGCTGGAAAACGAAGCGATCCACATCTTCCGCGAAGTGGCCGCCGAGTTCGAACGCCCGGTCATGCTCTATTCGATCGGCAAGGATTCTTCCGTACTGCTGCATCTGGCGCGCAAGGCCTTCTATCCCGGCCGCGTGCCCTTCCCGCTGCTGCACGTCAACACCGGCTGGAAATTCTCCGAGATGATCGCGTTCCGCAACGAGATCGTAGAGCGCTACGACCTCGACCTGATCGAGCACGTCAATCCGCGCGGTGCCGCCGAGAACGTTACGCCCTTCACCCACGGCTCGGCGCTCTATACGGACATCATGAAGACCGAGGCGCTGCGCCAGGCGCTCGACGCCGGCCAGTTCGATGCTGCCTTCGGCGGCGCGCGTCGCGACGAAGAGGCAAGCCGCGCCAAGGAGCGCATCTACTCCTTCCGCACGCCGGACCATCGCTGGGATCCGCGCAACCAGCGCCCGGAACTGTGGAACGTCTACAACGGCATGATCCGCAAGGGTGAGAGCGTGCGCGCCTTCCCGCTGTCCAACTGGACCGAAGTCGATATCTGGCGCTATATCCAGGCCGAAGACATTCCGATCGTTCCGCTTTATTTTGCTGAAAGGCGCCCGGTCGTCGAACGCGACGGCATGATGATCCTCGCCGAAGATCCGCGCCTCGAACTTCTGCCGGGCGAGACCAAGCGCGAGGAAGTGATCCGCTTCCGCACGCTCGGCTGCTTCCCGCTGACCGGCGCCATCCGCTCAAACGCGACGACGCTCGACGACATCATCTCCGAACTCGAAACCGCGACCGTTTCCGAACGCCAGGGCCGCGCCATCGACCGTGACCAGTCCGGCTCGATGGAAAAGAAGAAGCGCGAAGGATATTTCTGATGACCGCAACCGCAACCGCGAATGCCGTTGAGCACGCTCAAGCCGGCGAGGTTCTGGCCTTTCCGGCGCAGGAGCCGGCGCGCGCCACCCGTGACAGCCGTCCGCTTCGGCTCATCACCTGCGGCTCAGTCGACGACGGCAAGTCGACGCTGATCGGCCGCCTGCTCTGGGATACCAAGGCGGTCAAGGAAGACCAGGCGGCAACGCTGCAGCGTGATTCCAAAGGCAAGCAGAACGACCTCGGCCTGCCCGATTTCGCGCTGCTGCTCGACGGCCTCCAGGCCGAGCGCGAACAGGGCATCACCATCGACGTCGCCTATCGCTATTTCTCGACCGACAAGCGCTCCTTCATCGTCGCCGACACACCCGGCCACGAGCAATACACCCGCAACATGGCGACCGGCGCTTCGACCGCCGATCTCGCCGTGCTGCTCGTCGATGCTCGCGTCGGCCTGCTTGAACAGACCCGCCGGCATGCGACGATCGCGACGCTGATGGGCATCAAGCAGTTCGTGCTGGCGGTCAACAAGATCGACCTGACCGACTACGACCGCGCCCGTTTCGAAGAGATCAGCCACGAGTTCCGCGAACTGGCGCTGTCGCTCGGCGTACGCCAGGTCACCGCCATTCCGGTCTCGGCCCTGAAGGGCGAGAACGTCGTCTATGACGGCCGCGCCTCCATGCCCTGGTATGACGGCCCGACGCTGATCGAAGTCCTGGAACTGGCGACGACCCGTTCAGCCCAGACGGTCGGTTTCCGCCTGCCGGTGCAGCGCGTCTCGCGTCCGGGCGAAAGCTTCCGCGGCTATCAGGGCACGGTTGCCGGCGGCTCGGTCAAGCCCGGCGACAGCGTCGTCATCCTGCCCTCGGGCATGGTCGCCAACGTCACCAAGATCGTCACCTTCGACCTGGTGCGCAACGCGGCGGTCGCCGGCGACGCGATCACGCTCGTGCTCGACCGCCAGGTGGATGTGTCGCGCGGCGACATGATCGTGGCGATCGACAGCCAGCCGCTGACCGGCCTTTCCTTCGACGCCCAGCTGGTTGCGCTGCAGGCCGAGGGCATCCAGCCCGGCAAGCGCTACTGGCTGAAGAGCGGCAGCCGCCGCCAGCGCGTCCAGGTGCAGCCAGCAAGCCAGCTCGATCTGCAGACCGGCAAGTGGAACCAGGCCGACCAGCTGCCCATGAACGCCATCGGCAAGGTGCACCTCGCCTTCGACGAGCAGGCGATCTTCGACACCTACGAGCAGAACCGCACCACCGGCGCCTTCATCCTGATCGACCCGGACACCAACAACACGGTGGCCGGCGGCATGATCACCGCCAAGCGCTCGGCGCTCGGCGGCATCCACACGGAAGATGCCCGCGTCATCCTCTCTCTGCCGGCCGACCTTGCCGACCAGCTGATGGCGACCGAACTCTTCGCCGGCCGCCGCGAGGAAGCCGAAGTCCGACGCGTGAGCGCCGGCCGCGCCGTCGAGATCATCGACGACATCGACGGTTGAGCGACATCACACACAGCAAAAAGGGGGCCAGAACGGCCCCCTTTTTTGTCTACTTGGGCGCTTGAGATCCGTCGGCGATCACTGCCGGCGCGCCTTTCTATGAAGTGCCGGCGGCGTAGCACCTACCGGCGCCATCGTCTCAAAGCTGCTGCTCGATCGCGGGCAGAGTGATCGTCAGCGGTGCAGGATCGGCATGCTGCCAGAGCTGGTAGCCGACCACGCTGCCAAGGATGGCGGACCAAATGGCGATCTCGCGAAAGGTGAAAATCGGTTCCTTCAACATCCGGGCCTCTCGGAAAAAGACAAGTGTTGATGGAAATATCGCCCCTATTGTTCACACTGATAAGACAGCGTTTGATGAACGCCGTGTTTCCATGTGAACGATAGCGCTGTCACCGACGACGTTACGCTGTCGGGCCCAAGCGTTCGGCCGCCGTCTTCGAAGCTTGTCCGCATGCACGAGACTGACCCATTCCGGGACAGGACTGATGAATGCTTCACCTTTGCACGAGGTCGCCACAACCGAGCCTTCCAATCCGGTTTCGCATTCGTAATTTGGCGCATCGATCATGAGGATCGACAGGGCTGTTTCACCGTTTCCGAACGTCGTGGGACAGTCCGCCTGACCGTCAGGTGCGGTAGGCCAAACAAAAGAGGGCCGCTGCGGGCCCTCTCCTGCTGTCACGTCTCCAACGCCCAGTCAGCGAGTGCTGACCACCGGCTCGGTCGTTTCGTCTTCCGTGCGGCTTGCGAAATAATTGGCAAGGAGCGCACCGGAAATGTTGTGCCATACGCTGAAGATCGCGCTCGGCACCGCTGCCACCGGCGAAAAATAGGTATTGGCGAGGGCCGCGCCGAGGCCACTGTTCTGCATGCCAACCTCAATGGCGATCGCCTTGCGCTTGGCAAGCGACAGACCGGCCGCCTTGGCGGCGAAGAAGCCCAGCAGATAGCCGAGGCCATTGTGCAGGACGACAACGGCGAAGATCAGCAGCCCGGAGCTGGCGATCGCGCCCTTGCTGGCGCCGACGACGGCCGCAACGATCAAGACGATGCCGGCGACGCTGACGAGCGGCAGCGCAGGCACCGCCGCCTTGACCAGACCCGGCAAAAGCTTCTGCAGGAAAAAGCCCAGCGCCAGCGGCAGCAACACCACCTTGACGATGCTCATGAACATCGCGGTCGCATCGACAGGCAGATATTGGCTCGCAAAGGTCCAGACGAGGAACGGCGTGACGATCGGCGCAAGCAGCGTGGTGACGCTGGTGCAGGCGACCGACAGTGCGACATCGCCCTTGGAAAGATAGGTCATGACATTGCTCGAGGTGCCGCCCGGGCAGCAACCGACGAGGATCACGCCGGCAGCCACCTCCGGCGGCATCGGGATGACGGCCGTCAGCAGAACCGCGAGCAGCGGCATGATGAGGAACTGCGAGACCACGCCGATACCGACCTCAAACGGACGCTTGGCGACTTCCTTGAAGTCGTCGAGCGAAATGGTCAGACCCATGCCGAACATGATGATGCCGAGCAGGGTGACGATATAGGGCGTGACCTGCTTGAAAATATCCGGGAAGACGAACCCGAGAATGGCGAAAACAATGACCCAGAGCGCGAATGTGCGTCCGACAAACTGGGAAAACGATGCAACGGCCTTCAAAACCTTACTCCTTGCGTGATGGCCGCTGTCTAGGCCCGCACGCGGGCGGCTTCAACACGCTTCGAACAAAAAAACGCCGCCTGCCGCAACTTTGTGTCGATGAAACCGGAGCAACCGACATAAATGCGACGCATATGGACAGCGACCACGTCCTGGGGATATCAGGCAGATCAAGCAGAGCGAAAGCACCGGATCTTGAGGGAGACGACGATGACGAACCAGCCGGAGACGAGCGTGACGGTGGAAAAGCGCCAGAACGGCAAATGGTGCTTCGTCATCAAGCATCGCGGCGTCACCTACCCCGCACAGGGCAATTTCACCTCGATGCTGCAGGCGCAGGCCGTTGCCCAAACTGCGCTGAAGGCGCTCGAAAAGCAGGGCTGACCGGCCGCATCGCTAGCGGCGCTGCTCGTGTGCCGTCACCGAGCAAACGCCGAGAGCCACTGCCACTTCTTTCTGATCGATAGCAGCAGCGTGCGAATGCGCCGGTCGCGATTCGTGATAAGTCGCGCCGAACGCCAGGGCGTTTGTTTCCGGTACTCCAGAAACGTCGCCTTCTCCGGGTGCTCGCATTCTTTCGTGTTCGGCTTGGCGTGCGTGAAGTGCACAATGGAAGCTTGGGAAAAGTCTTCCCATCCCTTCTGCGCATTCCAGTGGCCGGGAAGATGAACGAAGTTCCCTTCGGTCGTAAGGTTCAGTACGTCCTGATCCAAGAAATCGAACGAACGCGCCTGAAGCAGCCTGGCAATGCGAGCCGTGTAGTCCTGCGCGTTCCAGGCGTCGATATCGACCAGCAGGACTCCCGCGTTGAAGTAGGGTGTGTTCGCCTCTCGGCCGAGCGACGGATTGAAACGCGTCGGGTCATCATAGGGAACGGCTGCAACGGCCCTGCCCTCAAACGACAGATCCGCCAGTGGTGCCAGGCTCTTTTTGATCAGCGTGTCAGCATCCAGGTAGAGCAGACGGTCGTGTCGGTCGGCTAGCAATTCCGGCAGATACAATCGTGCGTAGGTAGCGCGGCTCCAGTAGCTCGTCGTCTTCAGGCCTGAGATTTTTGAGAGAATGTCGCCTTCGACATCGATGAAGCACAGCTTCCGTTTCGCGCAGGCTTGCAGCATTTCCTTGTCGGACGCCCGCAGCCCGTCACCCAGGATAAAGACCTGCGCATCTGGAATGCCACCGTTCTTTTCGAGCGAGTAAAGCATGACACCCGCGAGTTCCGCGAAGCGCCTGTCGATCGAGCATGCAACAATCATTTAAAGTCAATTTCAGCAATGCAACGCGCAGCCACAGGGCCGCATGCAGTGTCCAGGCCAAAAGCAAGATCTCGCTCGACCGGACATACCGGTAGATGCTTTGATTGCTTTCATTTGAAATGGCGTGACCCTCGCCAAGCGAGGGCCACGCTCATGGTGTCGCGCAATATGCGACGGAAGTATCAATGAAATTAATAGGTCATCTCTTACCCGAAAACACGCGGATGCACTGGTGTGCTTCTCTTCATGGCGAATGACTTCGCACACCATGCTTCCGCGTCAAGTGGGCAGAGCAGATAATAGTTGTTTGTCCGCAGAATCTCGCGCAGATCGTGTAGAAGACCTGCGCGCGGCACCTATTCGGTCGCGGACCGGATGATGTTGCAAAGCCCTTCCTGCACCACCTGCTTGGTGGCCACCTGCCCCACCTGAATATCAAACATCGCATCAACCCGCGTGCCTGAACCGCGCTTGCGGGCGACGACTCGCAATGTCTGCAGCCGCCCGGAGCCTGCCGTATCCTGGTAAGCTTCGATCGTTCCGAGTGCCTTGTTGATCTCGATCCCGGAAAAGCCTTCCGCCGCGACGCCCCGCGCCATTCGCTGCAGGGCGGTCTCGGGCTTCAGCTTCGGGAATTCCTGCCAGGTCTTGTAGAAGACCGGCGTCACCAGCGGCACGCCGTTTGCCTTGAAATTCTTCTCGCAGCTCTGCGCCGCCGCCACCGAATGGCCGGCCACCAGCAGAACCGCCGCAATGGATAGGTGTTTGATCGACATGTCCGTTCCTCGTCGTCAGCATCGAATGGCGGAACGCTAGAGACTTCGCCGCTGGACCAACAGAGTGACCCGGCTGCAAATACACCTCTATTCGACCAACGGCTTGGAAGGGGCGACGAACGGCACCGAACTGCAGCAACGGGAAGAGCCTTCACCGTCAACCCAAACCGGGTGCATCACAAAAATGTGCCGCGCTGGTTGTGAATCCGTCAGTGAGGCTCTAAAGCTGGCTCGAAGGCTCCCTGACACAGGATTGCGCTCATGAAGCTGGTGACCGGTAACTCCAACCGCGCCCTTGCCGAAGCCATTGCCAGATACCTCAATCTTCCCCTCACGGACTGTACGGTCGAGCGCTTCGCCGACCAGGAAGTCAACGTTCAGCTCCACGAGAACGTGCGCGGCGAGGACGTCTATATCCTCCAGTCGACGAGCACGCCCGCCGACGCCAACCTCATGGAACTCCTGATCCTGACGGATACGCTGCGCCGTTCGTCTGCGCGCCGGATCACCGCCGTCATCCCCTACTTCGGCTATGCCCGCCAGGACCGCCGGGCCACTGGCCGCACGCCGATTTCAGCCAAGCTGGTCGCCAACATGATCGCCGGTGCGGGTGTCAACCGGGTTATGACGCTGGACCTGCACACGGATCAGATTCAGGGCTTTTTCGATATACCGACCGACAACCTTTATTCGGCGCCGGTGATGACGCGCGATATCAAGGAGCGCTACGACGTCGGAAATCTCATGGTCGTTTCGCCAGATGTGGGCGGCGTGGCACGGGCGCGCGGCATCGCCAAGCGCATTGGCACCGATCTTGCGATCGTCGACAAGAGGCGCCCCCGCGCCGGCGTGTCGGAGGTCATGAACATCATTGGTGACGTCTCCGGGAAGACCTGCCTTTTGATCGACGACATCATCGATAGCGGCGGGACCTTGATCAATGCGGCTGACGCATTGCTGGAGGCGGGTGCACGAGAGGTCTCGGCATACATCACCCATGGCGTGCTCTCCAGGGGAGCCTGCGGGCGCATTGGTGCCAGCAACCTCAAGGAACTGGTGCTGACTGATTCCATTCAGGACACCGATGCGCAGCGCGAGACCGCCAATATCCGCCGGATCACCGTTGCGCCGCTTCTGGGCGAGGCCCTCGCCCGCACCGCCCGCGAGCAAAGCGTTTCAAGCCTTTTCAACTGACTGAAGCAAACCGTGCAAGGCCGTTTTGGTTGGCCAGCCGGCGCTTGCCGATGAAAAAAGGACGCAATCTGCCCTTGCGTCCAAAACCACAGAAACACGCGACACAAACGGCGAATACGTTCCAACGGTGGTGATTGAAGCGGCCTGCAGTCGATCCGCGCACTGGCGTATATTTCGGGAAAGATCGACTAAGCAATTGATTTGGCTGGTCGGAGTGGCAAGATTCGAACTTGCGACCCCCACGTCCCGAACGTGGTGCGCTACCAGACTGCGCTACACTCCGTGACCAGCGGCGCCTCTATAGAACAGGCATTTTGATTTCACAAGCGCCTATCTCGAAAAACATTGCGCCTTTCTCAAAAAATTTGTGACGGTGGAAAACGGAGGCGGAGAATGGCCCTTGTCTGCGCCGACAGCGCCCGGCAGACCGCGCGATAGGGACTTTCTGCAACGCTTCATAATTTCCGGCAACAGGAGCCGTTGCGTGCATTTCCTTTCGTCTCTTTTGGCGCTAGAGGCTCAACGGAAAGCGCGGAAAACCAGGGGACACGGGTTTGCGCGCCATGCCTATTTCAGAACGAGAGCCAAAGGGGCAGAAACATGAACTTCCGCATGATGACGGTGGCGGGCCTCGCGCTCGTGCTCGCCGGCTGCACGACGACCGGAACGGGGATTTCCAGGAACGCGGTCGAGGCCCGCTGGCTCGGCCAGCCGGCCGGCGGCTTCTTCGCCCAATACGGTCCGCCGATCTCCGACGTCGAAAGCGGCAGCTCCACGGTCTATAGCTGGAAGGGCGGCTACAAGACCCGCAAAATCCCGGCGCAGTACGAAACCACCAAGGACGGCAAGCGCGGCAAGCGCATTTCCTCGGCGCGCACCGAATATCTGAGCTGCGCCGTGCAGCTGACCGTCTCGTCCGACTACGTCATCCGCTCGATCCACATTGCCGGCGACCGCAAGCGCGCCGAGGGCCCGAGCTGGTGTGAAGAGTTCCTCGGCGCACCGGCCCAGACCAAGGCGGCGGCAACCGCAGGCTAAGCCAACAAACAAAAAACCCGCCGGTGAAAATCGGCGGGTTTTTTCTAGGGGATTGCGTCGAACTCAGCCGGCGCTGTTGTCCTCGACGGGCGCGTCGGGACCGTTCTTCTTGATCGAGTCGATGGCGTTCTGCGCGCTGGCCTTGGTCTTGTAGCCCTCGGTCGAGAACATCACTTCGCTGTTGTACTTGAAGCGAACACGGAACTCGCCAGCCTTGTCTTTGTAGATTTCGAATTTGTGAGCCATCTTCTCCCTCACACATGTTGGAATCAACGAAACTAGCGTGTCAGTTGCAAGATGACTTGACAAGAGTGCATGCAAATCCGGCGCGCGCGATCGCCCGCCCAATGGATCAACTGCCTGGAAAAATGTGGCTGGGGCGCCAGGATTCGAACCTGGGAATGCCGGTACCAAAAACCGGTGCCTTACCGCTTGGCGACGCCCCAACGGATTGACGGGACGATACGTCCGCCAAATCGAGCGCCTGATTATCAAAGCTCGCCGCTCGTCACAATCACTAAGTTGGCACTAAGTTGAATTTTCGGCGGATTTGTTGGCGACGACGCCGAAGGGCGCTCGCCGCGGGTACCGGATGTACCCTTCCCTTCGCTGACCGCACCTCCTATTGTCCCGGCAGATGGAGAATTTCATGAGCCAGTTTCGCGCCCGCCCCCCTGCCGTTCCAACCGTACTCGTCGACGACACGGTCGTCAGGATCACCCGTTGGGATTTCGAGCCCGGCGCCGACACCGGTCACCATGTGCACGGGCTCGGCTATGTGGTGGTGCCGATGACCGACTGCCAGTTCCTGCTCGAGGAAGAGGCGGGCAGCCGGCGGGTCGATATCGCCAAGGGTGCCGCCTACCGCCGTGAGGCGGGCATGGCTCACAACGTCGTCAATGCCGGCAAAGAGCCGATGTCGTTCATCGAGATCGAATACAAGTGAAATCCAGGAAGAAACGCATGCAGGGCCCGGATTTCGATCTCGATTTCAAGCCGGCCCATGGCGAGGCCGTGACAGTCGCCGACGACGTGCAGCGCGTCACCGTCAACAATCCCGGTCCTTTCACCTTTCACGGCACCAACAGCTACATCGTCGGCAAGCGCTCCGTTGCCGTCATCGATCCCGGTCCCGATGAGGAGGCACATTTCCAGGCGCTGATGACGGCGCTCGCCGGCCGCGAGGTCACCCATATTGCCGTCAGCCACACGCATCGCGACCACTCGCCGCTGGCGCGCCGGTTGAAGGCTGCCACAGGTGCGGTGATCGTCGGCGAAGGCCCACACCGCTCCGCCCGTCCCTTGCATGCGGGCGAGAGCAATCCCTTCGCCGAGAGTTCGGATATGGAATTCGTCCCCGATCTCGTGCTTGCCGACGGCGGGCGTATCGAGGGTGACGGCTGGAGCCTGACGGGGCTTGCCACGCCCGGCCATACGGCCAACCACATGGCCTTCGCGCTCGATGGCACCGGTATTCTCTTTTCCGCCGACCATGTCATGGCCTGGGCGACGACGATCGTCGCGCCGCCGGATGGGGCCATGGCGGACTACATGGCCTCGCTCGAAAAGCTGCTTTCCCGCGACGAACGTCTCTACCTCCCCGGCCACGGCGGACCGGTAAGCGAGCCTGCCTCTTTCCTGCGGGGCCTGCGCGCCCACCGCAAGATGCGCGAGCGCGCCGTGCTCGAACGCATCCGCGCCGGTGACAGCCATATCCCCGACATGGTCAAGGTCATCTATGCTTCCACCGACGTGCGGCTGCATGGGGCGGCGGCACTTTCGGTGCTCGCCCATCTCGAAGACCTGATCGAGCAGGGGCGGATCGAGACCGATGGTCCGCCCTCGCTTCTCGGCGCCTACCGGCTGGCGCCCGGCGGAGCCGGCTGATCATGCGGCGCGAGGCTTACAGCTATCGCAACGATGCTTCCGTGCCCGCCTTTGCAGACGACAAGCCGGTAATCGTCTTCGACGGCGAATGCATCTTCTGTTCCGGCTGGGTGCGCTTCCTGCTTCGCCATGACCGGCATGCGCAATATCGCTACCTCACCGCCCAGTCGCCGCTTGGCCAGGCGCTCTACCGGCACTACGGGCTCGATACCGTCCGCTTCGAGAGCAACATGCTGATCGAGGACGGCGTCGCCCGTTTCAAGTCCGACGGGTCGATCCGCACGCTTGCGCGGCTGGGCCTGCCGTGGTCGCTCGCCAACATTTTCCGCATCCTGCCCGCTGCCCTTCGCGATCCGCTCTATGATCTCGTGGCGAGAAACCGCTACCGCATCGCCGGCCGCCGCCAGACCTGCATGGTGCCGACCCGCGAGGAGCGCGGACGCTTCATCGCATGACGACGGAAGACATGGCCCAGGAACAAAGCCTCTACCGCCAGATCCTCGGCCGGCGGTGGGACGACGTGCCCGCATCGATCCGCGCCCTGCATGGCCGGCCAGAGGGGCATGCCACCTTTCGCGGGCGCGCGGTCATCGAGCGCGGCGGCTCGATAGGAGCGCGACTTGTCGCCTCAATCCTTGGCTTTCCCCGCGCCGGCGCGGACGTTCCGGTCGAAATCCACTTCGCATGCGGCAAGGGTCTGGAAGTCTGGACCCGACGTTTCGGCGGGAAAGTCCTGCGCAGTTCGCAACAAGGGGCCAAACGGCGGAACGAGGAACTGCTCGCGGAAGATTTCGGACCGTTCCGCGTCCTCTGCGCGCTGGAGCCAGGGAAAACCGCCTGCACCTCTCGGTGCGCGCCTGGTCCTTCCTCGGCCTTCCGCTCCCTCTGCTGTTTGCGCCCGGTGGCCGGACTTTCGAGGAAGATCGCGACGGCCTGTTTCATTTCCACGTGGAGGTCGAAAGCCCGTTGACCGGCCTGATCGTGCGTTATCGCGGCTGGGTACGACCAGCGGGCGAGCCGACGGACGACTTAGAGGTCGCGAAGCCTTCGCAAAAGAATGATGTTTTCTGACGGGCTTTCGCCGGTCAGTCGCCGGCAATGCCCAGCAACTCGGCATCGAGCCCGCGCAGGAACTGATCGGCGAAGGCGGCGCCCATGCCGAGATCATGAGGCCCGTAGCGCGAGGCGACCCGCAGGTCGACGAAGGTGGTCTCCGCCTCTTCGCGCAGCCGGATCAACACATCGAAGCGGAAGCCGGCAATCAGCGTGCGCCATTCGCCCTGCAGCACGACATCGCTGGCGCGGCGGCCGGCAATCGCGCCTTCGAGAGCCATCTCCGGACGCGCCGCCGGAATGGGTACGTTTTCCGGCTCGGCGTTCGTGTCCGCGCCCGCATTCGGCCGCACTGCGAGATCCTCCAGATCGGCGCGGGCATTCTCGACCCCAAGCTCCTCGGTGATGCCGACGCGGTTCTGTTCGATGACGTTGCGCACCCCCTGATAGACGCGGTCGAGCGCGCCGTCATAGCGCCGGCCGGTCAGGGCCGGATAGGCGAGGATCTGCGCTTCGCGGTCCTGAGGCGTTACCGCCGCCTTGCGCTTCAGCCAGCTCTCCTCCGCCTGCGGCACCTTGAGCCACGGCGGCGGCGT
This sequence comes from Ensifer sp. ENS09, assembly GCF_014852425.1. Lineage (NCBI taxonomy): Bacteria > Pseudomonadati > Pseudomonadota > Alphaproteobacteria > Hyphomicrobiales > Rhizobiaceae > Ensifer > Ensifer sp. ENS09. The sequence continues at coordinate 494,647 of NZ_JACVBP010000002.1, forward strand.
CACGGTATCCGTGCTGACGTCGTAGATCTCCGGGCGGGTCAGATACTGGACAACGCCATAGCCGATGAAGCCGAGCGCCGGCGCGGCATAGACAAGGGCTGCGGCAGACGCCAGACCACCGATCGCCGCAACCTGCCACAGGCGCGCCAGCCCGACGACGGCGAACAGCACGCCTAAGAGGGCAAAGATGCCGGCGAGACCGATAAGGGCGAGGAAATGCGGCGTCGTCAGCGGTCCGAAGCGATGCGCCAGCAGCGAGAACACAAAGAGCAGGAAGGAGACACGGGCGAAGCGGCGCGCCCAATGGGCGGCAAAGGAATAGGGGCGCTCATACCGGACCATCATGTAGTTGAATCAATTCCCTGCCGCGATACAGACCGCATTCTTAGACCATGCCCCGTGCCGAGGAAACAGGCAATGCGGCAGTCCGACACCGCGCGCTGGGCCTCCCTTATGCTTCGCCGCAAAATCGCCATTCTCGTTAACCACCTATCAACACATGGGAATGTGCCTGTGCGCCCGGGATTCGAAGGGCACGCGGCGTTTCAATCGGAGGCAATGGCCGGCGCGCGGCATCAAACGAGGGCGCTCGGCAATCGACGGAGAACCGACAATGGGCGCATCGCAAGCAGCCGTGGCCATCGCCACCCCCTCTGCCCTTCCGGCCGGAGACGGCGGCATCCCCATGGGGCTCCTTGAGCTCGAACTCTCCCTCGATGGTTTTTCCGGCAACAATGCCGATTTCACCAGCTTCGTCCGCACGGTCGCGGACAACGCCGGCGGCGAGTTTCTCTTTGCCCTACCCGCCTGCGATCTGATCGAAGACTGCCGGAGCATTGCCGTGCTCCGTATGGCTGACGTGGGAGGCGATGCTTCGATCCTGTTTGCCTGCCTCGACGAACAGGGCCGGGCCGTCCGTATCGAACATCCGAGCGACAGCACGCGCGACCTCGAGCGCTTTGCAGAGTCCTTTGTCGGCGTGCTCGAACGCATGTAACGCGACTGCCCGCACAGGGTAAATTGGATCCCCCTTCAGGCCCGGCGCGCTCGCGAGCTGCCGGGAAGTCTTTTCGCAGGCGGCGGAAGCACGACCAGGCCGCCGCGCAGAGATCTTTTCCCACACTCTTCCGATAGGCCCACCTTACAGGGCAACAACCGGTCGGTGACGCCGTTTCGCGTACAACCGCGAACTCGACACAGAATCGCCGCCACTCGTTTCGAATCTCGATACAAGTCCCTATATTGATTGTGATTCGAGGCTTTGGCGCCGTGCCGCTCGATTGCTCACGGCGAGACGCACACCGCTACGGCTTCACACGACCCGGTTGTGCCCAGGAGGCGCGAGAACCATGATGACCCGATTGTCCATCCTTATCGCAGCTGCACTTCTTCTGACGGCGTGCCAGACGATGACGCCGGAGGAAAGGCGCATCGCCGACGGCAACACCTGCGCATCCTACGGCTTCCGCCGCGGCACCGATGCGTTTGCCACCTGCCTGCAGCGGATCGAACTCGACCGCCGCGCGGAATCGCGCGCCTTCCGCTATCAGAACGACATGATGATGTGGGGCTGGGACCGCCCCGTCATCGTCTCGCGCCCGGTGATCGTCCAGGCCAAATGAGGCGATCACGGCCGAGCCAACGCCGCTTGGGCGGCGCTGGCTCTTGGCTTGTTACCCGTTGCCGCTAATTGTGGCCTGGGGGCGTGAGCGAAACTTACAGTCGGAAAGTCTTCACCGCGTTGCCACGCTCCAGCTCCTTGCTGGCCATGAACAAGGCGGTTTTCTCCTGCTTCTCACGCCCGACGGCGATGAGGTCAAGTATCGCCTGAAGCCTTCGTATGGCCGCCGCTTTGTTGCGATGCTGCGACCGGTCCTCCCGACAAACGACGGTAACCCCGGTGGGCAAATGCGTTGCACGCACGGCGCTGTCGGTGGTGTTTTGGTGCTGACCTCCCGGCCCGCCCGCCCGCATGGTTTCGAACCGCAGGTCTGTCGGATCGATCGACGTGGCAACGCTGCCAGCCGAAAGGTCCACCTGCTGCACACCAACGAACCAATTCTGCCTCTGGTGCCCTTTGCGGACAGGACTTTTGAAGACGAAGCGGATGGTTCCGCAAAAGTCCCTCGCCACATCCTCGCATCGGCTGCCTGCCATCGTTACAACAGCTGATTTCGGGCCGAAGGCATCCGGCTGTCCGCCAAGCGCCAGGTCGAAGCTGCAGCCATGGCCCGTCGCTTCCCTGTTGAGAATCTCGATCAGCGCAGCAACGGCGATGCGGCATTCCACCGGGCCGTTGCCGGAGGTCAAGAACAGTGTCACCTCAGCCATGGCGCATCCTCCTGATCGTCGTCCGCTCCCACTTCGCCTTTGCGCGCACCCGCTCCTGCGGCTGGGCGTTCTTGTAGGTGACGAGCGGTTTCATCGCCGCGATCGGTTGCACGAGCCCAAACGCCGCAAGGTCGGCGATGACCTTCGCCGCATCCTTGTAGGCGCCTGCGGCTTCCTCGATCAAAAGGTTGCGATCTTCGCAGATCGCGACGCCACCCCAGGGGTTGACCCGCAAGGCGTCGCGCTCGGAACGCGTACTACCGACGCGACCGTGCATGGCCTTGCGGTCGTATTTGCGTCCCGCACCGTGAGAGATGGCCCAGTGCGATCGCTCCGCACCGGCCAGCGCCCGCACCAGATAGCTTCGCGTCGCCCGCGACCCTGCGACCGGAGCAACGACACCTTCTCCAACGGCGGCCGCACCCTTGTAGTGCAGGAAGCCGGACGTCGTAGCCCGCACCAGGTTGTGCGGAACATCGGAGACGAGTGACAGATCGGCACGAAGCACCCGGGCCGCTCGCTCGGCAACCATTTGCCGGTTGAGCGACGCCCATCGAACGCATTCCCCGCTCCTGGCGAGCCATTCGACGGCCGCAGCAGCGTCGGCAGCCAGGCCGTCTTGGAAGCGTTCCTCGCCGCCGAGCGTCAGACCGAAAAGGTCTGCACCCGCCGACCGAGAACCGGAATGAACCAGCAGATAGAGCTTCTGCCGATCAGCGACGCCCTCCTCGAACACGTCGTCCACGGCCTGCAGCTCGCAAAAATGGTTGCCGCCACCGATCGTGCCGAGCGACTGCGGGCACATGTCAGGCGAAAGATCGTGCTCCGCAAGCCGGGCCGCCATGTCGCCGAGATCAATCTGCTCCAGCCCGCGCAGTTGTTCGGCCGCCTTGTCGACCTTGAACTTGCGCAGTGGCAGGGAAAGTTCGAAGAACGACATGCCACAGCCGATGTCGTTGCCGATCAACTGCGGATAGAGCCGTTGCGAAAACGCCACCATACCGACGGGGCCATACTTGCCCGGGTGCAGGTCCGGAAAACCTGCGACCGAGATCATGCCGGGGAGACCGGCGGTCTCCTCCAGCTGTTGTACTGCCGTGCCTTCGATCCAGCTGCCGGCAGTGAAAAAATGCGTGATGGCCGCCTTGCGCGCACCATCACCGACTTCGGGGACGAAGTCCCCGGAACAATGATTGCCCATGAAAATAATCCAGAACAGGGTCAAACGGCCGACACACCGCAGGCTTCGTACCTTTCAGGACGCGCGTACAGTTGTCGGCGGAACGGGCTCTTTCAGCGCATCAACGCTGATTAGCCGCGAAGCCCCAAGGGGCGTGTGGAAACGCACTGCATCATTTTCCGCTCCCGTTCTGAAGAAACATCATGCCCATGCATGACCAATAATCGCTCGTGCCGATACAGCGCGAGCGAGATGCTGATGCATCATCCGCGCGCTGCCTGCAACCAGGAATTCAGCTCACCGACAATACAGCGTCCGCCCGTTGCATCACAGCAACAGGCGGAGAGCGCCTTCACCCCTTGCCGTTGATGGCAGCCTGGGCTGCTGCGAGCCGGGCGATCGGCACGCGGAAGGGTGAACAGGAGACGTAGTCGAGGCCGGCGTCTTCGCAGAAGCGGATCGAGGCCGGGTCGCCGCCGTGTTCGCCGCAGATGCCGAGTTTCAGGCCGTTCTTGGTGCGACGACCACGCTCGGCGGCGATCTGGATCAGTTCGCCGACGCCATCGAAATCGAGCGAGACGAAGGGGTCCTGCTCGATGATGCCCTTCTGTTGGTAGGTCGCCAGGAACTGCGAGGCGTCGTCGCGGGAGATACCGAAAGTCGTCTGCGTCAGGTCGTTGGTGCCGAAGGAGAAGAAGTCGGCGGCTTCGGCAATCACACCGGCGCGCAGGGCTGCGCGCGGCAATTCGATCATCGTTCCGACCAGATAGTCGATGCCGATACCGGCTTCGCCGATCACCTCCTTGGCGACCGCATCGATGCGCGCCTTGACGTAATCGAGCTCTGCCTTGAGGCCGACGAGCGGCACCATGATTTCGGGAACGACGGCCGCTCCGGTCTCGTGCGCCGCTTCGACAGCCGCTTCGAAGATGGCTCGCGCCTGCATCTCGGCGATCTCCGGATAGGAAATCGCCAACCGGCAGCCGCGATGGCCGAGCATCGGGTTGAATTCGTGCAGTTCGTCGACACGCTGGCGCAGTTCCGACGCATCGAGCGAGAGCGCGCCGGCAACGTCGGCGATCTCCTCGTCGGTCTTCGGCAGGAACTCGTGCAGCGGCGGGTCGAGCAGGCGAATCGTCACCGGCAGGCCGTGCATGATCGAGAACAGTTCGGCGAAATCCGAGCGCTGCATCGGCAGGAGCTTGGCGAGCGCCGCACGGCGACCGTCTTCGTCGTCGGCGAGGATCATCTCGCGCATGACGTTGATACGGTCGTCCTCGAAGAACATGTGTTCCGTGCGGCAGAGGCCGATGCCTTCGGCACCGAAGGAGCGTGCGGCGCGTGCATCCGCCGGCGTTTCGGCATTGGTTCTGACCGTCATGCGGCGCGTCGCGTCCGCCCAGGCCATGATCTTGCCGAAGTCGCCGGAAAGTTCCGGCTGCAACATGGCGATCGCGCCCTTCAACACCTGGCCGGACGAGCCGTCGATGGTGATGATGTCGCCCTTCCTGAGCGTTACGCCGCCGGCGGTCAGCGTTTCGTTGCGAAGGTCGACACGAATGCTGCCGGCGCCCGAAACGCAAGGGGTGCCCATGCCGCGGGCAACGACGGCGGCGTGGCTGGTCATGCCGCCGCGGGTCGTCAGAATGCCCTCGGCGGCATGCATGCCGTGGATGTCTTCAGGGCTGGTCTCGACACGGACGAGGATGACCTTGCGGCCTTCCTTGTCGGCCTGCACCGCCTCCTCCGAGGTAAAGACGATCTCACCCGTCGCAGCCCCCGGCGAGGCCGGAAGGCCCGAGCCGATGATGTCGCGGCGTGCATGCGGATCGATGGTCGGGTGCAGCAGCTGGTCGAGCGAGGCGGGATCGATGCGGGCGACGGCCTCCTGTTCGGAGATCAGTCCCTCCTCCGCCATGTCGACCGCAACCTTCAGCGCCGCCTTGGCGGTGCGCTTGCCGGAGCGCGTCTGCAGCATCCAGAGCGTGCCGCGCTCGATGGTGAATTCGAGATCCTGCATGTCGCGATAGTGGCGCTCCAGCGTATCGCAGATCGAGCGAAACTCGGCGAAGGCCTCCGGCATCAGCTTTTCCAGCGACGGCTTGTCGGAACCGGAACCGATGCGCGCGGCTTCAGTGATATTCTGCGGCGTGCGAATGCCGGCAACGACGTCCTCGCCCTGCGCGTTGACCAGAAACTCGCCATAAAGCTCGTTCTCCCCGGTCGACGGGTTGCGGGTGAAGGCAACGCCGGTCGCCGAGGAATTACCGAGATTTCCGAAGACCATCGCCTGGACGTTGACGGCGGTGCCCCAGGCGGCGGGGATGGCGTGCAGGTGGCGATAGGTGATCGCCCGCGGGTTCATCCAGCTCGAAAACACGGCGCCGATCGCGCCCCAGAGCTGCACTTCCGGGTCCTGCGGAAAGGGTTCGTCGAGCGCTTCCTCGATCGCTTCCTTGTAGCGGGCGATGACGCTCTGCCACTCGACAGCCGAAAGCTCGGTATCCTGCTCATGCCCGAGACGCGCCTTCTCGTCCTCGAGGATTTCCTCGAAAACGTCGTGGTCGACGCCCATGACGACGTCGCCATACATCTGGATGAAGCGGCGATAGCTGTCCCAGGCAAAGCGCGCGTCGCCGGCGTCGTGACCGAGCGCATGCACCGACTGATCGTTGAGACCGAGGTTGAGAACCGTGTCCATCATGCCGGGCATGGACGCGCGTGCGCCCGAGCGAACCGAAAGCAGCAGCGGCCGGGCGGTGTCGCCGAAGACGCGGCCGGTCACCTCTTCCATCCGGCTGATCCCCTCGCGCACCTGGTCGCGCAGGCCATCCGGCATCTGCCTTTCATTGTCGAAGAAGCTGTTGCAGGCATCGGTGATGATCGTCAGGCCCGGCGGAACCGGCAGCCCGAGATTGCACATTTCGGCAAGGTTGGCACCCTTGCCACCCAAGCGTTCACGATCACCCGCACGTCCCTCGGCCTTGCCCCCACCGAAGGTGTAAACCCATTTCGTCATGCCTGCTCTCCACCCAGAAACAGTCTTTAATGACGATTTACAGTATATGCTTCAGGCTGAAAATGCACCCGGCGAAGATTTATGCTGCAGCGCATCATTTTCTGTAACATTGCTACACATCGCGCTTCACTTCTCACAAAACGTGTCGGTGGCTTTAAATTGCAGCCGAAATTCCTGAAGAGGCTGCGCAACGCCAGCCGATCCGACATTGCCCGAAACATAACAATTATCTAATATACAGATGCGCGATGGGGGTGCATCCAGGAATATCCCGTCATGGCAATCCGTTTCCGTCTCGATGGCTCGGAGGGTCGGTCATGAGGTGGCGTGCAGATCTGACAACCTGGCTGCTTTCGGCGCTCATGGTCCTTTTCACCATGGGAAACGCCTTTGCCGAGGAAAACGGCAAGCGGCTGGCGCTCGTCGTCGGCATGAGCAATTACGTGCTCGCTGGAACCTTGCCCAATGCCGCCCGCGATGCGGAAGCCTTCGACGCATTCCTGAAGGGCCAAGGGTTCGAAACGAACCTGGTGCTCAACGCCGATCGCCGCGGCCTTGCCGGTGCGCTCTCAGAGTTTTCGCGCAAGATCGGTCCTGACGATACCGCCCTGTTTTACTACGCCGGTCACGGCATGCAGTTGCACGGCGAGAACTTCCTTGTCGGCACCGATGCCAAGCTCGAAAGCGAATTCGACGTGCCGGCCGAGACCGTGGCGCTGTCCGAGATCATCGGCGCGATGGAAAAGCGCGCCCGCATCTCGATGGTCTTTCTTGATGCCTGCCGCAACAATCCGCTCGCCGAGCGGCTGACGCGCGAAGTCGAGGGCGCGACCCGCGGTGCGGCGACGAGAGGACTGGCGCCGATCGAAACACAGGGCGGCGGCACGCTCGTCGCCTTTGCCGCAGCCCCGGGACAGGTCGCCGCCGACGGCACCGACGGGCATTCGCCCTTTACCCGGGCGCTGATCGCCAATCTCTCCGGCGCCGGTCTCGAAGTCGGCACCGCCTTCAAGCGGGTCGTGCGCGACGTGCGCAAGGAGACGCAGGGCAAGCAGCAGCCGCAGATACTGTCATCGCTATCACTGGAGTTCTATTTCGGGCCCGAAACCGTAACGCCGCCGACCCCCGTGGTGCAGACGCCTGCGGTCCAGACGACCGTGCCACAGACCGCGACGGTCCAGCCGGCACTCACCGTGCCAGCCATCGACCCCGAAACGCTCGAAGCGGAGAAGGACTTCAAGAAAGCGCTGAAGATCGGGACGGCACGCATCTGGCACTTCTTCGTCGAAAAGCACCGTACCGGTGAATATGCCGACCTCGGACGGCAGGCGCTGGCCCAGATCGAACCGGCGGCCATGCGCAACGAGGCGCATCTGCCGCAAGCCGTCGAAGCGCAGCTCTTGCCGGGCAAGGACCAACGACGAGACATTCAGCTGGCGCTTGCCTCACGGGGATTTGCAGCAGGTGCGGCCGATGGCGTCTTCGGCGGACAGACCAGGGACGCGATCAAACGCTTCCAGAGCACCAACCAGCAGCCGGCGAGCGGCTTCATCACCGAGAACACGGCGGCCGCCCTCGGCATAAATGTCAACGCCCGTGCCGAAGGCATCTACAGCGCGACGAAAGCCCGACGATACGACGTCGCCAACCTCGAGGGGCTGGAAACCGATCAGACCGTCCTGCGGGCGCTGACCTGCCTGCGCCACTTCGAGACCGTCTACGGCGTGTTCGGAGGGCACCTCTATGTCGCCGTTCACACGGGTACGATCCTGGCCGTCTATGCGCGGGGAATTGCCGGCGGTTGCGGCGCCCACCTCGCCTCGATTTCATCTCCGGAAGAAAACGCGTTCGTCGCATCGCTTTTCAATTCCGACCCGAGCTTCTTTGAGACCGGATACGACCCGAGAGGAAACGTCAGCTACAAGATGGGGCCATGGATCGGCCTGACACAGGACCCGCAGGGCAAGGAGCCGAAGGGCGGTTGGCACTGGGATAACGGCGCTCCGATGACCTACACGAAATGGTTTCAGGACATGCCGAACGAAGACAAGAAGGGCGACGACATCGGCATGTACTACGCCCATCGCAATGGCCGGTCCGACACCAAGTCCCTCTATGTCGACACCTGGGACGACATGGGGCCGACCGATGGAACAGCCGGTCTCATTCTTGAATTCGAGTGAACTAAGTTCAGGCGCAGCCGCGCCGTTGAACGGAGCGCAATTCGGAGGGCCGCTCATGAAATGGCGTGTGATGCTGCTGTTCCTTGCCCTTTCGGTTCCGCTCGCAAGCGGCAATGCCTTTGCCGAAGGAAACGGCAAGCGGCTGGCGCTCGTCATCGGCATGAGCAACTACGTGCTCGCTGGAACCTTGCCGAATGCCGTGCGTGACGCCGAAGCCTTCGATGCTTTTCTTAAAGGGCAGAGCTTTGAGACCGATCTGGTGCTCAATATCAACCGTCGCAGTCTTGCCGAGGCGCTCGCGCGCTTCTCCCGCAGGCTTGGTCCCAACGATGTCGCCTTGTTCTACTATGCCGGTCACGGCATGCAGTTGCGCGGCGAGAACTTCCTCGTTGGCACCGATGCGCGGCTCGAAAGCGAGTTTGACGTTCCGGCCGAAACCATGCCGCTTTCGGAGATCATGAACGCGCTGGAACAACGCGCGAAAATCTCCCTGATCTTCCTTGACGCCTGCCGCAACAATCCGCTCGCAGACAGGCTCAACCGCGGCGTGGCGGGCACAAGCCGCGGCGGCGCCACCAGAGGACTGGCACCGATCGAGACGCAGGGCGCCGGCACGCTCGTTGCCTTCGCCGCGGCGCCCGGACGGGTGGCGGCCGACGGAACCGACGGGCGGCAAACAGTCGCCACAGATCCTCTCCTCGCTCGATCTGGAATTTTACCACGACGGCAGCGCCACGGCTGAAGCGCCCCAACCCTTAAAAGCAGACAATGTCGATATCGCTGCGCTCGACTTCAACAAGGCGATGCGCGTGGACACGGCCAGGACCTGGAAGCGCTTCATCGCCAAACATGGCGAGAGCAACTATGCCGACGCGGCACGCCAGTCCATTCAGCGGCTCGGCAAAAGCGACGACTTCAAATCATCGCTGGCGGCGATCGCCCAGGAACAGAAGATGCTCGACAGCAAGGACAAGCGCGCGACCGCGCAGCTGGCCCTGCAGAGCAAGGGTTTCGACACGGGTGCGACGGACGGCGCCTTCGGTGGCCAGACACGCAGGGCGGTCACGGCGTTTCAGGCGGCCCGCGAGCTGAAGCAATCCGGATTTCTCGACCAGGAGACCGGAGCAAGCCTGGGCCTCACCTTTGCCCGCATCGACCAGGACATTCTTTCGGCCGCCAGCGCACGGCGCTATGACGCCACCGATCTCGAGGGACTGGAGGACGAACCGGTGATCGCCATGGTGCGGTGTCTTTCGCCTCTGCCACTGACCTATGTAACCTTTGCCGGCCACCTCTATGCAGCGGCCTATGACGGGCAGCAGATCGGCTGGCAGGAAGCAAAAGCGATCGCCGAGCGCTGCGGCGGTCACCTTGCGACGATCGATTCCAGCGATGAAAACACCTTCGTCGCCTCGCTCGTGAATACCGATGACCGGTTCTTCAGCAGTTCGTTCGAAGGCGGCGAGCACCGACGGGTCGGGCCATGGCTCGGGCTTTCGAACGAAAACGGCGGTGCCGAAGGGTGGAGATGGACAACGGGCGCTGCCGTCAGCTTCGGCAGATGGTTCAGGCGGCCGCCGGAAAAGGCAGGGGCGGCAACGCTTTACGCGGCCTATCGGGCCAACCAGGTTCCCCTGTCAGCCTACGTCGACACCTGAGAGGCGCGCGATCCATCGCGGCCGGTCTCGGGTTTCTTCGCCGAGTTCGAATGAACGATCAGACGACTTCGCGCAGGCGCTCGGCGGTCTGCAGGTCGACAGAGACGAGCTGCGAGACGCCTTGCTCGGCCATGGTCACGCCGAACAGGCGGTTCATGCGCGCCATGGTGATCGGATTGTGGGTGATGATGATGAAGCGTGTCTCTGTCGAGGCCGCCATCTCGTCCATCAGGTTGCAGTAGCGCTCGACATTGTGGTCGTCGAGCGGGGCGTCGACTTCGTCGAGCACGCAGATCGGCGCCGGATTGGTGAGGAACACGGCGAAGATCAGCGCCATTGCCGTCAACGCCTGCTCGCCGCCCGATAGCAACGTCATCGTCTGCGGCTTCTTGCCCGGCGGACGGGCGAGAATTTCAAGGCCCGCTTCCAGCGGATCGTCGCTCTCGATCAGTTGCAGCTCGGCGGTGCCACCGCCGAAGAGGTGGGTGAACAGCCGCTGGAACTGCACGTTGACGACGTCGAATGCGGCGATCAGGCGTTCGCGGCCCTCGCGGTTCAGGTTCTGGATGGCGCTCCTCAGCTTGCGGATCGCCTCGATGACGTCGTCGCGCTCTCGCAGCAGCAGGGCGAGCTTTTCCGAAAGCTCCTTCTGCTCCTCTTCGGCGCGCAGGTTGACGGCACCGAGCCGCTCGCGCTCGATCTTCAGCCGTTCGAGCTCGCGCTCGACATTGCGCATGTCGGGCAGCGCCTCGTCGACGGCAAGTCCCGTCAATCGCATCACTTCGTGCGGCGGGCAGGAGAGCGCTTCCTGAATACGCGCCTCGATCTCGACGCGGCGTTCACGGGCGGAGACCAGGCGCTCCTCGGCGCGGCCGCGCTTTTCGCGCGATTCGGCCAGTTCGGACAGCGCGGTTGCGGCCAGACGGTCGGCCTCGCGCTGGCGGTTCTCGGCCTCGGCAAGCAGATCGGCCGCTTCGCGCCGCGCCGCTTCCGCCTTCTGCAACTCGTTCATCAGCGCCCGGCGCTTGTCCTCGAACTCGTCGGGCGCATCGATCAGCTCTTCCACCTCGTCGCGGGCTTCCGCTTCGCGGTCACGCAGGGTGGCGATATGTTCCTCGGCGCTGGCGGCACGGGCCTTCCAGGTCTGCCGTTCCACCCCGATCGCGGCAATGCGACGCTGGCGAGCCTCGTTCTCGCGCGCCAGGCCATCATGAGCGGCGCGGGCCTCGGCGGCGGCGGCGCGATCGGCAGCGACATCGGCCGTCTGCGTCCGCAGCTTCAGTTCCAGTTCGGAGAGATCGGGCGCGTGCGCCAGCGCGTCGTTGGCCGTCTCGATCTGCTCGGCCACCTCTTCGACCTGCGCTTCGATCTGGCTGCGCGATTCGGCAAGCACCGCTCGCCTGCGTGCAAGGTCGCCGGAGGCGCGTTCGGCCGCAGCAAGCGCGTCACGGGCCTCGGCAAGCTGTCGGGTGATCATGCGTTGCGCGTCGCGCGCGAGCCGCAGCCTTTCGTCCTCGGCGCGGATCCGGCTACCAGCGGCGGCAAGTTCGGCCTCGGCGAACCGTAGCGCCTCAGCGGCCCCCTCGGCCTCTGCATCCAGTTCGGCCAGCCGGTTCTTCTGCGCCAGCCGCAAGGCGGCAGCACTTGGCGCCTCGGAGCCGGTCACGTGGCCGTCCCAGCGCCAGACGGAGCCCTGCTTGGTGACAAGGCTCTGGCCGGGTTTCAACAGGGGCAACAGCCGCTCGGCTTCCGCCTCGCTTGCGACGATGCCGATCTGCTTCAGGGCACGGGTCAGCGTGTCAGGCGCCTTCACATGCGCAATCAGCGGGCTGACGCCTTCCGGCAAATCGGCGTCGCCGGCATGGTCCCCCGGTTCGCGCCAATGGGCGGGCGCATCGGTTTCAAGCGGTGAGTCGAGGTCGTCGCCCAGTGCGGCGCCGAGGGCTGTTTCGAAGCCGCGGTCGACCTTCATCTCCTCGACGACGGCGGGATAGGCGCCACCGGCCACTGCCTCAAGCATGCGCCGGATGGTGCGCGCTTCGGTCTCGATGCCGTTCAGCGTCGCGCGCGTCCGATCGACGGGCTGACGCGCCTCGACTTCCATGTGCCTCGCCTCGGCGAGCGACTCTTCAATGGCGATCACATTGCTTTCGGCTTCTTCCAGCGCAGCTTCTGCGACCTCGACCTGGCCCTGCTTTTCGTGTGGATCAGGAAGGGCTGCCATCTGGCGGTCGAGTTCGTCGAGATCGCGCGACTGGTCGCCAAGTTGTCGCGCAAGGCGCGCCTGGCGCTCAGAGAGGTCGCGCAGCGTGCGCTCCAGCTGGTTGCGGCCGGCCTGCGCCTCGGCACGTTCGGCCGTCAGCCGCGCCAACAATGCCTCGCTGCCGACGAGTTTTTCGTTCGCCTCTTCGAGGCGCTCGCGCGCTTCCGTCGCACGGTCGTCGGCCTCGGCGAGCATATCGCTGAGTTCGGCTTCCTCTTCGTCGAGGCGCGAAAGAATGCCGGCATTGTCGACGACAAGGCGCTCTTCGCGGGCGATGTCCTCAGCCAGTTGCGCCAGCCGGCGCTGCAACTCGTCGCGGCGTCTGAGGATGCGGCCGGCGTCTTCTTCGAGCTGCGAACGGGCGATCTGCAGGCGCTGGAGGGCGGCGGCGAACTTCGCTTCGTTCTCGCGCAGCTCCGGCAGCTTCAGGCTGGCGATCGCCTGGTCCTTGGCCGCCTGCATCTGCTGCTGTGCCTTTTCCGCAACCAGCGCCGTCACCTGATTGAGCTGGCTCGTCGCCTCGGCCTCCGCCTCCTTGGCTTGCACCCAGCGAATATGGAACAGGATTGCCTCGTGCTTGCGGATGTCGGCCGAAAGCATCTTGAAGCGGTTGGCCTGGCGGGCTTGGCGCTTGAGGCTCTCAATCTGGCTTTCGAGCTGCGAGGTGACGTCGTCGAGGCGCTCGAGATTGGTCTCCGCCGCCCGCAGGCGAAGCTCCGCCTCATGGCGGCGCGAATGCAGGCCGGAGATGCCGGCCGCCTCTTCGAGGAGCTGGCGACGGGCCTGCGGCTTTGCCGCAATCAGTTCGCCGATGCGCCCCTGCCCGACCATGGACGGCGAGCGTGCGCCAGTCGACGCATCGGCGAAAAGAAGCTGCACGTCCTTGGCGCGCGCTTCCTTGCCGTTGATCCGGTAGACCGAGCCCTGCTCGCGCTCGATGCGGCGGCTGACCTGGATCTCGTCGCTGTCGTTGAAGGCGGCGGGCGCCGTGCGGTCGCTGTTGTCGAGATAAAGGCCGACCTCGGCCGTGTTGCGCGCAGGACGGTTGCCGGATCCGGAAAAGATCACGTCGTCCATGCCGGAGGCGCGCATGTTCTTGTAGGAGTTCTCCCCCATCACCCAGCGCAACGCTTCGACGAGGTTCGACTTGCCGCAACCGTTCGGTCCGACGACGCCGGTCAGCCCCCGCTCGATGATGAATTCGGTCGGTTCGACGAAGGACTTGAAGCCGAGCAGGCGAAGCTTGTTGAACTTCATGGGACGGACACCGGGGCTACGAGGTGCCCCCCTTTGCAATCAGCCCAGACAAGAAAAACGGGCGCACGGCTGCTGCCGTCGCCCGTTTTCAGGAAAAGCGAAGGATCAGAGCTTGCTGTCGATGAGGGCCGACATAACGTCAACCGACATGTCCCCCGAATAGTGCTCGCCATTGACAAAGAAGGTCGGCGTCGACTGAACCCCGAATTCCTTGGCGCCCCGTTGCATAACAGAGTTCACATCATCCAGAAGTTTTTGGTTCGTCAAGCAGGCCTCGAAGCTCTCCTGTGTAAAACCGGCGAGTTTGGACATCTGCAGCAGGGCGTCGCGGCCATTCTGGGCTGCGGCCCACTGCTGCTGCTGCTTGAAGAGCATCGAGATCATTGGGAAGTACTGGCCATCCGGAGCGCAGCGCGCCAGCATGAAGGCGGCCGCAGCGCGCGGGTCGAACGGGAATTCGCGCAGCACGAAGCGGACCTTGCCGCTGTCGACATACTTGGTCTTGATCGCTTCGAAGGTGTTGTTGTGGAAGGCGGCGCAGTGCGGGCAGGTCATCGACATGTATTCGACGATGGTCACCGGCGCGTTGGCGTCACCGATCGCCATTTCCGGCAGAGCACCCGGCTCCATCAGCTTGGCGACGTCGACGGAACCCTCCGACGAAGGAAGCTCGACCTTGACGGGCGCGGCGGTCGTCTGCGCGACTTCGGTGCCGGCAGCAGGCTTGGCTTCGGTGGTGGCCGGCGTCGCGGTCGTCGATGCGGTGGTCGTTGCATCCGTTGCCGGCTTGGTTTCGGTCTTCGCTGCCGTCTCGGTGGCTGCGGCCGGGGCGGTCGATGCCGTTTCCTTCTTTTCGTCGCTGCAGGCAGCAAGCACCAGGGCGACGGTTGCGATGGCGGCACCGCTGAGCAGGCGCTTGGTAAGGTTCATTGCGGAAGCGGACATGATTTGACCCGTGTTCGGAGGGAATTGCGGTGCGGATTCGATATCTTGCCGCGCGCAGGGCGGCAAGTGGCGCGGCGTCAACAGAATTCAAAGAATTGTGACCGACCGATGGCTGCCCGGAAGCGCAGTTCGACCTGATATCCGCGCCTTGCGCTTTTGGCCTCTGGTTTTCGCATGCCGTCGCCGCAAACCGCTGGAGAGTTTTGCGCGACATGCTTTAGCGGCGGCGTGGGTTGAGTACAGCGGTGCCCAGCCGACGCAAGGCCGCCTTCAGCTCTTCGCTTTCGATGCCTTCGACCATCGTTTCGAGCCGGCGCGCGGGCTCGCCCGAAAGCGGCTTCGGCTTGCCGCGGTGTTTCGGCTGCTGCGAGACGGGTTTCTGGACGATGCGCAGCTGGCCGATGGCATAAAAGCCGAAGAAGCCGTTGATGCGTTGGATCAGTTCACCCTGGGCATGGGTCAGAAACAGGGCGCGCGCGCCCTCGCAGGCAACCGTCAGCACGCCCGGCTGATGGCCGCCCTCGCCCATGATCTCGGAGGCGCGCCGCGGCCAGGCGATCTTTTCGGGCCGCGTGCAATCGGCAAAGTCTTCGCCGGCGATTTCATCCCAGGAGCCGAGCAGCATGGTGTTGATGCCTGCCCGCTTGGCGAGCACCGGGTCGATCAGGCCATTCGCGACTTCGCTGATCTGGACAACGCCCTTCCGGGACTTCTGCTCGCTCACGTATGGACTTTCTGTAGGCAATGTCGATTGAGCCTTGATGCTGCGGCTCCGCTTCGCCAAGTATAGGCCGGAAAAGGAACTTCCGGCAAATCATGCACGATACGATACCGGCGGCGGACGCCGCACCCCTGCTTTTGGAATGGTACGACAGGCACCATCGCGACCTGCCCTGGCGGGTTTCGCCGCCCATGGCGCGCCGAGGCATCGTCGCCAATCCCTATCACGTCTGGCTATCCGAAGTGATGCTGCAGCAGACGACGGTGCAGGCGGTAAAGGCCTATTTCGAAAAGTTCCTGTCGCTGTGGCCGACCGTCGAGGATCTGGCGCAGGCCGACAATGAGGACGTGATGAAGGCATGGGCCGGGCTCGGCTACTATGCGCGCGCCCGCAACCTGAAGAAATGCGCCGAGGCCGTCGCGAACGATCACGGCGGCCGTTTTCCCGATACGGAGGACGGGCTGAAGTCCCTTCCCGGCATCGGTGACTATACCGCCGCCGCGATTGCGGCAATTGCCTTCAACCGCAAAAGCGCCGTTCTCGACGGCAATGTCGAGCGGGTGATCTCGCGCCTCTATGCGATCGAGACGCCGCTGCCGGCTGCAAAGCCCGAGATGCGGGGCCGCGTCGCCGCGCTCACCCCCGGCGAGCGCCCGGGCGACTTCGCCCAGGCGATGATGGATCTCGGCGCGACGATCTGCACGCCGAAGCGCCCCGCCTGCTCGCTCTGTCCCTTCCGCGCCCACTGTCGTGCGCTTTCCGTAGCAGACCCGGAAACCTTTCCGCGCAAGGCACAGAAGAAGGACAAGCCGCTTCGGCGCGGTGCTGCCTTCGTCGCGATCGACGGCGACAACGCGGTCTATCTGCGCAAGCGGGCCGAGACGGGCCTGCTTGGCGGCATGACCGAAGTGCCCGGCACCGACTGGACGTCGCGGCAGGACGGCGACACCTCGCTTGCCTCGCAACCCTTTGCGGCCGCCTGGGAAGATTGCGGCACCATCAGCCACGTGTTCACGCATTTCGAGTTGCGTCTCTCGGTCTACCGCGCCAATGTCGCGCGCACCGGAACGCAGGGCAACGGCTGGTGGGAACCGGTCCACTCGCTGAGCGCCCAGGCGCTGCCGACGGTGATGAAGAAGGCGATCGCCCAGGCGATCCCGCATGCCTTCAAGGCGGAACGCTAGCGCGGCACGGGGTCACCCGTCCCGCTCCAACTCCGAAAATTCAAGCAGGGAATTCGTTCATGAGCAGCATCGAGATCCGTCACATCGTCTTCGACATCGGCAAGGTGCTGATCCACTACGACCCCAACCTGCCCTATAGCCGCATCATCCCCGATGAGGCCGAGCGCGAGTGGTTCTTTGCCAATGTCTGCACCCATGACTGGAACATCGAGCAGGACCGCGGCCGCTCCTGGGAAGAAGCCGAAGCGCTGCTGATCAAGGACTTCCCCGAGCGTGAAGAACAGATCCGCGCCTTCCGCAAATATTGGCAGGAGATGGTGCCGCACGCCTATGTGGAGACCGTGTCGCTGCTGGAGCGACTGATCGCCGAAGGACGCGACGTGACGATGCTGACCAACTTCGCTTCCGATACGTTCCGCGAGGCACAGGTCCTCTACCCCTTCCTGACCTTGCCGCGCGGCGTTACCGTTTCGGGCGACGTCAAGCTCATCAAGCCCGATATCGCCATCTATGAGACGCACACGCGGACCTTCGATCTCAACCCGTCGGCGACGCTCTTCATCGACGACAGCGTGCCCAACGTCGAAGCCGCGCGGCTTGCCGGTTGGCACGCGGTGCATTTCGTCGACCCGGAAAAACTGAAGGCCGATCTCGCCGGCTACGGCATTCATCCGTAGGCTGGGTGGGACTGCCGATAGCCGATGGCTCCTGTTCGTGGCGGCACGATTCCGCCACGATTCACGCCTACCACCTGCGATTGCGTAACCGCAGAGGTAGTATATGAATAGTTTAGAATTTTCGGTAGCTCGAGACGGCGTCGCCAAGGACGCCTTCATGGACGAGCTCTACGCGACGACCGAGGCCAGCTTTCGCGACGAGGTCTCTCGACAAGAATTCAGTGAACGGTATTCAGAGACCCGTTTCGTGGTCGCCAGACGCGATGCCAAATTGGCGGGCTGGCTCAGCCTTCGACCGCCGATTGAAGGCGACGACGAGAGAGCGGCCGATCGAGGCTGGCACGCCATGCCGTCGCACGATCTGCAGAACGCCGAAATTCTGGCGCAGCTCTTTCGGCTTGCAGCGGTAGAGGTCGGTTCAGAGGGCATCATCTGGCACTCCCGAACAACCCCTCTCAACCAGCAGGTCGTCGAAATGACCGGCGCGACCGCGCTTCGGGATCTGTTCAGGACCTGGCAGGCGCCATCTGAGCGCTGGCCAGCCGCAATCGCAAAACCCAAGGACGATGCCGTCGTTTACGCCGTCCACGCGCCTCTACCGGAAGATCTTCTCGCAAAGTTCGTGGACTTCCTCACACGCGCGGGGATATCGGACTGCAGCGGAGAAACCTGCACCACAACCTGGGACGCGGACGCTGTCGCCCAACGTATTGCGGACTGGGATGAGGGCGGGCTGCTGATGCAGTGGCTGGAACATCACGACCTCGTCGTCGCCGAGGCCTACGCCTTTGTCTGGAACGATGAAATGATGATCCACATCACCGAACACCAGGCCTCTTCTCCGGGGCTGATTGCCCTGGTTGCCACCCTGCTTCAGCGCATTCCCGCGGCCTATCCCGATATCAGGGTCGCCACGGTCGAATTACAGGAAGACGAAAGAGCAGGCCTCGAGCCTGTGCTCACCAGTTGCGGCTTTGAGGACAAAGGCCCGCGGACGCTCTTCCATTTGCGCCCAGAGGGAGCGCCGGTTCTCTGAAGGCGGTGTATCCGCCATTGAACGCGCCGCGGCGGCACGGGTCGCCGCGGCGCATTGTCAGAACCTGGCCGCGATGAGGTCCCATGCCAGCCAGGCCGCAACGACCGCGGCCACGAACCAGATGCTCAGGATTGCAACAAGACCACTTCGGCTGGACGGGCGTCCTTCCAGTGTCGTCGCCCGCTCTCGGAATTCTTCCATCAGCGCCGGCGGCAGCAGACGCACCGCCAGGAGGATGCCGAGCGGAACGAGGATCAGGTCATCGAGGTATCCGAATATCGGAATGAAGTCCGGGATCAGGTCGACCGGCGAGAGTGCGTAGGCCGCCACAGCGCCGGCAACGACTTTCGCCGAAAGCGGCGTTCGACGATCTCGCGCGGCGAACCAGAGCGCAACGACGTCCCGTTTGATTTGCCGCGCCCATTGCTTCACGCGCTGGAGACGATCGGGCAAGGCCATGCGGATGACACTCTTGTTCGGATGAAGGCCGGTCTGCCTGAACCCTATTGGCGGATGCGTAGATTGGCAATCGGCCTCAGGGCTGGCCGGTTGCTTCATACGCTCGGTCCTATGGCCCGGACATACACCGGACATACAAATGCCCGGAATCCTCACATCGAGGGTTCCGGGCATTTAAAGCTCTCCTTCCGGGACTGAAGGTACAAAAACCGGTCAGAGCGCTTTTCGAAGGATCCGGCGGAACTGGTTGATCAGTTCAGTTTTGCCAGATCATTTCGAATGACGGTTCTGAGTTCGTCGATGGGCTTCAGGGTGTTCCCCTCTTCGAAGTGCCAGAATGTCCATCCGTTGCATGCATCAAGCCCCTGGACCTTGGCGCCCAGGCGATGAATTGAGCCGGCTTCGCCGCCGGAAGCGACCGTGCCGTCGGCGCGGACGATCGCGCTGTAGCGGCGCTTGGCGTCCGTCAGAACCGTACCGGGCTTGATCAGCCCGCTTTCGATCAGCGTGTTGAAGGCGACGCGCGGCTCGGCCTTCTTGCCGGTCATGACCGACAGCATTGCCTTGCCGAGCGGCTCGACGGCGTCGATGCGCGCCGATGCCGCGTCGATGTAATCCTGCTCGCGCTCGATGCCGACGAAGTGGCGGCCGAGGCGCTTGGCGACGGCGCCGGTCGTGCCGGAACCGAAGAAGGGATCGAGAATCACGTCGCCAGGCTTGGTCGAGGCCATCATGATGCGGGCAAGCAGCGCTTCCGGCTTCTGGGTCGGATGCACCTTCTTGCCGTCGTCGTCCTTCAGGCGCTCGTGGCCCGAGCAGATCGGGAACAGCCAGTCGGAGCGCATCTGCACGTCGTCATTGGCCGCCTTCATCGCATCGTAGTTGAAGGTGTAGCCCTTGGCGCTGGCGTTCGGCGTCGCCCAGATGAGCGTTTCGTGGGCGTTCTGGAACCGGCGGCCCTTGAAATTCGGCATCGGGTTGGTCTTGCGCCAGATGATGTCGTTGAGGATCCAGAAGTGCAGGTCCTGGAGGATCGCGCCGACGCGGAAGATGTTGTGGTAGGAGCCGATCACCCAGAGGGTGCCGGTCGGCTTCAGCACGCGGCGGCAGGCGAGCAGCCAGGCGCGGGTGAAGGCGTCATAGGCCTCGAAGGAAGCGAACTGGTCCCACTCGTCGTCAACGGCATCGACCACCGACTGGTCGGGACGGGTCAGCATGCCGCCGAGCTGGAGGTTATAGGGCGGGTCGGCGAAAACGACGTCGACCGAATTGTCGGGAAGCGCATTGAGCGCGGCCACGCAGTCACCCTTGATGATGGTGTCTAGCCAGCCCTGCGGACGGGCGGAGCGGGAGACTTCGGCAAGCGAAACAACTGAAGACATGGACAACTCGCAAATACGCTTACTCGGAACGGATCATGGAGCGTATGGTTACCGAAGATGGTTACCAAAGCCTGAAGGCCGTTTCGAAAAAGTGCGTAGTCACGCTATGTTAGAGAGGTCTTCTGGAGTGAACAGGCAAGGCGGGAACGGGTGTTCACCCGCCTCCC
Source organism: Ensifer sp. ENS09 (assembly GCF_014852425.1). Taxonomy (NCBI): domain Bacteria; kingdom Pseudomonadati; phylum Pseudomonadota; class Alphaproteobacteria; order Hyphomicrobiales; family Rhizobiaceae; genus Ensifer; species Ensifer sp. ENS09. The sequence continues at coordinate 515,109 of NZ_JACVBP010000002.1, forward strand.
GCCGCAGCGTATAGGCGTCTCGGACGCGTTTCACCTGTTGTCGTGAAAGGCGCGGCTGTCCGAGGGTGCCTCATGGCGCTCGTTCAGCCCGTAGTCGCGGATCACGGAGGCGATGCGCAGGCGGTAGTCGGCAAAGACGCCGTGGCGCCCGGCATCCTGGGCGGCCCGATGTTCGGCGCCGTTCCGCCACGCCTTCACCGCCTCCTCGTCGCGCCAGAAAGACAGGGAAAGCACCTTGTCGGGATTGGCGAGACTCTGGAACCGTTCGATCGAGATGAAACCATCGATGTCGTCGAGCAGCGGCCGCAGGTCGGCGGCAATGCCGAGATAGGCGTCACGCCGGCCCTCGGCCGGCAAGACTTCGAAGATGACGGCAATCATGGTTCACTTTCCTCCTGTTGGCATCGAGACGTTCTTCAGGAAAATCCGATCCTCCTTCAGGATAAACCGCTCGCGGCGGGAAAAGGCATAATTTTCCCGGCCGAGCGGATCGGCAGCAAGCCGGGCGCGATAGGCCTCATAGGCCGCGAGGTTCTCGATGTTGTAAACGCCGTAAGCCGTCGTCGCCGATCCCTCGTGCGGACCGAAATAGCCGATGAGATCGGCGCCGCAGCGCGGAATGACCTCGCCCCAATTGCGCGAATAGGTGGCGAACTCGTCCTTTTTGAAGGGATCGATTTCGTAGCGGATGAAACAGGTGATCATCATCATCTCCAGGTCCTTGGGGCCTTTCGCCCGGTCTTCGATGAGGTGACTATGCCCGCTTGTCTGTCGAGAATGCTTCGATTACGATCGAAGTATGAAGGAAGGTCCAGACATCGCTCTCATCGGTTCGCTGATCGGCGATCCCGCCCGCGCCAACATGCTGACGGCGCTGATGGGCGGCAGCGCGCTGACCGCAACCGAGCTTGCCACCCATGCCGGTATCACGCTGCAGACCGCCAGCTCCCATCTCGCCAAACTCGAGGCCGGCGGCCTGCTCAGCCAACGCAAGCAGGGGCGCCACCGTTATTTTCAGCTGGCAGAAGACGAAGTCGGGCTGATGCTCGAGAACCTGATGGGCTTTGCCGCCGGCCGCGGCATGACCCGCCACCGTCCCGGGCCGAAAGATCCGGCACTGCGTAAGGCGCGCGTCTGCTACAATCATCTGGCCGGCGACTATGGCGTGCGCATGTATGACAGCCTGATCGCCGAAAAGCAGATCGAAGTCACCGGCGACGACCTGGCGCTGACGCCCGACGGGCAAAGCCGGATCGAGGCGCTCGGCATCGACTATGCAGCGCTGAAAAAATCCCGCCGCCCGATCTGCCGCACCTGCCTCGATTGGAGCGAGCGCCGTTCGCACCTGGCCGGCTCGCTTGGCGAAGCGCTGCTGACGCTGTTCATCGACAAGGGCTGGGCCAAGCGCGAGGCGAACAGCCGCGTCATCCGCTTCACCGCCAATGGCGAGAAGGCTTTCTCCGAGCTGTTTCCGCAGTAGCTGCTGCCAGCCACTTTAGCCAACGATGGAAAAGGCCTCACGGGTTTCGCCCGCGGCGGTCCTGACCGGCGTCTTGCCGATCCAGCCCACATGCCGTTCGAGGATCTTTGCCGCCTCGTCGCCCCGGCCCTCGCGCAAGGCGGCCAGGATCGCGCGGTGATCGTGGTCGGTGCGCGCCTCCCAGCTCGTGCGCCAGGCGGAAAACAGGAAGCGGGCGCTCGCCGCATGCAGATCGTCGATCGCCGCAAGCAGCCGTGGCATGCCGCAAGGTTCGAGGATCAGCCGGTGGAAGGCGCGGTTTGCCGCCTCCCAGGAGCGCACGTCGCGTGATGTATCGGCAGCGACCGTGGCCATCTCGGCCCGATCGAGGATCGCCGGCGTCAAATGCGGGATGGCATGGCGAAGCGCCAGGACCTCCAGCACCGCGCGCATCTCGGCGACTTCCCTCACCTCCTTCAGGTCGAAGGAGGCGACGCGAACGCCGCGGCGCGGTTCGCTGACGGCCAGGCCCTGGGCCTCCAGCCGCCGAAAGGCTTCGCGGACGGGTACATGGCTCGCACCGAATTCCTCGGCGATATGATCCTGCCGCAAGCGCTCCCCCGGCATCAACATGCCGGAGATGATCCGCTCGGCCAGGGCCTTGCTGATGCGACTTGCGAGCGTATCGTCCTGCTGCTTTTCCATCGCCTACTGATAGAGCCGCGAAACAATGCTGTCGAGCAAGCGCACGGGCGGTTTCGATAATTTCCAATGGTTGAGCTTTGGCCTACCATCGTATAAAAGCTCTGCCGTACGAAAGCCCCGCGCCGCGCGAACATTCCTCCCCCGCCTGCGGCGCCTCTCCTCCCAGGGAACTGTTCCATATGACCGGTATCGATCTCATCATTTTTGATTGCGACGGCGTTCTCGTCGATTCCGAAATCATCGCGTCGGAAGTCGAAGCAGCACTGCTGACAGAAGCGGGTTACCCGATCAGCGTCGAGGAAATGGCGGAGCGTTTTGCAGGCATGACCTGGCACAACACGCTGCTGCAGATCGAGAAGGAAGCAAGCATTCCGCTTTCGGCCCAGCTCATCAGCAAGGTCGACACCATCCTCGACGAGCGTCTGGCCCGCGACCTCAACATCATCGACGGCGTCAAGCCGATGCTGGGGCAACTGACGCTGCCGCACTGCATCTGCTCCAACTCGACCTCGGCGCGGCTTGCCATGATGCTCGGCAAGGTCGGCATCAAGGACCATTTCGGCCGCCGTATCTATTCGGCGCGCGACCTCGGCGCCGACCGCGTCAAGCCGAAGCCGGACATCTTCCTGCACGGCGCCAAGCAGATGGGCGTCGGCCCGTCGCGGGTGCTGGTGATCGAGGATTCCGTCCACGGCATCCACGGTGCACGTGCCGCCGGCATGCGCGTCGTCGGCTTCACCGGCGGTTCGCACACCCATCCCTCGCATGCCGACCAGCTGACCGAAGCGGGTGCGGAAACGGTGATTTCGCGCATGACGGCGCTGCCGGGCGTGATCGCGGCCCTTTCCGCATGGTCGGAGTCGATGACGGCCTAATTGGCCGCAGGCGGTTGCGCACCGCCATGCCCCTTTCGCTCCGGCTTTCGGCCGGAGCGGGAAAGAAGCCTTCGGCCAACACGGCAGACGTCCAATTAGACGCCGAGGGACATGATGACACATTGCAGTGGCGTCACGTCCCCCAGAAAATCTTCCCGGTTTTCGAGGAGCCGCGCACGAGGGCCGTACCAAGCAAGCCCCAACGGGGTATTTTTAGGAGGAAACACAATGCGTCTTTCAATGTTGACCGGCCTGACCCTGGCAGCCAGCGTCGCCTTCGGCCCGCTCGCCTTCGCCGACATCACCATTGGCGTGATCACGCCGCTTACCGGCCCGGTCGCGGCCTATGGCGAGCAGGTGAAAAACGGCGCGGAAACGGCTGCAGACGAGATCAACAAGGCTGGCGGCATCAATGGCGAGAAGATCGTGCTGAAGATGCTCGACGACGCCGGCGACCCGAAGCAGGCCGTTTCGGTTGCCAACCAGGCTGCCGGTGAAGGCATCCGCTACGTCGTCGGTCCGGTTCTGTCCGGCACCTCGATGGCGGCTTCGGACATCCTTGCCGAAAACGGCATCCTGATGGTGACGCCGACGGCAACCACGCCTGACCTCACCACCCGCGGTCTCTGGAACGTGCTGCGCACCTGCGGCCGCGACGACCAGCAGGCCGAGGTTGCGGCCGCCTATGTGCTCAAGAACCTCAAGGACAAGAAGGTCGCCGTGCTGCACGACAAGGCGCCTTACGGCAAGGGCCTCGCTGACGGCTTCAAGAAGGCGATCAACGCTGGCGGCATCACCGAAGTCGTCTATGAAGGCCTGAACCCGGGCGACAAGGACTTCAGCGCCATCGTCACCCGCCTGAAGGCCGAAAACGTCGATGTCGTCTACTTCGGCGGCTACCATCCGGAAGGCGGCCTGCTGGCGCGCCAGATGCACGACCAGGGCGTGAAGGCGCAAATCTTCGGCGGCGACGGCCTGTCCAACACCGAGTTCTGGGCAATCGGCGGCGAAGCTGCGACCGGCACGGTCTACACCAATGCCAGCGACGCGACCAGCAACCCAGCCTCCGCTCCGGCTGTCGAAGCGCTGAAGGCGAAGAACATCCCGGCCGAAGCCTTCACGCTGAACGCCTATGCTGCCGTCCAGGTGCTGAAGGCCGGCATCGAGAAGGCGGGCTCCGCTGAGGACGCGACTGCGGTTGCAACCGCGATCAAGTCGGGCGACGCCATCGACACGGTTCTCGGCAAGCTGACCTACAGCGAAGCCGGCGACCTTACCTCGCAGGCTTTCTCGCTCTACAAGTGGGAAGGCGGCAAGAGCGTTCCGGCTGAATAAGTCGCACACAATGGAAATGAAAACGCCGGGGCAAGCCCCGGCGTTTTTTATGCGGCATGGGCCGCTGCTTATTTCTTCTTGCCCTTGGCCGGCGGGCCTTCGTCGAAGCCGACATAGACGGTGACGTTGGATCCGGCGCCGGCCGGCAGCGTCACGTTAGCCTTGGTGAAGACGAACTGGCCAGAGCCGGTCGAGGGGATCTCGACGGCATGCTGCGTCAGCTCGGAATAGAGCGTCTTGTCCTCATCGGTCGCCGCAACGCGGATCGGCATCGTGACCTTGCCGGGGCCGCCCGCGGGTCCGCTGACCACGCGTCCCTGAACCACCACAGTCATCGTCAGCGAGTTCTCGCTCTGGACGCACTGGCGCGTGGTGTCGGCAAGAGAGGCCTGGTAGACGACCTTGGTCGGGTCGTTCTTGGCACCCTTGGCGTAGCTGGTGAAGACCGACGTGCCGTCACGCAGGATGACCTGCGGGCACGCGGCCTGAACGACGGCCGGCGTCGGAGCAGCGGCACTGCCGCCTGCGTCGATCGCCCCACCGGATTGAGTCTGATTGCAGCCGGCTAGGACCGCGAGAAAAGATATTGCGAGAACAGGCCGGGATACTTTGCCAAACACGTTGAACAACCTCTGCTGGACCGGTTGAAACTCCTTGACCGAAATCTCGGCCGGAAGACCTTTCATGGCCTTCGGGCATCGTCTATAGCAGCGACAAACTGAAAAATCGATTGGGTCAGTCCGTCCCTTCCGAATTTTCCGAAGCTAGTTTTGCGACCGGAAATTGGGTCGGTGACAAGAATAGATGCAGACTTTGTCAAGGACTGACGCAATAAGACGAGCGTGTCGCGACGACGTTTCCCAAGGTCGCCGCAACCCTTGAGGTGGGACGAAGGACAAAGATGGTGAAGTATATCTCGACGCGCGGCGAAGCCGCTCCTCTCGGCTTCTGCGATGCGCTGCTTGCCGGTCTTGCGCGCGATGGCGGTCTCTATCTCCCCAAGGAATGGCCGACCTTTTCCAAGAAGGAAATCCGCGGCCTGCGCGGCAAATCCTACCAGGACATTGCCTTCACCGTGCTCGAGCCCTTCATCAATGGCGAGATCCCGGCGGCCAAGTTCCGCGAAATGATCGACGAGGCCTACGCCACCTTCCGCCATCCGGCGGTGGCGCCGCTGGTACAGACCGGACCGAACGCCTTCGTCATGGAACTCTTCCACGGCTCGACGCTCGCCTTCAAGGACGTGGCGATGCAACTGCTCGCGCGGCTGATGGACTATGTGCTTGCCGAACGCGGCGAGCGCGCCACCATTGTCGGCGCGACTTCGGGCGACACCGGTGGTGCAGCCATCGACGCCTTCGCCGGTCGTGAGCGTACCGACATCTTCATTCTCTTCCCGCACGGCAAGGTCTCGCCGGTACAGCAGCGGCAGATGACGACCTCGACCGCATCCAACGTTCATGCCATCGCCGTCAATGGCAACTTCGACGATTGCCAGAACCTCGTCAAAGCGATGTTCAACGACGCCGCCTTCCGCGATCGCGTCAAGCTTTCGGGTGTCAACTCGATCAACTGGGCGCGCATCATGGCCCAGATCGTCTATTACTTCACCACGGCGGTCGCGCTCGGCGGGCCGGACCGCAAGATCTCCTTCACGGTCCCGACCGGCAATTTCGGCGACATCTTCGCTGGCTACGTCGCCAAGCGTATGGGCCTGCCGATCGACAAGCTGATCATCGCCACCAACGAAAACGACATCCTCGCCCGCACGCTGAAGACCGGCCGCTACGAGATGCGCGACGTCAAGGCGACCACCGCACCGTCGATGGACATCCAGATTTCGTCGAACTTCGAACGGCTTCTGTTCGAGGCGAACGACCGCGACCCGGGCGAAATCCGCTCGGCGATGGACGGGCTGAAGCAGTCCGGCTCCTTCACCATCCGCGAGAAGGCGCTGAAGGCGATCCGCAAGGAGTTCCGCGCCGGTCGCGCCTCGGAGAAGGACGTCGCCAAGACGATTGCAAAGACGCTTGCCGACACGGGCTATCTGCTCGATCCGCACAGCGCCGTCGGCGTCTTCGTCGCCGCCAAACACGAGAAGGCGTCCGCTCCAATGGTGACCCTTGCGACCGCCCATCCGGCGAAATTCCCGGACGCGGTAAAATCGGCAAGTGGTATTGACCCGGCGCTTCCGACGTGGCTTGCTGACCTGATGAACAGGGAGGAGCGTTTCGATATCCTGGATCCGGACCTGAAAACCGTCGAGACCTTTATCGGCGAGCGGACCCGCCTCCGGGGGTAAGAACGAGAAGAAACGTATGATGAAAGTTGAGTGCACCCGGCTCCCTTCCGGGTTGACGGTGGTAACCGAGCAGATGCCGCATCTTGAAAGTGTGGCGCTCGGCGTGTGGATCAAGTCCGGTTCGCGCAATGAAACCCTCGGCGAACATGGCATTGCCCATCTGCTCGAGCACATGGCTTTCAAGGGCACCGCGCGGCGCACCGCCCGCCAGATTGCCGAAGAGATCGAAAACGTCGGTGGCGAGGTCAATGCTGCGACCTCCACCGAAACGACCTCCTATTATGCCCGGGTTCTCAAGGACCACGTGCCGCTTGCGGTCGACATTCTCGCCGACATTCTGACCGAGTCCAGCTTCGACGAGGAAGAACTGCGCCGTGAGAAGCACGTGATCCTGCAGGAGATCGGCGCTGCCGACGACACACCCGACGATGTCGTCTTCGACCGCTTCGCCGAGACCGCCTATCGCAACCAGACCGTCGGCCGGCCGATCCTCGGCACGCCGGAAACGGTCATGTCGTTCTCCGCCGACCAGATCCGGCACTATCTCGGCCGCAACTACACGACCGACCGCATGTTCGTGGTCGCCGCCGGCGCCGTCGAACACGAATCCTTTGTTCGCCAGGTCGAAGAACGCTTCTCGTCATTGCCGCGCACACCGATCGCAACGCCCGTGCTCGAAACTGCCCTCTACACCGGCGGCGAGAGCCGCGAAACCCGCGACCTGATGGACGCGCAGGTGCTGCTCGGCTTTGAAGGCAAGGCGTACCACGCCCGCGATTTCTACTGTTCGCAGATCCTCGCCAACATCCTCGGCGGCGGCATGTCCTCCCGCCTCTTCCAGGAAGTACGCGAGCATCGCGGCCTCTGTTATTCGGTCTATGCCTTCCATTGGGGCTTTTCCGACACCGGTATCTTCGGCGTGCATGCCGCAACAGGCGGCGAGAACTTGCCGGAACTGATGCCCGTCATCGTCGACGAGCTGCGCAAATCCTCGATGAACATCGAGCAGCAGGAAATCGAGCGCGCCCGCGCCCAGATCCGTGCACAGCTTCTGATGGGCCAGGAAAGCCCGGCGGCCCGCGCCGGCCAGATCGCCCGCCAGATGATGCTCTACGGTCGCCCGATCCCCAACGAGGAACTGATGGAGCGCCTCTCCGGCATTACCATCGAGCGCCTGACCGACCTTGCCGGCCGGCTGTTCTTCGACACGATACCGACGCTTTCGGCGATCGGCCCGCTCGATCAGCTTGCCCCGATGGGCGACATTCTGTCGTCGCTGACCGGCAAGGCCGCCGTTCCGCACGCCGTCGCAAGCTAAGCCGAAGGCTTAACGGCCGGGCTCCGCTTCATCAGAATGAATGAAGCGATCCCGGCCTCCCAAACAGTGAGCAATTTTGCACGGGAGGCGCTTTCAAGCGCCGCCCGTAAAACTGCGTTCAGCCAGCCGGCGCGCCGCGGATGACGACAGCGTGTGCGAATGGTGAAGTCTTTGCGCCTTTTCGCAAAATCGGATTCGATTTGCGCGCAAAGTTGTGCAACGTTTCGATTTGTGATGGCGCAAAGGCGTGCCGTCGGGCGGATGGTACAAGGTCCTCGCGCGTAAACGGAACGGCCTCGGAGGCAGCTATGACACGATCGGTTTTTCGGTTCCTGTCGCGGCAGCCGGAGACGATCGAAATCGCCGACCAGAATTACCTGCTCCGCCTCCCCCGCTATTCCGATTACCGCCAGTGGTATCAGCTCAGAAGCGACAGCCGCACCTTCCTGGAGCCGTGGGAACCGACCTGGCGCACCGACGAAATGACCGAGAGCGCCTTTCGCAGCCGGGTCATCCGCAACGAGCAGGAATATGCCTCCGGCCAGGCGGTGCCGCTTTTCCTTTTCCACAAGCCAGGCGAGATCCTGCTCGGCGGACTGACCATCGGCCACATTCGCCGCGGCGCCGGGCAAAACTGCATGATCGGCTACTGGATGGGCGCGCGCCACGCCGGCAAAGGCCACATGTTTGCGGCCCTCAAGCTCGCGATCCCCTACATCTTTTCGACCCTTGAGTTGCACCGTATTGAAGCAGCCTGTATTCCGGACAACTCAAGAAGCATCCGGCTCCTTGAAAAGGCCGGTTTTGAGCGTGAAGGCTATTTAAGACAGTACTTGAGAATCAACGGCCAGTGGCGAGACCATCTGCTCTTTTCTCTCCTGTCCGACGATGCCGTACCGAACAGGAATATGCCCCTTTGATGCCTCTAGCCCGCTCGCCCTTCGCCTGGTCAGCCTCCAAGCTGGCAGCGTTTCTGATAACGCTCACGACGATTTTCTGTGCGCTCGGCGGCGCGGCCCAGGCTTTGGAGCCGGTCAAGATTTCGCGTGAAGACACGGCGCTCGACCTGACGGCGACGACCGAAATCTACAGCGGCCGCAACGAAGCCTTTCAGGTTTCGACAGCACCCGGCACCGACGGCATCGTGCGACGAATCGAAGTGCGCTCCAACAGCGAAGGCCACCAGGGCGACTGGGCGGTGTTCGCGCTCGCCAACGTTTCGGCCGAACAGCTCGAGCGCGTGATCGTCGCGCCGCATTTCCGACTGGTGAATTCCAAGCTCTTCTGGCCGGACCTCGGCTCCAAGCGCATGCTCTCGATCACGCCGAGCGAAGGCTCCGCGCTCACCCGCGAACCGAGCGACGAGGCGGACGTTTTCCGCGTCTCGCTGGCGCCGGGCGTCATCATTACCTTCGTCGCCGAGCTTGCGACACCGGACCTGCCGCAAATCTACCTCTGGGAGCCGGACTCCTACAAGGACACGGTCAACGCCTTCACGCTCTATCGCGGCATCGTGCTCGGCATCGCCGGCCTGCTTGCGGTGTTCCTGACCATCCTCTTCGTCGTCAAGGGCACCTCGATGCTGCCGGCGACGGCGGCACTTGCCTGGGCCGTGCTTGCCTATATCTGCGTCGACTTCGGCTTCCTGTCGAAGCTCATCAGCGTGACGGCGGGGGACGAGCGAATATGGCGAGCGGGCACCGAGGTCTTCCTCGCGGCCGGCCTCGTGATCTTCCTGTTCACCTACCTCAATCTCAACCGCTGGCACCAGCATCTGGGCTATGCCACGCTCGCGTGGATCCTCGGCCTCGGCCTGCTCTTCGGCGTCGCCGTCTACGACCCGGCGATCGCGGCCGGCATCGCCCGTCTTTCCTTTGCGCTGACGGGCACCGTCGGCATCGTGCTGATCGCCTATCTCGGCTTCAACCGCTATGACCGGGCGATCCTGCTCGTTCCCGCCTGGCTGCTGATCCTCGTCTGGCTGTTCGGCGCCTGGCTGACGGTCACCGGTCAGCTCGCCAACGACATCGTGCAGCCGGCACTCGGCGGCGGTCTCGTGCTGATCGTGCTCCTGATCGGCTTCACCGTCATGCAGCATGCCGTTGCCGGCAGCGGCTACCAGCAGGGCCTGTTCTCCGATCTCGAGCGCCAGTCGCTGGCCCTCACCGGCTCCGGCGACACCGTCTGGGACTGGGACGTCGCGCGCGACCGTGTGGTGACCATGCCCGATATCTCGACCCAGCTCGGCCTGTCGCTCGGAAGCATGCACGGACCCTTGCGCAACTGGCTGCCGCGGCTGCATCCCGACGATCGCGACCGCTTCCGCGCCACGCTCGACGTGCTCCTCGAGCGCCGCCGCGGCAAGCTCAATCATGAATTCCGCGTGCGCGCCGAGGACGGCCACTATCACTGGCTCTCTATCCGCGCCCGCCCTGTGCTTGGCGCCAACGGCGAAATCATCCGCTGCGTCGGCACGATCATCGACATCACCGAACAGCGCAATTCCGTCGAACGGCTGCTGCACAACGCGCTTCTCGACAATCTGACCGGCCTTCCGAACCGTCAGGTCTTCCTCGACCGGCTGCAGGCGATGCTCTTGATGGCCGACGGCAGCAATTCCGTGCGCCCGACGGTGCTTGCGATCGACATCGACCGCTACAAGCAGGTCAACGATCTCTTGGGCATTGCCGCCGGCGACAACATCCTGATCGCACTGACGCGGCGCCTGCGCCGGCTGCTGCGCCCGCAGGACACGCTGGCCCGCCTCGGCGGCGACCAGTTTGGCCTGATCCTGATGTCCGAGCGCGATCCCGCCAAGGTTGCCGATTTCGCCGACGCGGTGAGCAAGGCAATCATGGTGCCGCTCAACTACGGCAACCGCGAAATCAACCTGACGGCATCCATTGGGCTCGTCTCGTGGCTCGACCAGGAACAGAGTGCGGCCGGGCTTCTCGATGATGCCGAGCTCGCCATGTTCCGGGCCAAGAAGGAAGGCGGCAACCGCGTCGAGCCGTTCCGCCCGGCCTTCCGCACCTCCGGTTCGGACCGCATGCAGCTCGAAGCCGATCTGAAGAAGGCAATCGAGCGCAAGGAACTTTCGCTCGTCTACCAGCCGATCGTGCGGCTGAACGATGCCGAGATCGCCGGCTTCGAGGCCCTCATGCGCTGGGATCACCCCAAGCGCGGCAACATCTCGCCGACCGAGTTCATCCCGATCGCCGAGAATTCCGACCTCATCAACCAGCTCGGCATGTTCGCCTTCGATCGGGCAACGAGCGACCTGACGGAATGGCAGTTGCAGACCGGCGAGCTGCCGATCTTCGTCTCGATCAACCTTTCGAGCGCGCAGTTGCTCAACAACGAGCTTTATGACGACGTTCGCGCCATCCTCACCAAGAACCGCTGCGATCCGGGCAAGGTGAAGATGGAGCTGACGGAATCGCTTGTGATGGAGAATCCGGAGCAGGCCCGCCTCGTCCTCGAAAAGTTGAAAGAGGCCGGTCTCAAGCTCGCGCTCGACGACTTCGGCACGGGCCACTCGTCGCTCTCCTACCTCACCCGCTTCCCCTTCGACACGATCAAGATCGATAAGGCGCTGGTGCGTGATCCGAGCGACAAGCGCGGCATCCTCTTGCGCTCCGTCATCACCATGGCGCGCGAGCTCGACATGCAAGTGGTGGCCGAGGGCATCGAATCCGAGGACGACGCGATCCAACTGTCGCAGATGGGCTGCGACTACGGACAGAGCTTCCTCTTCGGTCCGCCGATCGGCTCGGAATCGATCCAGCGACTGCTGAAGGAACGCTTTCCGCTGATGAAGCGGGCGTAATCGCCAAGGCGACGCTTCTCGGCGCGCAGGCCAACGTCTTCAGGCCCGTCAGTAACAATCCGGCGGGCTTTTCGTTTCTGCGTCAAGGATCTGGAAGAGAGCGGGCGCGCTGTCAATCAGGCGTGGCCGGCATCCATGGAGAGCATCGCGGCCGAAACACCCATCAGCGCCAGCGCCCGATCGTATTTGTCGTCGAGCGCCTTGTCGAAGATCAGCTCTTCGCGTGCCGGGCATGTGAGCCAGCCGTTCTGGGTGATTTCCGCTTCCAGCTGCCCCGGCCCCCACCCGGCGTAGCCGAGCATCATCGTCGCGCGCACGGGCCCCTGCCCACGCGATATGGCACGGACGATGTCGAGCGTCGCCGTAAGGCAGATATCGTCGCTGACGGGAATGCTGGAGTCGCTCAGATAATCGTCGGAATGCAACACGAAGCCGCGCCCGGTTTCGACCGGACCGCCCGCCTGGATCTGGAAATCCCGTGTTACCTGGGGAAGCCGGATCGCCTCATCCTCATCGAGAAGATCGAGGTGAAGCAGCACGTCCGGGAAGGTCAGCTGTTGCGGCCGGTTGAGAATGAAACCCATGGCGCCATCGTCCGAATGGGCGCAGATGAAGATGACCGTGCGGGCGAAATTGGCGTCAAACATCCCGGGCATGGCGATCAGGAACTGACCGTCAAGAAAGCCTCGCTCGCGTCTCTTTTGCGCCATCGGAGTAGCCATCATGCGAACAGCCTATCAATTCGCCGCGAAATGAAAAGCGCCTCAGCGTCGCGGCCCATAATTATTGCACGCACGGCGTTCACTTCGCCGTGTCCGATCAAGCAATTATGATCGTTGCTTCCGTCGCAGCGTCTGGAGCGCGTCTGGCAAAAGCGATATTGCTTGCCGTATGATCCAGTGCTTCACACACCAGAAAATGGCTCAGTTCATCGGCGCGGCAAGCCTGGCTGGCTGTTTTTTTCTCCCCTTCGGCGCCAACGCGGCCACCAGCGAGTGGGTCACCTCCCCCGGCGGCATGATCCGTCTGGTCGCCGCCCAGCCCAAAGGGGACGGCACGATCCCGGCGACGCTGGAGGTCAAGCTCAACCCTGGCTGGAAGACCTATTGGCGCGAGCCCGGTGCAAGCGGCATTCCCCCACAGGTGACGCTCGACCCGAAAGGCGGCGTGGAGCTGGAAAAAATCGGCTTCCCGGTGCCGAAGACGTTCGACGACGGCGTCGTGCGCTATATCGGCTATGACAAGCCGGTCGCCTTCCCGCTGACATTGAAGCGCCTCCACGGCAGCGGCGACGTAACCATTCGCGCCTCCGTTTTCCTCGGCATTTGTGAGGACATCTGCATCCCGGTGCAGGGCGAGCTCACGCTCGCCATCAAGCAAGGCGGCTTCGACAATCCGCTCGACGGCGCGCGGATCGACGATGCCGTGGCTGCACTGCCGGAGGCGCCGTCCACGGATTTCGCAGTCACCGCGAGCCGCTACGACGCCGACAAGGCGATGATGCATCTGTCGGTTCGCCTACCCGCCGACGACAAGGATCCGGAAGTCTTCCTTGCCGGGCCTTCGGGCATTTCGTTCGGCAAGCCCGAGATCCAGCCTGCCGGCGACCGGGCGTTGAACGCAGCTGTTCCGGTGAGGCTCACGGGCAAGGACAGGGAACTCAAAGGCAAGCCGATCGTTTTGACTGTGCGCGCCCAGGGCCGCAGCATGGAGACGACCCTTGCCTTTGATTAGGGCGCATCTATAGTCCGCCGAGTTCTCCGACGAGTGCGGAGAAGCGAGACGCAAGCAACGCAAGGAGAGTGCCGTGACCATTGCCGTCGGAGACAAGCTGCCAACCGCAACCTTCAAGGAAAAGACCGCCGACGGTCCCGTCGAGGTCACCACCGATCAGCTCTTTGCCGGCAAGCGCGTCGTGCTCTTCGCCGTCCCGGGCGCATTCACGCCCACCTGCTCGCTTAACCACCTGCCCGGCTATCTCGAAAACCGCGACGCGATCCTTGCTCGCGGCGTCGACGACATCGCCGTCGTCTCGGTCAACGACCTGCATGTGATGGGCGCCTGGGCAACCACCTCGGGCGGCATGGGCAAGATCCACTTCCTCTCGGACTGGAACGCCGCCTTCACCAAGGCGCTTGGCATGGACATCGACCTGTCGGCCGGCACGCTCGGTGTGCGCTCCAAGCGCTATTCGATGCTCGTCGAAGACGGCGTGGTAAAGTCGCTCAATCTTGAGGAAAGCCCCGGCCAGGCGACCGTTTCCGGCGCTGCCGCGATGCTCGAGCAGCTCTGAGCACAGAAGCAAGTGCACATGGAAACGGGCCTTACGGCCCGTTTTTCATTTCACCAGAAGCGAGCCCAAGCCACGCTTCTTCTTGTAGGGTTCCATGCCTTTGCGCGCGAGCTCGTCGGCGCGCTCGTTCTCCGGATGGCCGGCATGGCCCTTGACCCAGTGCCAGGTCACCTTGTGCCGCCGGTTGGCTTCGTCCAGCCGCTGCCAGAGTTCGCCGTTCTTCACCGGCTTCTTGTCCGCAGTCTTCCAGCCGTTCTTCTTCCAGCCGTGGATCCACTTGGAGATGCCGTCCATCACATATTTGCTGTCGGTGTAGAGATCGACCTCGCAGGCGCTCTTCAGCGCGTCGAGCGCCGATATCGCCGCCAGCAGCTCCATGCGGTTGTTGGTGGTTTCAGCCTCACCGCCGGACAGCTCCTTTTCCACCTCGCCATAGCGCAGCACAGCGCCCCAGCCGCCCGGTCCAGGATTGCCCGAACAGGCACCGTCGGTAAAGATATCGATATGTTTCATGCCTGGCCTCCGTCGCGGCGCAGGCCATATTCGGCACTGGACGCAATCGCGCGGTGGAAGCGTATCTTCGTCAGATATTCGAGCGGATCCTTCTTGACCACGAGCGCGCCCGCAGGCGTCATCAGCCAGTCGTAGAGGCGCGTCAGGAAGAAGCGCAGCGCCGAGCCGCGACACAGCAGCGGCAGGGCGTCAACCTCGGCCGGCGTCAGTTTGCGCACGCTCTCATAGCCCGAAAGCATCGCCATGCCCTTGGTGATGTTATAGGAGCCGTTCTTCTCGAAGCACCAGGAATTGAGGCAGACGGCGACGTCATAGGCGAGATAGTCGTTGCAGGCGAAGTAGAAGTCGATGAGCCCGGACAGCTGGTCGCCGAGGAAGAAGACGTTGTCCGGGAAGAGATCGGCGTGGATGACGCCTTCCGGCAGCGATTTCGGCCAATGGCGCTCCAGATGTTCGAGCTCGGCCGAGATCTCGTCCTTGAGCCCTGCCTGCACCTCGTCGGCGCGCGCTTCGGAATTGACCCAGAGCGGCCGCCAGCCGCCGACGGAGAGCGCATTGGTGCGCTTCAGCGCAAAACCCTCGCCGGCGACGTGCATGGCCGCCAGCGCCTTGCCCACTTCGTGGCAGTGCCTGGCTTCGGGCTTTCTCAGCCACATGCCTTCAAGGAAGGAGATGACGGCGGCAGGGCGACCGGAAAGCTCGCCGAGCAGCTCGCCGTCGGAACGCGGTAGCGGCAGCGGGCAGGACAGACCGCGCTCGGCCAGATGATGCATCAGGCCCAGGAAGAACGGCAGGTCGCCGGCATTCACGCGCTTTTCGTAGAGCGTGAGGATGTAGGAGCCCTTGGTCGTGTGCAGCAGGAAATTGGAGTTCTCGACGCCCTCGGCGATCCCCTTGTAGGAGGTCAGCTGGCCGACGTCATAGGCGGTGAGAAAACGGGCGAGATCGTCTTCCGTGATATCGGTGTAAACGGCCAAGGGTGTCCACTCTCAAGAAAATGCGGGCAGGAAATGCGGCTTATTCGCCGTTGACGAAGGCCATGTCGGCAGCCGTCAGCGGCACGTGGCGGATCTCGCGGTTGACGAGGAAGTTCTCGTTTTCCTCGACCGTATCGGCGAGTTCCACCGAAGCGTCATAGCGTTCGCGAAACGCCTCGATGATCTCGTTGACGATCACTTCCGGCGCAGACGCACCGGCCGACAGGCCTACCGTAGAGATGTCGCCGATTTCGTACCAGTCGATTTCCGACGCCCGCTGGACCAGCACGGATTTTTTCGCGCCGGCTCTCAGCGCCACTTCGACGAGGCGCTTGGAATTGGACGAGTTGGGCGCGCCGACGACGAGGAACAGGTCGCAGCCGGGGGCTGCCTGCTTCACCGCTTCCTGGCGGTTGGTGGTGGCGTAGCAGATCGAATCAGCGGCGGGCGCCGTGAGGTTCGGAAAACGCTCGTGCAGCCGCTTGATGACGCCGGCGGTGTCGTCGACCGATAGCGTCGTCTGAGTGACGAAGCCGAGGTTGTCCGGGTCCGGCGGCTGGTAGACGTCGGCATCCTCGACGGTCTCGACCAGCGATACGGTGCCTTCCGGCAATTGGCCCATGGTGCCGATCACTTCCGGATGGCCGGCATGACCGATCAGGACGACGTGGCGGCCGAGACGATTGTGGCGCATCGCCTGCTTGTGGACCTTGGAGACCAGTGGACAGGTGGCGTCGAGATAGAACAGGTTGCGGGCATCCGCGTCGGCGGGCACCGACTTCGGCACGCCATGCGCCGAAAAGACGACCGGCTGCTTGCGGTGTTCCGGCGGGATCTCGTCGAGCTCTTCAACGAAAATCGCACCCTTGGCTTCGAGGCCTTCGACGACGTAGCGATTGTGGACGATCTCATGGCGGACATAGACCGGCGCGCCGAATTCCTTCAGCGCCAGGACGACGATCTGAATCGCCCGGTCTACGCCGGCGCAGAAGCCGCGCGGGCCGCAAAGGCGGATGGTGATCGGGGATTTTTCTGCCGCTGATGATGCCATGGATCAGGATGCCATTAGAAGGAAAACGAGCGCTGCGATCGCCGGGCCGCCCTGGATGAGGAGGATACGCAGCTTGACCGACCACGCGCCATATATAGCGGCAACGACCACGCACACAAGAAAGAACACCTTCAGCTGGATGGCAAAGGCGGCTTCAGCCTGGATCAACGACCAGAACAGGCCGGCGGCAAGAAAGCCGTTGTAGAGCCCCTGGTTGGCCGCGAGCACCCGTGTCGTCTCGGCCTGCTCGGCCGTCATACGGAACAAGGCCCTTCCCTTCGGCCCGGTCCAAAGGAACATTTCCAGCACCAGAAAACCAATATGCAGCAAGCCGGTCAAAGCAATCAGTGTGTTCGCGATGATCGTCATCGTGGCCCCCGCTGCCGTTCGTCCCACACGGTTAGCATGACGGTAAACCCGCGGCTATCGCCCGCGCCGCATTGCATAGAGGCCGCTGACCAGCACCAGTGCCGCTGCCAGCCCGTACCAGGTGAGCGCATATTGCAGGTGGTTGTTGGGCAGGTCGAACTGGGTGACACCGCCAATCGGCAGACCGCCCGGATTGGGCGTCGCATCTGCATCGACGAACAGCGGCACGACCTTGTCGGCGGGAAGGCCGACCGAAGACGCCATCGTGTCGAGGTCCTTCCAGTAGAAGATGTTCTTGGCGAGGTCGTTGTCCGGAACGAGCGACGATGGCTTGCCGTCAAGCTTCGGCCTTGCAAGACCATGAATGCCGACGAAGGCGGGAAGCTCGCCGGCAAGCCGGGTCGAGGAATCCTTCTGCTCGAAAGGCACGAAACCGCGATTGACGAAGAGAAAGCGGCCGTCGTCCAACCGTAGCGGCGTGAAGACGTAATAGCCGGTGCGGCCATTGAACGTCGCGAAGAAGTGCCGCTCCTTGGTATGATCGAACCCGCCAGTCACCGTGACGGTGCGGTAGTCGATGTCGCCGCCATCGGCGAGGATCTTCTCGATCTCGGCAAGTGTCGCCGGTGGTGCGGACCTGCGCTCGGCCATGGCCGAAAGCAGGCCTTCCTTCCAGTGCAGCCGCTGCATCTGCCAGGTGCCGAGCGAGACGAGAATGGCAAATGTCGCGACGAGCAGCAGCAACGTGCCGATGCGACCAATCAGGCCGCCCTTTTTCCTGGTCGCGATCTCAGCCACGGTCGATCTCGCCCGGACGCGCATTGTTGCGGAATTGCAAGTTGATCAGGATGCCCTTGAGCATCCGCGTCAGGCCGAGGCTGAAGATCACCGCAAGCGGGATCCACAGGATGAAGTGTAGCCAGAGCGGTGGGTTGAAGTTGACCTCAGCCCAAAGCGCCGCGCCGACGACAATGAAGCCGACGATCAGGATCACGAACACGACAGGGCCATCGCCGGCATCGGCGAACTTGTAGTCGAGATCACAGCTCGCGCAGGACGGCTTGACCTTCAGAAACCCGTCGAAAAGCTTGCCCTGGCCGCAGCGCGGGCAAAGCCCCTTGATCCCGGTCATCACCGGGTCAACCGGCGGGAAATGTGCCTTGTCTTCACTCACGGCTTGATCTCGATTGGCGTGTTGTTGGGCACCATGGCCCAGATTTCTTCCATTTCAGCATTGGTAACGGCAATGCAGCCATTCGTCCAATCGAAGCGCTGCGTCAAAAAGGCCAGCCAGCCGAAATAATTGGGCTGGCCATGGATCATGATCATGCCGCCGGGATCGACGCCGCTTGCGGCGGCGGCAGAGACATCGGCCGGCGCCGGATAGGAGACGTGGATGGACTTGTAGTAGCCGCTGCCGGGATTGCGCCAGTCGAGCGAATAGAGCCCTTCCGGCGTCTTCTGGTCGCCCTCCTGGCGCTTGTGGCCAATGGGGTTGCCGCCGAGCGCAACCGTGTATTCACGGATCACCTGGTCCCCTTGGAAGAGCTGCAACAGCCGCCGTTCCTTGTGCACGACCACTCTGTCTGCGCTATCGGCGGCCACGGCGGGCAAACAGCCGGATACCACAAGCGCCGCCGCCACCAAGCCCAACCTCATATCCGTCACCCCTCGAGCCGTCCTGTGGGCACACCACCAAAAGAACAAGGCGGCTGCATGACTGCAACCGCCTTGTCGAAACGAGCGTAGGCTCTATTCGCTTACATGTGGGCGACAGGCGCGCCCCAACCACCCCAGATGTAGATGGAGAAGAAGAGGAACAGCCAAACGACGTCAACGAAGTGCCAGTACCAGGCGGCCGCCTCGAAACCGAAGTGCTGCTTCGGGGTGAAATCGCCACGCAGCGCACGGATCAGGCAGACGAGCAGGAAGATCGTGCCGACCAGGACGTGGAAGCCGTGGAAGCCGGTCGCCATGAAGAAGGTCGCGCCGTAGATCGAGTCCTTGAAGGCGAACGGAGCGTGAGCGTATTCGTAAGCCTGGACGTAGGAGAACAGTACGCCGAGCGCGACCGTCAGCGCCAGACCGTTGACCAGGCCCTTGCGGTCGTTGTGCAGCAGCGCGTGGTGCGCCCAAGTGACCGTCGTGCCGGAAAGAAGCAGGATCACGGTGTTGTAGAGCGGCAGGTGCCAGGGATCGAGAACCTCGATGCCCTTCGGCGGCCAGACGCCACCGGTAAAGGCGGTGCGGGTTGCCTGGATGGCTTCGCCCGGGAACAGGCTGGCGTCGAAATAGGCCCAGAACCAGGCGACGAAGAACATCACTTCCGAAGCGATGAACATGATCATGCCGTAGCGCAGGTGCAAGGCAACGACGCGGGTGTGGTGACCCTCATGCGCTTCCTTCACCGTGTCCGACCACCAGCCGTACATGGTGTAGAGAACGATGATGAGGCCGGCGAGCAGGATCCAGACGTTCGCGAACTCGAGGCCGAAGATCTTCAGCGAGCTGCCCGACAGGTAGCGCATGTAGCAGATGCCGCCGAACGCCATGACGAAGGCGCCGACCGAGGCAAGCAGCGGCCAGGGGCTTGGGTCAATGATGTGGTAGTCGTGATTCTTCTGATGCGCACCGGCCATGTCAGTAATCCCCGAAATGTCTCTCTCTCGTCGCCCTTCCGGCATAGCCGAAAAGGACCTCCAGTCAAAGTTTGTTCTCTTCCGTCTTCACCTGCGCGACCGGCTTTGACGGTTCGCGCGGATAGAAGGTGTAGGAAAGCGTCAACGTCTTGATGTCCTTGGTCTCCACCGCCTTGACCATGTCCGGATCGACGAAGAATACCACCGGCATCTCCATCTCCTCTCCCGGCTGCAAGGTCGTCTCGGTGAAGCAGAAGCACTGTACCTTGTTGAAGTAGGCGCCCGCCTGCATCGGCGTGACGTTGAAGGTCGCCTGACCCGTCGTCGGCTTCGACGACAGGTTCTTCGCCTTGTACATCACCTGCACCGTTTCACCGATGCGGATGTCGATATCGCGCTGGACCGGCTTGAACTCCCAGGGCAGGCCGCCCGAGGTGTTCGCGTCGAAGGTGACCTTCACCTTCTCTTCCAGGATGACGTCGGACGCCTGCTCGACGCGCTGCGTGGTACCGTTGTAGCCGGTGACGCGGCAGAACATGTCGTAAAGCGGCACGGCCGCATAGGCCATGCCGACCATGCCGCCAACGAAGGCCAGGCAAGTGCCGACGACGACGCGGTTGGAGCGCTGCGAGCTTGTGGTCTGCGGTGAATTCGTCATGCCATCCCGCCTCAGTTGACCATGCCGTTGCCGAACTTGATCAGCGTGACGATGTAGAACAGGACGACGAGCCCGAAGAGGACGAAGCCGAGCGCGATGTTGCGGCCGCGGCGCGATTTCTTCTGGGCATCAGTGAGCTTGACGGTTTCCATCAGGCAATACTCCCGGCATTCAGCCAGATATTGACGATCAGGTGATCCGCCATCAGGGCGGAGAAGATCACGAAAAGATACATGATCGAGAAGGCAAAGAGTTTCTTGGCCGGCAGCATGCGCTCATCAGTTTCCGGCATGCGCAGCACGCCGATCGAGTACCACACGAAGCCGAGGCCGAGGGCTGCTGCGACTGCGCCGTAACCGATGCTCGCAAAACCGAGCAAGGTGGGACAGATGCCGATCAGCGCGGTCAGCACGGCGTAGATGACGATCTGCTTCTTGGTGGTCGCCTGGCCGCAGACATTCGGCATCATCGGCACACCGACGGCGCCGTAGTCGCCCATCTTGAAGAGGGCGAGCGCCCAGAAGTGCGCCGGGGTCCACAGGAAGGTGATGAGGAAGAGAACGATGCTTTCGACCGACACGGCGCCGGTCACGCAGGCCCAGCCGATCATCGGCGGGAATGCGCCGGCAGCACCGCCGATGACGATGTTCTGCGGCGTCGAACGCTTCAGCCACATCGTGTAAATGACCACGTAGAAGAAGATGGTGAAAGCGAGCAACCCGGCTGCGAGCCAATTGACGGCGAGCCCGAGGATGATCACGGAAAAGGCAGACAGCGTCAGACCGAACGCCAGCGCTTCCTGCGGCAGGATCTTGCCGGCCGGGATCGGGCGCTTGGCGGTACGGGTCATGACCGCGTCGATGTCGGCGTCATACCACATGTTCAGCGCGCCGGACGCGCCAGCGCCGACGGCGATGCACAGGATGGCGATGAAACCGATGAAAGGATTGATGTGTCCTGGTGCCAGCACCAGCCCGGCGAACGCCGTGAAGACGACCAGGGACATGACACGCGGCTTCAGAAGCTCGAAGTAATCGCGCGCAGAGGCTTCGGACAGGCGCGGTACGCCTTCCATGCCGACTGCTTCGTGATTGTCGATGACCGTCATGTCTTGTCCCTGCAAAAGTCCCGACCGCAAGGGCCGTGTGTCGCCGGTTTCCCGGCGGGGTGAAGCCGCCGGAACCGGCGGCTTCTGTTCGTTGCCCGTCACTTGATGCGCGGGAGCTGTTCCCACTGGTGGAACGGCGGCGGCGAAGACAGCTGCCATTCCAGAGTGTTCGCACCCTCGCCCCACGGATTGTCGCCAGCGACGCGCTTCTTAGCGAAGGCTTCGAAGACGCCGAAGAGGAAGATCAGGACGCCGACGGCTGCGACGTAGGAGCCGTAGGACGAAACCATGTTCCAGCCGGCATAGGCATCCGGATAGTCGATGTAACGGCGCGGCATGCCTGCGAGTCCGAGGAAGTGCTGCGGGAAGAAGATCAGGTTCACGCCGATGAACATGACCCAGAAGTGCAGCTTACCGACGAACTCGGAGTACATGTAGCCGGTCATCTTCGGGAACCAGTAGTACCAGGCCGCGAAGATTGCGAAGACGGCGCCGAGCGACAGAACGTAGTGGAAGTGAGCAACCACATAGTAGGTGTCGTGCAGCGAGCGGTCGAGGCCGGCGTTGGCGAGCTGAACGCCCGTGACGCCACCGACGGTGAACAGGAAGATGAAGCCGATCGCCCAGACCATCGGGGTCGTGAAGCGGATCGAACCACCCCACATCGTCGCGATCCACGAGAAGATCTTAACACCGGTCGGAACAGCGATGACCATCGTCGCGAAGACGAAGTAGCGCTGCGTGTCGAGCGACATGCCGACGGTGTACATGTGGTGTGCCCACACGATGAAGCCGACGGCGCCGATCGCGACCATGGCGTAGGCCATGCCGAGGTAGCCGAAGATCGGCTTGCGCGAGAAGGTGGAAACGATGTGGCTGACAATGCCGAAGCCCGGCAGGATCAGGATGTACACTTCCGGGTGACCGAAGAACCAGAACAGGTGCTGGAACAGGATCGGGTCGCCGCCGCCTTCAGGCGCGAAGAAGGCCGTGCCGAAGTTGCGGTCGGTGAGCAGCATGGTGATGCCGCCTGCCAGAACCGGCAGCGAGAGCAGAAGCAGGAACGCGGTGATCAGAACCGACCAGGCAAAGAGCGGCATCTTGTGCAGCGTCATGCCCGGAGCGCGCATGTTCAGGATCGTGGTGATGAAGTTGATCGCACCGAGGATCGAGGACGCGCCGGCAATGTGCAGACCGAGGATGACGAAGTCCATCGCCGGTCCTGGCATGCCCGATGTCGAGAATGGCGGATAGATCGTCCACCCTCCCCCTGCGCCATAGGCACCGGCCGGACCTTCGACGAACATCGAAAGCAGCACGAGCAGGAAGGCCGGAATGATCAGCCAGAAGGAGATGTTGTTCATGCGCGGGAACGCCATGTCCGGCGCACCGATCATGATCGGAACCATCCAGTTGGCGAAGCCGCCGATCAGCGCCGGCATGACCATGAAGAAAATCATGATGAGCGCGTGCGCGGTCGTGAACACGTTGAACATGTGCTTGCCGCCGTCGATGGCAGCATCGCCCTCGAAGCCGTAAACCATCTGCGCCAGACCGTGGAAGATCTGGATGCCCGGCTCCTGGAGCTCGGCACGCATGAAGATGGACAGCGTGCCGCCGATGATGCCCGCGAAGATCGCGAAGATCAGGTAGAGCGTGCCGATGTCCTTGTGGTTGGTCGACAGGAACCAGCGCTGGAAGAAGCTCAAAGGCTTGTGCGCATGGTCTGCGTGGCCATGATCGGAGTGATCATGGCGTTGGTCTTGATGAACGGCTGTTCCAGCCATGGGTCGAGCTCCCCTTCCGATTACTGTGCGGCGTTAGCGGCGACGTCGACGGTCTTGGCCGAGTCGATGGACGCCATGAGCGCCTTGTTCGCATCGCCAACATTCGTTGCGGCGGCTGCGAGCCAGGTGTCGTATTTTTCCTGCGAAACCACGCGGATGGCGATCGGCATGTAAGCGTGGTCCTTACCGCAGAGCTCGGAACACTGGCCGTAGTAAAGACCTTCGCGCTCGGCCTTGAACCAGGTTTCGTTCAGGCGGCCGGGAACGGCGTCGATCTTCACGCCAAAGGCAGGCATTGCAAATGCATGGATCACGTCAGCAGCGGTGACGAGAACACGAACCGTCTTGCCGACCGGCACGACGACTTCGTTGTCGACGGCGAGCAGGCGCGGATATTCTTTCTTGTCTTCCTTGCCGAGCGCCGCACGATCTTCTTCCTTCATCATGATGCTGTCGAAGGTGAGCGGGCTTTCGCCGACTTCATACTCGTAGGACCAGTACCACTGGTTGCCGGTCGCCTTGAGCGTAAGGTCCGGATTGGCCGGCGGCGTCAGCTGCGCGGTCAGGAGCTGGAACGACGGGATCGCGAGGAAGAGAAGGATGACGACCGGACCGACGGTCCAGACGACTTCGATCGCGGTGTTGTGGCTGGTCTTGGACGGAACCGGGTTCGCGCTTTCGCGGAACTTGATCACAACGATGATCAAAAGGAGGAGAACGAAAAGTGTAATCGGAATGATGAACCACAGGGTATAATGTTCAAACCACGTGATTTCTTCCATGATGCCCGTAGCGGCCGACTGAAAGTTCGTCTGCCATTCGACAGGCTTGTCAGCAAAGGCGCTCGAAGCAAAAAGCAGACAGGCAAGCGCTGCCAGAACTGCATAAGCCTTGTTTTTCACAATGTGTCTCCCCAATGCGCTTGATCAGGATCAAACCGGAACGCAGAATCCCTGCGATACTGCTGCGCTTCAAACCACAGTTTGTCCGATGCCGCAACATCTGACCAATCAACCCCATGCGGCATTTTTGCACAAACGTTGCTTTTCACACAGGCACCCCTCGAAACCCGTGGCGAAACCACCTATAGGGGCTGTTCTGCGCGCTTGGCGATCCGATTGCACAGCGCTTTGACGGCGGCGCGCCGGATAGGGCGTCGAACCCGCCCAATTTCCGCCATATGGCGCTGGAATGTGCCCCGCAGGGCTTTTCATTTATTCCTGCGCACTTCAAGAATAGCCCTGATGATTCGACGTTTTGAGGTTTACATGGGCCTGCCCCTCTTTTCCCGACTGTCGGCCTTCGCCGCCTTCGGCCTTGCCGTTCTCGCTCTCCCGGCTCAGAGCCTGGCCCAGCAGCCCGCCGGAACACCCGGCACGGTCAAGTCCAACCATGGCGCGTGGTCGATCGTCTGCGATCAGCCGCCGGGCGCGTCCGCTGACCAGTGCGCGCTGATGCAAAACGTCATCGCCGAAGACCGGCCGGAAGTCGGCCTTTCGGTCGTCGTTCTGAAGACGGCGGATCGCAAGGCCAAGATCCTGCGCGTGCTCGCTCCGCTCGGCGTGCTTCTGCCGAACGGCCTCGGCCTCAACGTCGATGGCAAGGATATCGGCCGCGCCTATTTCGTTCGCTGCTTCTCCGACGGCTGCTATGCGGAAGTCGTGCTCGAGGACGAACTCCTGAAGACCTTCCGCTCCGGCGCAACGGCGACCTTCATCGTCTTCCAGTCGCCTGAGGAAGGCATCGGCATTCCTGTGGACCTCAAGGGCTTCGGCGAAGGCTACGACGCGCTGCCCTGATCGGCGACATATTCAAAGACAAACAAGAGCCGCGCTTCGAGCGCGGTTTTTTTTGGCGAGCATATAAAGACAAGGCCCGGATCGATGATCCGGGCCCGAAGCATGGCGAGAGCGACGCGTCTTTAGATGATGTCGGTCCCGACGATGTTGATGCCGAAGCCCTCGAGGCCGACATAGTGGCGTTCGCGCGAAGCGAGCAGCCTGATGGAACTGATGCCGAGATCCCTCAGGATCTGCGCGCCGAGGCCGATTTCCAGCCACTCGTTTTCGCGCGCCTGGGCCTCGTCGTGGGCCTCGCGGTCGTGCTTGCCCTTGCGCGCCGTCTGCGACACGCCGACGCCAACCGAGCCTTCGCGCAGATAGACGATGACACCCCTGCCCTCGTCGGCAATGCGCTTCATGATGCGGTCGATCTGGCAATCCTTGCCGAAGACGTCGGCGCCGACATTTTCGAGATGCAGGCGAACCGGGATGTCGACGCCGTCACGGATATCACCGAAGACGACGGCGAGATGCTGCATCGGATCCCAGGGCAGCGCATAGGAATGCCCCTTGGCCGCACCATAGGGCGTCTCGATATCGAAGGAACCGCCATGCTCGATCAGCGTTTCCTTGCGCTGGCGGTAGGCGATGAGGTCGGCGACAGACACCTGCTTCAGGCCATGGGTGTCGGCAAAGCTCGCCACCTGCGGCCCGCGCATGACCGTGCCGTCGTCATTGACGAGTTCGCAGATGACGCCGATCGGCGGCAGGCTGGCGAGCCTGCAGAGGTCGACGGCAGCTTCCGTGTGGCCGGAACGCATGAGAACGCCGCCTTCGCGCGCGACCAGCGGGAAGATGTGACCGGGGCGAACGAAATCCGTCGGGCCGACATTGGGATTGGCGAGGTTGCGAACCGTCAGCGTGCGGTCGTCGGCGGAAATGCCGGTCGTCGTGCCGTGCTTGAAATCCACCGAGACGGTGAAGGCCGTCGTATGGGCGGAATCGTTTTCGGCAACCATGGCGTTGAGGTTCAGGCGCTTGGCCTCCTCACGCGGCATCGGCGTGCAGACGATGCCCGAGGTGTGGCGCACGATGAAGGCCATCTTTTCCGGCGTGCAATGCACCGCCGCGACGATCAGGTCGCCCTCGTTCTCGCGGCCGTCGTCATCGGTGACGACGACGATTTCTCCGGCCTCGAAAGCGCGGATGGCATCGACGACACGCTTCTGATCATAGGACATGGTGTTCTTCCCGAATTTGGCTGAAGCCGAATTACTTGAGGCGGCCGGTCTGGCCGCGGTCACGCAGGTAGTGATCCGCGATCGTGCAGGCAAGCATCGCCTCGCCGATCGGCACGGCACGGATGCCGACGCACGGATCGTGGCGCCCCTTGGTGCGCACGTCGACCTCGTTGCCGTCGCTATCGACCGAACGCCGTTCGGTGAGGATCGACGAGGTCGGCTTGATGGCGAAACGCGCGATTACGGGCTCGCCGGTGGCGATGCCCCCGAGAATACCGCCAGCATGGTTCGACAGGAAGACCGGCTTGCCATCGGCACCGATGCGCATCTCGTCGGCATTCTCCTCGCCGGTGATTTCGGCCGCACCGAAGCCGTTGCCGATCTCGACACCCTTGACGGCGTTGATCGACATCAGGTTCGAGGCAATGTCCTGGTCGAGCTTGGCATAGATGGGCGCACCGATGCCGGCGGGCACGCCCTCGGCCACCACTTCGACGACGGCACCGATCGAGGATCCCGACTTGCGGATGCGATCGAGATACTCTTCCCAGACCGGCACGATCTCCGGATCCGGCGCGAAGAAGGGGTTGTTGTCGACCTCGGCCCAGTCCCAGTTGGCGCGGTTGATCTTGTGCTTGCCGATCTGCACGAGTGCGCCGCGCACGACGAGCCCCGGCACGACCTTGCGAGCGACACCGCCAGCAGCCACACGTGCCGCCGTTTCGCGCGCCGACGAACGCCCGCCGCCGCGATAGTCGCGGATGCCGTATTTCAGATCGTAGGTGTAATCGGCGTGGCCGGGACGGTAGCGCTTGGCGATCTCGGAATAGTCCTTCGAGCGCTGGTCGGTGTTTTCGATCAGCATCGAGATCGGGGTTCCGGTCGAGATCATCGTCTCGCCGTCCTCGTCGAACATGACGCCCGAGAGCACCTTGACCAGATCGTCTTCGCGGCGCTGCGTCACGAAACGCGACTGGCCGGGTTTGCGCTTGTCGAGCCAGACCTGGAGCTCGGCGAGGGTGAAACGGATGCCGGGCGGGCAGCCGTCGATGACGCAGCCGAGCGCCGGCCCGTGGCTTTCGCCCCAGGTGGTTACGCGGAAGAGATGACCGAAAGTGTTATGCGACATGAAGGCAACCGACCCTAAGCAAGCAACGGCCGTACGTTTGTACGCGGATGCCCTCTCTTACTGCATAATTCCTCAAATCGATATCGATTTAAGGACAAAATTATGCAGCGCTTCAGAGTGCTACAGCGACCTTAGCGCGTCTTAAAAGACGCGCGGCGCTATAGTGGAAAGCCGAAGACGGGAAAGACTTTTGCAATCCAGCGCGATGTCCTCCGTCACGATGCCAGGCGCAGACCCCGCTCGATCGCGAAGGCGAGAAACTTCTCTGAGCTCAAGGGCCTCGCGAAGGCGTAGCCCTGCAGCACGTCGCAGCCGAGGATGCCGAGCATTTCGGCATGCGCCATCGTCTCGACACCTTCGGCCACCGTCTCGATGTTGAGCGAGCGTGCGATCTCGATGATCGAGCGAACCAGCGCCTGTTCGCTGCGTGCGCTCAAGACCGGGACCACAAGCTGGCGGTCGATCTTCAGCCGCTTCGGCTTAATCTTCAACAGGCTGACGATCGAGGTGTGCCCGGTACCGAAATCGTCGACCTCGATGTCGATACCCAGTCGCTTGATACCCTCGATGTTGGTCGCGACGATATCGTCGCTCTCATCGAGGAAGATCGATTCCACCAGCTCGAAGCAGATCTGGCCGGGCGCAATGCTCAGGCCTTCAAGCGAAAGCAGCAGATCGTCGTCCTGAAGCCGCTTTGCCGAGACGTTGACCGAAATCTTGGGAACGCGCACGCCGGCGGCGGCCCAGCGCATCTGGTCCTTGAGGGCTTTCTCCAGAACCAGCCGGTCGAGCGCAGCGGTGACGTTGAGTTCGTCGGCGATCCCGAGGAAACGGTCCGGCGTCAGGATACCCTCGCGCGGATGCTTCCAGCGCACCAGCGCCTCCACGCCGCAAAGCGCAAGCGAGGTCGCGTCGAACTGTGGCTGGTACCAGGGTTCGAATTCGTCCCGCTCGATGCCTTCGAGAATTTCATCGGCGATGCGTTTGGCGGTCACCACCTCCGCCTGCAGCGTCTCGGTGAAGAACTGGTAGCGGTTTCGGCCAGCTTCCTTGGCGCGGTAGAGCGCGATGTCAGCGTTAACCAGCAGCTTGCGCGCGTCGATTTCCGGGCCCTCTCCGACCGCGACACCGATGCTGACACCGAAGCGGCAGGGAAAGCCGTTGTAATCGACCGGCTGCCGCATGGCGGCGATGATGCGGTCGCAGCGCGGCGCAAGGGCGGCCTCGCCGACAGCCCCAGTCACGGCCACCACGAATTCGTCGCCGCCGATGCGCGCGATGATATCGGCGGGCGAGGTGTTCGCCCTGAGGATCTCGGAGGCATGGACCAGCATGGCGTCGCCGGCGGCATGCCCGAGCGTATCGTTGATCTGCTTGAACCTGTCGAGGTCGATATGAAGGATGGCGATGTCTTCCCGATCACCGTCGGGCGACGACGTCAGGCGCTCCAGCGCCTTGTCGAGCATGCGGCGGTTGCCGAGCCCGGTCAGCGGATCGTGAAGCGCATTGTGCTCTATGCGCACACGCGCCTGCTCCAGCTCAGCATTCTTTGCATCTGCCATCGCCTTTGCCGCACGCAGCTGCTCGGTCATCACGACGTCGTCGGTGACGTCGAGCGCCATGCCCACGAACTTTCGCGCGCCGTCGGGCGCCACATGCAGCTTGCCGACGGAGCGGATGTGACGGACACCACCGGACAAAAGGACGACGCGAGCCTGATGGACATAGGTTTCGTTGGCGGCAATGGCGCGATTGACCGCCTCCAGAGCCGCTTCGCGATCATCGGGATGAAGCGTGGTAAGCCATATTTTTTCGTTTGTGGCCCCGTCGGAGTAGACCAGTCCGTAAAGCTGGTGCATGCGCTCGTCCCAATAGGCGACGTTCTTGTCGAGATCTGCCTCCCACATACCGCAACGATAGGAATCGAGTGCCAGGTCGAGCCGGCGCGAAAGCAGTTCGAGATCCTGCTCGCGCTCGTAGAGCCCCTTCAGCGCCTGCTCGAGCTCATGGTTTTGCTGATCGACCTGCGTCTTGGCCGCGCTCAGCCGCTCATTTCTCAGCACATCGTCGCTGACATCCCAGCTAATGCCGGTTACCTTTGCGCGTCCATCGGCGCCTCGGTAGCTGGATCCGACATTACGGATATGGCGCATCGTTCCGTCAGGCAGGATGACGCGATACTGCGACCGGTATTCCAGGCCATCGTCCAGGCTGCGGAAGAGCGCGTTGGCGGCAATGCAGACATCATCGGGATGTACCGTCGCGCGCCACTCGTCGTATGTCGGCTCTTCCACATGGGCCTCCAGCCCGTGCAGATGGAACATCCGGTCGTCCCAGGAGCGCTGCTGGCTCTCTACGTCGATCTCCCATATCCCGATCTTCGACGCGTCGAGCGCCAGGTTCAGGCGATGAGACAGCGTCATCACCTCCCCTTCCCGCGCCTTCAGCTTGGCGATGTTGCGCTGTCGCTCGTTGACGAGGCCGCCGGCCAGGAGGATCGGTATAACCACCACCGTGACGGCGGCAACGATCGCCATCTGGATGAAGCTGCTGTTTTCGGGGAGCTGCTTCCATCCGCCGACGGGCATGGCCGCAAGCTCCCACACGCCGCCGGCGAGCTCCAGCCGACGCTTGACCGGCGCGGCGCGAAAGAGAGCGTCGTCGCCGTAGAACGCATCCTGTATGCGCTCCGGCTCGGAAATGTCGCGGATCGCCAGATGAACGTCGATGTGGCGGTGATCCCGGGCCAACTCCGGCGCTTCGCCGCCCGACTCGAGCAGGCGTGCCGCGCGGTAAAGCGCCTTCTCGTCGAGTATGGCCTCGACATAGCCCCAACGCTCCATGCGGCCCTGGATCTTGGAGAAGACCGGCAGGAACAGTTCGAAACCATTGCGGCCGCTCGGCAGCCGGATCGGGCCGATCATCACCGGCCTGACCGTCGAGGACGCGCGCTCGATGGCGTGTCTTGTCGCGCCGAATCGGTTGAAGTCGCTGCCGACGAACCATTGCTGGCTCTCGCGCGGAAAGGCGATCCGCACCACGCCGCCGGGCGCTGCCGAAGCGCGCACCATCTGTGGGTTCTGCAGGAGGAGCTTCGTCGCCATGACAGTGAAGTCGTCTGACGTCATGGCCGGATGGACGCCGATGCTGTTGGCAAAACCGTTCAACGCGGCAATGCTGGTATTAACCTCCGATTGCAGCCGGTTGGCAATGAGGTTCAGTTCGTTCTCGACGTCGATGCTAAGGTCGTTCTGGAAATTCTCGCGATTTTGTCGCTCATAGACATGCCCGCCCGTAAAAACGACAAGGCCAGCGATCGCCGCCGGAATGAGCGACGGTTTCGCAAATCTGGCGGCGGCCCGAATGCGCTGGCGCAGAACGTCGATGATCTTCAATCTCTTCCCCTCGATCCCCAACCAAAGGTAGCGAGCGAGTCTTAAGATTGGCTTTCGTCACAATTCCTTGGCAAACCCTATAATTCATGGGGAAACCACCCCGCCGATACCCGGAGTTCGGCCCCTGCCCGCTTGAAAAATACGGTATCGCCGTCCAGTCTCCAGAGTTCGGATCGACCATCAAAAAAGCGGGGCGTCCGGCCAAAAGCCACGCCGCAAGGCAATTTTTGCCACAATCGGGGATCAAAGGAAGTGACGAGAATGTTCGCAGAAACGTTGAAGAGGGCAAGAAGAATGCGTTTTGTTATTGCCGCACTCATGGCCACCGCAGGGCTGCTCTCCCCCTTGTCCGCCCTGGCCGAAAGCGCCGACGTTGAAGCTACCATTACGGGTGTTGATACCGATAGGCTGAGCCTGTCGCTTGACGACGGCAAGAACTACCAGGCGCCCGAGGAGTTCAATTTCGAAGGCCTGAAGGCCGGCGTAAAAGTTCTCGTCTTCTACACGGAAGTGGACGGCAAGCGGGTCATCAACGACCTCGAAATCGTTCAATAACAAAGCGCGGCCTTTCCTAGCGGCCACTGCACGGTTCGGACGAGCCGATTTTCACATTTCTGGAAACAGGTTTCTCGGATGCCCCGCACGCGGGCATACATGTGAAGCGCATTGCGCGCCACCGCGCCAAACTACGCCCTAGGCTTCAGACCCAGCCAATGGCGTTGCCGGAGATCCGAAGAAGGCGGTCCTGCGGGATCGCCGCGGTCGCGGCCTCCTCGGCTTCCATTTCCCCGAAAAGCTTGAACAGCACGCGAATGACGCCGCCATGACTGACGCAGACCGTCGGCTTCGTCACGTCCCTGAGCCAGGCGGCTATGCGCCAGGACAGGATTTCGTAGCTCTCGGCGTCCTCACCGGGGGGAATGAAGTCCCACTTCACGGCGCGCCGCTCGGCGATCCGCTGCGGCGCCGAGCGCTTGAGTTCGGGCAGCGTGTGCCCTTCCCAATCGCCGAAGGAGACTTCCTTGAGCCGCTCGTCGGTGCGGTAGGCCTCCGGATCGAGCCCCATGGCCCGCCGGACGCGCTCCATGGTCTCGCGGGTGCGACCGAGCGGACTGGCGACGAAGTCGAAATGCCGGGCGTCGGCGCCGAGGATGCCCCCAAGCGCCACGCCGTTGCCGGTCGCCTGCTGGCGACCGAAGTCATTGAGAGGGATATCCTTTTGCCCCTGGAGCCGGCTTTCGGCGTTCCAGTCGGTCTGTCCGTGACGGATCACATAGATCAGCACAACATGTCTCCGGGCAGCAGGCTGCCGAATCCGACTTTGCGGTTCGGTCAGTCCTTGATCACGGAGATATCGGGCGCGTCCACTGCCTTCATGCCGACGACATGGTAGCCGCTGTCGGCGTGGTGCACTTCACCGGTGACCGAGCGCGACAGGTCCGAAAGCATATAGAGGCCGACGTCGCCGACTTCCTCGATGGTGACGGTACGGCGCAGCGGCGCGTTGTACTCGTTCCACTTGAGGATATAGCGGAAGTCGCCGATGCCGGAGGCAGCCAGCGTCTTGATCGGGCCGGCGGAAATCGCGTTGACGCGGATGTTCTTCGGGCCGAGGTCGACAGCGAGGTACTTGACGCTTGCTTCGAGAGCAGCCTTGGCGACACCCATGACGTTGTAGTTCGGCATGACCTTCTCGGCGCCGTAATAGGTCAGCGTCAGCATCGAGCCGCCGTCCGTCATCAGCTTTTCAGCGCGACGAGCAACCGAGGTGAAGGAGTAGACCGAGATCTGCATCGTCTTGGCGAAGTTGTCGGCCGAGGTATCGACGTAGCGGCCAGTCAGTTCGTCCTTGTCGGAGAAGCCGATCGCGTGCACCACGAAATCGATCTTGCCCCACTGCTTCTCGAGCGTATCGAAGACGGCATCGATGGAGGCTTCGTCGCTGACGTCGCAATGGCCGGCCATGAAGCCGTCGATTTCCGCAAGCAGCGGCTCGACGCGCTTCTTCAGAGCGTCGCCCTGATAGGTCAACGCAACTTCACCACCCTGCGCGTGGATGGCCTTGGCAATGCCCCATGCGATGGAACGGTTGTTTGCAACGCCCATGATGACGCCGCGCTTGCCCTTCATCAGACCGGATGCCTGAGCCATGGTAAGTCCCCAATACTATTCCAGCATCGGCGGGCGCCGGTGCCAAAGATCAAAAATGTCAAAGACGCCCCACGAGAACGGGTGCGGCAAAATGTCGAGAATTGCCTATGGCATAGCCGCAAGGGTGGTTCAAGCGCGGCTGAGATCAGGAACTGTTAGTCCCCG
This sequence comes from Ensifer sp. ENS09, assembly GCF_014852425.1. NCBI lineage: Bacteria > Pseudomonadati > Pseudomonadota > Alphaproteobacteria > Hyphomicrobiales > Rhizobiaceae > Ensifer > Ensifer sp. ENS09. The sequence goes on from NZ_JACVBP010000002.1 coordinate 548,189, forward strand.
TAATATTGGGTCAGTGTGTCAGCGAACTGTCACAAATGGCCTGTCACAGATAGAGGCCGTCGCGTTGCGACTTCATTAAATCGGTGATCTTGTCGTCGGGCGCGTCGGGGAGAACCAGTCGCAATTCGACCAGCAGGTCGCCATGCGTACCGTAAGCGCCGGGCATCCCCCTGCCCGCAAGACGGATGACCTTGTCCGAGCCGGACCAGGCCGGAACGACCACGGTAACCTGCCCGACCGGAGTTTCGAGCACCTGTTCGCAACCGAGCACGGCGCCCTGCAGGTCGACCGGCAAGGTGGTCATGAGATCGAGCCCGCGGGTACGGAACGTCCCGCCCTGATCGACCCTGAGCGTGACGACGACGTCGCCCCGGGTCATGCCGGTCACCCGATAGCCCTGCTCCGCCAGACGAATGCTCTGACCGTCGACGGCGCCCGGTGGGATCTGCACCTTCAGGCTTTCGCCGTCAGGAAGCTCGACGGAGAGGCGCTGGCGGTTGATCAGGTCGTCGATGCTGACGGAGAGATCGACGGGAAGATCAGGCACCTTCTCGGCCGTCTTTGCCGCGCGCCCCCGGATGCGCCGGACGATCGCCGCCACAAGTTCTGCCGCTGGTGCGGCTGCGCGCTGCATCAGCGGCGCCTCGGTCCTGAGCACGCTTTCCTGCTGGGGCTCGGGCGTTGGTTCCGGCTTGCTCTCGGAAGCCTGGGCCGGACGCTCCGGCTCCTTCGCCGCCGCAGCGGGCTTGGGTGCCGGTTTCGGCGTCGGCTTTGGCGAGGGCCGGGCCGACTTGGTGCGGGTCTCCGCACCGAAAATCTGTGAAATGGCGTCCTCGGCGGTCTCGGCGTCGACCGGCGCCTCTTCCTGAGGCCGCATCTTCGCCTTCATCGCCTCCATGCGACGAAGTTCGGCCTCGCGGCGCGCATAATCGTAGCGGCTTCTGAGCTTCGGGTCGCGCAACAACTCGTAGGCCTTGCCGGCCTCGGCAAAACGCTCGGCGGCGTTGGGATCGTCCTGGTTGTGGTCCGGATGCACGGCCTTTGCCAGCGAACGCCAGGCGGCCTTGATTTCATCCTGCCCGGCATTTCGCCGTACCCCGAGGATCACATAGGGATCACGCATGGTTTTACCATCTTCTCTGATCGGCGGCCGCTCCCTGACGCCCGCCTTTGCCCCGATTGCGGGCGCCATCGTCGCCCGTCCGTTGAATGCCGATGATCAGGAGAAGTTGCTAAATAGTGGTTAGCCACGGGTCCTCATGCGGCCATTGGGACGGCATCGTGGGCCGTCATGCGCGCATTTGCCGAAACGTGGTTAACCACCGATTTCAACGACTTGGGTCGGGCGCCGCTCAGGCGCGCGGGCCGAAGCTCGTCAGATACCAGGCGCCGTCGCCGCCCTGGCAGGTGCTGCCGTCAAACTTGGCGATGCCCTCGTAAGAATGACGCGTCGTGGTGAAGCGGCGGCAGAGCATGCCGCTGGCGCGGTCTTCCTGGATGCTGCTGATGACGCCGGCGCTGCCGGAGGTCGCATTGGCCCAGGGAATAGGGTTGATGGCGCCGCTGTTGAGCTCGGCCGACGTCACGGCATTGCGAACCATCACAGCGTCGGAAAGGCCATCGGAGGTCTTGGCGACGGGAACGGTGCCCGTCGAAACCGTGCGGTCGACACCGCTGCCGAAAAGGTCGAGGCCAGCCCCCATGCAGCCGGACAGCGCCAGGACCGGCAGGCAAATTGCCGCGCTACGTAGCAAGGCGAAGGAATACCCCTTCTTGGCGTCGATCCACTTTGCTATGTCTTGCACGGCAATCCTGTCAGACTCGCTGGAGCCGCACGTTTCTCGACAAGGTCAACATACAGGCTCCGACATTTTCGATGCGGAAACACCGGTCGGGCTCATCCCGAAGCATTTCCGCGCCAGACATCACGGCATTGGAACGCAATAATGGCGGCGAATGAGTTAACAAGCGGTGACTTCACCGAATCAAATGAACCCTTTTCCCTGTTTGGCACATGGCTGAAGGACGCGGAAGGCAGCGAGATCAACGACCCGAACGCGGTCGCGCTCGCGACCGTCGATGCCGACGGGCTGCCGAATGTCCGCATGGTTCTGCTCAAGGGGTTCGACGAACGCGGCTTCGTTTTCTACACGAATTTCGAAAGCCAGAAGGGTGAGGAGATCCTCGGCGCCCGCAAGGCGGCGATGTGCTTTCACTGGAAATCGCTCCGTCGGCAGGTGCGCGTGCGCGGCCCGGTCGAGATCGTCACCGACGAGGAGGCGGACGAATACTTCAAGAGCCGGCCGCGCGGCAGCCGCATCGGCGCCTGGGCCTCGAAGCAGTCGCGACCGCTCGAAGGCCGCTTCGCGCTGGAGAAGGCCGTCGCCGAATACACCGCCCGCCACGCCCTCGGCGAAATCCCGCGCCCGAGCTACTGGTCGGGCTTCCGCATCCGCCCGACGTCGATCGAATTCTGGCACGACCGCCCGTTCCGGCTGCACGACCGGATGGAGTTTCGCCGCGAAACGCCCGAAGGCGGCTGGGAAAAGGTACGTATGTACCCGTAGCCTGCCTGTCTCTTTCAAGAGAGACGCCAGATGCAATGACGACGCCCGGCCATGCAGGTGGCCGAGCGGATATTATCCTTTGCCCGGCTTGAGCCGGGCGTTTTCATCGAGTGCCTTTTGATGACGATCGATGTTCGTGACGCGACGCTCGACGATGTCGCCGGCTGTCACCGCTGCCTTGACGAGGTTGCCCAGGAAGGCCGCTGGCTTTTACGGCTAAGCGCTCCACCCTTCGACGGCTTTGCCGCATACATGACCGACCTGTATCGCGCCCGGGCAACCCAGATCGTCGCGGTCGACGATTACGTCGTCGGCTGGTGCGATATCCGGCTGGATGCTTCGCCCGTTCGCGCGCATGTCGGCACCTTGGGCATGGGGCTCCTCGCCACCTATCGCGGCAAGGGAATCGGCGGCCGGCTTCTGCGACTGGCGATGCAGCGCGCCCGCGAACGGGGGCTGGAACGCATCGAGCTCTCCGTTCTTCATGACAATGTTGCGGCCCGGGCGCTTTATGCGCAGTTCGGCTTCCAAATCGAAGGCCGCCGCATCAGCGACTGGAAACACGAAGGCGTTTACCAGGACAGCATTCTCATGGCTTTTGCCTTCAATTGACGCCGAAGCGCTCGGCTTTCCAACTCGCTTTTTCTACCCGGCCGCCAGGCGGAAAGGGATGCCGGATGCCAGCGCCGAGACATAGCGGGCGCGCTGGAAATGGCCGTTCAGCGAAATGCGCGGCAGCGCATAAGGGCTGGATTGCGTCCGCACCGTGAGCGTTCCGGGTTGGGTGGTGACGGCCAAGGTAAGACCCAGATCGGCGACGATGCGATGGTCGCGTACGGATACCGCCGGCGCGTCGCCATAGGGATAGGCAAAGGTCTGGGGTCGCCGACCGGTAATCGCCTCGACGCGCCGCAGCGATCCCTCGATCTCTCGCTTCGCCTCGGCATCCGACAGGCGCGCGATCGCGCGGTGGCTGATCGTGTGGGCGCCGAGGCTCGCCAGAGGACTTTCGATCAGGCGCCGTAACCCGGCCTCGTCCAGTGTCAGCTTTTCGGTGATCGCCAGGGGATCGATGCCGCGGTCACGAGCGGCAGCGTTCAAGGAAGCGATCGCCGTTGCCTCGTCATGGCCGTGAATGAACGCCGCGATACGATTGAAAACGGCCTGTCTTTCGGCCGTTGTCGACGCCTGCAGTGTTTCTACACCGCCGCCGAAGTCAAAGTGTAGCGTCTCGTTCGTTTCGAGCATATCGGCGAGCGTTTCCCACCAAAGCGTATGGGTGCGGTCGACGAAACCGCCGGCAACGAACACCGTGAACGGCGCCTGGTGGCGCTCGAAGACCGGCAACGCGTGCTCGAGATTGTTGCTGTAACCGTCGTCGAGGGTAAAGCAGGCCACCGGTTCGCCCTTGGCGGCCAAGGCCTGCGGCAAGTGTTCGAGCGGGACAAAGCGATAGCCGCCGCGCTTCAGCGTCCGCAGCGCGACATCGAGAAATTCCGGCGTGATCTCCAGATGGGCGTTGGGATCGAAGGCACGGGCAAGCTTCGGCCGGACATGGTGCAGCGTAAAGACCGCCCCCTGCCCGCGCGCGCCGGCCATCAGCCCGGCGCGGCTCAGGCCCCCGGCGACTTCCAGCCCGCCGGCAATTGCGGCGCGGCGAACAATTGTCCTGATCATGCCCTTGATGGTCGCCCCCAAAATCTGGCCCAAGCGCTCCCCGCACGGCCTGCAAGCCTGGAAAGTTAACGGCGAGGGCGTTAAACCTTGTTGAACGGGGAGAGCGTTCATCGGCCATTTACCACAACCCCGAAAACAAGGTCGGCTTGCCACATTCCGCCCTAAAGTTGCAGCAAAGACACGGATCTTGTCACAAAACGAAACAGCTTTGCGCCTGACCGCGGGCGCCTTTCGACGGGGATCGACATGAAAACTCTGCGCTGCCTCCTGCTGGCGACCTTCGCACTGGCGCTCGGGACGGCGACCGCCGTCGCCGGAAGCGCCTCGCTGGTTCTGGATGCGCGCACCGGTAAGGTCCTCTCGTCCGAAAACGCCGATGTCCTCAACCATCCGGCCTCCTTGACCAAGATGATGACGGTCTACATGGCCTTCGAGGCGCTGAAGAGCGGCAAGCTTTCCTGGGACAGCAAGATCAAGGTTTCGAAGGCGGCGGCCGCCAAGCCGCCGATGCGTCTCGGCCTCAAGTCCGGCATGACGATCACGGTGCGCGAGGCGGTCCTCGGCATGATCGTGCGCTCGGGCAACGATGCGGCGGCCGCCATGGCCGAGAAGCTCGGCGGCTCCGAGGCGAATTTCGCCCGGATGATGACCGCCAAGGCGCGGCAGCTTGGCATGAGCAAGACCATTTTCATCAATGCCTCCGGCCTGCCGGCCAGCAAGCAGGTGACGACAGCGCGTGAAATGTCGACGCTTGCCGTGGCGCTGATGCGCGACTTCCCCAGGGAGTATCGGCTGTTTGCGACCGAGAGCTTCAATTTCCGCGGCCGCAAGGTGCGGGGTCACAACAACCTGATGTATCGCTACGACGGCATGGACGGCATCAAGACCGGCTACACCAACGCCTCCGGCTTCAACCTGGTCAGCGCCGTCAAGGACGGCAATCGCCGGGTGGTCGGCGTCGTGCTCGGCGGCAAGACGGCGCGCAGCCGCGACGCCAAGATGGCGGCCCTTCTCGATCGCCACGTTGGCAAGGCGGCCAAGGGTGGACGGCAGCTCGTGGCGTCGACGCGCGGCGGCAAGACGGTCGAAGCCCCCGTCGAAGTGGCCGCGGTCGCAACATCCGAGGTTCCGATGCCCTACGCCGCACCGCAGCGGGCCAAGCAGGATTCGGTTGCTGCCCTGATTGCGGCGACGTCGACGACCGCGATCCCCGCGGAACGCCCGACCGAGGTTGCCGAGATCGAAACGACCGCTGCAGTTCCGGCAGCGTCAGGCGGCTGGCAGATCCAGATTTCGGCCGCACCTTCGGCCGAGGCTGCGCGCATGCTGCTGGCGCAGGCGCGCTCGGAGGCCGGTGCGCCGCTCGCAGGCGCCACGCCCTATACGGAAGCCGTCGGTAAGGGTGCCAAGGCGATCTACCGCGCCCGCTTCGTCGGCTTTTCGAGCAAGGATGCGGCCGCGGCCGCCTGTGACGCGCTCAAGCAGCGCTCCTATGACTGCATGATGCTGCCGTCGCGCGGCTGACGGCAGCGGTTCGCCGCAGCTTCACGCGCTTGCGGCTCTGTGGGCGCGATTGGCCATCCACCAGTCGCACTGCTCTTCGCTGTAGCCGAGAAGCCGCCCCTCCTCGCGCTCATCCTCATCCGTCCATGGACGCCAATTGTAGAAGAGCTGGTCGCAGCGCGTCCTGAACCGCTCGAAGCGCCAGGTCTCGCCCGGCAGCGCATAGGCGAGATAACGGACCCGCTCCTCTTTCTCGCTTCCCGTGGTCGTCGGGCAAATCTTTGCCAGCTCGAACGTGTCCAGCACCAGCACTCCGGCGGCGACATACGGGGCAAAGAGCGCCTTCGTTTCGTCGAGCCAAGGCGAGGCGGGATCGTCGCCGAAATAGGCAAAGGGCTTGCGCCCTTCCAGCATCAGCGGAAGTTCGTAGCCGGTATGGACGAGGTAGGGCGTTGCATCGATCCGGTGCGGCCGGCGAAGCAGAGCCTCCTCCCCCGTATCCGGAAAGGCAAACCCGAGCGCTGAGGCAAGCGCAGTCAGATCCTTGCGGTCAAGCAGGTAACAGGCATGGTCGGCAATGGCGCCGCCGTCCAGGTCCAGGGCACGCGCGATGTCTCCCGGATCGCCATCGAACCGCAGTTCGTGGCTGGGCGTGGCGGTCTCCGGCGACAGGAACGAAAGCACGAAGACCGCCACCGGAACTTACGCCTGCGTGCCGCCCACCGTGATCTGGTCCATGCGCAGATGCGGCTGGCCGACGCCGACCGGCACCCATTGGCCGGCCTTGCCGCAATTGCCGATGCCGGTATCGAGCTTGGTGTCGTTGCCGACCATGGTCACCCGCTTCATCGCGTCTGGGCCGTTGCCGATCAGCATGGCGCCCTTGACCGGCGCGCCGATCTTGCCGTTTTCGATCAGGTAAGCCTCGGTGCAGCCGAAGACGAACTTGCCCGACGTGATGTCCACCTGACCGCCGCCGAAGGAGACTGCATAGATGCCCTTCTTCACCGAGGCGATGATTTCCTCCGGCGTCTTGTCGCCGGAGAGCATGTAGGTATTGGTCATGCGCGGCATCGGCACATGGGCATACCCCTGGCGACGGCCGTTGCCGGTGGGCTGCATGCCCATCAGCCGGGCGTTCTGCCGGTCCTGCATGTAGCCGACGAGCTTGCCGTCCTCGATCAGCACGTTGTAGCCGGACGGCGTGCCCTCGTCGTCGATCGAGATCGAGCCGCGGCGCGCCTCGATCGTGCCGTCGTCGACGACCGTGACGCCCTTGGCAGCCACCTGCTCGCCCAAAAGGCCGGCAAAAGCCGAAGTCTTCTTGCGGTTGAAGTCGCCTTCCAGGCCATGGCCGACGGCCTCGTGCAGCATGACACCCGGCCAGCCGGAGGCAAGCACTACATCCATTGTGCCGGCCGGCGCGTCGATCGCTTCGAGGTTGACGAGCGCCTGGCGCAGCGCCTCGTCGGCGCCGATCTTCCAGTTTTCCTCGGTGACGAAATCGCCGAAGCCGCGACGCCCGCCGGTGCCGAAGGAACCGCTTTCCTGGCGGTCGCCATCGCCGGTGACGACGGAGATGTTGATGCGCGTCATCGGCCTGACGTCATGGACCCGATGACCGTCGGCGCGCAGGATATCGACGACCTGCCAGCTTGCGGCGATGGTCGCCGTCACCTGTCGGACCTTGGGGTCCTTGGCGCGCAGATAGGCGTCGATTTCCTGAAGCAGCGCGACCTTCGCCTCGAAGCTGGGCGCGCCGATCGGGTTTTCGTCGCCATAAAGCTTCTTGTTGGTGCGCTGCGGGGCTGCGGCGTAGGAGCCGGCATAGCCGCGCGTCACCTGCGCCACCGCGTCGGAGGCGCGGCGCAGTGCCGACAGGGAAAGCTCGCCGGAATGGGCATAACCAACCGCTTCGCCGGCAACGGCGCGAAGGCCGAAGCCCTGGTCGGTGTTGAAGCTGCCGCCCTTGAGCCGGCCATTGTCGAAGGACAGCACCTCTGCCTGGGCATGTTCGAGGAACAGTTCGCCGTCGTCGGCACCGGCGAGCGTTTCCGAGAGAACCTTGCGGACCGTTGCCTCGTCGGCATCGAAGAGGCTCATCAGATCGGTGTTCATAGTGGCACGCTCCCGCGTCAGGAATTTCTATCGCCTCCATTTAGGAAGGCGGCGGGTTCAAGCCAAGGAAAATATCACCAACTGCATGTTTCCCTGATCCGCACCGATCGACGCAAACATGCGGCGGTTTAGGTCGCTATAGCGACGCGTTCCAGCCATCGAGCCGTTCCACGCGCTCGACGCCAGCGAAGCGGGCAACCCGATCGAGCTCCGCATCGATGCGCTCCAGGCGTCCGGCCGAGGCGCGGACGCCCTTTTCGAGCCAGAGCCTGCGGACATCGAGGCTGCCGCGCTTGCGGTCCGCCTTCATGTCGATGCGGCCGATCAGCCGGTCGCCCTCGATCAACGGGAAGACGTAATAGCCATATTCGCGCTTGGCTTCGGGGACGAAGATCTCGATGCGATAGAAGAAGCCGAAGAGCCGTTCCGTGCGATTGCGATCGCGCAAGAGGGGGTCAAAGGGGCTGAGCACGCGCACCCGGCCGGGCGGCTCGGGGATATCCCCGAGTGCTTCCGGAAACCCGGCGAAGGCGTAGGAGACACGCGGACGTCCGCCATCGATCGCTTCGATCTGCACTTCCACGAGTTCGTCGCGATGTTCGGCCACCCAGGTCTTCGCCTCCTCGGGCGATACCAGGTCCCAGAAGGCGGCGATCTCGCCATGGGTGGCAAAGCCGAGACGCTCCAACGCGCTGCGGCAGGCCCAGTCGATGAATTCCGGATGGCTGACGTCACCCTCGTTGTGGTGCGGCGGGATCACTCTTTCCGTGAGATCGTAGACCTTCTGGAAATTCTCGCGCCGCGCGATCGCAAGCTTGCCTGTGCGCCACAGCACTTCCAGCGCCGTCTTCGACGGATGCCAGTTCCACCAGCCACCGGATTGGTGCTCGGCTTCCTTCAGATCGCGGGCAAGCACCGGGCCGCCTTCGGCAATGCGCTGATAGGTGTCGTCGCAGCCTTTCTCGAAACCCTCGCCTCGCCACGCCTTCCAGCGCTCGACGATCGTCTCGCCTTCCCACTTGAAGCGATGCTTCCAATAGCGGAAGAAGCTGCTGGGAATGATCGAGGCGTCGTGGGTCCAATGCTCGAAGAGGTCGCGATCGTCCTCCAGAAGCGCCGTCAGATGTTCCCGACGATAGGTCTGGTTGCGGGAAAACAGGATCTGGTGGTGAGCACGCTCCACCGTGGCGATGCTGTCGACCTGCACGAAGCCGATGTCGTGGATGAGCTTCAGCAGGCCCTCCTTGCCGAGCGCGCGGTTGGGCGCGCCTGAAAGGCCCTGCTTGGCGAGGAAGATGCGACGGGCGTCGCTGTTGGAAAGGCGAATCGTCATGGCGAGGAGAATAGGCTTATATTCCCATAATTCAAATAGAGCATCGATCCCGGGACCGCATTGCCCTTGTTGTCGCACTTGGCCTATAGAGCAACCCGAAAACGGCGCGGGCCGGAGACAGCGAGGAACGGAATGGACATCCGCTTTACCGATTGCGCGGTCCGCTTCGGCGAGCGGGTGGCTTTGCACCCCCTGACGCTCACGCTCAACGAAAAACGCATCGGCATTATCGGCCTCAACGGCTCCGGCAAGACGACCTTCGCGCGCCTGATCAACGGCCTGGTGAAGCCCTCCTCCGGCGGCGTCACGGTCAACGGGCTCGATACCGTCAAGGACGATCGCGCCGTGCTTTCCGAGGCCGGCTTCATCTTCCAGAATCCGCACAACCAGCTGATCATGCCTGTTGTTGCCGAGGACATCGCCTTCGGGCTGAAGAACCGTGGGTTTTCGCGCGACGAGATCGATCGCCGGATGCAGGCGGCACTTTCGCGCTTCGGCATCGAACACCTGGCAAGGCGGCGCGTGCATGAGCTCTCGGGCGGAGAAACACAGCTCGTCGCCATGGCGAGCGTCGTCGTTACCGATCCGAAGATCCTGATCCTCGACGAGCCGACCAACCAACTCGACCTGAAGAACCGGCGCCGTGTCGCCACAGCGATCGACGACCTGCCGGAGGATACGGTGGTGATCACCCATGATCTCGGGCTCGTCGAGACTGTCGAACGGCTGCTGCTCTTCCATGAGGGCCGGCTTGCGTTCGACGGCAACCCGCAAGAGGCGATCCGCCACTATCACGAGATCGCCGGATGCTGACGAGCCTGCATATCGAGGGCAACAGCCTGCTCCACCGGCTGCCGGTCAGGGTCAAGCTGATTGCACTCGTGGCGTCGAGCATCGGGCTTTTTCTGAGCGCCTCACTCGCGGTTCAGGCGATCGCCTTCGTCGTTGCCGCCGCTCTCTATCTCTCCCTCGGTCTCTCGCCCAAGGAAGCGCTGAAGCGCGTCGGCTTCGTCTTCCTGACGATCTTCTTTCTGGCGGCTGTCAATCTCTTTTACCTCTCGGTTTCCGAGGTCGCGACTTTGGCCTTGCGGCTGATGGCGCTGGTTCTTTTCGCTGCCGCCGTCACGGCGACAACGACGATCAGCGCCTTCATGGACGAGATCACCATTCTCCTGAGCCCGCTCGAGCGGCTTGGCTGGCTGAAGGCGGCCGATGTGAGCCTGGCGCTCGGGCTGGTGCTGCGCTTCGTTCCCGATATCTTTGCGCGCTATCAGGCGATCCGCGAAGCCCATCGCGCCCGCGGACTGCCTGTCCGGCCGTTGACGATCATCGGGCCGCTGATCATCCTGACGCTGAAGGATGCCGATACGATTGCCGCGGCGATTGACGCGCGCGGATTTCGCCGTCAATAAATTCGCGAATTCTAAAAGACAGGGAACCGGAACTACATGAATACCAGAGATCTCGTGCTCATCGCCCTCTTCGCCGCGATCGTCGTCGTGCTCGGCCTCATCCCGCCGATCACGCTCGGCTTCATTCCGGTCCCGATCACCGCGCAGTCCATGGGCGTCATGCTGGCCGGCTGCATCCTCGGCGCCAAGCGCGGCGCGCTCGCCTTCCTGCTGTTCCTGCTGCTGGTCGCCATTGGCCTGCCGGCGCTTTCGGGCGGCCGCGGCGGCCTTGCGGTCTTTGCCGGCCCGTCGGGCGGCTTCATCATCGGCTGGGTTATCGCCACCTTCGTCACCGGCCTGATCGCCGAGCGCGCCGTGCGTGAAGGCCAGGCGGAAACGCGCCAGTTCGTCGGCTTCTTCCTCGCCTCCGTCCTCGGCGGCATCGTCGTGCTCTATGCGATCGGCATGCCCTGGGTTTCCGCCGTCAACGGCACCCCGCTCATGACCGTTGCTGCCGGCTCGCTCGCCTTCATTCCGGGCGACCTGTTGAAGGCTGCGATCGCGACGCTTGCCGCTCGCGCCGTCTACGCCGGCTATCCGCTGCTGCCGGCCCGCGCCTGAGCCGATGCCGTTTGCCGCCGCGATCCATCGCCACGCGGAAGAACATCCGCATGCCCCGGCTTTCCAAATCGAAGGCCGGGTTTTCACTTTCGGTGACCTCGCACGCGCCGCCGGGACGCTTGCCGAAACGTTCGACGAGCTGGCTGGAAATGCTGCGCGCCGTAGCGTGCTCGGCGATCGCGCACGGCTGATCGCGCTGGAGGCGGGCAATCATCCGCTCTTCGCCGCGGCCTTGCTTGCCGCCACCAGTGGCGGCAACTGCGTCGCGCTGATCGACCCGCATTTGCCTGAGGCGACGCGCCAGGCCATGCGCGATCGCCTGTCGCCCGATCTCATCATCAGTGCCGATGGTGTCAACCTGTCGCTTCAAGCGCCCGCAAGCGGCGAGACGCGGACCTTCGGCGAGACCGATGGCAACGAGCGAAAGCCGCTCGCAGTCGGCGAAGACGGCGAGCCATTCCTCATCGTCTTCACCTCGGGCACGACGGGCACGCCAAAAGCGATCATCCGCGATCGTGGCTCGTGGCGCAGGAGCCTGGCCACGGGTGAGCCCTTCTTCGGCATCGGCCGCGCCACCCGCACCTTTGCGCCCGGTCCGCTCGCGCACGGGCTGACACTTTATGCGCTTGCAGAAACCCTCGTCGCCGGCGCCGAATTCATCGGGGCCACACATTTCGAGGCATCCCGGGCGATGTCCGTTATCGAGGCGAAGGCGGTCCAGCGACTGGCGCTGGTGCCGACGGTGCTGCGGCGGCTCTGCGCGGCAGCCGCCGGTCGGCCGCAAATGTCGGTCAAACAGATCACCGTCGCGGGTGCCAAGCTGACCGAAAACGATCGCGACAGCGCGGCGCTCGCGTTTCCGCAAGCCGATATCATCGAATATTACGGCGCCTCTGAACTGGGCTTCATCAGCGTTGCGACCAAGGGTGACACCGCTTCGGCCACCGCCGTCGGCCGCGCCTTTCCCGGCGTCACACTCAGCATTCGCGACGACAAGGGGGACGAGCTGCCGACCGGTGAGACGGGCACGATCTTCGTCGACAGCGCCCTCATCTCCGACGGTTATATCGGCGGCGCCGACGGCGCCGGGTTCCATCGTCTTGGGTCGCTGGCGACGGTCGGCGATGTCGGCTTCCTCGATGAATGCGGCACCCTGCATCTTCTCGGCCGCGCTGGTGGCATGGTGCTTTCGGGCGGCAACAACATTTACCCGCAGGAAGTGGAAGCGGTCCTCGTCGCCGATGCCGGCGTTCACGCGGCACTCGCGCTTGGCCTCGATCACCCGGATCTCGGCAGCGAACTGGTCGCCGTCATCGAGCCGGAAGGTGGTATGTTCGATCGGGAGGCGCTTGATCGTCATCTCGCCGCCCAGCTGCCGCGCTACAAGCATCCGCGCCGCATCTGGCTCTGCCTGAACATGCCGATGACGCAGTCGGGCAAGGTAGCGGCAGGCACGCTCAGGCAATGGATCGCGGATGGAAACGATGCTCTCGACCTCATCGAATGACCCGGCACGCATACCTGTCATCATCGCCGCACTCCGCACGCCTATCGGCCGCGTCAACGGCACGCTTCGCGATATCGAACCGTCACGGCTGGCGGCACCGCTGATCGCCCGAATTCTCAGCGATACCGGTGCGAGCGAGATCGACGACGTCATTCTCGGCAATGCCGCCAACAGCGCCGGCAATCTCGCCCGGCTCGCCGCTCTCGAAGCCGGTCTGCCGGTCTCGACACCGGGCGTGACCGTCGACCGGCAATGCGGTTCCGGGCTGGAGGCGATCGCGCTTGCGGCGCGGATGATCCAGGCGGGCGCCGGGCGCTTCTATCTGGCCGGCGGCACGGAAAGCGCCAGCCGTGCGCATATCCGCCTGCAGCCGCCGCTGGAACGCGGCGGCGAGCTCGCGCCGGTCAAGCGTGCCCGCATGGCCCCGGACGAGATCGGCGACCCGGACATGGGCGTGGCCGCCGAAAACGTCGCGACCGCCTGCGGCATCTCCCGTGAACGGCAGGACGCCTTTGCGCTTCAAAGCCATCGACGCGCCGTCGAGGCCGACCTGGCCGGCCGGTTTTCCCGCGAAATCGTGGCGATCGACACGGTGGCGGGCCCCGTGTCGCGCGACGAGTGCCCGCGCGCCAATGCCTCGATGGCAACGCTGCAGAGACTGAAACCGGTCTTCGTCGAGGGTGGCACGGTAACGGCCGGCAATGCCTGCCCGATCAACGACGGCGCAGCTGTGGTCCTGGTGACGAGCCTTGCCGAAGCGCGACGGCTTGGCGTTTCTTTCGCGCTCGAATTCATCGATGCGGCGACAGCGGGCGTCGATCCCAACCTGCTCGGCCTCGGCCCGGTTCCGGCGATGCAGAAGCTGAAAGCCCGACAACCGACTCTCGATCCGGCAAAGGTCGATTTCGTCGAATTCAACGAGGCCTTCGCCTCGCAGGTGCTCGGCAGTCTCGATCAGCTCGATATCGCCGCGGATAGGGTCAATCTCGACGGCGGCGCCATCGCGCTCGGCCACCCCTATGGCGCCTCCGGAGCGATCCTCACGGTTCGGCTTTTCTCGCAGATGCAGGCATCACCGCAAGGCACGGAAGGGCTGGCGATGATGGGTGTTGGCGGCGGCATGGGCATCGTCGCGCTGTTTCGTTCGGTCCATCCGGTTTAAGCAGCTCAGCTCCGAACGGAAAACCGCTTCGCACTTTTCCTGGAATTGGTTTCTTGGTCCGCAATCCCGGACGGAAAACCGCTTCGCACTTTTCCTGGAATTGCTTGGGCTAGACCGAATAGGCCGCCAGCCATTCGCGCGTCGCTGAAGGCAGCGGCAGGGGCGTGTGGCGCTGCGGATCGACCGCGACCCAGACAACCTCGACTTCGGCCGCGAGTTGGCCGCGCGCTTCGACCTTGACGACAAAGCTGATCGAGCTACCGCCGACCTTCGCCACGTTGACGGTAAGACGGGCCGGCTCGTCGTAGCGCAAGCCACGGTGATAGACGCAGGCCGAGCGACGGACGAGATAGCTCGGCTCGTTCACCACATGCGGACGGTGGCGCCAGAGGCTGGAAAGTGCCGCCTCCGCATGGGCATAATAGGCGGCATTGTGCATGTGGCCGTGCATGTCTATATCGCGAAACGGAATGCGGATTTCCGTGACGTTCTCCAGCTCCCTGCCGTCCATGCGAGGCTCCCTGACGATGCGCTCCACCCTCGTTAGCCAGTTCGGCGATCCCCGGCAAGTGATTGCGCTCGTCGACGCCGAACGCGTGGCGCCTGCGGCGGGCGAAGTCGAGGTGGCGCTGTCGCTCGCCGCCATCAACCCGTCCGATCTCATCCCGGTGACCGGCGCCTATAGCGCCCGCACCACGCTGCCCTTCGTGCCCGGCTTCGAGGGCTTCGGCACGGTGTCGCGCATTGGCCCTGGCGTGACATCGCTGAAGATCGGCGACCGCGTTGTGCCGATCGGCGCCAGCGGTCTGTGGCAGGAGTATCTGATCCGGCCGGCCGCATGGTGTTTCGCCGTGCCCGAGGATATCGGCGAGACCGATGCTGCTACCTGCTACGTCAATCCGCTGACGGCGCTGCAACTGATCGAGGCGCTGCGCGCCCATTTCGGTTCGCTCGATGGCCGCCGTATCGGCGTCACCGCGGCAGGCTCGGCGATCGGCGGCATGCTGATGAAGCTGCTGGCCGGCGAAGGCGCTGATACCACCGGCATCGTTCGAAGCGCACGCAGCGCTGAACGACTGGCAACCGAGGTCCCCGGCCACATCGTGCTTGGCGACGAGAGTCATGTGCTGCAGCTTCGCCTCGATGCGATCATCGACGCGGTCGGTGGCCCCTTTGCCGGCGATCTCATCCAGCGCACGCTCGACCCCGGCGGCGCCTTCATCCAGTATGGAGCGCTCAGCGGCGTGCCGGTGCCGCAGGCAACAATCCAGGCGCGGCCTGATATCCGCTTCTCCTTCCTGTGGCTGCGCACCTGGGTGCATTCGGCCGGGCGACCGGCGATCGAAGCGGCCTTCGCCAAGAGTTTTGAAGGTTTACGATCGGGTCTCTTTTCGAGCCGCATCGCGGAAATCTATCCGCTGAGCCGGCTCGGCGCGGCGCTTGCGCATCAGGCGGATCCGGGCCGCGACGGCAAGCTGCTGCTCGATCCGCGCTGTTGAAAAATCTGTCTTTCGGCTGCGTCACCATGGACCTTGCGGGGTGCGCGCACTAGGTTCCGGGCATGACCACGTTCCTCTATGAAAATCCGGTCTTTCTGGAACACGAGGTTCCGGAGGGGCATCCTGAGCGGCCGGACCGGCTGAAGGCGCTGAACCTTGCGCTCGAACACCCGAACTTCTCCGATCTCAAGCGGATCGAGGCGAAGAAGGGAAGCGAAGACCTCGTGTTGCTCGCCCATCCGGAAGAGCATCTCGCTGCCGTCAGGCGCGCCATTCCGGAAGAAGGCCTCAACAATTTCGAGGCGGACACCTACGCGAGCCCCTTGAGCCTCGAGGCGGCGCTGACCGGGATCGGCGGGGCGACCGCCGCGGTCGACGCCGTCTTTACCGGCGAGACCGACAACGCCTTCGTCGCGGCGCGACCACCGGGCCACCACGCCGAGAAGAACAAGGCTATGGGCTTCTGCCTTTTCAACACGGTGGCGATCGCCGCCCGCTACGCCCAGAAGGTACACGGCGCCGAACGGGTCGCGATCGTCGACTGGGACGTGCACCACGGCAACGGCACACAGGACATCTTCTGGGACGACCCCTCGGTGCTTTTCTGCTCGACGCACCAGATGCCGCTCTATCCCGGCACCGGCGCCAAGGACGAGACGGGCATCAAGGGCAACATTGTCAACGCACCGCTGTCGCCGAATATGGGCAGCGAGCATTTCCGTGAGGCGTTCCGCAGCCGGATCCTTTCCGCGCTAACAAACTTCCGCCCGGACTTCATCCTGATCTCCGCCGGCTTCGACGCCCACCACCGCGATCCGCTGGCGCAGATCAATCTCGTCGCCGAGGATTTCGACTGGGCGACCGGACGCCTGCACGAGATCGCCGATCGCAGCGCCGGCAACCGCATGGTCAGCCTGCTCGAAGGCGGCTATGACCTTCAGGGACTGGCCGAATCGGCCGGCCTGCACATTTTGAGACTGATGAGAGGGTAACGATGAACACCACCACGCAACCGGACGTTTCAACCCTCTCCTTCGAGCAGGCTGTCGAAGAACTGGAGCGGATCGTTTCGGCGCTGGAGCGCGGCGATGTCGCCCTCGACAAATCGATTGAGATCTACGAGCGCGGCGAAGCGCTGAAGAAGCACTGCGAAGCCCTGCTGAAGGCAGCCGAGGACCGCATCGAAAAGATCCGCCTCGACCGCGCCGGCAAGCCGCAGGGCGTGGAGCCGCTCGACGCCGACTGATCACTCATCGCAATTCCGGACGGAAACCGCTTTACGCTTTTCCCGGAATTGCCAAGATCGGATTGATTGTCACGCGGAAACACTGCGTCCCGGCTTCGCCCCTACCCGCCTGGTTTCATAGGCGTTAGTACTTGATGCGACAGCAAAAACGGGAGCAAGCGCCATGTCTTTCTTTCCAGGCCCCGACCCGCTCGCCGGCGACAAGCCCGCCTGCGACGCCATCGAACATTTGATCGTTCCGCGCACCAGCGACATCGGCGGGCTGCAGGTTCGCCGCGCCCTGCCGACGGCGAAGCGCCGCCTGGTCGGCCCCTTCATCTTCTTCGATCGCATGGGACCGGCGCTGCTGCGCGCCGGCGAGGCGATCGACGTGCGCCCGCACCCGCATATCGGCCTGTCGACCGTCACCTATCTCTTCGACGGCGAGATCAAGCATCGCGACAGCCTCGGCACCGAAATGGTCATCCGCCCCGGCGACGTGAACTTGATGACGGCCGGCCGCGGCATCGTGCACTCCGAACGCTCGCCGGAGAACCAGCGCGGTCATGAGCGCTCGATCTCGGGCCTGCAGACCTGGCTGGCGCTGCCCGACCACAAGGAAGAAATCGACCCGATCTTCAGCCACACCGAAGAGCGAATGCTGCCGCATATGAGCGACGACGGCATCAAGGCGCGAGTGGTGATCGGCAATTTCGAGGGCGCGAAGTCGCCGGTCTCGGTCTTCACCGACACGATCTATGTCGACCTCAATATCGCACCCGGCAAGAGCGCCCCCTTTGCGGCGCAGTGGGAAGAGCGCGCGCTCTATATCCTCTCCGGCGAGGCAATCATTGCCGGCGATCATTTCGCCGACAACCAGTTGCTCATCTTCCGCGCCGGAGACGAGATCACGGTCACGGCCGGACCGCAAGGCTGTCACGTCATGCTTTTCGGCGGTGCAGCGCTCGGATCGTCCCGCCACATCTGGTGGAATTTCGTTTCTTCGTCCAAGGAACGCATCGAGAAAGCCAAGGAAGAGTGGCGCAGCGGACGCTTCGACATCGTGCCCGGAGACGAAGAGGAATTCGTTCCGCTCCCCGAGGGCTGACCGCGACCTAAAGTGGCACAGGCTGGGTGCGGAAAACCGCGCAACATTGCCTCATGGTGCTTGAATCGATTTCGATTCACAGAATCATGCGCTAGTCTCTTGGTTGATGACGCAGGAACGCCTAATTTTGCATTCAGCAACGATTGCGTCTAAAGAGCCGCTTCGACGGTACCCACCAACTATCGCGCGCCCGACCTTTGGGGCGCGCATGAGGCATGCAGCGTGACACAACTGCCAACCAATCCGATGCCGGCTACTCCCTTGCTCGACAAGGTGACCTATCCCGACGACCTGAAGAAGGTCGACGACAAGGATCTGCCGCAGCTTGCCGGAGAAGTCCGGGCGGAAATGATCGACGCAGTGTCGCGCACCGGCGGCCATCTTGGCGCGGGCCTCGGCGTCGTCGAATTGACGATCGCCATCCACAAGGTGTTCAACACGCCGCATGACCGGCTGATCTTCGACGTCGGCCACCAGTGCTATCCGCACAAGATCCTGACCGGCCGCCGCGACCGTATCCGCACGCTCCGTCAGGAAGGCGGCCTCTCAGGCTTCACCCGCCGCGCCGAGAGCGAATACGACCCCTTCGGTGCTGCGCATTCCTCGACCTCGATCTCGGCCGGCCTCGGCATGGCGGTCGCGGCCGATCTCGACGGCAAGAACCGCAATGTTATTGCCGTCATCGGCGACGGTGCGCTTTCGGCCGGCATGGCCTATGAGGCGCTCAACAATGCCGGCGCGCTCGACGCGCGGCTGATCGTCATCCTCAACGACAACGACATGTCGATTGCGCCGCCGACCGGCGCGATGAGCGCCTATCTCGCACGTCTTGCCTCCGGCCGCACCTATATGGGCATCCGCGAAGTCGGCAAGAAACTGACCGCCTATCTCGGCAAGACCGTCGACCGGGCGATCACCCGCGCTGTCGAACACGCCCGTGGCTACGTCACGGGCGGCACGCTCTTCGAAGAGATGGGCTTCTACCATATCGGCCCGATCGACGGGCACTCCTTCGACCATCTGCTGCCGGTGTTGCGCAATGTGCGCGACAACGCCAAGGGTCCGGTGCTGATCCATGTGGTGACGCAGAAGGGCAAGGGCTATCCGCCGGCGGAAGCCGCAGCCGACAAGTACCACGGCGTCAACAAATTCGATGTCATCACTGGCGCGCAGGCGAAGGCCAAGCCGAACGCGCCCGCCTATACCTCGGTCTTTGCCGACGCGCTGACGCAGGAAGCCGGTTTCGACGACAAGATCGTCGCCGTCACCGCCGCGATGCCTTCGGGCACCGGTCTCGACAAGTTCGCCAAGGTCCATCCGTCGCGCTGCTTCGATGTGGGCATTGCCGAACAGCATGCCGTCACCTTTGCCGCCGGCCTTGCCGCCGAAGGCTACAAGCCGTTCGCAGCGCTCTATTCGACCTTCCTGCAGCGCGGCTACGACCAGGTGGTGCACGACGTGGCGATCCAGGGGCTGCCGGTACGCTTCCCGATCGACCGTGCCGGTTTCGTCGGCGCCGACGGCCCGACCCACGCTGGCTCCTTCGACACGACCTATCTCGCCACCCTCCCCGGTTTCGTGGTGATGGCGGCTGCCGACGAGGCGGAACTGAAGCACATGGTGCGCACGGCTGCTGCCTATGACGCCGGCCCGATCTCGTTCCGTTATCCGCGCGGCGAAGGCGTTGGCGTCGAGATGCCGGAGCGGGGCCAGATCCTCGAGATCGGCAAGGGCCGTATCGTCAAGGAGGGCTCCAAGGTGGCGTTGCTGTCCTTCGGCACGCGCCTTGCCGACTGTCTGCTGGCCGCCGAAGACCTCGACGCCGCCGGTCTTTCGACCACGGTCGCCGATGCGCGCTTTGCCAAGCCGCTCGACCATGATCTCATCCGCGAGCTTGCCCGCAACCACGAGGTGCTGATCACCATCGAGGAAGGTGCGGTCGGCGGCTTTGCCAGCCACGTGCTGCAGTTCCTGGCCGAAGACGGCCTGCTCGACGGCGGCCTCAAGGTTCGCCCGATGGTCATGCCCGACGTCTGGATGGAACAGGCCAAACCCGAGGCGATGTATGCCGCCGCCGGCCTCGACCGCGCCGGTATCGTCTCGACCGTCTTCAAGGCACTCGGCCAGAAGCAGGACATCGGCATCGGCGCTGCCGGCTGATAGGTCCTCGCATAGCATGAAACAAAAACCCCGGCTCATCGCCGGGGTTTTTGCGTTCTGCATCAGTCGATCAGAATTCCTGCCAGTCGTCCTGCGCCACCGCGGTGTTGCCGCGTGACAGCGGACGGGTGGGCGTGAAGCGCTGCGTGGGCGTGGCTGCCGGTGCCGCCATGGCGCGGGCGGCGGTGCGCAGATCTGCGGTCGTTGCTGCGCGCGCCTGGCCCGGAAGGGTGAAGCGGGTAATCAGTTCGCGCAGGCGGACTGCCTCGTTGGCAAGCTGGGCGCTTGCGGCGTTGGCTTCCTCGACCATGGCTGCGTTCTTCTGCGTCACCTGGTCCATCTGGTTGACCGCCGTGTTCACCTCGGTCAGGCCCACGGACTGTTCTCGCGAGGACACGGCGATTGCGCTCATGTGCTCGTTGATGGTGACCACATGGTCGCCGATCGCCTGTAGGGCCGCACCGGTGTCGCGCACCAGCCGGACACCGCCTTCGACCTCGACGGACGAATTGCGGATCAGTTCCTTGATTTCCTTGGCGGCCTGCGCCGAGCGCTGTGCAAGTTCGCGGACCTCCTGGGCCACGACCGCAAAACCCTTGCCGGCTTCGCCCGCACGCGCCGCTTCGACGCCGGCGTTGAGGGCCAGAAGGTTCGTCTGGAAGGCGATCTCGTCGATGACGCCGATGATGTTGGAGATCTGACCGGAGGAATGCTCGATCCGGCGCATGGCCTCGACCGCATCGGCAACGACGCTGCCGGACTTGGCGGCGCTGGCGTTGGCCTCGACGGCGACATGCCGGGCTTCCTCTGCGCGCTTCGTCGAGTTGGCGACATTGGCGGTGATCTCGTCGAGGGCGGCCGCGGTTTCTTCCAGGGCTGCGGCCTGCTGCTCCGTGCGGCGTGACAGGTCGTCGGCGCTCTCGCTGATCTCGCGCGAGCCGCCGTCGATCGAGCGGCTCGAGTCGGCGACTGCCGACAGCGCATCGCCGAGCTGGGCGACGGCGCTGTTCAGGTCGTGGCGCAGTTGCTCGAAATCGGGCGCAAAGGGTTCGCTAAGCTGGAAGGCGAGATCGCCGGCGGCGAGGCGCTTGAGACCGCCGGCAAGGCCGGAGGTCGCCTGGATCAGGCGGGCCTGTGCAGCGGCTTCGGCGTCTTCTTGCAGGCGAATGCGTTCGGCCTCGGCCCGTTTGCGGTTTTCAGCGGCCTCCGCCTCCAGCCTGCGGTTGGCGATCGCCGCCTGGCGGAAGATTTCGACCGCGCCGGCCATCTCGCCGATCTCGTCCTTGCGGCCGGAATAGGGGATCGACGATGCAACATCACCGTCGGCAAGGCGGGTCATGGAGCGGGTGGTGGCAACGATCGGCCGCGAGATGGTGCGCCCGACGAGGAAGACGGTCGCGGCAATGACAGCAATCGCCGCGACAACGGCCGCCAGTGCGATCGCCTCGAGCGACTTCTGGGTGGACGCACTTTCGGTTTCGGACTTGACCTTCTCCGCTTCGATGGCGCCCGCCATCTGCTCGAACACCGGCTCGACATCGGCAAAGGCCTTCGACATCGTCGCCCGCAGCGCCGTCTCGTTCTCCGCAAGAGCCGCGTAGTCGTTGAAGGCAGTCGCGTAGTCCTTGAGCGCCGCCAGGACCTTGCCCTGCAGGTCCGCACCGCCGAACAGCTCTGCCGGCGCGCCGGTGAAAGCCTTCACTTCCTCGGCGTGCTTCTCCGTGTATTTGTGATCGCGCCGCATGATGAAGTCCTTCTCGTAGCGACGCATCGTCAGCATGCTCGCCTGGAGCCCCTTGTCCTTGATCGGCTTCAACAACTCCTCGACCGCATGGACGGCGGTGCGCATCGCGCCCTCTTTGCCGGCCGCCGGATCGAGACCGAGCGTACGGTTGGCCTCGGCAACGGCCGAGAAGGCTTTCAGATAGCGCTCGTAGCCCTCGGAAATCGTCTGCAGCTCGCTCCGTGTCGACGAGCTGTCGAGCAGCTTGCCGAGCTCGGCCATCGTTGCCTGCGCCTTTGCGGCGGTTTCGTCATGGGCCGCGGCATATAGATCTTCCCTGCGCAGCAGGAAGTCCTTTTCGGCACGGCGGTTCTGCAGGAACTGTATCTCCAGTCTCAGCAAGGCGCGCTCCGCGTCACGATGCACCTGCACCTGCCGTCGGTAGTCCTCCTCGAGGCCCTTCTCCACGACGAAGATTGCAACAATCGCCAGGATACCGGCGACGGCGATCGGTACGAGCAGACCGATGCGATGGGAGATCCTGAGGTGAAAACGCGGCATGCAGCAGCTCCTTGCGCCCGGAGGCGTCAGGTGGGAAGAACAGATTGTGTCGGGAGGTCCGGCTTGCGGCGGAAGTCCTGCGTCATGCAGGTGCGACATCCCCGCAATGTCGCATCCATCATTTAAGGTTGGGTGAATATTCAGTTATTTTTTAGGGGTTTCTAACTGTGTCCTCCGATCGCCGTGGACGCGGGGGGCTTGCCAATGCGCCGGCAAGCCGCCATGAGAAGCACATGTCAGAAGATCGCCAGAACGAAGAACACAAGAACCGGGTCCGCCTCGATCAGTTGCTGCTGAACTCGGGGCTCGTCGCAAGCCGCGCGCGCGCCCGTGACGCAATCCAGCGCGGGACCGTCAAGGTCGACGGCCGCACGGTCACCAAGGCAGCGTCCATGTTTGCCGAGACCGTGACGATCACCATCGATGATCCGGCGCAGGACTACGTCTCGCGCGCCGCGCTGAAGCTGGTCGCGGCGCTCGATCATTTCGGGCTCGACCCCTCAGGCGAAAGCTGCGTCGATATCGGTGCTTCGACCGGTGGTTTCACCGAAGTGCTGTTGAAGCGCGGAGCCGAGCACGTGGTCGCGATCGACGTCGGCCATGGCCAGATCCATCCGCGTATCGAGGGCGACGAACGCGTCACCAGCATCGAGGGCCTCAACGCCCGCGCAATGACCGAGGAGGACATCGACGACCGCGACGTCACCTTCGTCGTCTCCGACGTCTCGTTCATTTCGCTCAAGCTCGCCCTGCCGCCGGCACTCGACATGGCCTTGCCGGGCGCGCACTGCATCCTGCTCGTAAAGCCGCAATTCGAGGCAGGTCGCGATGCGATCAGCAAGGCGGGCCTGCTCAAGGATCCCGAGAGCGCGCCGGATGTTGCCGCCGAACTCGAGCGCTGGCTCGTCGAAGACATGGGCTGGCAGAGCCTCGGGCTCATCCCCTCGCCGATTGCCGGCGGCGACGGCAATGTCGAATTCCTGCTCGCGGGCAAGAAGCCATGACCACCGAAGCCGTCACCGTCAAACGGCTGGGTGCCCAGGGCGACGGCATTGCCGACGGTCCGGACGGACCGATCTATGCGCCCTTCACGCTGCCTGGCGAAAGCGTCGCGCTCGCCGTCAACAAATCGCACGGCACGCTGATCTCGGTGAGAGAAGCCTCTCCCGAACGCGTCGAGCCGCACTGTCGGCACTTCGGGCCGGATGGCGTCAATGGCACATGCGGCGGCTGCACGATGCAGCATGCCTCGGACACGCTCTACCACGGTTTCAAGCGCGATCTGGTGATCGCCGCCCTGAAGTCGAAGGGCCTGACGCCCGAGGTGGCGCCGCTCATCACCGCCGAGCCGGGCCAGCGCCGGCGTGCGGTTTTCACGGCGCGCAAGACCGAGAAGGACCTGCTGCTCGGCTTCAACCAGGCCGAAAGCCACTACATCGTCGCGATTTCGGAATGTCCGATCGCGAGCCCGGGCATCGTCTCGAAGCTCGCAACCATCGCCAGGATCGGCACTGCGATGGCGGTCAATGCCGAGCCCTTCCGCATCACCGTGCTCGAAACGCTCTCCGGGCTCGATCTCAACGTCGACGGCATCAAGAAGCTTGACGACAGCGTGCGCCGCCGCACGGTCGAAGCCGTGCTCGGCGAACGCGGCATCGCGCGCGTCAGCCTCAATGGCGAAATCATCGTCGAGCCGGTGAAGCCGGTCATCGATTTCGGCGGCGTTTCCGTTTCGCCGCCGCCCGGCAGTTTCACGCAGGCGACGGCACAGGCCGAAGAAGCGATGGCGAAGCTGGTGCTCGACCATCTCGGCAAGTCCAAGCGCGTCGCAGACCTCTTTGCCGGCTGCGGCACCTTCGCGCTGCGCATCGCCCGCAAGGCACGCGTCCATGCGGTCGAAGGCGAGGACAAGGCGCTGAAGGCGCTCGACGTGGCCGCCCGCAATACGCAAGGGCTGAAGCCGGTGACGGTCGAGAAGCGTGACCTCTTCCGCCGCCCGGTCATGGCGCAGGAACTGAAGGTGTTTGATGCCATTGTTTTCGATCCGCCACGGGCCGGCGCGGAAACGCAGTGTCACGAGATCGCCCGATCCGGTGTCAAGAAGGTCGTCGCCGTTTCCTGCAACCCAGTGACGCTCGCGCGCGACCTCTCGATCCTGACGGCCGCCGGCTACCGCATCACCTCGGTGACGCCGATCGACCAGTTTCTCTGGTCGTCTCATGTCGAGGCGGTGGTGACGCTGGAGAAGTGAACAGGCCCGGTTTCCGGGCCTGCCTGCTGTTCAGCTTTCCCAGACTATTCCGCTCCCTCTGTCATGCTCGGGCTTGACCCGAGCGTCCATTTCCGAGCCTCGAACTCCATCGCACTGGCTCCTCGGGTCAAGCCCGAGGATGGAGGAGTCGGCGAACGAAGAAGAGGCGTACCAATGACAAAGGCCCGGTTTCCCGGGCCTTTGTCATGTCAGGCTTGAAGCGCTTGCCATTTCGATTCACGGCAAGCGCCCTATGAGCTTGTTATTGCAGCGTTTTGTCGATCCGCTCGCACTCAGGCCGCGCGACGACGACCACCACCGCCCATCTGAACGTCACCCAGATTGAACTGCGCAAGCAATGCGTTGAGCGAGGCGGCTTCGGACGCCAGCCCATGGCTTGCCGCCGTCTGCTCCTCGACCATTGCCGCGTTCTGCTGGGTACCCTGGTCCATGGTGTTGACCGCCGTGTTGATCTCCTGGAGCCCCGTCGATTGCTCACGCGTCGCCGTGACGATCGCGCTCACATGTCTGTTGATCTCCTGCACTTCGGCAACGATCGTTTCCAGTGCCTTGCCAGTTTCGCCGACCAGGCTCACACCACTCCTCACCTGGTTGCCCGAGGTGGTGATCAGCGCCTTGATCTCCTTGGCGGCCTGTGCCGAACGCTGGGCAAGCTCACGCACTTCCTGGGCGACAACGGCAAAGCCCTTGCCCGCTTCCCCGGCACGGGCCGCTTCGACGCCGGCGTTCAGCGCAAGCAAGTTCGTCTGGAAGGCGATGTCGTCGATGACGCCGATGATGTTGGAGATCTCGCCCGAAGACTTCTCGATCGCGTGCATCGCGTCTACGGCGTTCGCCACAACCTCGCCGGACTTCTCGGCGCCGGCACGGGTGCGGGCGACGAGCGCGCCGGCCTCTTCGGCGCGGCGCGCAGAGTCCTTGACCGTCGTGGTGATCTCTTCGAGCGCTGCGGCGGTCTCTTCGACCGAGGCTGCCTGCTGCTCGGTGCGGCGGGCAAGATCGTCGGCGGCCGAGCGGATTTCCGTCGCACCCGCGTCGATACCGCGGGCATTGGCCCCGACGGCGCAGAGGGTGTCATGCAGCTTGGCGACCGAGTTGTTGAAGTCGGCTCTGAGACTGTCGAGGCGATCGGCGAAGGGGTCGTCGATGCGGTAGGCAAGATCGCCTTCGGCCAGATGGCCAAGGCCCGTCGCAAGACCATTGACGGCCTGCTGGATTTCGGCCGCATCGCGCGCCTTCTGCGCTTCACGCTCCAGACGCTCGCGCTCCGACAGCGAACGGTTCGCATCCGCTTCGCTTTCGAGCTGCATCTTCGCGATCGTCGCATCACGCAGGACCCGCAGGGAGCGGGCGAGATCGCCGATCTCGTCCTTGCGCTCGGCCTCGGACAGGTCGACGTCGGTCTCGCCGGCCGCGATCTGGCCGGTGACGCCGATGACATTGGCGACGCGCTTGCGGAAGCGGCTTGCCAGCGTCCAGCCAACAATGATCATGATCGCGGCGGCAACGGCAATGACGGCGATCGAGATCATCGCAAGCTGCGAAAGGCCGGCAAAGACCGTGGCTTCGGGAACCGAGACCACGACATACCATTCCGTGTCGGGCAACAGGTTCACCGGCACGGCGACGGCCAGATGCGCGCTGCCATCCGTGTGCTTCAGCGCGAAGGCCTGGCCGGTGTGGCTCAAGAGGTCTCCCCACCCCTCACCCGCAAGCGGCGTGTCCTTCAGCACCTTGCCGAGCACCTTGGCATCGGGGTGGCTGATGATGCTGCCGTCCTTGCTGAGCAGTGAGACGAATCCGGTGCCGAAGGGCTTCAGCTTGGCGAGTTCGGTCGACAGTTCGCCAAGCGCCATGTCGACGCCGACGACACCGATGAAGGCGCCGTCCTTCTTCAGCGGCACCATGATCGAGGTCATCAGCACGTCCTTGCCGTTGATCGGGTAGACATAGGGCTCGGTGACCATATCGAGGCCGGTCTTCTTCGGGATCTGGTAGTAGTCGCCGGGGCCTGGCTTGTCATAATCGGCCAGCGCCTCGTGGATCACCTTGTCGCCGGAGCGGGCGATATAGGGAACGAAGCGGCCGGTCGCATCGTGACCTGGCTTGCCGACGAACTCGGCGTCCTTGCCGTCGAAGGCGTTGGGCTCCCAGCCTGTGCTCATCCCCACGGCAAGCGGGTTGTCGACGATCCAGCGTTTCATCAGGGTTTCGATTTCGGCGCGCGAGGGCTCGCCGGTGCCCTTCACCGCATAGAGCGCAGAGCGGATGTTGTTTGCGAGCGTCTTTGCCTCGGCAAACTTCGTCTCGACGCTGCGCGCGCTTGCGGATGCGGCATTGGTCATCTCGGCGATGCTGCGCTCACGCAATTGCTGATAGGAGAGCCAGAAGACGACGGCGGCGGTGACCATCGAGGTCAGAAGGCCGGTCATCACGATGGCGAACATATTTCTTGCCGTTGCAGTCTTTAGGATCACCGTATGTCTCCCCTCGCGCCTCCGCCATTGCGGTCGTGCGCGGCCAAATCATCGATTGCGTGACGGGCACGCTGAGCATTGGGACAGATGTCTGGAGCACATCGCGATGATGAATGCTGGAGGCGACGTGCGGGCGAAGTCATTTCGCGGCGAAGAAACGGTATGCGCGACCGATTTATCAAAGCTTAAGAAACAAGGGGATGACTCGTGATCCTGCAGTGAAAAGCGAGAATCCTGATGCAGTGCGCAAAGAAAAGGCCCGGTCTCCCGGGCCTTTTAGCTGTCGAATGTCGGCGAAGACTAGGCTGCGCGGCGGCGGTGGCTGGTCGCCGATGCGTATACGCTCTGCGTATCGCCAAGATTGAACTGGGCCAGCAGTGCGTTGAGCGAGGCGGCTTCGGACGCGAGACCATGGCTGGCGGCCGTCTGTTCCTCGACCATCGCCGCGTTCTGCTGCGTGCCCTGGTCCATGGTGTTGACGGCCGTGTTGATCTCCTGAAGTCCGGTCGACTGTTCGCGCGTGGCGGTCACGATCGCGCTCACGTGCTTGTTGATCTCCTGCACTTCGGAAACGATCGTCTGCAACGCCTTGCCGGTATCGCCGACGAGCGTCACGCCGTTCCTGACCTGATTGCCCGAGGTGGTGATCAGCGCCTTGATTTCCTTGGCGGCATTGGCCGAGCGCTGCGCGAGTTCACGGACTTCCTGGGCGACGACGGCAAAGCCCTTACCGGCTTCCCCGGCACGGGCTGCCTCGACGCCGGCGTTCAGAGCCAGCAGGTTCGTCTGGAAGGCGATGTCATCGATGACGCCGATGATGTTGGAGATCTCGCCAGAGGACTTCTCGATCGCGTGCATCGCGTCTACGGCGTTCGCCACAACCTCGCCGGACTTCTCGGCACCGGCACGGGTGCGGGCGACGAGCGCGCCGACTTCCTCAGCCCGGCGGGCGGAGTCCTTGACGGTCGTGGTGATCTCTTCGAGCGCTGCGGCGGTCTCCTCGACCGAGGCTGCCTGCTGTTCGGTGCGGCGGGCAAGATCGTCGGCGGCCGAGCGGATCTCCGTCGCGCCGGCATCGATGCCGCGGGCGTTGGCGCCGACGGCGCAGAGCGTGTCATGGAGCTTGGCGACCGAGTTGTTGAAGTCGGCGCGCAGGCGATCGAGACGGTCGGCGAAGGGGTTGTCGATGCGGTAGGCGAGATCGCCTTCGGCCAGGCGGCCAAGGCCGGATGCGAGGCCATCGACGGCCTGCTGGATCTCTGCCGCATCCCGCGCCTTCTGCGCCTCACGCTCAAGACGCTCGCGCTCCGACAGCGAGCGGTTCGCATCCGCTTCGCTCTCAAGGCGCGCACGCTCGACGGCGTTGGCCTTGAACACGGCGACGGCGGCGGCCATGGAGCCGATCTGGTCGGTCCGCTCTTCGCCGGGGATCTCGACGTTGTGGTTGCCCGAAGCGAGCTTTTCCATCGCGCCGGTCATGTCCGTGACGGGACGGATGACGAGGCGGTTGAGGAAGGTCGCGAGGAAGACGAGCATCACGCCGACCGCGAGGATCGTGGCGATGGTCGCGGCAATGCGGAACTGGTCGATCGCCGAATAGGCGGCATCGGCGTCGATGACGAAGCCGATATACCATTCGACCGAGGGCAGGCCCTGAACCGGAACGAAGCTCACCAGCATCGGCTTGCCGTCGAGCTCGGTGTTCATGATGCCGGTGCCGATTGCCGGCGTGTCGATCGGGAAGGCATCGGCAAGCGACTTGGTGACGAGCTTGGCATCGGGATGGACGAGGATCTGGCCGTCCTTGCTCGCGAGGAAGGCAAAGCCCTCGCCGCCGACATCGACGCCCTTGATCATGGTCACCAGGGTTTCGAGCGAGAAGTCGCTGGCGGCAACGCCATAGAGCTTGCCGTCGCGCTTGACCGGAACGGCCGCACTGATGATCAGAGCGCCGCTCGACGCGTCGACATAGGGTTCGGTCAGCACGCGAGCGTCAGCCTTGACGGCCTGCTGGTACCAGGGGCGCTGGCGCGGATCGTAGCCGGCCGGCATCGGATTGTCGGGCCAGGTGATGAACTTGCCGCTTTCGTTGCCGACATAGGTCGACATGAATTCGCTGGTGAGAACGTCGTTCTTCAGGATCGGCTGGACCCCACCGTCATCCGCGACGTTGCCGGTGGCATCAGCCACCATCGCCGTCAGCGTGACGCGGCCGTTAAGCCATTTGGCGACGCTCTGCGCAGCTTGCGTACCGGAGGAGGCAATGTTCTCCTCGACGGCCTTGGTGGTCGTGTCGCGCTGCAGGCTGTCGATGTATACGGAAAAGCCGGCGAAGGCGCCGACGACGACACAGGACGCGGCAACGAGGATGCGCGTCATGAGGTTCGATCGCTTGGACAAGGTGGGCTCCCAATGGGTGCCGGCGGCGACCGCCGGACATGAGCTCTTGATGATTTTCGCGCAGCATCCATCGTCCGTCCGTGAAGACGGCGCGCAGAGGCTGACGGGAAAACGTTGAACATGCCAGAAGGCGGGGCCAGCCCTGCTTCATGCGGCTGGGGCCATCCCGAAAAGAGGATAGGCCTATCGCGCAGGACGCTAGCGACCGGTATTTAAGAAGAAATTAAAATTGATATATGCAAGTTCGCGATGGCGGCGGCAACGGGATCTTTACCGCCGGGCGGGTAGGAGCTTGCCCCCGAATGCAAAACGGGTGCACAGCGGCACCCGTCTCGTGCTTCACGAAATCCAAGCTGGATTAGCGGCGCATGAAGGCCTCGAAGGCGGCGCGCGCTTCGGCGCTCTTCAACTGCGCAGCGAAGTGTTTTGCTTCCTCGTCGATGCGGGCCAGCACGTCGCTGCGGTCGCCGCGCACGAGATCGCGGGCGATGCGAAGCGCCTCCGGCGGCTTTTTGGCGAGCCGGGCGGCGAGCGCCAGCGTTTCGCTCTCGACTGCATCCTGGCCGACGACCTTCCAGATCAGCCCGGCGTCGACGGCCTCGCGTGCGGTGAGCGGTTCACCGGCGGCAAGCAGGGCAAAGGCGCGCTGGTGGCCCATGATGCGCGGCGCGATCAGGCTGGAGGCCGCCTCCGGCACCAGCGCCAGGTCGACGAAGGGTGTCTTGAACAGCGAGCGCTCGGAGGCAACAGTCAGGTCGCAATGGAGATGGATCGTCGTGCCGATGCCGATCGCCAGACCATCGACGCCCGAAACGACAGGCTTGGTTGCGGTCGCGAGCGCCTTCAGGAATTCGATTACTTCCATGCCCATGGAGCCGCCCATGGCGAAGGCCAGGAAGTCCGCCATGTCGTTGCCGGCGGAGAAGCAGCCATCCGTGCCGAGAAAGGCGGTGGCGCGCACGGCCGGGTCACTCGACGCAACCGTCAGCGCATTGGTCATCTTCGCGTACATCTCGCGCGTGATGGCGTTTTTCTTTTCCGGCCGGTTGAAGCGGATCACCTGGACGCCGGGGTGCGCTTCCGGCCGTTCGATGAGCACGTGGTCGGTCATGATGGGTCCTTTCAAGCCAGAACGGCGCGGGCGACGGCGAGGCTGTCGGCGCCGTTGACGACACGGTCCTTCAGCGCGGTAGTCTCGGCCAACAGGTTTTCAGCGGTGAAGCGGCAGAGTGCGATGCGCTGATCGTCCTTGCCATCGCTCACTTCCGCCAGACCACCCTTTGCGAGATAGGCGCCGGTCAGCGCCAGGCCGAAGAGGCGCTGGTAGGCGGTGGCCCCGGCGAGCGCTTCTGCGAGTTTGCCGTCGGCAACCGCCGCAATCAGCCACTCGGTCGCAGCCGAAAGATCGTCCAGCGCCACATCGAGCCGGGCGGCCGTCTCGCCGAAACCGTCGCGGTTCGAGGCGCGAACGGCCGCTGCGATCTCGCGCAATTCGGCAATGAAGCCGCGCACGTGGCCACCATCGGAGAGCGGCAGCTTGCGGGTAACGAGGTCGATCGCCTGGATGCCGTTGGTACCCTCGTAGATCGGCGCGATGCGGGCGTCGCGCAGGTAGCGGGCGGCACCGGTTTCTTCGATGAAGCCCATGCCGCCATGGACCTGGATGCCGAGCGAGGCGACGTCGACGCCGGCATCGGTCGAGAAGGATTTGGCGATCGGCGTCAGCAAGCTGGAGCGCTCCTGCCAGAACTTCGCCTTCTCGCTTTCAGCCGTGTGCCCCATGTCGACGGCGTGGGCGCAGGCATAGGAGATTGCGCGGGAACCCTGCGTCAGCGCCTTCATCGTCAGCAGCATGCGGGCGACATCCGGGTGCTCGATGATCGGGCTCATGCCCTGCCCTGTCCAGCCGGGCGCCTTGCCCTGGGTGCGCTCCTTGGCAAAGGCGATCGCCTTTTGGGTCGCGGCATCGGCGATGGCCACACCCTGCATGCCGACCGCGAGACGGGCGTTGTTCATCATCGTGAACATGCAGGCGAGACCGCGGTTTTCCTCACCGATCAGATAGCCGATCGCGCCCTTTTCAGCACCGAACTTGCCGTCTCCGTAGATCATCGTGCAGGTCGGCGATCCATGGATGCCGAGCTTGTGTTCGAGCGAATGGCAGAAGAGATCGTTACGTTCGCCGAGCGAACCGTCCGGATTGACGAGGAACTTCGGCACGAGGAAGAGCGAGATGCCGCGGGTTCCGGCCGGCGCATCGGGAAGCCGCGCCAGCACCAGATGGACGATGTTGTCGGTGAAATCGTGTTCGCCCCAGGTGATGAAGATCTTCTGGCCGAAGATGCGGTAGGTGCCGTCGTCGCGGCGCTCGGCGCGCGTCTTTAGCACACCGAGGTCGGAGCCGGCATGCGGCTCGGTCAGGTTCATCGTGCCGGTCCATTCGCCGGAAACCATCTTCGGCAGATAGGTGGCCTTCAGTTGATCGGAGCCGTGTTTTTCCAGCGCCTCGACGGCGCCCATCGTGAGCGTCGGGCCAAGTGCGAAGGCCATGGAGCCGGCGTTCCACATTTCCATGGCGGCGACGTGCAGCATGTGCGGCAGGTTCTGGCCGCCGAAATCTTCCGGCGCGGTCAACCCGTTCCAGCCGCCGGCGATCCAGTTGTGGTAGAGGTCGCGCCAGCCATCCGGGGTCTCGACCTTGCCTTCGACAAGACGCGAGCCCTGCTTGTCGCCGATGTCGCCAAGCGGCGCCACCTCTTCCGTCGCGAACCGGCCGGCCTCGGAAAGAATAGCATCGACCAGGTCTTCGCCGAGATCGCCCAACGCGCCCGATTGCAGCGCATCGCCCATGCCTGCCACGTGCTTCAGCGTGAACGCGATCTCGTCGACGGGTGCCTTGTACATGATGATCCTCCCAGATAGCCAGGTCGCGCCGGGCGCTGCCTTGTGCGCCGAACACTATTGATTTTTACGTAAACGTCAACGTCAATTGCCGTGGGCATCCCGAGCATCGGGCTTCGGCCACCCGTAACAAAACTGTCATCAACGGCGCATAGAAGCCAAGACAGACAGTGCCGCACGTTGTCGAAGACGCGGCGGTCACTGTAGCACTTTGAATGGCTGCATGTTCTGCCCTTCCATCGCCAGCCATGGATCGGAACAGGTAGCCCACCCTGGACAAGGCGTTCAGATGAACCTGATTTCCCCCGAAATACCCGGCATCGTCTGGGCCTATCGTTTCCTGCCTGGCGAAAGCCGCTGCCAGCGGATCGCCACCGACGCCTCGATCGACAGCCTGCTTGAAGGCGACGGATGGGTGTGGGTTCATCTGGCGCTCTCGGACGCGCGAACGCCTGCGCTCATCGAGCGGGTCGGCAACCTGCCGCCGCTCGCGGTCGCCACGCTGACGAGCCACGACACCCAGGCCGCCATCACCGTTTCAGACGATATCGTGCACGGCACGCTCGTCGACTTCGAGCGCACCTTCGACGCAGTGACGAAGACGATCGGCTGGCTGCATTTCGCCGTGAACGAGCGCATCATCATCACCACCCGCCTGCATCCGCTGCGCAGCATCGACCGGGTCAAGGCGGCCGTCGAGAAGAGTACGAAATGCGCACGGCCGATTGACCTCTTCGAGATGATCGTCGTCGAATTCCAGCGCACACTGATTTCGCTGGTTCTGGAGTTGACCGAGGACCTGAACGTCATCGAGGACCATGTCTATGGCGAGGCCGGGCATCGGCAGCAGCCGGGGCTTGCGCCGCTGCGCAGGACCGTGGTGCGGCTGCACCGGCACCTGCGCACGATCCTCGCCTTGCTGCGGCGTGCGGGCGCATCGGATGAGGACGAGGTGCCGCCAGGCTTCATCGACGCAGCGGAGCGGCTTTCCGACCGGCTCGAAGCGGTCGACCGCGACGTCTTTGCGCTGCAGGAGCGGGCACGACTGCTGCATGAAGAGATCGACAGCAAGATCTCCTCGGAGACCAACCGGCATCTTTACATCCTGTCACTGATGACCGCCTTCCTCTTGCCGCCGACGCTGGTCACCGGCTTCTTCGGCATGAACACCGGGGCGCTGCCCTTCGCCGACGGCACTGGCACGCTTTACGCAGCACTGTTTATCGCGCTCTCCATGGCATTTGCCTGGTGGATTCTCCGGCAGATCGGCATTCTCTGAGACGCCGCCCGGAACCCTCACCAAGCGTTCGGTGTTGAAGAGAGCAGCCAGAACGACACCGTGGAGATTGGAAGCATGGCGCTCAAGCGAATGGACAACATAGGTATCGTCGTCGAAGACCTCGAAGGGACGATCGATTTCTTTCGTGAACTTGGCCTTGAACTCGAAGGTCGGGCGGAGATCGAAGGAGAATGGGCCGGGCGTGTTACCGGGCTTGGCGATCAGCATGTCGAAATTGCCATGATGCGCACGCCGGATGGCCATAGCAGGCTCGAGCTTTCCCGCTTCCTCGCGCCGCCGGTGGTCGCCGATCACCGCACGGCTCCGGTCAATGCGCTTGGCTACCTTCGCGTCATGTTCGCCGTCGACGACGTCGACGAGACGCTTGAGCGGCTCCGCAAACGCGGCGCGCAGCTGGTCGGCGAAGTGGTCCAGTACAAGGACGCCTACCGACTTTGCTACATCCGCGGGCCTGAAGGTCTGCTCATCGGGCTCGCCCAAGAACTTTAGCACCGCGGGACAAGTTCTCGCCGGGCACGACGGTGCTATCGGCCAGTCCCAGAGCGCGCGCAGTGACGGGTCTCATGCGAAGCCGGGCGCAAAAAGGCCGGGAGCGGAAGCGCCCGGCCCTGCCTCCCCGTTAGCTATAGGGCGAATAGCACTGGCGGCGCGGACCGCCATAGGGCTGATAGGTATTGTCGTAGGCCCGGTACGAGCGGTAGCGGTCGTAGCACCATTGCACATGGCGGCTGCCATAAACGGGCGCCGGACGCGTGTAGCGCGGCGGCTGGGCAATCGCTCCGCCGATGATGACGCCGGTGCCAAAGGCTGCCATCGGATACCACCAGCCATTGTAGTAGCGATAGCCAGGACGACGATAGTTATAACCGCGGTAGCCGTTATAGTAGTAATAGCCGCCGCGACGCTCCATGCCCGGTCTGCGATACTGGACATTGACCACATCGTTCTGCCGCTCGACCCGCGGCGGGGTCGGCGTGAAGGCCTGCGACGGGGCAGCCGACGTCACCAGCACGGCCGCCGCAACAGCCACGGAAAACCACCGGCCCATCCCGGACTTCAGCACATTCTTCATCAAATCCCTCCATCACCGAAAGCATGTTGCGCGCCCCCGGCTTCGGGTTGCCGCGACATTTCAACCTTTTCCATGATTTCACCCCGACCGAGGCCGATCCGGGGATGTCCCTCAGCCGGGAAATCCGAAATCGACCGATAACGCATAAGTCACCGGTTTTGTTCCATCTTCCGCGTCCTTTGGGATCAGCTCGCGCGGCCGACACCCGTTGCCGTGGCGCGCTTTGCCGCATCATCGACTACCTGTCGCGACCATGAAAGCAATCACTTATATACAGCCGCAGGTCGGTATACATTCGCGCGCCGCTCCCGCACAGTCCGCTCGGGGGCTGGGATTTACGATGCGTTAACGATACTGTCGGCAATCTCAGAGAATGGCAAAGCGGTGTATCTCCACGACAGGGATGATTCTGCGCCTCGCGACCTTCATCGGTCTGGCTTTCGCGGCGGCGATCGCACGCGCCGGTGAACTGGAGCCCTGGAAGACCAAATCGAACGCCATCATTGTCGACGCCTATGAGATGAACAGTATCGACTGGGAAACGATGCTTGGCGACAAGCGCATTTCCGGTTTCATCGCCAAGGCCTCCGACGGCCTGCCCGAAAGCTTCTCCTGCACCGGCGACCACAACGGCGACACCTTCAACCACTGCAAGACCATGTGGCGCAAATACGCCGTCAGCCGCGAACTCTACCAGACCCGCCGGATGATTGCCCGCTCGCACGGACTGCTGTGGGGTGCCTACCACCTCGCCCGTCCGGGCAATCCCGTTGACCAGGCGAACCATTTCCTCGACTACGCCGATCCGCGCGACGACGAACTGATGGTGCTCGATCTCGAAGGCATCGATCCGGACAAGTACATGTCGCTTGAGGACGCCGCCATCTTCGCCGGGCACATCAAGACCCGGACCGGGCGCTACCCGATCCTCTACACCAACCACATCACCGCTAAATACATCGCCGCGCACCGGGCCAAGCACCGGCTGCTGTCGCGTCTGCCGCTCTGGTACGCCCGCTACAAGCCGGATATCCGCCAGGTCTTCCCGATGGGCAACTGGGACAGTTACGCGCTGTGGCAGTTCTCCTCGGGCATCAACTGCGGAAAGCGCCGCTGCCCCTACCGCGTGCCGGGAACGCTTGACGACATCGACGTCAATGTGGCGGCGATGTCGCCGCAGGCGCTGAAAGCGATCTGGGCACAAGGCGCCTTGCTGCCGGAAAAGCCGCTACCGCTGATGCTCGTCGCCCAAGCCGAGCGGGGAACGGGCATGCAGGCGGTCGCACGGGCGACCGCAATGTTTAGCGAGCCGCTGCTTGTCAGCCGCGCCGACGCTGCGAGCGGCGCCGGCAGCGGCGTCGACATGATGGTGACCGGCTCGATCGATTTCGCCCGCCAGGAGCGCGCCCTGCAGGTGGCGATTGCCGGCAATGAAGCCGCCCAGGGCACATGCCCGAAAACGGCGACCGGCACCGACGCCCCGGCAAGCGTTTCGGCCAATCCGATCCCCTGCAACGCGCCATAAGCCTGTCGCGTGAAAAAGGATCTCGCGCCAGGCTTTAAGCTCTCATCCTTTATGCACGTCGCTGCTGCAAAACCGCGACGCACTTCTCGCGACATGCATCGCCGCCCTCAGGCTTCGATCTGGACGTCGCCAAGTGGTCGCGAGCAACAGGCGAGGATGTAGCCTTCGTCGATCTCGTCGTCGAGAATGCCGCCATTGTGGTTCATCTCGACCTCGCCCGCGACCTTCATCACCCGGCAGGTGCCGCAGATGCCGCCTTCGCAGGCAGCGCCGATGCGCACCCCGTTGGCGCGCGCCGCCTGCAGGATCGTCTGGCCGGGCTTGGCCTCGACCTCCTTGCCGCTCATGGTGAAGGCGACCTTGGCCGCCTGGATCTCGCCCTCGTCACCGGCACCGGCGCGCACGGCGATCTCTTCCGCGGCGGGTGCCGCCGCCGGCTGGAAGCTCTCCTCGTGATAGCGGCCCATGTCGAAACCGGCCGATTTCAGCATCTCGCGCACGCCGCGCATGAAGGGTTCGGGGCCGCAGCAGAAGACGGTGCGGTCCATGAAATCGGGCGCAAGCAGCGGCAGCTTGGCGCCGTCGATGCGGCCGCGCAATCCGTGCCAGCCGTGGCGCGCCTCATGCCCCTCGACGATGAAGCCGAGGTTGAGCCCGGACATCTGCGTGGCCAGGACTTCCAGTTCCGAACGGAACAGCAGATCGTCCGGACGACGCGCGCAGGAGATGAAGGTCACATCCGTCTCGGGCACGCAATCCGCCATCCAGCGCGTCATCGACATCATCGGCGTGATGCCGGAGCCGGCCGAGATGAACAGATACTTGTCGCCCGGATGGCGCACGAAGCTGAAATCGCCGAGCGGACCGAAGGCGCGGAGCTTCATGCCCGGCTTCAGATGCTCGAACATCCAGCGGGTGCCGATGCTGTCGGCCTGCGCCTTCACCGTGACCGCGATTGAAAGCGGCCGCGATGGCGTCGACGACAGCGTGTAGGTCCGCATGACCGGCTCGTCGGCGACCGGCAGTTCGAGCGTTACGAATTGCCCGGGGAGATAGCGGAACCAGGCGGGCTTTTCGGCCCGGAAGGTGAAGGTCATGACATCGGCGGTCTCGACGACAGCCGATGTGCATTCGAGCATCTGCTGCCGATCGATCCAGACATGCAGCGCGTCGAAATGGTGAAACGAAGGGGCCATCTGCATGTCAGGCGACCCTTGAAAGCGGAGCCGCGTCGCCAGCAAGGCGCTGCTCCATGAACTTGCAGTACCACTCGACGAACTGCATCACGCCGCCTTCGTGCTCGGGCGAATACGGGCCGGGCTCATAGGCCGGCGAGCGGATGCCAAAGGCATTTTCTTCGACGATCTGGCGATCCTGATCGTTGGTCTCGGTCCAGACATGCGTCAGTTCCTCGAGATTGTAATCGACGCCTTCGACCGCATCCTTGTTGACCAGCCACTTCGTCGTCACTTGGGTAAGTTCAGGCCCGAGCGGCAGCACACGGAAGGTGATGGCGTGGTCGGCGAGCACATGGTTCCAGGTGGTCGGGTAGTGGAACATCAGAAGCGTGCCGATCTGGCTCTGGGAAACATCGGCCGACAGAGCCCGCCTGACGGCGCGCGCGCCCGACATGGTGTAGCTTTCGGCATTGTCGACGAGCGGCATGCGGGCGGCGCGGAACTGGCCGGTCGGCGACATCCTGAATTCGCTCGGCAAGCCTTCGGCCTCGCATTTCGCCCAATGTTCGGCGATCACGGGATCATCCTTGGCGCCCTGCACACCGGTCGCGGTCGGGGCTTCCGGATAGGTGCGGCAGAGTTCCGGGTGATTGGCGGCGCAATGGTAGCATTCGCGGTTGTTTTCCCAGACGAGCTTCCAGTTGCCCTTCTCGACGATAGTGCTTTCGAACGCGACCTTGGTTTCGCCGAGCCGGTGCGGCGCGAGATAGGGCAAGGCCATCTCACGGAACGCCGTGAAATCCATCGGCTTTTCCGACAAGTTGATGAAGATGTAGCCGCCGACCGTTTCGCAATGGATCGGCTTCAGGCTGTGGGCTGCCTTGTCGAAATCCTCGCCCATCTGCCGGGCGAAGAGCAGCGAGCCGTCGAGCTCGTACGTCCACTGGTGATAGGGACAGACGAGCTTGGCCGAGGAGCCCTTCTGTTGCGTGCAGACGCGCGAGCCGCGATGGCGGCAAGAGTTGTGCAATGCCCGGATGGCACCCTGGCGATCGCGGGTGATGACAACGGGGTAGTCGCCGACCTGGACGGTGAAATAATTGCCGGCCCGCGGGATCTCGCAGTCATGGCCGATGAACAGCCAATCCTTGTACCAGATGTTTTCCAGATCCTGCCGATAGTAGTCGGGATCGATATAAAAGGCCCGATCGAGGCTGTAGCCGTCGCGCCGGCCCTTCAGCTTTCGAAGCATATCGTTTCTGGTTTCCATGTCCTGTCCTCATGCGCCATGTCTTGGAGAGGCAGGACAGGAACCCGCACGAGCGCACGCCCATGCGTTGTCGGCTCCGATCCGGCTGCCCGCCGCAACCCGTTACGGTTATGTCCGTCAAGGCTGGTTTCCGGGCTCAGGAGCCGTCCCTTCGGACCAGCCCGGCGCCTTCCCGGACGAACCGTCCAGTGGCCTTTGCCGAGGCTTTCGCTCCACCACCGTTGCGGGGGCAGCGCCGGGATTTGACCGGCTTCCCAATTCTCCGACTTCTCTTCGAAGACGGCACCTTGAGTAAAGATATGTAATCGCGGAAACCGCCCTGGCAGCTGCCGGATAGCGACATCCAATTCCAGAATGACGACACGGGAAAAACCGCCATCAACGGCGCCTGTCTTAGAATTTTTACACTACAAACATATAGATAGCCCACGTCTTGGGCATTTGCCGCCTTTTGCGGCGCGGGCGGCGCAGACGCGGGAAAGCTTCGCCCGTTTGCGACATCCCATCGGATGGGGAACGCTCATGATGCAGCCAGAAGGCAATCATTCATTAACCATGAGCCGCTAGCCTAGCCGGCAGACGAGAGAGGTCCTGCAGGCAGGCAGATGGCGCGCTGACGATCATGGCAAAGTTGAGATACTACGACGCGGCAGCCGAGGCGCCGCCGACAATCCCGCCGAAGACGGCGGTTCATACCGAATTCCTGCGCACGGGCCGGATCAATCGCAGGCAATGGGTGCCGAGCGAACGGCGCTACCTGAGCTATGAGGAAGTTGCGGACAGGACGGGCAAGAAGCTCAACACCGCCGGCGACACGACCCATAAGCGGATCAACGGGTTTCACACCTCGATCCAGTTCCCGAAGATGATCTTCCACCGCACGCTCGTCGGCCGGCCGCATCTCGGCTACTGTCACGTGACGGCGGCGCGCACGCCGGTTACTCCCTCCAAGGACATCACCTGGTCCTTCTACTTCGCCAACTTCTACTGCGACCTCGGCCACGAGACGCATTTTTTCGAAGGCATCCAGCCCGGCTATTCGCGCATGTATTTCGCCGTTGCCATCGAACCGGGCGCGGAAGCCGGCCAAATGGTCATCAACCGCAATTTTCGTGACAACGGTCTGCTGTTTCGCACCGACGATCCCAAGGTCGCACTGAAAAACGTGCTGATGCTCGGCGCCAAAGATGACGCGTTGCGCCGCATCATCCGCAGCCTCTGAGCCGAACCGGTTGCTTCAAAGAAAATCGTTCTGTTTTTCCGGTGCGTCCGTTAAGGAAGCGTCGGAAAGGAAACGGCATGGCTGAGATCATCGATACGGATAGGGAACCGGACCGCGCGATCGCGCGTGCCTGCGCCGTTCTTGCCGAAGGCGAACCGGTCGCCATTCCGACCGAGACCGTCTACGGCCTTGCCGCCGACGCCACCAACCCTGATGCGATCAGCCGCATCTACGAGATGAAGGGGCGCCCGCGCTTCAATCCGTTGATCTCGCATGTCTCCGACATGGCGATGGCCGAAGCCCATGTGCACTTCGATCCGGTTTCCCGGCAGCTGGCCGAAGCCTTCTGGCCCGGCCCGCTGACGCTGATCCTTCGGCAGCGCGCCGACAGCACGGTTCATGCGCTGGCGTCCGCCGGCCTCGACACGCTCGGCATCCGCATGCCCGACGGTTTCTCGCGCCGGGTCATCGCCCGCTTCGGACGGCCATTGGCTGCGCCCAGCGCCAATACTTCAGGCAAGATCAGCCCGACCAGTGCGGCCCATGTCGAGGCCGATCTCGGTGGAAAACTGAAGCTGATCCTCGACGCCGGCCAGGCCCAGATCGGCCTTGAATCGACGATCATCAAGGTCGATGGCGACGAGATCCGGCTGCTTCGGCCGGGTGGCCTCGATGCTGCCGAGATCGAACGCCTGCTCGGCCGTCCGGTGATCCGGCCGGAGACGGCGGGAGCGACGATCGAGGCGCCGGGCATGCTTGCCTCGCACTATGCGCCCGGCGCTGCCGTGCGGCTCGATGCCACCGAGGTGCATGCCGGCGAAGCCTTGATCCGTTTCGGCGGCAATCGGATTGCCGGCGAGGAACAGGCGGCCATCGTTCTCGACCTCAGCCCGACCGGCAATCTGCGCGAAGCCGCCGCCAATCTCTTCGACTACATGAAACGGGCGGATGCCAGCGGCGCAGAGACCATCGCCTTCGGGGCCATCCCTTCGGACGGGCTGGGGGAAGCCATCATCGATCGGTTGCAGCGGGCAGCCGCACCACGAGGGTAAGATGGCGTGCGGCATTTTCCGCGCACCCGCCCTCACCGAACGGCACCCATTGCGGTTATGATCGCCGCCGACCAGGAACCGAGGATCCCATCCTCAGATCGACCGATCCGATAGCGCGCGCAGGCGCAATGCGAAGTGAGGCCCATGAGCACCCTTCCCTCTCCCGAATTCATCGCCTCCTTCGCCGACATCGTCGGAAGCGCCAACGTGTTGACGGCCGAACCGGACAAGGCGCGTTATCTCGTCGAATCGCGTGGACTTTACCGTGGCACGACGCCGATGGTGCTGCGTCCGGGCTCCGTCGACGAGGTCTCGCGCATCATGAAGCTTGCGAGCGCCACCCGCACGGCGATCGTGCCGCAGGGCGGCAACACCGGCCACGTCGCCGGGCAGATCCCGCGGGAGGGCAAGGCGGACATCGTTCTTTCGCTGGAACGGCTGAACCGCATTC
Source organism: Ensifer sp. ENS09 (assembly GCF_014852425.1). NCBI lineage: Bacteria > Pseudomonadati > Pseudomonadota > Alphaproteobacteria > Hyphomicrobiales > Rhizobiaceae > Ensifer > Ensifer sp. ENS09. The sequence continues at coordinate 589,464 of NZ_JACVBP010000002.1, forward strand.
GCGACATCGATCCGGTCGGCAATGTCATCGTCGCCGATGCCGGCTGCATCCTTGCCGACATCCAGAAGGCGGCGGACGAGCACAATCGCCTGTTCCCGCTGTCGCTCGGCTCGGAAGGTTCGGCCCGCATCGGCGGCAACCTCTCCACCAATGCCGGCGGCACCGCCGTGCTTGCCTATGGCAACATGCGCCAGCTCTGCCTCGGCCTCGAGGTGGTGCTGCCGACCGGCGAAATCTGGGACGGGCTGCGCCGGTTGAAAAAGGACAATACCGGCTACGATCTGCGCGATCTTTTCATCGGTGCCGAAGGTACGCTCGGCGTGATCACCGGCGCCGTGCTCAAGCTCTTCCCGAAGCCACTCGGACATCAGGTCGCCTTTGCCGGGGTCGGCACCGTCGAGCAAGCGCTCGCTTTGTTCGAAAAAGCGTCCAGCCTTTGTGGACCGGCGCTGACCGGCTTCGAGCTGATGCCGCGGCTCGGCGTCGAATTCACCGCCAAGCACATCCCCGGCGTTCGTGACCCGATGGAAACGATCCACCCCTGGTACGCGCTGATCGATATCTCGACATCCGATAGCGCCGAAAGCGCGGAACGGATGGTACAGGATCTGCTGGAGCAGGGATATGCGGCCGGCCTCGTCGAAAATGCCGTGATCGCCGCCAACGAGACACAGGCCAAGGCGCTGTGGCACATGCGCGAGAGCATGTCACCGGCACAAAAGCCCGAGGGCGGCTCGATCAAGCACGATGTCTCCGTGCCCGTCTCCAGCATTCCGGCCTTCATGAAGGAGGCGGATGCCGCCGTCATGAAAGCGATTCCCGGCGCGCGCATCTGTTCCTTCGGCCACATGGGCGACGGCAACATCCACTACAACATTTCGCAGCCTGTCGGCGCCGACAAGCAGGCCTTCCTCGACCGCTGGCGCGAAATCAACGCCATCGTCCACGGCATCGTGCTTGGGCATAACGGCTCGATCTCTGCCGAACACGGCATCGGCCAGTTGAAGCGCGACGAACTCGCCGAGGTCCGGGCCCCGATCGAAATCGAGCTGATGCAACGCATCAAGCACGCATTCGATCCCGCGGGCATCATGAACCCCGACAAGGTGTTGCGCGCTGACCGATGACGGCGGCCCGCCCCGCGCGGCGAGCTACCATGCATCCGCCAAGCCGAAGCTCGGCCATCAGGCGGCAGGCCTCAGCGGCCGCCCGCGCGTAGCTGCGAGAGCGTCATCAGCGTTTCGGCACTGACGCTGCCGCCCCCGCCGCCGGTCAGGATCGCGAGACCAGGCGAAACGTCCTGGTTGTTTTCGACGTCATAGAGTGCCGTGAAGCGCTGCAGCAGCTTGTCGATCTTCCCGGGCTCCTGCAATTCCTTGAGGTTGATCGTGCGCTCGATATAGGCCGCCTGGGCTTCGATCTTGGCGTTCTGCAAGCCCTCCGGCATGCTGTAGGCGGTCTTGATCACCTCGAACAGGGCGCGGTCGGCCAGGATGTCGTATGCCGTATTGATCTCCGGGGCCTTGCGCTTGAAGTAGAGCGCAAGACGAATGCCGCCGTTGTCGGCGCCTTCCCGTTCTTCGAGCGACTGGTTGAGGAAGAGATCGACCGTGGTGATGAGACCGCGGCGGGTCTGGATATGGCCTGCCTCGCCCCGGACGATCTTGCCGTCCTTGTCGAAGTTGAAGGACGAGACGATCTCGCGGTATTTCAGCCCGTTCGGATCGGTGTTGATAAAACTCTTCGGATCTTCGAGATCCGACGTGAACATCTCTCTGAGATAATCGCTCTTGACCGTCTCGGGGTCGATACCGGAGCCGACAAGGACCAGATCGACCAGTCGCCGGTTCTTCAGAAAGTCATCCAGTGTTTCGATCTTTGCGATCTCGGCGGTGTAGTATTTGGCTTCGTCCTGGGCCTTTTGCTTGGCGACCTTCTTCTCGTCATCGGTCCCGAAGCGGGACTTGGCGATGATGTAGTCCCTCGCCGTGCTCATGATGTCGGAGTCGCTCTGCGCGAGCTTCGGCGCGCCGAGCGTCCCGTCGGGATTGAAATTGAACGCCTTCACGAGCTTGACGTAGCGCTCGTCACGCAGCGTGTTGGCATAGCTCTTGGGATCGTTGAGATCACTGGTCAGGATGCGCCTCAGCTCACGCGTGCTCAGCCCCTCTTCTTCTAGTCCGAAGGCGCGCAGCGTGAACGTCACCACACCCTTGTCGGCAAGCAGCTTGTCGACCGATTCCATCGTGTTGACCAAGAGCTTGAAGCTCTTGACCATCGCTTCGTCTTCGGCGTCGCCCTTGTCGTTGTAGCGCACCATGTAGCCGTCGGACGTGGTCTTCAACTGATCTGCGTTCTGTGCCGTCTTGCCGGGCTGCAGCGTACCGTCGGCCTGGAAATTGAAGGCCTTGTGCATCGCCTTGAAGGCGGCATTGTACTCGCCGCCCTGTGTGTTGACGTAGCTGTTCGGGTCGTTGATGTCGCTGGTGAGAATGTTTTCGATCGTCGACGGCACCGTTGTCGATGACTTGAGGCCGAAGGCTGTGACGATGTAATTGAACAGCCGGCTATCGCTTGTCAGCTCAGAAATGCTGGTAATGCCGGCGATCTTCTGCTCGTAGTATTCCTTGTTGAGCAGCGCCCCGGCACCGGTCAGGCGCGTTCCGCCCATTGGGGTATCGCCGGGTTTCTCGAAGACGTAGATGTTGTTGAGCGCGGTCTTCTTCTCTTCACTGATCGCCTTCTCACCGGCAGGAACGGTGCCGTCGGCGTTGAAGTTGAACGTTTCCGCCAATTTGATGTAGGTTGCGAAACTGCGGATGCGCCCGTTCAGCTGGTTGATTTCCTGGCCGAGCGATGTCATCAGCGCAGGAGCCTGATCGCGTGGCGGCAGCTTGGCATCGAGATCCGCGACGATCGCGTTCTGTTCGTCGATCTTCGCTTGAATAGCCGGCTTGTCCGCAGAGGGTGCTTCAGCCAGTTGGGCGGTCAGCACATCGATCGCCGCGAGAGACTTCCTCCGTGTGTCGAGGTCCGTCTGCAGCTTGACCGCTTCATCCCGTCTCGTGATGTCGGCCGTGCGGCTTGCGGTTAGTGCGGCCGGGTCACTGGTCAGGGCGTTGCGCACTTCGGTGTAGTTGAATGTCTTCGTGTCCAGCCCGAAGACCGTAAAGGCAAACGAACGCAGCCGTTCGTTGCCGAGAAACTTGTCGACATCGGTGACCAGATCCATGGCCGCGCCAAAATAGGCCATCTCGCCGCGCATGACCGTGTCGAGGCTAGCGATCCGCTCGTTGTAGAGACCGATCAGCGCATCCTGCTGTGCGTTGGTTTGAGCCACCGGCTTCGACGAGCTGAAGTTGAAGGCCTGCGCGAAGTTGCGGTAGCGTTCATCGGTGAGACGGCTGGCAAAGCTGTTTTCGTCCGAAAGGTCGCTTTCCAGGACCTTGCGCATGAAGGCCTTGGCATAGGTCATGTCCTCCAGGCCATGTGCCTTCATCGCGTATGAGTAGAGTCGATAGTCGTCCAGAAACTCCTCGACAGTTTTCACACTGCCGATGTTCTCTTTATAATATTCGGCTTCACGCGCGATCTGCGGCTGCTGGGCAATGCGGTTGAGGCTGCTCCTCATGTCCCGCGTGATGCGACTGTAGTCGAGATAGGTCGATACCATGCCCTGGCGCCTCGTCGGTTACCCATGGGGACAGGCCGGACCCGAGCCCCTAAACAGAATTCTGACGCGTCATGATTGCAGAGCTGGCTTGCGTGTGGCTTTTCCCGGCAGTTCGAACGACAGCGCAGGTGCGCCTGATCGGAACGAATGCAGACGCACTGTTGACGAAACGGAAACCCTGACCGGTCGGCTTTTGCTAACCATCGAAAAACGCAAAGTTTTCTTAACCGCGAATTTTAAGTCGTTCGGAAAGGGCGCCGCCTATTCTCCTGCTCATAGAGGACGAAAAAGTCCCGACGAGAAGACCGGAAACCGGCTCTCAAGGAAAAACAAGGGCGATTGAAATGCGCAACACACTCTCTCAACCCGCATGGGTCGAAAACACGCTCCGTCTTGATCCGCAGCGCTTTCCACAGCAGGCAAGCTACGCTTTGCGCGGTCACACCGGTAATGTCACGATCAGCCTGGACGAGCGTGGCGCAGTTCTGCGCAAGGTGCTACCATCGAGCGGCCTGCCGCTTTCGATCGCACTGCCGGCGCGCGCATTCAAGGGGGTCGCGGCTCGCGCGATCGATCACGGCGACGGAGACGTTACAGTGACGCTGGAACTTCATCACGACGACCCGGACCTCTGTGTCCCGCTGCTCGTCGCACACGACCTGTCCGACATCGCGGCCGACTGGCGCGCCTGGGCAGAAGCTTACCGCATTCCGATGCTGATGGTCGAAGCGGATGGCGTGGCAAGGCCGCTCGAAGAGCACCTTGGCGACGTGCGCACCGCGCCCGTCAAGCCGCGCCGCCGCCACTCCTTCTTCGCCGAGCGCCGCCCGCGCTTCCTCGTGCGCCGTTCCACCGGCACGCTTGGCGTACACATGAAGATCGACGGGCGCGAGATCATCGCCCGCAGCTAATTGCAGAGCCTACCTCCAGCGCGACAGCCGGCCGTTCCCTGCGGCCGGCTGTCGCGTTTGGTGCGGTCAGATCTGTCGGGATATTTCTTACGGGCACGCTTGCCCTGACGGCGTTGCCGCCTCCCCCGACGATTTACCGGATGTTCCCCCGGAAACAGTCGCATCGCCTTCTTCGTGCCATATGGGCTTCATAGCCAAGACCACGAAAGAAGGAGAAACCCGATGCGCAAGCACATCGCCTCAATCGTTGCCGCCGTCCTGTCCAGTTTCCGTGCGCGTCACGAGGCACGCAAGCGCAAGGCCGCCCGCGACATCAGCTGGGCCTGAGATTTTTGCAGGCCCGCAACGGGCGGGCCGACCCATGGGGCAATGAAGACGATCCTCCGCCACAACGGAGGATTTTTCATATCATGCGCAGAATGAGCGCCAGCACCAGCCCGGCGAAGATGATCAAGCCGACGATGCCGTTGAACTTGAACAGCGCCAGGCACTGTGCGGGATCGTGGATGTTCAGGACGAGGATCTGATAGGTCAGCATCGCCGCTGCGATCAGAAGGCCGACATAGGCAACCGCGCCGGCGCCGGCTGCGACGAAGGACAGAAGGACAAGCAGCGTCGCGATGCCGTAAAGGCCGATCAGCCAGGGGCGCGGGTTTTCACCGAAGCGCCGCGCCGTCGAGCGCACGCCGATCAGTTCGTCGTCCTCCTTGTCCTGGTAAGCGTAGATCGTGTCGTAACCGATCGTCCAGGCGATCGCCGCGCCGTAGAGCAGAACGGCGGCCAAGGAGAGCGTGCCGAACTCGGCCGCCCAGCCCATCAGCGCTCCCCATGAGAACGCCAGCCCCAGGAAGAATTGCGGCCAGTCGGTAAACCGCTTTGCGAATGGGTAGATCGCGACGATCGCCAGCGACAGGATGCCGAGCACGATCGAGAAGGTGTTTAACTGCAACAGCACCACAAGGCCGACGAGCGCCTGCAGCACCATGAACACCTTGGCCTGAAGGCGCGAAACACGGCCCGACGGCAGCGGCCGCGAGCGGGTGCGGGCAACTTCCATGTCGATGTCGTGATCGACGATGTCGTTGTAGGTGCAGCCGGCGCCACGCATGGCGATGGCGCCGACAGTGAACAGGACGCAATGGAACAGGAAGCGGCCGAAGGAGAATTGACCGGCGCTGGCCGCCGCGCCCGACGCCAGGGCCACGGACCAGAGGCACGGCAACAGCAGCAGTTGCCAGCCGATCGGACGGTCCCAACGAGCGAGCTGCGCATAGGGCCAGAGCGCACGCGGCAGCACGCGATAGACCCAGTTGTTGGATGGCGCGTCCTGAACGCGGCCGGAATCGGCAGAGATTGTGTTCATATCCCTGTTTGACGCCGCAGGCCCGACCGGTCAAGCGGCGAGATCGCCGCCGACCAAGGGAGCAAAACGCCTGATCAGGGAAGCGTGAAATCGAAGCGGTAGGTTGCCGACAGGCCGACGAGAACCTGGTTGCGGCTGCCGCGTTCGCGAACGAGGCTGGAATCGGCTGCCGGACCAAGCAGGCGCTTGTATTCGGCATAGGCGCTCGTCTCGAGCTTTTCGGTTGCCTGCCAGGTGATCGCGGCACCGACGCCGGCCGATCCGACGCCGCCATGCGGGGTATAGTTGCTGAGACCGGAGGCCGCCGCCTCGCGATCATTCACACCGTAGTAGGCCGTGTAGTAGCCGCTGGTGGCCGCCGACAGGCGCGGGCCGCCGGAAATACGGACATTGCTGCTGACATCAGCAAAGGCGTCCGCCGCAACATCGGCGACGACGCCGTGGTGACTGCGAATGCCCTGGCGAACTTCGGCGCGCACGCGCAGCCAGTCGGTCGGATAGACCTCGGCAAAGCCGCCGGCTTCACCGCCGAACTTGATCGGATCAAGACCCTTGAGGTCGCTGGAGGTGCCGGAATCGCGTTCGAAGATCAGCTTGCCGACGAGACCGGCGCGGAAGCTGCCCTGGTCGACGAGCGCATAGGACATGTTGTCATTGCGCGAGGAGAAGCGGACCGTGCTGCCGGCCTTGCCGAGCGAGATCAGCGGGGCAGCCTGGAACATGCGCTTGGAAGCGCCTTCGTATTTCGGGCCGTAGAAGCCGGTGGCGCCGACCTTCAGGTACCAGTCGCCGGACCAGAAATGTTGGCCGTCGCCGGCAGAGGCGGCATTTGCCGACAGCAAAAGGGTTCCAGAAAGGAGAAGAAGAGAACGGATACGCAAGAAACAACTCCGGAAGATGCATTCGCCGGGGCGAAATTGGCCGTGCCGTCGGGCCGAAGGAGGGAGTGGGCAGGAACGGCACAGGGCGAGTTATTGGCCCTTGTTCCTACGATTCCGTTAACCAGGTCAATTCAGCTTTCGTTTCCCATGAGCGCTTAGCTGCCCACAGTCACTGGCCGAGATAGGTCTTCAGATAGACGCTCGGCGGGCTGCCGAGCATGCGGCGGAACATCGTCGTAAAGGCCGCGACGTTCTCATAGCCGGCATCGAGCGCCACGTTGATGATCGGCTCACCGTCGGCCAAAAGCGGCAGCGAGGCGAAGATGCAGGCCTGCTGGCGCCAGGTGACGAAGCTGACGCCCGTCTCGTTGCGAAACAGCCGCGTGAACGAGCGGCGGCTGAGACCCAGCCTGTCGGCCCACTGGTCGATGCTGGCGGCCGCCGATGGCGCCTGCAAAAATTGCCGGCAAAGCGCCGCAAGCCGTTCGTCGCGCGGGAACGGCAGGCCGAGCGGGCGCTCCTGCAGCCGGCCGATTTCCTCCAGAAGCAGATCGGTCACCAATTGTTCGCGCCGCTCCGACATCGCCTCGTTCTCGACGCTGACGAGGGCATCGACGAGGCTGCCGGCCAAAGGATTTATTTCCATGACCATCGGCCGCTCGGCGCGCAAAAGGTCCGGCGCAAAGTAGATCGAGTGCATGCGCACGTCGCTGATCATCTCGGCCGAATGCTCCATGCCCGCCGGGATCAAAAGAGCGTGGCCGGGCGGCACCATCCACCGCCCGCGCTCGGTGCGCATCAGCACGACGCCGCCGCGCGCCCACCAGAGCTGGGTCCGGGTGTGTTTGTGAAAAGGCACGAGGAGGCCGGCATTGTAATCCCGTCCGAGGGCGAGCACCGGGGCGTTTCCGGTCTCGACCCAGTCGAGGTTCCGGAAGTGATCGTCATCGGGAAGCTGCGGTAGCGGATATCGACGGATCGCCATTTGGCCCACTCACGAAAGAAATCGACCAGATCACAAAAGCAGGCCAATCGCAACCTCAGTAGAGATGGGGCCACGCCGCACACAACCTTCGAGACGGCAAGGAATCACCCATGTCTACCGTGACTTCAACTTCCGGGATCTCCCCGGAGAAGACGGCTTTCTCCGTCATCCTCGCCGTCAGCTTCTGCCATATGCTGAACGACATCATGCAGTCGCTGCTGACCGCGCTTTATCCGCTGCTGAAGGCGAATTACTCGCTCGACTTCGTGCAGATCGGCCTCCTGACCTTTACCTTCCAGCTGACGGCATCGATGCTGCAGCCGGCCGTCGGCATCATCACCGACCGCTGGGCCCTGCCCTATTCCCTGCCGCTCGCCATGCTCTCGACCTGCAGCGGCCTGATCCTGCTCGCCAACGCCCATGACTTCTGGGTTCTTCTGGTTGCTGCCAGCCTGATCGGCGTCGGCTCGGCGATCTTCCATCCGGAATCGTCCCGCATCGCCCGCCTTGCCTCGGGCGGTCGCCACGGCCTTGCCCAATCGCTGTTCCAGGTAGGCGGCAATGCCGGTAGCGCCATGGGTCCGCTGCTCGCCGCCTTCATCGTCATCCCGTTCGGCCAGGGCAGCCTCAGCTGGTTCTCGATCGTCGCGATCATCGGCTTCTTCGTGCTCTCCTGGGTCAGCACCTGGTATGTCCGCCATCGCCGCACGACCATGAGCCGCGCAGCCCCGAGCCGGGCCCTGCCCCTGCCGAAGGGCCGGGTGATGTGGGCGGTTGCCGTGCTCGTGCTTTTGACGGCCACCAAGAATGTCTACATGGCGAGCATCTCCAGCTACTTCACCTTCTTCGTCATCGAGAAATTCGGCGTCGAGGTGCAGCAGGCGCAGCTGATGCTGTTCCTGTTCCTGGGTGCTGCCGCAGCCGGAACCTTCCTCGGCGGCCCGATCGGCGACCGTTACGGCGCCCGCTTCGTCATCTGGTTCTCGATCCTCGGCGTCATCCCCTTCGCCTTGATTCTGCCCTATGCGAACCTCTTCTGGACCTGCGTGCTCTCCGTCATTATCGGCCTGATCTTCTCCTCGGCCTTCTCGGCGATCGTCGTCTTCGCCCAGGAGCTGGTTCCCGGTCGCGTCGGACTGATTGCCGGCGTCTTCTTCGGGTTCGCCTTCGGTTTCGGCGGTATGGGCGCTGCCGTACTCGGCATCTTCGCCGACCGGCAGGGCATCGAGTTCGTCTACACGATCTGCTCCTATCTGCCGCTGCTCGGCGTGCTCACCATCCTCCTGCCGAGGATCCCGGCACGATAAAAGATCAGGCAGAAAGACCTGGAAAATCGGACCGGGCGCCGCCATGCGGCGCCCGGTTTCCGTTTCTCGAAAGACACAGCCATCGCCACCCCGCGGCCGCGCGCAGCCCTACGTAATCATTCATAAATTTTTGCGCGCTACGGTCGTCTGACGGGCTTGGGCAGGGGTATACAATGCAGGGGCGAACGGCGATTCCGGCCTTATTGGCGACGTTGCTATTCGCAACGGCGGCACCGGCCGAGACCCTGAACCTGCTCATCTGGGAATCCTATATCGACCAGAAGATCCTCGACCGCTGGTCGTCGATCACGGGCGTTGCGGTGCACCAGGTCTATTACGACAGCGGCGATACCCGCGACGAGGTGCTGGCCGATCCGAACAGCCGCGTCGACCTGGTGGTAACCGGCGAAAACAGCGCCGCCCTCTTCGGCCGCAAGGGCGTTCTCGAAAAGCTCGACGAGACCAACGTCGCCTCGCTCAGGGACTACGACGAAAGCTGGCGCACGCGCTGCTCCGGCCGGGGCCTGCCCTATCTCTGGGGCACGATGGGCATTCTCTACCGCTCCGACGTGTTATCCGAAGCACCGACCTCCTGGCAGGATCTGATGCGCCCTGCCCCTGCGCTTTCCAAGCATGTGGCTATGTACGACGACCACAACGAAGCCTTCGTCGCGCCGTTGATGCTGCTCGGCCAATCGATCAACACCAACGACAGCAGCACGCTGAGGGCCGCCTTCACGCTGATGAAGGAACAGGCCCCTTCCGTGCTCACCTACGAATACGTCATCAGCTCGATCCAGAACCCTGCCGTCAGCAAGGACATCTACATGGCGCTCGGCTACAGCGGCGACCAGCATGTCCTCAATGCCAAGGCCGGCACTCCTGGCATATGGCGTTACGTGGTTCCCAAGGAAGGCACGCTCTCCTGGCTCGACTGCATGTCCGTCGTTGCCAAATCGCAAAACAAGGATCGGGCGCTGGCGCTGCTCGACTATCTCGGCTCGCCGGGGAGTGCCGCCGCCAATGCGCTGGCGCTCAACATGCCGACGGCAAGCCGGGCAGCCCACGCACTCCTGCCGGAAGAGGTCCGCTCCGACCCGGCGATCTACCCCTCGCCCGACATTCTGGCCAAGAGCCAGTATCAACAGGAACTGTCCACAGAATCGGTGCAACTGCGCCGACGGATCATCAGCACATTGGCGAATTTCCAGTGAACCTCGGCAAACGCGCGCTCATCCTGATTTTTCCCGTGGTGCTTGCCGGCTATCTGCTGGCGGCGATCTCGGTCCACGTCACGCAGAGCCGCTCCATTCGCGCGCTCGAGCATGCCAAGCTGTCGCAGCGCCTTGAACATGCGGCCGCCGTCTTCCAGAACGAGATCGGTCGCAGCAAGGGCTTTCTCAATGCGCTCTTGAACGGCAATTCGCTGCGCCAGTACGTTTCCGAAACAGATGCGAGCTATCGCGCCAATGCGCTCGGCGTGCGGCTGCAGGAGAGCGTCAAATCGCTGCTCGACGATCCGACGGGCTATGTTTCGCTGGCACTTCTGAGTTCGGAGCTCAAGTCCGAATACTACTTCGAAAACAGCTGGGATCCGTTCGCCGAGATCGACGAGGCGCAGCTCAACCTCGCCCGCCGGCTGATCCGCGAAGACAAGCTGGCCGATTGGACCTATCTCTATGAGGCGGGCCAGAGACCGCGTATCGTCTATTCCTTCTTCCTCGACCCGATTGCCTTCACCCGGCCGTTGCCGAGCAAGAAATCGAACGCCCTGCTCGTGCAGGTCGCGATCCAGCCCGACCGCTTCCTCGACATGCAGCAGGCGCTGAAGAAGGAATACGGCTCCGACATCGCACTGCAGCCCTGGCCGTTGGCCGTGACAGACGACCTTTCGGCAAGCGTGCATCTCGGGCCCTCGCTCTACGCGACGCTCACCGTTTCGAGCGAGCATTTCGATGCGCTGATGGCGCAGCAGAAGTTCCTGCTTGCGCTCGGCGCCGTCGCCATGAGCCTTTTCTCGATCTGGCTGATCATCATGTTGATCCGCCGCTTCATCACCGATCCGATCGCCACTCTCGACGCCAATGTGATGGCCGTTATGGTGGGTGCGCGCGACGAAATCCGCGACATGGAAGAAAAGGGCGAGATCGGGCGCCTCACGGAAAACATCCGCGAATTGCACCGCCAGTCGGTGCAATCGCTGAAGCTGGTGCAGCGCAGCTCGTGGACCGATACGCTGACGGGGATCAGCAACCGCGGCCATTTCAACGCACTCGCCGCCGGCGTCGTGCGGGAGGCGATCGCGGCCGGCGAGAAGTGCAGCCTGCTGTTCATCGATATCGACAACTTCAAGTTCGTCAACGACAAGCATGGCCACGAGATCGGCGACGAACTCCTGAAGACCTTGGCGACCCGCATCGCCGAGCGGGTCGACGCGATTACCGAACGCCGCGGCCAGAAGCCGGCCATCCTCGCGCGCCTTTCGGGCGACGAATTCGCCGTGCTGGTGCGTTCGCGCCCGGGCGACGGGACAGTCCGGGAAATCTCGGGCGCCATCCTCTCGCTTTTCGAGGACGGCTTCGAAGTCTCCGACAAGCGCTATCCGGTGACCGCAAGCATCGGTGCGGCGATCTGCCCGGATGACGCCACCAACCTCACCGAGCTGATCGCGAATGCCGATGCGGCGATGTATCAGGCCAAGACCAGCGGCAAGAACCGCTCCGCCCGCTACTCGCGCGCGCTTCACGACAAGCGCACGCGGCTGCGCCAGATCCAGGACGAGTTGCGCTCGCTCGATCCGGACGAACAGTTCCACCTCGTCTACATGCCGATGGTCGATACCGAAGGCCGGGTCACCGGTTGCGAGACGCTGCTGCGCTGGTACTCGCCGGTGCTCGGCAACGTCACCCCGGACGAATTCGTGCCGATCGCCGAAAGCTCGGGGCTCTTCACCAAGATCGACTGGTGGGTGATCAACAAGGCGATGTCCGACTGCGGCCAGCTGAAGGCCCTGTTCGGCCCCGAAACCGTGCTCGCCATCAACATTTCCTCGGCCGAACTGCACTCCAAGGCGATTGCCGACCACTTCGCCGACTGCCTGCAACGGCATGGGCTGGAGGCGCGCTCGATCGAGATCGAGCTGACCGAAACCTTTGCCGTCAAGTTCAGCGACCAGCTTCGCCGCAACATCGACGCGCTCCGCCAAAACGGTTTCCGGCTTTCGATCGACGATTTCGGCGCCGGCTACACGTCCGTGCAGCAGATCATCGAATATACCGCAGATACCATCAAGCTCGACCGGGCGCTGGTATCGAACCTCACCGCGTCGCATTCCCTGCCGGTTCTGAAGGCGCTGATCGCGCTCTGCCACGCCAAGGACGTCGCGGTTGTCGGCGAAGGCATCGACACACCGGAGAAGCTCTCCATGCTGACGGCGGCCGGCTGCGACCTGTTCCAGGGCTACCTCATCAGCAAGCCGCTGCCGATCGAGGATCTGGCGATCTGGGCGCTGACACGCACCGCCCGTTATGCGCATGACGAAGCGCTGGATGAGCAACAGAGCCGCCAGGCCATCGCCTGAGAGGTGGCGATTGCGAGAATCGCCACCGGAACTCCCATTTTCCCTTGACCTTGCCGCCCTGCCGTCCTAACCGCAGCGCAACATTTTCGGTATATCGGGGGCTGCAATGAAGGTTCTTCTGATCGGATCGGGTGGGCGCGAACACGCCCTTGCATGGAAGATCGCGCAGTCGCCGAAACTGACGAAGCTCTATGCCGCACCGGGTAATCCAGGCATTGCCGAAGAAGCGGAAATCGTAGCACTCGACACGGACGACCATGCGGCCGTCGCCGACTTCTGCCGCAAGGAAGCGATCGATTTCGTCGTGGTCGGGCCTGAGGGACCGCTGGTCGCCGGTCTTGCCGACGTGCTGCGCGCTGCCGGCATCGCCGTCTTCGGCCCCTCTGCCGCCGCCGCCCAGCTCGAAGGCTCCAAGGGCTTCACCAAGGATCTCTGCGCCCGCTACGACATTCCGACCGGCGCCTATGGCCGCTTCACCGATGCGGAGAGCGCCAAGGCCTATGTTCGTGAACAGGGTGCACCGATCGTCATCAAGGCCGATGGCCTCGCCGCCGGCAAGGGTGTCACCGTCGCCATGACGCTCGACGAGGCGCTCGCCGCCGTCGACGATTGTTTCGCCGGTGCCTTTGGCGCCGCCGGCGCCGAAGTGGTGGTGGAAGCCTATCTCGACGGCGAGGAAGCAAGCTTCTTCTGCCTCTCGGACGGCAAGACGGCGCTGGCGCTGGCGTCAGCCCAGGACCACAAGCGCGTCGGTGACGGCGACACGGGGCCGAACACCGGTGGCATGGGCGCCTACTCGCCGGCCCCGGTCATGACGTCGGAGATGATCGAGCGTACGATGAAGGAAGTCATCGAACCGACGATGCGCGGCATGGCGGAAAGCGGCCATCCCTTCTCCGGCGTGTTCTTTGCCGGGCTGATGATCACCGCCAAGGGTCCGGAACTCATCGAATACAACGTCCGTTTCGGCGACCCGGAGTGCCAGGTGCTGATGATGCGGATGAAGAGCGATCTTCTGCCGCTGCTCTATGCCGCCGCGACCGGCACGCTCGCCGGCATGGCTGTGGAGTGGCGCGACGAGACGGCGTTGACCGTCGTCATGGCCTCCAAGGGCTATCCCGGCAGCTACGCGAAAAACACGCCGATCGGTGCTCTCCCCGCAGCGTCCGACACCACCAAGGTGTTCCATGCCGGCACAGCGATGAAGGAGGGGGCCCTGGTCGCAACCGGCGGCCGCGTGCTCAACATCACCGCGACGGGAACCAGCGCTGGCGCGGCCAAGGACAGAGCCTATGCGGCCCTTTCGGCCGTTTCCTGGGACAACGGCTTCTACCGGCACGATATCGGCTGGCGCGCGGTCGCACGCGAGAAGGCGTGACCGGTAGCCGGTCAATTCGCGGATCATTCTATTTTTACCAATTCTCCTGACGGGAAAGTAAGGGAGCACGCATATTCTCCCCGGTAACGATCCGGGAGAAAAACGATGCGCCTGTTGCTGATCACCACCGTCCTTGGCCTTGCCGCTGGCAATGCCGCGGCGTCGTCGATCGAAGCGATCGCTTCCGGCACGACCGACAATGCCAGCGTCTCCACGGTTTCCTGCGCCGATTGCCCGCCGCTGCAATCGCGGAAGAAGGTCACCTATGTCGTGCCGACGATTGCGACTGGCGACGAAACGATCGAGCTTAAGAAAATCAACGGCGAGATGAAGATGGTGCGCACCGAGGCCTGGCTCGGTGGTTCACCGGTGGTCTTCGTCAGCAAGCCGTCTCACGAGATGATCAAGACGGCCGAAACCGACGGCGACGCTGCAACCGTGACCGTCTCGAACATTTCGAACGACCAGAACCCGCAGGTTTCCAAGCCGGAGTTTCTTGCCATCGATCAGACAGCAAAGACCGCCGCGGTGACACCGATCGGCGCGTCCGTGGTGGCGACCCCCGCGGCAAACGAGGGCTCACAGGATTTTGATCCGTCCACCCTCGAACTTCGGCTAGACTGATCGCCTATCGGGAAAGTTCCCTGCCCCGCTCAGCCGTCCCCTGCACTAAATGGCTGACGGGCATCGCTGCAAAAGCGAGAGATTGCGCCCCTGAGAGAAGCAGGGGCGCAATCTTTTTATTTCGGGCTTTCCAATTCTTCGATCCGCGCGACCAGCGCCTCGATCTGCCTGTCCGAATAGACTTCGACGCCGTTGGCAAGCAGCAGGGCGGCCGTGACGCCCTCACCCGGATGGCGCGCGCCGGAAAAGCTGCCGTCATAAACGAAGCCCGATCCGCAGGACGGGCTGCCATCGATCAAGAGCGCGAAGCGACAGTCAGCTTGCCTGGCAAGCGAAAGCGCGTTCTCGGCCGCCTGTATGAATCCCTCGGTGACATCGCCACCGCTGATCTCCACCACCCTCGCCTTGCCGGCGAGCACATCCTTGCCGAGGGCGCCGGCGGCGATCTCGGCCGGCGGGCGTGGCACCGGCATGCCGGCCGACATTTCCGGACAGATGGTCACGAGACGGCCTTCCGCGCGCCAGCGGTCGATCGCCGGATGAACAAGCGGCTTCGACTGGCCATCATAACGAACGGCATGGCCCATGAGGCAGGCGCTGACGAGGATCTTTGCGGGCATGCCTCTCTCTACCCCGGCGCCATGCCGGTCAGCAAGTGCGATCGTGGTGCCCTGGGACAAGGATCAGATCCAGCGGTCGTTCTCCGCGGTGCGTTCGCCACCCTCGTGGCCGGTGTTGAGCGTCCCGCGCGGCTCGATCAAGAGCATCTTCACCTCTTGCTCCGCATAGGGCTTGTGCTCGACGCCCTTCGGCACGACGTACATTTCGCCGGGACCGAGCGTCACAGCCCCGTCGCGGAAGTCGATGCGCAACGTGCCCTCGAGCACGATGAAGGCTTCGTCGGTATCTTGATGATCGTGCCAGATAAAGTCGCCCTCGATGCGCACGATCTTGAACTGGTAGTCATTGAGTTCGGCAAGGACGCGCGGCTGCCACTGATCTGTGAAGAGCGAGAGTTTTTCGGCGAAATTGATCGGCTTGTAAGTCTTCGTCGCGATCGTCATCGGTTGTCTCCATCTTGTGTGATGGAGACAGGATATAGGTCGCCGGGCAGCGAGCCGCTTGAACGTTTGTGCGCGGGCGTGATGCCGCCGGTCTCCCGGCGGCGATTCCGCCTTACCCGACGATCTTCGAGAAGTCCGCGACCGTGCCGGTGGCCGAACGGATCAGGCCGAGCAGCGCCAGGCGGTTGGCGCGGATTGCCGCATCGTCGTCATTGACGAGCACGTCGTTGAAGAACTGGTCGACCGGTTCGCGCAACTTGGCCAACGCTTCCATGGCCGAACGGAAGTCTTCCTTGGCGATCGCATCGCGTGCTTCAGCCGAAGCAATTTCGACGGCCTGGTGCAGCGCCTTTTCGGCATCGAGACGGAAGAGGCCGGCATCGACGGCGTCGGCGACGGCAGTGCCCTTCTTCTCTTCGGCGGCCAGGATCTGGGTGGCGCGTTTGGTGCCGGCCAAGAGGTTGCGGCCTTCCTCGTCGGTGATGAAGGCGGTCAGCGCTTCAACGCGACGGGCGATCATCAGCAGGTCGTCGGCGTCCGGCGTCAGCACGGCGTCGATCAGGTCGTGACGGGCGCCGAGGTCGCGCAGGTAGACCTTGAGGCGATCATGGAAGAAGGAGAGCAGATCGGCCGAAACGTCGTCCGCAAGCGCCGGCTTCTGCGCGCGAAGGGCGGCGAGCGCCGTTTCGAAAGCGGGCAACAGTGCCAGGCGCGCCTTGCCTTCCAGGATAAGACGGATGACGCCGAGTGCTGCGCGGCGCAGCGCGAAGGGGTCCTTCGAGCCGGTCGGCTTTTCGTCGATCGCCCAGAAGCCGACGAGCGTGTCGAGTTTGTCGGCAAGCGCGACGGTCACTGCAACCGGATCGGTCGGCGCGCGGTCCGAGGGACCGTTCGGCTTCCAGTGATCTTCGATCGCCGTCGCCACTGCGTCGTCTTCACCCTGAAGCAATGCATACTTGCGACCCATGATGCCCTGAAGTTCGGGGAATTCGCCGACGGCTTCAGTGCGCAGGTCCGCCTTGGCGAGCACGACCGCGCGGTCGACGAGCTTCACGTCGGCACCGGTCACCTTGGCGAGTTCACCGGCCAGCGCCCGAATGCGGGCGACGCGCTCGCCCTGGGTGCCGAGCTTGGCATGGAAGGTGACGTTCAGCGCATCGAGCTTGGCCATGCGCTGGTCGAGCGGCTTGGCGAGATCAAGATTGAACGTCTTCGCCGATGCTGCCAGCGTTTCGAGGTCCGGCAGGTTGCCCTGGTCGCGGTGCCAGAAGTGCGCTGCGTCCGACAGGCGGGCGCGCACGACCTTGCCGTTGCCGTGCACGATCTCCTTGCCGCCGTCCTTCGCCTCGATGTTCGAGACCAGAATGAACTTGTTGGAGAGCGTCTCGGCACCGGGTGCGCGGGTAACGAAGCACTTCTGGTTGGTCTTGATCGTCAGCCGGATGATTTCCGAGGGGATTTCGAGATAGGCTTCTTCGAAGCTGCCCATCAGCACCTGCGGCCATTCGACGAGGCCGGAGACTTCTTCGAGCAGGCCTTCGTCTTCGACGAGTTCGAGGCCGTTGGCGAAGGCGACGTTGCGCGCGTCGGCAAGGATCATTTCCTTGCGGCGCTCGCCATCGAGAACGACCTTCGCCTTTTCCAGCTTCTCGGCATAGTCGGCAAAGCGGCGAACCGTGATCGCTTCCGGTGCATGGAAGCGGTGACCATAGGTGACGTTGGAGGCGACGATGCCGTCGACTTCAAACGCAATCACTTGGGTCTCTTCGGTTTCAGATCCGAAGGTGCAGACGATGGACTGCAGCGGGCGGACCCAGCGCAAGGCACCGGGCTTGGCCGAGGCCACGCCGGAACGCATCGGCTTCGGCCAGGGGAAATTGCGGATGATATCCGGCATCGCCTCGGCGATGATCTCTTCGGCGGGGCGGCCCGGCTTGACGATATGGGCGACGTAGAAGTCGCCCTTCTTCGGGTCGCTATGGACATGCGCCTCGCTGATCGAGGAAAGGCCGGCGCCGCGAAGGAAACCTTCGATCGCCTTCTCGTTGGCGTCGGTGCGCGGGCCCTTGCGCTCTTCGCGAACATCGGCGGAGCGGGCGTTGAGGCCACGGATGTCGAGCGTCAGCCGGCGCGGCGTCCAGTACTCGCGCGCGCCCTCATAGGTCAGACCCGCCTCGACCAGGGCATCGGTCAGCAGCTTCTTGAGGTCGCCGGCCGCCTTGCGCTGCAGGCGGGCAGGAATTTCCTCGGAGCGGAGTTCGATAAGAAGATCGGGCATGGGAGTGACTTTTTCTGTTCCTGACGGTTGCGGCGGACTTAGCAATCTCTGGCAAGATTGTCACCAAGCGCCGCGATGAATTTGGCTTTCCAAGGGCAAGTGCGCGGCGGATTTACCAGCCGCCGCCACCACCACCGCCACCGCCGCCGCCGGAGAAGCCGCCGCCGGTCGAAAAGCCCGACGATGACGACTTGGGCGGGGGCGGCAGGGAGGACGTCATCGTGTCGGCCATGGATCCGGCAAAACCGCCGATGCGATCGCCGAAGGTGCTCGAGCCGAAGCCGTCACCGTGATACCAGCTCGGCTGATAAGCGGCGGCCGCAGCCGCCCCAGCCGCCGCGGCCAGCAGCCAGCGATCGAAGGTCTCGGTCCACGGCTTTTCGACGCCGAGCGCCACGGCGTAAGGGAGCAGCGCCTCGAAATGCTGGGGCGACATTTCGGGCGCCCCCTGCATGTTCATGCGGTCCTTTTCGGCGAGCGTCATGTATTGCCGGAGCCCGTCGATACCATCCATCATCCGCGTTCCGAGCGGCGTCGGCGCACCCATCAGGAAGAAGAACAGCACGTTGATGAGCACGATCGCGCCGATCACGAAGAGCAGCGGCAATTCGTCGGTTTCGGCTGCCGAATAGAAGACGGCCGCAAGGATGGTCGAGAAGATGGTGAAGGCGACGAAACCGATGAAGGCGACCACGACGATCGAGATCATCCGGCTCATCAGGCTCCTCTCGCGACGAAGCGACTTGCCGAAGGAGACGGCGAGGATCGAGACGAAGAAAGCGATGAAAACCGGAACGATCACGAGCGGCAGGCTGTCCTCGCTGAGATCCCCGAACAGGAAGACGGCCGCAACCGCCAATACCGACAGGATGACGCCGGCGACGATGTAACCGCTGTTGGCGTGGTAGTACTTGCCGCGATGCTCGCGCTCCATAGCGTTGCGGAAATCGGCGCCGGTCGCCTGCACCCGGGTGCCATGCGCGCGGTCGATGGTGAGCTTGCCGCCGCTCGCATTGACCGCCTTCATCACCGCCGCCTCGCCGGTCGACAGCTTTTCGTCGGCTTTTTTGCCGGTGGCGGCAATGACGATGGCGTTCTTAAGGTCTTCGAGAACGACGTGGCCCTTGACCGCGAGATTGAGTGCTGCCGCCGACAGCGCCGTCCAACCCTCACCGGAAAAGCCCTTGTTGTCGATATAGTTGACCAGCGCCGGCGAGATGCCCTCCGGTGGATCCCAGCGCGGCACCACGACGCCGCGGTCCGGGTCACGCCCGACCCTGAGCCAGGCCTGGCTATAGTAGAGAAGGACGACGGCCAGGCCTGCGCCGGCGATAACGAGCGCCAGATGGTCGTGCAGCCACCAGGCATTCTCCTGGCTGGAGGTGGGCCTGTCGATGCTGCCCTTCGGCATTTTGATCGCGATCGTCAAGCCTTCGCGGGGATCGAGACGGCGGGTGGTGGCAAAGAAGATCTCACTGCCATCCCTGGAGGCGCGCGCATCCTTGCCGGTCGCGCCATAGCCGCCCGTGAAGTAGTCGAGCGCTTCGGCCCTGACGCCCTGCGGCAACGTCACGGTCGCGCTCGCCTCGTCGATCGGGAAATCCCACTCGGTGCCGGTGACGTTCCAATAGAGTTCGTCGTGATCGTCGAAGAAGCGGATCTGCCGGCCGGTTTCGTAGGTGAACTGGAAGGTATGCTCGCCCCGCTCCAGAAAGACCTCCGCCGAACCGGTATAGATGCGGATGCCGCTACTGATCGTCTCGGTGCGGTAAGGTTCCTGCTCACCGTCACGCTCCACCGAGAGCAGCTTGAAATCGACCTTGCTGCGCTTGCCCTTGGCGTCCGTGAAAGTCAAAGGCATATCGCGATAGATGCCGCGGCGGATCTTGTTGCCCTCGACCGTCGCCGTGATCGTCTCGGTCACCGTCATCGTGCCGTCCTTGGCGACATCGATGACGGAGCGATAGGCGGAGAAGACCTCCTCCGCCCGACCAACCCCCGCCGTTGCCAGCAAAAACACCAGAACGGCAAATGCGGCAGCGAAACGAGGCATAAGGATCAAGCTTTCTTCCGGTTGAGGTTCAAGGCACGAGATCGGTTCTTATGGGTGAGAGCGGGATGCGCGCGGAAACCGCAGACGCGGTCCCACATCCCGCCCGGCATCAAGGCCGGTCGTCGCTGAATTCGACGCCCAGCGAAGCGAGCGCGTCCCAATAGGCCGGATAGGTTTTCGCGACGCAGCCGGGATCTTCGATGGTGATGCCGTGGATCTTCAGGCCGGCAAGCGCAAAGCTCATGGCGATGCGATGGTCGGCAAAGGTGTCGATCGAGGCAGGCAAGGTCTGGCCGGCAAGCGTGGGATCGGAGGAGACGATCAGGTCGTCGCCTTCCTCATGTGCCAGGTCCGGCCGGATCGCCGTCAGGCCGAGCGACAGGGCACGCACGCGGTCGCATTCCTTGACGCGCAGGTTGGCGAGACCGACGAAGCGCACCGGCGTGTTGTTGAAGGCGGCAAGCACGGCGATCGTCGGGATCGCGTCCTGCATCTGCGAACCGTCGATGACGGCCGGCAGGTTCGGGAAGCTTGCGATCACCGCGTGGGCGCGGGCATCCGGCTGCGAGAAGGCGTCCGCCGGAACACCGAGATCGATGGCGCCGCCGGTCAGGACTTCCGCAGCCCAGAGATAGGTGGCCGCCGAAGCGTCCGGCTCGATGACATAGTCGGCTGCCCTGTAGCCGGTCGGCGCGACCTGCCAGACAGACGGGCTCACCTGCTCGACTTCGGCGCCGAAGGCGCGCATGGCGGCGACCGTCAAGTCGATGTAACCGCGCGCGCCGATCTCGTCGCCGGCAAGCTCGATGCTGACCGGACCTTTGGCGCCGGGGGCTGCCATCAGCAGGGCCGAGACGTACTGGCTCGAAAGGCCGGCATCGATGACGACGCGGCCGGCCGGAAAACCGCCGGTGCCCTTGACGGTGACCGGCGGGCAGCCGGTCTCGGAGGTGACTTCGACGCCGAGCGTTCCGAGTGCCTCGACCAAGGGCTTGATCGGCCGCTTGCGCATGTGCTGGTCGCCATCGACCACGACAGTGCCATCGACGAGAGCGGCTGCCGCCGTCAGGAAGCGTGTCGCGGTTCCGGCATTGCCGAGGAACAAGGGAGCTGCCGGCGGGAGCAACTTGCCCGTGCTGGTGACGACGAAGGTCGTTTCATCCGGCTCGCTGACCTCGACGCCCATCGCGCGCAAGGCTTCCGCCATGTAGCGGGTGTCGTCGCTCTTCAAGGCGCCGGTGAGCCGGCTCGTGCCCTTTGCAAGGCCGGCCAGAAGCAGCGCCCGGTTGGTGATCGACTTCGAGCCCGGCGGGCGAACATGGCCGCGGAGCGGATGGTCGGTCGGCAGGATGGTCAGTTTTTTCATGCTATCGGAGGTCATCGAATGGGTCTCTTGATGCGAATGGCGCCGCCGCGGGATCCCGCGGCGAGGAATGTTCGGGAAGCGTGGCGGTCAGAACTTGACCTGCGGCACCGCGCGATCGGCGTCGTTGGTGATTTCGAAGTAGCCGGCTTTGACGAAGCGGAAGGCGTTGGCGATCAGGTTGGACGGGAAGCTCTCGACCTTGACGTTCAGGTCACGGGCCGCACCGTTGTAGTAGCGGCGGGACATCTGGATCTCGCCCTCGATCGTTTCCAGCGAGCGCTGCAGTTCGGCGAAGTTCTCGTTGGCCTTCAGGTCCGGATAGGCTTCGGCCAGCGCAAACAGCTTGCCGAGCGCTTGGGAGAGCGCGCCTTCCGCCTGGGCCCGCCCCTCGACGTCGCCTGCTGGCACCGCCTGCGCGCGGTTGCGCATGGCAATGACTTCTTCGAACGTCGATTTTTCGTGGGCGGCGTAGCCCTTCACCGTTTCGATCAGGTTCGGGATCAGATCGGCGCGGCGCTTCAACTGCACATCGATGCCGGACCATGCCTCCTCGGCGATCTGCCGCGCCTTGACGAGACCGTTATAGACGAAAACCAGATACAGGATCACGACGACGGCGATTGCCAGACCGATCATAGGGCACCCTCCAAAAAACTCGCGCAGAGATTAGCATTCGCTTCTCAGCTTCATAGCGCTTTCTGCAGCAATCGGGCCGAGAAACGCACTCCTCCCCAATTGCGATTTGCAGCGTGAACACACTGTTCACCGCAGCAACGCCTCGCAAGGCGAAAACCTCTCGATTCCTGTTCCAATGGTAACGGCGGACCCGCCGGCGATCGGCGATAGTCGTTTCATCGAACAACCCGGAACCGAAGTGAAGACCATGAAAACGCTCGCAACTCTCATCAACGTGATCGCCTTTTCGGCGCTCTTCGTTGCCTATGCGAGCGCTCACTCGCCCGAACGGCCGGCCGGAGTTCGCCGCGCCCTGCAGACCTATTCCGGTCAAGTCTATACCGGCGCCTACCCGACGATGAAACCGTTCTGCAAGAACGACGTCGGCGCCACCCGGATCATTTGACCGCCGACCGCCCCTTGATCTGCGACACGATTGCTTCTGCCGCCTCATCTGCCCCCAGGGCAGTGACGTCGATCTCGATCAGCAGGTCGCCGTTGCCGCGCAACAGCCTGTGGGCGCGCCGCAATCCGAGGAGCACCTCGGGATCGGTGAGCTTGTGCTGCTTGGCCCGGCCCGCGCGCGTCAGCCGCTTCAAGTTTTCCTCAAGATCGCAATCGATGACGACCGCGACGAAGCGCGCACCCCGTCTTTGCGCGAGTGCTGCATAGTCTTCGAAGGCACGGGTATCTGTGGCATCGTCGGACAGCGCATCGGTGAAGACGAAGGATTGCTCGGCCGGCGCCTTGGCGATGTGCTCGAACACGCTTTCGCGGATTTCCGCGCGCAGCGACCGGTAAAGCGGCGTGCCGCGCGTAAACAGTGCTTCGGCCGGATTGATCAGCGTGTGATTGTCGGCGAGCCGCGCGCCCAGCCTTTCGGGAAGTTGGCGCGCGATCGTCAGCTTGCCGGTGCCCGGCCAGCCGTTGATGTGAACGACAAGGCCGGACGGTTCGACGCTCAAGCGGCGTCCCGGTTGAGGTTCGCGCCACCGGCGTCGGTCAACAGGAAGGCTTCGCCGCAGGCTTTGGCGAGCGTGCGTACGCGCAGGATGTAGCTCTGGCGCTCGGTGACCGAGATCACACCGCGGGCATCGAGCAGATTGAACACGTGGCTCGCCTTGATGCACTGGTCATAGGCCGGGAAGACGCACTTGTGCAGGTGGTTGTTGCTGTGGTCGCCGGGAGCGCCGGCAGCCAGCAACGCCTGGCACTCGGCCTCTGCGTCGATGAAATGCTGCTGCAGCATCGCGGTATTGGCGTATTCGAAATTGTAGCGCGAATATTCCTGTTCGGCCTGCAGGAAGACGTCGCCATAGCTGATCTTTTCGGCACCCTCGCGGCCGTTGAAGTTCAGGTCGTAGACGTTGTCGACGCCCTGCACATACATCGCCAGGCGTTCGAGACCGTAGGTCAGTTCGCCCGAGACCGGCGAGCATTCGATACCGCAGACCTGCTGGAAGTACGTGAACTGCGACACTTCCATGCCGTCGCACCAGCATTCCCAGCCGAGACCCCAGGCGCCGAGCGTCGGGCTTTCCCAGTCGTCCTCGACGAAGCGGATATCGTGCAGCAGCGGGTCGAGGCCGATCGCCTCAAGCGAGCCGAGATAGAGTTCCTGCAGGTTGGACGGGTTCGGCTTCAGGATCACCTGATACTGATAGTAGTGCTGCAGGCGGTTCGGGTTTTCGCCGTAGCGGCCATCGGTCGGGCGACGCGACGGCTGGACGTAGGCCGCGCGCCAGGGACGCGGGCCGAGCGCACGCAGGGTCGTTGCCGGATGGAAGGTACCGGCGCCCACTTCCATGTCGTAGGGCTGCAGCACGGCGCAACCCTTGTCGGCCCAGTAGTTGTGGAGTGTCAGGATCAGA
This sequence comes from Ensifer sp. ENS09, assembly GCF_014852425.1. Taxonomy (NCBI): domain Bacteria; kingdom Pseudomonadati; phylum Pseudomonadota; class Alphaproteobacteria; order Hyphomicrobiales; family Rhizobiaceae; genus Ensifer; species Ensifer sp. ENS09. Next base: position 613,473 of record NZ_JACVBP010000002.1, read on the forward strand.
GCCTGAAACGAGCGCTTCGGGTTCATATGATCAGGCAGAGTGGTCATGGATCGCGTCCGGATTTCTTCTGGAAAATGTGCCGGACAGGTGCCACGCCTGATGACAGGGGTCAAGCGCTACGGCAGCGGGCAGGCAAATAGACCGCCGCCACACTGACGCGTTCAGAACGCCCTCACTCGCCGTCGCGCTTCAGCCTGTATTCGCCGGTTTCCGGATCCTTTACCAATGTTCCCTGGGCCCCGGTCTGCTCCTCGCGGCGCGCCCGCTCGCGCTGGCGCGTCAGCTTCTGGGCATCCGCCACGAACTTGCGATAGCCGAGCCAGAAGACGAAACCTGCGATCAGGAGCAGGATGAGTTGCGGCATTTTCCCTCCAAGGACATGTCAGGCCGGGCAGGCATCAAAGCCCGAACCGGGCCCACAATGCCCTTTCCTCGATGGCTTCGGCAAGTCCCGCCGCTGCGGAAGCGGCCAATGGAGCGGCGATCGCGCCGGCGACGGCCGCACCGCTCTGCCGGCGGCCGAAAAGGCTGCGCACCGGATGGATGAGTTCGAGGCGCGCCTTGTCGCCATAGCGCTTCTTCACCTCGCCGCGCAGATCGCCAAGCCCGTCGATGATGCCGAGCTCCAGCCCGCGCCGACCGGTCCAGAAAAGACCGGAAAAGATATCGGGATCGTCGGCGAGCAGCTGGCCGCGGCGGGCCTTGACCATCTGGATGAAGGTATCATGGATATCGAGCTGCAGGTTCTTCAGGAAAGCGATGTCGTTTTCCTTTTCCGGCTGGAACGGATCCAGCATCACCTTGTTTTCGCCGGCGGTATAGACACGCCGCTCGACGCCGATCTTCTTCAGGAGTTCCGGAAAACCGAAGCCGCCGGAGACAACACCAATCGAGCCGACGATCGAGGTCGGATCGGCGATGATCTCGTCGCCGGCAAGCGCGATCATGTAGCCGCCGGATGCGGCGACGTCCTCGACGAAGATCAGCACGCGCTTTTTCTTCTCAAGGGCGAGATCACGGATGCGCTGGTAGATCAGCCGCGACTGCACGGGCGAGCCACCGGGCGAATTGACGGAGATCGCAACCGCCGGCGCCTCCTTTACGGCGAAAGCCTTTTCGAGAAGCGGGGCGGCCGTTGCCAGGTTGAGCGCCGGCCGGAACTGACCGCCGCCGGCCATGATCGCGCCGTGGAGCCGGACGACGGGGATCGTCACGCCTTCCTTGCGAAAACGCTTGGGCAACAACCGTCTCAGGAACGCCTTCATTTCAACTCCTGCCTGCTGGGCCGTGCCTATGATCTTGGGCCGGAACAGCCGGAAATCATAGACTTGACCGCTTCTCATCGGCGATAAGCGGAACGCTTCGCCTCCCCTGCCCGGATCGTCGTCAGGGGCTCTTCCATGCCATGTATGCACTGACGCGGCGAACGCAATGCCGCATACGGTAAATCAACGGCGGCGATAGGCGGCACGGCCATTGTTGAGGTCGTCGACATGGTCGGCGAAGCGATGCCCCTCCTCGTGCATGACGAGCGGCGCGCGGAAGACCAGTCGCTTGCGGCTCTGCTTGATCGCCGTCACCAGGATGCGCACGGCGTTTTCGCCAACCCGCGGATGCAACGCCGTGATCTCGATACCGCCAAAGCGGCGGCCACAGGCGGCGATGATCTCGGCGATCGATTCCGGCCGGGCGATCAATGACAGTTGCCCACCCGGCTTCATGATCGCGCCTGCCGTCTTCACCCAGATCTCGAACAGCCCGTCGCTCATCGCATGGGCCTCGGCCTTCAGCGCATCCGGCGTCTTGCGGTCGGAGGCATCGTTGAAGGGCGGGTTCATGATCACGTGGTCGAAGCTGTCATCCGCCAGACCCGTCGCGACGCGCGCCTTGCCGGTCAACGAAACGTCGGCCTCGACGACCGAGACCCGCTGCGCAAAGCGGGCATTTTCTGCGAGCGCCAGGCTGCGGCGGGCAAACTCCGCCATGACCGGCGAGCGTTCCACCAGCACCACTTCCGCTTCGTCGATCCGCGAAGCAACCGCCATGCCGGCCGCACCCGCGCCAGCGCCGAGATCCGCGACGCGGCAGGGACGATCCGATGCGACGAGCGACGCAAGCAGCATGGCGTCCATGCCCGACCGGTGGCCCTGGCCGAGCGGCTGGACGACATGGAACTTGCCGCGGTGAAAGGCATCGACGGTCTCGGTTGCGGCCGCCGGAGCCGGAGCCGAACTCACGATCGCAACTCCGCCTCGAGGCCGGCGTCGATCAGGATCCGGCGCGCGGCGTCCGCGTCTTCCTCGGCGACCAGAAAGCGGCGGGGCAAGAGGCCAAGCGAGCCCTCGAGAATGCTCATCCCCTGATCGGCAATCAGGGTGGCGATGCCGGCGTCTTTCATCAGGCTCTCGGCGAACGAGAGCAGGACGGCATCGTTGGTACGGATCAATTCCTTCATCCAGCGGTTTTTCCTGTCCTATTTCAGCAAGCGGGACAATTCGCCTCTTGCCGCACGGGACACCCCTTCCTATTGTCGAAAGCGACAATGAAAACAGGAGTCCCGGTGTGGGCGTAGTGATACCGCTGGAAGACAGCAAAAACAAACAGGCGTCCGTAAAGCCGCTCGTTGACCTGACAGCAGCGGACATGGAGCGCGTCAACCAGCTCATCCTGTCGAAGGCCGGCTCCGACGTTCAGATGATTCCCGAGGTCGCCAACCACCTGATTTCCTCGGGCGGCAAGCGCCTGCGCCCGATGCTGACGCTCGCTTCCGCTGCGATGTTCGGCTACGAGGGCGACGCCCACGTCAAGCTCGCAACCAGCGTCGAATTCATGCACACGGCGACGCTTCTCCATGACGACGTCGTCGATGAAAGCGACCTTCGCCGCGGCAAGTCCACCGCGCGCACGATCTGGGGAAACCAGGCAAGCGTGCTGGTCGGCGACTTCCTGCTCGGCCAGGCCTTCCGCATGATGGTCGATGTCGGCTCGCTCGACGCGCTCGACGTGCTGTCGACCGCCGCTTCGGTCATTGCCGAAGGCGAAGTGCTGCAGCTCTCCGTCGCCAAGAACATGGAAACGACAGAGGACGACTATCTCCAGGTCATTCGCGCCAAGACCGCAGCGCTCTTTGCCGCTGCCGCCGAGGTCGGCCCGATCGTCGCCCAGACCAGCAAATCCGACCGTAACGCGCTGAAATCCTACGGCATGAACCTCGGCCTCGCCTTCCAGCTCGTCGACGACGTGCTCGACTATGGCGGCTCGTCGAGCGACCTCGGCAAGAATGTCGGCGACGACTTCCGCGAAGGCAAGATCACCCTTCCGGTGATCCTCTCCTACCGCCGCGGGACGGCGGAAGACCGCGCCTTCTGGCGCGAGGCGATCGAAGGCGGCGACAGCAGCGACGCCAACCTCGACAAGGCGCTCGGCCTGATCAAGCGCTATGGCGGCTTGAGCGACACCATCGCGCGCGCCCAGCACTACGGCACGATTGCCCGCGACGCCCTGGCGCCGCTGCCGGTGTCACCCTGGAAATCGGCGCTTACGGAAGTCATCGACTTCTGCATCGATCGCGTCAGCTGACGGGCTCCGGGCAGGCCAGAACGAACGACAGGATTTTCTTGCCGCGTTGCGCCAAAAAAGCCATTCTGTTCCTCAAGAGTTGCGTTGGGCAATATGTGGCTGACTCCGAAACAACCCTTAGTGGTGCGAAAGCCGAGCAATCGGCGCGAAAGGTTTGACATGCGGCAAAAGACGATTCTCCGCCTCCTCAGCGGCGCAGCACTGCTGGCTCTCGCTGCTGTCAGCGGCGGCCACCAGGCATTTGCCGAGGAGAAGGCCGCAGCCGCCGAGGAAAGCGAACCCTTCGACATCAAATCGGTCAATACCTTTTCCGGCGCGTTTCTCGCTGCCCGCACCGCCGATACGGACCGCGACTTCGCTTCCGCCACCGAGCTCTACAGGATCGCGCTGCAGTTCGAGCCGAACAACAACGACGTCAAGCAGCGGCTGATGATCACGCTTTTGATGGCGGGCCAGTTCGACGAAGGCGCGAAGATCGCCGAGCAGCTTAAGTCGGACCCGGCCGTCGAGCGCATCACGACGGTCATTCGCGCGATCGAAGCGATCCGCAAGCGCGAGTATCGCAACGCGCAGAAGCTTCTGAACTACCAGGGCCCGAACGATCTCGACCGGCTGATGAACGGCCTGCTCTCTGCCTGGGCGAAATTCGGCCAGGGCAAGCCGAAGGAAGCGCTCGCCCAGATCAAGGAACTCGATGGTCCCGAATGGTTCCGCGTGTTCAAGAACTACCATGCCGGCGCGATCGCGGTTGCCGCGGGTGACAAGCAGACGGCACGCACCAGGCTCAACGACGCCATTCTCGACCGCGAGGGCGGAAGTGCCGCTCCCGACACCTTCATGCGTGCGGTGGAAGCGCTCGCCCGTTTCGAGGCGCGCGAAGGCAACAAGCAGAAGGCGCTCGACACGGTCGCCGTCGGCGAAAACATGGTCAACAACTACACGCCGCTGCAGGCGCTGAGGACCGAGATCGAGAACGGCGTCCCGCAGGAACAGCAGGTCAAGAACGCCACCCAGGGCGCTGCGGCCGTGCTGTTTTCGATCGGTGCCGCACTCAACCGCGACGGCGCCGAAGACATCGTCTCGCTCTACCTGCAGACCGCGCGCCGGCTCGACCCTGACAGCGCCGATATCCTGGTCATGCTCGGCGGCATCGCCGAAAACCTGAAGAAGCCGAACGAGGCAATCGAACTCTACAAGGCTATTCCCGAGACCTCGCCGATGCGGCGCGTTTCGGAACTGCAGCTTGGCCTCAGCCTCGCCAGCATCGGCAAGGTCGACGAGGCGAAGAAGCACCTGAAGGCGCTGATCGACGTCGATCCGAAGAACATCCGCAACTATCTCGCCTATGGCAGCGTGCTTTCCGACGCCAAGGACTACAAGGAGATGGGCGAGCTTTACGATCGCGCCGTCGACCAGATCGGCTCCGTGCCGACGCGCAGCGATTGGACCGTGTTCTTCCAGCGCGGTATCGCATACGAGCGCCAGAAGCTCTGGGACAAGGCCGAGCCGAACTTCCGCAAGGCGCTGGAGCTCAATCCGGACCAGCCGCAGGTGCTGAACTATCTCGGCTATTCCTGGGTCGACATGAACACAAATCTCGAAGAAGGCCTGGAGATGATCCGCAAGGCCGTCGAGCTGAAGCCGGATGACGGCTACATCGTCGATTCCCTCGGCTGGGCCTATTTCCGCATGAACCGTTTCGACGACGCGGTCGTGGAGCTGGAGAAGGCGGCCGAACTGATGGCCGGCGACCCGACGATCAACGATCACCTTGGCGACGCCTACTGGCGCGTCGGCCGCAAGCTCGAGGCCGTGTTCCAGTGGACGCAGACGCTCGAACTGAAGCCCGAGGAAGCCGAGATCCCGAAGATCAAGGCGAAGATCGAGAACGGGCTGCCGCCGCTCAAGGAAACGGTTCCCGCCTCGGCCGATGCCAAGGAAACCGCGCCGAAGAAGGTGACCCCGGAAGCACCGGCGCCGGACAAGAAGTCCTGATCGTTCCATGTCGGACGGTAACATCGAGGGCCTCGCGCTGACGCGCGCAGCCCCCGCCAAGATCAATCTGGCCCTTCACGTCGTCGGCCAGCGCGCCGACGGCCACCACCTTCTCGAAAGCCTCGTCACTTTTGCCGATCGCGGCGACCGCATCGGTCTCTCGCGGGCGGATGCGGATCGCTTCACGGTCTCGGGCGCGTTTGCCGCCGCGTTGCCGATGGATGCCGGCGCTGAGGGCGGCAATCTGGTTTTGAAGGCGCGCGACCTGCTGCGCGCCGAACTGCGGGCGCAAACCCCCGACGCGGCCGGGCCGGTTCACCTGCATCTCGAAAAGAACCTGCCGCTCGCCTCGGGCATCGGCGGTGGGTCGGCGGATGCTGCGGCGACGCTTCTTGGGCTTCTCGAACTCTGGGGCGCGACGCTCGAACCTTCCCGCCTCGGCGCCATCGCGCTGCGGCTCGGGGCGGACGTGCCGATGTGCCTTGCCGGCAGGCCCCTCTTGGCAAAGGGCATCGGCGAGGAGATCACGCCGATCGACGATTTCCCCGCGCTGCCGATCGTACTGGTCAATCCGCTCGTCGCCGTCTCGACGCCGGTCGTGTTTCGGACGCTCGCCAACAAAACGAACTCGCCGCTCGCTGCGCCTCACGGTGCCGGAACTGTGGCCGAGTGGATTTCCGCCATCGCCACGATGCGCAACGATCTGCAGCCGCCGGCAGAGAGCCTTGAACCCGTGATCGGCGAGGTCTGCAAGGCACTGACGCAAGCCGGAGCGACACTCACGCGCATGTCCGGTTCAGGCGCCACTTGCTTCGGCCTTTTCGACAGCGAGGCACGCGCGGCTGCGACAGCGCGCGCTCTTTCAGAGGCCTACCCCGGGTGGTACGTTCTCGCCTGCAATTCGGTGGGCAAAGGGAATTAGCATGGCCGGCATCGACGAAAAGCGCCCCTTCATACCTGTCGGGATCGCCATCCTGACGGTCTCAGACACCCGCACGCGCGCCGACGACAAGTCGGGGGACACGCTGGAAGCGCGGGTGCGTGACGCCGGGCACCGCCTTGAGGCGCGCGCCATAGTTCCCGACGACAAGACGAAGATCTACGGCCAGGTGAGGGCCTGGACGCTCGATCCCACCATCGACGTGGTGATCACGACAGGTGGGACGGGCTTCACCGGGCGGGACGTGACGCCCGAGGCGCTGGAACCCCTGTTCGAAAAGCGCATGGACGGGTTCTCCGAGGTCTTCCACCGTATCTCCTACGAGAAGATCGGGACGTCGACGATCCAGTCGCGCGCAACCGGCGGCGTTGCCAACGCCACCTTCATATTCGTCCTTCCGGGTTCGCCCGGCGCCTGCCGCGATGCGTGGGACGGCATCCTCAAGCAGCAGCTCGACTACCGGCACATGCCCTGCAATTTCGTGGAGATCATGCCGCGGCTCGACGAGCATCTGAAACGCGGCTGAAGAGCATGGACCGTTCCGGCCCGGCCGACCTGTTACCTTAGTAACTGACGCTCGCTTTCCCTCCGGATAGTTTTCAAGCGTTGACACAGCGAGGAACGACCGCCGCACGTTCCATTCCTCGCACCGCAAGACCCTTCCGCCTCTGTCCCCCAGGCGGAATGAAATGTTGGATACGACGGGCAGCCAGAATGCTGCCCGGACAGAAATCTTCCAAACAAGGTCATTTGAGAGCCGCTTGGAGGTGCCGTCCCCTAAGGGACTGGCACCTTTAATTTTTTCGCGCGGGAACCGGCGTTACCGCCTGGCTTCGAGAGCCACCCAGGCCGGAACGAGTTCGGTCGAAAGCCTGCGGACTGAGCGGACATTCGTCATGGCATCCAGGCCCGCCTTGCCACGGGCGGCCGCAAGCGCATCGTTCTTGCGCAGAAGAAATCCCGTCTCCAGCGGCTTTCCACGCCCGGTCAGCCGGCGGAAGAAAGGCTTGCGGTGCAGTCTCGATCCGGAGAAACGGGCCGGTGCCTTGTTCATCGACACGTACTCGGCCAACTCATCGATCCAGCGGCCGATCGGGCGCGCGCCCGGCTCCAGCAACATCAGCCACTCGCCACGCGCCGAGCCCACCACATCGGCGAGATCCCAATCCCGGCAGAAACGGCATCCGGCGGCATCGGCCACGTCGGACGAACCGTCCTTCGAGCCGTGATCGAGGATGATCACATCGCTGACCAGGCCTTCCACGGCGCCTGCCACCAACACGGCAAGCGTCTGCGCCAGTTCGGCCTCGTTGTCGCGGGTTTCCATGATGATCGTGAGCATTGTTTCTCGTAACGCATCGGCACGGCAATTGCTACATCCGGGACACCGCTCGCAGCGGTGCCTTGATCGGTAAATTCGAAACTCCAATTTTTTGTTCTTGAATTGTTCCTCCATTCGCGATAGGAAAATAATCAGAACAAAACGGGATCAAATATCTGATTCCGGGGAGATTCCAATGACCGAGCTGTCTCAGATCAGGCAGGGTGCGCTTGCGCCCGCCAATACGGCAGATGTGGCCGAAGCGATGATGAGTGCAACGGGCCTGCGGATCGATATCGATCGCCGTCGCGGGCGCGGCGCCGGGATCAACATGTCCGGCCGCTTCGAACCGCGCAGCCGCGAGACGTTCGACGACGGCTGGGAAAGCCTGGAGGATCTGCCGCCCTTCAAGACCGAAGTTCAGGTCGAGAAGCCGCGCACGGTGATCACCAGGAACGAGTCTCCCGATATCTCCTTTGACCGCTCGATCAATCCCTATCGTGGCTGCGAGCATGGCTGCATCTATTGTTTCGCGCGGCCCACGCACGCCTATATGGGCCTCTCGGCTGGCCTCGATTTCGAGGCGAAGCTGTTTGCCAAGCCGGACGCACCGCGGCTTCTGGAGCGCGAACTGGCGCGGCAGGACTACAAGGTTAGGCCGATTGCCATCGGCACCAACACCGACCCTTATCAGCCGATCGAGAAGGAGTGGCGCATCATGCGCCAGATCCTCGAGGTGCTGCGGGACGCCAACCATCCGGTCATGATCGTCACCAAATCGGCGATGGTCACGCGAGACATCGATATCCTGGCACCGATGGCGGAAAAGGGCTTGGTGCGCGTCGGCGTCTCCGTCACGACGCTCGACCGGAAGTTGGCCCGCACGATGGAGCCGCGGGCCTCGACCCCGAGCAAGCGGCTGGAGGCGATCCGCATGCTTGCCGAAGCAGGAATCCCGGCCGGCGTTCTCGTTTCGCCGATCATTCCCGCGCTGAACGACCACGAGATCGAGCGCGTGCTCGAAGGTGCAAGGACGGCCGGAGCAACCGAAGCAAGCTATGTGCTGCTGCGGCTGCCGCTCGAGGTCAGCCCGCTCTTTCGCGACTGGCTGCTGCGCAATTATCCGGACCGCTACCGGCACGTCATGTCGCTCATCCGCTCCATGCGGGGCGGCAAGGACTATGACGCCGAGTTCGGCAAGCGCATGAAGGGCGCCGGCCCCTATGCGTGGCAGATCGGCCGCCGCTTCGACCTGGCGGTCAAGCGTCTCGGCTTCAACCCGACGCGCCGGCAGCTGCGGGACGATCTCTTCGTGCCGCCGCTCGGAACGGGGGTGCAGCTCTCGCTTCTTTGACGGCCTTCCGATGTCTCGGTAGCCGTCCCGCAATTCATAATCGGCGTACGGCGAGAGATGATCGCCCCGTCCCGCCAGGCAAGCCCGATGGCGGGCGCCTGAGACCACATAGCAGTTCCGGTGCCCCCTTACCCGCCGTGGGCCCCGGTAATCCCCCGTCCGCCGCCGCACTCGGACCTGGGGGCTTGAAGAGAATCGGTCGATCATGCGATCTAGACTTATGTCTCGCAGATCGTCCGATTCTCCCCTTTTTCCCGATATCATCGTAGCGCCCGATTTCAGTTTCGAGATTTCGGCCAGGGGCGATGGGTTCTGGCCGGTCGCCGGAGCGGATGAGGCCGGTCGTGGGCCGCTCGCGGGACCGGTGGTTGCCGCCGCCGTCATTCTCGATCCGGACGCCATTCCCGCAGGACTCGACGACAGCAAGAAGCTGACGGCCCAGGCGCGCGAAAAACTGTTCGAAGAAATCCTCGCCACATCCGAAGTGTCGATCGCCTCGGCGTCGGCCGGCACGATCGACGCCACCGACATCCGCAAGGCAAGCCTCGAAGCGATGCGGCGGGCCGTCGCCGGCCTGCCCTCGAACGCGCGCTTCGTGCTCGTCGACGGCCGTGACGTACCGCCCGGCCTCCCCTGCCACGCCAAGGCTGTGGTCAAGGGCGATGCGCGGTCGCTGTCGATCGCCGCTGCTTCGATCGTCGCCAAGGTTACCCGCGACCGCATGATGGCCCGTGCCGACCTTGCGCATCCCGGCTACGGCTTTGCACTCCATGCCGGCTATGCGACGGTGACCCACCGTCGCGCCATTGAGACCCACGGCCCCTGCCCGCTGCACCGCATGAGCTTCCGGCCACTGCGCCAGGACGACTAACCGGCGCGCAACCGCGTAGCGAGCGCCACGCAGGCGCTTCCGGTTTCGGTTCCGACATATCTCGCCAACAGGTTTTCTCGCGTCAGAAGCCATCCGGTGGCGCGCCTGCTGCCGTGCGACACCTTTGGCCTTGAACACTGGCACTGCTTCGCTTCGGCAGCTGAAGGCGAGACGCCTGCGTAAATCCTGGCGGAGCTTGGCGCCTCATCCTTCGGGCCAATGCAGCCTCTACAAACAGGCATAAAAAAAGCCCCGCACGAGGCGGGGCTCTTTCAATCGGAATGTCCGAACGCTTAGTTCAGGCGCGCCTTGACGTCGCCAAGTGCCTTCTTGAACAGATCGTTCTGGGCGCCGGCGTCGGCCTTAGCGGCAACGACCTTCTCGGCAGCGGCAATCGCGAGATCGACGGCAGCGGAACGAACCGCGTTGATCGCATCGCTTTCGGCCTGCTTGATCTTCTGTTCCGAAAGAGCCGTGCGACGAGCGACGTATTCCTCGGTCTTCTGCTTGGCTTCTGCGGTCAGCATTTCGGCTTCGCGCTGGGCGGCAGCGACGATGCCGGCAGCTTCCGCTTCTGCATCCTTGCGCTTGCGCTGGTACTCAGCGACGAGGCCCTGAGCTTCTTCGCGCAGGCGCTTGGCTTCGGTCAGCTCGTTGCCGATCTTTTCGGCGCGGGCGTCGAGCGCCTTGCCGACCATGCCTGGAACCTTGAGATAGGCAATCAGGACGAAGAACAGGATCAGGCCAACGAAGGCATAGAAAGTTGCATCAAGATGCATAGTTCAGTGCTCCTCAGTTGCCACCCGATGCCTTGACGGCAGCGGTGATCTCGGCCTTGGTGACGGTTCCGCCGATCAGCTGCTTGACGACAGCCGTTGCGGTTTCCTCGGCGATGGCGCCGACGTCGGCCAGTGCCTTTGCCTTGATGTCGGCGATGCGGTCTTCTGCAGCCGAGATCTTCTTGGCAAGGTCGGCTTCGACGGCGGTGCGGTCAGCATTGGCCTTGGCCTTTGCGGATTCGCGGGCGTCGTCGGCGATCTTGTGACCCTTGGACTTGGCGGTTGCCAGGTCCTGCTCGTAGGAAGCGATGGCAGCGTCGGCTTCGCCCTTGAGGCGGGACGCTTCATCGAGATCCTGAGCGATCCGATCGTGACGGGTTTCCAGAATTCCGCCGATCCGCGGAATGATGACCTTCGACATCAGGAGATAGAAGAGGCCGAACGTGATCGCGAGCCAAAGCAGCTGCGATGCGAAATGGGTCGTATCGAAGGGCGGGAACACGCCGGAGCCAGCCTCGCCTTCGTGAGCCACACCCGTTTCGGTGTGCACCTCACCGGCCGCAGCGGCATCGTGTGCTTCGGCGCCTTCAGTGGTGGTTGACTGGGCATAAGCCGCGGTCACAAACATGCTCACCTCCAGGTGCACTCAAGAATATGCGCGGCCGCGACCTTTTGACGGGTCGCGGCCGAAACTCCAGCCGATATTAGACGGCGAAGAGGAGGAGCAGGGCTACGAGCAGCGAGAAGATGCCCAGAGCTTCCGTAACGGCGAAGCCGAATACGAGGCGGCCGAACTGGCCGTCAGCAGCCGACGGGTTACGCAGCGCGCCAGAGAGGTAGCTGCCGAAGATGTTGCCGAGGCCGAGAGCCGTGCCGGCCATGCCGAGGCAAGCGAGACCTGCGCCGATGTACTTTGCTGCTTCCGCTTCCATGTGTGAACTCCTTCGAATGGTGTTGCGGCTTAGGATTGCGCTTCCGACGGAGGACCGGCCGGAAGCAAGCGACTGTTATTCCTTAGTGGCTTCCGGGATGGACAGCGTCGTTGAGGTACATGCAAGTCAGTACCGCGAAGACATAGGCCTGGAGGAAGCAGACGAGGAACTCAAGACCGGTAATGGCGACGGTCATGATGAGCGGCAGGATGGCGCCACCGATGCCGACTGCGCCGAGGGCGCTGAGCGAGGTGACGAAGCCTGCGAAGACCTTCAGCGTGATGTGGCCGGCCAGCATGTTGGCGAAAAGACGGACCGAAAGGCTGATGGGACGGGAAAGGAACGAGATGACTTCGATCGCGACGACGAGCGGCAAAAGCACGCCAGGAACGCCATGCGGCACGAAGAGCTTCAGGAAGCCGAGACCGTGCTTGTAGAAGCCGTAGAGAATGACGGTACCGATAACGAACAGCGCCAGAGCGAAAGTGACGATGATCTGGCTGGTGACCGTGAAGAAGTAGGGCATCATGCCGAGCAGGTTCGCCGTCAGGATGAACATGAACAGCGAGAACACCATCGGGAAGAACTTCATGCCACCGCTGCCGGCGCCTTCGCGCAGCATCGAGGCGATGAATTCGTAGGACATTTCCGAGACCGACTGCATGCGGGTCGGGATAAGACCGCGCTGCGACGTCGTCAGATAAAGAAAGCCTGCGGCAACACCTACGGTCGCAACCATGAACAGCGACGCATTGGTGAAGGAAAAGTCCATTCCGCCAATTTCGATCGGGACAATCTTATTGACCAGGAACTGGTGGGTCGGATCGTTTGACACCGCGCTTCTCTTTCGTTCTACCCGCCCGGAAGCGGAAACCGTTTTCTTCGGGGCAACGCCTCAGCGGGCGTCGCCGTCCTTCTTGTCATTCCCAGAACCGCCTCTTCCGGCTTCCGGTGTCGCCACCATACCGGCCGAGCGCAGCACATTCAGCACGCCAGCGCAGAAGCCGAGAAGCAGGAAGATAATCAATCCCCACGGCCCTGTACCCGCAAAGTGGTCCAAAAGATAGCCCAGAAACGCCCCGACAACGATGCCGGCGATGAACTCGCTCGAGAGCTTCATCGCCGCCGCATAGCCTTTACGGCTTTCGGCGGCTCTGGCTTCCGCTGCATCAGGCGTATTGGGCCTCTTGGACTCAATCTTTTCGCCGAGCTGCTTCAGCCGCGCTTCCAGACTTTCTTCAGGTTTCTCCGCCACGTGGCTACTCCCTTGTCGTCCTTATCGGGTCTCAGACCGCGATTTCGGTCACACAATAGGCCTTCGCACAAGCCACGTTTCGGCCCCATTTGAAGTCGCGCGCAACATAGTTTTAGGCACCCGCATAGTCAAGGCGTGCGGGCCGCTTGATCGTGGACAATGTTTTCCATTAAATTCAATGGGTTAAGCACGCATTCATCGATCTGCAGCAAGGTCGCGGCAGGATTCCGGCCGGAGACCGGCGGGAATCTCCCCTTCTGCGTGCGCGCAGGAAAGACGGCGGAATCGCGTCGGGCGCGGATCAGCTCCAGCCGCCGCCATAGGTGCGGTAGAAGATATGCATGCCGATCTTGCCGACCCGCTTCATCGTCTTCGCCCACGGCGGATTGACGTAGGTCGCATGGTAATGGGTGGCTGAGCCCACTTCCGGCAGCCAGATCTTGCCGGCGGTGACGGCCATCGCAACTTCCTTGGCCGTCTTCCAGTGTGAGCGGGAATAGATAAGGTCGCGGATCATGTCGCAGGCGAAGGAGAACTGGCAACGGTTGCGCCAGGCCTTGTTCTGATAAACGACGCCGCAAATGGTCTTCGGATAGGTGGGATTGCGCACGCGATTGAGAATCACCTGCGCGACGGCGGCCTGGCCTTTGAGCGGCTCGCTGCGGGCTTCGAAGTAGATGCCTTCGGCCAGACAGGTCTGCTCTTCCTTGCTGAAAACCGAGCCCGGCAATGCGGTGGCGGCCCAGGCGTGGTCGTCCGGCGCGATCTCCGGAATGAAGCGACCGGCGTTCTTGTCTTCGCGCAGAATCGAATCGAAGGGCGATTCACGCGCATAGTCCGGCTCGGGCCGGACGTAGGCAGTCGCAAGAATGTCAGAGCGATCGTTCGTAACGAGCTTGGCCAGCATCGGCGAGACGCCGGGCTCCGCCTTTGGCGGCGTCTTCCGGTAGAAGGCGGTGGCGATCTCGATCTCCTTGCCCTTGATGCGGGACTTGGCGAAGACCATCTTCTCCCCCTCCCCCAGGCTTGGCTCCATCAGGGAGCTGGTGCGCTGCAGGATGGAGCCGGCGGAGAAATCCTTGGGCGGCGTTACCGGGGTCACGGCGACGACGCGGCCCTTTTTGGCCTGACGGTTGACGCGGTCCTCGTCGGGTGTGCCCGAATGTTTGGTTTCCGCGGTCAGCGCGACGCGGCTGCCATCGGGCATGGTGATGCCGGCACCGCCGTCGAGCGCGCCCGTGGTGACCGGATCGGCAAACACCATTTCGGCTTCATGGATCGAACCGGCAGGCGACGCGGTCATGTACATGCGCCAGCGCTCGCCGCCCCGGTTGATGCCGGACAGGAAGGTCGCAAGGTCGGCATAGGCAGCAGCCGAGGGAAAGCCCAGATACAGTGCAAGGCCGATGATCGCGGGCGCCATCCAGGCAGACGGGCTCAGGCGAGACTTTAGATGCAGGTTCCGACTCTTACGCACCAACCGACTCCACGCAACGCTATCAGGCGGCACGGCTTCGCCCGCGCCGGCTATGCGCCAGCGTCGAGAATTCCGCGCGGGAAGATTAGACAATCAAGCAGCCGGACACTTCGCCGGGACCGCTCCGTTCGTGCTTTGAAAATGAAGCATTAACCTTGATGTTTCGTTAATGCGCGATCGCTGAAAGGCGGATGCCCATAACGCAGCGAAGCCGCCCTCCGGTCGGAAGGCGGCTTCTTCTGTTGCAGATCAGCGCTTCTCGCGATCAGCCGAGAACGTCCGAGCGTCAGATGATCACGTGCGATCCGAGTTCGACCACGCGGTTGGTCGGCAGGCGGAAGTAGTCCGACGGATCGATTGCCGCATTCGCAAGCGCGATGAACAACCGGTCCTGCCAGTGCGGCATGCCGCTCTCGGCATCGGGCACGAGCTTGCGACGGCCGAGATAGAAGGACGTTGACATGATGTCGAACTTCAGGCCCGACTTGCGGAACAGGCCGAGTGCCTGCGAGACGTTCTGCGTTTCCATGAAGCCGAAGCGCATTTCGAGCAATGTGAAGCGGTCCGACAACGGCTGCATGCTCACCCGCTCCGACTTCGGCACCTTCGGCGTATTGGCCGTGCGGATCGTCAGAATGAAGTTCTGATTGTGCAGCACGTGGTTGTGCTTGATGTTGTGGAGCAGTGCGGCCGGCGTCGATTCCGGATCGCTCGTCAGGAACACGGCGGTTCCGGGCACAGCCACCGGCGCGTGTTCACTCTTACGCTCGATCGACTTGATGAAGCTTGCCAGCGGAATGTCGATGTGGCGCGTCTTGGCGTGCAGGATCTGTGTGCCGCGCCGCCAGGTCCACATGATGATGATGAAGGTGGCGGCGATCAGCACCGGAACGTAGCCGCCGTCGTGGATCTTCAGCATGTTGGCGCCGAGGAAGATGAACTCCAGCGCAAAGAGCGGCAGCAGCACCGCGGCGGCCGCGAGCGCCGACCAGTTCCAGCGCATTCGCAGGAACTCGAAGGAAAGCACGGTCGTCACCACCATCGCGCCGGTGACCGAGATGCCGTAGGCGGTCGCGAGCGATTCGGACGAACCGAAGACGAAGACCAGGGCCATGACGCCGAACATCAGCAGCGTGTTGACGTTGGGCAGGTAGATCTGGCCCGTATGGGTTTCCGACGTATGGAAGATCGCCATGCGCGGCAGGAAGCCGAGGTGGATCGCCTGGCGCGTCAGCGAGAAGGCGCCGGTTATCACCGCCTGGCTGGCGATGATGGTTGCCGCCGTCGCCAGAATGACCACCGGCAGCAGCGCCCATTTCGGGAACATCAGGAAGAACGGATCCGACATCGCCTCCGGGTTCTTCAGGACGAAGGCGCCCTGGCCGAGATAGTTGAGGGTCAACGCCGGAAAGACGATCAGGAACCAGGCCCACTGGATCGGCCGACGGCCGAAATGGCCAAGGTCGGCGTAGAGCGCCTCGGCACCCGTCACCGTCAGGAAGACGGCGCCGAGCACGATGATGCCGACATAGCCTTCGTTGAGCATGAAGCTCACGGCGTAATAGGGATTGAAGGCCTTGAAGATCGACAGGTCGTCGGCGATGTGCACGAAGCCGATGCCGCCCATTACCAGGAACCAGACGAGCGTGATCGGACCGAAGAAATTCGAGACCGCCGCTGTTCCCTTGGATTGCACCGCAAAAAGCATGAGCAGGATGACCACCGCGATCGGTACGACATATTCCGACAGCGCCGGCGTCACCAGCTTCAGGCCTTCGACCGCCGAAAGAACGGAGAGCGCCGGTGTGATCATCGCGTCGCCGATAAAGAGCGCGGCCCCGGCGATGCCCATGAAGAAGAGAATGGACGCGTGGCCGTTGGCGGACTTCATCAACAGGGCCAGCAGCGACAGCGTGCCGCCCTCGCCCTGGTTGTCGGCGCGCAGCAGGAACAGCACGTATTTGATCGTGACGATGATCGTCAGCGTCCAGATCATCAGCGAGATCAGGCCGATAATCTCCGCATCGGTCACACCGTCATGGGAGACCGGGCGCAACGCTTCGCGAAAGGCATAGAGCGGGCTGGTGCCGATGTCGCCATAGACCACACCGATCGAACCAAGCCCGAGGACCAGCAGGCGGCGCAGGTCCTTCGGCTCTTGAGTGGAAGGGGCATGCGATTGGGTCATGCAAACCTACTGGCGTTCAAAGCCAGCCTTTCCAGCGGAAAAAGAAAAAGGGGATCACGGCCGATATCACCATCGCCGCGATCGCCCAGGGATAACCGAATTGCCATTCCAGTTCGGGCATGACGCGGAAGTTCATGCCGTAGACCGAGGCGACCAGCGTCGGTGGCAGGAGCACGACCGACGCGATCGAGAAAATCTTGATGATGGCGTTCTGCTCGACATTGATCAGGCCGAGCGATGCATCGAGCAGGAAGGTAATGTTGCCGGAAATGAAACCGGCATGTTCGGACAGCGATTGGATGTCGCGCGAAATCGAGCGGCAGAGTTCGCGCGTTTCCTTGTCGTCCTGCACGTGCGGGACCGTGTAAACGAATGTCAGCAGGCGCGAGAGCGAGGCAAGGCTGTCGCGGGTCTTGGCGACCAGGCGATGATGCCCGGCGACGTCGCGCAGGCGCGCCTCGAGAAAATGCGGCGGGCGGCGCTTGCCGGCCGCCTTGTCGCCGAAGACGGCGATCGACAGATCGTCGATCTTGGTCACAGCCTCTTCGAGAATTTCGGCGGTCCGGTCGGCGATCGTTTCCAGGAGCCGGGTCAGAACGACCGCACCGTCGCGGCAGTTTCCGGGGAAGCGGTGCATCGACGCCTTGAAGAGCGCAAAGGACCGGGGTTCGGCATAGCGGATGGTGACGAGCCGGCTACCCGCCAGGATAAAGCCGACGTCGGTCAGGCCGGGTATCTCCGTCTCCGACCGAAACACCAGCGACGCCGTCATGAACACGGCGCTCTCCTCGACATAGAGACGGCTCGAAGGCTCGATGTCTTTGAGGTCGTCGCGCGTCGGGATGGAGATGCCGAGCAGCTTTTCCATCATCAGGTCTTCGGCCTTGCTCGGCTCGAGCAGATCCACCCAGATGACGTCCGGGCGCAAGCTCTCGGGCGGGTCGGCGGGCGTCAGGACGACGGCCGTTCCATCGGCGCAATAGCCGGTGATCATGCGAGCATCCTCGTCATGCCAACCTTGGGGTCGAATGGAAGAGGCGAAAGGTCGTGCGCCACAAAATACCCACAATAGAGATCCATCGGATGGAACGTTCCGCCAGTCAGGACGAAGTCTTCAACTCAGTCATCGCGAGAGGCCTAGATCTCGGGCGAGAGGGCGTCAAGTTGGGCACCTTCGCAAGTGCGGCAAGGCATATGGCGCAACGCAAACGCAAAATCAATGCCCTCTTGCAATCCGGCACGCGGGCATGCACCGCCAGTTCGGCGCCACCCTATCCCATGTTCGCCTAAATCAAAATCGAATCAAGGGCAAAACTACGCCGGGCGAAGAGCCAAAGTTCCCGTGGGCAACTTCACTCGAACACGATGTTCGGCGCGGCGCGGCTCTTGTCCTGCTGCGTGGCAGATACCTGCTCCCAGACCTTGGTCGCGATATCGCGATAGACGCGCGCGACCTCGCCGGCCGGATCGGAGGCAACCAGCGGCGTTCCCGCATCCGACGTTTCGCGAATCCCCATTGTCAGCGGCACTTCGCCGAGGAAGGGCACGCCGATGCGTTCTGCCTCCTCGCGGGCGCCGCCGTGACCGAAGATGTCATAGCGATTTCCGGTGTCGGGCGCGATGAAGTAGCTCATGTTCTCGACGATGCCGAGCACCGGGACTTCCACCTTGCGGAACATGGCGAGGCCCTTGCGGGCATCGATCAGCGCCAGGTCCTGCGGCGTCGAGACGATGACGGCACCGGCCAGCGGCACCTGCTGGGCCATGGTGAGCTGGGCATCGCCCGTGCCCGGCGGCATGTCGACGACGAGAACGTCGAGATCGCCCCAGGCGACTTCGCGCAACATCTGCAGCAGCGCCGACTGGATCATCGGTCCGCGCCAGATCATCGCCACTTCCTCATCGACGAGGAAACCCATGGACATGACCTTGAGGCCGTAATTTTCCATCGGGCGGATGAGCCGGCCCTCGATCTGCTGCGGCCGGCCGGAGATCTTCAGGAGCCGCGGCATCGAGGGGCCGTAGATGTCGGCGTCAAGCAAGCCGACCTTCAGGCCGTTTGCCTTGAGCGCCAGCGCCAGATTGACCGAGGTGGTCGACTTGCCGACACCGCCCTTGCCCGAGGCGACGGCGATGATCGCGCCGACGCCGGGGATGCCCGCCTTGGCAGGCGGTCCGCCAGCCGGACGCGGAGCGTGGGAATGGCCTGCATGGGATGGCGCCTGCGGCTGCGGGCGCTGCACCGGCGCGCTGCCGGCAGCTGCCTTGCGGTCGGCCGTCAAAGCGACCATTGCCGCGGTGATCCCGGGAATGTCGCGCACCACGCGCTCGGCTGCAGCCCGCATCGGCTCCAGTTCCTTGGCGCGTTCGGCCGGCACGGTGATCGAGAAATAGGCCTTGCCGTCGGAGATGAAGACGTCAGACACAAGCCCGAGGTCGACGATGTTGCCTTCCATGCCCGGGCCACGCACCGTGCGCAGTTTTTCAAGCACCACTTCTTTCGTGACTTCCGGCATCGCGCCCTCTCATTCTTTTGTTATCTCTTAGATAGTCGAGGCTAGGCGCTTCGCCAATGCGACATAACGGAAAAAGCAAGGGCCACCACCCGCCTCGGTGTCCGTACATCCGGGATCACCTTTAAGCGGGCAGTGGCCCTTTTCATCGCGACCTTCGTGGGCGCTGTCTTCTTTTTAGTCCCCTCTGGACATGCCAATAGAAATGCAGGATGCGTGCCAGATTCACATTTGGCGAAAATAATCAGCAATTTCAAAAAGATAATCTCGACCGCCATTCATCGGCCGGCGATGGCATATGCCCAGTTTCTGAGCAACCGTCTGCAAATCGTCCAAGGATGGAGCAGATCGCCCAGATGACGGAACCTTGGCGACAGCATGCCGGGCTTCCCCAAGCTTCTTTCGATCGCATCAGGTCGAGGACATTCAGGAAGAGGCTTGCGGCGCAGGGCCGACTTGGGGCTAGCTGATGTAGCCCTTCTTCATCGCCTTCACGACCGCCTGGGTGCGGTTGACGGCGTCGAGCTTCTTGGTCACGTGGTTGAGGTAGTGGTTGACCGTATGCTCGGAGAGCCCGAGGATACCGGCGATCTCGGCGCTGGTCTTTCCGGCCGCCGTCCAGCTCAGGCACTGGATCTCGCGCTCGGATAGTGCGGCGCCGCTGCTCTTCCACACGGAGCCAATTTCAGCGAGACGGTTATAGACATGGATTGCAATCATCTGCAGTTCCATGGTCACCGTCATCGGCAGTTCGACCAGCGGGCCCATCAGGATGACCGCGCCACGGCCGCCCTCTGCGTCATGCACCGGGAAGTAGCTAGCCTGGAAGATGCCGTTTTCGCGCAGCATCGCGATGTATTCGGCCGCCGTTTCCGGCTTGCCGCCCTCGCCCTCCCACGCCGCAAGCGTCACCTGGAACGGCGTCGTCGTCTCGCGCAGGCGGCGCACACCGGTGCTGAAGCGCAGCATCGACAGGCTGTCATACTTGTTCAGCAGTTCGGCCGGCATATTGGAGATGACGGTGCTCGCGGCAAGGCGCTCCACGTCGATCGAGGGGATCGAGCAGATCAGAAACGTCTTGAAGCCAAAGACCTGCGTGATCCGCCGCATGTAGCGGATGATATCGAACTGGGTCTCAAGCTTTGCGATCTCGGACGCGAAATCGCCGCCCCGGGGCAGATCTGCGTCAGTCATCCCGGTCGTCATCGTATCCTGCATTCGCGCGTTCCATGGCATTCATCACGTATCAAATAGACCGAGCAGCCTGCCAATGCCAACAGATGATCGAAAATCCCTGCCGCCTCGACCCAAAAGTCTGTGTATTTCCCCTCGTGAGGGCCGATATGGCCATCAGCCTCGCGTACGACGCGTGCCGGCGATCAGTTGATCAACCCGGCGCGCACGGCCTTTGCAACGGTCTGAACGCGATTGACCGAATCCAGCTTGCGCGTTGCCCGGTTGAGGTAGTGGTTGACCGTATATTCGGACAGCGCCAGAATTTTCGCCATTTCGCTGGTGGTCTTGCCGGCCGCCGCCCAACGCAGACATTCGACCTCGCGGCGCGAAAGGCTTCCCGCACCGCGCTTGTCGCGATCGCGAACCTCCATGTATTTGCTGTAGAGCACGCCGGCCCAAAGATTGAGCTCCTGAAGCTCGTCATTGGAGACCACAGGACGGTCGCCGCCAAAGGCGATCGCGGCGCGGTGCCCGCTCGCATCGTGCACCGGCAGATAGAGGCCGCGCGGCATGTTCGCCTGCTCGAAGACGCAGACCGCCGCGTCGCCCTTGCCGTCGGCACGGCGGCGCGCGAGCTGGTGCGCGTCGTAGGTAAAGGGAATGGTGCTGCGCCGCAGCCGCTGGATCACCGGGCTGCCGTTGATCAGGCCGGCGCTGTCATAACCCTTGAGAAAGGCAGCCGGGTAGTTCGTCATCAGTGCGCTGACCGACAGGCTGTTGCTCTCCGTCTCCGGAATGGCCAGCACCAGGAAACCACGGAAACCGTAGGAATCCGCGACCTGGGCGATCACGCGCCTGATATCATCCTCACAACAAATCGGCCCACGGATGGTTCGCCCATCAGGAAGCGCCAACGCCGACAAATTCGCGCTGAAATCGATCATCTTCCGCCCTTCTCCACATCCGGTTCCATGCGGGAACCGGCCGCTGACGCCGCATGAAGATCACGTCAAAAATTTATACCAATACCAAAAACGAACCAGACTAAGACCATCCACGAACCTGAGTCTGATATATTAAAGCTATCGAGCGAGACGCGCCACGTCCAGTCGATGTTTCTAATTTACCGTAAAGTGAATTCAAGGTCCACCACGGCCGGGCCCGAGGCGGATCGCCGCGTCCTCGCCAACCGCTTGCGCCGCGGCCCGAACCGCAGCCGCCCAGGCCGACAATTGCTCCATGGTGACCCTGTAGGCGGGCCCCGTCACCGACAGGCCGGCCGCAAGTTCGCTGCCGGGAATGAGGATGGGCGCGGCAACGCAGCGGATCTCCGTTTCATGCTCCTCGCGATCGAAAGCGTGTCCGTCGCGCCGGATTTCCTCGATCTCCGCCAGCAAGGTGGCGGCCGAGCGATGGGTGTGCGGCGTGAAAGCGTGAAATTCGGTTCGAGCCAGAATGCCTTCCAACGCCGGCTGCCCAAGCAGGGACAGCGCCGCCTTGCCGATGCCGGTGCAATAGGCCGGCGAGGCCTTGCCGATCTGCGAACTCATGCGCACCGTCTGGCGGCTCTCGACCTTGTCGACATAGACGATCTCGGTCTCGCGCAGGATGCCGAGATGCACGGTCTCGCCCGTCAACTCGTGCAGGCGCTGCAGGTGCGGTTCGGCAACATCGCGGAAGCGATTGGCAGACCATGAGCGATAGGCAAGCGTCAGCAGCCGAAGGCCAGGCTCATAGGAAAGGTCGCGACGCTGGATCAGCAGCCCTTCTTCGACGAGGTGACTGAGCAGCCGATGCAACGTGCCACGCGGCTGGCCGGATCGAGCGAGAATATCGGTGAAGCGCTGCGGGCCGTCGGCGGTGACCACCGCTTCCAGCACGGCGATCGCCTTGCCGAGCGTGCCCGTGCCAGCCGCCGCACGCCCCTCGTCCCCGCCGCCTGCCTCTTTGCTCGTCATCGTCGCTCGCTTGTGTCCGATTGCCGTCGCGCGATCGGCGCGCGACCTTGACAAGGTAGACGCTTCAACGCGATAATTCCATATAATAAAATCAAGTTCCAAATAATGGAACAATAATCTTGCCACAAAACTGATCGGGGATACAGGAATATGCCGGTGCCGAGGGCACAGTTTCATGATCTCAAGGACCGCGCGGTGCTGATCACCGGTGGCGGTTCCGGCATTGGCGCAGCGCTTGTCGAGGGTTTCGTCGACCAGGGCGCACGGGTGGCCTTCGTCGATATCGACGAACGGGCAAGTCTCGACCTCGTCGAAAGGCTCGCCGCACCACTCTATATTCCCGCCGACTTGCGCGACATCGACGCGGTAAAGAAGGCCGCGCAGACGGCGGCGACCGCGCTCGGCGCGATCCATGTGCTCGTCAACAATGCCGCGCGTGACGATCGCGAGCCGCTGGAGAGCGTGACAGAAGAGAGCTGGGACGAAAGCCAGGCGGTCAACCTCAGGCATCTCTTCTTCATGAGCCAGGCGATTGCACCGCATATGCGCCAGGCCGGCGGCGGGTCGATCGTCAATTTCTCGTCGATCGCCTATCTGCTCAACATGGCCGAAATCCCGGCCTATGCGACGGCGAAAGCCGCGATCGTCGGCCTGACCAAATCGCTCGCCGGAAAGCTCGGCCCCGACAATATCCGCGTCAACGCGATCCTGCCCGGCATGATCGTCACGGAGCGACAGAAGCGGCTGTGGCTGAGGGACGCGGACATCGCCGGCATGCAGGAACGGCAGTGCCTGAAGCGAAGCCTCACCGCCGACGATCTCGTCGGCCCTTGCCTATTTCTCGCGTCGGCTTGTTCCTCGGGCATGACCGCGCAAACAATGATCATCGATGGAGGCGCACTGTGATGACGGCAGCCTATTATGCCGCGGTCGACTGGGGAACGACGAGTTTCCGGCTGTGGATCATCGGCGAGGACGGCACGGTACTCGCCGAACGCCGAAGCGGCGAAGGCATGACCACCGCCAACAAGACCGGGTTCCATGCGATCCTCGAAAAACACCTGGCCGCCGTCGATGCGCCAGGCCACCTGCCGGCGATCATCTGCGGCATGGCCGGCGCCAAGCAGGGCTGGGTCGAAGCCGGCTATCTCGATACGCCGGCCGCTCTCGCCGATATCGCCTCCCATGCCGTGGCGGTGCCGGATCTCGATCGCGACATCCGCATCCTGCCGGGCCTCGCGCAACGCGACCGGCGGCACCCGGACGTGATGCGCGGCGAGGAGACGCAATTGCTCGGCGCGGCCGGCGATCTCGGTCGCGGTCGGCATCTCGTCTGCATGCCGGGCACGCACAGCAAATGGGTGCGGCTCGAAGACGGCGCCGTCAGCGGCTTCTCCACTTTCATGACCGGCGAATTGTTCGACGTGATCTCCAAGCACTCGATCCTCAGCCACTCGATCGCCGAGGCGCACGCGTTTTCCGGCGACCACCCCGCCTTTGCGGCGGCGGTGGCCGAGGCGCGCACCAATCCGGCGCTTGCCACCAGCCTGATCTTCGGCGCGCGCTCCGGCCAACTGCTGCACGGCGCAAGCGCGACCGACGCCAAGGCGTTGCTTTCGGGCACGCTGATCGGGCTTGAGATCGCCGGCGCGCTGGCTTCGGCCAGGACGATCGACAGCATCTGCCTCGTCGCCTCCGGTTCCCTCGGCACGCTCTATCAGGCGGCGCTCGAAAGCCTCGACTGCCCGCTCCAGGTGGTCGATGCCGACACCGCCGTCCGCTCCGGCCTCTCGACCGCCGCCCAGGCGATCTGGCCCCTCTGAACGAAAGACACGCTCATGACCCGCATTCCCTTTCCGTCGATGAAGTACCCGCTGATCGCCATCCTGCGCGGCCTCAAGCCCGAGGAAACCGCAGGCGTCGTCGGCGCTCTGATCGAAACTGGCTTCACCGCGATCGAGATCCCGCTGAACTCGCCCGATCCGTTCCGCTCGATCGAGACCGCCGTGAAGATGGCGCCCGAGGGCTGCCTGATCGGCGCCGGCACGGTGCTGACGACGGCGCAGGTGGAACAGCTTGCCGATGTGGGCGGCCGCCTGATGGTGAGCCCGAATGTCGAGCCAGCGGTCATCTCGCTTGCCGCAGAGAAGGGCATGGTCACCATGCCGGGCGTGCTGACCCCGACCGAGGCACTTTCGGCTGCGGCAGCGGGCGCCACCGGCCTCAAGTTCTTTCCGGCAAGCGTGCTCGGCCCATCGGGCATCATCGCGATCCGCGCGATCCTGCCGCCAGAGTTGGAAATCGCTGCCGTCGGCGGGGTTTCGGACGCGAACTTCGGCGACTACGCCAAGGCCGGCATCCGCAGCTTCGGTCTCGGATCGAGCCTCTACAAGCCCGGCTTGAGCGCGGCCGAAGTCCGCGAGCGCGCCGTTGCCACCATCAAGGCCTACGACGCCGTCTACGGAGCACAGTGATGAGCGACACCATTCCCTTTGCCGGCAGCATTCTCTGCGAAGCGACGTCGATCCTCGGGGAAGGCCCGACCTATGATCCGGCGACCGGCACCGCCTGGTGGTTCAACATCAAGGGTCAGGAACTGCATGAGCTGCACCTGCAAAGCGGGCGCAAGACGGTGCATGCCCTGCCCTTCCTCGGCAGCGTGCTCGCCGTCATCGACCCGGCCCGGCAACTCATTGCCTCCGACCAGGGCCTCTTTGTCAGGGATACGCGGACCGGCGCTCTCAGCGTGCTCACCACGCTTGAGGACAAGCCGATCAATCGCTCGAACGACGGCCGCGTGCATGCGTCCGGTTCTCTGTGGATCGGCACCATGGGCCGCAGCGCCGAAAAGGGCTCGGGCGCGATCTATCACGTCGCCGGCACCAGGGTGACGAAGCTCTACGACGCCATCACCATTCCCAACAGCATCTGCTTCTCGCCGGATGGAACCGTCGCCTATTTCGTAGACACCGACATCAACCACCTGATGCGCGTCGACATCGATGCCGAGACGGGACTGCCCAAGGGCGAACCGAGCCTGCTCGTCGATGGCAGCGGTGAAGCTGGCGGCATCGACGGTTCCGTCTGCGATGCCGACGGCCTGATCTGGAACGCCCGCTGGGGCAGCGGCACGGTCGACGTCTACCGGCCTGACGGCGCGCGCATCGCGCGTTACGCGATGCCGACGACGCAGCCCAGCTGCACAGCCTTCATCGGGCCGAAGGCTGACCGCATGCTGGTGACATCCGCCTGGCAGGACATGGACGAGGCAACGCGTGCGGCGGACCCGCATGCCGGCAAGACCTTTGACCTCGGCATCAGCGTCAAAGGCCGGTTCGAGCCGTCTTTCCGTCTCTGACCGGAAATTCTTGGCCACGGGACTCTTGGCGAAGCGCCAATAAAAAGTCATACAATTCAGCCACGCGTTAGATCGCATGGTGAGGAGGAGCTCGCATGAGCGACAAGAAGAAAGAACTGCGCAGCCGTCACTGGTACGGCGGCACCGACAAGGATGGTTTCATCCATCGTTCCTGGATGAAGAACCAGGGATTTCCGGACCACGTGTTCGACGGCCGCCCGATCATCGGCATCTGCAACACCTGGTCGGAACTGACCCCGTGCAACAGTCACCTGCGCATCCTCGCCGAGGGCGTGAAGCGCGGCGTCTGGGAAGCCGGCGGTTTTCCGGTCGAGTTCCCGGTGTCTTCGCTGGGCGAAACGCAGATGCGCCCGACCGCGATGCTCTTCCGCAACCTGCTCGCCATGGACGTCGAAGAGGCGATCCGCGCCTATGGCATCGACGGCGTGGTGCTGCTCGGCGGCTGCGACAAGACCACTCCCGGCCAGTTGATGGGCGCTGCTTCCGTCGACCTGCCGACGATCGTCGTCTCCTCCGGCCCGATGCTGAACGGCAAATGGAAGGGCAAGGACATCGGCTCCGGCACGGATGTCTGGAAGTTCTCCGAGGCCGTGCGTGCCGGTGACATGAGCATGCAGGAGTTCATGGCAGCCGAAAGCGGCATGTCGCGCTCACCGGGCGTCTGCATGACCATGGGCACGGCCACCACCATGGCCTCGATCGTCGAAGCCATGGGCCTGTCGCTGCCGACCAATGCAGCACTGCCGGCCGTCGACGCTCGCCGCATGGCGCTGTCGCATATGACCGGCAAGCGCATCGTCGAGATGGTGCACGAGGACCTGCGCCTGTCGAAGGTGTTGACCAAGAAGAACTTCGAAAACGGCATCATCGCCAATGCCGCCGTCGGTGGCTCGACCAATGCCGTCGTTCACATGCTGGCGATCGCCGGTCGCGCCGGCGTCGATCTCTGTCTTGAGGATTTCGACCGGGTCGGCAGCCAGGTGCCCTGCATCGTCAACTGCATGCCGTCTGGCAAGTACCTGATCGAAGATCTCGCCTATGCCGGCGGCCTGCCGGCGGTAATGAACCGCATCCAGCACCTGCTGCACGCCGATGCGCCGACGGTGTTCGGCGTGCCGATCAGCAAATATTGGGAAGACGCCGAAGTCTATAACGACGACGTCATCCGCCCGCTCGACAATCCGCTGCGAGCCGCTGCCGGCATTCGCGTGCTCAAGGGCAACCTTGCCCCGAACGGCGCCGTCATCAAGCCGTCGGCGGCCAGCGAGCATCTCTTGGTGCATGAGGGCCCGGCCTATGTCTTCGAGACGATCGAGGAACTGAAGGCGAAGATCGACGATCCGGACCTGCCGGTCACGGAAGACACGATCCTCGTGCTCAAGGGCTGCGGGCCCAAGGGCTACCCGGGCATGGCCGAGGTCGGCAACATGCCGATCCCGCGGCGCCTCGTCGAAAAGGGCGTGCGCGACATGGTGCGCGTGTCCGACGCCCGCATGTCGGGCACTGCCTTCGGCACCGTGGTCCTGCATGTCAGCCCGGAATCGAATGCCGGCGGGCCGCTCGCCATCGTCAAGACCGGCGACCGCATCCGCCTCGACGCGATGAAGGGCGAACTCAACCTGATGATCAGCGAGGAAGAGTTTCAGACGCGCATGGCCGCTTGGCAGGCGCCGCCGCAGAAATGGACCCGCGGCTACTACAAGCTCTACCAGGATACGGTGCTGCAGGCCGACAAGGGTGCTGACCTCGACTTCCTCGTCGGCGCCAGCGGCAGCGAAGTGCTGCGCGAAAGCCACTGACGGCTTCGGACCCATTTCGAAGCAGAAGCGCTCCAGATACCCCGCCCATCCGGCGGGGTATTTTTATCCGGCCAGAGGACGGGAGCCCAATCGCGAAAGGCTCGAGGCCGGCGAGCGCAGCCGCGCCCAGGTTTCAAAGCCGTAGATGGCAAGCCCGAGCGCGATGAAAAACTCCTTGTACTCGGTCGCATCCCAAAGGCGCACGAGCGTGGAAGCCTGGAGGATGAACAGCTCCTGGATCGCGACGATCAGAACGGCGCCGGCCGTCAGCACGATGAACTCGCGCCAATGCCCCGCCCTCAGTGCGATATCGGCGATCACCAGCAGTATGATCACGGTCATCATCACCATCATCTGCGTCGGCAGCATGCTCCAGTTGTCGCTGTTGAAGGCGGCCATCGGGGCGCTTGCCACCAGCACCAGCACGCTCGGGGCGAAGGCACCGAGCCGGCCAAGACTGACGTTCTTGCGCAGATAGAGCCAGACGAAGGGCGCCAGCGTCAGAAGGAAGAAGCTGCCGGTGTAGTAGAGCAACTCCGAGAAGCCGGTGGAGATGTTGTGCAGGTTCAGTTCCTGCTGCTTGTTGAGCGCGAGCAGGCCCTCCGGCGTGGCGATGCCGAAGACGCGCTGCATCCAGGATATCTCCTCCATGCCGACCACGAAAAAGCAAAGCGCCAGAAGCGCTGCAAACGCCGCGGCCATCCAGGCGCGGCGCCCCATTCCCGAACGGGCCACGCGCAGCTGCCCGACGGCGGTAAATGCAAAGAAGCCGCTGGCGATGAAGATCAACAGGGCAGACGCCCATTCGACCAGGCCGTCTTCGCGCGCCAGTAGGCTGAAGCCGAGGGGATCGGCAACGAACACCAGCGCCATCAGCACGGCGAGCATCCAGCTGGCGACACAAAGCCCAAGCTCACGCCCGGACGCCAGCCGCAGCTCCGGCGCGCCAAGCCAGGCGGCGTCGCGGGTAAATCCCTGAACAGCCGCAAGCGACAGGCTCAGCGCCACCCAGGCATGCCAGAGATTGTAGGGCTCGACGCCGGGAACCCGCTCCGAAAAATAGCGCAGGCCGAAAAGATTGCGCTCGATCAGAACGAGGCCGGCCATCGCCAGAACGGAGAGCAGGGAAATCGAAAGAAAGCGGCGCGGCAAGAACATCGTGAAAACCATCCCGAGATAACAGGGTGACGACGCTGCGCGCTATTTCCTGCCATGGGACAAGTATCAGCAAGAACACTCAAGAATTCATGAATGGCGCGAAGTACGTAATTGATCACTAAAATACATATATTCGAAGACTGAAATACATGTCCGCAGGAGATTGCCGGCAATCCTTGGAAAATCGCGATCCAAGGCCACGCTCACCGGCAACGGATCTTTCATCCCTGAAACTTTGAGTATTTTTCCGGAACCGTTCGCGCCCCCGGGCGTTGACACCATATCACCGGCGCGGTGGACCTGGCGGCAGAAGCCAGGCCCGCGCCCTGATCGAAACGTCAAGGAAAGGCAGTTTGAGATGATCAAGAAACTCGTAACAACCGTCGCAGCCGGCGCGCTCTTCGCGGGTCTTACTGTCGCCCCGGTGGCTTTCGCGCAGGACGCAACCAAGCCGATGGATCAGCCGCAGACGATGCAGCCGGCGCAGCCTGCCCCGGACGCCACGGCCCCGGCCGACCAGGCTGAAACGAAGCCGCCGATCACGGAAACCAAGCCCGCTGATATGGCGCAATCGAACGCCACCTATCTGACCGAGCAGGAGAGCGACCAGATCGCGGCCAGCACCTATATCGGCCAGAGCGTCTACAATGCCGGAGACGAAAGCATCGGCGAGATCAACGACCTGATCATGAAGAAGGATGGCGGCGTGGAAGCGGCCGTGATCGGTGTCGGCGGCTTCCTGGGCCTCGGTGAAAAGGACGTAGCGGTTCCGTTTGATCGCATCACGATTGCCGAGCAGCCCAACACGGACAAGCTGAAGCTGACGACGACGGAAACCGCCGATACGCTGAAGGCGGCTCCGGAATTCAAGACCAAGTCGCAGAAGATCGCCGAGCAGAACGCCAACCAGCCGGTTGACACATCGACGACCTCTTCGACGAGCACGGCACCGGCTCAGCCGCAGCAGTAATTGGTATCAGGTTGTTGTTGAGTGCACAGGGAGCGGCGGTTCACACCGCCGCTCTTGCCGTGTTTAGACGAGCACGCCGTAACGCAAGGCATCGTAGATCCCCGCATGGATGTTGCGGCTCGAAACCGCATCACCGATGCGGAACATGTCGAAGCCGGCATCCGGGTTTTTCTGCGGGATGGGGTTCTCGCCGCGAAGCAGCGCCTTGTAGTCGACGGCGCCCAGATTGCGCGAAAGCGGCTTCAGTTCACGATAGAGCTCGTCCATCGGCATCGTGCCATGCTCGACCACCACTTGCGCCACACGTCTCTCGACCGTGGCCTTGTCCGAAAAATCGGAACCGAGCGTCGCCACCAGGCCGTTGCCCTCCCGCCGCACGGTTTTCAGCCGTGTGTTGATCGTCACCCGCACATTGTGTTCGGCAAAGGCAGCGGCATAGGGCACATGGTTCATGCCCCCGACCTCGGGCGCGAACATCCGCTCGGGCGAGACGATTTCGAGTTCGACGCCGGCACGCGCGATCAGGTCGGCCGCCGTCATGCCGCTGTGGGCACCGTTGTCGTCATAGAGCAGCACCGGCCCCTCCGGCTTCACTGTTCCGGCGATGATGTCCCAACTCGACACGACGAGGTCGTCGCCTTTGTCGAGTGTGGGATTTTGGGCAATGCCGCCGGTCGCGACGACGACGAGATCCGGGACGCGCTCTTGAATGTCGTCCACGCCGGCAAAGACATTGTAGTGGATCGGCACACCGAGCCGCTCCAGTTCGGAGAGCCGCCAGTCGACGATGCCGATCAGCTCGCGGCGGCGTGGATTGCGCTGGGCGAGCAGGATCTGGCCACCTGCCTCGCCGGTCGCCTCCAGCACCTCGACCTGATGCCCGCGCTCGGCAAGCACCCGGGCCGCCTCGAGCCCAGCCGGGCCGGCGCCGACGACCACGGCCTTGCGCTTCGGCCCTTCACTTTTGCGGATGACATGCGGCACGATCGCCTCGCGCCCGGTAGCGGCATTGTGGATGCAGAGCGCACCGCCGCCTTCATAGATGCGATCGAGGCAGTAGGTGGCGCCGACGCAGGGGCGGATTTGGGCCTCCCGGCCCTCCTCGATCTTCCTGACGATGTGCGGGTCGGCGATATGTGCGCGGGTCATGCCGACCATGTCGAGCTTGCCTTCGGCAATCGCGTGGCGGGCGGTGGCCACATCGGCGATGCGGGCGGCATGGAAGACCGGGAACTTCGTCGCCGCCCTCACCTCTCCGGCGAAATCGAGATGCGGCGACGCGGCCATGCCCTGGATCGGGATGACCTTGGTGAGCGGCGCGTCGTGATCGATATGGCCGCGGATGACG
This sequence comes from Ensifer sp. ENS09, assembly GCF_014852425.1. Lineage (NCBI taxonomy): Bacteria > Pseudomonadati > Pseudomonadota > Alphaproteobacteria > Hyphomicrobiales > Rhizobiaceae > Ensifer > Ensifer sp. ENS09. Next base: position 644,465 of record NZ_JACVBP010000002.1, read on the forward strand.
TTGAGGAAATCGACCTTGCCGGACCCCGCGAGCCGCCGGGCGATCTCGACGCCCTCCTCCTTCGAAAGCCCCTTGTCCCAATCCTCGTCGGCGACCATGCGGATGCCGACGATGAAGTCCTTGCCCACGGAGGCGCGGATGGCGTCGAGCACCATGTCGGTGAACCGCAGGCGGTTGTCGAGCGAGCCGCCGAAGGCATCGTCGCGCTGGTTGGTTGCCGGCGACCAGAAACCGTCTATCAGATGGCCGTAGGCCTCTAGCTCGATACCGTCGAGACCGGCGGCCTGCATGCGGCTTGCCGCCGCTGCATAGTCGCTAACGATGCGCTCGATGTCCCAGTCCTCGATCTCCTTCGGAAAAGAACGATGCGCCGCCTCACGCACCGGCGAGGCGGAGAGCACCGGCAGCCAGTCACCCTTGTTCCAGCCGGTCCGGCGGCCGAGATGGGTAAGCTGGATCATCACGGCGCAGTCATGCTCATGACAGTCGTCGGCGATCTTCTTCAGCCACGGCACGATCTCGTCTGAGTAGGCGTGGAGATTGCCGAAGGCCGGCGGCGAATCCTCCGACACGATCGCCGAGCCGGCGGTCATCGTCAGCGCCATGCCGCCCTTGGCCTTTTCCAGGTGATAGAGCCGGTAGCGGTCCTTCGGCATGCCATCTTCGGAATAGGCCGGCTCATGGGACGTCGACATGATCCGATTCTTGAGCGTCAGGTGTTTCAGGCGGTAAGGCTGCAGCAGCGGGTCTTTCGACGATGTCATTTCCTGTTCCTTGAAAGGCGACCGAGCATGCCGGCTTCGTCAGTACCAAGCATCCGCCATGCTATCCTTGCGACGCGTGACATAATCGATCAGCGCCTCGTCGAGCGCCACATCCAGCGGCGGCGCTTCATATTCGGCAAGCGTCTTCTTCCAGGCGCGGTTGGCGCGTGTCGCCATGTCGGTCTCGCCCTCCTCGAGCCATTTCTCGAAGGGTTCGTTGTCCGAAAGGGCCGAGTCCCAGAAGGCGGTCTGGTAGTTGCGCATCGTGTGGTCGCAGCCGAGGAAATGGCTGCCGGGACCGACCTGCAGGAAGGCGTCCATGGCGAGCGTGTTGTCGTCGACGACGACGCCGGCGAGATAGGAATGCAGCGCGCCGCAGAAGTCCGTGTCCATGACGAACTTCTCGTAGGACATAGCGAGCAGCCCATCGACGAAACCGGCCGAGTGCAGGATGAAGTTGGCGCCGCAATGCACCGCCGACAGCATCGACATCGCGCCTTCCTGCATCGCTTGCGCATCCGGCAGCTTGGAGTTGGAGAAGTTGCCGGCACAGCGCAGCGGCAGGCCGAGCCGGCGCGCAAGCTGGCCGACCACCATGCTGCCGATCGCCGGCTCCGGCGTGCCGAAGGTGGGCGAGCCCGAACGCAGCGACATGGACGACAGGAAATTGCCGAAGATGACCGGGGCACCCTTGCGCTCGAGCTGGGTCAGCGCACAGCCGGCCAGCGTCTCGGCATAGGACTGGGCAATGGCGCCGGCATTGGTGACCGGCCCCATGGCGCCACCGAGGATGAACGGCACGATCACCGCGGCCTGGTTTGCCCGCGCATAGGCGCGCAGAGACCTCGTCATCGTGCCGTCCCAGACGAGCGGCGAATTGACGTTGACGTTGCCGAGGATGACGCAGTTGCGATCGACGAAATCGCGCCCGAAGAGAATGCGCGCCATCTCGATCGAGTCCTCGGCCCGCTCTTCCGCTGTGATCGAGCCCATGAAAGCGCGGTCGGAATATTTGATATGGCTGTAGACCATGTCGAGGTGGCGCTTGTTGACCGGCACGTCGACCGGCTCGCAGATCGTGCCGCCCGAATGGTGCAGCCAGGGGCTCGACTGAGCCAGCTTGATCAGGTTGCGGAAGTCCTCGATCGTGCCGTAGCGCCGCCCCTTGTCGAGATCCATGACGAAGGGCGAACCATAGGCAGGCGAAAAGACGACGCTGTTGCCGCCGATCTCGACATTGCGGGCCGGATTGCGGGCATGCTGGGTGAACTGGCGCGGCGCCGAGGAGACGATTTCCTTGAGCATGCCCGGCTCGAAGGTCACCCGGACGCCATCGACCTTCGCACCGGCCCGCTTCCAGTGGTCGAGCGCTTCGGGGTCGTCGCGGAACTCGATACCCACCTCGGCGAGAATGCGATCGGCGACCGCCTCGATCCGAAGCAGGCTTTCCTCGCCAAGGATATCATAGGTAGGAATGTTGCGGATAATGTAGGGAACGCCAAGGCTGCGCCCCGCGCCCTCGCGCCGGTTCGGCCGTGTGCCGCGCGTCCGTCTCGGTGCCGCCGCATCCGTTGCCAATGCCGTATCCATGCGCGTATCCTCCCATCATCTCAGGTGATGCTATGGGCGAAAAATTCCATTGTAACGCTGGAAAAATTCGATCCATGCTATAAGCATGATTTATGGAAAACCTGCGCCGCCTGCTTCCGTCAGCCGCAAGCCTCATCGTGTTCGAGGCGGCCGGCCGCCACCAGAACTTCACCCGTGCTGCCAACGAGCTCGGCATGACCCAGGCTGCGGTCTCCTACGCCGTGCGCGGACTTGAGGAACAGCTGGGCGTGCCGCTGTTTCACCGCGTGCACCGCGCCGTGGAACTCACCGAGGCGGGGGAAAAATTCCATGCCGACGTGTCGGTCGGCCTGTCGCGCATCCAGAAGTCGGCCGAAGACATTCGCGCCAAGGGCCGCGAGACCAACGTGACGCTGGCGGCGTCGACCGCCTTTGCCTCGATGTGGATGCTGCCCCGCCTCAACCGCATGCGCGAGGACCTGCCGGAAATCGACCTCCGGATCCAGACCAGCGTGCGCGACCTCGACCTGGAAGAAGAGCCGATCCCGCTCGGCATCCGCGGCGGCGACCCCAGCCATTGGCCGCGCTACCATGCCGCCCTGCTCGCCGACGAGGTAGTCAACGCGGTCGCCACACCCGCCTACATCGAGCGGCATGGCCTGCCGAAGACGGCCGCCGACCTGCCCAGCCACAATCTCATCCACCTGGAAGAGCCGGTGCGCCGCGCCTGCGATTGGACCGAGTGGTTTGCGAGCGCCGGTCATGCCTATCCCAAGCAGGCTCGTCGCCTTTCGATCAACGACTATGTCCTGGTGATCCAGGCGGTACTGTCCGGCGAAGGCGTGGCGCTCGGCTGGGAACACCTGATCTATCCGCAGATCCGCTCGGGCGCGCTGGTCCCGGTCGCCGGGCACGTGCTGAAGACCGGCCTTGCCTTCTACGTCGTCTGGCCGCGATCGCGCGAACTGAATGCGCAGGCCAAAAGGGTGCGTGACTGGCTGCTGGATGAAGGACGGCGCGACCGCGCTGAGATGTCCGGGACCGAGGACTAACCCGGATCAGGCCTGGACGGGAAGATCGCGGTAGCGATCGGCAAGATAGCGCATCGTTGCCACCGCATCGGCAGGTTTTCCGTAGAAATAGCCCTGCCCCAGGCCGCAGCCGAGTGCCTTCAGCTTCAGGGCCTCGGAAAAATCCTCGATACCTTCGGCGACGACTTCGAGCTCGAGCCCCTCGCACATCGACACGATCGCCTTGATGATATGCTCCGAGGCGCGATCGGCCGAGATGCGCGAGACGAAGGCCCGGTCGATCTTGACCTTATCGAAGGAGAAGTCGCGCAGCCGGCCGAGGCTCGACTGGCCGGTGCCGAAGTCGTCGAGCGAGACGCGGACACCGGCGGCGCGCAGTTCGGCAACGATCTTCTGGGCGATATCCGCATCGGCCATGACGGCCGTCTCGGTGATCTCCAGCTCCAGCCGCCGCGGGTCGAGGCCGATCTGGCTGATGATCGACAACAGGCGCCGGCTGGTGGTCGGATCCGTCAGCTGCGCCGAGGAAAGATTGAAGGAGAGGAAGAGTTCCTTCGGCCAGGAAAGGGCGGCATGGGCCGCCTTGCGCAGCAGCACCTCGGCGAGCGAATCGATGAAGCCGCGCTCTTCTGCGAGCGGCACGAACACTGCCGGCGAGACATAACCGAGATCGGCATCGCACCAGCGCGCCAGGGCCTCGAAGCCGACAACCGCGTCGTTGCGCAGATCGACGATCGGCTGGAAGTGCACGTCGACCTCGTTGGCGATGATGGCATTGCGCAGCGCCTGTTCGAGCTGAGTCGCGCGCTTCATCTCCTGGGCGATCTCCTGCGAATAGACGGTGATCTGCCCGCGACCGCGGCGCTTCGAGCGATAAAGCGCAGTGTCGGCGCTTTTCAGGAGGTCCTCGAACACCTCGCCCGCAAAGGGATAGACGGCGAAGCCGAACGAGGCGGACAGACGAACATGGCGGTCGCCGAGATCGAAGGGGGCAGACAGCACTTCCTTCAGCATCTGCCCGATCTTCTCGGCGCCCTTGCGCTCGAAGATCAGCGGCAACACGAAGGCGAATTCGTCGCTGTCGAAACGGGTGATGGTGGCGCCTTCAGGCGCGCAGGCCTTCAGCCGATAGGCCACCTGGCAGAGGATCTCGTCGCCTGCCTCGGGTCCGAACAGGTCATTGATCGGCTTGAAGCCGTCGATATTGGCAAGGCCGATGGTGAACGGGGCCGGGTCGCTGGCCCGCTCCTCAGCGAGGTCAAGCACGCTCTGGCGCAGGCAACGGGCGTTGCCGAGACCGGTCAGCGGATCGACGTCGCCCCAGGTGGCAGACACCTCGCGGCCAACGCGGTGGTAGGGCGTTTCCGCTGTCATCATCGCCGTCCCCCATTCATCTGGCAGGGGCGATGCCCGATAGACCGCATCGCCAGCCCGCGCCACGACGCAGACCGGCTGTGTCCTTCCGACACGACCGGGGCTTGGGCAACGAGGTGGATGCGAGGCATACGGATGGGGCTCTACACTTTAGCGGCAATTCGGTGCAGACGATCGCAATCGGCGGTTAACAATCCGATATCGCGCCGCTCCAAGATTTGCCATTGGCCTCCCCAATTCTAGCGAGTTGACACGCCTTTTTACTCAACCTGCCGTTCGTACTGCCTTCACCGGCATGAATTTTCTCAGCACCGCCTCGATCATGTCGGGGCTCACCGGCTTCATGATGTGGTCGTCCATGCCGGATGCCTTGCATTGCTGCAGGTCGATATCCAGGGCCTGGGCGGTAACGCCGATGATCGGCGTTTTCTGTGTGCGTCCCTTCTCCGCCGACCGGATCGCGACGGTGGCGTCGAAGCCGTTCATGACCGGCATCGACACATCCATCAGCACAAGGGCCGGTTGCAGTTCGTGCCAGAGTTCGACGGCCTCGCGGCCGTTGGCGGCGATCCGATGAGAAACGCCGAGCCCTTCGAGGATCTGGGTGAAGACGAACTGGTTGATCTGGTTGTCCTCGGCAACGAGCACATCGACCTGCGGCGCCGGCGGCGGCGGCGCGATCTCCTCGGCCTCGAACGACAGCGACCATTCCTGTTGCGGCGCGGCGCCAGCCCGCTCGGAGCAGACGCGAAAGACTTCCGCAAGCACCGCCGCCCCGTCCTGATCCTCAGACACCGGGAGGATCGGGCTGTCGCGCCAGCCGGCGGCGACCTTCCGCCGCTCCGGGAAAGCCGCGTCGAGCAAGAGGATGTCGAGTTTCAGCCCCGCCTCGTCGACGGCCGCGCAGAAGGCGTGCAATTCGTCGGCATCGCGAACCGCGCAGGCGTCGAGCCCGGAGCCGCGCAGCCGGGCGACAAGCCGCTCCTCCAGCGATCGGTCGTCGGTGGCGAGAAGCACCCGCAGGCCCCGCGCCGGCAAGGTCTCGATCATCGACCCCGCCTCGACGAGCTGCTGGACATTCAGCGCCCGGAAAGGATCGTAGAAATTCTGCGCCGCGGTGAAGATGCTGTAGTCGCGGATCTGCAGCGTGGCTTCGCTCGAAGGCTCCTCGCCGCCCTGGTACAAGACGGCAATATCGGTCACGTCGTTCATGCAGGTGACGACGAAGTGGCGACCGGGCATGCCGACGCGGTACTTGCGGGTCAGCACCCAGAGATCGCTGCCATCGGCACGCACGATGTGCTCGGCCTGCGAAAACGGCTTGCCGGTTTCGAGCACCACGCGATCGGACTGTTCGAAGCGCTCCGCCAGGTCGCTCTCGACCAGGTCCCATGCCGAGCGGCCGAGAATGGCGTCCTGCGCCAGGTCATGGATCAGGCAGAAGGCCTTGTTGACCGCGATGTAATTGAGATTGCGGTCCTTGACGCAGATGGGATTGGGCTGGGCGTCGAGGATCTGCTCGGTCAGCTCCACCCGCTCCAGGTCGGTCTGGAGCTGTTCGTCGCGCTTCTTCTGGTCGGAGACGTCGCTGATCGACAGGATGCCCATGCCGCTCGACAGACGGCGCTTGCGCATGGAAACCCAGCGGGTGCGGCCGGCGCGCTCGACGCTCTCGTAGCGCTCGCGCCAATGCAGCGCCATGTGCTCGGCAATCCATTCCTCGCGGTTGGTGCGCCGGCGGCTGTTTTCCGGAACGGTGCCCGGACGGACGCCGGTGTCGTAAACGGCGCCGAGGAAATCGCGGAGCCGCGTGCCCGGCATCAGGGCTTCCGCCGGCACCGGGAAAAATTGCAGCATCGTGCGGCTGGCAAAGAGAATGGTATCGTCCCGGCTGCAGACAAGCACAGCGATGCCGAGTGCGTCGCAACTCGACTCAAGAATGACCCTGTTGATGTCCGCGCCGTTGGGCGCCCCATCGCTCATCGCACTGTCCTCACTCGCCTACCGCATGTGTCCCTGGATCACCCTTGGATCAAGGCAGAACAGGCGGCCATTCAAAGTGCCACAACGACCTGCCGCGTCTTTCCAAAGACGCGCGGCGCTGCAACGGCGGTTTCATTTCGGGACATGCTGGGGTGGCCTTGGCAGGCGTCTCTTCGAGCGGCGGGAGTGCGGCGTCCAGCTACGCCGCAAGGCTCAAAAGACAAAACCCGTGATCATTCAGGTTGTTGTGGAAAATCGCAGCAGAGTGTTAAGGGCCGATTAAACCCTCGCTCATTTTTCAAGGGTAACCGCACCAGACGCTCGTGACCGGGGACGAGATATCGTTCCCCCTTCCGTTTCCGTGGCGAATCCCGGAAAATGGGGCATGGCCATCAAGCAGCTTTCAGAAACCCTCATCAACCAGATCGCCGCCGGCGAAGTGATCGAACGTCCCGCCAGCGCCGCCAAGGAGCTGATCGAGAATGCGCTCGACGCTGGCGCGACCCGCATCGAGATCGCAACCGCCGGCGGTGGCAAGACGCTGCTGCGCGTCACCGACAACGGCTCGGGCATGACGCCTGGCGACCTTGAATTGGCGGTGCGAAGGCACTGTACGTCGAAGCTCGACGACAGCCTGTTCGACATCCGCACCCTTGGCTTCCGCGGCGAGGCCCTGCCGTCGATCGGTTCGGTCGCCCGGCTGTCGATCACGACACGCAAGGCCGGCGCCAGCGAAGGAGCGATCATCGCCATTGCCGGAGGGAAGACCGATCCGGTGCGCCCATCGCCCGCCAATACCGGCACGGTGGTCGAGGTACGCGACCTGTTCTTCGCCACCCCGGCCCGGCTGAAGTTCATGAAGACCGAGAAGGCAGAAGCGGCCGCCATTTCGGAAGTGGTGCGCCGCATGGCGATCGCGTTTCCGGCGGTCCGTTTCGTGCTCTCGGGCAGCGACCGCTCGACGCTCGAATTCCCGGCAACCGGCGACGACCGGCTGGCGCGCATGGCGCAGGTGCTCGGCAAGGATTTCCGCGACAACGCGATCGAGATCGATGCAGCGCGGGAAGACGTGGAACTGACCGGCTTTGCCGGCGTGCCGACCTTCAATCGCGGCAACTCGCTGCAGCAATATGTCTTCGTCAACGGCCGCCCGGTACAGGACAAGTTGCTGCTGTCGGCGATCCGTGCCGCCTATTCCGAGACGATCCCGAGCGGCCGCTATCCGGTCGCCGTGCTGTCGATCACGCTCGACCCGGCGCTCGTCGATGTCAACGTGCATCCGGCAAAGTCCGACGTGCGCTTCCGCGACCCCGGCCTCATCCGCGGGCTGATCATCGGCGCGATCCGCCAGGCGCTGACGCGCGACGGCGACCGCGCCGCAACGACGGGCGCCCGCGGCATGATGCAGGCGTTCCGCTCCGGCGATTATCGCCCGCAGCCCTGGAGCGCCGAGACGTCGCCTTCCCGGCCGACACAATTCGACTCCATGCTGCGCCATCTCGGCGAGCAGCCGCAGGCGAGCTTTGCGGCGTTTTCCGCCCCATCGGCGCGTGTTGCCATCCCGTTCGAGCGGGAAATGCCCGTGCCGGCGCCGGAGGTCCAGCAACCGCCGCAGCCGCAGTCCTTCCCGCTCGGCGCCGTGCGCGCCCAGCTGCACGAAAACTACATCGTCGCCCAGACCGATGACGGCCTCGTCATTGTCGACCAGCATGCCGCCCACGAGCGGCTGGTGTTCGAGGCCATGCGTACGGCACTGCATTCGCGGCCGGTCGCCGCCCAGGCGCTGCTGATCCCGGAGATCGTCGATCTGCCCGAAGACGACTGCGACCGGTTGATGACCCATGCGGAGGAGTTCTCCCGCCTGGGCCTTGCGATCGAGCGGTTCGGCCCGGGCGCGATCGCGGTGCGCGAAACGCCGGCCATGCTCGGCGAAATGGATGCCGTCGGCCTCGTGCGCCAGCTCGCCGACGAGCTTGCCGAATGGGATACGGCAAGCGGGCTGACGAGTCGGCTCGAATATCTCGCCGCGACCATGGCCTGCCACGGTTCGGTGCGTTCAGGCCGGCGCATGCGAATAGAGGAGATGAACGCGCTTTTGAGGCAAATGGAGGCGACGCCCGGCTCCGGCCAGTGCAACCACGGCCGCCCCACCTATATCGAACTCAAGCTCTCCGACATCGAACGGCTGTTCGGCCGGAGCTGATCTTCCCGTCCGGCGAAATGCGACTGGCATTTTTCCGGGCGGCGAGCTAGACCAGAGAACCCATAACGAAGACGGAAACAGGCGCCGAGCATGATGAACCGGTTTGAAGGAAGCGCTTCGCGCGAAGCGAAGATCCGTTATCTCGACGGCGACTTTCAGATCGTGCTTGCGGGCTCGCACGTGATCTGCGCGATGACCGGCAAGACCATCCCCGTCGATGAACTGCGTTACTGGAGCGTCGCCCGGCAGGAGCCCTATGTCGACGCGGAAGCTTCGCTCGAGGCGGAAAAGCGCGCAGGCGCGCTGCCCAACCAACGCCGCTAACCAAGCCCGAGCGCCGGCACACCAAGGCCCGAAAGGCGCCGTTACTTAGCCGCGCCTTCGCGCAGCTTGCGGGCACGCGCCGCGGCAAGCGCCGTCTCGATGATCTTTTTTGGCGCCATCGGGTCGTCGAAGCGTACGTCGATCTCGATCACCCTGCTCGCTGCGGCAAGCTCCGCGGCGCGGCCGTGGCCGGGCTCCAGGCGCACAAGATCCTTGGCGGTGGTGACAAGCTGGCATCCGAGCGCTGCAGCCCGGTCGAGCAGATCGGCGATCTCGTCCTCGGAAAAATGGTGATGGTCGGGAAAACTGCGGGTTTCCTCGATGACGGCGCCCGTCTCCCGGACGGTGCGGTAGAACTTCTCCGGATCGGCAATGCCCGCCCAGGCAAGCACCTTGACGCCATTCAGCGAACCGTCGTCGTGCCTTATGACCTCGGCTTCGTAGATCTGTTTGCCGGCGCGGGCGGCGCGACGGATCAGGGCGTCGGCTTCGGTGCCGTCGCCGATCTTGAGCAGGGCCGTAGCATGGCGGAGCTGGTTCGACAGCGGCGCCCGCACCGGACCGGCCGGCACCAGATAGCCGTTGCCGATGCCGCGGCGGGAATCGATTACCAAAAGCGCGAAGTCGAAGGCCAACCGCGCGCTCTGGAAACCGTCGTCCATGATGATGATGTCGACGCCTTCCTTCACCAGCCGGCGAGCCCCATCGACGCGGCGGCGGCAAACGACCGTCAAGCCTTCCTTCGCCAACAGCAGCGGTTCGTCGCCGACATCGCGGGCGCGGTGATGTTCCAGGTCGACGACTGTCGTCACGTCGAGCGAGCCGCCATAACCGCGGCTCAAGAACCCGGGCTTCAGCCCCTTCTCGCGGATGACGCGGGCAAGCGCGATGGAGGTCGGCGTCTTGCCGGCGCCGCCGACGGTGAAGTTGCCGACGCAGATGACAGGGACCGGCACCGAGGCGCGCTGCGCGCGATCCATTCGCATGCCGGCGATCCGTCCGTAAACCCATGACAACGGCCACAACGCGCGCGCACGCCAATCCGCCTTGGTCCACCAGAATGGCGGCGCTTCCGATACCATCTTCGTTCCGTGGCCTCCCGGCCGCTCAGGTCCTTCCTTGTCCGGGAGGGACGGTTTGTTCGCCGGTCGAAACCGGCGGATTGCGACAAAAAACGTCAGAACGGGAAAAAACGCAAGCTATGGAGACCGATGCAGCCACGGCAAGGGCGCTGAACCGGACCGATCGCGGTGCGCAACCGAAGGCAATCGCGGCAAGCCGCTGCCACAACCCGATCTAGAGGACAGCTTCGAGCTCGGTGATGTCGGCGAGGCAATGGTCCGAGGCCGCCGCAAGCGACTGGCGCGAGCCGGTGCCCGTAAGGACCGCGACCGTCATGCCGACGCCGGCGCTGCGGCCCATGTGCATGTCGTGATTGTTGTCGCCGACGACGACGACCTGCTGCGGCTCAAGGCCGGTCGCCGCACAAAAGCCAAGCACCATGCCCGGCTCGGGCTTGACGCCGTAACCGCTGTCGTAGCCCGCCACATAGTGCAGGTAGTTCTCGAAGCCGAAGCGCTTTGCGGTTTCGCGGATCGAGCGCTCGTTGTCGCTGGAGGCGACACCAAGGCGGTAGCCCTTGGCGTGCAGCCCGGCGAAGAAAGCACCGAGATCGGTCACAGGCACCGCATATTCCGCCGAGCGCGCAAACAGGCCGTCAAGGAGGGTCGTCAGTTCGGCAATCGTGAAGGGCGCGCCCGCGCCGACGAAGCCGGTCGCGATCTCGACCGTGTTGCCGGCGGCCAGCAGGCTGTCGGGCAGCACGTGGCCGGTGTCAGCATCCATGCCGCCGGCTGCAAGCAGCGTTCGGGCCAGGGTCACGTCACCCTTTGCCGCGATCCGCGCCAGTTCGTAGTTCACCGGCACCCAGCTCTTTGCGTAGTCGAGCAGAGTTCCGTCCTTGTCGAACAGGATGCCGGCGATGGCTTTGGCTGCGGTCATGACGAGGCTTCGTCTCCTAGTGGATCAGTTGTCGGTCGGCGGGTTGAGGCGCGCCTTGACGACGAGCGGATTGATATAGGGCTCGAGCCCCTTCATCGTCGCCGACAGGGCACCGCGCATCTCTTGCACGGTTTCAAGGCCGGCATCGATCATCGAGCGACGCATGTCGTCGTTGGCGAGCAGATAGTTGACGCCCTTGGCCAGCATCTCGACGTCGCGCACGATCTTGGCGCTGCCGTTCTTGGCCAGCGTCTGATAGGTCTCGCGAAAGTTCTGGACGTTGCCGCCGGAAAGGATGGCGCAGCCGAGCATCGCCGGCTCCAGCGGGTTCTGGCCGCCTTCGGCAAACAGCGAACGGCCGACGAAGGCAACCTCGGTCAGGCGAAGATAGAGGCCCATTTCGCCGATCGTATCGCCAAGGAAGATATCGACGTCCGGCGTCAGCGGATCGCGGCGCGTGCGCCGGGCGACCTTCAGCCCCTTGGCCGTCAGCGCCGCCTCGATGGCGTCGCTGCGATCGGGATGGCGCGGAACGATGATCGTCAGAAGGCCGGTTCGCTCCTTGAGCGCGCGGTGCACGACGCCGGCGGCGGCTTCCTCGCCGTCGAAGGTCGAGATCGCCGCCCAGGTCTTGCGGGCGCCGATCTGCTGGCGATACTCCTTCAGCGCCTGCGGATCGTGCGGCGGCGCGTCGGTATCGACCTTGAGGTTGCCCGACACCATCACCGGCAGCGCGCCGAGCGTGCGGAAGCGCTCGGCATCGACATCCGACTGGGCAATGACGAGCGCGAGGTTCTCGAACAGCGCGTCGGCAAGCGCCGGCCGGCGCTTCCAGCGCGCAAAGGTCCGGTCGGACATGCGCCCGTTCACCAGAACCTGTGGGATATGGCGACGGCCGAGTTCCAGGATGGTCATCGGCCAGATTTCGGATTCGGCGATGATCGCCAGATCCGGCTCCCAATAGTTCAGGAACCGGCTGACGGCCGGCTTGAAATCGAGCGGGACATACTGGTGGATGACCGTCGACCCCAGGCGTTCGGCCACGACGCGCGCCGAGGTCATCGTCCCGGTCGTCAAGACGACGTGGATGCCGCGCCGCCTGATTTCCTTGATCATCGGGATGACGGCGTTGGTCTCTCCGACGCTTGCCGCGTGGAACCACACCAGGGGGCCTTGCGGCCGCGGCTCGCTGGCATGGCCGTAGCGCTCGCGGCGACGCGCCGGATCCTCCTTGCCCTTCGCGGCGCGAACGGCAAGGTAGGACCAGACGAGGGGATAGATGGCCGAGCCGATCCAGCGGTAGCTGGAGAGCGCCAGGCGCGCGCGAAAGCTGCTCATGTCAGGTCACCTTCCCCGGCCGTTCCGGCCCGGAGAGACTTAGGGGCGACTGGCATGCGGGTAAACACCGCGCATCCCGACCTCATCGGCATCAGCCGTTTTCCGGGTCGAGCAGACGGTGCATGTGGACGATGAAGTAACGCATGTGCGCGTTGTCGACGGTCATCTGCGCCTTGGATTTCCAGGCAGTCAGGGCGCTGTCGTAGTCCGGGTAGATGCCGACGATATCGAGCTTGTCCAGGTCGCGGAAATGCACGTCAGTCAGCGTGGTGAGTTCGCCGCCGAAGACGAGATGCAGACGTTGTTTTTTCTCGGTGTCGTGAGCCATCGGACTTCCATTTATTCTTGTTGGGTGTGGCCGTTGATTTGAGGCATTCGGCCTCAAAGGTCAATGGGGCTCCATGGACCGCGATGCGGCGACCAGGCCTGGCAAGAGCGGCTTTGCCGCCGCGCAGAGAACCCCGTGAACGACAGTGGATCGATTGTAGAAGAGCGCCTGCCCGTCGAGATCGACCAGCGCGCCGCCGGCGCTCGCTAGAATGAGGTCGGCCGCAGCCAGGTCCCAGTCGTGGGCGTTCTTCTTCACCAGCGTTCCGTCGATCCGCCCGTCGGCAACCATGGCCAGCCGATAGGCAAGCGACGGCACATGCGGAATACGGGTAACGGCGCTGCGATAGGGCGCCGGAAGCTTGTCGATCGTGTCTTCGGCGGCCGCCAGATGCAGCGTTTCCGCGGGCTTTGCCCCGCGCACCGAGATTTGCGCACCGTTCTTCAGCGCATAGCCGCCTGCGACCGCCTCGAAGAGTTCATCGAGCGCCGGAGCATAGAGCACGCCGGCAACGGGCTGGCCACGGTGCACGACGGCGACGCTGACGCACCAGAGCTCCTTGCCGGCGATGAAGGCGCGTGTGCCATCGATCGGATCGACGACGAAGACGGTTTCGCGCGACAGCCGGCTGAGATCGTCGTCCGTCTCTTCCGAGAGCCAACCGTAATCGGGCCGGGCCGCAAGCAGGCGCGTCTTCAGCACATCGTTTGCGGCGAGATCCGCCTCGCTGACCGGCGAGCGGCCTTCGTTCTTCCAGCGGACGTCGGGCGCCTTGCGGAAGTAGCCGAGCGCAGTTTCGCCGGCGACGACCGCCGCGGCGCGGATCACGTCGAGATCCGGCTTCCAGTCCGCGCCCGATGGTGCAGTGTCAGACATTCAAAACCCCGTCAGCCCGCCTCTCCCTTGTCCGGAAGGCGGGATCGGCGCGGTCTCCCCGCGCCTGCTTTTCCTGCGGCCTTGTCAAAGGCCGGCGAGCGTCATGCCTTCGATGGCGAGCGTCGGTGCCGCGACGCCGAACTTGCGGTCGATGTCGTCTGCCGGCGTCAGCGCCATGAACATGTCCTTGAGATTGGACGCGATCGTTACTTCCGAGACGGCAAAGGTCAGCTCCCCGTTCTCGATCCAGAAGCCGGAGGCGCCGCGGCTATATTCGCCGGTCACCATGTTGACGCCCTGGCCGATCAGCTCGGTGACGTAGAAGCCGGTGCCGACGCTGCGGATGAGATCGTCCCGTGAGATCGATCCCGGCTCGAGCGCCAGATTGGTCGAGGACGGATTGACGGTGGGCCCGCCGCGCACGCCGCGTCCGTTGGTCTGAAGCCCGAGCTCGAGCGCTGCCGAGGTGGACAGGAACCAGTGGTTCAGCACGCCATCCTCAACCATCGCCAGCTTTTCGCCGCTGACCCCTTCGCCGTCGAACGGACGCGACGAGGAGCCGCGCACGATCAACGGGTCGTCCGTCACCGAAAGACCCGATTTCAGGATCTGCTTGCCCATCATGTCGCGCAGGAAACTCGTCTTGCGGGCAACAGCCGCGCCATTGATGGCGCCGGCCAGATGGCCGACGAAGCCGCGGGCCATGCGCGGATCGAAGACGACGGTGACATTCTTGGCGGTCGGCACCTGGCGCGGGTTGATGCGGGCGACCGCACGCTCACCGGCTAGACGGCCGATCTCGTCGGCGTCGCGCAGGTCGGCAAAGAACAGGCGGCTGTCATAGTCGTAGTCGCGCTCCATCTTGGTGCCCTCGCCAGCAATCGCGCTGACGGAGCGGCCGAAGCGGGTGGCCATGTAGGAGCCGGAAAAGCCATGCGAGGTGACGAGTACGAGCCCGCCCATGCCGGCCGAGGCGCCGCCACCGCTGGAATTGGTAACGCCCGAAACCGCAAGTGCCGCCTCTTCGGCCGCAAGCGCCGCTTCGGTCAGGGTTTCGGTCGAAACCGCCGTGGCGTCGAAGAGGTCGAGGTCCGGATAGGACTTCGCCAGCCGGTCGGCGTCCGCCAGCGAGGCAAAGGGATCTTCCGGCGAAGCCTTGGCCATGGCCACCGCGCGCTCGGCGAGCAGCTTCAGGTCAAAACCCGGATTGGCCGAAACGCTGGCGACACGCCGTCCGATAAAGACGCGGAGCGAGAAGTCGTCGCTTTCGGAGGCTTCCGTCGCTTCGACCTTGCCGAGGCGGACGGAGACGGAGCGGGAGCGTCCGCGCACCACCACCGCGTCCGCCGCATCGGCGCCGGCCTTGCGGGCGAGGTCCACGAGTTCGGATGCGCGTTTTTCGAGGTCGGCAGAATCGATCGTGTCTGACATGGTGTGGCCTTTCATTCCTGCCCCATTTATTGTGCGGCGAAGCAGGCATCAAGGGCATCGACCCGATTCCCGCTCAAACACCGCAAATGAAGCGCTCTCGAAAGCTCCGCTTGGGGCCGGGTTCAGCAACAGTGAAAGCCTGAGGCATGGCAACGACACCGATCATCTATTCCCAGGCACTGATGCTGCTCGGTGGCGCGGTCATCGCCGCTCCGCTTTTCAAGCGGCTCGGGCTCGGCACGATCCTCGGCTATCTCTCGGCCGGCGTGCTGATCGGACCTGTGGCCCAGAGCATCACCGAAGGCGAGCAGATCCTGCACGTCTCTGAACTCGGCGTCGTCTTCCTGCTCTTCATCATCGGGCTCGAACTGAAGCCTTCGCGGCTCTGGCAGATGCGGCGCGACATCTTCGGCCTTGGCACGGCGCAGGTGCTTTTGACGGGAATCCTGCTTTCCTACGCCATCTACGCCCTCGGCCTGCTCGATCATGGCGGCAGCATCATCGCCGGCTTCGGACTGTCGCTCTCGTCGACGGCCTTCGCCATGCAGATCCTCGACGAGGGCAACGACCGCAACACGCGCTATGGACAGCGCGCCTTCTCGATCTTGCTGCTGCAGGACCTCGCGATCGTGCCGCTTCTGGCGCTGATCCCGCTGCTGGCGGCACAGGCGCCGGAGGACACCACGCCACCGCTCGAGGATTTCGCCATCGCCACCACTGCGATCGTCGTGCTCTTCGCTGCCGGGCGCTACCTGGTGAATCCGCTGTTCCAGCTCATCGCTCGCACCGGCGCACGCGATGTCATGATCGCCGCCGCACTGCTTGTGGTCATGGGGGCGGCGACCATGATGCAGCTCGCCGGATTGTCGATGGCCATGGGTGCCTTCCTTGCAGGCGTGTTACTAGCCGAGTCCTCCTACCGCCATGAACTCGAGGCGGATATCGAGCCGTTTCGCGGTATCCTGCAGGCGCTGTTTTTCATGGCGGTCGGCCTGTCGCTAGAGCTCGGCGTCATCGTCGAGCGGTACCAGCTGATCATCATCGCCGTGCCGCTGCTGATGGCACTGAAGAGCCTGGTTCTCTATTGGCTCTGCCGCTTCACCGGATCACATCACAATGACGCCGTGCGCATCAGCCTGCTCTTGCCGCAGGGCGGCGAGTTCGGCTTCGTGCTGTTCACGGCGGCGGCAAGCGCCGGCGTCTTCTCGGACGGCAACGCCTCGCTGCTGGTCGCGATCGTGACCCTGTCGATGGCGCTGACGCCCCTTGCCGCCATGCTCGCGCCGAAATTGATGCGCGAGCAGGACGAGATGGACGAAGAGATCGAAGAAGACTTCGATGGCGCCAATGCCGATGTGCTGATGATCGGCTTCTCCCGCTTCGGCCAGATCGCCGCCCAGATCCTGCTTGCCGGCGGTCGCGATGTGACGATCATCGATCATTCCGCCGCGCGCGTGCGCCAGGCCGCGACCTTCGGCTTCCGGATCTATTTCGGCGACGGCAACCGCCTCGACGTGCTGCGTGCCGCCGGCATCGAACGGGCCAAGATCGTGGCCGTCTGCACCCAGAAGAAGGAAACGACCGACCACATCATCGATCTCGTGCAATCCGAATATCCGAATGCCCGCATCTATGCCCGCTCCTACGATCGCCTGCACACGCTGGAACTGCGGGCCAAGGGCGTCGACTACGAGCTGCGCGAGACCTTCGAGTCCGGCCTGCTCTTCGGCCGCAAGACGCTGGAGGCACTTGGGGTCGGCGACGACGAGGCGATCGCGATCATGGACGACATCCGCAAGCGCGACGAGGCTCGGCTGGTGCTGCAGGAGGCCGAGGGCATCACCGCCGGCCGCGACATGCTGCACTCGCGGCCTGTGCGTCCGGAGCCGCTGGTCAAGCCGAAGCGCGAGGTCGACCATTCGCAAGAGACCGGCGAACGGATCCTCCCGGGCCTTCCCGCGGACGAGCGCGAAAGCGCCTAACCGCTCACGCTGCGACGGCACGCGCCGTCATTGCCAAGGTTGTTCAGGCCCCAAGCTTCAAACACCAAGGTTCAGGTGAGCCTTGGCGCTGTCATCCGCTCTTCGAGTGCGCGCTTGAGTTCGTCCTTGATCGCAGCCGTTGCGTTCAGCACGTCTAGGGCGCGCAGGAAATCCATCACGCGGTAGCGGCCGACATCGGGACGCAACAGGATGTCCGGCGCCCCCTCCTTCAGCTTCATGGCGATGATCGACTGCATCATCAGCTGGCTCGCGCCGAACAGGCTGTCGATCCGGCTGGGGATCGCCTTGCCGTCGCCATCCGGCCCGCCGACGACATCGACCGCAATGACGATATCGGCAAGGCCGCGCAGGTGATCAAACGGAATGGGATTGTAGATGCCGCCGTCGATCATGACCCGCCCGTCGATCCGGACCGGCGTGAAGATCGCCGGCAGCGCCGCAGACGCAGCCAAGGCCTTGCGGAGGTCGCCCTTCTCGCAGATCTTCTCCGTCTGACCGTAATAGTCGGTGGCGACTACTTTCAGCGGGATTTCGAGGTCGGAGAATTTTTGCGGGATGGCCTCGGGCAGGAAGGCCTTGAGCACCCGCTCGACATTGAACTGGCCGAAACGGAAGCCGCTCGCCATGGCTTCGGAAAGACTCGATGGCCGCAATTGCCACAGGCGGTTGACCACTTCGCGCCGGTGGCCGACGGTGGAAAGCGTATGGGCCCGGATCTCTTCGCCGCGCAAACCCGCCGCCATGCCCGCGCCCATGATCGCGCCGATCGACGAGCCCGCGATCGCGACCGGCCGAATGCCGAGTTCATCCAGCGCCTCGATGACATGGATATGCGCAAGACCGCGGGCGCCGCCACCGCCAAGCGCCAGCGCGACGGTGGGCCGCGCCGGGGCTTCCGCCGATCCATGCGCCATCGAAAGATCCTGCTTCATCGGCATGCCTCCGCGCTGGGCGGTTGAGAATGTAGCGTCGTCCGGCTGAGCCTATCCCGGTAACTCAACCGAAATTACGGCATCAGGCTCCGCGAAACCGATAGAAATGCATGCGGGTGTCGCCGAACACCCTGACATCGAGGTTTTCGAAGACGGCGACCGGCGCCGGCTGGACATCCGCCCGCTCCTCGAGGATCACCAGGGCGCCGGGCACCAGCCAGTTGCCGATGGCAGCCGACTCCAAGGCCTTTTCGCCCAGACCCTTGGCGTAGGGCGGATCGGCGAAGACGAGATGAAACGGCTCCATCGTACCGACACCACCGAGACTGGTCGCATCGCGCCGGAAGACCTTCGCCCGCCCCTGTAGCGCGAGCGTCTCGATATTGGTCTGCAGCAGGCCCCTGCCCTCGACGCTTTGTTCGACGAACAGCGCCTGCCGGCACCCGCGCGACAGCGCCTCGATGCCGACCGCGCCGGTGCCGGCAAAGAGGTCGAGCACACGGGTGCCGTCGAGCGCTTCCGGATAGGAATGGCTCAGGATGTTGAACAGGCTTTCGCGAGTCCGGTCCGTGGTCGGCCGGATATCGTTGGACTTGGGGGTCGCCAGGCTGCGACCCCGAAACTCTCCACCGACGATCCGCACGGCCGCTTAGTTTCCTCTGCCACGCGGCTTGCCGCCACCGGCCGGGCGTCCAGCGCCACCGGGGCGACCAGCGCCACCCGGACGTCCGCCGGGTTTTCCACCGCCTGGCTTGCCGCCACGCGGGCCACCGGAGCGTTCGCCGAAGGATTTTCCACCCGAGGGCTTGCCGCCGAACGACTTGCCGCGGGGCTTGTCGCCGAACGGACGGTCACCGCCTTCGCGACGCGGCGCGCGGTCACCGTCTGCGCGCGGAGCCCGCGGCTTGTCGAAGCGGCGATCACCGCCTTCGCTGCGGGCCGGGCGGTCGCCAAATGGACGGTCGCCACCTTCGCGACGCGGCGGACGGTCACCGTCGGCGCGCGGCGTGCGCGGCTTGTCGAAACGGCGTTCGCCCCCCTCGGCACGGGCCGGACGGTCACCACGCGGGCGGTCGCCACCTTCGCGGCGCGGCGGGCGGTCACCTTCGGCGCGCGGCGCGCGCGGCTTGTCGAAACGGCGTTCGCCACCCTCGGCACGGGCCGGACGGTCACCACGTGGGCGGTCTCCACCCTCGCGGCGCGGCGGACGATCTCCGTGATCGCGCGACTTGCGGTCGCCGCCGTCAAAGGACTTGCGACGATCGAAGCCGCCATCCCGGCCTTCGTCGCGGCGACGAACCGGCTCGGCGGCACTGATCCACTCGCCGTCCTCGTCACGGCTCTTGACGAAGGGGCGGGCAGGCTTGTCGGCGCCACGGCCGAAATCTTTGGAAGCGCCCTTGCGGTCCGGGTCGAACTTGCCAGTCGTCTTGGTCGCCAGGCCATCCTTGTTGCGGCCGTAGCGCTTGGACTTCGGTGCGCTCTCCGGACGCTCGCGACGGGCGGACTTCTCGGTGGCGTCGCCGTCAACGGACTTCGGCTTCTTCTCGGCGAGCGGGCGGGCGCCCGGCGCCATCCAGACATTGGCCGTGCGGGCGCGCTGCGCCGGCGCACGCTTCGGCCGGTCCTCGAACTTGGCGTCGCGGTCTTCGCGCGGGCCGCCCTTGCCGCGGGGGCCATCGCGACGATCGTCGCGGCGAGTATCGAGCCGCGACAGAGCACGTTCGCGCTTGTCCTCAGGCTTTTCCCAACGGTTGGAGCGTTCCGGCCGGCGCGTATCGCCGCCATCGTCGTCCGCCGCATCGCCGGCAACGGTTGCCGCCTGGTCGTTGTAGAGCGGCGCGTCGAAGTTCGCCTTGGCGTCCTCGATCAGGCGCGGTCCCAACTGGTCGCGCAGGGTGCGTCCGCGGATTTCCTGGACATGCCCTTCAGGCAGTTCGCCGAGCTGGAACGGGCCGTACGAGATGCGGATGAGGCGGTTGACGTCTAGGCCGAGCGCGCCGAGCACGTTCTTGATTTCGCGATTTTTGCCTTCGCGAAGCCCCATCGTGATCCAGACGTTCGAGCCCTGGACGCGGTCGAGCGTCGCTTCGATGGCGCCATAGAGCACGCCGTCGACGGCGATGCCGTCCTTCAGCTTGTCGAGCGCTTCCTGATCGATCTCGCCATGGGCGCGCACGCGGTAGCGGCGCAGCCAGCCGGTCGACGGCAGTTCAAGCACGCGGGCAAGGCCGCCGTCATTGGTCAGAAGCAGCAGGCCCTCGGTGTTGATGTCGAGGCGGCCGATCGACAGAACCCGCGGCAACTCGTCCGGCAGGTTTTCGAATACGGTCGGACGACCCTCCGGGTCGGCATTGGTGGTCACCAGACCGGCAGGCTTGTGATAGAGCCAGAGGCGCGTGCGCTCGATACCGCGGATCGGCTGGCCATCGACCTCGATCGCATCGGCAAGCGTCGCGTTGACCACGGGCGTGTCGAGAATGACGCCGTTGAGCCTGATGCGACCTTCCATGATCATGCGCTCGACGTCGCGACGCGAGGCAACGCCGGCACGCGCCAGGATCTTCGAGATACGCTGCGGTTCGTCGGCCGCCGCTGCAGCCGCAGCCGGACGTTCCCGGGCTGGACGCGAGGCACCGGCCTTGGGATCAGACGTCTTTGCGTCGAAGCTCCTGCCGGGGCCCTTGGCACCGAAAGATTTCGGGCCGGAAGCCTTGGCTCCTGCAGCCTTTTTCGGCGCAGCGCCCTTCTTGTCGGCGAAATGCGGTTTCTTGTCCCGGCCAGCGGACTTGCCGCCAGGCCGCGTGGGCTTGTCTTTGGATGTCATTTGTGTTGCCTGCCTTTTGCGGCTGTCCTATCAGGTCGCGGCCCGTGGGTTAAGAGAAATTATTGTTTGAGCGATGGCTGAGACGACACGCTTCATGGACGCGGCCCTTGAAGAGGCCCGCAAGGCTGCCGAACGCGGCGAAGTGCCGATCGGCGCCGTGGTGGTTTTCGACGGCCGGATCATCTCGCGCGCCGGCAATCGCACCCGCGAACTCAACGACGTGACCGCCCATGCGGAGATCGTCGCCATCCGCGAGGCTGCCGCCGTCCTCAAGGACGAAAGGCTGACGGGCGCCGATCTCTACGTCACGCTCGAACCCTGCACCATGTGCGCGGCGGCGATTTCGTTTGCGCGCATCCGCCGCCTCTATTACGGCGCCGACGATCCGAAGGGCGGCGCGGTCGACAGCGGCGTGCGTTTCTTCGGCTCGCCCACCTGCCACCATGCGCCCGATGTCTATTCGGGCCTCGCCGAGCGGGAAGCCGCCGATATCCTCAGGGATTTCTTTGCCGGCAAGCGGTGAGAGATCTCTTCGCGACTTGCGACGGCGTGATTTCCTGAAATCGCTTCAGTCGGCGGCGAAGCTATCGAGTGCCGCGCCAGACAGGCGGTAGCGCGTCCATTCGGACATCGGCTCTGCGCCAACCGATTCGTAGACGCGGATCGCCGGTTCGTTCCAGTCGAGCACGCTCCATTCGAAGCGGCCGCAGCCTTCCTCGACGGCGATCTTTGCCAGATGCTTCAGGAGCATCTTGCCGGCGCCGGAACCGCGGCAATCCGGGGTGACGTAAAGATCTTCGAGGTAAAGTCCCTTGCGCGCCTGCCAGGTGGAATAGTTGTAGAACCACATGGCAAAGCCCGCCGGCTTGCCATCCTTCTCGCAGATCACCGCGCGGGTGATCGCGCCGGGACCGAAGAGCGAAGCCTGCAGCATCTCGACCGTCGCCTCGACAGCGTCGGGCTCCTTCTCGTAGATGGCAAGTTCGGTGATGAAACGCAGAATGGTTTCGGCGTCTTCCGGGCGGGCTTCACGAATGCTGATGGTCATGGCTCAGGCGCTTCTCAAGCAGCTCCAGCAACAAACGCGCGTTTAGCCGAAACTGCATGGATCAAGGGGAGAGATGCATTTCGCCGTTTCAAGGGAACGGCGAAAACGGGTTTAGAAGGGCCAATACCACTTGGAGCCGGAATTCTTGATCTGCGCCTCCTTCTTGCGGCGGCGCTCCTTGTCCTTCTCCGGCTCGCCGAGATCGGTCTCGGTGCCCTCAGGCAGGCGACGGTAGTCGAGCGGCGGATCGCTCAGGAAGCGGCGCTTGTCGGAATAGGCGCCCATCTCGATCTTGCGCCCTTCGCGATAAGCCTCCTGCTGCTCCTTTGCGGAGAGCCGGCGACCGTTGGCGCTTGCCTTGGCAAGCGGCGAGACATAGTTCGGGTTGTTCTTGTTGGCGTCGGCCTCTTCACGCAGGCGCTTGCGCACCTCTTCCGGAGACTCGACCCATTCCGGGTTTGCCTCGCGGCTGGCGAGCGACTTCTGCGGCTCGACGAGCGAGGCCTGCTGGGCCGACGGCGGCAGGACGAGGCCCGGACGCGGCTGGTACTTGACCGGATCCCGCTTCGGCGGCCCGAAGCTTGCGACGCTCCCGAGGTCGTCCATGAGCTGTTCGCCAGCGGTCTTGTCCGTGCCATAGGTCGGGCCACCGATGCAGCCCGTAAGCACCAGGCCGCTCGTCAAAATGGCGGCCACGCTGGCAAGCACTCGCAACTCTCGCGTCATTTCCATGAGATTCCTTCCAGCCGGCCACCGGTCAGCGCGGCCACTCAAGCGCCCATGGCGGAGAAATCCGCCAAATTTCGGGCAGGTTTTACCGGATGAACGCAAGGAGTGCAATTCATCCGGTAACAATGCGTTAAGCCTTGAAACCAAGCTCGCGCAAGGCAGCGGCATCCCGGGCGGAAACGTCCGGGTAGAGTGCGTCGGAACCGACGTCGGTCGTGATCCGCCAGGAGCGGGCGCATTTCTGACCTTCGGCAAGTTTCGGCACGACGCTGACCTTGGCCACTTCGGCGAGGCGGAACGCGTCGGCCGGACCTTCGGTGGCTTCGACGGTGATCCCCGAGGTGATGCAGATCTCGGCGAAGTCCTGGCCTTCCAGCGCCTTCAACAGCTCCGGATCGGCGACGTGGACGACCGGTGCCGCCTCCAGCGACGAGCCGATGCGCTTGTCCTTGCGCTCGATCTCGAGCGCGCCGGTGACGACGGTGCGGACCGCGCGGATCTTTTCCCACTTGGCTTCGAGCGCATCGTTCTTCCATTCCGCGGGGATCGCCGGGAACTGTTCGAGATGCACCGAGACCGCATCGGGCTTGCGCGACAGCCAGGCCTCTTCCGTGGTGAAGGGCACCATCGGCGCCAGCCACAGCACGAGGCAATCGAAGAGCTTGCGGATGACGGCGAGAGCCGAGCGCCGGCGCAGGCTCGACGGCGCGTCGCAGTAGAGCGCATCCTTGCGAACGTCGAAATAGAAGGCCGAGAGCTCGACATTCGAGAAATCGATCAGCGCGCGGGCGATCTTCTTGAAGTCGAAGGCGTCGTAGCCTTCGCGCACGACCTGGTCGAGCTCGGCCAGGCGATGCAGCATCAGCTTTTCGAGTTCCGGCATCTCGGCATAGGCAATCTCTTCGCCCTTGTCGTGGGCGAGCGTGCCGAGCATCCAGCGGATCGTGTTGCGCAGCTTGCGATAGGCGTCGATGTTGGTCTGGATGATCGTCTTGCCGAGGCGCTGATCTTCCCAATAGTCCGTCGTCATCACCCAGAGGCGCAGGATGTCGGCGCCCGCATCCTTCATCACCTCTTGCGGGGTGACCGTGTTGCCCTTGGACTTCGACATCTTCTCGCCCTTCTCATCCATGGTGAAGCCATGGGTGACAACGGCGTTGTAGGGTGCGCGGCCGCGCGTGGCGCAGGCCTCGAGCAGCGAAGAATGGAACCAGCCGCGATGCTGGTCCGAACCTTCGAGATAGACGTCGGCCGGCCACTTCAGATCAGGACGGTCTTCGAGCGTGAAGGTGTGGGTCGAACCGCTGTCGAACCACACGTCGAGGATGTCCATGACCTGGTGCCACTTGGCATGATCGTGGTCGTTGCCAAGGAAGCGATCCTTGGCGCCTTCGGCGAACCAGGCATCGGCGCCTTCCAGTTCGAACGCATCGAGGATGCGGGCGTTGACGGCCTCGTCGATCAGGATCTCGCCCTGGTCGTCGGCAAAGATCGCGATCGGCACGCCCCAGGCGCGCTGGCGCGAGAGCACCCAGTCCGGACGGCCTTCGATCATCGCGCGCAGACGGTTCTGGCCGGCACCCGGAACGAAGCGGGTGTCGTCGATCGCAGACAGTGCGCGCGAACGCAGCGTCGTGCCGTCGCCGAAGGCCTTGTCCATGTAGACGAACCATTGCGGCGTGTTGCGGAAGATCACCGGCTTCTTCGAGCGCCAGGAATGCGGATAGGAGTGCTTCAGGCGGCCGCGGGCAAAGAGCGCGTGGCGGGCGATCAGCGCCTTGATGACGCGATCGTTGGCGTCGCCCTTCTTGCCCTTGTCGTCGATGACGCGGCCGGCGCCACCTTCGGCGTCCGGGCCGAAGCCGTGGGCGTCAGCGGTGAAGTAGCCGGCGTCGTCGACCGTGAACGGGATCGCCGAGGAGATGCCGCGGGCTTCGAGCGCGCGGGCATTGTCCATCCAGGCGTCAAAGTCCTCGCGACCGTGGCTTGGGGCCGTGTGCACGAAGCCGGTGCCGGCATCGTCGGTGACGTGGTCGCCGTCGAGCAGCGGCACCTTGAAGGCGTAGCCGCCGCCCAGACCGTGCAGCGGATGGGCGCAGGTCACGGACGACAGTTCATCGGCCTCAAGGTCGCGAACGAAGTTGAAGGTGAGCTTGGCCTTGGCGGCGGACTCGTCTGCCAGGCGCTTGGCAAAGATCAGCTTCTCGCCCGGCTGCGGACCGAAGTCGTTCTCAGCGGTCGCCACCTCATAGAGACCGTAGGCATAACGCGAGGAATAGGCGATGGCGCGGTTGCCGGGGATGGTCCAGGGCGTGGTCGTCCAGATCACGACGAAGGTGCCGGCAAGGCTGTCGGGACCTTCGGTGACCGGGAACTTCACCCAGATCATGTCGCTTTCGATATCGGCGTATTCGACTTCGGCTTCGGCCAGTGCCGTGCGCTCGACGACCGACCACATGACCGGCTTCGAGCCGCGATAGAGCTGGCCGAGCTTGGCGATCTTCATCAGTTCGCCGGCGATGCGCGCTTCGGCGTGGAAGTTCATCGTCGTGTAGGGATTGTCGAAGTCGCCCTCGATGCCGAGACGCTTGAACTCCTCGGCCTGGACCTGGATCCAGCCGGCGGCGAAGTCACGGCATTCCTGGCGGAACTCGTTGACCGGAACCTCGTCCTTGTTCTGGCCCTTCTCGCGATACTTCTCCTCGATCTTCCACTCGATCGGCAGACCGTGGCAGTCCCAACCGGGCACGTAGTTGGCGTCGAAGCCGCGCATCTGGAACGAGCGGTTGATGACGTCCTTGAGGATCTTGTTCAGCGCGTGGCCGATGTGGATGTTGCCGTTGGCGTAGGGAGGACCGTCGTGCAGCACGAACTTGTCGCGGCCGGCAGCCGACGCGCGCAGCTTCTTGTAAAGGCCCATCTTCTGCCAGCGGGCCACCGTTTCCGGCTCCTTCTGCGGCAGGCCTGCGCGCATCGGGAACTCCGTCTGCGGCAGATAGAGGGACGAGGAATAGTCGATCTTTTCAGCGGTGTCGGTCATGGTTTTTGCAATCGCTTCTTCGCGCGAACGGCCGCGCATACGAAATGGGCTCGGTATCGAGAGATGACTGGGGCGTCGGAAACGCCGAAATCCCGGACCTTCCGGCTGATCACAGCACGCGGAAGGCCGGGCCAATAATTCGCTGATCGATGATCAATCGACGGTGCCGGGTCATGGTGGCCGGTTGTTTAAGGCGTTTTCCGCCTTTTGAAAAGGTCCGCCGCCGCGCGAAGACCGAAATCTTTTATCGGGCGAAGTTGAGCCTGCGGTCGATGTCGCCGAGCGGCGTGACGCCGGAAAGCAGCGCGCGGGCTTCGGCCTCGTCCTGACGGATCTGCGCAACGAGCGGATCGAGGCCATCGAATTTCAGTTCGTCGCGCAGGTGACCGAAGAAGGTGACGGCGCAGACCTCGCCATAGAGATCACCGGAGAAATCGAAGACGAAGGTTTCGAGCAGCGGCTCGCCGTCGCTGTCGACTGTCGGCCGGCGGCCGAAGCTCGCGACGCCGTCGTAGAGCGAGCCGTCGGCGCGACGGAAACGCACGGCATAAATGCCGGGCCGAAGCTCCACCTCGGGCGCGAGCCGCATATTGGCGGTGGGAAAACCGAGTTCGCGGCCGAGCTTCTTGCCGCCAATCACCTCGGCTTCGACGAGATAACGGTAGCCGAGCATGCCGGCGGCCTGCGCGACATCGCCCTCGCCGAGCAACGCTCGGACGTAGCTCGACGAGATGACGGACGCATTTTCATCACGGAAGGCGTCGACCAGCGTCACGCCAAATCCGTTATCGCCGCCCGCCGCCATCAGAAACGCAGGGCCACCCTCGCGACCTTTGCCGAAATGAAAGTCGAAACCGGTCACCACATGCGAGGCATGCAGCCATTCGAGCAGGATGCGATGGATGAAGTCCGATGCGGAAAGCTGCGAAAAGGTACGATCGAAGGGATATTCGATGACGGCGCCGAAGCCCATGCCTTCGAGGATGCGGGCCTTCAACGGTGCCGGCGTCAGCCGGAAGACAGGCGTGTCCGGGCGGAAGACGGTTCGCGGATGCGGTTCGAAAGTGAGCACGAGCGCCGGCACGCCGCGCGACTTCGCCTCTTCCAGCGCCCGATTGAGAACCGACTGGTGACCACGGTGCACGCCGTCGAAATTGCCGATGGCGACGACACCGCCGCGCAAGTGCTCCGGAAGCGGATCACGGGTCTCGTTGCGATGAAAAACCGTCATCTCCATCTTCCCGTCAGGCGAGCCGTGGCATCCAATATTTAGGCGAGGCGCCCTCCTTCTTGAGGAAGGCGGCAAGCTTCGCCTCGTCGGTCCGGCTTTCGTTCATGTATTCCTGGGCGTGGATACCGGCGCTGATATAGAGCAGATCCAGGCCCGCATCCTGCGCACCCTTGACGTCCGTCGGCATGCCGTCACCGACAGCGATGACGCGGGTGAGGTCAATCGGTCCGCGCGCGGCCTTCGCCTCGCCGAGGGCGGCGCGGTAAATCGCGATGTAGGGCTTACCGGCAATGCGCGCCTCGCCGCCGAGTTCCTCGTAGAGCTTGGCAATCGCGCCGGCGCAAGGGATCAGCCGGTGGCCGCGCTCGACGACGAGGTCGGGATTGGCACAGATGAACGGGATCTTGCGCTTGGCAAGGCCCGTCAGGGTCGCGCGGTAATGCTCGGGCGTTTCGGTCTCGTCGTCATAGAAGCCGGCGCAGACGACCGTCTCGGCATCTTCCGAGGAAACGATCTGCGTCCCCAGGCCCTCGAGCAGCGGCAGGTCGCGCTCGGCTCCGATGAAGAAGATCTTCTTGTCGGCGGCAGCGATCAGAGCCCGGGTCACGTCGCCCGAGGTGACGATCCGGTCATAGGCTTCGTCGGGCACGCCGAGGCTGCGGATCTGCACCTTCACCATCGGGCTCGGGCGCGGCGAATTGGTGATGAGTACGACGGTCAGCCCGGCGGCACGCGCCTCGGCCAATGCTTCACAGGCGGAGGCGAAAGCCTGCACGCCGTTGTGAAGAACGCCCCAGACGTCGCACAGAACGACATCGTAGCGCTTGGCGATTTCGCGAAAACTGTTGATCCTTGCGGCCATTCTGGCTTCCTGCAAACACGGTTTCCGGCTTGCATGGCAAGGAAGGCAGGAGATTACAAGTCTCGTCTCCCGAAAAAGGCGCCCCTTCCCAAGGATTCCGGCCGTGTCGAGAGCCAGGAAAAAATGCATTGCAGACGCCGCCCGCCACGCAGAAGCACCTTGTCGTGGTTATCAACCGTCAAAATCCGGCCGATGCCACTCATCGACGCGATCGCCTAGATTTCGCCAAGAATGAGGGTAGGCTGCCTACGCTCTCGCCTGCTGCGCCCACCCAAGGCAACCGCCGCCAGCAAAAAATCTAGGCGCCGATCCTTGACTCACCCCATACCCAAGCTTATCTCGGCATCGCTAGCACTCGATAAACAAGAGTGCTAACACCCATCCATCGGGTCCATCTGCGATCCGTAGTGTCATTTGATCGAGGGATTAGACTAATGGCAAGCACCAACTTCCGCCCGCTGCACGACCGCGTTGTCGTTCGCCGCGTCGAGTCTGAAGAGAAGACCAAGGGCGGGATCATCATTCCGGACACCGCCAAGGAAAAGCCGCAGGAAGGCGAAATCGTCGCCGTCGGTTCGGGCGCCCGTGACGAAAGCGGCAAGGTTGTCGCTCTCGACGTCAAGGCTGGCGACCGCGTTCTGTTCGGCAAGTGGTCGGGCACCGAAGTCAAGATCAACGGCGAAGACCTTCTGATCATGAAGGAAGCCGACATCATGGGCATCATCGGCTGATCCAGCCGTCGTCCACCCTTTTCATGACAACCAATGGGCAATGAGCCCGGGAGTTCTCTAATGGCTGCAAAAGAAATCAAGTTCGGCCGCACCGCGCGCGAAAAGATGCTGCGTGGCGTCGACATCCTCGCTGACGCCGTAAAGGTCACGCTCGGCCCGAAGGGTCGTAACGTCATCATCGACAAGTCCTTCGGCGCTCCGCGCATCACCAAGGACGGCGTATCGGTCGCCAAGGAAATCGAACTCGAAGACAAGTTCGAAAACATGGGCGCCCAGATGGTCCGCGAAGTTGCTTCGAAGACCAACGACATCGCCGGCGACGGCACCACGACTGCAACCGTTCTGGCCCAGGCGATCGTTCGCGAAGGCGCCAAGGCTGTTGCTGCCGGCATGAACCCGATGGACCTGAAGCGCGGCATCGACCTCGCTGTCGGCGAAGTCGTCAAGGATCTCCAGGCCAAGGCCAAGAAGATCAACACGTCGGAAGAAGTTGCACAGGTCGGCACGATCTCGGCTAACGGCGAGCGTCAGATCGGCCTCGACATTGCAGAAGCAATGCAGAAGGTCGGCAACGAAGGCGTCATCACGGTTGAAGAAGCCAAGACCGCCGAAACCGAACTCGAAGTCGTCGAAGGCATGCAGTTCGACCGCGGCTACCTGTCGCCCTACTTCGTCACCAACCCGGAAAAGATGGTCGCTGACCTCGACGACGTCTTCGTTCTCCTCCACGAGAAGAAGCTCTCGAACCTGCAGGCCATGCTCCCGGTTCTCGAAGCTGTCGTTCAGACCGGCAAGCCGCTGCTCATCATCGCTGAAGACGTCGAAGGCGAAGCTCTTGCTACGCTCGTCGTCAACAAGCTGCGTGGCGGCCTCAAGATCGCTGCTGTCAAGGCTCCGGGCTTCGGCGATCGCCGCAAGGCCATGCTCGAAGACATCGCCATCCTGACCGGTGGTACCGTGATCTCGGAAGACCTCGGCATCAAGCTCGAAAACGTCACGCTCGACATGCTCGGCCGTGCGAAGAAGGTTTCGATCTCCAAGGAAAACACGACGATCGTCGACGGTTCCGGCCAGAAGAGCGACATCGAAGGCCGCGTTGCCCAGATCAAGGCTCAGATCGAAGAAACCACTTCTGACTACGACCGCGAAAAGCTGCAGGAACGTCTTGCCAAGCTCGCTGGCGGCGTTGCCGTGATCCGCGTTGGCGGCTCGACGGAAGTTGAAGTCAAGGAAAAGAAGGACCGCATCGACGACGCTCTCAACGCGACGCGCGCTGCTGTTCAGGAAGGCATCGTACCGGGCGGCGGCGTTGCCCTGCTGCGTTCTTCCGTCAAGATCACCGTCAAGGGCGTCAACGACGACCAGGAAGCCGGCATCAACATCGTTCGTCGCGCTCTGCAGGCTCCGGCCCGCCAGATCGCAGAGAACGCTGGTGACGAAGCTTCGATCGTTGTCGGCAAGATCCTCGACAAGGACCAGGACAACTTCGGCTACAACGCCCAGACCGGCGAATACGGCGACATGATTGCCATGGGCATCATCGACCCGGTCAAGGTCGTTCGCACCGCCCTTCAGGACGCAGCTTCGGTTGCTGGCCTCCTCGTCACGACGGAAGCCATGATTGCCGAACTGCCGAAGAAGGACGCCCCGGCTGGCATGCCTGGCGGCATGGGCGGCATGGGCGGCATGGACATGATGTGATAACGGCGACAGCCTTATCGCAGCATCGTCCATAAAGCTTCGCCCATGCACTTAAAGTGGTTCAGCGCGTCAAGCGCGCTGAACGGGCGGCATGGACATGATGTGATAAAGGCGAAAGCCTTATCGCAGCACTGATCCATCCGGATCGGAAAGGCGGCCTTCGGGTCGCCTTTCTTGTTTTTTATCAATGCCATTCATCGCCGGTGAAGCATCTGCCGAACAGTCGGCAGGAAAAAACCCATCGGTTGTAGTCAGGCTTCAAAAAACCGTTGAAGTCGAAAAAAAACGAACTATAACAGCGCCCCAAGTGAGCGAAGATTGAGGGGAGACTGGGCGGCACACTTGAGGCAGGCGGGCAATCGCCGGGACTTTTTCGTATTCGCTGTCCATCCGGAAATTCTTCGAGACTATACCTAAAGAATAAAAGTATTTAATCGCAAATTAAGCCGACACTCTCCTTCGACATAAGTTCGCCGGCGAGATCCACTACCATCTATCGACCTTTCTACTTGAGAAAACACCCACACCATGTGGCGTGCGCTCTCGTATTGGTCATGTCGGGCGCTGTTTGCACATTGGGACGTGTTTCCCTGGGGCGCCGAAGGCGGCTCCGGGAACTCTGCTGGGGTAGACCGTGTTTAAGATCACCAGAGCAAATTCCGCTCCCCTCGGCGTTCCGGGACAGCCGCATCCCGGCCTTCCGCATCATGAATTCATGGAGCAGTTTTGCGTTTCCGAGGGATGGTCCGGCGATCTGTCGACGGGCCTGTTCCGCCTCGGCGAGAAGGCGGCCGCCATCCATGGCCTGCGAGACGGGGAGTGCGGCCTTCTGAACTTCGTTCGCTGCTACGATCCGGCCGATCGCAACCACGTGCTCGAACTGTTCGAGCAAGCGGCAACGAGCTGCTCGTCCTTTTGCTTTTCGACGACGATCGCGCTGGAGGAATCCGGCCAGAAGCAGCCGCTGTTCTGCATCGGTGAATCTTCCGGCCTCGAACAGCGCTATTCCGGCATGATCACCGGCATCTTTTTCTTCCCACGCTTTCTCGTGGAAGTCGCGGGCCGCGCGCTGCTGCGCCAGTAGGCCCGCCCTCGCCCGCGCACGGGTGTAGATAATCCCTGATCACATGCATGGCCGTCGCAACCGCCCCGGTGGGCGACTGCGGTGAAGAGCGTGCGGCAGAGACGCGGACGTACGGCTCAGGCGGCCGCCGCGTCGTCCTTGCTGCCCGTGAAGAGCACCGCCATCGGCGCCGGGCGGCCGAGCAGATAGCCCTGCGCCTCATCGCAGCCCTCGGCCTGCAGGATATCGAGCTGCTTCTGCGTCTCGACGCCTTCGGCAAGAATCGGCACGGACAGGCTCTGGCCGAGTGCAAGAATGGCGCGCACGATCGCCTTGGCCTGCGGGCTGCCCTCCACTTCCCACATGAAGCTCCGGTCGAGCTTGATCTTGTCGAAGGGGAAGGAGCGCAGCGTCTCGAGCGACGAGTAGCCGGTGCCGAAGTCGTCGATCGCGATGGTGACGCCGAGTTCCTTGATCTGCCGCAGCGTCAGCAGCGCCCGCTCCTTGTCGTCGATGATCGTCGATTCCGTAATTTCGAGCTCCAGCCGGTTCGGGTCGAGACCCGTCTCGGCAAGCACGTCCTGCACCAGGCTGACGATGTCGCCATTGGCAAGCTGGACCGGCGAGAGGTTGACCGCAATCTTGTGGCTGCTCTCCCAGCCCGCCGCCTCGCGGCAGGCTTCGCGCAGCACCCATTCGCCGATCGGCAGGATCGCGCCGCACTCCTCGGCAAGCGGGATGAACTCGCTCGGAGGCACCATGCCGCGTTCCGGATGGCTCCAGCGCAGGAGCACCTCGTAGCCGATGACGGCTCCGGTCATCACAGACTTCTGCACCTGGTAGTGCAAGGCAAGCTGCTTCTTCTCCACCGCGTCCCAGAGATCGTTAGCAAGCGCGCGCCGCTGGCGGGCGGCCTCGTCCATCGACACCTCGTAGAAGCAGACGGTCTGGTTGAGGGCAGCCTTCGCCCGGTACATGGCGAGGTCGGCATTGTTGATCAGCGTGTCGGCCGTCTCCGCGTCCTGCGGATAGATCGCGACACCCATGCTGCCGCCCGACTTGAGCTCGAAATCGCCAAAGCGCATTTCCTCGTGCAGGCTCTTTTCGATGCGGCGCAAGAAGTCGTTGAGCTCGGAGAGTTCCTCGAAGCGCTTGACCGCCGCGAACTCGTCGCCACCCAGGCGCGCCACGAACTCGCCCTCCTGCAGCAGGCCCTTGACGCGCTGGGCGATCGTCACCAGCACGAAGTCGCCGGCGGCGTGACCATGCAGGTCGTTGACTTCCTTGAACTTGTTGAGGTCGACGCCGATAACGGCGACCTTGCGGTTGAACCAGGCGGCTGCGTCCAGCTCCTCTTCGAGGTAGCTGCTGAACTGCAGCCGGTTCGGCAGGCCCGTGAGGCTGTCGTGCCGGGCAAGGAAGGTGATCTGCTCCTCGGTGTCCAGCCGCTCGGTGATATCCTCATAGGTGCTCACCCAGCCGCCATCGGGCAGCGTGCGATGCTTGGTCAGGATCGAACGGCCGTTGACCAGCTTCTCGACGATATCGCCGCCGCCGTTGCCGACCATTTCGATGCGGTGCTTCTGGTAGAGCTCGTCGGCCTTGGTCCGCGCCATTTCCGGATCGGAGTAGATGCGGGCAAAGACGATGTCGAGGATCTCGCGGAAGGTCAGCCCCTTGCCGGCGAGCGTCTCGGAAAAGCCGAAGATCTCTCGGCAACGACGGTTCGATAGCAACAGCCGGTCGTTGCTGTCGAACAGGCAGATGCCCTGCGACATGTTTTCGAGCGCGACATCGAGATTGTTGCTGACCTCGGCGATGCGATCGGCGTCAAGCTTCGCCTTGGTGATGTCCTTGACGATCTTGATGAAGCCGGCGTGCTTGCCCTCATCGTCCATGAAAGGGTCGAGCACCACATGGGCCCAGAAGCGGGATCCATCCTTGCGATAGCGCCAGCCTTCGTTCTCGAAGCGGCCATCGGCCAGTGCGACCTCGAGCGCGCGCTGCGGCACGCGATCGCGCTGATCCTCCTGCGAGTAGAAGCAGGAAAAATTCTTGCCGACGATTTCCTCGCCCTTATAGCCCTTGTTGGCCTCGGCGCCGGCGTTCCAGCTGGCAACGCGGCCGTCGGTGTCGAGCATATAGATGGCGTAGTCCTTCACGCTGCGCACGAAGCGGGCGAATTCCCGTTCGGCAGCGGCGGCGGAAAGCTCGGCGTGATGGGCGAAGCCGGCGGCGATCAGCACCATCGACAGCAGGAAGAAGGCGGTGCCGGCGATGACGAAGGCAAGCAGGTGCGGCTGGATCATGCCCGCATGGGTCGGCGTCAGCAGGTCGGCCTCGATCGTGACCGCGCCCATGGCGGTGAAATGCAGCGCGACGATCCCGAGCGTCATCAGCAGGGTGGCAAGGACTTTCGCCTTCAACCGGTTGCCGATGCTGGCGATCGTACGCAGGGCGGCGATATCGAACAGCGAGCCGACGACCACGGAGGTGACGACCAGCGTCGCATCCCAGCGGATGCTGCCCGGCACGTCGAGCGCCGCCATGCCGAGGAAATGCATGCAGGCGACGCCGCCGCCGAGAACGAAGCCGCCGGCAATCCAGCCGAGCCGGTCCTGAACATGGGTGACGATCAACAGCGCCGTCGTGGTCAGGATAATCGCGACGGCCAGCGACAGGCCGGTGAGATCCATCTGGTAGCCGAGGACGACGCCAGGATCGTAAGCCAGCATGGCGATGAAGTGGGTCGCCCAGATACCGAAGCCGCTGGCGATGCCAGCCGCCGTCGCCCAGATCGCTTTTGCCTTGCCCGAGGAGCCGCGAGCACGCTGCAACAGCGTGACTGCTCCGTAGCTCGCGAGGAAGCAGACAAGTGCGGCCAAAACGACCAGTCTGGGATTATGCTCTACCACCAGGCATGTAAGAACCTTGAACATCGCCAATCGCCTAAATCAACAACCACGGGGAAACGAGACCTCTCGCCTCCAGTTAATCGACCTGTGTTGCCGGTAGGTGATTTAAGGAAATGATAAATCGTCGCTTTGCCGCCCGGTTGCGCGGCAAAACAATAGCGGCGTCGTTAATGAAAATTGAAACCAAGCCGCCTTGAAGTTGCACTTTGCAAAAGGCGCTGCCTGGCGTGGTTTCGCCGCCTATGCTTGCGACAGCAGCGCCTTGAGGTCGGATTGCGGATCGGCGATGACGGCCCGGTCGGGGTTGACGCCGGTCTCCAGCATCTTCTTGCCCGTCACATAGGCCTTGGCGTCGTTGATCGCGTCGACGGCCACCAGGCGCCCCTGCCGGAAATACCAGACCGACACGCTGCCTTCGCGCTGGCCGGGCCTGACGATCGTTTCGTCGTGGCCGAGCCCGAAGCCGGCGATCTGCAGCTTGACGTCATACTGGTCGGACCAGAACCAGGGCTTGGGCTCGTAAGGGGCGTCGCTGCCGGCAAGGATCGCGGCGACCGCTTCGGCCTGATCCACGGCATTCTGTACCGACTCCAGCCGGATGCGCAGGTCCTCGAAGGGCAGAACGGCGCAATCGCCCATCGCGAAGATCGCCGGATCTAAGGTGCGGCCGTGTGCGTCGACGACGATGCCGTTTGCGGTTTCGAGCCCGGCATCATGCGCCAGGCGATCATTGGCGGTCACGCCGATGCCGACGATGACGACGTCGACCGGCAACGCGGAGCCGTCGGAGAGTTCCGCTGCGGTGACACGGCCATTGTCGCCGACGAGGCGGTTGAGACCGGTACCCTCGCGGATATCGACGCCGCGACCCCGATGAATGTCGCGCACGAGCCCCGACGTCGCCGAGGAGGCAACACGCTGCAGGATGCGGTCGGCCATTTCGATGACCGTGACGTCGAGGCCGCAGGTGCGCGCGACGGCCGCCGCCTCGAGACCGATGTAACCGCCGCCGATGACGAGCGCGCGGCGGCCGGGCTTCATCTCCTCGGCGAGGCGATCGGCGTCCGTGAAGTCACGAACGACGAAGACACCCTCGAGATCGCCACCGACAGAGGCGGGCAGCCGGCGCGGCGTGGCGCCGGTGGCAAAGGCCAGCACCTCATAGTCGAGCGACGTGCCGTCGCTGAGCGACACGCGCTTGCCGGCCCGGTCGAGCCCGGTCACGGTCGTTTCGAGGCGCACGTCGACAGCGTGCTCGCCGTACCAGGCTTCCGGCCGGTAGAGCAGCCGGTCGAGGCTCATCTCGCGCAGGAGATACTTTTTGGAGAGCGGCGGGCGCTGGTAAGGCAGGCTTGCTTCGGAGGCGACGATGGTAATCGGCCGCTCGTCCTTCAGTGCACGGAGCTTCGCAACCAGAGCAAAGGCGGCCTGACCGCCACCGACAACAACAAGCCTTCCGGACACGCTTCCCACCTGTCTTTATTCAACTGTACAACAAGGCCTAGCCTTCCGCCCGAGCTTCGTCAACTCTGGCACAGGCCACGCCGTTTGCTATTCCTTGCGCGGCACATCCATGCCCTTTTGAGCCGCCGGGCGCGACAGGCCGCGCTCGACCCAGGCCATCACCTTCGGGAAGCTCTTGTAATCCAGAACCTCGGCGCCGCCATAGAATCTGCGCGCGCCTTCGACCCAGGGGTAGGTGGCAATATCGGCGATCGTGTAGTCGTCGCCCATCAGCCATTGCCGTCCTTCAAGGTGGGTTTCGAGCACGCCGAGCAGCCGCTTGGCTTCGTCACGGTAGCGCTCGACGGGGTAGGAATTGTTGGCGACCTTGTCGGCGGCGAACTTGAAGAAGTGACCGAACTGACCGAACATCGGGCCGACGCCGCCCATCTGGAACATCACCCAGGCGATCGTTTCGTAACGGCCGGCCGCGTCGGCAGGCAGCAGCTTGCCGGTCTTTTCCGCGAGATAGATGAGGATCGCGCCGGACTCGAACAGCCCGATCGGCTTTCCATCCGGGCCGTTGGGATCGATGATCGCCGGGATGCGGCCGTTGGGGTTGAGCGAGACGAACTCGGGCGACTTCTGGTCGTTGGTATCGAAGGTGATGCGGTGCGGCTCGTAGGGCAGGCCCAACTCTTCGAGCGCGATCGAAACCTTCACGCCGTTCGGCGTCGGCAGCGAATAGAGCTGGATGATGTCAGGGTTTTTCGCCGGCCAGCGCTTGGTGATCGGAAAGGCGGACAGATCGGCCATGAAGGTCTCCTGGAACGGAACAGCGGGAAACGGCAGGAACGCCGCGCGCAGGACTTACATAGGAGTGGAGGGCGCGCCTTTTGAGGGCCCTACTTTATTTTTGTAACCGGCGGGTTCGTGAGATCCCGCCCTGCCCCGTTTGCAGCGTCAAAGCACGCTACGAACGGCCGCGATAATTCGTGCCACGACCGGATCACCGTCGTGGGCGGCCTTGCGCGCCCGAACGAGGCAAGCCTCTGAACGCAGGATCACGCCGTCCGTCAGGATCTTCAGGTGGTTTGCCTTCAGCGTCGAACCGGTCGAGGTGATGTCGACGATGATGTCGGCCGAACCGGAGGCCGGCGCGCCTTCGGTGGCGCCAAGGCTTTCGACGATGCGGTAGAGCTGGATGCCGTGGCTGCCGGAGAAATGGTTTTGCGTCAGCCGCCAGTACTTGGTGGCGATCGCCAGACGCCGGCCGTGGCGGGCGCGGAAATCGGCGGCCACGTCACCGAGATCGGCCATGGTGTCGACGTCGTACCAGATCTCCGGAACAGCGACGACGACATCGGCATGGCCGAAGCCGAGGCGGGCGCAGAATTCGACGCGGGCGTCGGCATTGGCAAGGCCCTCGCGCACTAGGTCTTCGCCGGTGACGCCGAAATCGATCGAGCCGTTGCCGAGTTCGCGCGAGATTTCCGACGCCGAAAGGAACGCGATCTCAACGTCGTCTGCGCCTTCGACGCGGCCGCGATAGGAGCGGTCGTTACCGACGGCAACGATCTTCAGGCCGGCGCGTTCGAAGATCGCCGAGGCGTCATCCTTCATCCGCCCCTTGGACGGCAGCGCGATGGTGATGGTCATTGAGCGCCTCCTTCAGAGGCAATCGCCTTTTCGATGCGGTCGAGCCAGAGCGAGAAGCCAACGGCCGGGATATGCTCGCGGGCGCCAAGCAGGGTCAGCAGCCGGTCGAAGCGGCCACCGCCGGCAAGAACGGCATGCGTGCCGGCAAGCTCGACCTCGAAAACAAGGCCAGTGTAATAGTCGAGCGGGCGACCGAAGGCCGCGCGATAGCGAATGGCGCCGATGTCGGCACCGGTCTTGGAAAGTGCGGACACACGGGCATCGAAGCGGGTGAGCGCATCATCGATCTTGAGGCCGGATTTCTGCGCGAAAGCGAAGAGTGCGGCCGGCGCATCGGCAAGCGGCACGTCGAGCGCCAGGAACGCAGCGACATGGTCCAGCGTCTTTCGGTCGAGCCGCGTGTTCGCCAGCTCCATCTTTTCCTTCAGCCGGCGCGCGATGTCCTCAGGCGAGCGGCTGGCATTGGTCGAATAGCCGGTCGCTTCCATCGTTGCGGCAACATGCGCGACGAGACGCTCCTCGTCCTCGAGCAGGCCGTCCATCGACAGCCGCACCACTTCGGGGCCGAAGACGCCGACGGTCCGCGGATGGGCAAGCTCGGTCAGAAGCTTCTGCAGGTGCTTCTGGTCGCCGAAGGCGTGGATCAACCGCTTCTGCCATCCGGCCGGCAGGCCACAGGCGCCGACGACGGCTTCAAACACGGCCTGGTCGCCGAGCGTCACGCTGAGGGACCGGCCCGGCACCCGGTTGGAGACGATGCGCATTGCGTCAGAGACGGCGCGCGCATCGGCTGCCGCGGTGTCGGTATCGCCCAGATCCTCGATGCCGGCCTGGTAGAATTCGTTGCCGCCTTCGCGGCGCTGGCGGAAGACCTCGCCGAGATAGGCATAGCGCTTCGGCGTTCCGGTGACCGCCTCGATATGGCGGAGACAGACGGGGATGGTGAATTCCGGCCGCAGGCACAGGCTCTCGCCGGTCTCGCTCTCGGTCATGAAGATACGACGGCGCAGATCCTCCCCGGCCATGGCGAGGAAAGGCTCGGCCGGCTGGATCACTGGGGTGTCGACGCGCAGCGCGCCGAGGCTTTCGAAGTCGGCAAGGAGCGCATCGGCAAAAGCAGGCAGATTGATGAGGGCCATGACCGTCAGCCCCTTGCCCGATCCTCGGCCTGCGCCGCCAGCATCTCGCGCACCTTCTCGACCAGTTCGGCCGTCGGTACGGAAACCTGAGCCACGCGCGCCTCGCGCCAGGCCGCATTGTCCTCGATCTCACCGGACAGGCGCTTGCCCTCGATCAGATCCTTGATCTGCACGACACCGGCGGCGCGCTCGTCGCCGCCCTGGATGATGGCAAGCGGCGAGCCACGGCGGTCGGCATATTTCAGCTGGTCGCCAAAGTTCTTCTTGTTGCCCTGGTACATTTCGGCGCGGATGCCGGCATGGCGCAGCTGCTGCACGAAGCGCTGATAGTGGCCCATCGCCTCGATGTCGCGGTCCATCACACAGACGACAACAGGCGCGAGCACGTCCGAGGCACCGAGCTTGCCGAGGTTCTTCAGCGCGGTCATCAGGCGGGAAACACCGATCGAGAAGCCGGTTGCCGGTACGGGCTGACCCATGAAGCGCGACACGAGGCCGTCGTAACGACCGCCACCGCCGACCGAGCCAAAGACGACCTTCTCACCCTTCTCATTGGTGACGGCAAACTGCAGCTCGGCCTCGAAGACCGGGCCGGTGTAATATTCGAGACCACGCACGACCGAGGGGTCGATCTTGATACGGTCGGCCTCATAGCCGGCACTAACGACTAGGCTGCGGATCGTGTTGAGTTCCTGGACGCCCTCGCCACCCCTGGCAGTGCCTGAAACGAGCGCTGCCAATTCGTCTGCGCTTTCGGCATAATTCTGGATACCGACGAAGAACAGGACCTTGTCGATCTGCTCGCCGTTAAGCCCGGCACCCTTGGTGAAGTCGCCGCTTTCGTCCCTGCGGCCTTCGCCGAGCAACAAACGCACGCCTTCGGGGCCGAACTTGTCGAGCTTGTCGATGGCGCGCAGCACCGTCAGGCGGGCATTGACCTTGTCGTCGCCGCCAAGACCGATCGCCTCCATGACGCCGTCGAGCACCTTGCGGTTGTTGACGCGGATCACGTAGTCGCCGCGCGCAATGCCAAGGGCTTCCATGGTGTCGGCCATCATCATGCACATTTCGGCGTCCGCCTGGACGCCGGCGGCACCGACGGTGTCGGCATCGAACTGCATGAACTGGCGGAAGCGGCCCGGGCCAGGCTTCTCGTTGCGGAAGACGTAGCCGGCGCGATAGGTGCGGAACGGCAGCTGGATCTCGTTGAAGTTCTCGGCGACGTGACGGGCGAGCGGCGCCGTCAGGTCGTAGCGCAGCGACAGCCACTGGTCG
Organism: Ensifer sp. ENS09; assembly: GCF_014852425.1. Lineage (NCBI taxonomy): Bacteria > Pseudomonadati > Pseudomonadota > Alphaproteobacteria > Hyphomicrobiales > Rhizobiaceae > Ensifer > Ensifer sp. ENS09. The sequence continues at coordinate 684,285 of NZ_JACVBP010000002.1, forward strand.
TCGTCGTCCGTCAGCGAGAAGACGCCCTCGTTCGGCCGGTCGCTGTCAGGCAGGAACTTGCCGAGCGCATCGGTGTATTCGAACAGCGGCGTTTCGACCGGATCGAAACCATAATGCTCGTAGACCGACCTGATCTTGCCGATCATTTCGTCGGTCGCGCGGATATCGGCAGCGGAGCGATCGACGAAGCCGCGCGGAAGACGCGCCTTGAGCTTCTGCGGTTTCTTCTGTTTCTCGGTCATGGGAGCATTCCGGACTGTCACGTGTTGGCTGCTTTCCCTATCGGATCAGTCGAGGTGCGGCAAGGGTTTGGACCGCGCAAAGCGTTCGCCCGGACCATACGCCGGCGCTTTGCGCCCGAGCCAGGCAACGGTCGGCTTCGCATCATCGGGATCGACAAGCACCATCGCGACGCGCCGGGGAGGACTTGACCTCAACCACAAGGCGCATTAGACAGCATGCAATCACTAAAAGTTTATCGCCCGACCGATCGACGACGTTCCGACCGCACCGGTGATCGGCTATCTTCGCGGCCAAGGGCCGAGTACCCACAAACGACTTCTCGCTGCAATGACTGCATCGGGGAAACACTTCAATGGCAAACAACGCATCGAAGCGCCTTGCGGCATGGCGGTCTCTGGCACGAGCCATCACGTCCACGCGGCGAGAGGAAGGGCATCATGTTGAGGTTCATGACACCTGGCTCGGGAGCCATCCAACCCGGGCATCTCGGGCCGCACTTGGCCTGGATCGACCACCTCGATGAAAGCGACTATTTCGTCGAGACATGGCGCTGCGATCTGGCCAGCGGCGTCTTTCACCTCGGCCAGCGAACCGCCGCCCTGCTCGGCGCTTCCACCCGCTCCTGCGGCATCGTCGACCTGGTGCGCGCCTATGGCGACCGGGATCGCGCGACCGTGCTCAATATTCTCGAACAGGCAACCGCATCGCCGTCTTCATTCTGCTTCACGGCACTCGTGCGCTTGCCAAACTTGAAGGCGGCACAGCTCTTCTGCGTCGGTCGGTCGTCGCTCGACGCGTCCACCGGTGAAAACACACTGCAGGGCATTTTCGCCTTTCCACGCGAGCGCCCGGCGCTTGACGCCTGAACGGACGGGTTGAAACCGCAGACACCCCTTCCCTAGATTGATGGAGTGCCAGGATGCCGGCCACGGCCGGTCTCTTGGCGCGGGACATCAGATAAGGAAGGAAACACCATGTCGCTGAAACCGCTGATCGCCGCCTTCGCGCTTTCCGCCTGCCTCGGCTTTCCCGCGCTGGCCGAGGAGTCCGGACACGGCAACATGCACCATGGCGCGACCGAAGCCGCGGTGCCGAAGGGCGACAGTTCGCCTTCGAGCAAGGCCTTCGCCGAAGCCAATGCCCGCATGCACAAGGACATGGACATCACCTATACCGGCAAGGCGGATGTCGACTTCGTGCGCGGCATGATCGCCCATCACCAAGGCGCGATCGACATGGCGAAGGTCGAACTCGAATACGGCAAGGACGAAACGCTGCGCAAGCTCGCCGAAGAGGTCATCAAGGCGCAGGAAGGCGAGATCAAGACGATGAAGGCGTGGCTCGCCAAAAACGACGGCTGATCCCGCAATCCCACTGCCATCGGCAAAAACCAGTCGCCAAACGGACGACGGGCGCACGCGTCAGGCGACGCGAGCCCGGGGCCTTGCAAGCTTGCCGCGCAGCTCCTCGACGACCGTGCGGCAATGACAGCCTTCGATGTGGTCGTTGACGAGGCCCATGGCCTGCATGAAAGCGTAGATCGTCGTCGGGCCGACGAAGGTCCAGCCGCGCTTTTTCAGATCCTTGGAGATGCGGGTCGAGGTCGGGGTCGTCGGATTGGCGACGATCGCCTCATAGGTCACCACCTGCGGACGCTCGGCCGCCTGCGGCTCAAACGACCAGAAATAGGCGGCCAACGACCCGAACTCGTGCCTCAGCTCCTGAGCGCGGCGCGCATTGTTGATGGTCGAGACAATCTTGCCGCGATGACGCACGATGCCGGTATCGGCAAGGCAACGCTCGATTTCCGCATCGCCGAAATTCGCGACCGCGTCGAAATCGAAACCGGCAAAGGCGGCGCGGAACGCCTCGCGCTTGCGCAGGATCGTCAGCCACGACAGGCCGGACTGGAAACCTTCCAGACAGATTTTCTCGAACAGGCGGCGGTCATCGGTGACCGGGCGCCCCCATTCCTCGTCATGGTAGCGACGATAATCGTCGAGATTACCCTGCCAGGCACAGCGCAGAAATCCGTCCTCACCGATCACAATGCCCTTGGCCGTCATCGCCCTCTTTGCTCCATCCTGCTCATTTTTATGCCTTTACCATTTGCAAACCAGATTCCTAAAGCCGCGGATAACCCTACCCAAAGCTTTATCGGCGCCTTCGCCTTTTAACGAGGTACCGTTTACCATTCGGTCGCCCTCCAAATGACACGATCGCCCCCATTGCCAAGGCGCAACCCGTCCGTTCGAGCATTCCGCTCTCGGGCAGACTGCGCCCCCTTCAGTGATTTTCGGCGAAAGGTAGCGAGTCCGTCCGATGTTGAAAAAGTCTCTTCTTATAGCCGCCTCTCTTCTGACACTGGTCGCCGGCCCGGCCGCGGCACAGGACCGGTATCAGAACAGGCCGCCTGTCGTCGTCAGCCCTGATCTTACCGCCCCCTGGGTGATGCAGCTCGGCGGGCAGCAGCCCCGGGCGCGGCAGGTGATCTACCGGCAGCAGATTCCGCAGGCCACCCGAAAACAATACTATCAGCAGGGACAGGCCGCGCAGCCTCAGGTCAAGCGCCGCGTCGTCAATCCGCTGCTTCAGCCGGCCAACGCCACTCGCGCCCAGCGGCCGGTGAAATCGAAGTTCGACCCGCAATACCTGCCGCAGACGGTTGCCTTTGAGAGCAAGGAAAAGCCGGGCACAATCGTCATCGATACCAACAACCGCTTCCTCTATCTGGTGACCGGCAACGGCGAGGCACGGCGCTATGGCGTCGGTGTCGGCAAGCCCGGCTTCGAATGGGCGGGCGCCCACAAGGTCACCCGCAAGGCGGAATGGCCGAGCTGGACGCCGCCGCAGGAGATGATTTCCCGCGAGGCGGCCAAGGGTCACTACCTGCCGGCGCGCATGGATGGCGGTCCGGAAAACCCGCTCGGCGCCCGCGCCATGTATCTCGGCTCGACGCTCTACCGCATTCACGGCACCAACGCGCCCTGGACGATCGGCTATGCTGTTTCCTCCGGCTGCATCCGCATGCGTAACGAAGACGTCGTCGACCTTTACGAGCGCGTCAAAGTCGGCACGAAGGTTATCGTCATTTAATTGCAGCACAGCATAGAATATTCCCCTCTCCTCACCCGTGTTGCTGTTGCCGATGCGTGATATTCAGGCAACAGCGGCATGAGGACAGGCAAGTTTTGTGATCACGTTTGACCTACCGGATGTATCGCGCGCTTGAACTTCGATGCATTTTGCATAGCCTGCCTGCAACGAGGGTTTAGAGGGAATCGTAAATGAAGCGTCATGCCAGCAAAGTGGTCGCAATCGCGATTGCGACCAGCACTATTCTTGTGGCCGCCAGCGCCTCGGCTTTCACGCCGGCGCCCGTAGCAGGCCCCAAGGTCAAGTCGTCAGACGTTGTACTCGTGGCCACTCCGAAGAAGCCGGCAAAACAATACTGGCGCACCAAGGTTCGCTTCCGCACCGATGAAGCCCCCGGCACCATCATCGTCGATACCAACAACAAGTTTCTCTATTACATCGACGGCCCGAACCGCGCGACGCGCTATGGCATCGGCGTCGGCCGTGACGGCTTCGGCTGGTCGGGTGTGGTGAAGGTTGGCCGCAAGGCCGAATGGCCGACCTGGACGCCGCCGGCGGAAATGCGCCGCCGCGAAGCCGCCAAGGGCCGCATTCTGCCGATCACCCAGGAGGGCGGCATCGACAACCCGCTCGGCGCCCGCGCCATGTATCTCTACAAGGGCGGCCGCGACACGATCTTCCGTATCCACGGCACCAACCAGCCCTGGACCATCGGCCAGAACATGTCGTCCGGCTGCATCCGCATGATGAACGAGGACGTGGAACATCTCTACGACCGCGCCGACGTCGGCACCAAGGTCATCGTCATCGGCCCCGGCAGCAAGGCCGGCGACACCTATTTCGACGATCGCGGCGTCGATATCTTCCGCCAGATCTTTGGCGGCTGAGAACGCCGAGACATCCACCAAAAAAAGGCCGGCTCCCGAAAGGTGCCGGCCTTTTTCTTTGTCTCAGAGCCCTTGAGGCTTCGCCCCGCCATAGGCCCAGTCGAGCAATTCGACCGTATGCAGGATGGGGATTTTCGTGCCGCTGGCAATCTGGGTGATGCAACCGATGTTGCCGGTCGCAATCGCGTCCGGCTTCGTCGCCTCGATATTCTTGACCTTGCGCGCCTTCAGCTTCGCCGAGATTTCCGGCTGCAGGATGTTGTAGGTGCCGGCCGAACCGCAACAGAGATGGCCCTCGGCCGGATCGCGCACGGCGAACCCAGCGCGCTTCAGAAGCTGCTTCGGCGCAAGCGTGATCTTCTGCCCGTGCTGCATCGAGCAGGCGGAATGATAGGCGAGCGTCATGCCGCGCGCCTCCTGCTCCGGCAGGTCGAGGGTCGCCAGGTATTCAGTGATGTCTTTCGCCAGTGCCGAGACCCGGGCGGCCTTCTCAGCATAGACAGAATCGAGCCGCAGCATGTGGCCGTAGTCCTTGATCGTCGTTCCGCAGCCCGAAGCGGTTATGACGATGGCATCGAGCCCGCCCTCGTCGGCGACCTTGAGCCAGGTATCGACGTTGCGGCGCGCGGCGTCGAGCGCCTGGTTTTCCCGGCCCATGTGATGCACCAGCGCGCCGCAGCAACCTTCGCCGGCCGAAACGACCACCTCGACGCCGAACCGCGTCAGCAGCCGGATCGTCGCCTCGTTGATCTCCGGTTTCAGCACCGGCTGGGCGCAGCCGGACAGAAGCGCCACGCGGCCGACACGCTTGTCCTTGGGCGCATGAACGCCGGGCGTCGCCGATGCCGAGGGCTCCGGCACCGCCGCCGGCGCCAGGTCGAGCATCACCCCGAAGGTCTTCAAGAAGGCGACGCGCTTCATCAGGCCGGCGAGCGGCCGGGCGAGGCAGGCTGCCTTCAGCGACAGCCGGAAGCGCTGGGGATAGGGCAGGACGGCCGCAAGCACGGTACGCGCCAGCCGATCCTTGAACGGGCGCCGATAGGTGTTTTCGATATGCACGCGCGCATGGTCGACGAGGTGCATGTAGTCGACGCCCGAGGGACAGGTGGTGGTGCAGGCGAGGCAAGACAGACAGCGGTCGATATGGGTGACCGTTTCCTTGTCGGCCGCCCGGCCGTTTTCCAGCATGTCCTTAATGAGATAGATGCGCCCACGCGGGCTATCGAGCTCGTCGCCGAGCGTCACATAGGTCGGACAGGTCGCGGTGCAGAAACCGCAATGCACGCACTTGCGCAGAATGGCCTCGGATTCGGCCACGTGCGGATCGGCGAGCTGCGCGGCGGTAAAATTGGTCTGCAAGTGCGAACTCCACTCTTCGTCCTGCGGAACCGGGCGCTTGGCGCCGCGGTCGATTGCAACATTCTGATTTCAGCTTCCGTCGACTTGGCCGGTCCCCGGTTGCATGCCGGCCTAAACCATCCAGCCCTCGGGATTGGTAATCGGCTCTTCGCGCGCGGCCCTTTGCAAGCCGACGACGCAGCGCACGACGATCCAGACGGCGGTGGCGATGAAGCCGAGGATGCCGACAAGCACCACTGTCAGCAACAACGAGATCAACAGGAACAGCAGCGATATCCAGAAGGTCCGGATTGCCCAGACATAGTGCGTCTGGACCCAGGGCGCGCCCTTGCCGCGGTTGAGATAGGCCATGACGACGCCGATGATCGGCGTGATGCCCACCGCAAACCCGACGAGATAGAGGACATAGATCACCTGGACATTGATCTTGCCCGGCTCCAGCCAGCGATCGGTCTCCCGGGAGAACGGTGTCTGCGGACCATTATCGCTCATTCTTGTCTCTCCTGTTCCCTTGCGAAAGCGCTCAGGAAATCGCGGCCATGCGGCCGGGATTGAAGATCCGGTGCGGGTCGAACTTCGCGCGCACGCGCTCGCTCAACTGTGCCACGGGCAAGGGTTGCGGTTCAAACGATGAAACGGCCTGACGGTAGCTGTCATCGGCCCTGACGAGGGTCGCGTGGCCGCCACCGAGAACCTTGATGTAACGGCGCACCAGTTCCGCCTCGGGATCGGCCTCCATGCGCAACCATACGAGACCGCCCTGCCAGTCGTAGAAAGCGTCGACGCCGGTCTGCAGCCGCAGTGCTGCTACCAGTTGATGGCCGAGCGACGGGGCGACGGACACGCGCCAGAGCGGCCTCCTGGTACCGTCGGCATAGGGTTTGACGTCGCGGATCTCGACCCAGAGCTTTGCTGTCTGCGATGAATCGAGCCGCGTCACTGCGCCGAAGCGAGCAACCGCCTTCGTCAACTTTTCGGCCCTGATCGCGACAGATGCCTCCAGCCCTTCGAGCCTGAGCACGGTGGCCGCACCATCCGGAAGGCTGCCATCCAGGAACCGTCCGCGCACGCTCTCCGGCAGATGCGCCGCGCCGGAAACCTCTGTCGTCTGCGCCATCGCCTCGGCCATGACCGCCGCGGCCTCCGCATCGTTCAGCCCGGAGACGACGATGGTCTGCGACGCCGGCGGCAGCGGCAGGACGCGGAAGGTGACTTCGGTGAGGATGCCGAGCGTGCCGTGCGAGCCGGCCAGAAGCTTGACCAGATCGAGGCCGGTGACGTTCTTCATCACCCGTCCGCCGGCCTTGATCGCCTCACCCTCGCCGTTAACGAAGCGAATGCCGAGCAGGCTGTCGCGGGCCGCACCGGCGACATAGCGCCTGGGACCGGACGCATTGGCGGCAAAGACCCCACCGATCGTCGGCTCCCCCGAGGAGGCAAAGATCGGCCGGTGATCCATCGGTTCGAAAGCGAGCATCTGCCGGTTTTCGGCGAGCGCCTCGTTGATCTCGCGCGACGGCGTTCCGGCAAGCGCGGTGATCGTCATTTCGGCCGGGTTGTAGCTGACGATGCCGGACAAACGGCGGGTCGACAGCACCCGGTCGGCGCGCACCGGATTGCCGAGGCCGGAGCGCGTGTTGCCGCCGATTACCGCGAGCGACGCCTTGTCCGCCGCCATGGCGCGAACGACCGTCGCAATTCCCTCTTCGCTGGCCGGTTCGAAATGCACGATCATGCGGCGGGACGTCCTTTAAGCGGGAAGACCTTAGACGGGTTCAGGATCCATTGCGGATCGAAGGCGGCGCGCGCCGCCATCTGCTGATCGAGGTCAATCTGGTTATACTGGTGCAGCATGAGATCCCGCTTTTCGATACCGACGCCGTGCTCGCCCGTCAGGCAGCCGCCCGCATCGACGCAAAGCTTCAGGATATCGTTACCGGCGGCTTCGGCGCGCGCCGCATCCTCCGGATCGTTGATGTTGTAGAGGATCAGCGGATGCATGTTGCCGTCGCCGGCGTGGAAGACATTGGCGACGCGCAGGCCATAGCTTGCAACGATCTCGCCGGTGCGGGCGAGCACATGCGACAGCTGGCTGAGCGGCACGGTGCCATCCATGCAGATATAGTCGGCGATGCGGCCGGTGGCGCCGAAGGCGGATTTCCGGCCCTTCCAGATCGCGGCCGCTTCCATGGCCGACTGGCATTCCTTGATGGTCGCAACCCCGTGGCGGCGCGCAACGGCGACGATGCTTGCGAGCACGGCATCCATCTCCGGCTCGGAGCCTTCCACCTCGACGATTAAAAGCGCCTCGACATCGAGCGGGTAGCCGGCATGGGCGAAGGCTTCGCAGATCTCGATCGCCGGCTTGTCCATGAACTCGATGGCGACCGGGATGATGCCGGAACCGATGACGTCGGCGACGCAGGCACCGGCCGCTTCCGAAGACGAGAAGCCGAAGAGCACCGGGCGGGCTCCCTCCGGCTTGGCGATCAGCCGCACCGTCGCCTCGGTGACGATGCCGAGCTGGCCTTCCGAGCCGCAGACGAGGCCGAGCAGATCGTAGCCCGCCGCATCCAGCGCCTTGCCGCCGAGTTCGACGACGGTGCCATCGAACAGCACCATCTTCACGCCGAGCAGATTGTTGGTGGTGACGCCATATTTCAGGCAATGGGCGCCGCCGGAGTTCATGCCGATATTGCCGCCGATCGTGCAGGCGAGCTGCGAGCTCGGATCGGGCGCATAGAAGAAGCCGTCAGCGGAAACCGCCTCGGAAATGTTGAGGTTGGTGACGCCCGCCTGAACGGTCGCCGTGCGGTTGAAGAGATCGACATCGAGGATGCGCGACATCTTCGAGAGGCCGATGACGACCGCATCCTCCTGCGGGATGGCGCCGCCCGAAAGCGAGGTGCCGGCACCGCGCGGCACGACCGGAACGCCGTAGCGGCTGCAATATTTCAGAAGAGCCGCCACCTGTTCGGTGGTTTCCGGCAAGGCGACCGCCAGCGGCATGCGGCGATAGGCGATGAAGGCATCGGTCTCGAACGGCTTCAGTCCGCGCTCGTCGCTGATCAGACAGCCCTCGGGCAAGAGGTCCGAGAGGTCGGCGACAATCTCGCGACGCCGGGCGATAACCTCTGGTTTCGGCTGCAGAAAACCGATTGTCTCCGCCATCAGCTCCTCCCGCCGCGTATCGATTGGTTCATTTTCTTTACCACTAGGACAGAGGCCTCGCAAATGCTATTGAGCTTTTCCGTTTTGGAAACAATGGCAACGATTGATGACGAATTTAGGCGATCTTGAGATTTTTGCACGGGTCGTTTCCACCGGCAGTATGTCGGCAGCGGGGCGGGCGCTGGGGTTTTCCCCAGCTGTGATCTCCAAGCGCATCAAGAGACTCGAAGACCGGCTCGGAACGCGCCTGCTGCAGCGCACGACACGCCAGATTTCGCTGACGGAAGCCGGCCAGGGGTTTTACGACCGGGTGCTCGGCATCCTGACCGGCATCGAGGAGGCTGAAGCCTACGCCTCGGGCCGCTCGTCGCATGCGCTCGGGGTGCTGCGGATATCGGCGCCCACTTCCTTCGGCCGCATGCACATCGCGCCGCATCTGACGACGTTCATGAAGGACCACCCGGATCTGAAGCTGCATATCGTGCTGACGGACGAATTCACCGACATCGTCGCGGAAGGCTTCGACATGGCGGTTCGGATCGGCGAACTGGTGGATTCGTCGCTGGTCGCCCGCAAGCTTGCCCCCGTGCGCCGCCTGCTCTGCGCCTCGCCGGACTACATCGCCCGCAATGGCGCACCGAAAGAGATCGGCGACCTCGCCAGCCATCTCTGCCTGCCGGCGCACAACAACGACAACTGGAAACTCGAAGGGCCCGAGGGCGCGCTGGTCTGGCACCCGGAAGGGCCGCTCGTCACCAACTCCTCGGAGATCGTGCGCGCCGCCGTCATCGCCGGCGCCGGCATTGCACTGCGCTCGACCTGGGATATCGGCCCGGAATTGCGCAGCGGCCAGCTGGTGCAGGTATTGCCGCAATGGGAAGGCTCGAAGCAGCTGACGCTCTCGGCAGTCTACCCGAGCCGGCAGTTCCTGCCGGCCAAGGTGCGCCTGTTCATCGACTATCTCGCCGAACTCTACGGACCGATCCCCTACTGGGAACAGTAGCCGGACCGGGCTGGCTTTTTTTGTTTTCCGCAATTCCGGACGCAAAACCGCTGCGCACTTTTGCTGGAATTGCCTGCCTCTCGCAATTCCGGACGCAAAACCGCTGCGCACTTTTGCTGGAATTGCTTACTTGTGCTCGCTGTCCTCGTGGTGCCGCCGGATGCGGCGCACGATCAACCAGACGCCGGCGACAGCGAAGGGCACGGCAAGCCCGGTCAGCAGACCGGGATCGATCGGCAGTTCGTGGCTGACCGCCTTGGCGAGATAGCCGAACAGCCCGACGACGTAATAGGAAATGGCGGCAACCGACAGACCTTCGACCGTCTGCTGCAGGCGCAACTGCAGTCTGGCGCGCCGGTCCATCGAGTTCAAAAGCGCGCTGTTCTGCCGCTCCAGCTCGACATCGACCCAGCTTCGAAGCAGCGCTGTCGCGCGGGCGAGCTTGCGCGACAGGTTGGCCTGACGCTCCTCGACCGACTGGCAGGTGCGCATCGCCGGCGCGAGCCGGCGCTCGAGGAAGGTGCCGACGGTCTCGTAGCCCGGCACGGGTGTTTCGGCGAGCGTGCGGATGCGCTCCTGAACGATGCCGTAATAGGCGCGGCTGGCGCCGAAGCGATAGAGGCTGAGCGCGGCACCGGCCTCGAGATCGGCCGCGAGCCGGGTGATCTCGGCCAGCATGTCGTCGGCCTCTTCGCGCACGTTTTCCTTCATGCGCTGCGTTATCGCCGTCAATCCGTCCTCGGTCCGGCGGATTTCCGGCGAGAGCGCCTGCGCAAGCGGCAGGCCCATCATCGCCAGCGTGCGGTAGGTCTCGATATCGAGCAGGCGTTGGACGAGCGCGCCGGTGCCGGCTTCGGTCATGCCGCAATCGATCACCAGGATCTGCGTCAGGCCGTCGCCGTTCTGGCGGAAGTCGGTCACGATCACCGCCTGGCCGTTCTTGGTCTCGCTAAAACAGAGGCTCGTCGGATCGAAGAGCTTGATCGCCTCGCGGGTTTCGGGCGTATCCGGCCGGATCTCCAGGCGGATTCCGGAGATCAGCGAGCCTGGCGGCGAAAAGCCGTCGCCGAAGGGATGGATCGGCACCTCGCCGCCGAACTGCTCCGGCGCCGGCGCATCCCAGAAATAGGTCGAAAACTCCGTATGCCGCTCCCAGCGCAACGTGCCCTGCCCCCACGGCATGGCATGGTGGTTGGCGTCACGTCCCGGCGGCGCGATACCGCGCGCTCGCGTCAGCTCCGACAGAACGGCATGATCGACGATCGAGCCGCCATCCGTCAGGAAGGCGAGCTGAAAGATCACCCGTGGCGTGGTCACCAGCGCGTAGGGGCGCGAATGAACCTCGCCCAAGGCGACGGCGCGCATCGGCGCCACTGGAAATGCAAAACTACCCTTTGCCATGAAGCGCCTTGTCCCCCTCACGCATTCATCACGACTTCCTTATCAACGGAAAGAGCAAAAGAACAAAGGACGCATTGCCGCAGTTTGACTTTTGTCAGTCGCATCCCATCGGACACAGCCAAGTGGACAATCAAATTGACCACTTTGCGCGACCTGCCTAGATTGCGGCGCTGATGGGAGGAGCGCCGAGCATCGACGCTCGTTCCACGGCCCTTGCCGCATTGCAAACCGACCATCCGCGATTTCGGACGATACCCGGCCGAAATCGTCGTGGTCTGGAGACCAGACGTGACCGAAGACCAGAGCGACCTTTTCGCCCGTATCAGCCACAGCCGCACGGCGGACGAGGTCGTGCAGCAAATCGAACTTCTGATCCTCGAGGGTGTATTGCGCGACGGCGACCGCTTGCCCGGCGAGCGGGAGCTCTCCAAGCGCTTCGACGTCTCGCGGCCGATCTTGCGCGAGGCGCTGAAGGAACTGGAGGGGCGCGGCCTCGTTGAAAGCCGCCACGGCGGCGGCACCTTCGTCGCCGACGTCGTCGGGCAGATCTTTTCCAGGCCGCTGATCGATCTCATCGCGCGCCATCACAAGGCGACCCAGGACTACCTCGAATACCGGCGCGAGCTCGAGGGCCTGACCGCGGAACTGGCGGCGACCCGCGCGACCGATTACGACCGGGACATCCTGACACGGATCATCGAGCGCATGCGCAAGGCGCACGCCGCCGGCGATTTCGATGCCGAACTCGAAGCCGACATCGAACTGCATCAGGCGATCGGCGAAAGCGCCCACAATATCATCCTCCTGCACACGCTGCGCGCCTGCTACCGCCTGCTGCAGCAGGGCATATTCTTCCATCGCAATTCGGTGTTCAATGCGCCGGGCGCACGCGACCGGCTTCTCGTCCAGCACGAAGCGATCTACGAGGCGATCATGGCAAGGGATCCGGTGAAGGCGAAAGCCGCTTCGCAGAACCATATCGACTTCGTCGCCGCCGCCACCCGCGAGGCGGAACGCACCGGAGAATGGAACCGCATCGCCCGGCTGCGCATGCAGCAGCGCGACCGCGCGAACTGATGGATCGGCCCTACGCCACCCTCGGCTCCGCCTCCGCAGCTGCCTCCCCGGGGCGGAACCGATCGCCCTTGTGATCTCGGACCGTTCCAGCCCGCAACCAATCGTGATCGGAAGACAACGTATGGCTGTCGGTCGGTTTGTAAACTTGCCGCGAAAACACCATATCCTGTCGTATCCGGACCACAGTTCTGCGGAAAGCAAGCGGCATATCCGGCTGCCGAATGACCGCGACATTTACACGCTACAGGACGCTGCCATACTGGCCGGCAAAGCAACTGAGATCACTGATTCGCCGAGAGGAGCACAGACGACCTTGAACTTCTTGAACAGGCTCGCATCCGATGTCCAATTGATGCTGCGTCGACCGGCGCGCATGCAGTACGCCGCGCTCTGCTATCGGATCCGCAAGAAGACCAAGGCCCTCGAAATCCTCCTGATCACCAGCCGCGATACGGGCCGCTGGGTCATCCCCAAGGGATGGCCGATGCAGGGCAAGCGCGCCCACGAAGTGGCCGAGCGCGAAGCCTACGAGGAGGCCGGCGTCAAGGGGCATGTGCAGAAGGCGACCGCGGGGTACTATCTCTATCAGAAACGCATGGACCACGGCCTGAAGATTTCGGTCAAGGTGCAGGTCCACGCGCTGGAAGTCGACGACCTCTGCAAGCACTTCCCCGAGGAAGGGCGCCGGCAGCTCGAATGGGTCGACTACAAGGAAGCAGCCTCACGGGTTGCCGAACCGTCGTTGAAAGATCTCATCCTCGCCTTCGGCGAGCGCATGGAGAGCGCGTCAACGCCGATGCCGAAGGCCGTGAACGGCTAATCTCTCCGTCCGTCCCCCGAGGACATTCAAAGCCTCCCGACGCGGGTTCCCGGCCTGCGCCACACGGATGTCCATCAAATCCACTTGAATGCGTGTCGCAGTGGCCTTAGTGGCCGTTGTGACAATGGAGTTTCCGGCAGTGGCCAAGCCGCGCACGCACCTCGCAAAACAGACGATCGATAAAGACCTCGACAAGTTCAGCCTTGCCGAAGAAGCCTCGCAGCATGTCAAGCGCAGCCTGGCGGCGCCCGCGCTCGCCGGGCTATTCCTGCTGTTGAGCATGGCCTTTGCCGCGAGCTTCGTGACGAGTTCAGCAACCGCGCCGATCATCATCGCGGCTGCCGCCATCGCCGGCTATATGGCCATGAACATCGGCGCCAACGACGTGACCAACAACGTCGGTGCGGCCGTCGGCGCCAAGGCGATGTCGATGGCAACGGCACTCACCATCGCCGCCATCTTCGAAATCGCCGGGGCTCTGCTTGCCGGGCGGCAGGTCTCGCTGACGATCGAGGCCGGCATCGTCTACGGCGAAGACGTGCTCGGCGCGCAGACGATCGTCTGGATCATGATGGCGGCCCTCGCCTCCTCGGCGGCGTGGATCAACATCGCCACCTATTCCGGAGCGCCGGTTTCGACCACGCATTCGGTCATCGGCGGCATCGTCGGCGCCGGCATCGCGGCCGCCGGCTTCTCCAGCGTGCAATGGTGGTCGCTTGCCGGCATTACGCTCAGCTGGTCGGTCTCACCGCTACTCGGCGGCGCAATCGCCGCCGCCTTCCTCGCCTTCCTCAAGGAATTCATCATCTACCGCGAGGACAAGATCGCCGCGGCCAGGCAATGGATGCCGGTCATCCTCGGCGTGACCGCCGGCTGCTTCACGGCCTATCTCGCGGTGATCGCCCTGGTTCAGGTGGCAGCGATCAGCATGCCCGTGGGCCTTGCCGCCGGCGTCGTTGCGGGTTTCGCGGTCTATCTGCAGGCAAAGCCGTGGATCGTCAGGCAATCGGAAGGGCTCGACAACCGCAACCAGTCGCTGCGCCGGCTCTTCCGCCTGCCATTGATCGTGGCCGCTGCGCTGCTCTCCTTCGCCCACGGCGCCAACGACGTCTCCAACGCCATCGGGCCGTTGTCAGCGATCGTCTCGGCGCTCGACGGCGTCGTCACCACGGACAAGTCGCCTGCCCCCTTATGGGAACTGGCGATCGGCGCGCTCGGCATTTCGATCGGTCTTTTGCTCTACGGCCCGAAGCTCATCCGCGTCGTCGGCCAGGAGATCACCAAGCTCAACCCGATGCGCGCCTTCTGCGTCGCGCTTGCCACCGCCGTCACCGTGCTTCTGGCATCGGCGCTCGGCCTGCCGATCAGCTCGACCCACACGGCCGTCGGCGCTGTTTTCGGCGTCGGCTTCTTCCGCGAATGGTACATCCGCAATTCCAAGCGGCGCCTGGAATATGTCCGGCAGAAAACGGGACAGGCCGACTTCATGGAATCGGCCGAAACGAACTTCGCCGAAGTTCGGCGCCGGCGGCTCGTGCGCCGCTCGCATTTCCTCACCATTATCGGCGCCTGGGTCATCACCGTCCCGGCATCGGCGGCCCTGTCGGCCGTGCTTTATTTCATCCTCTCCGGCATTTTCACCTGAAGGTCCTCTCGATGCGCGCCAATTTTCGCATGCAGCGACTGTTCGTCGAACACTCCTTGAGCGCCGGCTCGGCGCACGAGGCGACCAAGGAGCAGTTCAACTACCTGGTGAACGTGCTGCGCTACGAAGAGGGCACCTCGATCCTGGTCTTCAACGGGCGCGATGGCGAATGGCGGGCCGAGCTTTCCTTCGCAGCCAAGAAGCGGCTGGTGCTCACCCCCGTCGAGCAGACGCGCCCGCAGCCTAAGCCTTGCGACCTCGTCTACCTCTTTGCCCCGCTCAAGGTCGGGCGGCTCGACTATCTCGTGCAGAAGGCTGTCGAAATGGGCAGCGGCACCTTGCAGCCGGTCATGACGCAGCACGTGCAGGGCAAGCTCGGCAACATCGAGCGCGTTCGCGCCAATGTCATCGAAGCCGCCGAGCAATGCGGCGTGCTCGGCATTCCCGATGTCGCGGAGCCGCGCCGGCTCGAAGACCTGCTCGCCACCTGGCCGGGCGACCGGCGCATCATCTTCTGCGACGAAGGCAGCGACAGCCAGAATCCGCTGCCGATCCTCTCCAGCATCAAGGAAGAGAAGCTCGCACTTCTGATTGGCCCGGAAGGCGGTTTCTCGGAAACAGAGCGCACACTGTTGCACAGCCTCGATTTCGTGACCGCCATTCCGCTTGGGCCCCGCATCCTCAGGGCCGACACGGCAGCGGTCGCCGCCATGGCGGTCATCCAGGCCACTGTCGGCGACTGGCGATAGCCGGTCGCTGCCAAACAAATCGGACGCCGCTCGCTCCCCTAGAAGAAGGCGATCACTGCGACAAGGCAGAGTTGGGTCAACAAACCCCATTTCCGCGGTGCTTGCTCCAGAGCAAGCAAATGTCCTAGTTTTTTTGATGAGATCTTGAAAGAAATTGACTTGCACCGCACCTGATAACGGTTCAAGCAGCCTCCATCATCTCCCGCTAACCTGCGGGAGCCGCCCAAACAAAAGAAGACGCTCATGGCCCGAGATACCACCGACCAGACGCCGGTAACCTCTGTCGCTGACCTGACCGCCTACCTGGCCGAAGGTTCGAAACCGGAGGAGCGGTTCCGGATCGGCACGGAGCACGAAAAGTTCGCCTTCTTTAAGGCGGACAACAGCCCTGTCCCCTATTTCGGCGAGGCCAGCATCCAGGCGCTTCTGAACGGCATGGCGGCGAAGAGCGGCTGGGAACCGATCATCGACGAAGGCAACATCATCGGCCTTGCCGAGCAATCGGGCAACGGCGCGATCTCGCTGGAACCGGGTGGACAGTTCGAGCTTTCCGGCGCGCCGCTCGAAAACCTGCACCAAACCTGCAAGGAATCGAACCAGCATCTGGCGGTCCTGCGCGAAGTCGCCGAGCCGCTCGGCATCCGTTTCCTCGGCATCGGCGGCAGCCCCAAGTGGACCTTCGAAGAAACGCCGCGCATGCCGAAATCGCGCTACGGCATCATGAGCCGCTACATGCCCAAGGTCGGCACCAAGGGCCTCGACATGATGTACCGCACCTGCACCATCCAGGTGAACCTCGACTTCTCCTCGGAAGAGGACATGCGCCGCAAGATGCAGGTGTCCCTGAAGCTGCAGCCGCTCTCGACGGCGCTGTTTGCCAGCTCGCCCTTTACCGATGGCAAGCCGAACGGGCTGCTCTCCTGGCGCGGCGACATCTGGCGCGACACCGACAACCAGCGCGCCGGCCTGCTTCCGTCTGCCTTCCGCCCGGATTTCGGCTTTGCCGACTACGTTGAGTGGGCGCTGGACGTGCCGATGTACTTCGTCGTGCGCGACGGCCACTACCACGATTGCACCCATATCACCTTCCGCCAGTTCATGGGCGGCGCGCTCAAGGGCGAGGTCGCCGACTGGCAGCCGAACATGGGCGACTGGACCAACCATCTGTCGACGCTGTTCCCCGACGTGCGCCTGAAGCGCTTCCTCGAAATGCGCGGCGCCGATGGCGGCCCGTGGCGGCGGATCTGCGCGCTGCCGGCCTTCTGGGTCGGCCTGCTCTACGACGGCGAAGCACTCGACGCCGCCGAGGCACTGACGCGTGACTGGACGCTCGAAGAGGTGAGCGCCATGCGCAACGCCGTGCCGGCGCAGGCGCTTGCCGCCAAATTCCGTACCGGCACGCTCTACGACGTCGCGCGCGAGGTCATCGCCATTTCGCGTGGCGGCCTGAAGCGCCGCAACCGGCTGAACGGCGACGGTATCGACGAAAGCCAGTTCCTGGCGCCGCTCGACGAGGTGCTGGCCAAGAAGGCGACGCTCGCGGAAGACCTTTTGGCGCTCTACAATGGTCGCTGGAACGGCTCCGTCGATCCGGTCTTCGCCGAGTACCAGTACTAAGGCCCACACGGGCGCGCGACGCCTGTCGCGCCCCTTCAAAAAGCGGTTCCCAGGCCCCGATTTCCCGTTATAGTGCAAGGATATGCGTCGCTTAAAGCGCCGCGCGTCCATAAAGGGGAACTGGGATGGCACCGCTTTTCGACATGTTCGCGCAGGCACAGAACGGCAAGGCCATCGAGCTGATGGCGCAACAGTTCGGCATCGCCCAGGAGCAGATGACGAAGGCGACGGCGGCACTGCTGCCGGCCTTCTCCGCCGCCTTCAAGCGCAACACCGCCAACCCCTATGACTTCGGCGCCCTGCTGACCGCGCTTGGCAGCGGCAACTACGCCAAATACTTCGAAGACATGAGCCAGGCCTTTACGCCGCAGGGCATGGCCGACGGCAACGGCGTTCTCGGACAACTGTTCGGCTCGAAGGAAATGTCGCGCGCGATCGCCGCGCAGGCGGCCCAGGTCACCGGCATCAGCCAGGAAATCTACAAGCAGATGCTGCCTGTCATGGCCGATACGCTGATGGGCGGGCTGTTCAAGCAGACGACCGGCCAGTTTGCTGCCGCAAGCGATGCCTTTGCCAACAATCCGATGGCAACCGCGATGCGGCAATGGATGGAAGCGGCCGGTTTCGCCAAGAAGCCGGAACCGCAGCCGAACCCGTTCGACAATCCCTTCACCCAGGCAATGCAGGGTTTCTTCGGCATGGCTCCGAAAAAGGAAGAGAAGCCGAAGACAGCTGACGTCTTTGCCGACAACCCCTTCGTCAAGGCATTTCAGGACATGATGCAGGCGGGTGCCGCCGGCGCGCAGAAGCCGGCACTCGACAATCCGGCGCTGGCCCAATTCTCCCAGGTGATGAACAGCATGTTCGACACCGGGCTGGAGATGCAGAAGGAATACCAGAAGAACGTCGAGGCGCTGTTCGACCTCTACAAGGCCGGCCCCGGCACAAAGGGCTGAGGCCACCCCTCCCCGACGAACGACATCCCGCGCCTCCATCGGAGGCGATCGCCTGCGCGGCGTCAGCGCGCTGCTTCGAATAGCTTCGGAAAGAAAAAGGCCCGGTACATGTCTTGGTCATGCACCGGGCCAAGCGGCAGGGTCTATTGGCTCTACCCTGCGGGGAACGTTTGGGCACGCGACCCTTGAGGTCAGCAGCGCCGAAACTCTGAAATTCGCAGCATGACCCGCGGCGGCGGCAGGCTTTCGCGGATCATGCTCGACTGGCACATCTCAAGCGGCGGGATGCGCCATTGGGGTACGTTCAGTCGTGGCGGGCCCCTTTGTAGAAGAGGCTCGCCCGGTTTCGCGACGCGCGGGTCAGGTAGCTGGCCGGATTGTCGAAGAAGGGCGAGGTGGTCGCCTCGCGCACATCTTCGCGTTTCAGCCCCATGTCGAGGAGCTGACGGTCATCCAGGTCATTCAGACGGCCGATCGCATAGCGGTTTCGGAGTTGCTGCCATACGGACGTGAGCATGCCTGTCACGCCGACGGCGCGGGAGGCATAGGAATGCTTTCCGGCAACGAGGTCGAGATCGAGGGCGTGCTGTGTCGTGCGCATGACAATTTCTCCTTTCAGGCACGAAGAAGCCCATCCCCTGCGCGGAGGTCGAACGCAGGGGCGGGCCAAAGAGTTTGGGATTCGCCGGCGAAATTGCCGGCCGGGGATCGATGAATTTGCTTCCGATAGATCGCAAATCCTTATTGATCAGTCCAACGAATGTTTTTAATGATATTCATCAAACAATCTTATGGATGCATCACGGCCATGTCCGCACCCCTTGATATCGATCAGCTCCAGACCTTTGTCGCGATCGCCGATACGGGCAGCTTCACCAAGGCGGCCGACCGGGTCTTCAAGACTCAATCCGCCGTTTCCATGCAGATGCGCCGCCTGGAAGAGCGCATCGGCAAGGCACTGTTCATGAAGGACGGCCGCGGCAACAGGCTGACGGTCGAAGGCGACCGGCTGCTCAATTTCGCACGCCGGATGATCCGCCTCAACAACGAGGCGATCGCCTCCTTCGACGACAACCGCCTCGAAGGCACGCTCCGGATCGGCACGCCCGACGACTATGCCGACCGCTACATGCCCGAGATCATCATGCGGTTTGCCAAGACGCATCCGAATGTCGAGCTGTACATCGTCTGCGAGCCCTCCGTGGACCTCGCCGAAAAGATGGCCAAGGGCGACCTCGACATCGCGCTCGTCACCCACAATCCGCGCGCCCGCGCGTCGGACGTGGTGCGAACCGAGCCGCTCTGCTGGGTGAGCTCGATCAACCATCCGCTGCCCGAGAACGCGCCGATCCCGCTAGCTGTCGGCCGGCGCGACTGTCTGTGGCGCCAGGCGGCCTGCGCCGCACTCGACGCAACGGGGCGGGAGTACCAGATCCTGTTCACCAGCTGGTCGTCGACGGTCGTCGCCGCCGCGGTGCTTGCGGGCATGGCCGTCTCCGTCCTGCCGGAATCGGCGCTGCGGCCGGGCATGAAGGTCCTGACGCTTGCCGACGGGTTCCCGGCGCTCGCGCCGGTCCAGATCGGCATCATGAAGCGGCCGGGCCTGTCGCCCTCGCTTTCGAACGCGATCAGCAACCACATCACTGCCTGCCTCGACAACATCACGCCGATCAGCGCCAACGACGACCTCGAGGCCGATATCAAGGGCTTCCCGCGTTATCCGCGTCTCCGGCAGAGCCATATGCTGCCGGGCTGGTAAGAGCGGAACGCAGAGACAGGAAAAGCCACGCACCAAGCCGGTGCGTGGCTTTTTTCTTATCCGGAGATCGGCACGCGGCCGACCCCGCCACCGGTCTATTCGGCTGCCGTGCCGACAGCCTCCGCTTCGTAGCCATAAGCCGCGTGAAGCGCCGCGCGCACGCCGGCTTCATAGTCCGGATGGACGCGCTTGAAATGCGCAAGCTGGCGCTCGACGATCAGCCCCGGCACGCCGCGCATCGCCCCGGCGATGTTGGAGAACAGGCGTGCTTTCTGGCCGGCATCGAACAGGTTGAACAGCGCGCGCGGCTGGCTGTAGTCGTCGTTGCCTTCGCGGTGGTCAAAGCGAGCCATGTCGCCGCTGATGCGCAGCGGCGGCTCCATCGCAGAGGGCTGCTCCACTGGGCCGTTGAACGAGTTCGGCTCGTAGTAGGCATTGGAATTTCCGGTCTGGATGCCGCCGAACGTGTTCATCTGGCCATCGCGGTGATAATGATGCACCGGGCATTTCGGCCGGTTGACCGGAATGTGCTCGTAGTGCGTGCCGAGCCGGTAACGGTGGGCGTCGGCATAGGAGAACAGCCGCGCCTGCAGCATCTTGTCCGGCGAGAAGCCGATGCCGGGCACGATGTTGGACGGCGAGAAGGCGGCGTTCTCGACCTCGGCAAAATAGTTCTCCGGATTGCGGTTAAGCTCCAGCACGCCGACCTCGATCGGCGGATAGTCCGCATGCGGCCAGACCTTGGTGACGTCGAAGGGATTGTAAGGGGTCTTTTCCGCCTCGAGCTCGGGCATGACCTGCACCTGAAGCGTCCAGCGCGGATAATTGCCCTCCTCGATCGCGCCATAGAGCGCTTCCTGGTAGCTTTCGCGCGTCCGACCGATCACATCAGCCGCCTCGGCATTGGTGTAGTGCTTGTGGCCGTGCTGGGTCTTGAAGTGGAACTTGACCCAGTAGCGCTCGCCGGCATCGTTCCAGAGCGAGAAGGTGTGCGAGCCGTAGCCGTTCATGTGCAGCGGCGAGACCGGACATCCGCGGTCGGACATCAGGATCGTGACCTGGTGCAGGCTTTCCGGCGACAACGACCAGAAGTCCCACATGGCGGTGGCCGAGCGCAGGTTGGTCTTCGGATGACGCTTCTGGGTGTGGATGAAATCCGGGAATTTGTAGGCATCGCGGACGAAGAAGATCGGCGTGTTGTTGCCGACGAGGTCCCAATTGCCCTCGGGCGTATAGAATTTCAGCGCAAAGCCGCGCACGTCGCGTTCGGCATCGGCGGCGCCAAGCTCACCGGCAACGGTGGAGAAGCGCGCCAGCATCGGCGTCTCGGCGCCCGGCTGCAGAACCTTGGCCTTGGTGTATTTCGAGATGTCGCCAGTGATCTTCAGCGTGCCATAGGCGCCCCAGCCCTTGGCATGCACGGCGCGCTCGGGGATGCGCTCGCGGTTTTGATGCGACAGCTTCTCGACAAGCTGATAGTCCTGCATCATGACGCCGCCGCGCGGGCCGGCCGTCAGCGAATTCTGGTTGTCCGGCACCGGGGCTCCGGCACTCGTCGTCAATATGGGTCGATCAGACATCGCGTCCTCCTGTCAAAGGGTTTCGCGTCCGGGCGGTCACACAGGACCGACGGCAGTCACGGCGGCTGCCAGCCGCAGGTTGCGGCGACGATCAAAGCCCGAACGCTCTGGCAAGAGGGTTTTCCCACAGCGCTTCGATAATCTCCAATTGCATAAAAATTAAAAATCGATAAGATTTTCCTATCATGCTTACACTCAGACAGATGCGCTATTTCGAGGCGCTTGCCTCTGCTCGCCACTTCGGCAAGGCCGCCGAACTCGTCCATGTCAGCCAGCCGGCGCTCTCCGCCCAGATCATGGAAATGGAAAACCACCTGGGGGTGAAGCTGGTGGAACGCAGCCGCAGCGGCGTCTTCCTCACGCGCAAGGGCGAAGAGGTGCTGGCCCGCACCCGCGCCATCCTCGCCGAAGTGGATCAGCTGGAACTGAGCGCGCGCACCAGTTCCGGCACACTCGAAGGGCGGATCCGCATCGGCGTCATCCCGACGCTTGCGCCCTATCTCGTGCCGCGGCTGGTGCCGCACCTGCGCCAGGTCTACCCGGCCATCGAGATCGAACTGAAGGAATCGGTGACATCAAAACTGGTGGCCGATCTCGGAGAGGGTCTGCTCGATGCCGTCGTCGCCGCCTTGCCGATCGAGACCGACGGGCTTTCGACGAAGCCGCTCTTTTCCGACCGCTTCTTCATGGCGATGGCGGACGACGAGCGAAACATCCTGATGTCACCGCTGACCGAAGACCAGGTGGATGTCGAACAGCTGCTGCTGCTCGAAGAGGGCCATTGCCTGCGAGACCAGGCGCTCGCCGTCTGCAGCACGGCGGGCAAGCGACGCCTCGTCTCGTTCGGTGCGACCTCGATGACGACGCTCCTGCAGATGGTCGCCAACGGCATGGGCATGACGCTCATCCCCGAGATCGCGATCGCGACCGAGGCAGCCCGCAATTCCATCCGCATCGTGCCCTTCGCCGCCCCTGAACCGGCGCGCGAGATCGGGCTTATCTGGCGGCGCAGCAGCCCGCGCGAGCGCGACATGGAAGCGCTCGCAGCGGCGATCAGCGGCTGCGCCGACCACATTCTCCAGGCGGCAGCCGCCTGACCTAACGACGCTCAGGCCAGCTTGGTCTTCAGGAACTCGACCGTCCGGCTCCAGGCGAGATCGGCTGCGGCCTTGTCATACCTCGCGGCAGAAGTGTCGTTGTTGAAGGCGTGGTTGACGCCGTCATAGACATAGATCGTCGCGTCCTTGCCGTTGTCTTTGAGCGCTTTCTGGTAGGCCTCGATGCCGGCGTTGATGCGCTCGTCGAGGCCTGCATAGTGCAACAACAGTGCCGCCTTGATCTTCGGCACGTCCTCGGCCTTGGGCTGCGCGCCGTAATAAGCAACGCCTGCCTTCAGATCCGGGGAGCCGACCGCAAGCCGGTTGACCAGACCGCCGCCCCAGCAGAAGCCGATGGCGCCGACCTTGCCGGTCGATTGCGCATGTCCTTCCAGAAACGCCACGGTCGCCGCCGCATTCGCGGTCGTTGCCGCCGCATCGAGTGCGCCGATCATCTCGCGCGCCTTGTCCTCGTCCGTCGGCGTGCCGCCCGCAGGCGACAGGAAGTCGGGCGCCAGCGCCAGGAAGCCTTCGAGCGCCATCCGCCGCGCGACATCGCGGATATGCGGGTTCAGGCCGCGGTTCTCATGGATGACGATGACCGCCGGCAGCTTGCCGCTCACCTCTGCCGGGCGAACGAGGTAACCCTTCATGTCGCCGCCAGCGCCGGGATAGGTGATGTCCTCGCCGGTCACCCGGGTATCGTTTGCAGCCACGATCTCCGCCTTGGCGCCATTGGCCGCCAGCAGCGGCGCGATCGCCGCCGCCGCGGCCGCGGAACCGGCAAGGCCGGTGAGTTTTTCCATGAAACGACGGCGATCGAGGGTCAGGTGCGTGTACTCGTCATAGGCGTCGATCATCGCCTGCGTGATCTTCGGTTCCTGCATGCCAGCCTCCTCCGGTTCATATCTCCCGCGGCGGCAGACAGAACCGCCCGCGACAGAATAGGTCGGCGGGCGGTCTGGAACATACAAACTTGCGTTACTGCCGCGTGTTTCCTCGCCCTTAAAGGCCGAAGGCCCCACGCAGGTCGATCAGCCGTTGAGGTCGAGTACGATGCGGCCGTCGATCTTGCCTTCCTCCATGCGCTTGAAGATGTCGTTGATGTTCTCAATCTTGTCCCAGGTGAAGTGCGACGCGACCTTGCCTTCGCCGGCAAACTCGAGCGATTCCTCCAGGTCCTGCCGCGTGCCGACGATCGAGCCGCGGATGGTGATGCGCTTCAGCACCGTGTCGAAGATCGGCAGGCACATCTGCCCGGGCGGCAGGCCGACCAGCGCCATCGTTCCCTTGGAGCGCAGCATGTTGAAAGCCTGCTCCATCGCTTTCGGCGCCACGGCCGTCACCAGGGCGCCATGCACGCCGCCGGTCGCATCTCGCACCTGCTCGACCGCATCCTTGTCGCGCGCGTCGACGACGAGGTCGGCACCGAGCTTTCGCGCAAGTTCCAGCTTATCCGGGAAGATATCGACGGCGGCGACATGCATGCCCATGGCCTTGGCATATTGCACCGCCATGTGCCCGAGCCCGCCGATGCCGGAGATCAGCGCCCATTCGCCCGGACGGACCTCGGTTTCCTTCAGGCCCTTGTAGACGGTAACGCCCGCGCAAAGGATGGGGGCCGCCGGTCCGAATTCGAGCTTTGCCGGCAGGCGGCCGACGAAGTCAGGATCGGCGAGGCCGTATTGCGCAAACGTGCCGTTGACGGAATAGCCGGTGTTCTGCTGGCTGCCGCAGAGCGTTTCCCAACCGGTGCGGCACGGCGTGCAGCCGCCGCAGGCGGTATGCAGCCATGGCACGCCGACGCGGTCGCCTTCCTTCAGGCGCTTGACGCCGCTGCCGAGCTTGGCGACGTAGCCGACGCCTTCGTGTCCGGGAATGAAGGGCGGCTTCGGCTTGACCGGCCAATCGCCGTTGGCGGCGTGCAGGTCCGTGTGGCAGACGCCGGTCGCCTCGTATTTGATCAGCACCTGGCCGGGACCCGGCTCCGGGATCGGCACATTCTCGATTACCAGCGGCTTGCCGAATTCGCGCACCACGGCGGCTTTCATCGTTGCGGTCATCTCGTCCTCCGATGCGTTGTTGCCCAACGGCAGAGAGATTACGCGCGAAAGCGGTGCCGGGTAATTGATACGCATCAAGGCGGGAAGATGAAGGCGCAGACTGATCTGCGCCAGAATGCCGGTTGGTCTATCCGGATCAGCTCATCGCCATCCAGACGGCGAGCCACACCCACATCGCAAACAGCGTTGCGCAGCCGCCCATGAACAGCGGGCGGCGATAGCGCAGGCGGTTGCTGGTGACATGCACGAAGGCGTGCACATAACGCAGGGCGACGAAGAGCCAGGCAAGCGCGAGCGAGACGATGTTGTCGGCCTCGGTGATGTAGAGCAGTACGCAGCAGACGTAGAAGAGAACCGGCAGCTCGAACTGGTTGGCGATGCTGTTCTTGACCACCAGGCTTTCGCCCGGCTCGTCGCGGTTCTCGCGAAACTGACCGGCATTCGCCTTGCCGGCACGCACCAGACCCATGCGGCGGACGGAGAGAAGAGCGTAGAGGCAGAAGACGAGGAAGACATGCGCCACGATCGGCCAGAAAATCTCGAAACCCGTCATTACGTTACTCCCTCAAACACGCTTACTCTGGAAAAGCGAAGGGCGCCGCACGATGCCGCGGCTCCCTTCGAATGCAATCGCAATCAGTGCGCGCCCGGATAGTTCGGGCTTTCGCGGGTGATCGTCACGTCATGGGCGTGGCTTTCGCGAAGGCCAGCACCGGAGATGCGCACGAACTGGGCGCGCTCCTGGTATTCCTTGATCGTCGGGCCGCCGACATAACCCATGGAGGCCTTGAGGCCGCCGGCGAGCTGGTGCAGGACGCCTGCGACCGGACCCTTGTAGGGGACCTGGCCCTCGATGCCTTCCGGAACCAGCTTCAGCGTGTCGCGTACTTCCGCCTGGAAGTAGCGGTCTGCCGAGCCGCGCGCCATGGCGCCGACGGAGCCCATGCCGCGGTAGGCCTTGAAGGAACGGCCCTGGTAGAGGAACACTTCGCCCGGGCTTTCATCGGTGCCGGCAAGCAGCGAGCCGATCATGACGGCCGAAGCACCGGCAGCGATCGCCTTGGCGAGGTCGCCGGAGAACTTGATGCCGCCATCGGCGATAACGGGAATGCCGGCCGCCTGAGCGGCTTCGACGGCGCCCATGATCGCGGCGAGCTGCGGCACGCCGACACCGGCGACGATGCGCGTGGTGCAGATCGAGCCCGGGCCGATACCGACCTTGACAGCATCCGCACCGGCATCGATCAGCGCCTTGGTGCCGGAGGCCGTCGCGACGTTGCCAGCCATGATGCGAACCGAGTTCGAGAGCTTCTTGACGCGGGCGACCGCGTCGAGAACGCGCTGCGAGTGACCATGGGCGGTGTCGACGACGATGAGATCAACGCCGGCATCGATCAGTCGCTCGGCACGCTCGAAGCCGTCATCGCCGACGGAGATGGCAGCGGCGGCGCGAAGGCGGCCCTGCGCATCCTTGGAGGCGTTCGGGTTCAGCTGCGCCTTCTCGATGTCCTTGACGGTGATGAGACCGACGCAACGGCCGTCGCCATCGACGACAAGCAGCTTTTCGATGCGATGGGCGTGCAGCAGGCGCTTGGCTTCCTGCTGGTCGACGCTTTCCTTGACCGTGACCAGGTTCTCATGGGTCATGAGTTCGTGGATCTTCTGGTTCGGATCAGAAGCGAAGCGGACGTCGCGGTTGGTGAGGATACCGACGAGGCGACCCTGCTTCTGGCCACCGGCACCGCCATTTTCGACGACCGGAATGCCGGAAATGCCATGCTGCTTCATCAGGCCGAGCGCATCGGCGAGCTTGGCATCGGGGCCGATGGTCACCGGGTTGACGACCATGCCGCTTTCGAACTTCTTGACCTGGCGGACCTCTTCGGCCTGCTCGACCGGTGTCAGGTTGCGATGGATGACACCGATGCCGCCGGCCTGCGCCATGGCGATGGCGAGACGACCTTCGGTCACCGTGTCCATGGCCGACGACAGGATCGGCAGGTTCAGGTCGATGTCCTGGGCAATGGTGGTCGCGATGTTGGTCTGACCGGGCATGACTTCGGAATGTCCCGGCAGGAGCAGGACGTCGTCGAAGGTCAAAGCCTCCAGACCAGTTGCCGTTTCGATGATGCGCGCCATGGCCAATTCCCTTCAAATAGCGAAAATCCCCGGGGACGGGCTGCGATTTGTCCACCGGGCGACTTCAAAGCGTGTCTTGGAAGTTGGCGAGGGCTCGTAACACGGATATCTCAGGATGAAAATAGCCAAAGCCGGGAAATGTCCCGCCTTCGGCCGATATTTGTTGCAGAGCAGCAATTTCGCGCGAAGAGACGTGAAATCGATCAGATATCGAGCTGATAGCTTGCGGGCACGAAACGGTAGCCTTCGCCCTGTTTCTCGACGAAACCGACCGCCGGAAACGGCATGTGGTAACCGATGAAGGGCAGCCGTTCGCTGGCGATCATGTCGAACACCCGGCGGCGCGTTTCTGCCGCCTTCGGCTTGTCCATGTCGAAGCGCACTTCCCAATCCGGCCGCTGCAGCGACAGCACATAATGGTTGGCGGAATCGGCCGTCAGCATCATCGCCTTGCCGTCGGAATCGACCCGGAACACCATGTGACCCGGCGAATGGCCAAAGGCGGCCATCGCCGAGATACCCGGAACGACTTCGGCGCCGTCTCCGATGAACGTCGTCTTCTCGGCAAGCGGCACGACCTTTTCCAGCACCGCCTTGTGGCCGTTTTCTGCCGGTGTTCCGGCGCGCGCCGGATCCTTCCAGAAGGCGTATTCGACCTCGCCCATCACATAGCGGGCATTGGCGAAGGCCGGTTTTCCGGTCTCCAGCAGGCCGCCGATGTGGTCGCCATGCATATGGGTGACCACGACGACCGAGACCTGTTCGGGCGCATAGCCGGCAGCGCGGATCCCGTCGAGCAGACGGCCCGCCCCGGCGTCCCGACCGCCCTCGCCCATGCCGGTATCGAAGAGCACGAGGTCAGACCCGGTATCGACCAGGACCGGCGAATAGCTGTTGAGCAGTGCATCCGTCGGCAGGAAGTTCTGTTGCAGCAGTTCGGCCACGGCCTCTTGCGGCTGGTTGGTGCCGTAGGTCTCGTGCGGCTTGTCGCTGATGCGCGTGCCGTCGTTGACGACAACGATCTTGAACGCGCCAAGCTTGAGCATTCTTGTTGGAGGGCTGGCTTTCATTCCGGTGTTTTCCGATTTTTCCTGAGCGACTGCAATGCCCGTCATCAGCGAGGGCGCTGCGATCACGCCAAACGTTCCCGCTCTCATCAAAGTCCTGCGCTTCATCGACATTTCCCTCATGGTCCGTTTTCGCTTTCTGTTGGATCCGCTGCCATCGGCAGCAACCCGGCCAGAACTAGCGTCTTGACAGCAAAGGCCAGTCGGGATCACAGGCTTTTGATCCGCAATCACCGGTTTTGCCCCGACAAAAGCCATGACCGGTATTATTAGCTTCTGCTTATCGCTGACCGTCCGAAGCATCGTTTCATGAACCGTATCGTCCCGATGATCCTCGCCGTCGCTCTTTTCATGGAGCAGATGGACTCGACCGTGATTTCCACGTCGTTGCCGGCAATCGCCCGCGACATCGGCGTCGGGCCGATTACGCTGAAGCTGGCGCTGACCGCCTATATGGTGGCGCTGGCGATCTTCATCCCCTTGAGCGGCTGGATGGCCGACCGCTTCGGCGCCAAGAAGATCTTTCGCGCGGCGATCCTGGTCTTCATTGCCGGATCGATCTTCTGCGCCATTTCGAACAGCCTGCTCGCCTTCGTCTTCTCCCGCTTCCTGCAGGGCATGGGCGGCGCGATGATGACGCCGGTCGCCCGCCTGGTGCTGGTGCGCGGCACGCCGCGCAGCGAACTGGTGTCTGCGATGGCGCTGCTGACGATCCCGGCGCTTGTGGGTCCGCTTGCGGGGCCGCCGCTCGGCGGCTTCATCACCACGTATTTCTCCTGGCATTGGATCTTCCTGATCAACGTGCCGGTCGGCATCGCCGGCTACATCCTGTCGGGCATCTACCTGCCGAAGATGGAGCCGTTCGGTCCGCCGCCGGTCGACGTGCTCGGCTTCCTGCTCGGCGGCGTCGCTGCCTCCGGCATCGTCTTCGGCCTGTCGGTGATCAGCCTGCCGGCCCTGCCCCCGGTCATCGGCATCGCCTCGGTATTGATCGGCCTCGTTTCGGCGCTGCTCTACATCCGCCACGCGCGACGCCATCCGGCCCCGGTCCTCGATCTCAAGCTCTTCAAGGACAGCGCCTTTCGCGCCGCCTCGATCGGCGGCACGATTTTTCGCATCTCGGTCGGCGCCGTTCCCTTCCTGATGCCGCTGATGCTGCAGGTCGGCTTCGGCCTCAACCCGTTCCAGTCCGGCCTCATCACCTTCATCGGCGCGGTCGGCGCGATCACCACGAAGTTCTATGCGCGCCGGGTCCTGGCCTTTGCCGGCTTCCGTACGACGCTGATCATTGCGGCGATCATTGCGGCGATCACCACCTTCGCCAACGGCTTCTTCACGCCGGAGACGCCCTATCTGGTGCTGATCACGATCCTCCTGATCGCCGGCTTCGCGCGTTCGTTCTTCTTCACCAGCGTCAACGCGCTGTCCTTTGCCGATATCGACGATTCGGACGCCAGCAAGGCGACCTCGATGAGCGCCGTGCTGCAGCAGATCAGCCTGGCACTCGGCGTCGCCGTCGCCGGTGCGATCCTCGAAGTCGAGACGAAGCTCAGCGGCGGCCCGCTGCAACTCGACGATTTCCATACCGCCTTCATGATCATCGCCGCCGCCAATCTGATCGCGGCGATCCCGTTCCTCACCATGGCGAAGAACGCCGGTTCCTCCGTATCGGGCCACCGGCTACCGGCGCGCGAGATCGAAACGGCTGCGGGGAAATAAGCCGCCCGACAACTGTGCCGGCGGCGAACAAGGCGGCGGCTTCTCGAACGGCTGCTGCATGTCGCCTTAAACCGTCCTCGTTAAGGACGGCGGCATGCAGAAAATCAAAGGGTTACAGGGTCCGTTGCGTATCTGATCACGGCACGGGGGAGCCCAGCTGCCTCAAGCGGTTCTCGCGTCGCCTAATAGTCGGCCAGCACCTGCTCGGCACCCACGTCGCCAAAGCGGGGCTTCACGCCCAGAAGCGGTGCCGCGCGGCCGATGATGGCCTTGACCATGGGGGCGGCATTGGCCGCAGCCGTTCGCCCGCCGTTTTCGCCAGTTCGTGGCGCATCGATGATCGAAAGAACGATGTATTTGGGCTTGTCCATCGGGAACGCCGCCAGGAACCCGTTGAAATTCAGGTCCTTGGCATATCGCCCGTTGATGACCTTGTCGGCTGTGCCGGTCTTGCCGCCGACATGGAAGCCTTCCACCTGCGCCCGCCGGCCGGACCCCTTCACGCCGTTCCAGTTGTAGAGGAAGCGCATGTCGGCGCTGGTCGTTTCCTTGATCACCCTCTGGGCAACGAGCTTCGTTTCCTCCTGCGAGCGCGGCAGGAACGTCGGCGGGATAAGATGTCCGCCGTTCATCAGGGCAGCAGCCGCTACCGCCGTCTGCAACGGGGTGGTCGCCACGCCATGACCGAAGGAAATCGTCACCGAGTTGATCTTCTTCCAGGTGCGCGGCTGGGTGGGCGTTGCCACGCCCGGCATTTCGGTTTCCATCTTCGACAGCAGGCCGAGCTTCGTCAGGAACTGCTGGTGTGCTTCGATCCCGACCATGTCGGCGACAGCGGCCGTGCCGATGTTAGACGAGTACTGGAACACTTCCGGGATCGAGAGCGGGCGGTTCTTGCCCTTGAAATCCTTGATGGTGAAGCCGCCCATGCGGATCGGCCGCGACGCGTCGACGACCGAATTCAGATTGACCTTGCCCGCATCCAGACCCATCGCCAGCGTGAAGCTCTTGAAGGTCGAGCCCATCTCGAAGGTGGCGTTGCTCATCCGGTTGAACCAGCCCTTTTCGTACTCCTTGTCGACGCCGCCGCCGGGCAAGGTTCGCGAGGGTTCGTTCGGATCGTAATCGGGCACCGACGCCATGGCGAGCACTTCGCCGGTGTCGGCGTCGAGCACCACCGCGCCCGCGGCTTCGGCCTCATAGGCCGTCATGGCGTCTGCCACCACCTCGCGCACGATATTCTGCACGCGCAGATCGATCGACAGCCGTACGGGCTCCAGCGACGCATTGCTGGTGAGGCCAGCCGCCCGCAGATCGGCAAAGCCCTGCTGATCGAGGTAACGCTCTATGCCCGCCAGTCCCTGGTTGTCGACATTGACGTGGCCGAGGATGTGCGAAGCGGTGACGCCGCCGGGATAGAAGCGGCGCTTTTCCGGGCGGAAACCGATGCCGGGAATGCCGAGCGCCAGAATGTCAGACTGCTGCTTCGGAGTGAGTTGGCGCCGCAGCCACTGGAAGGCCGAACCGGACTGGAGCTTGCGGTGCGTATCGCGCCAATCGAGATTGGGGATGACCGTCGCGAGCTTCTCGACGACCTCGTCGGCATCGACGATCTTGCGCGGCTCCGCATAGAGCGACATCGTATTAAGATCGGTCGCCAGCAGATGTCCGTTGCGGTCGACGATATCCGGGCGAGAGGCAATGACATGGCCACTGCCACCGATCGATGCGGTGTCAGCCGGCGCCGACAGGCCATACTGAACCAGCCTTCCGCCGACCACGAGGAAGACCACGGCAAAGCCGGCGATCAGGATCCCCACGCGCTGCCGCGCCTGGTTCCTGCGGCCGGCGCTGGTGCCGATGATGACCCCCGGCTTGCCGGCACCATTCCTCTTTACAGAAAAATGCGCGCGGCTTCTGAGCCGAACGGCAAGCGAAATCATCGACATACAGGTACTTCCAACATGCAGGCCAACCGAGCACGTGCTCGACCCGTCGCCAATCGTCGATCGGCAGCCAGCGCTCGGTGGAACTAAAACCTTAGGAGGTCCTAATGGACCAGAGAGTAACACCAGAGTTGCACTCAACTGGTTAATGGCCGATTAACCACGATGCACCGTCTTTAGGGGGAACCGGGTTTTACAGGGCGATCAGGGGTGCGGCCGATCGGCACAAGCCAGCCCGGGCCATCGCACGGCCCTGCCTTCATGATCAGGAGATTTCTGGAAAGTCGGCGTCCCGCGAGGCGGTTACTCCGGCCGCTCGCAGACCGCGGCAATCTTGTTGCCGTCGTGATCGCGCACCCAGGCGCCGTAAAAATTTGCGTGAAACGGGCGCAGGCCCGGTGCGCCCTCGTCCGTACCGCCATTGGCAAGGGCTGCCGCATGAAAAGCATCGACGGCGGCGCGCGTCCCGGCTTCAAGCGCGATGCTCACGCCATTGCCATAGGTGGCGGGCGCGCGGTCGAAGGGCGTCACCACCCAGAAGCGGATGCGGTCACCCTCAGCACCATAGCCGATCTCGGTCTCGTCCTGGCGTTGCCTGTGAAACCCAAGCGCCGGCAACACCGCATCGTAGAACGTGCCGGCGCGTGTCAGATCGTTGCTGCCGACGGTGACGTAGAGCAGCATGCTATTCGGCCGCTTCGTCTTCGGCTTCGGTTTCGCTGGCGGTCTGCTGACGTCCCTTGAAGTCCTTGGCCAACAGGAACATCTCGACCGATTCGGCGCGCGAGGAGGCCGGCTTTACATGGATGACCTGCCGGAAATTCTGCTTGAGCATGTTGAGCAGCTCGCGCTCGGTGCCGCCCTGGAAGGTCTTCGCCAGGAAATGTCCACCCTTGCCCAGCACGTCGACGGCGAAATAGGCGGCGACCTCGCACAGATACATGGTGCGCAAGTGGTCGGTCTGGCGGTGGCCGGTCGTCGGCGCCGCCATGTCGGAGATCACCAGGTCCGGCGTTCCGCCGATCGCTTCCTTCAGTTTCGCCGGCGCCTCAGGATCGAGGAAATCCATCTGCAGGATGCGCACGCCCGGGATCGGGTCCACCTCTAGGAAGTCGATCGCGGCGACGCGCGGATCGGCATCGGTCGAATTGGTGACCTTGGCGGCGATCTGCGACCAGCTACCGGGCGCAGCGCCCAAGTCGATGATGCGGCGCGCGCCGTTCAGGATCTTGTGCTTCTCATCGATTTCCAGCAGCTTGAAGGCCGCACGGGCGCGATAGCCCTCGAGCTGCGCCCGCTGCACATAGGGGTCGTTGATGTGGCGCTCGATCCAGCGGCGGGAGGATGCCTTGAGCTTGCCCTTCTTGACCTTCTGGCCAAGCTTGCGGCCGCTGCGGTTGCCGCCGACAGGAGGTTTCGTCATTGTTTGTTTCCTTCGTGGCTGCCGGAGGCATTGGAGCCGCGCTGGTGGCGGCGCGGCCGAGAGCGGCGCCAGGCGCCGTCGTCCGCCATCATATCGGTGAGCAGGCCTTCGCGCAGGCCACGATCGGCGACGCGCATGCGGGTCGACGGCCAGCGCCGGCGGATCGCTTCGAGGATGGCGCAGCCGGCAAGCACCAGATCGGCGCGATCCGGGCCGATGCAGGGATTGGCGGCGCGTGCGTCGAAATCCCAGGACAGAAGCCGCGCCTGCATGGCCGAGACTTCATCGTCCGTCAGCCACAGGCCATCGACGCGACGGCGATCATAGCGCGGCAGATCGAGATGCACGCCGGCAAGCGTCGTCACCGTGCCCGACGTGCCGATCAGGTGGAAACCGCTGCCTGACGTGCCGTTCGCCAGAGCTTCGACGGGCGGGCTGTCGAAGCGGGAAAGCATGCCTTCCACTTCTTGCACCATCGCCTCGAAGCTTGCCGGCGTCACATGCTGGCCGCCATGGCGCTCCGAAAGCGTGACGACGCCGACCGGCAGCGAGGTCCAGTGGGTGATGTGGTTGGCGAGCCGGTTCGAGCGCGAATCACCGATGCGGATGACGGCGATCTCGGACGAGCCGCCGCCGATATCGAAGAGCACGACCGAGCGCGTCTCGCGGTCAACCAACGACGAGCAGCCGGAAACGGCAAGCCGTGCCTCTGTTTCACGGTTGATGATTTCGAGATCGAGACCGGTTTCGCTCGCAACCCGCTGAAGGAAGCTTTCACCGTTTTCAGCGGCGCGGGCAGCTTCCGTCGCAATCAGGCGGCTGCGGCGGATGGTACGGGCGCCGAGCTTCGACGCGCAGATCTTCAGGGCCTCGACGGCGCGCTCCATCGCCTCGTCCGACAGCCGGCCGCTGGCACCGAGCCCTTCGCCCAAGCGAACGATGCGCGAGAAGGCATCGACCACCCGGAACTGGCCGGGACGGGTCGGCTGCGCGATCAGCAGGCGGCAATTGTTTGTGCCGAGATCAAGCGCGGCATAGAGCGGCGCGGGAGGTTCGCCGGCGACAACATAGGGTGCACGCGGTTGTTCACCGCGATTGCCCGGCCGCGACTGCGCGCCCGCATGACTGCCGCCGGAAGGAGAAGCCTGCCGCGCATTGCCGCCACCATCGGCGCCACGCTGCGGCGCTGGCTGGCGCTCGCCGCTCGTCAGCGGGCGACCCTGCAGCCCACGGCGATGCTTGGCCTTCTTGCTGCGCTTGTGGCCCTTGCGTTCGCCAAGCGACGCATCGACGACCTGGACGCCGCTGTTTTGCGAGGCGGATCCGGCCTGAGCCTGCTGTTTCGCTGATTTCGAACGACGCCGCCGCTTGCGCTTGCGCGCCGGCTCCGTTTCGTTCTCTCCTGCGGGACGCCCTGACAAGCCGGCTGGGCCGGACTGGCTGGCAATTGCAGACGGCGAAGCAGACGACTTACGTCGTTTGCGCTTGCCCTTGCCGTTGCGCGGACCGAGCTTCGATCCATCACCCCGGCCTGCTGCCGACGCCCCGGATTCGGACGGCTTATCGCCGTGATCGGGGTCTTTCACTTGTTTCAACCATGGCGCCGCGCAAGGCCTTACGGCCGCTCAAGGCGCTCTCTCGATTTTTCGTTGGCGCGACTGTACCAGCGCAACCCCCATTCGCCAAACTTTTTTTGAGAACCGGCTTGTGCACAACAAAGGCGCCGGGCGCCCGAACCCAGCAAACACAACGGGTTGAGCATAAGGCCGCTTGTTCCGGTCACCCCTGATGGCTGCGATCTTCACTTCATGCGCGATTTTTTTTGCAAAAGGTATTTGCATCAGCCGCCGATTTGTTTATAAGCCCGCCAACCACACCGACGGGCTTCGCTCCGACGGCGGCTTTGGGGAATAGGTTAACGGTAGACCCACGGACTCTGACTCCGTTAGTCCTGGTTCGAATCCAGGTTCCCCAGCCAACTTTCACCGAGAATTCAATAAGACATCAATGACATGCGAAACGCTCACGCGTGACGGACGCTCGCTAATGCAATGTTTCGCCCGACGAACCAGACGGCCGAACTCGGCGAGCGACTCGTCTGGGCATGGCTGCCGTTACCCAACGGCAACGGCGCGCTTCCCGCGGCGAAATCAGCTGTAATACGCCCCCAAAACACTGCAGTTTCCGAGTTTGCGGATATTCAGACCTCTTAGAGAGGCGCATAATCTTCGCCGCCCACAATCGATCAGGCGGAGACAGGCCGATGCTCGAGACAAAAGCGGATGCGGCATATGCGATCGAGTACTTCCAGGAACACCCGGAAGCCGGGCTGTGCCGGGAAGGACGGCGCTGGTGGATAACACCGAACGCAAACGAGACCGATCGGCGGGTCCTCCGTATCGACAGCGCCGAAGCAGAGCGACTGAAGGAAGACGCCCGCCTTCAGGCCGTCGCTGACATCGCGCATGCGGGCCGGTCGCTCTGGATCATGCGCAACATGACATAGCTATCCGGCCGAGCGGGCGCGCTCGATCGTGGGCTTTCTGCTTACAGCAGCCCCCGTCCCGCAAGATTGCGCATCAGCGCCGCGGATCCAAAGCTCCAGGGCGCGCACTCCGTCGATAGCTTGACCGTATTGCTCAGCGATCCGAGTTCGGCGTTGGCGATCGTCACCACGTCGCCGCGCTTGTGGGTGAAGCCCTGGCCGGGATCGTCGCGATCCTCGACAGGGGCGAAGAGCGTGCCCATGAACAGCGCCAGGCCATCGGGATACTGGTGATGCGAACCGATCGTCTGGGCGACGAGGTCGCACGGATCGCGGCTGATCTCGGCCATCGAACTGCGGCCGGTCAGGCGGTAGCCGTCCTCGCCTTCGACCAGGAGGCTGAGTTCCGCCCGGCGGACATCGTCGATGGCGTAGCTTTCGTCGAAGAGCCGGATGAAGGGGCCGATGGCGCAGGAGGCGTTGTTGTCCTTGGCTTTGCCGAGAAGCAGCGCCGAGCGCCCCTCTATGTCGCGCAGGTTGACGTCATTGCCAAGGGTGGCACCCCTCACCTGGCCGCTTGAGGAAACCGCAAGCACGATCTCCGGCTCTGGGTTGTTCCAGCGCGAGGCCGGGTGCAGGCCGACATCGGCGCCCGGGCCGACCGCCGAGAGGACCTGCGCCTTGGTGAAGACCTCCGCGTCCGGGCCGATGCCGACCTCCAGATATTGCGACCAGACGCCCTCTTCGATGAGGGCTGCCTTGACGCGGGCCGCCTCGGGCGAACCAGGCTTCAGGTTTCGCAGACTGTCGCCGATGACGGCGGTGACGCGGGCTCGGATCGCTTCGGCGCGCGACGCATCGCCCGCCGCCCGCTCCTCGATGACGCGCTCGATCATCGAGCGCGCGAAGGTGACACCGCAGGCCTTTACCGCCTGGAGGTCCGAGGGCGCGATCAGGTGGGCATGCGCCGGGTCCGGTTTTCGCGCGAGGAATTCCTCGAGCGCGCCCAGGCGCTCACCCGGTGCGGTGCGGGCATGGTGAACCGGATCCGAAAGCTCGAGCAGGTCGCGCATGGTCGGCGTCGCCTTACTGGTGATGTCGCAGAGCGCTCCGTCGCGCAGAACGACAAGCGACGGCCCGGCCAAATCCGGCCGCCAGACCCGGCCGACAAAGGTGCCAGTGCGAAATGCCGGATCCATCATGTCTTCCATCCTCCCGTGAACACCTATTTCTTGCAGCGGAAGACGGGGCTGTAAAGCCGGCAGCGGCGCTCAGGCCTCCCTCCGGTTGCAGCATCCGGAACATTGCAAATCCTCATACGTTTATGCCTATGCCACGCGCCCTCCGGGCGCCCTTGTCGCGCAATCGCGACGGCGCGAAATCCGATGCCACGACTGCCGGGAAGGTTCAGGAGCAGTCGCATCAAGGCCAGGAGGACGCCAAGAAAAGGATGCACACAATGAACCAGCACGAGGAATTCAAGGACAAGCCCGTGATCGATCCGGTGACCGGACAGCCGCTGCCGCAGACTCAGATGAATGACGCGCCCCCGCCCCGCTCCGGCCGCAGCAACTGGCCGATTGTCATCATCCTTCTCGCCGGCCTGGTATTGGCGCTGATCGCCTGGCTGCCGGCCGAACTCAGCCGCGACACTGCCAACACGGCAGCGCCGCCGGCGACCACCGACCAGCCGGCAACCGGGACGACTGGCCAGGCCACACCGCCGGCCGATACGGCCACGCCCCCCGCCGGTGGAACAACGACCCAGCCGGCACCGGAAACGACGCCGCAACAGGGAACGCAGGCCCCTGAAACACAGGGCGCCACCCCGAACTCGACCCCTGGCACGACACCCGACATGACGCAGCCGGCGCCGTAAGCGAACGAGCTAGCGGAAAGTGGTGGGCCGGAGGTTTTGATCTCCGGCCTTCGCGTTGTCGTTCACTGAAACGAAAGCGCTGAGGCCGAATGACGGATCGGGTGTGTCCGTCCAACGTTGTCGGTCAGTGCGGCCGGGTGTTTGCGGAAATCATCGCGTCCCAGCCTGCTGCGGCGCAGTCGGCGATCGCAAGCAGGGTTTCCCGCGTAGCGCCATCGCGTGCCTGGATCGACATGCCGTGCTGCAGCGAGGCGACGTAGGCGGCAATCGCGGCGCAATCGACACCGGCAGGTAGGTCGCCCTCTTCGACTGCGCGCTCGAAACGCTGCTCCAGAGCCACCTGCTTCTCCAGTCGACGCAGCTTCAGAGCGTCGCAAACCTCCGCATCTCCACCTGCCATCTGCGGCGCGGAAAGAACCACCATGCAGCCTCTCGGCTCGCCCCGCTGGGTAAAGTTCGCAGCCGTGCGTCTCAGCAGGTCGTGCACCGCCGCCTTTGCGGTCGGAACCGCCTCCAGTTCATCCCAGATGCCGGCACCGTCGGTGCGGCCGTAAAGATCCACAGCCTCGATGAAGAGCTGCGCCTTGCTGCCGAAGGCCGCGTATAGGCTCGGTGGGTTCAATCCCATGACCCGGGTCAGGTCCGAAAGCGAGGTATTGTCATAACCCTTGTCCCAGAAGAGCTGCATGGCGCTTGCAAGCGCCTCGTCCCTCGAAAAACTGCGTGGCCGCCCGCGCCTCATCCTGGCTGATCCTTTTTGTATCGATCAATACATAAATCGCTTGACAGCGGATGGCAAGTCGCTTCCCTTTATATGTATCGATCACTACAGATTTGGAGAAGCCAGTGACGAGTTTGAAAGACAAGGTGGCCCTGGTAACGGGCGGCAGCCGCGGCATCGGTGCTGCGATCGCAAATCGCTTGGCGAGCGACGGCGCAACGGTGGCGGTGACCTACAGCCAGTCGAAAGAAAAGGCCGACGCGCTCGTGGCGGAGATCAAGCGGAATGGCGGCAGCGCGCTGGCAATCCGGGCGGACAACCGCGATCCGGGCGCGGTCGAGGCTGCCGTCAAGTCGGTTGCGGAGAAGCACGGTCGCATCGACATTCTCGTCAACAATGCCGGCATCTTCGATGCCGGGACAGTAGACGAGGTAACCGCGGCGGATTTCGACCGGACGATCGACGTCAATGTGAAGGCGGTGTTCCTTGCCACGCGCGCCGCGGCAGCGCACATGCCGGATGGCGGGCGCGTCATCACGATCGGCAGCAACCTTGCCGCCCGCGTCCCTTGGCCGGGCATGAGCCTGTATGTGCTGAGCAAAAGCGCGCTGATCGGCTTCACCAAGGCGGTGGCACGCGATCTCGGGCCGAACGGCATCACCGTCAACATCGTCCATCCGGGCTCGACCGACACGGACATGAACCCGGCCAATGGCGACCATGCCGGCCCGCAGCGCGGACTGATGGCGATCCCCCGCTTCAACGAGGCAAGCGACGTGGCAGGCGTCGTCGCCTGGCTGGCGGGGCCTGACGGCCGCAGCGTCACGGGCGCCGAATTCACCATCGACGGCGGCACCAACGCCTGATCAGCCAAAGAAAAGGCCGGAAACGCAGCTTCCGGCCCCCACTGCGTGATGCTGTGGCTTCGGACCTCGTCAGGCCAGGAAGCGCTCCGGCCGGTAGGGCGCGATGTCGATGACCGTCTTTTCACCGGTCATGGCTTCCGCCAGCGCCCGGCCGGTGACCGGCCCGAGCGTCATGCCGTGATGGGCGTGACCGAAGGCAAACCACAGACCCTCGTGACGCGGCGCCTTGCCGATCAGCGGCATCATGTCCGGCGTGCAGGGACGCGCGCCCATCCACGGTTCTTCGTCACGGCGTTCGGCTAGCGGGAAGAACTCGCGCGCCACCCGCTCGGCTCGCGTCAGTTGCACCGGCGTCTTCGGCGCGTCGCGCCAGGCAAATTCCGCGCCGGTCGTCAAACGGATGCCGCGCAGCATCGGCGCCAGGAAATAGCCCTTCTCGGCATCGAGCACCCAGTTGTTGAGTTGCGCGCCCTCCTGCGTGCCATAGTGCATGTGGTAGCCGCGCTTCACGGCCAGCGGGAAATGGTAACCGAGCTTGCGGGTAACCGTATCGGCCCAGGGGCCGAGCGCCACGACGACTTCGCGCGTCTCCAGCGGCCCTTCCGGGGTGGCGACACGCCAGCCGGGACCTTCGAGCACATGTTCGGTCGTCGCCGCATCGCCGGAAATGAGCCGGCCGCCGAGCGACTGGAAGTAAGCGAGATAGGCCTTGTTGAGGCTGTGCGGATCGCGGATCGACCAGGGATCGCTCCAGCGCAGGCCACCAACGAGATCCGCCTTGATCGACGGTTCCAGCGTCTTCAACTCGCTGGTCGAAAGCTTCTGGTGGTTGACGCCGAAGCCGGCCGAGAGCTTTTCCGCTTCCTTGTACGCGGCGTCGCGCTCCTTCTCGGTGCGAAACACCTTCATCCAGCCATCCTTGCGGATGAGCTCGCCGGCACCGGACGCCTCGATCAGATCCTGGTGTTCGCTGATCGAATGCTCGATCAGCGGTGCATAGAGCTGGGCGATGCGCCGGTGCTGGGTGAAACCGGAGTGCCACCAGTAGCGCGCCAGGAACGGCACCAGGCCCGGCAGGGCGCGGAAATGGTAATGGGCGTCGATGGTGTTGTTGAGCGCGTAGCGAAAGAGCGCCCCGAAATCATGCGGGAAACCGTAGGGAAAGACGCCCTCGCGCTGGATCAGGCCGGCATTGCCATAGGAGGTTTCCTCGCCGGGGCCGCGACGGTCGAGCAGCACCACCGACTTGCCGCGGCGGGCGAGATGGATGGCGGTGGAGATGCCGACGATGCCGGCGCCCAGGACCACTACGTCAGTCTTCATCTAAAGGCTGCCCCGTTGCACGATCAAGACAAGCCGCGGCTTTGCGTCGGGCCGCGGCACCAATATCACTTCTTCTTCAGCGCAGTCATGATCTGCTCGAGATAGCCGAGCAACACGGCCGATACGACGAAGGCAAGATGTATGATCGTCGCCCACATCAGCTGTTCGCTCGAATATTGCTGCGCGTTCAAGAAGATCTGCAGCAGGTGGATCGAGGAAATGGCCACGATCGACGACGCGACCTTGATCTTCAGGCTGCCGGAATCGAGTTTACCGAGGAAGGAGACCTCCGCGTCGCCTTCGTCGAAGCGGCTGACGAAGTTCTCGTACCCTGAAATCATCACCATCACGATCAGGCTGGCAACCAGCGCGGCATCGATCAGGGCGAGCATCGCCAGGATCATCTCCGCATCGTCATAGACGAAGACCATGCTGGCGATCTTGAACAGCTTGAAGGCGAACGAGATGCCGTAAAGGGCGAGCGCGGCTACCAGGCCAAGATAGAAGATGACGAGGAGCCAGCGGCTGGAGAGGATGATCCGCTCGACGAGCAGTTCCAGCGATTTCATGGTGTTCGGTTCCTCAAGGCTATTGCGACGGTTTCGGCATCAATAGCCAAGCAGGCAGGCAAGGGCAAGCAAGACGATCCAGCCCCAAACGCACCAAGGGCGGCCGTAACGCCGCCCATTTTCATCCATTCGTATCCGCTCAAATTCGGGCTCCGGTCAGCCGCGGCGGACGAGGCCAGCAACGAGCGAAATCACCAGGAAGACCAGGAAAAGGAAGAAGAGGATCTGCGCGATGCCCGCGGACGTGCCGGCAATACCCCCAAACCCAAGTACACCCGCTATGATTGCCACAACGAGGAAGACAAGCGCATAGTATAACATAGCAATTCTCCTTGCCTAAATCACTGCAAAGCAAACGCCATAGCTTTCAATTTGTTCCAGTCATCGATCAAAATCGGCGCGCAGAATTCCGCGGCTTCACTCGACATTAATATTCTGTTTACGATGAAAGACGAAAGAGTCCCAAATCGGCACGGTTTGCACCGGAAATGCCCGGAACCTTCGCAATACTCTGACGTTCTTCATCCATGGAACACGCAGGGTCGAAATGAAGATGCCGACAGCACACATCTGGAAAACGGCGATCGAAGCCGGACGGGAGCGGACGCATCTCTCCGATAGAAATCTTCACATCGGAAAAACGATGCGCGACCTATACACCGACGGCGGCGAAAAGAGCGCCAAGCTTCAGTCTCTGCTGGAAGAACTCCGCAAGCGAGAGGCCAAGGCAAAGAAGAAATAAGCGCGATGCGCACCAAAAACAAAAGCCGCGCGACAGATGCCGCGCGGCTTTTGCTTTGGCGGTTGTTCTTCCAGGAAAGAAGAGTAACTGCGTTCCTCGAACCATCTAACGGCGGGACATCCAGTCGTCGATCTGGCGCTCCGCCTCGTCACGCGCGACGCCGTACCGCGACTGGATCCGTCCGGCGAGTTCTTCCCTGCGGCCATCGATGACATCGAGGTCGTCATTGGTGAGCTTACCCCACTGCGTCTGAACC
Organism: Ensifer sp. ENS09; assembly: GCF_014852425.1. Classification (NCBI taxonomy): domain Bacteria; kingdom Pseudomonadati; phylum Pseudomonadota; class Alphaproteobacteria; order Hyphomicrobiales; family Rhizobiaceae; genus Ensifer; species Ensifer sp. ENS09. The sequence goes on from NZ_JACVBP010000002.1 coordinate 725,943, forward strand.
TTGCCCTTCAGCTCGTGCCATTTGCCTTCAACAATATCCCAGTTCATTTTCCGTCCTTCCGGTTGATGCGGCCGCCCGGTGCAGTTGCGCTTGGGCAATTGCGCTGGGCGGCCGGTGAAATCAGTTGCGAGTCCTGGCGCCGACGTCGTGGCGCGCGGCTAAGGCGTAGCTGCCGTCATCGATCTTGACCTTGACCTGAAGCCGGCCAGGCGCCTTCACTTTCCATTCGATGGTCGCGTCTTCCACGAACAGCGCCGGATCGACTTCCGCGCAGGCGCCATAGGCATGTTTGAAGGTCGTTCCTGTCGCCTCGATCGCGGGCGAAAGCAGTTCGCGGCATTCGTCCACGGTTTCGAAAGCCACGGTGGGCGCCGGCACTTCGCGGCAGGCCTCTGTCGTCTGCATGCAGCCGACCAGGATCATGATAGCGGCAATATGTTCCATTCGCATGCTCCCTTCCGTCAAACTCCAACAGCAAACGGCAACGCACGATCTGCGGTTCCGAAAAGAGGCGCGAAATATTTCCCGGAACTTTGGCGCGAGCTGCGCGTTTGGGCGCCCGTCAAAAGCCCCCATCGGCGGTTAGGAGACGGTCGAAAACCTGCATCCATTCGCAGCGTTCAACAGGGCGCGAGGGCGCGCAACGGCGACTGCCACCGACCATCGGCCATACCAATAATGGAACAAAAACGCCGCGCTCTCGTTTTCGCAACGATAACAAGCGCTGCGACCGCGGCCGAGCGACGGAGGAGATACTGGCGAGGCAAGGACACACCACAAGGAGCTCGCCCCATTGCGAGCGCCGAACGGTTACATCAAAGGTCGATCGGGACGGCGCGGTAGCGGGTACGGGCTATGCCTCATTGTCGTCATTCTGTTCGTCACCAGTCGCGGGCAAATCGATTTCACCGAAAATTGATTCTCAGTTCAACAAAGCAACCCTCGGATAGGAACGCGTCATGAAGAAGATACTTATCGTAGCAAGCCTGATCCTGCCCCTCGCGGCATGCACGCAGACAGAAAAGGGCGCGGCGATCGGTGCAACCGGCGGCGCGATCGTCGGCGGCGCCGCGACGGGCAACGTCAGGGGCGCGGCCGTGGGCGCTGCCATCGGCGGTGTTGCCGGTGCGCTGATCGGCAATGCCAACGAGCCGGGCCGCTGCATCTATCGCGACCGCTACGGCCGCCGCTACGAAGCCGCCTGCTGATCGGCGCATCTCACGAAGAAACGGGCAATTGCCCGTTTCTTCCCCCTCAGAGCGAAACCCCACCCTTCGACGGGCCTTTGGCCGCAGCTTCCGCTTCATCCAGTTTTTCAAGAAGATTGAGAAATAGTTCCGGAACGGGCTCCTGCTCGAGCGACCGATAGAACGCCTTCAAGCTGGCGCCGATCGAGCCGCCGATATCACGCGTTTCGGCCGTGCCGCCGCGCCGTTGGCTCGCGCCTTCATGCTTTCCGGTTTCATCGTCCATGCTGCGTTCCACCACCGCTTCGTCCTTCACGGTTTTGCTGCCTGCGCGAAATCGCCGGCACACCGTTCGAACACGTCCCCCATTTGCTCTAAGCCGAAAAACGTGTTCAAAACATCCATCTATTCCGCCACATACCCCCTATCCTCAGAAATCAAACGAATCGCATTGCACGTAAGGAAGTCGTTGATGTCACTTTCGACCCGGATTGCGCCCCACCTGCCCTTTCTGCGCCGTTACGCGCGGGCCGTTACAGGCTCGCAGGCCGCAGGCGACGGGTATGTGGCCGCGGTTCTCGAAGCCCTGATCGAGGACATCAGCCTCTTTCCGGAAGCCTCGAACGACCGGATCAGCCTCTACAAGCTGTTCTGCTCACAGTTCGAAAAGATCTCGATTGACCGCAGCGAAAACACCTCGCCGTTCGCATGGGAGAAGCAGGCTGCCGCCAATCTGTCGCTGATCGCGCCTGTGCCGCGCCAGGCGTTTCTGCTCGTGTCGGTCGAGGGATTTTCCATCGCCGATGCGGCCGAGGTCATGAGCCTGAGCCAAGCCGAATTTTCGAAGCTGCTGACCGTCGCCTCGGAGGACATCTCGCGCCAGGTCGCAACCGACGTCCTGATCATCGAGGACGAGCCGCTGATCGCGCTCGATATCGAGGATATGGTGACCAGCCTCGGCCACCGCGTGACCGGGATCGCCCGCACCCACGGCGAGGCGCTCGATCTCTACCGCAAGACCTCCCCGAAGATGGTCCTGGCCGACATCCAGCTTGCCGATGGCAGCTCGGGCATCGACGCCGTCAACGAGATCCTCACACAGGCCACGGTGCCGGTGATCTTCATCACCGCCTTCCCGGAACGGCTGCTGACAGGCAAGCGGCCGGAGCCGGCTTTCCTCGTGACCAAACCATTCAATCCGGACATGGTGAAGGCACTGATCAGCCAGGCGCTGTTCTTCGACGAGCACGCACGCTCTGCCCGGCGCTAGGCCGGGCAACATTTCCGTTATCCAGGGAGCTGCCGTTCCGGCGGCTGGTCGGTGATTTCCTCGACAATGGCGAGAACGATGAGAGAGAGCGGCAGTGCCAGCATGGCGCCGACCGCTCCCCACATCCAGGTCCAGAACACGATCGCCAAAAAGATCAGGAACGGGTTCACCTCGAGTTCGTTGCCGAGGATCGCCGGAATGGCAAGGTTTTCCATCGCAAGGTGGACCACAAAGAAGGCTATGGCCGGCGCCAATGCCAGCCACAGCACCTCGTGCGTCATCAGCCCCGCCACCAGCAGGCTCAGCGTCATCGCGGTCACGCCGAGATAGGGAATGAAGCTGGAGACGAAAGCGAACAGACCCCACAGCGGCGCCATGCCCAGGCCGCCGACAAACGCGATCACCGTCGTCACCAAGCCGAGCGAGAGATAGATCACGCTGGCGATCGAGAAGTATCGCGCCAACGCATCCTCGATGCCGTTCATGATGCGAATGGCGCTAAGCCGCCGCTCACGGCTGGCAAAGGCAAGGATGACTGCCTTGCGCAGTTGCAGCCGCCCGAGCAGGAACAGGCCGAGTGCCGCGAGGAAAATGAGGGTCTGCACCAACGCGGGCGTCAGCCCGGCTGCGGTGGCGGCAAGCATCGGTCCGGCATTCTTCATGACGGTGTCAGCAATCGCATCGTTACCGATGCTACGCGCGACGGCCAGCCGAAGCCACTCGAACCGATCGATGAACGGCATCACCCGCGCCACCACGCTCTCGGCGAGCTTCGGCGCCTCGGAGGCGAGCGCCGTCAACGGGCCGAGAAGCGCATTGACGAGCCATGACAGGCCGGTGACGAAGATGCTCGCCAACAGCAGCCCCCCGAAGATCGGCGGCAGACCGTAACGCGCCAGCCCGTCGGCGGTCCGCCCGAGCACCACTCCGACGACGATCGCCAGCGTGATTGGCAGCAGGATCGTTTCCATGGCGTAGATGCCCGCACATGCGGCAATGGCGAAAAGGCCGATGATGCTCCAGGCGACCATCAGGTCGATGCCGTCGCGCCGCGGAGCGGTCGATGGCGCCGCCGTCGCGACTGCAGCCTCTTCCTCGACGATCCGCCGCGCGCGCTTGCGCTGCTGGGCGGCACCCGCCCCCCGCAGCGTAGTCGCGATCATTCCGCGCCGTCCCTCGGCCAGGGCGGCGCGCGGGTCGTTCGCGTTTCCGGTCAACAGATCGGGCCGCCCTGTCTTTTGCTCGGGCCCTGATTGCGGCACATCGCGTGATTGATCTTGCACGGTCAATGGTGTTCCGGCGGGAAGACATGCAGGGTCAGCGACAACAGGCCGAGCCCCAGGATGATGACGAGCAAGGTATGGGCGACACCTGCGGCGGTGTAGGGAACGAGCCCGAAACCGATCATGACACCCGCCAGGAGAAGGACACAGACACGGGGCAGCCAGTAGAGCATTGACAGTCCTCCCAATGGTGGCGGCCGGTTTTGGCCTGCTTCTTCGGATCTGACACTTAACGTGCCGGCGCGCCGTTTGGTTCCGCGCAAGGGAGCTGGAATGGGAACGAAAAACGCCGCCGGATGGCAATCCGGCGGCGCAGGAATAAGAAGACGGAAAATTCCCGTAGTGCAGCCTTAGGCGGCAGCGGCGACGACGATGACTTCGACGAGGTATTCCGGGGTCGCGAGCTTGGCTTCGCCGGTGGCGCGAGCCGGGGTGTTGCCCTGCGGTGCCCAGGCGTCCCAGACCGAGTTCATCTTCGGGAAGTCTGCCATGTCGGCGAGCCAGATGGTGGCCGAAAGGATGCGGGTCTTGTCGGTGCCGGCGAGCGCCAGAAGACGGTCGACTTCGGCAAGCGCCTGCTTCGTCTGCGTCACGACATCGTCACCGGCGTTGCCGACCTGGCCAGCGAGGTAGACGGTGTTGTTGTAGACGACGGCCTGGCTCATACGGGGGCCGGTTTCGAAACGCTTGATTTCCATGGACGTGTTCCTGAGGTTGGGCCGGACGATCTGTCCGGCCGAAAAGCGGCTGCCCGCCGCCGAAAGGCGAGAGTTGAAGGCGGCGCGACACCTCTACACCATCATGCCCTCAAGTCAAAGAAGCCGGGAACGATGTCCCGGCTTCCCGTTTCATTGACGCTAGATCGACGAGATCAAGCCGCCTGCTTCTTCTTGGCGAGACGCGCCTTGATGCTCTCGACATCCGCACGCGGCGTCGCTGCAAACAGCGTCTTGGTGTAGCTGTGCTTCGGATCGGCAAAGACCTCGTCGCGGCTGCCGTATTCGACCGCTTCGCCGAAATACATCACCATGACATCGTCAGCGATGTAGCGCACGACCGACAGGTCGTGGCTGATGAAGACGTAGGTGAGCTTCAGTTCGTCCTGAAGGTCGGCGAGCAGGTTCAGCACCTGTGCCTGAACCGACAGGTCGAGCGCCGAGACCGGCTCGTCGAGCACCAGCAGCTTCGGGTTCAGCATCAACGCACGTGCAATGGCGATACGCTGGCGCTGGCCGCCCGAAAACATGTGCGGATAGCGGTTGAAGTGCAGCTCGGTGAGGCCGACCTTTTTCAGCATCGTCATCGCCCGGTCGCGACGTTCGTCGGCCGGCGTGTCGGTGTTGATGACCAGCGGTTCCATCAGGATGTCGCCGATCTTCTGGCGCGGGTTGAGCGAGCCATAGGGGTTCTGGAAGACGATCTGCACCTTGCGGCGCATCTCCGGCGTCATGTCGCCCTTGGAGATATCGATCTTCTTGCCCTCGATCAGAAGGTCGCCCGAGGTTGCCGGATCGATCAGGGTGAGGATGCGGCCGAGCGTAGACTTGCCGCAGCCGCTTTCGCCGACGATCGCCAGCGTCTTGCCCTCTTCGACGGAAAAGCTCACGCCTTTCAGCGCGTGAACCGTCTTTGCCTTTTTGATGAGGCCGCCGGGGATATGGTAGTCGCGCACCAGATTGCGCGCTTCGAGGATCACGCTCATTGGGCCGCTCCTTCGTCGACGAAGAGTTCGGAAATCGTCGGCAGACGATCGCCGGTCGCGTTGTCAGGCAGAGCCGCCAAAAGTGCGCGCGTGTAGTTGCTCTTCGGGTTTTCGAAGAGCGTCAGCACGTCGGCCTCTTCCATCTTGCGGCCCTTGTACTGCACGACCACCCGGTCGGCGGTCTCGGCGACCACGCCCATGTTGTGCGTGATCATGATCAGGCCCATCTTGTGCTCGGCCTGAAGCTTCATCAGCAAATCGAGGATCTGCTTCTGGATCGTCACGTCGAGCGCGGTGGTCGGCTCGTCGGCAATGAGCAGCTTCGGATTGCAGGCGATCGCGATCGCGATCATCACGCGCTGGCACTGGCCGCCCGACATCTGGTGCGGATAGTGGCTGAGCCGCTCGGCCGGATCGGGAATACCGACCGCCTCGAACAGTTCGATCGCCCGCTTGCGCCGACCGGCCTTGTCGAGACCCATGTGGATGCGCAGCACTTCCTCGATCTGGAAGCCGACGGTGAAGCAAGGGTTGAGGCTGGCGATCGGCTCCTGGAAGATCATGGCAATGTCCTTGCCGACGATCTTGCGCTTTTCGCTGGCCGACATGCCCAAGAGGTCGCGACCGTTGAAGGTGAGCTTGTCTGCCGTCACCTTCGCCGTCCAGGGCAGAAGCCCCATGGCGGCCAGCATCGACACGGACTTGCCCGAGCCGCTCTCGCCGACGATCGCAAGCACTTCGCCTTCATGGACCTTCATCGATACGCCGTTGACGGCGCGGAAGGGACCGGAGGCCGTCTGGAATTCGACGACCAGGTTTTCGATTTCAAGAAGCGCCATGATCAGGACCTCTTCAGCTTGGGATCGAGCGCATCGCGCAGGCCGTCACCCATCAGGTTGATCGCAAGCACGGTGATCAGGATCGCGATACCCGGAAGGGTCACCACCCACCAGTGGCTGCTGATGAACTCGCGGGCTTCGGCGAGCATCGTGCCCCATTCCGGTGTCGGAGGCTGTGCGCCCATGCCGAGGAAGCCGAGGGCCGCAGCGTCAAGGATCGCGCTCGAGAAGGAGAGCGTCGCCTGGACGATCAGCGGCGCCATGCAGTTCGGCAGGATCGTCTTGAACATCAGACGGCCATGACCGGCGCCGGCCACCTTGGCGGCGACGACATAGTCACGGGTCTTTTCGCTCATGACGGCAGCACGCGTCAGGCGCACGAAGTGCGGCTGGAAGACGAGCGCGATGGCGATCATGGCGTTGACCAGGCCCGGGCCGAGGACGGCGACCAGCACGAGGGCGAGCAGCAGCGACGGGAAGGCGAGGATGATGTCCATCACGCGCATGATGACGGTATCGACCCAGCCACGGAAGTAGCCGGCGATGACGCCAAGTGCGATGCCGCCGACGAGCGACAGGGTCGTGACGATGACACCGACGAACAGCGAGAAGCGCGTGCCGTAGATCAGGCGGGACAGCATGTCGCGGCCGACGGCATCGGTGCCGAGCAGGAATCCGGCGCGGCCGCCTTCCTGCCAGACCGGCGGAACCAGCACCGCGTCGCGGTACTGTGCCACCGGATCATGCGGTGCGACCCACGGTGCGAAGACCGCGAGCAGAACGAGGAACACGAAGAACACGAGACCGATCACGGCGCCACGGTTCTCGGAGAAGTAATACCAGAATTCGGCCAAACGCGCCCGGCGGGACGGATCGGTCGAAACGGTGCTTGTTGCAGCAGCTTGAGACATGACGCCCTCCTTAGTGCCGGATGCGCGGATTGATGAGACCGTAGAGCAGGTCGACGATGAGGTTGACCAGCATGATCACCGCGGCGATGACGAGCAGGCCGCCCTGGATGACGGCGTAGTCGCGACGCGACACCGAATCCACCATCCACTTGCCGATGCCCGGCCAGGAGAAGATCGTTTCGGTCAGGATCGCGCCGGCGAGCATGACGCCCACCTGCAGGCCGATGGTGGTGACCACCGGGATCATCGCATTGCGTAGCGCATGGACGCCGACGACCCGGAAGGTCGAAAGGCCCTTGGCACGTGCCGTGCGCACGTAGTCTTCGGAGAGAACTTCAAGCATCGCCGAGCGCGTCTGGCGCGCGATGACCGCAAGCGGAATAGTTCCGAGCACGATCGTCGGCAGGATCAGGTGGCTGACGGCCGACTTGAAGGCGCCGGCCTGGCCGGACAGGAGCGAGTCGATCAGCATGAAGCCGGTGACCGGCGGGAAGAAGTACATCAGCGAGATGCGGCCGGAGACCGGCGTCCACTGCAACATGCCGGAAACGAGCATGATGAGCAGCAGGCCCCACCAGAAGATCGGCATCGAAAAGCCGACGAGTGCCGTGCCCATCATCGCCTGGTCGACGGCCGAGCCGCGCTTGATCGCAGCAATCACGCCGGCCGGAATGCCGAGAATGACCGCAAACAGGATCGCGCAAAGCGAAAGCTCGACGGTTGCCGGGAACAGTTCGAAGAACTGGTCGATGACCGGCTTCTTGGTGACGATCGAGGTGCCGAAGTCACCCTGGAGCACGCCCCAGAGATAATCGAGATATTGCACCACGATCGGCCGGTCGAAGCCGAGTGCGTGTGAGATTTCCGCATGTCGCTCCGGCGACATGACGCGCTCGCCCGAAAGCAGCGCGACCGGATCGCCCGGGAGCAGGCGGATGAAGGAGAAGGCGATGATGGAGACACCGACGAAGGTCGGTATCAGGACAGCCAATCGCCCCAAGAGAAATCGGAACATGTTAAACCCCGCGCCATGTTGCCGCGGCATTGTATCCCGCCGCTGGCACCACCGCATGCTTTCCCACTTAGCGGCCAAGCATACAGCAAGTCGAAATGCCACAGCGACCTTTTGCGCTCCAGCAGGAACTCGGGGTCGCTATAGTGGATGCAAAGAGGGGCGTTTGCCCTTGGCAAACGCCCCCTTAAGGATCAGTTAACTAAATTACTCGGTGATGTCCACGCCGTCGAAGGCAAAATCACCAAGCGGGCTCTGAACGAAGCCCTCGACGTTCTTGCGCATCGGCACGACCGAGAGCGAGTGGTCGATCGTTGCCCACGGCGCTTCGCGCTTGAAGACGACCTGCGCCTCTTCGTAGAGCTTGGTGCGCTCTGCCGGATCCGAGGTTTCCTTCGCCTTCTTCACGAGAGCGTCGAATTCCTGGTTGCACCACTGTGCACGGTTGTTGCCGCCGACAGCGTTGCAGCCGAGAAGCGTGTCGAGGAAGTTGTCCGGATCGCCGTTGTCGCCGGTCCAGCCGAGGATGACGGCACCGTCACGATCCTTCGCCTTGGACTTGTCGAGGTATTCGGCCCACTCGTAGGAGACGATCTCGACCTTGACGCCGATCTTGGCGAAGTCCGACTGCATCAGTTCAGCTGCGCGACGGGCGTTCAGCATGTACGGACGCGAAACCGGCATTGCCCAGAGCTTCATCGACAGGTCCTTGACGCCTGCGTCTTCAAGCATCTTCTTGGCGACTTCCGGCTCGTAGGTGTCGTCTTCGATCTTGTCGTTGTACGACCACATCGTCGGCGGGATCGGGTTGACGGCCGGCTGGGCAGCGCCCTGGAAGACGGCATCGACGATCGCCTGCTTGTTGATCGCCTTGTTCAGCGCCTTGCGGACTTCCGGCTTGTCGAACGGAGCCTGCGTGGTGTTGTAGGCGAGGTAGGAGACGTTGAGGCCGGCCTGTTCCATGACCTTCAGGTTCGGGTCGGCCTTCATCTTCGAAACGTCGGCAGCGTTCGGGAACGGCATCAGGTGGCATTCGCCAGCCTGGAGCTTCTGGAAACGAACCGAAGCGTCAGAGGTGATCGCGAAGACGAGGTCGTCGATCTTCTGCTTGCCACCCCAGTAGTCCGGGTTTGCCTTGTAGCGGATGACGGCATCCTGCTGGTAGGCAACGAAAGCGAACGGACCGGTGCCGAGCGGCATCTGGTTCATCTGCTCCATCTTGCCGTCAGCCTGCAGCTTGTCGGCGTATTCCTTCGACAGGATCGAAGCAAACGGCATCGCGATGTTGGCGAGGAACGGAGCTTCCTTGCGCGTCAGGGTGAACTTGACGGTCAGGTCGTCGACCTTTTCAACCGACTTGATGACTTCCGGGAAGCCCATGCCGGCTGCGTATTCCCACGAAGCGCCAGCAATGTACTTGTTCCACGGGTTGTCAGCCTTCAGCTGGCGCTCATAGGAGAACACCACGTCGTCGGCAGTGAAGTCACGCGACGGCGTAAAGAACTCGGTGGTCTGGAACTTGACGCCCGGACGCAGCTTGAAGGTGTAGACCAGACCGTCGTCGGAGATCGTCCAGCTTTCGGCGAGGCCCGGCTCAACTTCGGTCGTGCCCTTCTTGAACTCGAGCAGGCGGTTGTAAACCGTGTGCGCAGCCGCGTCGAAGGTCGTGCCGGCGGTGTACAGGCCCGGGTCAAAACCCTCTGGCGAACCTTCCGAGCAATAGACGAACGTCTTCGACCAGGCGGAGCCGGCCATCAGCGTGGCAAGCGCCGTCGCTGCAAACAGAGTAGTGAGCTTTTTCATGAGCTTTGCTTCCCAGATTTGTTTTTGTTCTCGTGTTTTCCTGACGCGGAATGCCGTTGCCCCCCGGTCAAGGCCGGATGGAACGACATTTGGCGTCGCATTGCAATAAGTCGCCGCAGAAATTTGTCTATGCGAAAAATTCGTCCGCAGGTAGAGCCGGGATATTCGTCCACTGTTTTAGAATCGACTGACAAAACAGTGCGCTGCAGCACCGAAACTCCATGGCGTTTTGGCCGCTTTCGCAGGGTCTGCGGCCCGCCCTGCCCGCCCGTCAGCGGCGCGATGCCGACCCGCGGCAGCCGCCTGCGTTCCTCGGCGAATGCGCGATGGAGAAAGCCGTGGTGATTGGCCGCGCGGACATGCGATTCGGCTTCGACAGCTTTCCGTCAATCCCAAGATACTATGGTAGAAATCCCGAACGGGATTGTGCAATAAAATGTATACAAAACTCGGGGGAGACATTCGACGTGCCCAGACGTCCTTGGGAGGGACCGGCAGCTGCCTTTTATTGCTTTCAGTCGTTCGGCAGGCTTGCCGAGGGTCGGGCATGACGCTGCCTGCCCGCAATACCGGCAACGCACTTTGCCGATTGATCGCTGCGGCGCGCGGGATAAACTGCCGCGCGACGATAAGGGGATAGCCAGTCCGTGGCGGCTTTGCTGGAAAATCACAGGCGATACGACCTTCGCGACGAGCTAGAGAAGGCGCTGAACCGCGTCGATTTCTTCCGCATTTTTCATACGATGGCATTGCGCTTCGGCTTCAGCCATTTCGGCATCCTGCAGCTTGGCAACGAGAACGACGCCTGCATGCTGTCCACCCGCCTGGTGCTGCACGACCTGCCCTCCGGGCTTGCGGAAGAATACGACAAGCGCCATCGCTTCGGCGACTCCGTGTTCTACAAGACACTGCACCGCTCGGCGATCTCGTCGGTCTGGCGGGCGGACGACCCCGGCTGCGACGCTGGGCAGAATCTGCTGGTGCAGCTCGGCTTCGAACTGCTCGTCAGCGTGCCGGTGCACGCAGCCTCGACTGGTGCACGCTACGCCGTGCTCTTTCTCGGAGACGGGGAAGATATCGGCCGGGCCGAGCATGTCGCGCTCGCCTATGACGCGATCGCCGCCTTCGACTATTTCTATCGCATCGCGCTTGCCAACAAGGCCGGGATGGGACTGACGCCGCGCGAAACCGAAATCCTCAAATGGATCTCGCACGGCAAGACGGCAAGCGAGATCGCGCTCATCGTTTCGGTGTCGGAGCACACGGTGAACTCACACACCGCAACGATCCTGAAGAAACTCGACGTCGTCAATCGCACCCAGATGGTGGCGAAGGCAATCCGAGAGCAGATCATCCAGTAGCAGCCGATGCGTGGCCGCGTTTCGCACCGCCACGCCCAACGAACGGGACGCCCGCCATCAGCAAGGGTATTCGGTCATGACGCGAAAAGCACACATCCTGCTCGTTGACGACGACCCGGCAGAAAACCTGATCCTGCGCGCGCTCATCCGCAAGGTGAGCAGCATCGACATCGAGCTGCACTACTGCCAGACGATGGACGATGCGCTTGAATTCCTGCGCTCCGGCAAACCGGTGTCGATGATCCTGCTCGACAACCGCCTGCGGCCGCAGCTCGATTTCCGCGAGACGGTCCCAGCCCTCCGGCACCAGGGCTATATCGGCCCGATCGGTGTGATCTCAGCTTCGCTCGCCGATGCCTATTTTCAGAATCTGGAGGATTACGGTGCCGATTTCCGCATCGACAAGGCTGAAATCGACCCGACTGCGATCGACTTCATATTGCGGGAATATCTACCGCAGGAATAACACCCGGCGGCACTTCAGCCGCCGGGCCATGCCGCGCGATGTGCGCGGCGGTGTTCGGAGATATCAGGCAGCCGAGGTCTGCGGACGCTTGGTTTCTTCCAGGCCAAGCAGGAAGTTGATCTGAGGGCGGGCCTTGACGAGGTCGTCGATCGTGTAGCCCTGCAGCACTTCGAAGAAGGCGTTCAGCGCCTTGCGCAGCGCCGAGTTCAGGCCGCAGCTGTCGACGAGCGGGCATTCGATCTCACCCGCTTCGAAGCACTCCGCCATCGCGAAACTGTCTTCCGTCACCTTGACGACGTCGAACAGCGTGATCGCCGAGGCAGGCTTCGGCAGGCGTACGCCGCCGTTGCGGCCACGCACGGTTTCAACGAGGCCGGCCTTGGTCAGCGGCTGCAAGATCTTGAAGAGAAACAACTCGGAAACGCCATAGGCCCTGGCGATTTCGGGAATGCGGCTGAGCTTTTCCCCGTTGGCGGCGCAGTACATCAACATGCGAACCGCGTAGTTCGTTTGCTTCGTCAGACGCATCATTCACTCCGGCATCGAGAGGTTCACGAACTCATCATATAGGACGGATCGTAGTTTGGAACAATTCCAAAAAGCCAGAAAAGTCACTTCTTGTTGAGCGTTTACGGTTTCCTGATTGACTGATTGCGGCGCCCCGGTCAGAAAGATGAGGAATTTTGTTAACTTAGCGCAAACGAGAAAATGGAGGAAGCGATGTCCGTTTCAAGAGCATCGATGGGCGTCCTGTCCCTGACGGCAACCCTGCTGGCAACGAGCGCCGCCTGGGCCGATGGTGAAGTCAATATCTACTCGTACCGGCAGCCCGACCTGATCAAGCCGCTGCTCGACGCCTTCACCAAGGAAACCGGCATCACCACCAATGTGCTCTTCCTCGACAAGGGTCTCGTCGAGCGCATCCAGGCCGAAGGCGCCAACTCGCCGGCCGACGTGATCCTGACCGTCGACATCAGCCGCCTGACCGAGGCGAAGGATGCGGGCGTCACCCAGCCTGTTGCCAACGAGACGATCAACAAGGACATCCCGGCGCATTTCCGCGATCCTGAGGGCAACTGGTTCGGCCTCACCACCCGCGGCCGCGTCGTCTATGCTTCCAAGGAGCGCGTCGCGCAGGACGACATCACCTATGAAGAGCTTGCCGACCCCAAGTGGAAGGGCAAGATCTGCACCCGCGACGGCCAGCACTCCTACAACATCGGCCTCTTCGCCTCGATGATCGCCCACCATGGCGAAGCCGAGACCGAGAAGTGGCTGACCGGCCTGAAGAACAACCTCGCCAAGAAGCCTGACGGCGGCGACCGCGACCAGGCCAAGGCGATTCTCGCCGGCGAATGCGACCTGGCACTCGGCAACACCTACTATGTCGGTCTGATGATGACCAACGAAAAGGAGCCGGAACAGAAGGATTGGGCAGCGGCCATCAAGGTGCTCTTCCCGAACGCCAAGGACCGCGGCACGCACGTCAACATTTCGGGCATGGCGCTCGCCAAGAACTCCCCGAACAAGGACAACGCGCTGAAGCTGATGGAATTCCTGTCGGAAGGCGAAGCCCAGAAGATCTACGCCGAGCAGGTGTTCGAATATCCGGTTCTGCCGGGCGCCGAGCCGTCTGACGTCGTCAAGTCCTTCGGCACGATCAAGCCGGACGACCTGCCGCTTGCCGACATCGCGGCGAACCGCAAGAAGGCTTCCGAACTGGTCGACAAGGTCGGCTACAACGACGGTCCGCAGGACTGATCACAGACAAGTTGCAAGACAGAAACAGCGGGCCATCGGCCCGCTGTTTTCGTTTCGGGAATAGCGAGACGACACGTCCAGCAGGCTCACTGCGCCTTGGCGCGCAACTCCGCCGCATAGTCGAGGATCGCCTTGCGCCGCTCCGGCGTCCCTGGATGCGTCGACAGGATGCTGGTTTCGCCATGATCGTCGAGCTTTTCCTCGATCAGATCGAAAAAGCGGGCAATCGCCACCGGATCCCTGCCCGCCTTCTGCATCAGCTCCACCGAATGCCTGTCGGCCGCACTTTCCGCCCCGCGCGAATAGGAAAGCGAAAGAAGGCCGGCGCCCTGCACCAGCAAATCTTCAGTTCCAGACCCGATATCGCCGCCGATCATCATGATGAGGCCGGCAACGCCGGCGGCGCGATAGATCTGGCGCAGACTGTGTTCCAGTTCGACGTGGCCGATCTCATGCGCCAGCACGCCGACAGTCACTTCCGTATCGTCGCCGGCAAGCTCGATGAGTTCGTCGGTGACCACCAGCGTGCCGTCCGGGAGCGCAAAGGCGTTCGGCCCGATAATCCGGCCTGTGCGAAAGTTGAGCGTGTAACCGGCTTGGCCCCGGATGGAGAGGGCGGCTATCGCATTGAACCCTTCGCGGATTCTCTCCTGGCGTTCGGTGCATAGCTTGGTCTTGTCGAATACAGTTCGGTCCATCGCCTCGATGGTACTCGCTGACATGATCTTCGGCACGACTGGCGGCGTCACCAGCACCGCGATCTCGACGAGCGCCGGCACCGCGTAACGGTAGACGGCCCAGCCGGAAAGTATCGTGGCAGCGACGACGGCAATCAGCTGAGGACGAAAGCGTTCGAGGTGATGAATGAAGCCATGGCCAACCTCGCGTGTCGGCGCTGCTTGAAACGACGTCGCTTCAGCCACAACCATGATGGTCCCCTCCGTCCATCCGTTGTGCATCGGACACGCCGCAAAAGCGTTCCAACAGCACAGGATCAAACAGAATTCGCCTGGTGCGCCCCCGCCCGCCAGGCTGCCGTTGAAGCAGCGGTCCGTTCACGGCCCTTGCCCACGGTTCGCAAATTAGTTGTGTCGTATCGCCGAATGCAACAAAAAAGGGCCTCCCGAAGGAGGCCCCGAAGCGGGAGGATCTTTATCCCGTTGTTACTTCATCGTCGGCATGACGAACTCGGCACCGTCCTTGATGCCCGAGGGCCAACGCTCGGTGATGGTCTTGGTGCGGGTCCAGAACTTGATCGAGTCCGGGCCGTGCTGGTTGAGGTCGCCGAAGGACGAGGACTTCCAGCCGCCGAACGAGTGGTAGGCGAGCGGAACCGGGATCGGAACGTTGACGCCGACCATGCCGATGTTGATGCGCGACGCGAAATCGCGGGCCGCATCACCATCGCGGGTGTAGATCGCGACGCCGTTGCCGTATTCGTGCTTCATCGGCAGATCGAGGGCTTCCTCGTAGGTCTTGGCGCGGACGACCGAGAGAACCGGGCCGAAGATTTCGGTCTTGTAGATGTCCATGTCCGGGGTGACGTTGTCGAACAGGCAGCCGCCGATGAAGTGGCCTTGCTCGTAGCCCTGGAGCTTGAAGTCGCGGCCGTCGACCACGAGCTTGGCGCCCTGCTCGACACCGCTGTCGATCAGGCTGCGGATACGCTGTTCGGCTTCCTTGGTGACGACAGGGCCCATATCGGCCTTCTCGTCGGTGTAGGGGCCGATGCGCAGGCTTTCGACCATCGGCGTCAGCTTGCTGATCAGGCGGTTGGCGGTTTCCTCACCGACCGGAACGGCAACCGAGATCGCCATGCAGCGCTCGCCGGCCGAGCCGTAGCCGGCGCCCATCAGGGCGTTCGCGGCCTGGTCGAGATCAGCGTCGGGCATGATGATCATGTGGTTCTTTGCGCCGCCGAAGCACTGGGCGCGCTTGCCGTTCATGGCCGCCGTGCCATAGACGTAGCGGGCGATCGGGGTCGAGCCGACGAAGGAGACGGCGGCGATATCCGGATGCGTCAGGATCGCGTCGACCGCACCCTTGTCGCCGTTGACGACGTTGAGGATGCCTGCCGGCAGACCGGCCTCGATCATCAGTTCGGCAAGGCGGATCGGAACGGACGGATCACGCTCGGACGGCTTCAGGATGAAGGCGTTGCCGCAGGCGATGGCCGGGGCGAACATCCACATCGGGATCATGGCCGGAAAGTTGAACGGGGTGATGCCGGCGCCGATGCCGACGGCCTGGCGGATCGAGTACATATCGATGC
The DNA here is from genome assembly GCF_014852425.1 of Ensifer sp. ENS09. Classification (NCBI taxonomy): domain Bacteria; kingdom Pseudomonadati; phylum Pseudomonadota; class Alphaproteobacteria; order Hyphomicrobiales; family Rhizobiaceae; genus Ensifer; species Ensifer sp. ENS09. The sequence continues at coordinate 741,810 of NZ_JACVBP010000002.1, forward strand.
CGGGGCCAGCGCCTTCGGTGAACTCGCTCTTCTGCAGATGCGGAATGCCGATGACGAATTCGCAGACTTCGAGACCGCGGATGAGGTCACCCTTGGCGTCTTCGATCGTCTTGCCGTGCTCGCGCGACAGGATCTCGGCGAGCTCGTTCATGTTGGCGTTCAGAAGTTCGACGAACTTCATGAAGACGCGGGCGCGGCGCTGCGGGTTGGTGGCCGCCCACTTCGGCTGTGCTGCCTTGGCGCTTTCGACCGCTGCCGAAAGTTCCGCGTCGCTTGCGAGCGCCACGGTGCCCTGCACTTCGCCGGTTGCCGGGTTGAAGATGTTGCTGACGCGACCGCTCTTACCGGCAACGCGCTTGCCATCAATGAAATGACCGAGTTCGTACATGAATGGTTTCCTCCAGATCTTGATTGTGGCGGCATGATCGCACTACGATTTCAACAAATCAATTTCCGATATTCAGCAACCGTTGTGCAAAAACTAAAGCCCAACGACCGCAACCGGGGCTCAACACCATGAACTGGGACGATGTCAGAATGTTTTTGGCCGTGGCGCGGACCGGACAGATCCTGGCCGCATCCAAGCGGTTGGGCGTCAACCATGCCACGCTCAGCCGGAGGGTGACTGCGCTGGAAGAGGCGATGAAAACGCGGCTCCTGGTGCGCCGGCCGAACGGCTGCGAGCTGACCGCCGAGGGTGAAATCTTCCTCAGTGCTGCCGAGCGGATGGAGACAGAGATGCTGGCAGCGCAGTCGCAGATCGGCCGGATCGATACGGCGATCGCCGGCACGGTGCGGATCGGCGCGCCCGACGGCTTCGGCGTCTCTTTCCTCGCCCCTCGGCTCGGCCGGCTGACGGCGCGCTATCCGGAACTGAAGCTGCAGCTGGTGCCGGTGCCTCGGTCCTTCTCGCTGTCGCAGCGCGAGGCCGATATCGCGATCACCATCGAGCGGCCGGAACAGGGCCGGCTCGTTTCTTCGAAACTCACCGACTATACGCTCGGCCTCTACGCCTCGGCCGACTACCTCGAAAGACACGGTACGCCGCAGACGATCGACGACCTGAGGGGACACCGCCGCATCGGCTACGTCGAGGACCTGATCTTCACGCCGTCGCTGAATTTTTCCGCTGAGATCATGCGCAGCTGGGACGCGTCCTTCGAGATATCCAGCGCCACCGGCCAGACGGAGGCGGTGCGCTCCAGCGCCGGTATCGGCATTCTGCACAACTACATTGCCCGCCATGCGCCGGAGCTGAAACGCATCCTGCCGGAAACGACCATCCGCCGCGCCTACTGGACCACCTATCATGAGAGCGCCCGCGATCTCGTACGCGTGCGCACCGTCGTCGCCTTCCTGCAGGAACTGGTGACCGCGGAGCACCAGATCTTCATATGAAGCGCTCCGGTGCCCAACGTCGGCGCCGCAGCTACAGCGAAATCCCGGCCTCCCGTAGGCCGTCGATCAGCCGCGGAATAACGGCCGGATCCTGGTAGGGCATGGCCCGCTTGAAGTGGTCGATGGAAAAGTCCGGATTGACCTCGAAAACCTCGTGCCAATAGCGCCGCGCTTCCTCATGACGTCCGGTACGACCGTAGAGACAGGCGAGATAGAAGCGCGTCATGTCCGAACGCGGCGCCAAGGCCAGGCGCCGCTTGAAGGCGATCTCGGCTTCATCGAAGCGGCCGAGATTGAGCAAGGTCCGGCCAAGGAAATGCAGCGCCAGGTCGAACTGCGGATCGAGCCTGTGGGCGCGGGTGTAGAAGGGCAAGGCCTCCTCGAACTGGCCGAGAAAATCCCTGATCGTGCCAAGCTGCGTGTGGCCGCCGGCGGAGTTCGGGTCGAGTTCGATCGTGCGCTGGGCAGCCCGCTCGGCCTCGTCGAAGCGGCGCTTCCAGCAGAGCGCTATCGCGAGCGCGTGGTGGCCGTGAGGTTCATGCTCGTCGGTCTCGACGGCTTTCTGCGCAAGCTTGAGAGCGCGCTCGATATTGTCGACGGTGCCACCGTTCCACCGATTGATGTAGTCGGTCATCGCGATGATCGCGAGCGACGCGTAGGCTGCGGCAAGCTCCGGGTCGATGACGATCGCCCGTTCGAGCATGCTGCGCGCTTCCGCAGATGACACCGCGTCGAACCGCAGGATCGCCTGGCGCGACCGCACGAGCAGATCGTAGGCCTCCGGGTCGACCTTGCCGCGCCCCTCGCGTCGCTCCGTTTCGCCAGCCGTCAGCTTCACCTTGAGCGCCGTCACGATGGTGCGCGTTACCTCGTCCTGGACTTCAAAGATATCCTCGATGCCGCGATCGTAGCGCTCGGCCCAGAGATGGCCTCCGGTGGTTCCGTCGATCATCTGGGCGTTGATGCGAATGCGGTTGGCGGCGCGGCGCACGCTGCCTTCGAGCACGTAGCGAACGCCGAGATCGCGGCTGACCTGACGGATATCGGCCGACTTGCCCTTGTAGGCGAAGGAGGAGTTGCGGGCGATGACGAAGAGACCCGATACCTTCGAGAGATCCGTGATAATGTCCTCGGTAATGCCGTCGGCGAAATAGCCCTGCTCCGGATCGCCGGACATGTTGTCGAAGGGCAGCACGGCGATCGACGGTCGGCTCGGAAGTTGCGGTGGGGCCTCGGCGGCGACCCTAATCGGCGCGTCGGCATATTCGTCCGGCGACCAGCTCCAGATATGCACCGGCCGCTCGATGTTCTTGACCTCGTGATGGCCGCTGTCGACGAAATCAAGCTCAATGCGGCCGTGCACATATTCGTGCACTCCATCGGAAATCGCCACGCCGCCGGGCCTGGCGAGCGCTTCGATCCGGGCGGCGACATTGACGCCGTCGCCGTAGAGATCGCTGTCGGCGACCATGATGTCGCCCATGTTGATGCCGACGCGCAGCACGATCTGCTGATCATGAGGCACGTCCGCATTGGCTAAGAACATCGCCCGCTGCAAGGCGGCGGCGCATTCGACCGCGTTGACGGCGCTCGAAAACTCCACGAGCACGCCATCGCCCGTGCGCTTGAACACCCGGCCCTGGTGGGTTTCGACGAGCGGTTCCAGCACTTGGCTCCACCGCGCCATCAATTGTGTGTAGGTGGTCTTCTCGTCTCGCTCCATCAGCCGGCTGTAGCCGACGACATCGGCAGCCAGGATGGCGGCAAGCCGCCGTGTGATGGATTCTTTGGCCATGGATTGCGACGCCTTACTGGGAATCCTCTTGGCTAAATTTTACCGGCGGATGGGTCCCGTGTCTATTCGAACCGGATCCGCCCAGCGCCCAAATACTAGCCCGAATTGGGTATCGCGACGACAGGAACCCGGCGCGCTGGTCCGACGTTGCTTTCACAGGGAAGAGAGCTGCTTGCTCAAGGCGATGGCTCCCACACGCCGGTCGCAGTCGGCACGCGCTCCCGCTTCGACAAAGGAGTATGGAAGGATGCTTGTGTCCATTCCGGGCCGGCCGATCCTGCCGGGTGAACTCACCAAGATCGACGATGTCTTCAAGGAAGCGCTGCGCGAGCGAGAACTTTCGCGCCAGTCGGCAGAGGCAACGGCGCTCGCTGCCCGGCTCATCGAACTTTATCAGAACGGCGTCCAAGATATCGTGGCGCTAAGAGCCCTGGCCAAGCTGTTCTGACCAAGCAAGGCGCCCTGCAAGTCTCTATACCGGTGGAACAGGGAAGAAATGGTACGGTTGGTGGGAATCGAACCTACGACCTCAGGTGCCACAAACCTGCGCTCTAACCAACTGAGCTACAACCGCACATAAAGCGACATCAGTCGCTTGGCGGCTCACATACGGAGACTTCCGTCGCTTTGCAAGCCTTAACTTGAGATTATCCTGGAAAAAATCCGGATGGCAAGCCATCCGGATTCTTGGATTTCGGCGCAGTGGCAGAATTGGGCGACAGCAATCTGTCGCCGTTGTTCAGCCGGCGCGGTAGGCTGAGTTCAGACGTTCTTGAAGGACGACATCGCCTTTTCAGCGGCGTCCTTGCCCGGCTTGGCGACGTTTTCGGCAACCTTCTTGGTCGCTTCCTGCATCGACTTCGCCTGCTCGACGGCGAGCTCGGCCTGCTTGCGGACAAAGCTCGTCTGCAGTTCGACGAATTCCGAGAGCGACTTCACGCCGAGCAGCGCTTCCATGTGCGACAGCGAATTTTCAGCATTGGTGCGCAGCGCGTCGATGGCCTTGAGACCGAGTTCGACGGAGCCGGTCTGGGCGCTTTCGAGCGTTGCTTCGACGGTCTTCGTTGCCTCTTCGGCAGCGGTCTTCATCTTGGCATAGGCTTCCTTCGACTGGACGGCACCCTTTTCCGCGAAGTCGCGGAAGCTGTCGGTGAACTTCGCCGGGTCGAAAGAGGAAAGGGAAAATACGTCGTCGGTCTTCTTGGTAGCCATGAAAGCGCTCCTTGGTGTCTGGCCCTCTTCAGAGGCGCCGTTGATTGATGCGCATTATATAAACTACTTGCTTGTGCATTGCAATAAAATTGTGCAGTGCACAAAATCCGGAGAATTAACCTTTCGCGCCGAAAGCCGTGACGAAGCTCCGGCCCTCGCTGGACCCTTGCGGGCCTGCCGGGTATTAATAGAGTGTTAACCCGCAAGCGATCCGTCAATAGGCCCCCTTATGCCCGCGAGACAGTATCCCTTCATCGATATCGCCGTGCATGCGCGGGTGCGGGAGCATTTTGCCCGCGGCGACGCGGCGATCCTGTTTTCGCGGGACTTCGCACGCATTCTCTGGGCCAACGACCAGGGCGCGGCCTTTTTCGGAGCTGGGTCGATCTATGATTTCATCGATGCAGGACCGGACCAGGGCGACCTGTCGCTGCGTCAGCTCAAGGCCGCGGGAGCGCAGCTCGTGCGCGCCGGCGACCGGCGCCAGCTTTCGATCCGCAAGTTCTCGGGCTTCCGCGGCACGCCGCTCAACGTGAGCGTGGAGATGATCCGCGTGCGCCCGGACGAGGACGCCGTACTCTTTACCGCACCGCATTCCGGCGCGCCGTTGACGCTTGAGGATCGCGCTGCACGCATGATCGCCGGCCTCGATGGGCCGGACACCCACATGGCCGTCCTCGACGGCAACGGCGGCATCATCGCGCACTCGCCGGGCTTCATCGATCTCGGCATGTCGGACGAGACGCGCAAGCAGCTCGTCGACGCCGTCGGCCGGGACCACGACTGGCTGATCAAGCGCCCGGTCGCAACGCGGAAAGGGCACCTGCCGGCCGCGGTCGGCAAGATCGCCGACGAGCCGTCGCTGCACCTGCTCTTTGCTGTCGAGACCATTCTCGGCACGCTCGATCCGGACGAAGAGACTGAGGCTGCGCAAGCCTTGCCGATCCTGCCGCCGGCCGGGGAACTGGAGCCGACCGCAGAGACACCGGTCCCCATTACAGCGGTTCCGGAGGCAACGGTTCCTGAGGAGGCGGCGCCAGAGGCAGCGGACACCGTCGAACCGGCCGAAGCGCTGGATGAAAGCGCTGCACCAGCCGAAGACACTGCCCTGGCCGACGCATTCGAACAGGCGGTGCCTGTCGAAGCGGATGCCGCGCAGGACGATGGCGACCTTGAGAACGCAGACGTCGACGTCGCTACAGACCAGGTCGTTCTGCCGGAAGAACCGGAGGCGATTGCCGCAACAGATCCGCAGGCGGTTGCGGCCGCGGATGCGGACACTACGGCGCAGGACGTGGAGCCAACGGAAGAGGAAGGCAAGCAGGCTCCTGCGGTCGCGACCGACGTGACCGCGGCCGAGACGCCGGCCGCCGATGAAATCCGGTTGACGGAAGAGGTCGCTCGCGAGGACGAGACGGTCGAGGCAGCCCAGACCGCCCCGTCCGAACAGGCCGACTTTGCGTTCGTGCCCGGCGCCCGTGCGGTGCGCTTCGTCTGGAAGATCGACGCCGAAGGCCGCTTCAGCGAGATCTCCGAGGAATTCGCCACCGCCGTCGGCCCGCGCGCCGCCGATGTGATCGGCACCACCTTCAATGAAGTGGCGGCACGCTACGGCCTCGATCCTGACCAGAAGATCGGCGCGCTGCTGCAGCGCCGCGACACCTGGTCGGGCAAGACGATTTTCTGGCCCGTGCAGGGCACGAGCCTCAAGGTTCCGGTCGACCTGGCGGCGCTGCCCACCTACTCGCGCTCTCGCGAATTCGACGGCTTCCGCGGTTTCGGCATCGTGCGCCTTGCCGATGCCGTGGAAGACGAAGACGCCAACGGCCTCACATTCGACGCCGCAACGGACATGGCGGAGGAACCGGACGCGGAAGCGACGTTGCCGGAAGACTACGCGCATCTTCCAGCTACCGGCTCCGAGATCGAGGAACGGTCCTCGGACGAGGCGCAGGTCGTTGAACAGCCCTCGTTAGAAGCGGAAGCCGAGCCTGCCGCAACGGTGCAGGATCACGACGCGAACGAAGACCAGGCCCTCTCCACCAGTGTGGATGAGGCAGAGCCGGTCCACGCGGCCGAAGTCGCCTCCGATGAACACGACGCGGCACTTGAGGATCCCTTCCAGGGAGAGCGCCCTGCCCTACAGCTGGTCGATACGACCGAGCCTCCAGCCTCCGACAAGATCGTCGAACTCGAGAAACATCGCGCCGCAACCGCGCTGACGCGTGGCGAACAGGCCGCGTTCCGCGAAATTGCTCGGCAACTGGGCGAGCATTTCGGCAAGCCGACGGAAGCCGCGCCGGTCGAGGAAAGCGACGCGCCGGCCGATGCGAACACCCCCTTGCCGGTGGACGCGCACGAAACCATTTCGTCCTCGACGCCAGAGGCAGAAGAGCAGCCTGGCGCGGAAGAAACCGAAGCGAAGACCGACGACGGCGTCGCCGAGGACAAACAGGCGAACGTGGATCCCCAGCCGCAAGCGGCCGATATCGGCCTAAGCGGCGAGATCCTCGACAGCCTGCCGATCGGCATGCTCGTGCATCGCGGTGAAGAACTGCTGCACGCCAATCCGGAATTCCTGCGGCTCACCGCCTATGGCGACCTCGACGACTTCGTCCAGGAAGGCGGCCTCGACGCGCTTTTTGCCAACGGCGAAGAGGCGACCGACCAGGAACCCGACGGCACGATGATGCTGATCCGCAAGGACGGCCAGATGCGTCCGGTCACCGCACGCCTGCACACGATCCGCTGGGACGGCCGGAGCGCGCTGATGCTGGCGCTGACGCCGGCAGCCGCGAACATGCCATCGAGCAAGCTCGACCAGGCCATCTCCGATGACGACGTCGATCGCCTGAAGACGGAAATCGACGAGCTGAAGTCGATCCTCGAAACCGCGACCGACGGCGTTGTCGTTCTCGGCCATGACGGCGACATCCGCTCGATGAACCGCTCGGCAAGCGCGCTCTTCAACTATGACGAGGGCGAGATCCGCGGCAAACCTTTCGCCGCGCTCTTCGCCCACGAAAGCCAGAAGGCAGTGATCGACTACCTGCACGGGCTTTCCGGCCACGGTGTCGCGAGTGTTCTGAACGACGGACGCGAGGTGATCGGCCGGGAAGCGAACGGCGGCTTCATTCCGCTGTTCATGACCATCGGGCGGCTTTCGGCCTCCAACGGCTTTTGCGCCGTCATCCGCGACATCACCCAGTGGAAGCGCACGGAAGAGGAACTCCGCAACGCCAAGCGCGCGGCCGAAACGGCCAATGCCCACAAGACCGAGTTCCTCGCCCGCGTCAGCCACGAGATCCGCACGCCGCTCAACGCGATCATCGGCTTTTCCGACATGATGGCGAGCGAGCATTTCGGCCCGGTCGGCCACCCGCGCTACATCGAATATGCCGGCGACATCGGCCGCTCCGGTCGCCATGTGCTCGATATCGTCAACGATCTGCTCGACATCTCGAAGATCGAGGCCGGCGAAATGGAGCTCGACTTCGGCGCCGTGGAGATCAATGACGCCGTATCGGAAGCCGTGTCGCTGGTTCAGCCGCAGGCCAACAGCCAGCGCGTCATCATCCGCACCTCGCTGTCGGCGGCCGTGCCCAACGTCGTTGCCGACGGCCGGTCGATCAAGCAGATCGCGCTCAACATTCTGGCGAACGCCATCCGCTTCACGCCCTCGGGCGGCCAGATCGTGGTATCGACCTCCTACGAGGCCAATGGCAGCGTCATGCTGAGGATCCGCGACACCGGCGTCGGCATGACCCGCGGTGAACTGGACCAGGCGATGAAGCCGTTCCGACAGGTGACGACAGGCGCGCGCAAGCGCGGCGACGGCACCGGGCTCGGCCTGCCTCTGACCAAGGCGATGGCAGAGGCGAACCGCGCCCACTTCTCGATCACCTCGGCGCCGAACGAGGGAACGCTGGTGGAAATTTCCTTCCCGTCACAACGCGTCTTGGCGAACTGAGGCCGGATGCTATAAGGAAATGTTGACTCGTGGTGGCCAGTTTGGCCGCCACTGGCCACGTCCTGCCGTTATGCCGCGGAATCGATCGATTGCAGTCCACATCTCAGAGCATCAAGCGCCGCCATGCGCGTGCCGGAACCGGTCTTTCGCATCCCCTGCTGGCGACCTGGGCCGGATTGACATCACTCATCGTGCTGATGCCAATCATCGCGATAGCCTGGCTGGCGATCTCGGGCGGCGGCGGCGACTGGCCGCATCTGATGCAGAACGTCATTCCGCGCGCCACCGGGCGCACGCTGCTCTTGATCTCGCTGACGGGCGCTGCAACCGCCTTCATCGGCATTCTCACCGCCTGGCTCGTTGCAAGCTGCGAGTTTCCGCTGCGGCGCTTCCTGTCGGCCGCTCTGGTGTTGCCGCTGGCGATCCCAGCCTATCTCGCGGCCTATGCATTCGGCGAGCTTTTCACTTTTACCGGGCCAGTGCAGGGGTTGATCCGCCTGGTCTTCGGCTTCAAGACCAGCCGTGACTACTGGTTTCCGGATATCCGCTCGCTCGGCGGCGCCGTGTTGGTGCTGAGCTCGGTTCTCTATCCCTATATCTATCTCGCCTGCCGCTCGATGTTCCTGATGCAGGGGCGCGCCGCCGCCGATGTCGCGCGCACGCTCGGTGCCGGGCCGCTGAAGGTGTTCTTCCGCATCCAGATCCCGATGGCCCGCCCGGCCATCATGATCGGCCTGACGCTGGTGGCGATGGAAACGCTGAACGACATCGGCGCGGTCGAATTCCTCGGCGTGCAGACGCTGACCTTCTCGATCTTCGACACCTGGCTCAACCGCGGCAGCCTCGCGGGCGCTGCACAAATCGCCTGCATCATGCTGGTCTTCGTCATTGGCCTGATGATGATCGAGCGGGCCGCACGGCGGCGCCAGCGCTTCTCCAGCCAGAAGACGACATCCGCCGTCCACGACGCCGCCCGGCTCGTGCTGTCCGGCTGGAAGAAGTGGGCCGCCACGGTCGCCTGCCTGCTGCCGGTGCTTTCAGGCTTTGCCGTTCCCGTGCTGATCCTCGGCAATTTTGCGCTCAAGCGCATCGACCAGTTCATCGAGCCGCGGCTGCTCAACGCGCTCTTTCATAGCATCCTCGTCTCGGGCGCCACCGCAACGGTTACCGTTCTGCTCGGGTTCGTGCTCGCCTATGCGGCGCGCACGGGACATTCGCGGGTGAGCGACATCGCCGGACGCCTCGCCTCCTTCGGCTATGGCGTGCCAGGCACCGTTCTTGCGATCGGCGTGCTCTTCCCGCTGGCCGCTCTCGACAACATCATCGATGCCGGCATGCGCGATACGTTCGGTGTTTCCACTGGGCTGATGATGACCGGCACCGGCTTTGCGATCATCTACGCCTGCAGCGTGCGCTTCCTCACCATGGCCGAGGGTTCGCTCGAAGCCGGTTTCCAGAAGCTTTCGCCGCATCTCGACATGGCAGCGCGCGCGCTCGGCCGCACCGGCGGCCAGACCCTGCGCACCGTCCTTCTGCCGATGATGCGCCCGGCGGTACTGACCGCCGCGCTCCTCGTCTTCATCGAGACGATGAAGGAGCTTTCTGCGACGATCATGCTCAGGCCCTTCAACTTCAACACGCTGGCGACACTCGTCTATGAGGACGCGTCCCGGGCCAAGGTCGAAGATGCTTCAGTCGCCGCGATGATCATCGTCGTCGCCGGCATGATCCCGGTCATCCTCGTGTCGCGGTCGCTTGAGCGCCGCTCCTGAGCCTCGTTCAGCAAGGCCCGAGCAGACGAGAAACACATAAAAAAAAGGTGGCTGGGAGGCCACCTCGATAGTTGAATGCTAAACCAACAATCGCTCGAGAAGTAACGACGTCATGTCTGCGACGGCATCTCTGCCGAACGCCGATGCAACATCGATCGGCCTCAAGTTGGCATGACCATGCGCCCCCAATCCTTAACAAGACCTTACCCGCCGGATCCGCAATTTTAGGGATTTTTCAGCAAGTCTGAAGCCTTGGTTAATTCCAACGACGCGAATCCGTTAACGTGCCCTCAATTTTTAAGGGCATCCAGTCCTGCATAAAGATCGAGCGCTTCCGGGTTGGCGAGCGCCTCCTTGTTCTTCACCGGACGGCCATGCACGACATCGCGGACGGCAAGCTCGACGATCTTGCCGGACTTCGTGCGCGGGATATCGGCGACCGCGATCACCTTTGCCGGCACATGGCGCGGCGAGGCGCCGACGCGGATGCGGTTCTTGATCGCCTTGGTCAGGTCGTCGGTCAGGGCAACGCCGGCGGCGAGACGAACGAAGAGAACGACGCGCACGTCGTCTTCCCAGTCCTGCCCGATGCAGAGCGCCTCTGCGACCTCTTCCATCTGCTCGACCTGATTGTATATCTCCGCCGTGCCGATGCGCACCCCGCCGGGGTTCAAGGTTGCGTCCGAGCGCCCGTGGATGATGATGCCGCCATGCTCTGTCCATTCGGCGAAGTCGCCATGGCACCAGACATTGTCGAAACGCTCGAAATAGGCGGCGCGATACTTGGCACCTTCAGGGTCGTTCCAGAACATCACCGGCATCGACGGGAAGGCCTTGGTGCAGACGAGTTCCCCCTTCTCACCGCGCACCGATTGCCCTGCGTCGTTCCAGACGTCGATCGCGAGACCAAGACCCGGCCCCTGGATTTCGCCGCGCCAGACCGGCTTCAGCGGGTTGCCGAGGACGAAGCAGGAAACGATGTCGGTACCGCCCGAGATCGAGGCAAGCTGAACGTCCGACTTGATGCCCTCGTAGACGAAGGAGAAGCCTTCCGGCGACAGCGGCGAACCGGTCGAGGTCAATAGCCGAAGGGTGGAGAGATTATGCGTGTTGGCCGGGACGAAGCCGCCCTTGCGCACGGCGTCGATGTATTTCGCCGAGGTGCCGAACACCGCGAACTTCTCGGCCGCGGCATAGTCGAAGAGCACGTTGCCGTCGGGATAGAAGGGCGAGCCGTCGAACAGGCAGAGGGTGGCGCCGACGGCCAGGCCCGACACCAGCCAGTTCCACATCATCCAGCCGCAGGTGGTGAAATAGAAGAGCTTTTCGCCGCGACGAAGGCCGCAGTGGAAACGATGCTCCTTAAGGTGCTGCAGAAGCGTGCCGCCTGCCGAATGCACGATGCATTTGGGAACGCCCGTCGTGCCTGAGGAAAACAGCACATAGAGCGGATGGCAGAAAGGCAAGCGTTCGAAGGTCAGGGTTGCTGCCGCAAACGGTGCGATGAAATCGTCGAGCGTCGCGCCACCCTCGATCGAGGCCGCGAGTGCCGCGCTGTCGCCGGCATAGGGAACGATCAGCGCCGGCACGCCAAGGGCCTTGGAGACCGCGCGAACCTTGGCGTCGACGTCCTGGCGCTTGCCATTGTACCAATAGCCGTCGCAGGTGATGAACAGCTTCGGCGTGATCTGGCCGAAACGATCGAGAACGCCCTGCTCGCCGAAATCGGGAGAACAGGACGACCAGATCGCGCCGATCGAGGCGGTCGCCAACATCAAGGCGATGGTCTCGGGCATGTTCGGCATCATCGCTGCAACGCGGTCGCCGGGGCCGATACCTTCAGCCTTCAGCGCCTGCTGCAGGCGCGATACCAGCGCGCGAAGTTCATCCCACGAGAGGCGATAGTCGATCTTGTCTTCACCGCGGAAGACGAGCGCGTCGCCGTCGCCGGTCTCGCGAAGAAGGTTCTCGGCAAAGTTCAGCTTCGCCTCCGGGAAGAAGCGCGCATCGAGCATGCGGTCGCCGTTGACGAGGGCTGTCGCGCCGCGTTCGCCGATGACGCCGCAGTGTTCCCAGACCGCGGTCCAAAAGTCGCCGCGCTCGGCCACCGACCAGGCGTGAAAAGCATCATAATCCGCAAAGGTTCTGCCGAAGCGTTTGCTGCTCCAGGCGATGAATTCGGCCATGGGGCTATGCGCAAGGATTTCCGGACCCGGAACCCACAACGGCTGCTCTGCGTGCATGCTTTCCTCCACTCCTGCTCCATGCCCTCTATACCATGCTGCATCGCAAAATAAACAGCACCGGCAAGCGCCTCGTCATCGCGTGGACGACATTTACCTGTCTGTTGCCTGTCCGTCGCATTTGATTTCTGGAGACCGAAGGCCTATCCAAGCTCACGTGACCCAAGCGACGGCGACCAGGCGGACATGAGACGTAAATTTCTGCATATGATGCGCGACGTACGCCTGTTGTCGCGGCTGCGGCGCCGCCATTTCCTGTGGCCGGCCGCAATCGGCGTCGGGCTTGCAGCCGGCTACAACGCCGTCCTGCCTCTGCTGATTTCAACCACGAACGTGCGTCCGACCGTAGAGCACATGCTGGATGCCTGGTCCGGGGGCAAAAGCCGGATCGCCGGCAATCCCGAGATCAGCTTCTGGCCGGAACCAACGCTGACGCTCCGCTCGGCGACGATCGAAACGACGGACGGATCGTCCCGCAAGCTCGCGCATATCGGCAGCATAACCGCGACGTTCAGCCTGTTCTCGGCGATCGACGGCACGCCGGCGCTGCACGATGTCCGGCTGGTCGAGCCGGTCGTGACGCTCGAGCGGCGCACGGACGGCACACTCAACTGGCAGCGGCCGCACTGGCTGAATACACCGGACGTGCAGGCCGCCGACAAGGATACGCCGTTCGGCGACATCACGGTCGAAAACGGTCGCCTGCAGATCATCGACCTCGTCACCAACCAGACGCGGGAATTTTCCGGCATATCCGGAACAGTCTCCTGGCCGTCGTTCACCAAGCAGCTCAGCGCCCGGCTTTCCGGCACCCTTGCCGGACAGGTGGTGGCCTGGACGCTCGAATGCAACGAACCGCTGATGCTGCTGACCGGCCGCAACGCGGCGCTGAAGACGTCGCTATCCTCGGCGGCGCTCAATCTCTCGTTCGAGGGCAACGGCAATCTCTCCCAGACACCGGCCGTCGCGGGACGGCTGCAGGTTTCGACGGCCTCGCTGCAGGCCCTTGCCGCCTGGTACAGGGGCAAGGCGGCAGGCACCCTGCCGGACACCGGCTTCAGCCTGAGTGCCAACGTCACCAGCGCCAAGGCCTCGCTGAAGCTCGACGAACTTCACCTGACGCTCGGCGGCGCCAACGCGACCGGCATCCTCGACATCTCCACGCCGATCGACGATACCCACCGCGTCGAAGGCACGCTCGCCTTCGACCGCATCGATCTCAACGGACTTCAGCCGTTCATCGACCCGCTGGAGCCGGACGAACTCAGGCAACAACTCGGCGATGCATTCATGCGCAGCTGGCGTGCCGATGTGCGGCTGTCGGCGCAGGAGGCACTGGTCGGCCCGCTGCGGCTCGAAGACCTCGCCGCCGGGGTCATCCTCGATCACGGGCGCGCCTCCGTCAACGTCGCCGACAGCACCTATGCCAATGGCCGGCTCAGCGGGCGGCTCGCCGCTTCGGAAGAGGGTCTGGCCGGCGGCGGCAGGCTGGAACTGGTGCTGAAAAATGCCGACCTTGCTGCAGCCCTTGCAGACTTCGGCTTCACCGGCCCGGTCCCAACCGGCCGGGGCAATGTCAATCTGGATCTTACGACGCAACACCCGTTCTGGCGCACGCAGGTGGCCGAGGCTTCCGGCCGCATCAGGCTTTCACTTGCCAATGGCAGCCTCACCGGCTTCGACACAAATGCCTTTGCGAACCTTGTGCGGGCCGGCGAATTCTTTTCGCTGTCGCAGGCGAGCGACGGCGACTTCGCCTTCCAGACGGCAGACATCGAAGCCAGCTTCGAGGAAGGATCGGCGCGGCTGAACCGGGCGCTCTTTGCCGGCCAGACCGGCAATCTCTCGGTCAACGGCGTCATTCCCTATCGCAGCGGCAGCCTGGCGCTTGCCGGCACCTACATCGACACGCTGAACGCCGGGCAAAGGCTGCGTTTCTTCGTCGGCGGTTCCTGGCCGAATGCGGTGATCTCGCCCCTGTCGGTTCTCGGCGAACCCAACTGAAAACGGCCGGTGTCAGGGACGCCGGCCGTTGGTTTCATAAACCGGCCTTGGCGAAGGCTCAGCGGATCAGGACTGGGCGAAGGCGGCCCGCTCGTCCCGCTCGCGTTGCGCCTCGCGCTGCTTGGTAACAATCGAGGCAACCACCACGCCGATCGCGACCACGCCAATGAGGATGGTGCAGATCGCGTTGATTTCCGGCGTCACGCCCAGCCGCACCTGGCTGTAGATCTTCATCGGCAGCGTCGTGGCGCCCGGTCCCGTGGTGAAGCTCGAGATCACCAGATCGTCCAGCGACAGCGTGAAGGCGAGAACCCAGCCGGAAAACACCGCGGGCGCGATGACCGGAAGGGTGATCGAGAAGAAGGTTGTCACCGGCGTGGCGCCGAGATCGAGAGCCGCCTCTTCGATCGACCGGTCGAAGCTGAGCAAGCGCGACTGCACCACCACGGCAACGAAGCACATGGTGAAGGTGATGTGCGCCAGCGTGATCGTCCAGAAGCCGCGGTCGAGACCGATGGCAACGAACAGCAACAGCAACGACAGGCCGGTGATCACCTCGGGCATGACGAGCGGCGCATAGACCATGCCGGAAAACAGCATGCGGCCACGGAAGCGGGTGTAACGGACGAGCGCCAAAGCCGCGAGCGTACCGAGCACGGTGGCGAAGGTCGCCGAGATCAGCGCGACGCGGATCGTCACCCAGGCGGCATCGAGCAGCGCCTGGTTGTGCCAGAGCTGCGCGTACCACTTGGTCGAAAAGCCGGCCCAGACGGTGACAAGCTTCGATTCATTGAAGGAGAAGATCACCAGAAGCACGATCGGCAGGTAAAGGAAGCCGAAGCCGAGCACGATCGAGGCGATGTTGAAACGTGACCAGTTGCCCATGTCCTACCTCCCCTCGCTGTCGGCTTTGGCCTGGGCGTTCTGGAAGTAGACGATCGGTAGCACCAGGATCAGAAGCAGGATCGTCGCCACGGCCGAGGAAACCGGCCAGTCGCGGTTGGCGTTGAATTCGTTCCAGAGCGTCTTGCCGATCATCAACGTCTCCGAACCGCCGAGCAGGTCGGGGATAACGAATTCGCCGACGGCGGGGATGAAGACCAGCAGGCAGCCGGCGACGACGCCCGCCAGCGACATCGGGAATGTCACGCGCCAGAAGGCGGTAAACGGCGTGCAGCCGAGGTCGAGTGCCGCCTCCGTCAGGGTGTGATCCATCCTCTCGAGCGACGAATAGATCGGCAGCACCATGAACGGCAGATAGGAATAGACGATGCCGATGTAGATCGCCCAATTGGTGTTGAGGATGATCAGCGGCTGGTCGATGACGTTGATGCTCAGCAGGAACTGGTTGAGCAACCCTTCGGGCTTCAGGATCGCGATCCAGGCGTAGACGCGGATCAGGAAGCTCGTCCAGAACGGCAGGATCACGAGCATCAGCAGCGTCGGGCGAATGGTCTTCGGCGCCTTCGCCATGCCGTAGGCGACCGGATAGGCGATCAGCAGCGTCAGCACGGTCGAAACCGCCGCGATGATGACGCTCGACACATAGGCGTTGAAGTAGAGGACATCCTCCGTCAGCCAGACGTAGTTGTCGAACGAGAACTCTTTCGCCTTTTCAAGGATGCCGGACAAGCCACCGAACAGATCGAAGACCGGCGTATAGGGCGGCATCGCCACCGCCGTCTGCGACAGCGAGATGCGGAAGACGATGAAGAACGGGATCAGAAAGAAAAACAGCAGCCAGGCATAGGGGATGATGATGACGAGGCGGCTGAAAAGAGCGGATGCGACACGGGTCATGGCCTCAATCCTTCAGAACGACACCGGCGTCTTCGCCGAAGGAAACCCAGACCTCCTGGTCGTAGCCGAGTGGATCCTCGACCGCGCGCACTGCGTTGAGCGACGACGCCTTGATCACGCGCCCATCCTTCAGGCGCACGTGGAAGACGGTCATGTCGCCGAGATAGCCGATATCCCAGATCTCGCCCTGAACGGCGTTGACGGGCGCGTGCGCCGGCGGCTGACGGCTGACGCGGATCTTTTCCGGGCGGACGGCGACGGCCGACTTGCCGCCGGCAGCCGGCGTCTCGGGCGATGCCATGCGGATGGGGAAACCGTTGGTGCCTTCAAGGCGCACATAGCCGCCCTCGGCTCCGGAGACCGCTCCCTCGAAAATGTTGACGTCGCCGATGAAGTCCGCGACGAAACGCGAGTTCGGCGCCTCGTAGATTTCGGCAGGGGTCGCCACCTGGATGACCTTGCCGTGGCTCATCACCGCGATGCGGTCGGCCATGGTCATCGCCTCTTCCTGGTCGTGGGTGACGACGACGAAGGTGAGGCCGAGTTCCTGCTGCAGATCCATCAGTTCGAACTGGGTTTCCTCGCGCAGCTTCTTGTCGAGCGCGCCGAGCGGTTCGTCGAGGAGCAGCACCTTCGGCCGCTTGGCGAGCGAGCGGGCAAGGGCGACACGTTGGCGCTGACCGCCTGAAAGCTGGTGCGGCTTGCGCTGGGAGAACTTCTCGAGCTTCACCAGCTTCAGCATCTGGGCGACGCGCTCGGCAATATCCGCCTTCGGCATGCCATCCTGCTTCAGGCCGAAGGCGATGTTCTTCTCCACGTTCATATGCGGGAAGAGCGCGTAGGACTGGAACATCATGTTGACCGGACGCCTGTAGGGCGGAATGCCGGCCAGGCTCTGCCCGTCGAGGATGATCTCGCCCGACGTCGGCTGTTCGAAGCCGGCGAGCATGCGCAGAAGCGTCGACTTTCCGCAGCCGGACGCACCCAGAAGCGCAAAGAACTCGCGCGTGTAGATATCCAGCGAAAGGTCGTCGACGGCGGTGAAATCGCCGAACCGCTTGGTCACGTTCTTGAAGGAAATGAATGGCTTGGAAGCGGGATCCGCCCAAGGGGCAAAGGACCGCCGGATACTGCCGAGAGACTTCATCATCTATCCCCGAATGATACAGCCGATGGGCACTCTCGTTTTCCCCGGTGCCCCCTTAAGAAAATTGCCCGGATTTTGAGGTCCGGGCAATTCGTTTTCCGCTCTTACTGGCCGGTTACGACCTTTGTCCAGAGTCGGGTCAATACCCTCTGTTCTTTCGCCTCGAAGGGCGTCACCGTGAACAGTTTCTGCATCACCTCGTCCGACGGATAGATGGCGCTGTCTTCCAAAACAGCCTTGTCAAGAAACTGCTGCGAGGCCTTGTTGCCGTTGGCGTAGAAGACGTAGTTCGATGCCTTGGCCACGACTTCGGGCTTCATCATGTAGTTGAGGAAGGCGTGCGCCTCCTCCACGTGCGGTGCATCAGCCGGGATCGCAAGCATGTCGAACCACATCTGCGCGCCCTGGGACGGGATCGCGTAGTCGACGGTCACACCGGCCTTGGCTTCGGCCGCACGGTCGCGGGCCTGGAAGACGTCGCCGGAAAAGCCGATTGCAAGGCAGATGTCGCCGTTGGCAAGCGCATTGATGTATTCCGACGAATGGAACTTGCGCACATTGGGGCGGATGCTCGCCAGCAGCTCAGCCGCCTTTTCCAGATCGGCCGCCTCGTGGCTATCCGGATTGAGGCCGAGATAGGCGAGCGCCGAAGGCATCACGTCGGTCGGGGAATCGAGGATGTGGATGCCGCAATCCTTGAACTTCGCCGCCAGTTCCGGCTTGAAGATGACGTCCCAGTTGGGCTTCTCGTCGGTACCGAGGATCGCCTTCATCTTGTCGACGTTGTAGCCGATGCCGGTCGTGCCCCACATGTAGTCGATGGCATAGTCGTTGCCCGGATCGTACTTTGCCGTACGCTCCATGATCACGTCCCACATGTTGGAAAGGTTCGGCAGCTTCGACTTGTCGAGCTTCTGGAACACGCCCGCGGCGATCTGCCGCTGCAGGAAGGTTGCCGTCGGCACCACCACGTCGTAGCCGGAGCCCCCGGCAAGCAGCTTCGTCTCCAAGATCTCGTTGCTGTCGAAGACGTCGTAGACGACCTTGATGCCGGTCTCCTTGGTGAAATCTTCCAGAATGCTGCTGTCGATATAGTCCGACCAGTTGTAGACGTTGACCACGCGCTCCTGCGCGGAGGCCAGCATGGTCGAGCCGGCCAGAACGGCTGCCGCCAGGGTTGTGACGATGAGCTTGGACATACAACTCCCCTCTTGGTTTTTTCGTATCGGGCCCGGCACACCGGGACACCGTCCAATCCGCTTCGTTCAGGCCGGAGGTTAGGCATCTTTCTCGATAACCTCAAGCGCTTTCGTGCCGATAAGAAGCGCCGCCCTGTGGCCCCGTCAATTTCACAAGTCGAAGAAAAACGGGCACTTATGGCGGCTGGCTTCCAGCCTGCCGTCCTCGACCCGGCCGCGGCGGCACCGTTAACCATAGCTTTGCCGCCTCTGTACGGACCGCCATTTACGATTGATTAACCATGATCGCCATGCGATTTTCCCGACAGTAGCGGTAAAGGATCTCAGGTGTCGTCATGGGTGAGCAGGTCGTCGGCGGGAAAAGCCGCAGGATCGATCCGAAGCAGTTAAAGCGCCTGTCGGCGCTCGAGCCGCGAAAGGCCCTTGCGGCAATCGCATTCGACTGGGCGTTGATTGCATCAGCCATCGCCGTCAGCGAGTATTTCGGCAACCTCTTCGTCTACCTCGTTGCCGTGGTGTTGATCGCCGGACGCATGCATGCGCTCGGCTGCATGATCCACGAGGCGGCGCACTACCGCATCATCCGCAACCGGAAAATCAGCGACTGGATGAGCGACCTGCTGCTCGCCTGGCCGGTGCTGGCCACCGTCGACGGCTATCGCCAGAACCACCTCGCCCACCATCAGCATGCCAATACCGATGAGGATCCGGACTGGACGGCGAAGCTCGGCATGCCGCAATTCACCTTTCCGCAAAAGGTCGCGCGCGGCATCACGCAACTGCTCGGCTATCTCGTCGCGGTCAATTCGCTGCGCGACATGCTGCACATGGCCAAGCGCATGGGGAAGAACGATCGCTCGACGCTTCAGTACAAGCTGCTGCGCATCGGCTTCTACGTCGCCGCCGCCGCGATCTTCACGTTCTTCGGCATCTGGCGGGAAGTGGCGCTCTACTGGGTGGTGCCGTTCCTCACCTTCTTCTGCCTGTTCCTTTATATACGCAGCGTCGCCGAGCATTTCGGCAGCATGGATTATAGCGATGAACTGACGAGTTCACGCACGGTCTATCCGCATGCCTGGGAGAAGCTGTTCTTCGCACCCCACAACATCAACTACCACCTGGAGCACCATCTCTATCCGGGCGTGCCGTTCTACAATTTGCCGGAACTGCACGCGATTTTGATGCGCAACAAGGCCTATGCCGACAAGGCGCACATCACCCGCGGCTACACAACGGGACTGCCGGCAGAATGCTTCGCGGCGAATGCGCCGCTTCTGCCGAACCAGCACCCCGTCAGCTACTGAAAATCGAAAACGCTGAGTCCCGTCGCCATCTCGTCGAGCCCGAGCGGGCGGGTGACCGGCGGCTCGGCGCGCGCGAGACAGCCTTGGCGCTCGCAGAGCCGACAGGCGGCACCGATCGCGACTGCCGGCGGCAACGCGGATCCATAGACAGTCTCGTCGGCAACCGACGCCTCGCAGCCAAGAAGAAGCGCCGTGCGCCGGACGCGCTCGTGGAACGCCGCCTGCGGCCCTTCCAGGGTGCGCGCCACCGTCAGGAACTCGGCACCGTCGGGCATTTCGACACGATCGACCAGGACCTGCCCCGGCACCGAGAAGGCGGCGTGGATATTGAGCTTCGGACAGCCACCACCGAATTTCGCCTGCGGAAAGCCCGATGCGCCGGCCCGCCGCAACCGGTGGCCAGCACTGTCGATCTCCATGAGGAAGAACGGCAGCCCTTGGGCACCCGGGCGCTGCAGCATGGTCAGCCGGTTGGCGGCCTGCTCGAACGAGACCTGGAAGCGGGCGCGCAGGACATCGATGTCGTACTTCGCCCGCTGTGCGGCGGCAAGGAAAGCGGCATAGGGCATCATCAGGGCGTGCGCGCCGTAGCGCGCCAGCTCGAAGCGAGCGATGCGGCGCGCTTCCGCAGTCGAAAGCCTTAACATCCCAAGCTCCGCCGTGATCGCCTCATGACAGGCAATCGACACGGCCTCCATGGCGATCTCGCGCAACTGGTCGTAGGGCGACAGCCGCTCGGAGACGAAGAGGCGCATGGAGTGCCTGTCGAAGCGACGGCGCAGGTTCGGCATGGCGTGCACCGGCAGGCTGCGCACGACGAGGCCGTGCTCCTTCTTCAGCCAGGTCTTGAGCGCGCCGATCAGATCGTCACCCGGCGACAGCGCCTCGTGGAAGGTTTCCGCCGCCGCCTCGATGCCGGCGAAATAATTCGGCCGCCCCTCGAAGGTCTCGCGCACCTCGTCCATCGGCAGCCGCGTACCCGAAAGCGCCTCCATGTGCCCCTGCCCCGCCAGAAGGTCCGCCAGATCCTTCAGGCGTGAGGCCTGTTCGCGATAGGCGCGATAGAGCTTGACGACGCCGCCGGCGGCATTGGGGGCAGCTTCCGCCACCTCGATCAGCTCCTGCTCCCCCGGCAACTCCGCCGACAGAAGCGGATCGGCGAAAACCTCGCGCAATTGCGTGAGGCTGCCGCCGGTTTCGCCCTGCAATTCGTCGAGATCGACCTTGTAGACCGAGGCAAGCTTCAAAAGCAGTTGCACCGTCAGCGGTCGCTGGTTTCGCTCGATCAGATTGAGGTAGGACGGCGAGATGCCGAGCGCCTCGGCCATGGCCGTCTGGGTCAGCGACAGGCCATTGCGAATGCGCCTGACCCGCGGACCGGCAAAGATCTTGTTCTCGGCCATTTGTAACTACCTTTACAATCCGTGTGACCCAGGGTGCTTTACATTTTTTACAAATTTACTTCGCCACCCTGTCAAAGGCAAGACAAGATAACCCTTTTGATATCGCCAGTTCATTGTTTCCAATAGCCGAATACTGCAGCGCAATGTAAAAACTGTCACATGAACTCGAAACACAAAGCGCCGTACGACAAAAGTCGAATGGGTGTTTGATTTTGACAGGAGGATGTAATGACTGATTTTTACAAGCTCGTTCCCAGCGCACCGCAAGGCCGCTTCGATGGCGTCGATCGACCCTATACCGCAGAGACCGTGAAGCGGCTGCGCGGGTCGGTCGAGATCCGCCATTCGCTGGCCGAAATGGGCGCGAACCGCTTGTGGAAACTCATTCACGAGGACGACTTCGTCAACGCACTGGGCGCACTTTCGGGCAACCAGGCCATGCAGATGGTCCGCGCCGGCCTTAAGGCGATCTATCTCTCCGGCTGGCAGGTCGCGGCCGACGCCAACACCGCTTCGGCCATGTATCCCGACCAGTCGCTCTATCCGGCCAATGCCGCGCCTGAGCTTGCCAAGCGCATCAATCGCACGCTGCAGCGTGCCGACCAGATCGAGACCTCCGAGGGCAAGGGCCTTTCGGTCGACACCTGGTTCGCACCGATTGTCGCCGACGCCGAAGCCGGCTTCGGCGGCCCTCTCAACGCCTTCGAGATCATGAAGGCCTTCATCGAGGCAGGGGCTGCCGGCGTCCACTACGAGGACCAGCTTGCGTCTGAAAAGAAGTGCGGCCATCTCGGCGGCAAGGTGCTGATCCCGACGGCGGCCCATATCCGCAACCTGAACGCGGCCCGGCTTGCCGCCGACGTCATGGGAACGCCGACGCTGGTCATCGCCCGCACCGATGCGGAGGCCGCCAAGCTCTTGACCTCCGATATCGACGAGCGTGACCGCCCCTTCGTCGATTACGATGCCGGCCGTACGGTCGAAGGCTTCTACCAGGTGAAGAACGGGCTTGAGCCCTGCATCGCCCGCGCGGTCGCCTATGCGCCGCATTGCGATCTCATCTGGTGCGAAACCTCGAAGCCAGACCTCGAGCAGGCCCGCAAGTTCGCCGAGGGCGTGCACAAGGTGCATCCGGGCAAGCTGCTTGCCTACAATTGCTCGCCGTCGTTCAACTGGAAAAAGAACCTCGACGACGCGACGATCGCCAAGTTCCAGCGAGAGCTCGGCGCGATGGGCTACAAGTTCCAGTTCATCACGCTGGCCGGCTTCCACCAGCTGAACTTCGGCATGTTCGAACTGGCGCGTGGCTACAAGGCACGGCAGATGGCCGCCTATTCGGAGCTGCAGGAGGCGGAATTCGCCGCCGAGGTCAACGGCTACACCGCCACCAAGCACCAGCGCGAAGTCGGCACCGGCTATTTCGACGCCGTCTCGATGGCGATCACCGGTGGCCAGTCCTCGACAACAGCCATGAAGGAATCGACCGAGCACGATCAGTTCCGCCCGGCCGCAGAGTGAAAGCCCGGCGGGAGCGTGGCAATCCCTGCCCGCTGCGCTCCTGCCGACCCCTCGTAAGTGAAATGGATGCGGGCGGAAAACCGCAAGCACGCTCCAGCCTCGAACCTCAAGGAGAAGTCCAATGACAGTCCAGACACGCGTCAAGGAACGGGCCGAGGAACAGTCTTCGGCGATGACCCCGGACCAGCAGGCGGCAATCCGCATGGTCGCCAACGACCTGCATCGCCTCAACCAGTCCGTGATGAAGGCCGTCGATGCCGGCGTTTCGGTCGAACTCGTGCGCTCGGCTCGCCACCACGGCGGCGAAGGCAACTGGGGCGACTTGCTGATCCCGGTTATCGTCACCCAGGGCCGGCCATGATGCTCGCCACAACGGTGTTTGGGGCGATTCTACTGTCGCCGCTACCGCTCCGCCACAAAGCTGTCGCCGCAGCGACAAAAGCAACCAAGGGTTGATTTTGTCGAAGACGATTGAAAGTGGGAGAAATTGGAATGGCCGGCGCTTTGCCGGCTATTCTGCGTTGTCAGGATGGTATCGCACGCAAGGAATGCTTGTCTCCGCTATTTCAGGTTGATCGAATCTGCGATGCCTGTCTATATTAGACATACCTGTCTTAGGCAAAGGCACGCATGTATCGTTCGACGAAACCTGCAGATACCGCCGAACTGACGGAGCTGATTTACGGCGCCGCCTTTGGCGATTGCGGCTGGCAGGATTTTCTCGACCGGCTGACGACGACCATGCCCAACGGGCGTTCAGCGCTCCATTACCATGACCTCGCGTCGCCATCGGCCTGCGTGCCCTATGTCTCGGGCTTTACCCCCGATGCCATCGACCAGTTCAACGATCACTTTGCGGCCATCAACCCCTGGATACCGAAATCGGTTCTCGTGCCGGTGGGGCGCGGCCTCTCGGGCGAGCATATCGTCTCGCGCGCGGAGCTGATGAAATCGGAATTCTACAATGACTGGCTGAAGCGCCAGACCGGCAGCGAGACCACGGTCGGCGTGACCATCGTGCGCAGCCCGACGCGGACCTTGCTCCTGTCGACCTGCACCTCTTCGACGGACGAGGACCTCAACCAGCAGGCGGCCGACCAGTACACGCTCCTTGCACCCCACCTGAAGCGCGCCTTCGACTTTCTGCGGCGGCGCGACCTGATGATGGCCGAGCAGCACGAAGGCCGGACCCTGCTCGATACGATCGGCGTCGGCGTGATCTATGTGGGCGACAATCTGCGCATCCGCTCGATGAACCACAACGCCGAACGAATGGCGGCGAACGGCTCGCCCTTCCGGATCGCGGTCAACGGCCGCCTGTTCATGGACGAACCGGAAACCAATGCGGCACTCGAGCTTCTGGCCTCGCCGGTCGGCGCCCCGGCGCAGCCGCAGTTGCGCGTCGTCAGGACCGCCGAACACGGCGCCTTCCGCGTCACCCTGGTCCGGCGAAGCGCCAGCATCTTTACCGAGCTTCTCGACGGGCCGACGGTTGCGGTTCTGATCGAGCCTGCGACGTCGCTCATCGGCGATCTCAGGCACGACCATCTGAAGGACCATTACGGCCTGACCCCGGCTGAGATCCGCATTGCCTGCGGCATCGCCGCCGGCCTGACGCTGAAGGAAATGTCGCAGACCCACGGAGTCAGTTACGAGACGACCCGGACACAGCTCAAAAGCATCTATGCCAAGACCCGGGTCAATTCGCAGGCCGCACTCGTCAAGCTGCTGATGCGCTGATCCGTACCCACGAAGCACCTGGCAGCGGCGTTCCCTGCAACCGGAGCCAACAGTGGCTTGCCCGTCTCAGCTGCGGCGTGGTCGCTTTCCGGCAAAGATATCCACGTGACTGCGCAAGAGCTTCGTCATGCGATCGACCACTGTTCGTATCTCCTTGCGGTGCCTGTCCTCGTTGTTCATGACGATCCATTGCCGGTGCCGGAGCGCCGGGATCTCCTCGCCGGCGCGCTCCAGCATCGGATCGAGATCGCCGACAAAGCAGGGAAGCACCGCACAGCCGGCGCCGGCGCGTGCGAGATCAAGCAGCGAGCGCGGCCGCGTGACCGTGGCGACGATCCGTCCCTCCCAGCCCCCCTTCACCTGCTCGTGCGGCCAGCGCAGATAGGCGGAGATCGCCTCCTCCTCGCCGACGGCCACCCATCGCGCGCTCGCGCCCGGCGGCGCGTTCTTCTGACGATAGGCGGCATAGGCGACGTCGCCGACCGGACTTGCCGCCAGATAGGCCTCTTCCGGCTCGAAGGCGCGGATGCCGATGTCGGTCTCGCGATAAGCGAGGCTGGCGCGTGTCTCGCCGACGGTTATCGCCAGGCTGAAGCCGTCCCTTTCGGTGCAGAGCGCCGGAAAGTTTTCCGCCAGCAGCCAGGCGATCCAGGTGCCGACGGTGATGCGGACTGTCGCGCCCTCGCCTTCCTGGCGCCAGCTCTCGACCCGGCGCGCCGCCGATTCCATTTCCTGAAGCTGCTCGAACAGAAGTTCGCCATCGCCGGTGAGCTGGTAGCCGGTCTGGCTGCGCAGAAACAGCGTGCGGCCGGTGCGCTCCTCGAGCTCCAGCATCCGCCGGCCGACGGTCGCCGGGCTCGACCCGAGCGCCTGCGCTGCTCCAGTGAGCCCGCCGGCGCGCGCCACGCTCATGAAACAGCGATAGATATCCCAATCCATGTCTTTCATTTCTGAAAAACATAGAGCGATATCCGATGTATGTAAAACTGGTTTTGCTGCATAAAAAAAGTGATGCCCATCAACTGAGGAGCATCACGATGGAAATGATGGCAATGGTCTACATCGCCGACATGGCCCTGAAAACGCGCCGCTGGGACGAGGATTTCGATCCGAAACCGCCTGGCCTTCTACGTCGGGCGTTCACAACACTCGCGGCCGCAGTCACCAAGCGACGCAAGAGCAGCCTCCACGCCGATAAAAAAAGCACCGCGAAGCCCTGCGGCCACGCGGTGCAATGTTAGCCCCTGCCCTTGTTATGTCGCACGGTATCGGGTGCCGTGCTTTCGGCTGGCGACGTTGCCTGCCGCCAGCGAAACCCTTTGCCGGACGCCTCAGGCTGCCCGGTAGGTGTCGTAGTCTTCCGCCTCCGGCTCCAGCCGGAACTGCTCGACCAGCATCATCAGCGTGTCGGCCTGGTTGGCGAGTGCGCGGCTCGTCGCCGTCGCCTCTTCCACCATCGAGGCGTTCTGCTGCGTCATCTGGTCCATCTGGTTGACCGAGCCATTGACCTCGTTGAGCGCTACGGCCTGATCCCGGCTTGCGGTCGCAATCATCTCGACATGCTGGCTGACGGTGACGATCTGGGCGCTGATCGAGGCCAGCACTTCGCCGGTTTCCTTGACCAGGTGCGAACCGGCATTGACCTCGTTGGTCGACTTGTTGATGAGCCCCTTGATCTCACGCGCGGCCTCCGCCGAGCGCTGCGCCAGTTCGCGCACCTCCTGGGCGACGACGGCAAACCCCTTGCCGGCCTCTCCAGCACGCGCCGCCTCGATACCGGCGTTGAGCGCCAGAAGGTTAGTCTGGAAGGCGATGTCGTCGATCACCTCGATGATCTGCTCGATCTGGCGCGAAGCCTCCTCGATGCGTCCCATGGCGGCGATCGCGTTGGTGACGACGGTCGCCGAACTGTCGGCGCTGCGCTTCGTCTGGATCACCGCACGGTTGGCCTCGCCGGCACGCTCGGCCGAGGAACGGACGGTGACGGTGATCTGATCGACGGCGGCCGCGGTTTCTTCGAGCGAGGCGGCCTGGGCCTCCGTGCGCTTCGACAACGAATCTGCCGCATGATGCATGCTGGAGCCGCTCTCCTGGATCGCCTGCGCATTGGCGCGGATCTGGGCGAGCGTGTCCTGCAGGCGGATCAGCGAACCGTTGAAGTCCTGGCGCAGCTGCTCGAGGCGACCATGGAACGGCACGTCGATCTGGCGCGACAGGTCACCCTGGGCCAGGCGGCCAAGGCCAGCGGCAAGCTCGCTGACGGCGAGATCAATCTGGCGATCGAGCTCGCGCTTTTCCTGGTCGTTGCGGCTGCGCTCCATATCGGCGCGCGTCCGCTGCTCTTCGCTTTCGGCCTCGATGCGGACCTTGGAGAGCGCGTTCTCCTTGAACACGCCAAGGGCACGCGCCATGTCGCCGATTTCGTCGCGGCGGCCGTCGCCGTCGATCGTCGTGTCGAGGCGGCCATCGGCGAGACGACGCATTGCCGCGGTGATCTGGCCGATCGGCTTCTTCAGCGTCAGCGTCAGGGCGATGCCGGCCAAAAGCGCGATGACGACACCGGCAACGGTCGCGGCGACCGAGATCTGGTTCGCCTCGTTACGCTCGGTTCCGGCGGCAACCTTCTGCTGTTCGGCAAATTCGGTGAGGTCGGTCCAGATCTGGTTGATCGATTGTCCGGCGGCGTCGAAGTCTGCGGTGCGCTTGACGGTGATCTCGACGAGCGCCGCGGCATCCTTCTTCATCGCCGTCAGGATCGGCATCAGCGTGTCGGCGATCTTGTCGAAGGAGGCGCCGTCGCTCGCGACACCGCGAAGCGTCGCCATGTTCTGCTGAACGGCGAGCGACTTGTCGAGCAGCTTCTGGCGATTGCTCTCGTTCGTCAGGCCCATGAAGGTGGCGGCGGAAATCTGGATATCGGTGATCGACGACGAAAGCCTGCGGGTGGCGGTCAGAACCGATTCCGTCGTGACGATCTGCTCGTCGAGTTCGGCGAAAATCCGCGTCGCGTCGCGCATCTTGCCGACGGACGCCGCTTCCAGGCGGAAGCTCGCCGTGCGGAAGCGGTCGACATATTTGGAGATCCCGGCAAGCGTTTCCGGTCCGGCCGGCGCCTTCAGGATGGCGCCGATCTCGCTCGAAGCCGAGGTGATGGTCTCGGTGAGCGACTTTTCGTCCTTCGGCAGCAGGCGGAAAATATCACGCTCGGTGCGGCCGATCATCGGGAAGCGTTCCTTGACCGCCTTCAGCTTGTCGTCGACGGTGATCGCCTTGCTCACTTCGGTGCCGAACTCGTTGAAGAAGCGGCTTGCGCGCATCAGCTTTTCGGCTTCGCGCAGCATGGTCTTGGCGGCGTTCTCGCTCTTGCGAACGGCGTATTGCAGGCGGTTCGATTCTTCGTTGATCTTGGCGCGCTCGATCAGCAGGGCGTCGAGGTTCGAGTTCATTGCCATGCGCAGGTCCTGCTCGCCAACGTGCAGCGTCCAAAGGCCGCCGATGCGGGCCTCGATGTCGCTCGTCGCCGCGATCGCCGCCTTCAGTTCGTCCTGGCCGTTCTGGCCTGCGACCTGTGCAGCCGTATCGGCGAGCACGTCCTTCTGCGCCGAAATCGTCGACTGCACGGCATCACGGGTTTCTTCGGTAGTCGAATGCAGGAAGGCGTTCATGCCCGCATAGACATCCTTGAAGCCACTCAAGGTCTGCAACACGCTGTTGGAAATCTCCATGCGTCCCTGAAGCAGGCCGGACGCATAGAGGCCGGTGATACCGACGGCACAGATGCTGACGACGAAGGGCAGGATGAAAAACAGCACCTTCGTCTGGATCTTGAAACGGGCAAGAATTCTATCGATGAACATGGAAAACACCTTGGCTCGCAGCTCGCATTCGCCTCCCCCGACGGCTCGCTAGGTCTCCGCACTCAACGACGGGGCGTGAATGTGCGAACGATCGAGAGCCACCCGATGCGCAAACAGGCTGATGTTTTTCGAAAAATCATGCGGCGCACACCGCCAGTCCGTCGGCAATCATTGCGGATCCACGGCGCCACTCCTCGGCAACGTGAACCTGACGAAACTCACATCGTCGCACTATCTGTTTTGAACGATTAAAATTTGTATAAGCGCATTCAACCCGCGGCAGAAAATCCGTAGGCGTGCGCGGACGCGTCAAATGCGCCCGAGAGGCGGCCGCTTAAGGCCGATCCCCTGAACTCAGAACCAGAGAGCAGGAAGGGCTGCGAGGGCGGCAACGGCAAAGAATGCAATCAAGGCGAGGCGCGTGAGTGCGGCCTTCTGCTGACGGCTTTCATCGGTGCGGGCGATCGCGATGGCGCGGGGACGGCGGCGGATTTGGTTCATGGCATCCTGTCCTTGTCACATTGACCGGCAACGCTGGGTCCGCATGACCCGTATTGCCCGTCACAGTTATATTGCAGCCATGCCGTGGCGGAAGAAAGTCAAAAAATCAGAAACAGTGTTATTTCCGTTTACGCGACATTCCGATCCCACCAACTGCCGGCTGTGCCGACAAGGATAAAGGTTCGGCGAGATATATTAACAATCACTGAAGCTCGACCCGCCAAAACCGGGGAAATCAGGCGTCCTGGCCAGCCGCAAAGCCCGACGCCCAGGCCCATTGGAAATTGTAGCCGCCGAGCCAGCCGGTCACATCGACGCACTCGCCAATAAAATAGAGCCCCGGCACCGCCTTTGCCTGCATCGTCTTGGAGTCGAGCCCGTTGGTATCGACGCCGCCAAGCGTGACTTCTGCAGTGCGGTAGCCTTCCGAACCGGCTGGCTTGATGGTCCAGGCCTGGATCGAGGTGGCAAGCTGATTGATGGTCTTGTCCGAGAGGTCGGCAAGCTGGCGCCCGGTCAGCTTTGCGCCGTCGGCGAAAAACTGTGCCAGCCGCCGCGGCAGGATATCGCCGAGTGCCGTCTGCACCGCCTGCTTACCGTGGGTGCGGCGGATTTCTTTCAGGATCGCGGCGATGTCGATGTCGGGCATCAACCTGAGTACGATCTCCTGCCCCTCGCGCCAATAGGAGGAAATCTGCAGGATGGCCGGACCGCTCAGGCCGCGATGGGTGATCAGCACCGCCTCGCGAAACGCCGTCTTGCCGGACCGCGCTTCCGCATCGGCGGCGACGCCGGCCAGGTCCCCGATCGCTTCGAGCTGCGCCGGATCGAGCGTCAGCGGCACGAGACCGGGACGCGTTTCGATGAGCCGGAGGCCGAACTGCTCGGCGATCCGGTAGGCAAGCCCGGTGGCCCCCATCTTCGGGATCGACTTGCCGCCGCTGGCAACGACCAGTGACTGTGCATCGATCGGTCCCTCGCCCGTCATCACGCGAAAACCGGCGCCGTGGCGCTCGACGCTCTCGATCGTCGTTTCGAGGCGAAGATCGGCATGCACGTCACGCATTTCGGACAGCAGCATCTTGATGATGTCTTTCGCCGAATGGTCGCAGAAGAGTTGGCCGAGGGTCTTTTCGTGCCAGGCGATGCCATGCTTTTCGACAAAAGCGAGGAAATCGCGCGGCGTGTAGCGCGCCAGCGCCGACTTTGCGAAATGCGGATTGGCGGACAGAAAGTTCTTCGGCCCCGCTTGGATATTGGTGAAGTTGCAGCGGCCACCGCCGGAGATGCGGATCTTTTCACCCGGCGCCTTGGCATGGTCGAGCACGGCCACGCGGCGGCCGCGCTTGCCCGCCTCGATGGCGCACATCATGCCGGCGGCACCGGCGCCAATGATCACCACATCTGTCTTTTCAGCCACGAAACACTCCGCTCGTTTGTCCTTCCATTCCGGGGGCAAAGCAGAAAGTCAATGATCAAGCCCATCTAGCCAATTGCCAATCTGTGGTTATGATGCGCTATCCGAAGCCAAAACCGGTGATTTATGCCCTCCAAGAGAAGTGCTGCCCAACAAACAACGAAAATCAGCAAGACTTCGAAAATACCCCCCGCCCTCCACTCCCTCCGCGGTGTGAAGACCTGGAAGGAAGCCACGGACTGGCTCAAGATCCGCGGCATCGAAGACGTCGAATGCATCACGCCCGACCTCGCCGGCGTTCCGCGCGGCAAGATGATGCCGACCTCGAAGTTTACCTCCAACACCTCGCTGGCGCTGCCCTCGGCGGTCTACCGCCACACGATCTCGGGCGAATATCCGGACGAAACCGGCCAGTTCCGCTACGATTCCCGCGACAGCGACATCAAGCTCGTGCCCGATCTTTCGACCCTTTCGGTCGTTCCCTGGGAGACCGACCCGACGGCGCAGGTGATCTGCGACATCGTCGGCTCGCAGGGCGAGCAGATCAGCTACACGCCGCGCAACGTCCTGAAGCGCGTGGTCGATCTCTACAAGCAGAAGGGCTGGAAGCCGGTCGTCGCACCCGAGATCGAATTCTACCTCGTCGCCACCAATGACGATCCCGACTATCCCCTGCATCCGCCGAAAGGCCGCTCCGGTCGCTCGATCCTCGGCGGCCAGGGCTATTCGATCGCCGGCATCAACGAATTCGACGAACTGATCGACGACATCTATCACTTCTCCGAGAAACAGGGTCTCGAGATCGATACGCTGATCCACGAAGAAGGACCGGCGCAGCTCGAAATCAACCTGCGCCATGGCGATCCGATCGAGCTGGCCGACCAGGTCTTCCTGTTCAAGCGGACGATCCGCGAGGCGGCGCTGAAACACGGCATCTACGCCACCTTCATGGCCAAGCCGATGCAGGGCCAGCCGGGCTCGGCGATGCACATTCACCAGTCGGTGGTCGAGACCAACACCGGCCGCAACCTGTTCTCCAACCCGGACGGTTCCGCATCGAAGGAATTCTTCCACTTCATCGGCGGCATGCAGCACTATGTGCCGCGCACGCTGGTGATGATGGCGCCCTATGTGAACTCCTTCCGCCGACTGACGCCCGACATGTCCGCGCCGGTCAACACTGCCTGGGGCTACGACAACCGCACCACCGCCTTCCGCATCCCGGTGTCGGAGCCGGTCGCCCGGCGTATCGAGAACCGGCTGCCGAGTTCGGATGCCAATCCCTATCTGGCGCTCGCGGCCTCGCTCGCCTGCGGCTATCTCGGCATCATAGAACAGCGCGATCCGACGGCGCCGACCGAGGACACGGCGAACGAGGGCGAGATCGACCTGCCCCGCGGCCTGCTCGAAGCCGTTGCGCTGCTGGAGTCGGCACCCTCGCTTGCAGATGTGCTCAGCCCCGAGTTCATCGCCATCTATGCCGGCGTCAAGCGTGGCGAGTTCGAGACCTTCATGCAGGTCATCAGTCCCTGGGAGCGCGAATTCCTGCTTCTCAACGTCTGACCTCAGAGGTTCTCCATGTCCTGGCAAAGCCCGATCTCGCCCGGTTACTCCTGGTATGAGGCGACTGTTCCGGACCGACCGAACTATCCGCCCATGCCAGGATCGCGGAAAGCCAATGTCGCGATCGTTGGCGGCGGCTATACGGGACTTCAGGCGGCTTACAACCTTGCCAGGCAAGGCGTCGACGTCACCCTGATCGACGCCTGCCGCTTCGGCGACGGTGCCTCTGGCCGCAATGGCGGCCAGTTCGGCACAGGTCAGCGCGCCTGGGCGGACGAGACGGAAGAGAGCCTCGGCCACGAACGGGCGCAGGCGCTGTTCGACATGGCCGAGAACGCCAAGCGATATGTGCTCGACTTCGCCAATGCGCACGAGATCGACATCGAATTCGTGCCCGGCCAACTCTCGGTCGGGCACAAGCAAAGCCTCGAAAAAGACTATCGCGACCATGCCGAGGCGATGGCGACACGCTTCGGCTATCCGCACCTGACCTTCATGGAGCGCGAGGAAACCGCAAGCCGGCTCGGATCCGACCATTACCACTTCGGCATTCGCGATGCCGGCACCGGCCACATCCACCCGATGAAGCTGCTGATCGGCCTTGCGAAACAGGCAGCGCTTGCCGGTGCCAACCTCTTCGAGCAAACCAAGGCCCTGAAGATCGATCGCCAGGGCGGCGCGATCGTCATCACCACCGACCGCGGCACGATCACCGCCGACTGTGTGCTCGTCGCCTGCAATGCCTATATCGGCAACCTGGAGCCGGTGAGCGCCAGCCATGTCATGCCGATCCGTTCCTTCATCGGCGCAACGACAGTGCTTTCGGACCACCCTGACGTCATTCCCGGTGGAGAGTCGGTCGACGATTCGCGCTTCGTCGTGCGCTACTTCCGCAAGTCGCGGGATGGACGGCTGCTGTTCGGCGGCCGCGAAGCCTATACCGCCGACAATCCGCGCGACATCTCCACCCATATCCGCCGGCAGATCAGCGAGATCTATCCGCAGCTCGCCAATGTCGAGATCACCCATGCCTGGGGCGGCTCCGTCGGCATCACCATGCCACGCACGCCCTTCTGTCGCGAGGTCATGCCCGGCGTCACCTCGATCGGCGGCTATTCCGGCCACGGTGTGATGCTCTCCAACTATTGCGGCAAGCTCTATGCGGATCTCGTGCTCGGCAAGGACACCGAGCTCGACCTCTTGAAGGCGCTGAAAATCCCTGCTTTTCCGGGCGGAACCCGGTTCCGCTCCGCCCTTCTCTTCTTCGCGCTTAGCTGGTACGCATTACGCGACAGGTTCTGAAGAAGGCTTGCGGCGGCATTTTATTGCGCCGCGCTTGAGATCACGATGATTTTGGGTCGGCTCGACCCAAAATCATAAACGTGTTCGATAGTTAGAAGATAATGCGGGATGCGGGCGGAAAACCGCGCGCACTTTTCCTCATCCCGCACTAGCGCCTTTAAATCGATTAGATTATATGTGCCCCTGACCTGAACAGATCGAGATATCCCATGAGCAGCCAGATCATTCCCGTCGAACCATTTGATTATGTGGTGTTCGGGGGCACCGGCGATCTTGCGGAGCGCAAGCTGTTGCCGGCGCTCTATCACCGGCAACTGGAAGGCCAGATCACCGAGCCGACGCGCATCATCGGCGCCTCGCGCGCGGCACTCAGCCATGAGGATTATCGCAAGTTTGCCGTCGACGCGCTGAAGGAACATCTGAAGCCGGAAGAGTACAAGGAAGAGGAGGTCGCGAAGTTCGCTGCACGCCTGTTCTACGTCTCCGTCGACGCCAAGTCCGACCAGGGTTGGGACGCGCTGAAGAAGATCCTCGAAGAGGGCAAGGAGCGCATTCGCGCCTTCTATCTTGCCGTCGGCCCGGCGATCTTCGGCGACATCTCCGAGCGCATCCGCGACCACAAGCTGATCACCAAGAACACCCGCATCGTCGTCGAAAAGCCGATCGGCCGCGACCTTGCGTCTGCGACCGAACTCAACGACACGATCGGCAAGGTCTTCCGCGAAGAGCAGATCTTCCGTATCGACCATTATCTCGGCAAGGAGACGGTGCAGAACCTGATGGCGCTGCGCTTTGCCAACGCGCTCTATGAGCCGCTGTGGAACTCCGCCCATATCGACCACGTACAGATCACCGTGTCGGAAGCCGTTGGCCTGGAGAACCGCGCCGGCTACTACGACAAGGCCGGCGCGCTACGCGACATGGTGCAGAACCACATCTTGCAGCTCGTCTGCTTCGTCGCCATGGAAGCGCCGACCTCGATGGACGCAGAAGCGGTGCGCGACGAGAAGCTC
Organism: Ensifer sp. ENS09; assembly: GCF_014852425.1. NCBI lineage: Bacteria > Pseudomonadati > Pseudomonadota > Alphaproteobacteria > Hyphomicrobiales > Rhizobiaceae > Ensifer > Ensifer sp. ENS09. The sequence continues at coordinate 775,968 of NZ_JACVBP010000002.1, forward strand.
AAGGTTCTGCGCGCGCTGAAGCCGATCACCTCCTCCAATGTGGAGCAGGTGACGGTGCGCGGCCAGTACCGTGCCGGCGCTTCGGCCGGCGGCCCGGTCAAGGGTTACCTCGAAGAGCTCGAAGGCGGCGTCTCGAACACCGAAACCTTCGTGGCGATCAAGGCCGAGGTCAGCAACTGGCGCTGGGCCGGCGTGCCCTTCTACATTCGTACCGGCAAGCGCCTTGCCGGCCGCATGTCGGAGATCGTCATCACCTTCAAGCAGATCCCGCACTCCATCTTCGACAACAATGCCGGCCGTATCTCGGCCAACCAGCTGGTCATCCGCCTGCAGCCGAACGAAGGCGTGAAGCAGTCGCTGATGATCAAGGACCCGGGCCCGGGCGGAATGCGCCTGCGCAGCGTCTCGCTCGACATGAGCTTCGCCGAGGCCTTTGCGGTGCGCAATGCGGACGCCTATGAGCGGCTGCTCTTCGACGTCATCCGCAACAACCAGACGCTGTTCGTGCGCCGCGACGAAGTCGAGGCCGCATGGAAGTGGGTCGATCCGATCCTGAAGGCCTGGGAAGAGACCGGACAGCAGGTCCAGGGCTACACGGCCGGCACCTGGGGCCCGAGCCAGTCGATCGCGCTGATCGAGCGTGACGGCCGGACCTGGAACGACGCGATATAGGTGCGCCGATGACGTCTACGCTTCATACATTCGAAAACGGCGCAGCACTGGCGCAAGGCCTTGCCGATGCTGTGGGCCAGGCGCTCGCCGCCGGCATCGCCGCACGCGGCTCCGCAAGCATCGCGGTCTCCGGCGGCTCGACGCCCAAGGCATTCTTCCAGGCGCTTTCGAAGAAGGACATCGCCTGGGACAAGGTGACGGTGACGCTGGTCGACGAACGCTTCGTGCCGCCGGAAAGCGACCGCTCCAACCATGGCCTCGTGGCGGCCAACCTGCTTCAGGACAAGGCCGCTTCTGCGACCTTCCTGCCGCTCTACCAGGCGGCCCCGACAGCGGAGGCGGCAGCTGATCTCGCAAGCCGGGAAACGGCAAAGATCGCCGCACCGTTCGACGTGGCGATCCTCGGCATGGGAACGGACGGTCACACCGCATCGTTCTTCCCGGGCGGATCGCAACTCGCGCGCGCCATCGATCCGGCAACGCCGCGCGGCGTGATCACGATGGAAGCCGAGGGTGCCGGTGAAACCCGCCTGACCTTTACCTTTGCCAGCCTCCAGGATGCACGGCTTCTGGTGCTGCACATCGAAGGCGAAGGCAAGAAGACGGTTCTCGCCAAGGCCGAAGAAGCCGGTGACGAGAAGGACATGCCGATCCGCGCGATGCTGCGGCGCGCCGCATCGCCGGTGCAGATCTACTGGGCGCCGTAGATCGGAATGATGTTGGGCCGAACCGGCCCGATAGGAACTTTGGAGACACGTTCAGCCGGTGGCGCGCTCCCGTCGGATTGGACAGGTGTTTCTGAGAAACGCCGGGACGCGGCTTGCGCTCTCCCAAGCTCGCCGCGCTCCGGACGATGACTGGATGAAGATGAGGAGTCCGAAGACTCCGGAACAGGATTTGCCATGTCCGCCGATTCCCGAATTGCCTCGATCACGGCTCGCATCGTCGAGCGCTCGAAACCCCACCGCGAGCCCTATCTCGATCGCGTCCGCCGGGCGGCATCGAGCGGTCCGCATCGCAGCGTGCTCGGCTGCGGCAACCTCGCGCATGGATTTGCCGTCTGTTCCCCCGCCGAGAAGGTGGCGCTTGCGGGCGACCGCGTGGCCAATCTCGGCATCATCACCGCCTACAATGACATGCTGTCGGCGCACCAACCGTTCGAGACTTATCCAGCGCTGATCCGTCAGGCCGCGCACGAGGCAGGCGGCGTCGCGCAGGTTGCCGGCGGCGTGCCCGCGATGTGCGACGGCGTCACCCAGGGGCAGCCGGGCATGGAGCTTTCGCTGTTTTCCCGCGACCTGATCGCGATGGCGGCCGGCGTCGGGCTGTCGCACAACATGTTCGATTCCACCGTCTATCTCGGCGTCTGTGACAAGATCGTGCCGGGCCTCGTGATTGCGGCCCTGACCTTCGGCCACCTGCCGGCGATCTTCGTGCCTGCCGGGCCGATGACCTCGGGCCTGCCGAACGACGAGAAGGCGCGGGTTCGCCAGCTGTTCGCCGAAGGCAAGGTCGGCCGCGACGAACTGCTGGAAGCGGAATCGAAGTCCTACCACGGACCGGGCACCTGCACCTTCTACGGCACCGCCAACTCCAACCAGATGCTGATGGAGATCATGGGCTTCCACCTGCCGGGCGCCTCCTTCATCAATCCGGGCACGCCGCTGCGCGACGCGCTGACCAAGGAAGCCGCCAAGCGGGCGCTGGCGATCACCGCCATGGGCAACGAGTTCACGCCGGCCGGCGAAATGATCGACGAACGCTCGATCGTCAACGGCGTCGTCGGCCTGCATGCGACCGGCGGCTCGACGAACCACACGATGCACCTCGTCGCCATGGCGCGGGCAGCCGGCATCGTGCTGACCTGGCAGGACATCTCCGAGCTCTCGGACATCGTGCCGCTGCTGGCGCGCGTCTATCCGAACGGGCTTGCCGACGTGAACCACTTCCACGCCGCCGGCGGCATGGGCTTCCTGATCAGCCAGCTGCTTCGCGCCGGCCTGCTGCACGACGACGTGCGCACCGTCGTCGGCCAGGGTCTCGACGCCTACAAGATCGACGTACGCCTCGGCGCCGACGGTAATGTCGAGCGCGTGCCGACGCCGAAGGAAAGCGCCGACCCGAAGGTGCTTGCGACCATCGACCAGCCGTTCCAGCACTCGGGTGGTCTCAAGATGCTGACCGGCAATCTCGGCAAGGCCGTCATCAAGATCTCTGCCGTCAAGCCGGATCGCCACATCATCGAGGCGCCTGCCAAGATCTTCCACGACCAGGCCGAACTCAACGCCGCCTTCAAGGCCGGCAAGCTCGAGGGCGACTTCGTCGCCGTCGTGCGCTTCCAGGGCCCGAAGGCCAACGGCATGCCGGAACTGCACAAGCTGACGACTGTGCTCGGCATTCTGCAGGACCGCGGCCAGCGCGTCGCCATCCTGACGGACGGCCGGATGTCCGGCGCCTCCGGCAAGGTGCCGGCGGCGATCCACGTGACGCCGGAAGCGAAGGACGGCGGCCCGATCGCCCGCATCCAGGAAGGCGACATCGTGCGCATCGACGCGGTTGCCGGGACGATCGAGGTGTTGGTCGAGGACATCGCGCTGAAGACACGGGTGCCGGCGCATGCGGATCTGTCGGACAATGACTTCGGCATGGGCCGCGAGCTCTTCGCACCCTTCCGCGCGATCGCCGGTGCGGCCGATCAGGGCGCCAGCGTGCTCTTCCACTGACTTACAAAGGCGCCGCCCCATCGGGGCGGCGCCTTTGCCTCCAGACGATCGGAAAGCTCAGGGCAGCGGCCCGGGGAACATGTCGTTGCGCCCGTCATAGCGCTCGATCTCCAGCGTGAAGACATCGACGCCGTCGATGCAGCGGGCATTGATCGAGATCTTGTTGTTCGGGTAGCCGCTGCGCATGATCGGCGTCGAACAAGTCGGGCAAAAATGGTGCCCCTCGTTAAGGCCGCGCCAGATGTAGCTCGACAGGCGGCGCTTCTCGGTCAAGAGCTTCACCTTGGCGGCGTCCACCTTCCAATGCAGGAAGCCGGAGCGCCGGCAGGTCGAGCAATTGCAGTCGACGAGACCGGTAAGCTCTTCGTCGACTTCGACGGCGATATCGCCGCAATGGCAGGAAAGCCGATACGGTCGCTGCATGGTTCAGGTCCGATCCCGTTGATTGAGACCACAACCATCCATCGAGCGCGGCAGGGCCGTCAAGCGCGGCGCGGCACCTCAGCGATAGATGTCGAGCGTCCGGTTGCGATGGTTCGGATGAGTGCTGTAGACGAAGATGCGATTGAGGTCGCGGTCCGTCAGCATACGCAGGAACCGCGCCTCGATGACGTTGTTGGCATGCACCCGCTTCAAGAGGCAGCCGACCATCTGGATGCGCGCGCTCGGAATATCCAGGTAGAAGTTCTCCGGCAGCTGGTACTGCGTGAGGATGCCGATCAACGCGCCGCTTTTCGACAGCTTGATGATCTCGCAACGGCGCGAGCTCAGCTGGGTCATGCCCTTCTCGGTGTATTCGATGCGGGCTTCGTTCCGCGTGTCCTCCATCGGGAAGTTGGTTTCCCGATCGTACATGAAGGACTCTTCCTTGTTCAAGAAGTGCTGGTACATCACCGGCGCCGCGCCTCTCATCGAAATGCCTTTCCATATCCCCTTTTGAAACAGACTAACGGCAGAGATTTAACAGAGGGTTTGATCCGCAGGGTGCATTGAAAAAACCCGCCCGATTTTACGGGCGGGTTCGACGGGAGAGCCTGTTCGTATCAGCGGCGATAGGTGCGACCGTCGGCGTCGAAAAGGTGCAGCTTGGCCTTGTCGGCTGTGAAGCGCACCTTGTCGCCGCGCTGAACCGGCAGGATGCCGGGGATCTTGGCGATGATCGGCTCCTTGTCGACGAGGCCTTCGATGTAGAGCAGCGTCACTTCGCCGAGCACTTCAACGATCGAGATCGTGCCTTCGAACAGGAAGTTGTCGCTGGTACTGACCTGAAGGTCTTCGGGGCGAACGCCGAAACTCGCAGTCTTGCCGTTCTGCGACGAGTCGGTCGGGATATCGAGCGTCACGCTCTTGCCGCCGGTCAGCTTCACCGTCGTCTGCGCGCCGGTCGCGGTCACCGTCGATGGGATGATGTTCATCGCCGGCGAGCCGATGAAGCGGGCGACGAAGAGATTGGCCGGGCGCTCATAGAGTTCGAGTGGCGCGCCCACCTGTTCGATGTGGCCCTGCGACAACACCACGATGCGGTCGGCGAGCGTCATTGCCTCCACCTGGTCGTGGGTGACGTAGATCATCGTCGTGTCCGCCATCTGCTCACTGAGCTTGGCAATCTCGATGCGGGTGGCGACACGCAAAGCCGCATCCAGGTTCGACAGCGGCTCGTCGAACAGGAATACCTTGGGGTCGCGGCAGATCGCGCGGCCGATGGCAACACGCTGTCTCTGGCCGCCGGAGAGCGCCTTCGGCAGGCGGTCGAGATATTTGGTCAGCTGCAGGATATCGGCGGCGTTGCGCACGCGACGGTCGATCTCCTCCTTGCTTTCCTTGGCGATCCGCATGCCGAAGGCCATGTTGTCGTAGACGGTCATGTGCGGATAGAGCGCATAGGACTGGAACACCATGGCGATGCCGCGCTTCGACGGCGGCACGGTGTTGACCCGTTCGCCGTCGATGAACATGTCGCCGCCGGTGATCTCCTCGAGACCCGCGATCATGCGCAGAAGCGTCGACTTTCCGCAGCCAGACGGGCCGACGAAGACGATGAACTCGCCCTGCTTGATGTCGAGATTGATGCCGTGAATGACATCGACCGCGCCGTAGGACTTGCGGATATCTTTAAGCAGCAGACCCGTCATTGCACGCTCCCCTTCGGTTTTTCCCGTCTATCCCTGTTGTCATCCGCCGTCACACCAGCCGCGCGAAATAGGCGCTCCAGGCCGGCAGATGAACCCTTCCGTTTTTGACCTCGGACACGAAGCCATGGCCTTTCAACGCAGCCACCGGCTCATTCGGCAGCGTGGCTGCAGCCGGTGCGCCGCTCATGTTGAACAGGCAGAAGAGCTTTTCGTTGCCGTGGCTGCGCACGAAAGCAAGCACCGAGCCATCCGTGTTCAGGAATTCGATCTCGCCCTTGGCAAAGGCCGGGTGCGCCTTGCGGAACTGCAGGAAGCGGCGGTAGTGCTCGAGCACCGACGCGTCGTTGCCCTGCTGCACCGACACGGCGCGCGTCAGGTGTTCTGCCGGCACCGGCAGCCAGGGTTTTGCGCTGCCGAAGCCGCCGTTGACAGCAGCACCGTCCCAGACCATCGGCGTGCGGCAACCGTCGCGCCCCTTGAAGTCCGGCCAGAACTGGATGCCATACGGATCCTTCAGATCCTCATAGGCAAGCTCGGCTTCGCTCAGCGCCAGCTCCTCTCCCTGATAGATGCAGACCGAGCCGCGCAGCGACATCAGAAGGCTCGCAAGCAGCTTTGCATGGGCGTCGCGATCGGTAACGCCCGCTCCCCAGCGGCTGACGTGGCGCACGACGTCATGGTTGGAGAAGGCCCAGCAGGCCCAACCTTCAGGTGCCGCCTTCTGGAAGTTCCGGAGAACCTCGGCAACTGTCGCCGGTGTCAGCGGATCTGGCGCCAGGAACTCGAAGGCGTAGCACATCTGCATCTTGTCGCCGCCGGAGGTATATTCGCCGGCGATCTCCAGGCCACGCTGGCTGTCGCCGACTTCACCGACCGCAGCGATCGCCGGAAACTCGTCCATGACCGCGCGGAAGCGCTTCAGGAATTCGAGGTTCTCGGGCTGGTTCTTGTCGTAGAGATGTTCCTGGTAGTTGTAGGGGTTCACCGCCGGCGCGGTCTGGGCGTTGCGGCGCTCCGGCGCCAGCGCCGGGTTGTCGCGCAACTGCTTGTCGTGGAAGTAGAAGTTGATGGTGTCGAGGCGGAAGCCGTCGACGCCGCGCTCCAGCCAGAAACGCTCGACGGCCAGCAGCGCGTCCTGAACCTCGGGATTGTGCAGGTTGAGGTCCGGCTGCGAGGTCAGGAAGTTGTGCATGTAGTACTGCAGGCGCGTCGGATCCCAGGCCCAGGCCGAGCCGCCGAAGATCGACAGCCAGTTGTTGGGCGGGGTGCCGTCCGGCCTGGAATCAGCCCAGACGTACCAATCCGCCTTGGCGCTCTTCCGGCTCGATCGGCTTTCGACGAACCAGGGGTGCTGGTCCGACGTATGGGAGAGAACGAGGTCGATCATCACCCGGATGCCGAGGCGGTGCGCCTCGGCGATGACCGCGTCGAAATCGGCGAGACTGCCGAAGATCTGATCGACATCGGTGTAGTTGGAGACGTCGTAACCGAAGTCCTTCATCGGCGAGGTGAAGAACGGCGAAATCCAGATTGCGTCGGCACCCAGCGCGGCGATATGCGGCAACCGAGCAACGATGCCCTTGAGGTCGCCGATGCCGTCGCCGTTGGAGTCCTGGTAAGAGCGCGGATAGATCTGGTAGATCACCGCGCCGCGCCACCAGTCCTTGTCAGGCTGCATCGTGGATTGGCTCATTTCGGTCATGCTCATTGTCGCAAAAAGTCCTTGATTGTCAGCCGCCCTTGACCGAACCCGCTAGCAGGCCGCGCACGAGATAGCGCTGCAGGCTGAAGAAGACGATCAGCGGAACGATGATGGTAATGAAAGCGGAGGCCGTCAGGATCTCCCAGTTGCCGCCTCGTGAACCGAGGAGGTTGACGAGCCGGCCGGTCAGAACCAGTTCGTCCGGGCCAGCGCCCAGGAACACGATGGCGACCAAGAGGTCGTTCCAGGTCCAGAGGAACTGGAAGATCGCGAAGGAAGCGAGCGCCGGGAAGGACAGCGGCAGGATAATCTTGACAAAGATATCGAAATCGCTGGCGCCATCGACGCGGGCGGATTCCATGATTTCGCGCGGCAGGCCGGCCATGTAGTTGCGAAGCAGGTAGATCGCCAGCGGAAGGCCGAAGCCGGTATGCGCCAGCCAAATGCCGACATAGGTCTTGGCCGGCACGCCGAAGAAGGCGCCGACGCCGTTATAGAGCTTCAAGAGCGGGATCAGCGACATCTGCAGCGGGACGACGAGAAGGCCGACGACGACGGCAATCAGGATTGCCCGCCCCGGGAACGGCATCCAGGCAAGCGCATAGGCTGCGAAGGCGGCGATCATGATCGGGATGATGGTCGCTGGCACGGCGACCGTCAGCGAATTGATGAAGGAGCGGCCGATGCCTTCGGCACTCAAGACTTCGCCGTAGTTTTCGAAAGTGAACCGTGGCGGCGAGGACGCGGTTATGAAGACGCGCTGGCCGCGCGATCCTTCCATCTTCTTCTCGGAGACGATCTCGAAATTGCCGTCGGCCTGCACGGTCAGCTTTTCGCCGTCGTTGAGTTCGGCGGTTTCGCCGGCCTTGAACGCGGTCGGCTCACGGCTGTTAAAGCCGAAGGCCGAGATCTGCCCCGCCTGCCCGTCGAGCAGGTTGCCGGAAATGACGAACTTGCCGTCGCGCTCGACCTGGGCGTCCGGGCCGGGTGCGCGAACGACGATATTCTGCGACGAGGTCGAAAGCGCCGTCCACCAGCCGGAGACGGCGAGCTGATCCTTGTCGCGCAGGGACGAGATCAAGAGGCCGGCGGTCGGCAGCGTCCAGAGTGCGACGATCAAGAAGACCGAGAGGTGGACGACCCACATGAGGGGAGAGCGTGTCGCTGGATTCATCTCAGTGCCCCTTCATTTCCTTGGCCGCATTGCGGATGTTCCAGACCATGATCGGAATGACGAGGATCATGATGACGACGGCGATCGCCGCCCCTCGACCGAAGTCGCCGCCGCCGCGGAACATCCAGTCGAACATGAGGTTGGCAAGCACCTGGCTCTGCCACTGGCCGTTGGTCATTGCGAGAACGATATCGAAGACCTTCAGCACCAGGATGGTGATGGTCGTCCAGACCACGGCGATCGTGCCCCAGATCTGTGGCACCATGATCTTGAAGAAGATCTGCCAGCCATTGGCGCCGTCGATGACGGCCGCCTCGATCGTTTCCTCCGGGATGCCGCGAAGGGCGGCCGACAGGATGACCATGGCAAAACCGGTCTGGATCCAGACGAGGATCGCCATCAGGAAGAAGTTGTTCCAGAAGGGCAGCGTGATCCAGGCCTGCGGGTCGCCGCCGAAGGCAACGACGATGCCGTTCAGCAGACCGATCTGTTCGGCACCCTCGGGGCGAAAATCGTAGATGAACTTCCAGATGACCGCGGCGCCGACAAACGAGATCGCCATCGGCATGAAGACCAAGGTCTTGGCGATATTGCCCCACCAGATGCGATCGGTGAGCGCGGCAATGATCAGGCCGAAGAACGTCGCCAGCGCCGGGACCACCAACAGCCAGAGGAAGTTGTTGTAGATCGATTGGCGGAACTCGCCGTCGTTGACCATCCAGACATAATTGCTGAAGCCGACGAAGTTCTGGCCGGCGCGATCATGAACGCTGTACCAGAGCGACATGAAGACCGGATAGATAAGGTAGATCGTCAGCGCGAACAGCGCCGGGCCCAGGAACAGCCATGGTCGGATGGCGTTGGTGATGCGCAGGTTTCTCGAGGCGACGGCGCCGGATTTCCCTTTCGACGGGAAGATCAGGTCGAGAATGAAGCTGGTTCCCCAGAAGTAGGCGGCGCAGCCAATCACCCCGCCCAACATGAACCCTGCAGCTATTAGAAGCTGAAACAACATGACATGTCCCTCCCCCTCGGTGCACGGTCGCGTGCAGGGCTGGCGATTGTCGCCGTTCTCATTGGGGTGCCCCACCTCTCCCGGGAACGGAAAGCTGATTTCGCATCTCCGTCCTCTCCTGGCAGCGAACCCGCATCGGCAACGGGCGGCATCTCTGCCGCCCGTCATCCGGTGTTACTTGATGGCGTCCCAGGCCTTCTGAACGCCGTCGGCAACGTCAGCCGACGACTTGCCGCCAACGAAATCGACCATGCCGGTCCAGAACGCGCCTGCACCGATCTTGCCCGGCATCAGGTCGGAACCGTCAAAGCGGAAGGTGGTGGCGTTCAGCAGGATCTCGCCCTGCTTCTTCAGCGGCGGGTTGCCGTAGGTGTCGACGTTGACGCTCTTGTAAGGTGTCAGGAAGCTCGTCTGCGCCATCCAGACTTCATGCGCGATCGGCGTCTTCAGGAATTCGATGAAGGCGCGGGCGGCCGGCGAATCCTTGGTGATCATCGCCAGCGTGCCGGCGCCGAGCACCGGATTGCCGAGTTCCTTCTTGCTCTCGTAGGGCGGCATGTAGAAGAAGTCGGCATCTTCGCCGATCTTGGTGCCCTCAGGGAAGAAGGACGGGATGAACGACGCCTGGTGGTGCAGGTAGCACTTCGGCGGCGAGGCGAAGAGGCCCTTCGGGCTGTCGCGGAAGTCGGTGGAAGCAACGGCTGCAGCGCCGCCATCGACGAACTTGTCGTTCTTCGCAAACCAGCCGAACTCGTCGATCGCGCCGACGACGGCCGGATCGGTGAACGGGATCTCGTTCTTGACCCACTTGTCGTAGACATCGGCCGGCTGGGTGCGCAGCATCATGTCCTCGACCCAGTCGGTCGCCGGCCAGCCGGTCGCGCCGCCCGAGCCGAGGCCGATGCACCACGGCTTGCCGCCGTCAGCGGCGATCTTCTCAGTCAGCGCCTTCAGTTCTTCCATGGTCTTCGGCACTTCGTAGCCGGCGTCTTCGAAGTTCTCGGGCGAGTACCAGACGAGCGACTTTACGTCGATCTTGTAGGGAAACGCATAGAGCGCGGCATTGCCGTCCTTGCCCTTGTAGGTCGACAGATCGACCCAGGACTGGCCGGCGGCGTAATTGTCGAGCAGCCACTTCTGGGTGTCGTCGCCGAGCGGCGTCAAATAGCCCTTGGAGGCGAGATCGGCGATCAGACCCGGCTGCGGCAGGATGGAGACTTCGGAGGGGCTTCCGGCCTGGGTATCGATGACGATCTGTTGTTCGTAGTTTTCGGACGAGGAGTACTTGATCTCGGCGCCCGTCGCTTCGGTGAAGTAGGCATAGACGCTCTTGAACAGCGCCTCGTCCTCACCGCGCCAGGGGCCGAAGATCGTCAGCGTCTGGCCCTTGAGGTCGTGGCCCTTCTTGAATTCCTCAAAGCTCGCCCAGTTGAACTTGCTATCTTCGCCCGGCTTGAACTTGAGGTCGGCGGCGCCGGCTGCACCCGCAATCAGGGCAAAGGCGGCCACGCCCAACAGCAATGATCTCTTCACGTCTTTCTCCTCCCAAGATGAACCCGGATCCCCCCGGGCAGACGTCAATGCGCAAAAATTCAAAGCGCTTTGAGTTCGCTAACAAACCATTGCGACACTAAAGGAGTCAAGAGCTTTCCCGGAACCTGCTCTAGCGGCGACATTTTTGTGCTCTGCGGTATCGTTTTGCACCGCGCCATGGTTGAATTCCGCTTTGTTGCTCGAAAAACGGATGCTACACCAACCTTGGGCGCTGGGACCAAATACTAAAAATCATAGGGATATCCAAAGCGCTTTGGGAGGATTCCTGACCATGGCGGTCAATCTCAAGCAACTTGCGGAACTGCTCGGCCTGTCACAGACGACGGTCAGTCGGGCTTTGAACGGCTATCCGGAAGTCAATGCCGAGACCCGCCAGCGCGTGCTTGAGGCCGTACGCGAAACCGGCTACCGGCCGAACCGCGCCGCCCAGCGGCTTGCCACGGGCAAGGCCTATTCGATCGGCATGGTCATGCCGATCGCGCCCGGCATAGATTCCGACGTGCATTTCGGCGAGTTCCTGGCGGGGCTGGCGGAAGAGGCGGTCAAGCACGACTTCCACTTCGTGCTCAATCCGAGCGCGCCGGAGGACGAGGAAGTAACCTTCCGGCGCCTGGCGGCAAGCGGCAATGTCGATGCGCTGTTCCTCGCCTATATGCGTGCCAACGATCCACGCATCGCCATGCTGAAATCGCTGTCGATCCCGTTCGTGGTCCATGGCCGGTCGATCGGCGAAAGCCGCGACTACCCATTCCTCGACATCGACAATACGAGCGCCTTCTACGACGCGACGCGGCTGCTCATACAGCTCGGACACCAGCGGATCGCGCTGATCAACGGCCCGGAATATCTGGCTTTTTCCATTCGCCGGAAAAAGGGCATGCTGCGGGCGCTTGCCGAACACGGCCTTTCGCTCGACGAGGCGCTTGTCCAGCATTCGCTGATGACCGACGAGCACGGCTATCGCAGCATGCAGCCCTTCCTGCAGAATGCGCAGCCGCCGACGGCGGTGCTCTGTTCAAGTACGGTGCTGGCGCTTGGCGCAGTCCGGGCGATCAACCAGGCGGGATTGAAAATCGGCGAAGACATTTCGCTGATCGCCCATGACGACGTGCTCCCGATGCTGAAGCCCGAGAATTTCAGCATCCCGCTGACGACGACGCGCTCGTCGCTCCGGGCCGCCGGCGCCCGAATCGCCACACGACTGATCGGCGGCATCCTGAAGCGCGGCGACTATCCGGATCAGGAACTTTGGCGCGCCGAACTAATCGTGCGCGCCTCGACGGGACCGGCCCCGCAAAAATGAAAACGCGCCGCAATCGCGACGCGTCTCGTCATCCCATGTGACCCGGGATCAGAAGCGCGGCGGCTTGCGGCCGGCCTTGCGATAGGCGGCAATCACGGTGTTGGCCATCAGCATGGCGATGGTCATCGGCCCGACGCCACCCGGCACCGGCGTGATCACGCCTGCAACCTCGGCGGCTTCCGCAAAGGCGACGTCGCCGACGAGCTTGGACTTGCCCTCGCCCTTCTCGGGCGCCGGTACGCGGTTGATGCCGACGTCGATGACCGTCGCGCCCGGTTTTACCCAATCGGCTTTCACCATCTCCGGGCGGCCGACGGCGGCAACGAGAATATCGGCGTTGCGGCAGACGGCGGCCAAGTCCTTGGTGCGCGAGTGTGCGGTCGTGACCGTCGCGTTGGCGGCGAGCAGCAGCGCCGACATCGGCTTGCCGAACAGGTTCGAACGGCCGATGACAACGGCATTCAGGCCGGAGAGATCGTCGCCATGGATCTGGCGCACGAAGACCATGGCGCCGGCAGGCGTGCAGGAGACGAGACCGCCTTCGAGATCGCCGGTCGCGAGCTTGCCGGCATTGACGACGTGCAGGCCGTCGACGTCCTTTTCCGGCAGGATCGACTGGATGATCGGCTCGGAATTCAGATGTTTCGGCAGCGGCAGCTGCACGAGAATGCCGTGGATGGAGGGATCGGCGTTGAGCTTAGCGACGAGTGCCGCGAGCTCTTCCTGGGTGGTTGCCTCGGCCAAGGTATGCTGGACCGACAGGAAGCCGCATTCCTTGGCCATCTTGCTCTTGGAAGAAACATAGGCGTGGCTTGCCGGATCGTCGCCGACGATCACGACGGCGAGACCTGCACGAACGCCGGCATCCGTTTCGAGCGCACGGGTCGCGGCCTTCACGCTTTCGATCACCGAAGCGGCGACCTTCTTGCCATCAATCACAGTCGTCACGGCATGTTCCTCCTGGCTTCCTGTTCACGCGGCATACTCTAGTTCGCCTCAGAAAAGGCGATGGCCTCAACGCGCCCTATGCTGTCCCAAACGCATAAATGCAAGAGGCGGCGGCGCGGTTGGCTGCCGTTTCGGGCGCCTCGACGATATTTCCTCTCAAGACTGAGAGGTGGACGTGGTTTCGTCGAAAGACTTGAGGTCTCAGCCTCACACGATGCAAGGCGAGCGGAGCATGCTCTCCGCCTTCCCGTGGTATCAACGGCGCGCGAGCTTCTGGCGGGAATAGTGCTCGACCCGGGACCTGAGCGCGCGAAGGCCTTCCTGGACCTTGGCGATGTCGGCGTCATCCTCGTCTACGGTCTGCGGCATCGGTTCGGCCGCAGCCGGACCTGCCGTCGCGCTGCGGCGAGCGACGGCATAGGCAGCGTTCAGCGACTGCGCGTGGTGCGCGGCCGGGCTGAACTGCGGCGGCAGTTCGAGCTTGGCCGAAGCCGGATCGGGCTGCGGCTGCGAGCGCCGTGTGGGCTCGGGGCCGCCATCGGGTTCCGGCGGCTCGGGCGCCGGGTCGTCCTCGACCTCTCGGGCCGCGGGGAACAATCCGTTCAGGCTGCGATAGATGCCGAGCAGCACACCGAGGCCGAGGCCGGCAAAGAAACCCGCCATGGTGGCGGCAATCACGATGATCTTGCGGGAGGGCCCCTTTGCCTGCAGCGCCGGCTCGGCCTTGGAGATCACCCGGATGTTCTTTGCGGTCAGCTTTTCCTCTTCGCGCGTTTCGCCGGCGCGCTTCAGGAAGGATTCGTAGATTTCGCGGGTTGCCGCCGCCTTCCGCTGCAGTTCGCGCAGCTCGACGAATTCGGCCGAGGAATCGATCTGCCGCGCCTTCTGCACGGCAAGCTGCTGCACCAGATCCTGTTCCGTTCGCTGGGCGCGGTCGAGTTCGGTCCCGGCCGCGGCCGCGATGCGGCGCAACTCGTTGGCGATCTCGGAGCGCGACGCCTCGAGCGCCTGCTGAACGGCAATGCGTTGCGGGTGGCGCGGACCGAGGCTCGCGTCAAGCGCGCTCAGCTGCGCCTTGGTCGCCGCATATTGCTTGCGCAGTTCGGAGAGTGCCAGCGAGCTGATTTCCTCGGGATAGGCGCCGGTCAGGACATCGTTGAGCTGCACCTTGCCGGAGGCATCGGCCTTGGCTTTTGCTTCGGCGATGCGGTTGCGCGCCGCAGCGACCTGGTCGCTGAGGCTGAGGAGCTGCTTGTCGGCGATCAGCTCACCGCCGGCGCCGACGATATCGTTCGCCGCCTTGTAGTCCTCAACCGCCTTTTCGGCTGCATCGAGCTCGGCCTTCAGTTCCTTGATGCGCGCGTCGAGTGCAACGGTGGTCTTCTGGAAGAAGCCCGACTGCGCAGCCGTCTCCTCACCGAGGAAGGTCTCCACCAGCCGGTTGGCGATCAGGGCCGACTTCTCGGGGTCCCTGGTCTTTGCCTCGACAGTGACGATGAAGGTTTTCGGATCGCGCCAGACCTGAATGGCCTCTCCCAAATTCTTCAGGACGCGCGCGGACGCATCGCCACCGGCCATCCTGCCGGCGAACTCTGCATCCTTTTCCAGTTCGAGACTGGCTGCGACCTTTTCCATGACCGTTCGCGAGCGCAACACTTCGAGTTGGCTGTCGACGATGGCGAGAATGCCTTCGGTTGCCAGCGATTGTTTCGACAGATCGGAATCCGTCAGCCGCACTTCGCGCGGATCGACATAGAGTTTGCTTTCGGAGACGAAGGTGCTCGGCGTTGACAGCGCCAGCAGAACGCCACCGACGGCGCCGAGCGCCGTGGTCGCGAGTATGATCTTGCGAAGCTGCCAGACCGCGCGAACCACGGTCTTGATATCAACGAGCGGGCGGTCGCCTGCCGCTTGCCGGTCGGCAGCCACCGTCGGCACAGCACCCTCGGGCGGACGATCGACCAGCCAGCGCGCAAACTTGTCACGCATGCCGCCGAGGCGTCCTTGGCTGCGGGCAACCGGGGACTTGCCTGAAGCCCGTGCCGTTTCGCCGCGCGCCTGCCGACCTTTCGCGCGGTTTTTATCCGGCGCCGCTGCGTGATTGGTTGATCCACCGGAGCCGGACGGGCGACCAAGCAAGGACGAACCCTCACCCGACGCGTCGTCGGTGCGCCTGTCGCGCACACGCGCGGGATCGCGCGTGTGCTCTGCTGCAAAATCGAGCAACGATGCACGCGGAACCGGGCGTTTCTCGTCGTCGATGTTGAACATGACTGATCCCGCGGCTGCCGAAACGGCGAATTCCGAATAGTGAAGCCAACCTAAGGAAACATGGAAAACAAATCGTTAACTTTAACGGAAACGAGGATGCGAGGGGGCGTGATCTCACGCCTTATTAAGCTTTCCCGTCTATGACGGAAGGACGAGCGCAATTCTAGGCGGCGCTTTGCCAGCCTTGCCCTTGGAACTGCGAGATATCAAGGAGATAGAGCGCTTCCATCGGCATCGAACCGGAGACGCGCTACTGGAATGTCGGCCGTGCCTCATCGCGTCAAAGCGCTTTATCTCCGCCACCGGGCGCTCATCCACGCTTACCTCTCGATGACCGGAGGTTCGGCGGGCCGGCTCGTGCTGTCGCTCGTCTATTTCATCGCCGTTGCCAACACGCTCGCCATCGCCGACTTCGGGTTGTTCGCAACCGCGTCCGCCGCCGGCATCATGATATCGCGCGTGCTCGCCTTCGGCTTCATGTCGCCGCTCTATCGGGTCGCGACCGTCAAGCCGCTGCTGGTCGGCACCTATAGCGCCGGCTTCCTGGTCGGCGCCTTCCTGTCGCTGCCGTTGATCGCAGTAATCGGCGCGGTCACCTTCCTCGCCCTCTTTTCCCGCGACATGGCGGCCGGCACCTTTGCTGCCTTCATGATGGCCGAAATCCTCTGCTGGCGCGGGCTGGAGACCGCCGTCATCGTGCTGAACGGCCTCGGACGCTTCGGGCGCGGCGCCTTGCTCGTGGTGATCGGAACGGCGATCCGCACTGGCGCGGCCCTGCTCCTTGCGTTGCTCCCCTGGAAAACGCTCGAGGCCTGGTCCTACCTCTATCTGCTTGCGAATGCGCTCGGCCTGTTGGTGGCTCTTTTCTGGTTCTATCCGCCTGTGCGGCTGCGCTGGCAGCCCCGGCTCTACTTCCGGCGCTGGGCGGATTCCGTGTCGGTTGCCGGCGCCGAGGTGCTCTTCTACATCCAGTCGGAGTTCGACAAGATTGCGGTACTTGCGATCGGCGGTCCGGCAGTCTCCGGTCTCTATGCCATCCTGATGCGGCTGGCGGACCTGACGGCGCTGCCGGTGCGGTCGTTCAACACCTTGCTCGTTCAGCGTATCATGCGAACACCCGAGGCGATTGCCCGCTGGGGTGTCCGGCTTTCGATCGAACTCCTGGTGGCGCTTGCGTCCTTTGCCGCCATCGCGGCCATGGCATTCTATCTGTGGGTCTTTCCCGATGGCCTCGGACGCAATGTGTCGGCGGCCGCGCCGATCGTCGCGATGATCCTGCTCGTGCCCTCGTTCCGCAACCTGATCGAGTATCATTCCGAACTGCTCTACGCGACCGGCCGCACGGTGCGGCGCATGCTGAACCTGTTGATTGCCGGCATCGTCAAGGTGGGATTGCTGGTGCTGTTGCTGCAGACGACGACCGATGTCGCGACATGGGCGCCGGCACTCAACGGGATCTTCCTGGTCCTCTACGCGCTGTCGTTCGGACTGACCTATTCGGCGCTCAGGAAACCAACCGATCGAGTTATCTAAGCAGGTGCGTCAGGCCGCGAGTTCGAACACCGCCCGGCGAATATCGTCGAGATCGTGGCCAACAAAGGACTGAACGCCGATGCCGATCTGATGCGGCGCCATATCCTTCAAGAACGCCCTGAGACCGGTGAGATCCTGGCGATAGCTGTCTTCGAACCAGAGCACATGGCAGAGCGCGGCATCGGAGGGAACGTGTCCTTCCCCGCCGAGCACCTCGTCGACGAAGCGGCCATAGATCGTGCATTCGGAGAAGGCGCGGGTACGGGTCATCGCCCTCACCCAGTTCCGGCCGTGCAGCGCCTCGATATGTTCGAGCAGCTTGCGGCTGGTATCGGTGCGCCACGCGATCAGCGTGTTGATATAGTCGTTGGCCGGCAGCGTGTAGGGGCCGATCCCGAGAAGCCGATCGGAATGGGCGAGCCATTCGAGGTGGTTGGAGCGCATATGCGCGTTGATCGCCCCGTCCTTGCGGTAGAGCGTCAGCCGTTCTTTCTGCCAGAGGCTGGCGGGATCGAAGGCACGCATGAAGACGACATCGGAATCGACGGCAAACATGGCCGCCTCATCGATATGGCGCGCGAGCGCCAGGCGGCGAAGCTGCTGGGCATGCCAGCCACGCAGCGGCAGGCCGAACGGGCTGAGCCACAGCTTCCGGCGGCCGCCCGACAGCGGGTCGGTGACGGGATGCAACCACCAGGGCAGGAGATCGCGTTCGCTGATCACCTGGCGCCTGGAGCCCTCCAGTTGCCGGAAGAGCTTCACGTCGAAATCGGCAACCAGCAGATAGTGCCTCCAATCGCCCTCAAGCTTGCGATCCATGCTTTCGCACATCAGCCGGCAGCGCTCGAAGTCATTGGCGTAGGACGCTGTGACAATGGCTGTGCGCATGGTCTGACCGTTCACGATGTTCCCGTCCGAAGGCTGGTGTCGGCGACGCTGTCCCGCGCCCGCCCCGACAGCTTGTGCCAGAGGACGTGAAACAGGAAAAGCGGGTTTCCGAGAATGTAGCGACGCCACATGCGCCGCGGCTCGACCGCCAGGCGGAAGAACCATTCCAGCCGCATCCGACGCAGGAACTTCGGCGCCCGCGGAAACGCTTCGGCGACAAAATCGAAGAGCGCGCCGACGGTGATGACCAGCCGGGCGTCCTGTGGCCCCACATAGGCATCGACCCATTTTTCCTGGCCGGGGCTTCCCATCGCCACCAGCAGGATATCGGCATTCAGCGCCCGGACATCGGCAAGCACCTCTTCGGAGCGGTCACGATCGAAGAACCCGTCGGAAACGGGAATGAACTCGTGCCATGGCGCATGCCTGCGAAAGTTCTCGGCCGCGCGCGTCAGCACTTTCCCGCGGGCGCCGATCATCGCGACGCGCAGCGGCCGGTCGATGAAGGTCAGCAGCGCCGGCACGAAATCAGTGCCGTTGAGATTGGCGGGGAACATGCTGCCGTAGAAGAGATAGGAAGCGATATCGACGCCGTGACCGTCGGGAAGCACGACCTGGCGGCCGAGGACCTCGCGGTACGCGCCGTCGCGCATCATCAGATTGGCATTGTTGGCATTGAGGAAGGCGAGCGTCGTTTGCCCGCCTGGGCGCGACAACGCGTCGGCCGCAAAGGCAAAGGCACTCTCCCAGTCGAAATCGATCACCGGCATGCCCAGAATGAGGCGCCTGGACAGGGCGGCGTTCGCGCCGGCGGTCGTCTTGGTCACGACCGCCCCCCGTCATGGACCTTCAGGTCGGGCGGTACCGAAGGTGTTTCGGCCGCGGCACTGGGGGTAAGGCCGGCCAGCACGTTGCGCATGACCCGCATCAGCTTCGCCTTCTGGGCGCGATGGAAGACCGAACCGTCAAGGCGCTGGCGGTCGCCGCCGCGCGCCCGGGTGACCTTGTCGACCAACAGGCGTGCAAACTCAGCCGGATCTTCGGCCGCGGCGCAATTCTCAGGGAGCGCCTCGATGCCGCGCAGCGACGCCTGTGTTGCCACGGATGGCATGCCGAGTTCGAAGGACTCGATGCTCTTCAGCTGGACGCCCGTACCGCCCCGGCTGACGAGCGGTATGACCGCACTTTCCGTGACGAAGGCGCGTGCATCCGGCACCCGTCCGACGAAGCGGACGCCGGGATGGGAAACCGCCGGGGTGCCATCCATCTGGCCGGCAATAGCAATCGAAAGATCCTGCGGCAGATGCGGTACGACCTCGGCGAGAAACCAGTCGAGCCCCAATCGGTTCGGCCGCCAGCTCCAGGTCCCGATCAAGCCAAGGTCCTGTTGGAGTTCGGCTGTTCCTTCCGATGCCGCGGCCGCGTCCCACCCGGTGACCAGCGGCAGCACGAAGGCCCGGTCGCTGACGGCGCGGCCGAAGCCGAAGCGGTCGGCCTCCGCAAACGTCCAGACGGCCACGGCATTTTGCGCCAGTTGCTGCTCGTAGCGTTCGAGATACTGCGCCTCGCGCCGGAAAAGAAACCGTTCGACCGTACCCTTGGCCCGCTCGGCATTCTCAAAGGCAGAATCCGCCTCGACATTGTGCGCGACATAGATCGACGGATAGGGGCGGAAGACCTGCTGGAAAGCGGCCGGCAGTTGTACCGAGTTGAGCACGAGACCGTCGAACGGAGCGAGGCTCTCGAGGATCGACTGGACCCGGCTCGCCGACACCACCAGCATCTTGCCGGATGAGACGGTTGTGCGGTTGAGGAAGGCGGTCGCGAGCCAGCTCAGCTTCTGCAGCGTTCCCACCTTGGCATTGGTGACTTCCAGTTCGCCAAGCAGATGCATGTCGCAATCGGGTGCCGGCACGCGTCCCGGCTGAAGAAAACCGATGACACTGACGCGATGACCGAGCGCGCGCAGACCGTCTAGCACAGCCCGGTTGGCAATGTCGAAACCGGACGCCGGATTGGCGACGGGAACGAGCGAAGAGACCAGGACCAGATGCATTTTGCCACGCGTCATGAATGGAACTGCGGCCTTCATTAGCAGCATGGGATGAAGGAGCGCTTAAAGACCCCTTTCAAAAACTGCCGCCAGGGTTCAGCATCTGTTTAGGAAGATTTGCTGTATTGCGACGCAATTTTGCTTTTACAGGTTTCGCCATGACGACGACCGGCCAGGACATTTCCGTCTACTTCCGGACAGAGCTGGAAGACGCCGGCGACATCGAACTCGTCGTCGTGCTGCCGACGTTCCGTCGGCCGGAGCATGTCGTCAAGACGCTAAAAACCATTGTTTCCCAAAGGCCTGACCTCTCCTTCGCCACTGTCGTCGTGGAAAACGATGCCGACGGGCTGGCCGGGGCTGCGGCGGCCAAGGACTTCTTCCTCGGGCATCCTTCGGAATCGGTCGTGATCGTCGCGCACCAGCGCGGAAACTGCTACGCCTACAATGCCGGCTGGGCGACGGCGCTCGCGACCTATCCGAACCTCAAGGCGATCGCGATCATCGACGACGACGAAGTGGCGGCGCCCGAATGGCTCGATTGCCTCATCGCGGCACAGGAAACGACCGGCGCCGATATGGTCGGCGGCCCTCAGCTTCCGGTTTTCGAAGGCGATGGCGGGCAGAAGTGGAAACGCCATCCGGTCTTCACGCCCCATTATGATACGACCGGGCCGGTTCCCATTCTCTATTCCTCCGGCAACGTGCTCGTCACGCGCGGGGTGCTGGACGCAATGCCGCAACCTTTCCTGGATCCCGCCTTCAACTTTATCGGCGGCGGCGATGCGGATTTCTACAGCCGCTGCAAGGCAAAAGGGTTTTCGTTTTCCTGGGCGGCCGATGCCTGGGTTGCCGAGACGGTTCCAGCCCGCCGCACCAGCGCATCCTGGATCAGGGCGCGCAGCCTCAGGAACGGCGCCATCTCGACGATGCTCGAACATCGGCGAGACCCGAGCTTCAGGGGCCGGCTCAGGACCTTCGGCAAATCGCTGGCGCTGCTTGGCGCATCGATCCCGCGTGGGCTGGAACTGTGGAACAAGAGCGGGCTTGCCGCGGCGGGATTATACCACTTCTATGTGGCGATCGGCCGGCTGATGGCGGAGTTCGGCCTCGTCAACGAGCAGTACCGCACCCCGGAAAAGAACTGACGACGGAAACCGTCTTGCCGATGGCAAGCGGCCGAGCGGAACCCGGCCGGACGTTCTTTGCTCTCGTCAGTGCGAGCTGCTTGCCTTGACGGCGCCTTCCGGCAACTTGTCATCGGCGACATTGCCGTTCTTGTCAACGATCGGGACCGGCTTTTGCAGCGGTACGTTCTGGCTGTTGGCAACGCGCTTGACGTCTTCCTTGGTCAGATATTCGAGCTGCTCGACGAGCACCTCGGTAATCACCTCTCCGCCGAGCTTCTTGTTCAGGCCGTCCTTGACCGTCGTCTTGAACGTCGGCAGGTCGAACGTGCCGGTGTCGGCGATGTCGATGAATTTCGAGCCGACGAGCAAATCGTAAAGCTCATCGGTAACCATCTGACGCAGCGGCGCGCGAAGGTTGTTGATCCCCTCCTTGGTGGCGGAGAAGGAAAGCTTGGTCAGGAAATAGCCCTGAACCGAACCATCCCGGATGACCGGGATGGTGATCATCTCACCGGGAACATATTGCTCCGCTGCACGCCGGGCGGCCTCGCCGTCAGCGACGACGGGCGCGGAGGCGCTTTGCATCGAGAAATAGACCGATCCGAGCGTGACCGCGCAGACCCAGATCCCGGTGAAAACGAGCTTCAGCATCAGAAATCGCTATAGCGGAACTGCGCTTCGGAATAGATGCCGTCCGCATCGGCATCCTGGGCGGCGGTCTTCAGGAGGTCGACGACGGCGCGAACCGCTTCGAGATGGGCTTCGACCTTCTGCGAATTGACCGACAGCTTCTCGCGCAGGTGCAGTGCATGCGAGGAGAAAGCCGAAGAGTTTTCGCCCGGCAGCATGTCACGATGCAGCATCGTCAGTTCGTAGAGGCAACGGCTCTTGTGGGCGTTCGATGTCTTGATATCGAATTCCGGGTCGACGCCGATCCGGCTGTTCTCGTTGTCGAGGATCATTTCCAGGCGGCCGAGCACGTTCTGGATCCGGACGTCATTGGATGCCATGGCTTCCATGAATCAACTCCCAATTGGATCGCGATGATTTCTGGTCGGATCGACCGGATTCTCAAGCGATCTATTCCTATGAATTAGAGCGGAATGCGGATGGAAAACTGCAAGCAGTTCCCTCACCCCGCCCTAGGCTTGCTTGTTCTTGTCGTTGTCGGTCGAGAAGCCGGTCAGCGTCTTGCGCTCGTATTCCTGCACGAGGCTTGCGGCGAGGTTTCGGCTGTTGCCGTCGAGCGATGCCTGAACCCGATCGGTGCCTTCGGCACCTGCGAGCTGCTCGGCAATGCCGATGCCACCGCTCTTGGAGATCACGTCGCCGATCTGCTCGGCCATCATGCTCTTCCAGATGTCACCCGCGTTGCCCTTGCCGAAGACGTTCTCGCTTTCGGTCGGCAGCATCGACTTCACGAAGTTCTGCAGCACCATGGCCTCGAACTTGCGATAGGTTTCCGGAATCTTCTTCTGTTCGACGCGGTTGTTGAGGTCGCCGAGGCCGCTCGAACCATCGGGCGACAGGTTCAGAACGTTGACGGCAGCGGCGAAGCCGTTGCCGTTTTCCGCGAGACTCGTCGCCTTGAACGCGGCACGGTTGGCCTTCAACCGCGCCTGTGCTTCCTGCACTTCGGCGGGGTCGGCGGCGCGCACGACATCCATCACCAGATCGCTGGGCGGAGAGATGGCCATGACGAATCCTCTCAAAATCGAGCCTGGGCATTGGTCGGCCCGGGTTCGCTCCGCCATCGGAGCAAACCGGGAATGACGCACTATCGCCCGTCAAGCTTACCGGAAGCTGGCGCGTTGCCCGTAACGTGTTGATCGATCAGGTCGTAGATGGAATTGTCGGCCTCTTCACGGTCCTCGGACTGGCGGGCCTCCTTCATGTTTTCCTCGAGCCGGTCGGCTTTCGCGCGCTCTCTCAGCATGCGCGCCTCGTGCGTTTGCTGGATGCCGTGCAGCATCTGGTCCTTCTGCACGAGCCTTCCGATCTGCGAGGAATAGTGGCCGGAGAACATGCGGTGCATCGGGTGCGCCGAGCCCATGGCATCGACGACGACGTCGATCGTCTCGGCCAGGACCTCGCGCTGCCGCACCATCTCGACGAAATCCGCCTCCGCCATCTGTTCGAGATGGCGCTGGACGGCGACCAGCCGCTTGAGTTTCTGCGAGCGGGTTTTCATCCGGCTATCCTCCCTGCATGACCAGCGCGAAACCGTCGCCGAACAGGCGCAGCATTGCGGCGATACCGAGATAGAGCAGGAACAAGCCGCCCATGATCAAATAGGGCTGCGAGATGAAGTAGATCGGGATCTGTGGCGCCAGCTTGTTCACCATGCCGATCGCCACATTGAACAGCAGGCCATAGATGATGAAGGGGCTCGCGAGCCTCAACATGATCATGAAGATCTGCGACAGCGAATCCGTGAGCGTGATCAGCACGCCTTGCGGATCGAAGGGCGTGCCGATCGGCATGGCGCGATAGGATTGCACGATTGCCTCGATCATCACATGATGGAAGTCCAGCATGAACAGCACCATCAGGCCGGTGAAGCTGATCAAGCTGGTCACCTGGTTTTCGGGCGTATCTTCGATCACGTCCGACGATGGCGGCGAAGCAAAGCCCATCAGCATGGTGATCGCCGTTCCAGTGAACTGCAGTCCCAGGACATAGTAGCGGGCGACAAGGCCCATGACTGCGCCAACCGCCGTCTCGGCGGCGATCAGGTAGATGTAGCTGTGTCCCTTGCCGGTCACCTGCGGATAGATGTCCGTCCACATGACAGGCAGGATCGCCATGGAAACCGCAACTGCAATGAACAGCCGCACCTGCATCGGAACGCGTGCGCTGGAGAACCCGGGCATGATCATGATGCAGCCGCCGATCCGGCAGAAAGCCGCAAACAGCGCCAGCACCGTGCCCTCCGGGTCGGTGATCATGAAATGGAGCCGATGATCTTGATCTCAAGGCCCTTGGCAAGCTCGACATGCGAGAGCACGGGCAAGGTGGCAAAGAGGCGCTCGATGATCATGCGCACATAAGAACGAGATTCGGGCGAACTTACCAGTACGAAGGGCATGCCGCGATCGAGATGTTCACGGATAACTTTCGTCGCCTGCTCGCTGAACTCTTCGAGGTGACGCGGATCGATATCGAACTCGACAACCTCGCCCTTGGCGTCGCGCTTGAGCGCCTGGTGGAAGACCATGTCCCACTTGTTGCCGAGGCGCAGCACGCGCAGGATGCCGTTGTCGGCAAGGTCGCCGCACAACTGCTGCGACATGCGTACGCGCACGTGTTCGACGATCTGCTCGGTCTTGCGCACATGCGGTGCGAGTTCGGCGACCGCTTCGAGGATCAGGTGCAGGTTGCGGATCGAGACGCGCTCCGCCAGCAGCAGCTTCAGCACCGCCTGCAGGCCGGAATAGGACATGTGCGAGGTGCAGATTTCGTCGGCGAGCTTGCGGTATTCCGGATCGAGCCGCTCAATCAGCACCTTGACGTCCTTATAGGAGAGCAGGTGCGGCAGGTTGTTGCGGATCACTTCGCTCAAATGCGTCAGCACCACCGAGACGTTGTCGATCGGATGGAAGCCTTCGCGCTTCAGGTCCTCGGTGAAGGTTTCGAGGATCGAGACCGCCGGCATCCCGAAGGCGGGTTCGCGGATCTCGTCGCCCGGAACACTCGGCCGGCGGCCGCCGCCGGTGACCACCAGGACTTCGCCGACGCGCACCGTGTTGGACGCGATCGTCGTGCCGTGAATGCGGATATGGTAGGCCTTGTCCGGAATGCTGATGTCGTCGGAAACCTTGATTTCCGGGATGACGAGGCCGTACTGACCGGCGAACTTGCGGCGCATCTTACCGACACGGAAGGCGAGTTCCTGGTGCGCACCGAGGAGGCGGGTCGAGACCTGCTTGCCGAGCAGGAGCTCGATCTCGGCGGTCTTCAGCACCGACTTGACGGAGTCCTGCTCGCCTTCCTTGGTCTGCTGGACCTTGGCGGCCTCTTCGGCGCGACGCGCGGCATTGGCAGCCTCGATCTGGCGCGGCA
Organism: Ensifer sp. ENS09; assembly: GCF_014852425.1. Taxonomy (NCBI): domain Bacteria; kingdom Pseudomonadati; phylum Pseudomonadota; class Alphaproteobacteria; order Hyphomicrobiales; family Rhizobiaceae; genus Ensifer; species Ensifer sp. ENS09. The sequence continues at coordinate 801,128 of NZ_JACVBP010000002.1, forward strand.
CGAGCCAGCTCAGGAACGCCATGCCGCCGCCGAGCACGGCGAAGGGCAGGAACGGCAGACCGGGAACCACGGCCAAAAGAATGATCAGACCGGAGGCGACCATCAGCGCCTTCGGGTAGCCGCCGAGCTGGCCGACGACGGCTTGGTCAGTGGAGCCGGATGTGCCGCCGCGCGATACCAGAAGGCCGGCAGCGAGCGAGACGATGAGGGCGGGGATCTGCGAGACGAGGCCGTCACCGACCGACAGCTTGACGAAAACGTCGGCCGCTTCGCTGATCTGCATGCCATGACGCAGGTAACCGATGATGATGCCGCCGAAGATGTTGATTGCGGTGATGATCAGGCCGGCGATCGCGTCGCCGCGCACGAACTTCGACGCACCGTCCATGGCCCCGTAGAAGGAGCTTTCCTCTTCGAGTTCACGCCGGCGGCGCTGCGCTTCCTTCTCGTCGATCAGGCCGGCCGACAGGTCGGCGTCGATCGACATCTGCTTGCCGGGGATCGCATCGAGGGTGAAGCGCGCGCCGACTTCGGCGATACGCGTCGCACCCTTGGTGATGACGATGAAGTTTACGGTGATCAAGATCAGGAAGACGATCAAACCGATGACGAAGTCGCCGGACATGACAAGGCTGGCGAAACCGGAGATGACGCCGCCGGCAGCGCCGTGGCCTTCATGACCATGCGAAAGAATGACGCGGGTGGTGGCGATGTTCAGCGCCAGGCGCACCATCGTCGAGATCAGCAGGATGGTCGGGAACGAGGAGAACTCGAGCGGGCGCTGGATCCACAGCGAGACCATCAGGATCAGCACCGAAAAAGCGATCGAGAAGGCCAGTCCCATGTCGATCAGAAATGGCGGGATCGGCAGGAAGAGAATCGACAGGATCGCCACGATCCCGAGCGCGAAGCCGATGTCCCGGCCCTTCGGAGCTACTTTCGGGATGATCAGCGCTGCTTGTTGTGCCATGTCTCTTCCGTCTCATCATGAGATCAAGGCAGCATTCACACGCGCTGCCCCACTATAGAGATGGAGATACCCGTCCAAGCTTGCGCGAGGGTTTCATGGCGTCGCTGGCCGCTGGCCGGCGGTGCGGGATCAGAATCCGGACTGAATGCGCGAGAAGATGATGTCGGTAAAGATGGAAATCTGAGCGCCGATGAAGGGCGCGGACACGGCAACCGTGATCATGACGGCGAGGATCTTCGGGACGAAGGTCAACGTCATTTCCTGGACCTGGGTCAGCGCCTGAATGAAGGCGATGACAACGCCGACGATCATCGCGGCGAGAACGGCGGGCCCCGAGGCCACGATCACGGTCCAGATCGCGGCCTGTACGATATCGAGGGCATCCGCCTCATTCATGGAGTTATCACTTCACCTTGACGCCCGGGCCGATAACAAGCTCCTTGCCGTTATCCAGCACCGCAATGATTCCGTCAGAGTATAGTTTCACTTCCTTAACCACGCCAGTGGTCTTGCCGTCTTCGCTGGTGACAGTGCGCCCGATGACGGCGTCCGCTTCGCTCAGCGACGTGCGCTGCAGCAGGCTTTCAAGGTTCTTGTTGGTCTTGATCGTCTGCTCGACCTGCGAGAAGGTCGCAAGCTGCGCGATCTGCTGCGTCGCATCCATCGGCTGCGTCGGATCCTGATTCTTCATCTGGGCGACGAGCAGCTTCAGGAAGCTCTCGTAGTTGAGCGATGCCTTGGCGGCGTCGCCGCCCGAATCCTGAGCCGAAACGTTCGGGGTGTAGCCGTTGTTGCTGACGCCGCTTACCGCCATGGTGCGATCTCCTTGCGAATCTGCTCGACCGTTGCCGGCGTGATTTCCTGCGTGTTGAGGATGCGGTCTTCGATGGCGTAGAGGCCGCGGATCGCCTTGAGCGCTTCGAAGGCGCGACCGTTGGTCACCAGGCCGTCAACACGCTTCAGCTCGGCAAGGATCTCTTCGTTCTTGAAGCAGTTCAAGAGCATGACGATCGACTTGCGGAACATGGCGGTCGATTGCTCGGCGCCTTCCGGATTGATGAGGATCATCTGCGCGATGAAATAGAGCTGCTTCAGCGGCGTCGTTGCGTCTTCCGGCTGCAGCACGTGGTTTTCGAGCAGGAACGTCACATCGTTCAGGAACTCGACCGCGACCTTCCGGTCCACGCGCAGCACCGCGCCGTTTACAAAAATCCGTTCGCCCGACTTCAGCGAGATACGCAGTGTGCTCTTCATTTCAGTCCATCCCTGATGATGGTGGTAATGTCAATTATGCCCTGGAAGTTGGAGGATTCGCGTTTGCGGATCTTTTCCGTCTCGTTGAGTATCCAGATGGCGATCGAAATCAGATTGGCGCGCAGCTCTTCGTTCAGCTGGTTCTCCGGAGCACGCAGATCTTCGATGAAACGGATCCACAGGCGCCGGGTAAAGTAGATGGCCTCGATGGCCTCTCTCGAATACCCTTTCTGCTGTTTCGCTGCTTCCATGAGCGCGATCGAGCGATCGAGTACCTGCCGTTCCCGATTCTTGGAGTCGGCGACGCCGTCCTCCATGATCTCGGCATAGGAAAATTGGTACATTCAGACATCCTTCATGTTTGTCCGGCTCCTCACACTAGAGGAAATTGAGCAAGCTCATCTGCTGTAGTCGCGACGTTAGTGTATAGGACGTTTCCAACTGCACCTTGAGCGTGTTGATCCGGGTCGATGTCTCGATCGGATCGATGCCTTCGAGATCGGCGACATGCGTGTTGACCAGCTTGAGCTGCGCGTCGATCGAGGTGTTCGCCTTCTTCACGCGCGATTCCGAGATACCGAGCTGGCTGCGTTCGCCGTTGAGCGCGGCGATGCCCTGCTCTGCATAGTCCAGAGCCGCGGTGCCTACGGCGGCACGCGCGTCAGGCGTAATGTTCTTGTCCATCAGCTCGGCCGAGATCACGCTTGCCAGCGCGAACATCCGGAAGCCCTTGGTATTGGCGTTGGTTGAGCTTTCGATCACCTCGCTGGCGCTGATCCGGCTCGTCATGTTCTGGCTGGATGCGTCCGACCAGTTGGTGTCCCAATACCCCCCGGGGGTGGTATCCATGAAGCTCGTTTCCAGACCGGTGATGAACGTCTTCATCTGCGCGGCGGTGATCTGGTCGTCGGACGTGATGCCATTGGCGGACTTGAACGCCGTAAACGCAGTGTCGAAGGCCGTCTTTGCCGCAGACGTAGCGGTGTAGTCGGCGACAGGCTTGGCGTCGGTATTGATGCCCGAAAACAGGAACTCGCCGTTGAAGGACGTGTTGGCAGCCGCAGTGAAGGTCTGCAGCGCGCCCATGATCTCGGTCTTCTGGATCTTCAGCTGGCTCGCGGCATCGTTACCCTTGTAGGTAACGAGCGTGTCGCGCACCTTTTCGGCCGCTTTCGCCATCGTTTCCAGCGCGCCCTGCGAGCCGGAGAGGCGCTGGGTTACGACCGAGTTGGTGCTCTTCATCGAGTTCAGACGGTCGATCTCGCGCTGAAGGTTGAGCGAGCGCGAAGCCGTCGCGCCAAGCGTCAGGCCAACGTCGTAGTGCCGACCGGTCGTCTGTTCCTGGGTTGCCTTCAGCAGATCCATCTGGTTCTGCTGAATCGTCATGCGCATGGCGGTCTGGATCGCCAGATTAGAAACGTAGGACGTCTTCATGATTACCTCACAGCTTCCATCAGGGCCGCCATCATGGCGTCCACGGTGCTCACCAGCTTGGCCGATGCTTTGTAGGATTGTTCGAGATCGAGCAGCAGCGACAGTTCCTCGTCGATGCTGACGCCGGTCTGCTTGCTGAGCGCTTCCTGAGTGCGTGAGAGCATCGCGCGCTTGTTGTCGTCAGCGGCCGAGGCGGTCTTGCGTGTCTCCTCGAGCCAGCCGACCGAACCGGTCGCAAAATTCAGCAGGCTGCTGGTTCCATCGAGACCGGTCGACGGGTCGAACGACATGTTCTCACCCATCTTGTTGATGAAGCCATCGAGCAGGCCCGTGTAGCCGGGGCTCGGATTGCCGGCACCGCCGGGGTTCGAAACCACGCCGTTGAATCCGCCATCACGCAGAAGAAGCGGGTTGGCCTTCGCCAGCGCATTGACCGTGATCTTCGACGCCAGGCCTGGGACGACAGTTCCTGCCGGAGGCACCGCGGCTGTGCCCCAAGTGAAGAGACCGGGCTGGCCGCCCTCCTTGAAGAGCTCGACGAGACCACGGGCGATCTCGTCCAGCTGCGACTGGAACTTCGGCCCAATATCGTCGCGCAGCTGCACGAGGCTCGCAAGCTTGCCCTTGGCGGTCGTATCGGCACCGCTTCCGGGCGCGATCGGCACGCCGTCGACAAAAATCTTGTTGCCGGTCACGGTGGCGTCATACGTCGTTGTCGGCGCAAACGTCACCTGGCGCGGAATGTTCTCGAAAAGCACCGTGCCGTCGGTGGTGAAAATCACCGTATCGTTGTTGCCGCGTGTCACGGTGGAGATGCCGACGATCTCCGAAATCTGCTTCAGGATTTTGTCGCGTTGGTCGAGCGCGTCGTTTGCGTCGCCTCCCGTCGCCGTCGCCGACTTGACCTCGTTGTTCACCCGCTCGAAGTCCGCAAGCAGGCTGTTCAGCTTGTCGACCTCAAGAGCGATTTCCTTGTCGGCATCTTCGCGCATGTTCTGCACGTTGGCAGAAGTCTTGTTCAGGGAGTCGGCGAGGTCCTGGGCGCTGGTGACCGCAGCCGCCGCGATCGTCTTGTTGCCCGGCGTCGACGCCAGCGTCTGCAGGCTGTTGCGAAACTCCGAGAGCAGCTTCGACGGCGCAGTCTCGTAGTTGTTGCCGCCGAGACCCGATTTCAAGAGTTCCAGGCCTTCGCGAAGCCGCGCCTGGCCGGAGGCTTCGCCGATGCTGGCGATGCTCTGCTTGAGCAACGCCTCGTTCTGTGCCCGGTAGATGGATACGACCTGCGCACCGTTGCCGGTGCTGCCCAAGAGGGCAAGGCGACGCGAATAATCCGCATTGCCCGCATTCGCGATGTTCTTCGACACGATCGCGGTCTGCTGCGCCGTGTTGCTGAAGGCCTGCTGTGCGATGGATATTGCGGAGGACAGCGACATGACGCGGACCGTATCTCTTTCAATTACCGTTTCAGGTTGACAAGCACGTCAAGCAGGTCCGAGGCGGTCTGGAACACCTTGGAGTTTGCCGTGTAGTTGCGCTGCGCCTCGATCATCGACGTCAGCTCGTTGGCGATATCGACGTTGGAGTTTTCGAGCGCCTTGGACTGGATGTTGCCGAAAGCGCCAGAGCCCGCAAAACCCGTGACGATAACGCCTGAATCTGCCCCCTGCGAATAGACGTTGCCAGATTGCGGCTGCAGCTTGTCCGGGCTCTGGACGGTCGCAAGCGCGATGCGGAACTTGGGGATCAGGTTGCCGTCGCCGTACTTGACGTAAACGATCCCTTCCTTGTCGATCTCGAAGCCTGACATTTTGCTCGGCTTCGAGCCGTCGATACCGCCGCCGGTGCTGCTGAAGTCGCCGCCGAGCTGCGTGGTCTTGGTGGTGTCGATCGTGATTGCGCCGAGATTGGCGCCGGTGCCGGGCAGGTTGTTGATGGCCGTCGTGGTGAGTGTCGCGGGGACGGCGCCAGTGCGCTTGCCGGCCGCGTCGAACGTCATGGTTTGGGTACCGACCGTCGTGCCCGACGTGCGATCGACAACGTTCAGGCCCCAGGCGTTCGGACCTGTCTTCGTGTAGGTGAAGTCGAGAATGCGGGTGTTGCCTTGACTGTCGTAAACGACCATCGAAGTCTTCGATTGATCGCCGACGGCCGCGCCGGAGGGCAGGTTTGCTTCCATCGTACCCTTGGTCGAGCCGGCCGCAACGAGGCCCTCGTCCTTGAGCTGTACCGGCACAAGGCCGTCAAAGCCGTTGACGACAACGGTCGGATCGACGCCGGCCTTGTACTCGTAGCCCATCAGCGTGAAGCCGGCCGTGTTGACGAGGTTGCCGTTCTTGTCCGGCACGAAGGAGCCGGCGCGCGTCAGGAAGTTCTCGCCGCCATTGCCCGAAACGATGAAGAAGCCGCCGCCGTTGATGGCAAGGTCGCTGGCCGACGTCGTGTAGCTGGTGCCGCCCTGCTGGGAGATGCTGTAGCGCACCTGCGTCTCGACGCCGCCGGAATTGTAGTTGCCGCCGCCCGAAGGCAGGATCATCGACGAAAACTCAGTGGAGGCGCGCTTGTAGCCGGTCGTGTTGGCGTTCGCGATGTTCTCGGCGACGGTACCCAGACGGTTCGACTGGGCGTTCATACCGGACACACCCGTTCTCATGCTGCCATAGAGACTCATATCGGATCCTCATTTCCTTGTTACGGCGACACTAGGAAGCGGGCCTTGCGTGAACCTGTCTTGGTCCAGTGCCCGCCCATTGGCGTGGCACTCAGTTCCAGTCGATGCAGTAGCCAAGGAAACGCTTCGAATCGATCGGGTCGAAACCGAGCTTCTTGCGCAGTTTCTTGCGCAGCTTGCTGATGTGGCTTTCGACGACGTTTTCCTCGACGTCCTCGTCGAAGATCCCGTAGATCGCGTTGAAGATCTGCGACTTGGAGACGCGACGGCCGCGGTTTGCGACCAAATATTCGAGAATGCGGCGCTCGCGGCGCGGCAGGGCGAAGACATCGCCGTTGATTTCCGGATCACGGCCGTCGGCAAAAACGCGGATCGGACCGATGTCGGTAAAGTTGGCGATCGCCTTCAGGCGCCGGCGGATCGCAGCGACCCGGGCGAGGATTTCGCGGGGGTGAATCGGCTTGCGCACGACGTCGTCAACACCGCAATCAAAGAGTGCAAGCGTATTTTCGAGGGACGGTGTGTCGCTCATCGCGATGACCGGCGCCATCGAGCGATCGCGGATGGCCCGCGGCAGCGTGAAGGTGGTATCGCCCTGACCGATCAGGAAGGCTTCCACGGCATCGATATCCGAATCGGCAGCCGCATTTACCCACTCTCCAAATTCCTTGGGATCGAATCCCGTCGAGGGAATACCTTCACGTCCGAAGAGGGACGCATACCCGTCCTTCACCAGCTCTCTTTCATCAACCACTACGATCATTCGCCCGCCTCCGAATCAGTATGGCTCCGCACTGATTGAGAGGTACGAATCGAGGGATTCATGAACAACTAGAGGAAGTTACTGGGTGGAATTAATAATTGATTAACCATGTTTCGCCGATTTGATCTACATCTAGTGGCACCCGCCCCGAGGCGACACTAAAATAATGTGGAAAAGTTAACGGACTACGACAAATCGCTTGCGGTCACATTGTCCGCGCATTGTCGCCACAATGCGACAAACCGGATGCTAATACAATTTTTGGTTGCTTATTGGCAAAACTGCGTGGCGTTCGGCGTCCACTTGCCGTAGCCGGTCGCGACGAGATTCGCGATCACCCGGCAGACATATTTCTTCTGCGCCGGGTCGTTGTTCGGGCCCGCGTGATAGCGCGCAACGGCCATCGTCCAGGTCTCGTGCCTCGCATGGAGATTGGCCAGGAAGCGTGCGGCATATTCGACATTCTTCTGCGGGTCAAGCATCTCCTGCGGCGAGCTGAAATGCTCGCCATGGAAGTAATAGTTGATCTGCATGCAGCCGAGATCGATGAGCTTGGCGCCCTGCGCCCGCGCGTTGCCGAACTGGGTCAGAACGTCCTGTTCGCTGCTGCCGAAATAGGCCTTGCCCTCGATGTTCATCGCGTAGGGTTGAAGCGATCCCTTGCGGCCGGTTTCGGTCAGCCCGACCGAATAGAGGATCCCGGCCGGGATATCGTACTTCGCCGCCGCGCTGATGATCTCGCGCTCGCAGACGCCGGCGTCTGCGCTCGCAAAAGCACTACATGTAGACGTGACCAGTACGAGAGCGCTCAGTGCCGGCAGCCGCATCTTCCGTCCCGCCATTGCCAACCCACCTTTCCGCCGCCGAAGACTGGCTGTCGTCCTGTCGCTGCTGTCGTCCCTGGCCGTTGCCATCGGCGCGATCTCGGCCTTGTTGCCCGGCTTGTGCCTGGGCCTGGGCTTGCGAGCCGCCGCCCGACGACGTGTCGCCACTGGAGTTGAACACGATGTTCACCTGGTCGACCGCAAAGCCCTGAGCGCGCAACGCCTTGACCAGATCGTTCTGGTCGTCGCGCAGCTGCCGGAAGGCGTCGCCGGTCTCGACCTTGAGTTCGACCTGCAGTTCGTCGTCCTTCAGGCGCAGCGTGGCCGTGACGAGGCCAAGCTCGATCGGGTGAAGCTGGATCTTCAGGGTGTTGAGCGTCTTTCCGGCCTGCGTCCACGCACCCGGCTGAGCGAGTGCAGCACTTGGCTGCAGGGAACTGGTGGCCTCGCCAGCAATGGCGTCCGCCACGGCACTGGTGTTCGGGCTCATCGAGATGCCGAGATAACGCCGTGCCTCGAGCACGGTGACGTTCTCGACCTTGGCGGAGCCTTGCGAACGGGCGGCGTCGAACGCCGCGTCACCGTCCTTCGAAAGGCTCATGGAAACGGCCTGTCCCTTGCCGTCGGCCCGGGCGAAACGGAAGAGCCGATCGGGATCGCTCTCGCCTGCCTGTGCCTCGGCTTTCGCGCTATGCTCGCTGCCACCGGCAACCGGCACTGCAGCTTCAATCTGGCTGTCCGCTGCCTGACGCGCGGCCGCCGTCTGTCCCTGAGGCTGTGCCGTCTGGGCACCGCCGAGCAGCGTCAGCAGATCGTCCATCGCCGTCTTTGTCTGCTTGGCTTCTGCGCCCTCGCCGCCAGCGTTGGCGTCGGTATCGACCGCGGGGCGATCTGCCGGCGCCTTGCCAGTGCCCTTCGTCAGCGCAGCGATCCGCTCGGCGAGTTCGTCATCAGCCGCCACTTGCGCCAGATCGTCGGACACGGCAGCCGTCTTGGCCGGATCGGCCTTGTCGACGGCACGTTTGCCGCCGACGCCGCGCTCGGCCATCTGGAAATGGTCGCGCAGCGCGTGCTCGTCGAACTGTTCGTTGCGACCGAGGCTGATGCTGCGTGACGCGGCCCTGCCTGCGGCCTTGGCAATATTGTCCTTGTCGATCAAGGCTCCCGCCTCCGCGCCGCTGCCGGCAGCGGCGTCGTTGCCACCCTTGCCTGAACCCGGCTGGTCGTTGTTTTTCTGTCGCCCGGCACTGGCCACGGCATCTTCAAACGCGCCGGCCGATGCACCACCGGCCTGTTCCTTGCCGCCCGTTCGTCCGTTTCCCGTGCCGACAGGCGCCGGAGGCATGCGCAGAGTGTCCTCAGCCCTCATTTGTCATCTCCCTTGAGGAGAGCGTCGATCTCTTCGATCTTCGATCGTCCTTTCGCAACGAAGCCATCGTGCTCCGGGTCCGCAACCTCGTCAGCGCCGGATGCAGCCACAGTCGTCGGCGATACCGCCGGGGTCTGCGCGCTACCAAAGGGGCTCATACCGCTGCCAGTTTCCTCGCTTGCGGCCGACGCACTCGCTTCGACCGGTCTATCGGGTTTAGACGCAAACGCTTGCGTGAGGCTTTCACCGGCAGGTGGCCGAACGACGGCGTCCGCAACCGCCTTTGCAGCGTCCCGCAAGGCGCGGTCGCGCGGCGAAAGCTCCGCGTCTGAAATCGCCGCCAGGCTCGCCGTCGCGGCGAAGACGTCGTTGGAGGGCACCGAAGCCAATCCGGCATAGAAGCTGGCGAGCAGTTTCGGCTGCGCCGCACCGTCGGCGCCGAGCGCCTCGGCGCGCTCAGAGGCGAGCTTCGCAAGCTCCTGCTTGCCGGCGATCGCCGCGCGGCGAGCGACGCGAAGGAAGACTTCGCGTTGGCGCGGCGCGTCCATGAAGCCGAGGATCTCCGAGATCCGCCCCTGCGCTTCGCCATCGAAATGGGCGACGGCTAGTTCGACGAAGACATCCGCGAACTGACTGGCATAGGGAGACGTCAGGTAGCGGCGGGCATAGGTCAGCGCGTAGCGGAAGCCCTTGTCCGCGTCGCCCGCCTGAACCGCGAGGAAGACCGAGCGGCGCAGGGCAGCCTCTTCGATGATCGTACCCGGGGCCGCGAGACGGGCCCAATCGTAGTACTTCATCGCGCCCACCGGATCCTGCTGCGACGTCGCATTGCCGAGGATGAGGTAGAGATAGGGGCCGATGCGGGCGCTGCGGTATTCAGGCGCGGCCTTTGACAGGTTCTCGACGATCAGGCCGCCCTTGCCGTTCAGATATTGCGTCAGCGCGTCGGTGACGCGGGAATCGAAGTTCCCCGCCACGTCGTGATCAGCTAGGTACTTCAACGTCTCCGGATTGCCGCCGCTCATCGCATAGACCAGCGCCGCATCGACGTTGCGCGGATCACGGAAGACAGTCGCGTCGGCCGCACGCAGGCGCTTGTCGATTGCGCCCAGCATGAAGCGCTGCATTTCGATCGCCGAATGGTCGCCAAGGACGACCGAGTCCTGCACATATTGCAGCGACCGGATCATCTTGAAGGGTGCGAGCTCCTCGATATCGTTCGCCCTGGCAGCCCCTGTTGCAAAGGGGCTCGCCAGCACGCAGCAGGCCATCAGAGCGGTTCGCAGGCGTCTCAGCATGGCGCTTAACCCGGAGCCGATTGCAGGAGGATCTCGATGCGCCGGTTGCCCGGGGCGTAGGGATCGCCGGGGATCTGCAGCCGCCGGTCGGCGAAGCCGCTGATCTGGCTGACGCGATCTTCCTTCAGGCCGCCGCGGACGAGCATGTAATAGGCGCTCTGGGCGCGGGCGGCGGAGAGCCGCCAGTTGTCATAGGTGCCATCCTTGAAGGGGCGGCCGTCGGTATGGCCGCGGATCGCAACCGCACCTGGACGCTCGGCCAGGAGATGGCCAATCTTTTCCATCGCCAGCACCAGCTCCTTTTGCGGCACGGCCGAACCGATGGAAAACATCTGCGCGTCGGTGCGCTCGCTGATCGTCACCATCAGGCCGCCTTCAGCGGGCGTCACGACAAGTCCCTCAGCCAGCTGGCCCGCCTCGCCGGCAAGCTGCTTCTTCAGCTCGGCCTGGAGTTCGGCCGCCTGCGCCTTGGCGTCGGCCTCGGCCTTCGGCTTTTCGCCGGCCGCGGCATCCGCCGTGTCCTTGCCAGCGCCCGTGTTCGTGTCCTTGCCGTCACCGGCCTGTTTGTCGGCCGCGTCGGGCGTCTGTTCCGACGCGTCCGCCTCGGACTTCTTTACAGTCGGCGTCGCACCTGCGGGCTCCGTCGACTTGTCGGCAAGGGCAGCGACGGTTTCGGCCGTGTTGCCGGCGTCCTTGACTTCAACCTGCTTGGTCCAGAAGTCCGGGTCGAACGGGTCACGATAGGCCTCGCCGCCATCGGCGCCGGTGGCCGGGCCGGACTGGGCCGCACCGCCCTCACCCTTGACGCTGATGTTGGCCTGCTGGCCGACCTCGCGCGCGATTTCGGAAAGCACCGAATAGGGGTTTTCGAAGAAGTCCGCGTCGGAATACTTCGTCTCTTCGCCCGACGTGGCCGTCAGCTGATCGCCGGTCTTGGCCGAGCCACCGGACTTGTCCTGCTCGCCATCGACCTTCGAACGCTGCTGCGTTTCTTCGCCCTGCGCATCCTTGGCCGGGTCCTTCAAGCCACGTTCGGCCGGCTTCTGGTCGGTCAATTGCACCGGATTGAAATAGGAAGCGATCGCCGCCTTCGTCTCTTCGTTGGCGGCATTGATCAGCCACATTACGAGAAAGAAGGCCATCATTGCGGTCATGAAGTCGGCATAGGCGATCTTCCAGGAGCCGCCATGGTGGCCGTCATGGCTGCCGCTGTGACGCTTGACGATGATGATCTCGTGCTTGCCGTTGTGGTGGTTTTCGTCGCTCATGCGAGAACTTTCCGAACTGTATCGGCCCAGGCGGCCATGCGCGTCACGAGGATGGTGCCATCCATCTCGACGGCGAGATCGACATCGTCGGATTCGACGTGCCGCAAGGACGGCAAGTCTTCTCCGAGCTGGCGCTTCAGCGCCTCGAAGATAGACGCCGGGCCCTTGACGACGATGGTGCTGCCTTCGCCGGCCACAAGGCCCTGGCGCAGCATCTGCGCCATATCGGCAACGGCGCGCTGCATGAGGGCATCGCCCATGACCGGTGCAAGCACGCGAGCGGCCTGATCGCCGAGTGCGACGGCAAGCCCTTCGGTCATTTCGTCGATGCGCTGCGCCAGACGGTTCGCGGTTTCCTCCTCGAAGCGCCGCGTCAGCGCCTCGAGTTCGGCCGCGTGCGCCGCCTGGAGTTCGGCAATCTGCTTTTCGTGTTCAAACACGAGTTCCGCGGTCGCCTCGGCCCGCCCTTCGGCAAAGGCTCTCCGGCGCTCCGCATCGATATCGATTTCCGGCATGGCGGGTCTCGCGCCGAGGCGCTCGCCATCGGCATAGTCGGCATCCAGATCAGGGAAATATTTCGGCGGCATCAGCGACAGCTCGACTTTCGGCGCGCTGAAGTCCTTGAGATAGCGGGAGAGCATTGCACTCATGGCCGGCCCCCTGCAGCGGACCTGCGGCAATGCGGCGATCCCCATCTGCTTGAGAGGCGGCGCTCCCTGGCGCGGACTTCCATTGCTCCTGGCACTGCTGACATGTCTCCCTCGGGCCCGACCGTCGGATACGGCGAACCCAGCATTCTTGACGTACATCGGCGCGATCCGGGGTCGGTTGGTCCCGGAACGATCCGATGCAGGCGACGGCGCAAAGGTCATTTTGGCCGGCAGTCATCCGACAGGACTGCGAGGGAAGGCTATTCGGTCAAACTTGTGCGAAAATGAATGTGTTGGACCGCGCCAGGGCAATTAGCGCGGTCCAACAGTTTCCACCGGGTGCCGTGACCGACGACGTGGCAGAACTCAAAGTGCCGTCACCCACACCGGGGCGATGGGCTCAGTTTGGCAGATCGGCGGCCGTTTGCAGCCGCGGTCCGCCTTCGCGCCTTACTGCTGGAACAGGCGCAGGATGTTTTCGGAATTGGTGTTGGCGATCGAGAGCGCCTGGATGCCCAGTTGCTGCTGCGTCTGCAGCGCCTTCAGCCGCGTCGATTCCTCGTTCATGTCGGCATCGACCAGACGACCGACGCCCTTGTCGATCGTATCCATCAGGTTGGCGATGAAGCCCTCCTGCAGCTCGATGCGCTTGGTGATGGCGCCGAGCGTGGAGCCGGCATCCGTCAACTGGTTGAGGATACGTTCGACGACGCTGATCATGTCGGACATTTCGGCAGGCGTCGTCGATGCGGTCAGCTTGATTTCCGCCGTCGTGCCGATCGGCGTCGTCGCCGGCGCGCCGATCAGGTGGTACAGGCGTGCGCCCGCCGTGCCGGGAGGAGAGGTGAGCTGGGAGGCGTCGTAGTTCCGGGTCAGGATGCCGCGGCTCGCATTCTGCTTGTCGATCAGCATTGACTGCGAGGTGTCGAAGTCGAGCGTGGTGACCGACACGTTGCCGTTGGCGTCACGGTTGAACGAGGCGACAACCGACTTGGTGCCGACGGGGGCCGTCGCGGCGTTGTAGAGCCAGTTTTCACTGGAGAACGATGCAGACTGTGCGGCCGAGATGAGCTGGTTCTTGAGCTCGGAGATTTCCTTGTCGATCTTCAGCTTGTCGACGCCCGGCTCGCTCGCCGCGACGAGCTTGCTCTTGATCGCGCTGACGACCTCGATCGAGGAATTCATCGCCGCATAGGCCGTGTCGATCTTGGCGGCGCCGAGGCCGAGGGCGTCCTGAACGGTGGAGAGCGCCGCGTTGTCGGAGCGCATGGTGGTTGCGATCGACCAATAGGCGGCGTTGTCCGCGGCTGTCTGCACGCGATAGCCCGAGGAGATGCGGTCCTGGACTTCGGCCATGTCGGAGTTGATCGAACGCAAAGTCTGGAGAGCCGCCATGGCGGCGGTGTTGGTCATGATGCTGGTCATTGGTCACCTGTCCCGATTGAATTCATAAGGACATTCCGGAGTGTTACCGGCAGCGATGGGACTGGCATCATGCGAATCGCCCCTGTTTTGCCCTGGAGGCGACCCTTCGCTCTTAACGAATATGTAACGATCTCATAGTTAACAAACGGTTAACACCGTTAGGAAGTCAGTAACAAAGGTGAACAAAAATAAGGGAAGATGGACGAAACGTTAAGGTGGGCGCGGTTCGCTTGGAACGGACGCCGGCGACGCCTGGTGGCCATGGAATACCGGAGCGCAAAAGGAAAAAGCCGCACGATCCACGGGGGATGTGCGGCTTCTTTTCGAAGTGACGGGCGAAGATCGCCCGTCATGTTCGGCCGATCGATTAACGGAACAGCGACAGGATGTTCTGCGAGTTCGAGTTGGCGATCGTGAGCGCCTGGATGCCGAGCTGCTGCTGCGTCTGCAGAGCCTTCAGGCGGGTCGATTCCTCGTTCATGTCGGCGTCTACGAGGCGGCCAACGCCCTTCTCGATCGAGTCCGAGAGGTTATCGACGAAGCCCTTCTGCAGTTCGACGCGGCTGTTAAGCGCACCGAGGTCAGCGGCAGCGTCGGTCATCTGCGTCAGGATCGAGTCAACACCCGACAGAGCCTGCGACAGAGCGCCGGTCGTCATGTTGGTGATGTCGAGCGACAGAACGCTGAAGGAGAGCGATACGGTCGAGCCGGTGCCACCGCCGCTGGTGTCGGTGTAGGAGATGTTGCTGGAGAGCAGGCCCGTGCCGTTGGTGACGTTGTTGCCAGCCGTGTCGACTTCGATGAGCGAGCTCTTGTTGGTGTCGAACTGCAACGTCGTCAGGCTGACATTGCCCTTGGCGTCGCGGTTGAACGAACCGACGACCGACTTGGTGCCGGCAGCGTTATTGGCGTCGGTGTAGACCCAGTTTTCGCCCGAGAAGGAAGCCGACTTGGCAATGCTCAGAAGCTGGTTCTGCAGCTCCTTGATTTCCTTCTGGATCTTGCTCTTGTCAACGCCCGGCTCGCTGGCGGCAACCAGCTTCTTCTTGATTTCGTCGACGACGTCCTTGGAGCTTTCCATGGCCGTGTAGGCAACGTCGGTCTTGGCAGCGCCGAGGCCGAGGGCGTCCTGAACGGCCGAGAGGGCCTTGTTGTCCGAACGCATGGTGGTCGCGATCGACCAGTAAGCAGCGTTGTCAGCCGCGGAACCGACGCGCAGGCCCGACGAAATGCGCTCCTGGGTGGTTTCCATCGAGGAGTTGATCGAACGCAGGGTGGCGAGTGCGCCCATGGCGGAAGAATTGGTGATGATGCTCGTCATTGGCTGAGTGCCCCTTGTTGGCAAAGATGAAATGGAAAGGGACATTCCGGGATTACCGGGAAACGACGGTCAGCCTCATGCCTGCTGACGCTCTAATCTGTTCGGGTCAACCCGTCGTTTCGATGGTTACAACAAACACCATCGTGGTTAACGAACCCTAAAACCCGGAGAAACTTTTCGAAGTTTTATCAGTGCATTGGCGACAAAGAAAAACCGCGCCTCTTGCGAGGCGCGGTTTCGTATCTTGCTTCGGGTGCGGGCCGTGGCCCGCCCCCTTCAGCCCGTCGATTAACGGAACAGCGACAGAACGTTCTGCGAGTTCGAGTTCGCGATCGACAGTGCCTGGATGCCGAGCTGCTGCTGCGTCTGCAGAGCCTTCAGGCGGGTCGATTCCTCGTTCATGTCGGCGTCTACGAGGCGGCCAACGCCCTTCTCGATCGAGTCCGAGAGGTTATCGACGAAGCCCTTCTGCAGTTCGACGCGGCTGTTAAGCGCACCGAGGTCAGCGGCAGCGTCGGTCATCTGCGTCAGGATCGAGTCAACACCCGACAGAGCCTGCGACAGAGCGCCGGTCGTCATGTTGGTGATGTCGAGCGACAGAACGCTGAAGGAGAGCGATACGGTCGAGCCGGTGCCGCCGCCGCTGGTGTCGGTGTAGGAGATGTTGCTGGAGAGCAGGCCCGTGCCGTTGGTGACGTTGTTGCCAGCCGTGTCGACTTCGATGAGCGAGCTCTTGTTGGTGTCGAACTGCAACGTCGTCAGGCTGACATTGCCCTTGGCGTCGCGGTTGAACGAACCGACGACCGACTTGGTGCCGGCAGCGTTATTGGCGTCGGTGTAGACCCAGTTTTCGCCGGAGAAGGAGGCCGACTTGGCGATGCTCACCAACTGGTTCTGCAGCTCCTTGACTTCCTTCTGGATCTTGCTCTTGTCAACGCCCGGCTCGCTGGCGGCAACCAGCTTCTTCTTGATTTCGTCGACGACGTCCTTGGAGCTTTCCATGGCCGTGTAGGCAACGTCGGTCTTGGCAGCGCCGAGGCCGAGGGCGTCCTGAACGGCCGAGAGGGCCTTGTTGTCCGAACGCATGGTGGTCGCGATCGACCAGTAAGCAGCGTTGTCAGCCGCGGAACCGACGCGCAGGCCCGACGAAATGCGCTCCTGGGTGGTTTCCATCGAGGAGTTGATCGAACGCAGGGTGGCGAGTGCGCCCATGGCGGAAGAATTGGTGATGATGCTCGTCATTAGAGTGTCCCTTGATTACTTTAGACGATTTAGGGGACATACCGGACTTCCCGGTGATGGCGGATCGGCTTCATGCCACTCGGTTCCAACTATCTCGGAAGAAACCAAACCCGTCATGTGAAAGGGACTATCGCGTGCAAAGCTTGCGAATTGATTAAATGCCCAAGGCAACTTTGATCGAGATAATTTATACTTAACAAGACTTTAATGGCGTCCCCAATGCAGGGGACACAGACCCGCCACTGGCGGCCTAGATGTGTCGGTCCTGCGCTCCTGTCTGAGGCAAGCTCCGCCAAGTAAACTCGGCTTCGAACAAGGACTAGCAAGCCGGCGCCGGTCGCCGCGCCTCTTCGACGGAGCTCTTAGTGAACGCCCAAGCCATCTTTTCGACCGCCTCCCGGCAATACCAGAAGGGGCGGTACACGGACGCGCTCAACCAGCTGAATGTGCTGATGGAGATCAACCGCGACACCAAGACCTATGTGCTTCTGGCGAAGGTGCTTGTGAAACTCGGCTTCAAGGCTGAGGCGGCCCGCGCCTACCAGCTCGCCGGTGAAGCCGGCGGCTCGCGGGCGGAGGATTACCTCACCGACGCCATGAAGCTCTACTTCGCAAACGGACAGGAGGACGAGGCGTTGAGCATCGGACTGCCGCTGCTGGAGAAGGCCAAGACCGATCCCGAAATTGCCTTCATCATTTCTTCGATCTTCCTGAAGCGCGGCGAGAAGCAGATCCTTGGCCTGTTCAAGGCTCCGCTGACCTTGAGCACCAACCGCCTGCACAATGCGCTTGCGTTCAAACTGTTGACCGCCGAGATCAACGACCTGCAAGATCGTGACGCGCTGGCCAACCTCTTCCGCAACAACCCGAAGAATGCCACGTTGCGGTCGGCCCATCTGGTCTATGCCCGTGAAGCCAACGACTATGCCGAGGTAGAGAAGCACGAACGCGACATCCAGAACGCGTTGAAGACGGGGCAGACTGAAATCCTCGCATCCGAGGCACCCTACTATCATGCGACCTGGTGTGGCGACGAACGCCTCAATCAGATCGCCGGTGCGATGCACAACGCGTTCCCACCCGAACTCACCAATGTGCGCCGCAGTGCTCCTCATCGCTGGGGCGACCGCATCAGGATTGGCTACGTCTCAGCCGACTTCTGGGACGATCACGCCACGATGAAGCTTCTGAAATCGGTGCTAATGGCCCACGACAAGTCCCGCTTCGACGTGACGCTCTTCTGCCACACGAAAGCCATGCACACTGCGCGCGACATGGGAGCGCGGGAAAAATGGGGGCGGATCATCGAGATTGGCGATCTGCCCGACCAGCAGGTGGCGGAGGTCATCCGCCAGGAAAACATCGATATACTCGTCGACTTGAAGGGGCATACGCTGGAAAGCCGCAGCTCGATTTTCAATCAGGCCGCAGCGCCGGTTCAGGTCGGGTGGCTCGGCTTTCCGGGCACGACCGTCAACGTCGATCTCGACTACATCATCGGCGACCCCTATGTCCTGCCCGAGTCCAGCAAGGCGTTCTACTACGAAAAATACTGCCGACTGCCGGAAAGCTACCAGCCGAACGACCCTTATGAGCGGCCGCGGCCGCAGCCAGTCTGCCGATCGCAGGTCGGGCTGCCGCAAGACGCGTTCGTCTTTGCGTCCTTCAATGCCAACCGAAAGATTTCGCTCCAGACGGTGAACCTCTGGATCGACATCCTCAAGCAGACCCCTAACAGCATGATGTGGATCTTGTGCGAACGCGCGGATGCTCGGGCAAACCTGCTCGCCAAGTTCAAGAGCGCCGGCATCGACACGAAACGCATCGTCGTCTGCCCCAAACTGACGTACCAGCACCATATCAACCGCATTCCGCTCGCCGATATCGGTCTCGACACCTATCCCTATAACGGCCATACGACAACGTCGGAACAGCTTTGGACCGGGCTTCCGGTGCTCACGTTCAAAGGCACGAACTTCGCTTCGCGCGTGAGCGAGAGCCTGCTGAACGCCATCGGCGTGCCGGAGCTCGTGGCCGCCGGACCGGAGGACTACGTCAAGGAAGCTGTCGCGCTCTACAACAACCGTGAGAAGATCGCCGACTATCGGAAGAGGCTGGACGAGAACCGGTTCCGGATGCCGCTGTTCGACGCGGAACGTTTCTGCCAGCACCTGGAAACGGGCTACGAAATGATGGCCGATCGCGCCAAGCGCGGACTTGCGCCCGATCACATCGACGTTCCGGCGTTGCCGCCGCGCAGCGGGTCGTTCGAACGCTGAACGGCGACAATTCCTAAAAAGACAAAAGGCAGCGCCGCGGCGCTGCCTTTTTTGTTGTCCCGTTTCGAAGATCGCGACGCCCGATGACGCGAATGATCCGGAGCGCCATGCGTCAAAGGTGAGCCCATCGCGGTCTGTCGGGCACGCCTTTCCTCTTTGAATTTTTGATCTATCGTTGCCGCGCCGCGCTGGTTTGCGCGGCAGGCTCAACTGAAGGAGCGCACCAGGCTGCCGACGAGCAGGTTCCAGCCGTCGATCAAGACGAAGAAGAGAATCTTGAACGGCAGCGAGATCGCCGTCGGCGGCAGCATCATCATGCCCATGGCCATGGTGATGGTGGCGACGATCAGGTCGATCACCAGGAACGGCAGCATGATCAGGAAGCCGATTTCGAAGCCGCGGCGAATTTCCGAGATCATGAAGGCCGGCACGACGGCGCGCAGGTCGACTTTATCGTCGACGACGACCGTCTGGCCCTTTTCCTTGGCGATGTCGATGAAGAGCTGCAGGTCCTTGTCGCGCGTATTGGCGAGCATGAAGTCGCGGAACGGCTCGGTGATCCGGGGGATCGCCTCCGTCTCGGTGATCTGGTTCTTCATCAGCGGATCGATGCCGTCCCGCCAGGCGCGATCGAAGGTCGGCCCCATGACATAGAAGGTCATGAACAGCGCCAGCGAAACCATGATCATGTTGGACGGCGTCGTTGCCAGGCCCATGCCGGTGCGCAGGATCGCAAAGGCGATCACGAAGCGCGGAAAGCTGGTGACCATGATCAGGATGCCGGGGGCCACCGACAGCACGGTCAGAAGACCGAAAGTGCGGATGATCCACGAAGCGGCAGAGCCGTCGACAGGCGTATTCAGGATATCAGAGGGGAAGCTCTGGGCGCCGGCAATACCGGACATCGCCATCATGGCAACTATAAAGGCGACTAGCCGGACCATTTATCGAATCATTGGATGACGAAGGTTCTGAACATCACATTGGTTACGCGCCCATCGGAGCGGAGGTCAACCCGCTCCTGGATGTCATCCCGGAGATATTGAAAGCCGCGCGGTCCCTGGATCTGCTGCAGGGAGACGGTTTTCAGGTAGGCGGCGATATCCTGGTGGATCTGCTCGGCCAGTTTCGGGTCGGGCACGCCGTCGAACTGCAGCGCCACTTCCAAGCGGATCCAGTTTTCCGAGGGATAGGCAAGGTTCGTGGTGATCGGGTCGAGCTGGACAACGCCGTTCGCTTCGATCGCGACCTTCGGCAACCCCTCTTCGCCGGTCGCATTGGCGGCCGGCTCCTTGGCTGCTTCCACCTGCTCCTTTGGGGGCGGTGGCGCGAGCAGGCCGCCGACCAGCCAGCCGCCACCACCGGCAACCAGCGTCAGCACGGCGATGGCCGCAATGGTCAGCACCTTCGACGGCGGCTTCGGAGCGTTGGAATCGAGTTCTTCCATCTTGCCGTTCCCTGCCGATCAGATCGGCGAAAATAGATCCATTAACTGCTGGCCGTAGGGCGGCTGCTGCACTTCAGTCAGGCGGCCACGGCCACCGTAGGAGATGCGTGCCTCGGCGATGCGGTCGTAGGAAATAACGTTGTCGGCATCGACGTCCCGCGGCCGGACGATGCCGGCGACGTTCAGGATGCGCAGTTCATGGTTGACGCGCACTTCCTGCGAACCGCTGATCAACAGGTTGCCGTTTTCGAGCACGCCGGTCACGACGGCCGCAACGAGCAGGCGCAGCTTTTCCGAGCGCTCGGTCTTGCCGTCGCCTTCGGTCTTGGTGTTCGAGCCGTATTTCAGTTCGCCCGACCAATCGAAATCGCTCGTCTGCGACTTGCCGTTGGCGCCGATGTTGAAGCCGCTCGCATTCTTGCGGCTGCGGTCGGTCTTGTTGTCGAAGGTGGCGCCTTCGTTGATCTTGATGTCGACCGTCAGGATGTCGCCGACATTGATCGCGCGTGCGTCCTTGAAGAGGGCTGCCTGCTGGTCGTTCCACAACGAATAGCCGTTCGTCATCTGGCGCGGCTGCTTCGGGTACATAGCCAGCTGCGGGGTCTGCGAATATTGCAGGCCGCTGCCGATCGGGCTCATCGAAGGCGCGCGGCCGATTTCGTTGAGCGCCTGGTTCTGACATCCCGCAAGGAGGGCGGCCCCGGTCAGTATAGCCGTTAGACGCGTTTTCATGATGGTTCCTTCGAGGTGTTCGGGTCGCTGGCGCTCGAGATGATGTTGGTGAGAACCGCCGCCTTCTCGTCGCTCATTTCGCTCAGGATCAACGACGACTGGCGCGCCGGCAGCTGCATGACGATGGCGGCGGCAATTTCGGGCCTCACCATCTCAAGCTTGCCGGCAGCTGCGTCCGGCTTCATCGTCTTGTAGATGCCGACGAGGTTGAGTTCCGCCTGTTTCAGGAAATCGTTGCGGCGCTTCAGCCAGTCTTCGTATTCGTCGCGGCGCTTTTCCAGCGTTGCGATACGCTCGTCGATGCTGGCCTGCAGCGTTTCGAGATCCTTGCGCTGCAGCACATAGCGCTGGTCGCGCGCGGCATCGGCGATGTTGGTGCAGAACTGCTGGATCTCGTTCTGGGTCGCATCGCTGGCCGGCGGCGCCGTGACGTCCTGAGCGAAGGCGCCGGGCATCGAGAGCATGGACGCGACAGCCGCTGCGGCGAGCAGCAGCTTGGGCGTCAGGCCGAGAGTATGATTGTCGTTTGCCGTCATTGCAGCACGAGCTCCGCCTGGAGGGCACCGGCCGTCTTGATACTCTGCAGGATAGCGATGATGCCGTCCGGCTTGACGCCGATGTTGTTGAGGCCGGCGACGAGCGAGCGAAGGCTCGACCCGTTGAGGATCGCCACCGTGCCGCCGTCGGACTGCGCGTTGATGGTCGTGTTCGGTTCCATCGCCGTCTGTCCGCGCGAGAAGGGCAGCGGCTGCACCACCGTCGGCGTCTCGCTGACTTCCACGGTCAAGGTTCCGTAACTGACGGCCACCTCGTTGACCCGAACATCCTGGCCGATGACGATCGTGCCGGTGCGTTCGTTGATGACGACGCGCGCGGGCACATCGGTCTCGATGACGATGTTTTCGATGTCGGCCATCAGCCGCGCCAGATCCGCCATCTTCGGCTTCTCGACGAGAACGGCCTGGCTATCGCGGGCTTCCGCAATGCGACCGCCATATTGCTGGGCCGCATATTTGTTGATCGCTGCGGCCATGCCGACGGCCGTCGAGAAATCAGGATTGCGCAGCTGCAGCACAAGGTTGAAGCCATCCTTGAACTTCGACGGCAGCTCGCGCTCGATGATGGCGCCGTTCGGCACGCGACCAGACGTCGTGACACCCTGGTTGAGCGTCGCGGCATCGCCCTGTGCATTGAAGCCGGTGACGACGACGGAGCCTTGCGCGACCGCATAGATCTGGCCGTCGGCGCCTGAAAGTGAGGTCATGACCAGTGTGCCGCCGCGTAGCGACGTGCTGTCGCCGAGCGAGCCGACGGTCACGTCGACGCGGCTGCCGGGGCTGGCGAACGGTGGCAGGTTCGCCGTCACCAGCACGGCCGCGACGTTGCGCGTCCGGGACTCGCCACCCTGGGTGGAGATGCCGAGATTCTGCAGCATCGCGCGAATCGACTGGTCGGTGAACGGCGACGAGCGCAGGCTGTCTCCCGTGCCCTGGAGGCCGACGACGAGGCCGTATCCGATGAGCTGGTTGTCACGGCCCGCCTGAAGCGAGGCGACATCCTTGATCCGGGATGCGCCGAAGGCGGGTGTCAGCGCCATGGAAAACGCGACGGCCAGCGACAGGAACCATTTGCATGCAAGCATTTTCATTTCGCCACCACATGGACAGTGCCGTCGGCCATCACCGTTCCGGAAACGATGACGCCGGTATCGATGTTGCGCGCCCGGATCAGTTCGCCGACGGCGGCGTCCTGGAGCGGCGATCCGGCAGCGCTGATGGTCAGGCCGCCATTGCTGAAGACGAGGCGCACGGTCGAACCGCGCTCGACGGCGTACTGCTCGCGCAGCGCGCTCGCGAGGATCACCCGGCCGGGAAGAAGCGTGCGCTTGGTGACCTTGCCGTCGATCTCGCCCAGGGTTCTGATGTAACCGTCGGCGAGATCGGGGTTGGTGACGTCGACGACTTCGACGCGGCTCGCGTCGACGGTTTCGCCCGGATAGATGGTCTGCGTGGGGATTACCGCCGTCAGCCGCTCCGCATAACCTGTCGAAGGCAACAGGAAAGCGGTGGCAAGGAGCGCGCCAGCCGCCAGCCGCCGCGCGCTGGCGCGGCCGGCCTTCGAAGCCTTGATGTCTGCGGATCGGCGAAACGTCATGTTTGCCCCCTCTTTCGTTACCTGAGGTTCTTGCTCACCGTGGCCGCCATTTCGTCGGCGGCCTGAATGATCTTGGAGTTCATCTCGTAGGCGCGCTGCGCCGAGATCAGGTCGGTGATTTCCTTGACCGGATCGACGTTGGACGCTTCGAGATACTTCTGCTTGATCTGCGCGAAGCCCGGATCGGCCGGCGTGCCGACGATCGCGTCGCCGGAGGCCGGCGTCTGCTTGAAGAGGTTTTCGCCCTGCGGCTCGAGGCCCGCCTCGTTGACGAAGTTGGCGATCGTCAGCTGGCCGATTTCCTGCATCGCCGGGTTGTTGCCGATGCGCACCATCACCTGGCCGGAGCTGGTGAAGACGATGTCGGTCGCGTCCTGCGGAACGGTGATACCCGGAACAACGGTGTAGCCGTCGATCGTCACGAGCTGGCCTTGGGCATTCTTGTTGAAGGCGCCGGCGCGGGTATAGACGGTCTCGCCATCGGGCGTTTCGACCTGGAACCAGCCGCGGCCGATCAGCGCCAGGTCGTACTCGTTGCCGGTCGAGACCATGCTGCCCTGGATGTGAAGATTGCGCACGGCTGCCGTCTGCACGCCGAGGCCGATGATCGCGCCTTCGGGAACGATCGCCTGGTTGGAGCGGTTCGGCACGCCCTGGGCGCGTTCGGTCTGGTACAGCAGATCGGAAAACTCGGCACGCGCGCGCTTGTAACCCGTCGTGTTGATGTTCGCGATGTTGTTCGCGATGACTTCGAGGTTCAACTGCTGGGCGTTCATGCCGGTGGCGGCAATGGAAAGGGCCTTCATGTCTCGTTCCTTCAGATCTGCATGCGCGCGATTTCGAGGTAGGCGGTGACCACCTTGTCGCGTATCGCGATCGCGGTCTGCAGCGACTGTTCGGCGCTCATCACCGCATCGACCACCTCACGGGTGTTTGCCTGGCCGCGAATGCCGTCGAGCGACATGCCTTCCGCCTTCTTCATCGCGCCGATGGCGTCGGTCGCCATGTCGCCGAGAACCGAAGCGAAGCTCTGCCCCTGCGGCACGCCCTGGGTGGCGGCCGGCATGCCGAAGATCGACGACGAGGATGACGTAGAGTGGGTGCCATCGGTCTCTTTGGTGACCGAGAACGCGCCGAGGGATTTAACTGCATCGATCATTATTGCGAGGCTCTCAACAGGTCGATTGTCTGGGAAATCAGGTCGCGGGACTGCTTGATGGTCTGCAGGTTCGCCTCATAGGCGCGGTTGGCTTCGCGCATATCGGCCATCTCGACCAGGATGTTGACGTTCGGCAGCTTGACCATGCCCTTTTCGTTGGCGGCCGGATTGCCCGGATCGAACTCGATGTTGAAGTCCGAATCGTCCGTGCCCTGGCGCTCGATCTCAACCAGCGAGGCGCCGCTTGCGCGGTCCACTTCGGCGGCAAAGCTGATGGTCTTGCGCCGATAGGGATCCGCGCCCGGCGTATCGCCGGTGGAGCGGGCGTTGGCGATGTTTTCGGAGACGATGCGCAGGCGGGTCGATTCCGCCTGCAGGCCGGAGGCCGATACCTTGAGGGCCGAGGTCAATGGATCCATGGTTCTTACTTCCGTACCGCCATTAGCATCATTCGGTGAAAGGCCTTCACGAGGCCCGCGGAGAGCTCGTAGTCGCGCTTGATTTCGCCGGTCTTCATCATTTCCTGCTCGATCGCGACGCTGTTGCCCGATTGCTGGATCTGCACACCGTCGACCATGCCGACTTCAGCCACCTGAGAGGCTGCGAGGCCGTCCGTGAAATGCATCTTGTTGGTCGCCGCCATCTGGATGCCGGCGTCCTGCAGAACGCTTTCGAACGGCTTGACGTCCTTGGCCTTGTAGTGCGGCGTGTTCGCATTGGCGATGTTGCCGGCCACCACGTTCTGACGAACGGTCAGCCACTGGGCCTGCCGGGACGCGAGGTCGAAAAGCTGAATCGGTTGCATCAAAAGCTCCATGCTTGGTGATGCGAACTTAGGCCGGTAATCTTGCGTGGGACTTTCGTCGGAAAGCGATGCCCGCGGGATCGGGACCGCGGCCGCCGGAGATTACCTGCAAAAGGCAGAAAAGCCGCGTCATCCGTCAGAGATGGCGCGGCGGTCACGGGAAAGGAATACGGATCTGCGTCAGTTGGCCTGGTACATTTCGCCGGAGGAGGTGATCATCACCCAGTGGCCATCCCGCTGCTCGAGCGTGGCAAGACGCGTGTTGTCGGGCAGAACCGAACCGACGCGCACGATGTACATGCCGCTCGCATCCTCGATCAGTGCGCGACCGTTGGCGACATGCATCAGCTTGAAGCCGGACTTGCCGGGAAAGGGCTGCGACAGCCCCTCTTCCGCGGCTGTCCCTTCCGGTCCCGGACCGGCGCCGATGCCCGGCACCGTCGCCGTCGTCAGCTGGTCGATGGCGGCCAAGGTCTCGCCGTCCGCGTCGGGCATGGCGAGCGGGGAGACAGAGACGACGTTGCGCGCGGCGCGCTCCGGCAGCTCGCGGGTCGAACCCTGCCACAAAGGCGGCATGGTGAACTGGTCCTGGTGGAAGAAGGCATACCAGGGAAAGAAGGTCGCGAACGCGGCAAGCGCCACGCCGGTCGCAGCCAGGAACTTGTCGGTCATCGGCATGCGGCTTCGCTTGCGCTGGTGAACCATCTCGTCCGCATCATAATCGGTCATGGTCATCACCTCGTTCTCGCACCCGGCTGATTGCCCATCGCCGCCGCCTTCAGCGCGTTGGCGAGATCGGAAAAGGCATCCTGCGCCGGGCGCTCACCGGCGGTCTGCGTCAATACCTCGTAGATGACCGGCACCTGCTTGATCGCCATGTCGAGATCCGGATCGCCACCTGGGCGATAGCCACCGATCAGGCGAAGGTCGCGGGTCTCTTCGAAGCGGTGGATCAGCGCCTTCAGGCGCGAGACCAGCTTTTCCTGGTCGGGGGTCCAGGCCTTGCGCGCGAGACGCGAGATCGAGGCGAGCGGATTGATCGGCGGGTACCGCCCCTCCTCCGCAAGGCTGCGCTCGAGCACGATGTGGCCGTCGAGGATGCCGCGCGTCGAGTCGGCAACCGGATCGTTGTGGTTGTCGCCGTCGACGAGGATGGAGATGATCGCCGTGATCGTGCCCGCGCCTTCGGTTCCCGGGCCGGCGCGCTCCAGCAGGCGCGGCAGTTCGGTGAAGACGGAGGCCGGATAGCCGCGCGCGATCGGCGGCTCGCCGGACGCGGTCGCGACCTCGCGGATCGCGTGGGCGAAGCGGGTGACACTGTCGACGATCAACAGAACGTTGTCGCCGTTGTCGCGATAATGCTCAGCAATGGTGACGGCGGTCAGCGGCGCCATCTTGCGCAGCATCGGGCTCTCGTCGCTGGTCGCGACGACTGCGACGGACTTCGCCAGATTGTCGCCCAGCGTATCCTCGATGAATTCGCGCACTTCACGGCCGCGTTCGCCGACCAGCGCGATCACCACCTTGTCGAAGGCATCGGCCCGCGCCAGCATGGAGAGCAGCGTCGATTTGCCGACGCCGGAGCCGGCGAAAATGCCGAGACGCTGGCCAAGGCAGAGCGGAGAAAAGATGTCGATCGCACGCACGCCGGTCAGGAAGCCCTTCTCGACCCTTTTGCGGGTCATCGACGGCGGCGCGGTGTTGGTGATCGAGCGGCGCACGTCGCCCTGCTGCAGAGGACCGAGACCATCGATCGGTTCGCCGAGCGCATTGATCGCACGACCGCACCATTGGTCGGTCGGCGCGACGCGGAAGGCGCCCTTGCGGATGACCGTGTCGTGGATGCCGATCGGGTCGCCGGGCTCGATCGGGCAGACGACCACCCGCTCCGGCTCGACCCGAACGACCTCACCGAGATGGGTTCCGGTGACGCTCTTGTGGGCGACGAAATCGCCGAGCCGGACATGCCGCGACAGGCCGGTCACCGTGTAGTGGCCGGGCGAGATCGTCTGGACGTGACCGCCGGGTGCGATCGAGAATTCGGGTTTGGCATAGCGCTCGACCAGGCCGGCAAGTGCCGCCAGAGATGTCGATCCCGCGCTCGGTTTCAGGCCTTCGCTTTGCATGCCGATGTCCGTCACAGATTAACGACTGCCGCCAAGCGTCTTGACCGCTTCTTCGAGCGATCCTTCGCTGTCACGCAAGAGGGCGGTGATTTGGTCGAAGGCGCGGGTGACCATGATCAGCTGCGACATTTCCTGGATGGCATTGACGTTGGACTCCTCGACGAAACCCTGCATGACGCCCACATCGAACCGGTCGACCACCGGCTCGACCTGCGCTGCCGGTTGAACGGCGCTGTTGTCGAGACGGATGAAGCCCTGGCTGAAATCGGCCTCGTAAAGGCCGAGCGAGGCGACGGCGACGCCGTTCTGATGAAGCGCACCATCGGCGCCGACGGTGATTTCACCGCCATTGCCGTTCAACTGGATCGGCGCGCCGCCGGCGTCGAGCACCGGATAGCCGCGGATGGTGACGAGTTCGCCGGTGTCCGTCAGCGTGAAACGCCCGTCGCGCGTCAGCGCCTGACCGGATGGCGTCTCGATCTGGAACCAGGCGTCGCCCTTGATGGCAAAGTCGAGCGAGGAACCGGTGCGCGAGAGCGAGCCGTTGCTGGTGTTCAGGAACTCCTCGCCCTTGCTGACATAGGAAACCTTCACCGGCTTGGTGTCGCCGAGCATCTGGTTGAACTTCACCTCGGTTCCACGGAAGCCGACGGTGTTAGAGTTCGCGATGTTGTCGGCAAGTGTGTTGAGGCGCTTTTCAAGCGCCATCTGCGACGAGATTGCGACGTAAAGACCGGTTTGCACGCTCAGTTTCCCCCGAGTTTCAGGCTGTTGATGGACAGGAGAAGATCGGAAGAAATGCCGTAGCCGCTCGACGAGCCGAAGACCGCGAGCGGATCATAACCGTCCGTTGAATTTTTGGTTTCCCAGAGCGCGGTGAACCGGTCGAGAAACTCGGCTACCTTGGTCGGGTCCTGGAAGTCCTTGAAATCGAGCGCCTGTTCATAGGTCTCGGCCTGGCGATCGACATTGGTCGCAGCGAATTCGTCGGGCAGCTGCAGGGCCGTGCGCACCACCTGGGCGATCGCCTCGTCGGCGATGATGGCGTAACCGCTGTTGATTGTCGGCGCCATGCGGGAAAAATAGAGCGCAAGCCTGACGCCGGCATTCTCTTCGCCTGCGTCCTGTTCCAGGGTCTGGCGGGTGTATTTTTCTGCGACGCCCTTCTGCGCACGATCGAAGGACGTGGCGGCCGCGCCGTGGGCTGCAAAATTCAGCGATTCGACGAGCTGCTTGTAGCGGTTGTCGGTCAGCTTGTTGGCGAAGGCATCTTCGTTGTCGACGCCTTCCGTCAGCACCTTGCGCATGAAGGCCTTGGCATAGGCCATGTCTTCGAGGCCGTGCGCCTTCATCGCGTAATTGTAGAGACGGGTATCGGCAAAGAAGTCGTCGATCGTTTTGACGTCGCCGATCTTCGACAGATAGTACGCGGTCTCGCGCGCCACATCGGGCTGCTCGGCAACACGGGCCAGCGACTTCGTCAAGTCGGCCGTAATCAGCTTGTAGCTCGTATAGGTCGTGGTCACGATCGCTCCGCCCCTGCCGGAATGAGACAGGCAGCCCCTGAGCCTGTTCTGACAAATCCTGACCGGACAGCCTTGCGCGAACCTGTTCCGCCAGGTGGCCCTGTCGCCAGGACCGGCCAGCCTCACGCAAGGATGAAACCGTATCCCGTTAGCGGAAAATAAGATCGCGACAGGTATCGAATATGAACATCATCATCGGACTTCTTGTGACGTTCGGCTGTATCCTCGGCGGCTATCTGGCGATGGGCGGCCACATGGAAGTCCTCAACCAGCCGTTCGAACTGCTGATCATCGGCGGCGCCGGCGTCGGCGGCTTCATCATGGCCAACTCGATGAAGGTGGTGAAGGATACCGGCAAGGCGCTTGGCGAAGCCTTTCGCCACAAGGTGCCGAAAGAGCGCGAGTATCTCGACACGCTCGGCGTTCTCTATTCGCTGATGCGCGACCTGCGCACCAAGTCGCGCAACGAGATCGAAAGCCACATCGACAACCCCGAGGAATCCACGATCTTCCAGTCGGCGCCGACGGTTCTGAAGAACAAGGAACTGACCGCCTTCATCTGCGACTACGTGCGTCTGATCATCATTGGAAACGCCCGCTCGCACGAGATCGAAGCGCTGATGGACGAGGAAATCCAGACCATCACCCACGACAAGATGAAGTGCTACCACGCGCTGAACACGATGGGCGACGCCTTCCCGGCGATCGGTATCGTCGCGGCCGTTCTCGGCGTCATCAAGGCGATGGGCGCGATCAGCGAGGCGCCCGAAGTTCTCGGCGCCAAGATCGCGGCCGCTCTCGTCGGCACACTGCTCGGCGTGTTTCTCTCCTATTCGATCGTCGCGCCGCTCGTGGCCAACGTCAAATCGGTGCGCGAGAAGCAGAACCGGCTCTACATCATCGTCAAGCAGACACTGCTTGCCTACATGAACGGCTCGGTTCCGCAGGTCGCTCTCGAATATGGTCGCAAGACCATTTCGGCCTACGAGCGTCCGTCGATCGACGCGGTCGAGCAGGAAATGATGAACCCCGGCGGCGGCGGCGAAAGCAAGGCGGCTTGATCTGATGACCTCCAATGTTCACGCATTCGACCGCAAGCTCCTCGCGCGTATGACCGGCGCGCTCGGCGACGACCGGGTGATCGGCCGGCTGGCCCTCGAACTCGGCCAGGTCTTCGGCGAATTCCTGCCGGACATGTGCCGGGCGGAGACGGGTCTCGACATCACCATCGGCTATGCCGGCCACCGGACCGGGATGCGCCGCGACTTGATCTCGTCGATGGGCACGGGCGTGCTGATCAGCGAGGTTTCGCTGCGCAACTGGTGCACGGACTTTCAGATCGGCTGCGACAGCCCGATCATCATCGCTCTGGTGGAGGCGCTGCTCGGCGCCGAGCCCGCCGGCATCGAGGAACCGCAACCGCGCGCCCTTTCCCAGATCGAAATCGACGTGGCCGTGCCGCTGTTCGAGAAGATCGCCGACGTGCTCAGGACCGCCGTCAATGCGCCTGGCAGCTTCGAGCCGATCGTCGAACGCCCGATCAACAGCGTCGCGCGCCCCAAGCCCGATCCGATGATCGAGGACGTTCACGCCGGCGCGATCGACATGACGATCGGCTTCGGCCCCGTGCTTTCCACCTTCTCGATCATCGTTCCGCAAAGCGTGCTTCTGAAGACGACGATCGTCTTCCCCAAGGGAAGCGGACAGCAGCGCAAGGCAAAGGCCGAGTGGACGGAACAGCTGGAGGAGCAGGTTCGCCGTTCGGCGGTGACGATCGAGGCACGTATCCGGCTCGAAAGCCTGACGCTCGACACGATCAGCCGCCTGCAACCAGGCGACGTCATTCCCTTCCTCGACGCCCAGGACGTTCGCGTCGACGTCAACGCCAATGGCCGCGACCTCTATGTCTGCGAATTCGGGCGCGCCGGATCGAAATACACGGTTCGGGTCAAGGATACGCACGGATCCGAACAGGACATCCTTCGCCACATCATGAGTTAAATCGGCCTGCCGCGCGCTCGCAGCATGCCTGAGGCAAGCTTCAACTGGAATAGTTCTCACATGGCACCCAAAAAAGCACCCATCAACGAACAGGCCGAAGTCGCTGTCGGAGATATGGAACTCGACCAGGCGATCAACGACTTGCGCGGTGTCCTGAAGCAGGATTCCGACACGCCTGATGCTTTCGGCTCCGAATTCGGCGGCGAAACGCTTGGCACCACCGATTTCGGCAGTGATTTTGGCGCACCGGCCGCTGGCGGCCTCGACGCATTCGGCGGCGATTTCGGCTCCAGCGACTTCGGCGCCGATCTCGGCGGCGCGGCCGCGACGAGCGATTTCGGCGGCACGGATTTTGCCGCGACGTCCTTCGACAGCGCTGATGCGGCCGTCGATACGCCGCCCGGCAGCGGCATGAACGCCAATCTCGATCTGATCATGGACATTCCGATCGACGTGCAGATCGTGCTCGGCTCGAGCCGGATGCAGGTCTCGGGCCTCATGAACCTCAGCGAAGGCGCAACGATCGCGCTGGATCGCCGCATCGGCGAGCCGGTGGAGATCATGGTCAACGGTCGCGTGATCGGCCGTGGCGAAATTACCGTTCTCGAAGGCGACGATACCCGCTTCGGCGTCAAACTCATCGAGATCAAGGGCAATAAGAAGTCATAGGGCCCAATGATTGGGCGAAGGATGAATCCATGATGGATTTCGAAAGTTTCGAGGCTCAGGCGCTATCAAGGCCGCTCAGCCAGACGGACAAGGCGGCGGCCGTTCTGCTTGCGATGGGCAAGGGCGTCGCCAGCAAGCTGTTGAAGTTCTTCACCCAGAGCGAACTGCAGTCGATCATCGCCTCGGCGCAGTCGCTACGCGCCATTCCGCCGCATGAGCTCGAAGCCCTCGTCAATGAGTTCGAAGACCTCTTCACCGAGGGCGCTGGCCTCATGGACAACGCCAAGGCGATTGAGAGCATTCTCGAGGAAGGCCTGACGCCGGACGAAGTCGACGGCCTTCTCGGCCGACGCGCCACGTTCCAGTCTTACGAAGCCAACATCTGGGATCGCCTGCAGGAATGCGACCCGGTCGCCGTTTCCGTCCAGCTTGCCAAGGAACATGCACAGACGATCGCTTACGTGCTGTCGATGATGCCTTCGAGCTTCGGTGCCAAGGTGCTGCTGCAGCTGTCGGAAGAACAGCGCCCGGACATCCTGAAGCGCGCCGTCAACATGAAGGACGTCAACCCGAAGGCCGCCGCAATCATCGAAAACCGCGTCATGGAAATGATCGGCGAGATGGAAGCGGAGCGCAATTCGGCAGGCCCGGCGAAGATCGCCGAGGTGATGAACGAACTCGACAAGCCGCAGGTCGATACGCTGCTTGCCTCGCTCGAATCGCTCAGCACCGCGTCGGCCAACAAGGTTCGTCCGAAGATCTTTCTCTTCGACGACGTGCTCTACATGCCGCAGCGCAGCCGCGTTCAGCTCTTCAACGACGTGTCGACCGACATCATCACGATGGCGCTGCGCGGCTCGACGTCGGAACTGCGCGAATCGGTGCTTGCTTCCATCGGCGCGCGCCAGCGCCGCATGATCGAGTCCGATCTCGCCATGGGCGATGCCGGCATCAACCCGCGCGATATCGCCATCGCACGGCGTTCGATCACGCAGGAAGCCATCAGGCTGGCTGCGAACGGGCAGCTCGAGCTCAAGGAAAAGGATGTGCAGGCCGCCTGAGGCGTGCCTCCGTCCAACGGGCCGCGCAACGCGGCCAACGGACCGCTCCCCGAAGGGTAATTTCTGTTGAGCCCCGGCGAATGCCGGGGCTCAACTCTTGCCTGGTTCCCGCGCTGGGTCCACTACAGGAGGCGCAATGCAGGGCGTATGTCCGCCGGACGCGCGTCACTGTAGAGGAACTGGGAGCCGTCCTGTCTCATGTCGGACGATCAGGATAAAGACAGCAAAACAGAAGCCCCGTCAGAGAAGAAGATCTCGGACGCCGCCGAGAAGGGTAATGTGCCCTTTTCACGCGAAGCCACGATGTTCGCATCGACGCTCGCGATCTATATTTTCTTCGTCTTCTTCCTGACAGACGGCGTCGCCACCCTCACCGAGGCGCTCAAGGATATCTTCGAGCAACCCGAGGCCTGGCGGCTGGAAAACGCCACCGACGTCGTGGCCCTGATCACCCATCTGATCTGGAAATCGACGGCTCTGGTTGTCCCGGTTTTCGTCCTGCTGATCGTCTTCGGCGTCGGCGCCTCCATCTTCCAGAACTTGCCCCTGCCGGTTCTCGACCGCATCCAGCCCAAGCTCAATCGGGTTTCACCGATGGCGGGGCTCAAGCGGATCTTCGGCATCCAGGGCCTGGTCGAATTCGGCAAGTCGCTGTTCAAGATCATCATCGTGTCGGTCGTCGTCGTTCTGGTGCTTTGGAACGACTATTTCGCCACGCTCGACCTGATGTTTTCCGATCCGGTCACGATGTTCTCGACGATGGCGAGCGACCTCAACCAGATCATGATCGTCATTCTGCTGTCGACCGCAGTGCTGGCGATCGCCGACCTCTTTTGGTCGCGGCACCATTGGTACACCGAACTGATGATGACCAAGCAGGAAGTGAAGGAAGAAATGAAGCAGGCGCAGGGCGACCCGATCGTCAAGTCGCGCCTGCGCTCGATGCAGCGTGATCGGGCGCGCAAGCGCATGATCTCGTCGGTGCCGCGCGCCACGCTGGTCATCGCCAATCCGACCCACTATGCCGTCGCCTTGCGTTATGTCCGCGAGGAGAGCGACGCGCCTATCGTTGTGGCAATGGGCCAGGACCTGGTTGCCCTCAAGATCCGTGAAATCGCAGAGAAAAGCGGCATTCCCGTCTTCGAGGACCCGCCGCTTGCACGCTCCATGTTTGCACAAGTCTCGGTCGATAGTGTGATTCCACCGGTGTTTTACAAGGCTGTTGCCGAACTCATTCACCGCGTGCATGCGTCGCAACCAAAACGGATGACATAACTCCGATGAAAAAGTGCGAATTCTCCGAGAAACGAGAACAGATCGTAGCTGAAGCAATTCGCCCTGTGGCGACCGAACTGCGCCTCATCGACGCCGCCGATTTCATCGCGCTGTTGCGGTTCGAGTCCTATGCCAGCCTCGCTGACCTCGTCGAATCGGCAGCGGAGCTCTATTTTCTGCCCGGCACGGTCAATTTCGGCCTCGGCGGCAACTACAATCTGGATTGGGACAGCGAGCCGGAAATCGTGCTCGACCTCGAACTGAAGCCCCGCGGCGTGACCATCTATGTCCGCCTGTCGCTCGGCAACGAGACGGCCGGGATCGAAATCAGCCA
The DNA here is from genome assembly GCF_014852425.1 of Ensifer sp. ENS09. Lineage (NCBI taxonomy): Bacteria > Pseudomonadati > Pseudomonadota > Alphaproteobacteria > Hyphomicrobiales > Rhizobiaceae > Ensifer > Ensifer sp. ENS09. The sequence goes on from NZ_JACVBP010000002.1 coordinate 835,182, forward strand.
CATCAATTTCCAGAACCCGTCGTCCGACCCGGACGAGAACACGGCCTTCCTGGCGCGGAGCCTCGCAGAGGCGAAATTCATCAAGTCCTATGAGTTGCCGCTGGCGAGTTGAAAGCGCCGCTCGGACGGATCTCGTCTTGGCGTGCGATTGACGCTGGCAGGTTAAATTCCCTCGGCTCCGCCGCTCAAAAGGCCGGCGCGGTCCGTCGTGTCCGGAGCTAGCTGATGTAGCCGAGGCGGATCGCCTTGGCGATCGCCTGGATGCGGTTGACCGAATCGAGCTTGGTGGTCGCAGCCCCCAGATAGGCGTTGACCGTGTGGACCGAAAGTCCCATGCGCTCCGCGATCTCTTCGCTGATGTGACCGTCGCCCGCCATCTGCAGGCAGGCGATCTCGCGGTCGCTCAAGGTTTCCGCCGGGGCGACGCGCTTCTCGTCGGCCGCCAGAAGATCGGTCATGATCATGCAGCTGCGGCCGTGCAGATCGACCACCTGTTCCGTGGAGGCGTCGACGTAGCTGCCGGCAAAGACGACGTAACCGTTGCCCTGGGCGCCGAGCCTGACGGGGAAAGCAATGCCAGAATAGGGAAGCTTGCGGCCCTTCAGGCGATGCGCGAAAGGCGCGAGCTCGGAAAGCTCGGCCGCCTGGTGCTCGCCGGCTCCATCCCAAAGGATCGGCAGCAGCGACTGGTCGAGATGCGCGACCAGTTCTTCGCCATAGGCGTTGACGAGATCATGGGCGTTGGCTTCCGCGGCTACGCCCCAGTTGTCGAGGACGCAGGTGAGCTTTCGGGCGCTGCCGGTTCCCTTGCTGTTGAGGCGCAAGACTGCGAAGTGCTTGGCGTTGATCTGACGCTGCATGGCCTGCAGGCGCGTGACCAAGGTGGCCGCTCGCGCGGCGCGGTTGCCGTTTCTTGCGAGCTTCTGCTCGTCCTCGATCCGCCCGCCGCCAAGAAAATGCGTCATCGCGCCCGTTCCTTACACAAGATTATTGCGCACCGCGTAGGCAATCGCTTCGGACCGTGTCCGGGTCGCGGTCTTGCGCATGACGCTGGTGATGTAGTTGTTGATGGTGTTGCGCGAGATGCCGAGGATCACAGCGATCTCTTCGCTCGTCTTGCCTTCGGCAATCCAGAACAGGCACTCCAGTTCGCGCTCGGTCAGCTCGAAATCGCGGTCATGGCGGACTTCGGCGCGCGTGGTGAAGCTTGCCAGATAGCCCGCCAGAAGCGTGACGTCACGCAGGCTCTCCTGCGACAGGATCACGTCGTCCGGGACCAGCAGCATCAGGGAGAAACGCAGGCGCCCGACATTGAAGGTGATCGCGCAGTATTCGCGGCTGATGCCGCGCGGCAACTCGGCATTGTCGGGCAGCGCATGAAAACACGGCTGCAGCACCGCGAGGCATTTTTCCAGTTCCGTCGTCTTGGCATGAAGCGCAGTGATCACGCCGGAAAGCCGCCGGACGACGTCGAACGGCCAATCAGAGCAGACCACGTGGTCGAGTCCGCTGTCCTGCGACAGATCATAACGCGCCAACAGATAATGGCTCGCTCCGACATATTCCGTCAGAGCCGAAAGGCCGCTTCCGAGACCGCCGCGCCCGGCGACTTCGCCCAGTCGTCGCAAAAGCTGCTCGCGCGAAAACCCGCCGCCGCGTGCGCGTGTCGGTGCCGTCGGCAAAGGCCAGACAGCAATGTCTGCTTGCGAAATGTCCATGAGTTCAGCCCCTGTGCCGGATCCACATCCCGGAACTGCATTTGCGCTGCCGCCGCCAACAGCCGGCCGAAGCCGAATATTACCACCAGTCGCAGATCAGGACGCGAATCAACTGCTAAAAATGTACATCGACGCGAGAAAAAAAACATCGCCCTCTTCTGGCTATTTACTTCGCATCGCCGGCATGTCGCGATTCGCAATCGCACGCCCCCTGCCAACACCCGTCTGTTGCGGAAAGGATCGACAAAGAGCCGCAACACCTTGAAAGAAAGAGCTTTTTCTCTTGAAAATCGGCGATTTTCGCGCGGTGAACGAGAAGGAGGGCGGCGTTGCGAGTGGAAAACGATGGGATTTCATCCCAAAAAAGGACGGTTTTTCGCGCACAGAGAATTTCGAATGCGCGCGATATTATACTTTGTTTTCATAGCTGTTGCTCAAATGCACCAGCCTATTTTCAGGTCTCCCTCATTTTACCGATATATAAATTGTGAAACTCAAAGAATAAATTTCGAGAGCAATAATGTTATATTTGCGATGAACTCTGTATAGCTCGAATCCGACATAGTAGATAGCAACGCGGAATGCACGCCATGCGGGCGGGCCGAATCTATAAATTAAGATATCGTTAAAATATTACCATCTTGGTAACCGCCGGGACTCCGCCGGACTCCCTTGGAAACTTGAAGCAATTTCGGCGCCAGATGAAATATGACGGCCGAACTCCGACAATATTTGACCTGAACACCAAAACCCACCGCAGGCCCGATGAGGCGTGGCGGCGACAAGAAAAATCCCGCCACAAGGGCGGGATTTGCAAGAAGTTCCAGGGCCGTTTTCTGTCCGTCAGGCCGCCTTGTCGAGAGCCCACTTGCGCAGGATCTTCGCCGCGCGCTCTTCGCTGATCTCGACCATGCGGGCCAGGCGCCGCTCCGGCCCTTCCTTAACGCGGCGATTGAAGCTGCCGCTGTCGTCGCCCATGCTGAGCAGGTCGTCGGTGCTGTCGAAGCCGAAGTCCGAGCCGAAGCCTTCCATGAGCGCGCCGCCGGCGCCGGCATTGGCCGGAGAGAAGTCGGGAAGCTCGAGGCCAGCGGCTTCGCCCTGGATCTGGCCGGCGCCGCCGCCGAGACCGAGCTGGCGAGCCAGTGGTCGCATGCCCATCCAGACCACCAGGAAGGCGACCACGATGAAGGCGAGCGCGTTGATGATGCCGCCGAGGTTGCGGGTAAGCGTTTCCATGACACCCGGGCCGGCAACCGCCTGGTCGAGCAGCTGCGTCTCGACGAAGTCCATGGCGGTCAAGGTCACGATATCGCCGCGGCTGGTGTCGAGGCCTGCAGCCGAGGCGACGATCTTCTGCATGTCGGCGAGATAGGCGTCGATCTTGGCCTGGTCGGCCGGCTCGCCCACCATCGCTGCCAGGCGACCACGGTTGACGACGACGGCAACGGAGAGCCGCTCGACGGTGTAGCTGTTCTTGACGGTGGCGATCGTCTTGCTGTTGATTTCGTAGTTGGTCTGCTCTTCCTTCTTCTCGGCCTGGTCGCTCGACTGCGGGCCGGCACCGCCCTTCGGGGCGGCCTGAGGAATGTTCTGCTGTACCGTCGCGGCATTGTCCGGCTGCTGCTGGCTGGACTTCTGCTCTTCCTTGGTCACACGGGTCGAGCGCTCGACGCGCGATTCCGGATCGAAGACCGTTTCCTGGATCTGCTGCGTGTCGGTGTTCAGACGTGCCGTGACGCTCGAGCGGAAGTTGTCCATGCCGAGGAACGGAGCAAGCGCATTGTCGATCTTCTTCTCAAGCTCGGTCTGCACGTTCTGGACAACGCCGAGCGACTGGTTGAGGGCGCTGTTGGCCGGGTCGTCGCCGGAGGCGAGAAGCTGCCCGGTCGAATCGAGCACGGTCACGTCATCGACGTCGAGCCCCGGTACGGACGAGGCGACGAGATGACGGATCGAAGCGGCGGCGCTGCGGCCGACCGTGGCGCTGGCGCGGATCATGACCGAGGCGGTGGGGTTCTGGTCTGCCTTGCGGAAGCTGCCGCGCTCCGGCATCACGATGTGGACGCGGGCGGCGGCGATACCGGAAATCTGCTGGATGGTGCGGCCGATTTCGCCTTCGAGGGCACGCACGCGGGTCACTTCCTGCATGAAGGAGGTGAGGCCGAGCGAACCGACATTGTCGAAGAGTTCATAGCCGGCATTGGCGCTGCTCGGCAGGCCACGCTCGGCGAGCAGCAGGCGCGCCTTGCTGGTCATGCCGACCGGAACCTGCAAACTGGCACCGTCAGCCCCGACATTGAAATCGATGTTGGCCTCAGCCAGCGCGATGCTGATCTGGGTGACATCGCTGCGTTCGAGCCCGACATAGAGCGTCTCGAACGAGGGTCTGTTGACGTAAATTCCAGCCCCGAGCACCATGCCGACCGCAACAATGCCAGCCGCCGCCAACGCGATCAGCTTGCCTTGCCCGAGACTGCTCAGGTTCTTCGTGAACGTCGAGAGTTGATCCAACAGACTCATTCTGTTTCCGCACCCAGTATCGCAAGGTCATCGGGCCGATCATCGGCCGAGCGCCCTGCGCAGTTCCAACATTCGGGTTTTCTGGGTATCGACATGCCGAGTATCGACTTCCAATGCAGGCGAATCCACCAGTCCCGATCCGGACCGTAGGAAACGAAACTTGCGCGAACTTGGCTTGATGAGCCCAATCGAAGCGGCGGAAGCCTCGCCACAAAACTTATCCACCGGCGCGAAGCGGGCCGTCGGGCGCAGCCAAGCCTCGCCGCAGAGTTGCGGCGGCATCGGGACACGCTGCAGCAAGCTGCTGAATATAAAAGGATATTCTCAGACGCGCGCCCTGAAGCGCGCTTCGCAAGCGTCAGAACGCTTCGAAATCGCCGGCCGCCTTCGTCAGCGGCTGGGAGTGGCCGTGGCGCAACATGCCGTTGCCAAGTGCCTTTTTCATATCGGCAAGCTTCACCAGATTGACGGCCGTGGTGACGTCGACCATCCAGGCGTCCGGGATCGATGCGGTAATCGTGTCGATGAATTCGGCCAGCCCGCGGGTCTTCTGCACGGCAAGGTCGATGCCCTGCAGCACCATCATCTTGTCGGGATTGGCAAGCGCATCGGCGCCATGGTCGCCGGCAAGCTGCGGCTCGATCCGCTCGATCAGATAGGCGACGTCGTGCAATTCGGTGACGATGCGCATCAGCACTTCGGGGAGCGCTTCTTCCACGTGCGGCATGTGGGCCTGGTAGTCGGTCTGCATGTGTATGTCTCACGTGGCTCGGGGCTGCGGTAGAAGTCGTATTTCGGGCCTGCGAGGCGCCTGCCTCGCAGTATCAGAAGAATTCGATGGAGCTTTCGGCCGGCTTCGGCGCGACGATCGGGCGTTCCTCCAGTTGCACCGTGCGTTGCGTTTCGACGCCGGTCAGGGCATATTGCCGGGCGCGGCCGGACGACGGCCAGTATTCGAGCTTGCGACCGTGCTCGCCGCCGGTGCTCTCGCCGACGATGCGGATGCCCTCGTCGAGCAGGAACTGGCGCGCGAAGGCGGCGTTCTGTTCTCCGACATTGGAAAACCGCGCGATCGTCTTGGCGCCCCCGAAGATCTTGGCTTCGAGACGATCTCGCCGGGCGCCCTGTTTCAGGAGGCCGTTGATGAGCAACTCCATGAGGTGGACCCCGTAGCGGGTCGCGTCGCCGCCGGATGTGGGCGACGTCGCGGAACCTGGCAGCAGGAAGTGATTCATGCCGCCGACGCCGACCACGGGATCGCGCATGCAGGCTGCCACACAGGAGCCGAGAATGGTCGACAGAACGATGTTCGGATCGTTGAAGACCTTGTACTCGCCCTGAATGACATGCACGCGCTTGCCGGCGGCTTCCATGTTCATTTGAGCGCCCCGAATACGGCTTCGATCGCAGCCTTCATCTTTTCGATGGTGAAGGGCTTGGCCAGAACGTTGTTGGCACCGAGGGCCGCTGCCTTCTGAACCAGGGCACGGTCGCCCTGGGCCGTCAGGATGATGAAGGCCGCCTTCTTGGTCGCCGGGTTCGAACGGACAGCCTGCAGCAGGCCGAGCCCGTCCATCTTCGGCATGTTGAAGTCGGAGATCACCAGGTGGTGCGGGTTCTGAGCCATGATCTTCATGCCCTGCTCCCCGTCACCGGCGGCGGTGATCTGCTTGAAGCCGAGTTGCTGCAGGGCGTCACCCAGGAGCAGGCGGCTCGTCACCTGATCGTCGACGATCAGAACTTTGATTTTTTCGGCGATGGACATTATTCGCTTCCTTCCTTGCGGAGCGCCGCTGCTTTCAGGACCTCCTCCCCGATGGATCCGAGGGGGAGCTGGGTTTCAACGGCGCCCAATTCATAGGCGACTCTCGGCATGCCGTAGACGACACATGTCTTTTCGTTCTGGCCGAAGGTCTTTGCTCCGGCATGCCGCATTTTCAGGAGACCGGAGGCGCCGTCGCGCCCCATGCCGGTCAGAATGACACCGATCGCATTGCGTCCGGCAAGCTCGGCGACCGAATCGAACAGCACGTCGACCGAAGGCCGATGTCCGTTGACCGGGTCGCGGTCCACCAGGCGGCAGCAGGGTGCCGTCGGGTTGGCGACCTGCAGATGGCGCTCGCCACCGGGCGCCAGGTAGACCTTGCCGATTTCGAGCCGCGCGCCGTCCGTCGCCTCCTGCACCGCCGGCGCGCAGAGACGGTTCAGCCGCTCCGCGAAGCTCTTGGTGAAGGTGTGCGGCATGTGCTGCGTGATGACCGTCGGCGGGCAATTGGCCGGGAACTTCTGCAGGACCGTGATCAGGGCTTCGACACCACCGGTCGAGGCGCCGATGGCGATGATCTTGCGGCCGGCTCGGTAATCGGACGCCGTATTCGCATTGGCCGGAGCCGGCGCCGCGACCTTATTGCCGGTGATGATGAACTTGCGCTGCGAGCGAGCCGCAGCCTTCACCTTGTCGACGAGGCCGGCAAAGGGATGCGGGTCGCCGGGATGCGGCTTGCCGACACAATCGAAGGCGCCGATTTCGAGTGCTGCGATCGTGGCTTCAGCGCCCTTGTGGGTAAGCGTCGAGACCATGATGACCGGCATTGGCCGCAGCCGCATGATCTTGTCGAGGAATTCGAGGCCGTTCATGTTCGGCATTTCGATGTCGAGGGTGACGACATCGGGATCGAGTTGCTTGATCGCCTGGCGCGCTTCCATGGCGTCGGCCGCCTGGCCGACGACGGTCACGTCTGGATCGGCGTTGAGCACGGCTGTAATCAGGCCACGCATTGTGGCGGAGTCGTCAACGACGAGAACGCGAGCGGGAGTGGTCATGCCCGTCCTCCATGAAATTTGCCGGTGTGGCGGTAGGTGGTGATGCCGATGTTGTCGAAGTGCGCCTTTGCGTCACCGGACACACGTTCGGAATGGCCGATATAAAGGTGACCGTCGGTGTTCAGCATGCCGGCGAAGCGCGACCAGATCTTCATCTGCGTCGGCTCGTCGAAATAGATGACGACGTTGCGGCAGAAGATGACATCGAACGGACCCTTGAACGGCCACTGCGCCATCAGGTTCAGTTCGTTGAAGGTGATCAGCCGCTTGACGCGATCATCGACCTGCCACTTGAAGCGGCCACCGCTGTTGACCTCGGAGAAATATTGCTTGCGCATGGCCGGATTGACGGTTTCGAGCGCGGTCGCGTCGTAGGCACCGGCGCGAGCGAGCGCCAGAATCTTCGGGTCGATGTCGGTCGCAAGGATCCGGAAATCGTAGTCGGCCGCGTTCGGCAGCAGCGACAGGACCGTCAGTGCGATCGAATAGGGCTCCTGCCCGTCCGAGCAGGCGGCCGACCAGATGCGCACCCGGCCACCGGCCTTGGCCCGTGCGATCAGGTCCGGCAGCACGTCGGTCTTCAGGTGCTCGAAGTGATGGTTCTCGCGGAAGAAGCGCGTGAAGTTCGTCGTCAGGTGCGAAAGCATGTCGCGCCGTGCGGCCGCACCGGCGGGCGAAGCGACCAGCTGGCAATACTCGCGGAAGCCTTTGAGCCCGAGATTGCGAATGTGCTTCGACAGCCGCGAATAGACGAGCGACGCCTTGGTCTCGTTGAGGTAGATGCCGGCATCCGCATAGATCATCGCGGCGATCTCGGTAAGATCGCGACGGGTCAACGGATACTCGCCGCTCGCCAGGCACTCGTCCGGCGACAGTTTCTGTTCGGCGATGATCTGGCTTCTCATGCGGCTTCCCTTTCTTCCTGCGGGAAGATCGCTTCCAGTTCAATAAGACAGATCATCCGGCCTTCGATCGCGAGCACGCCGCGCGCAAAGCTCTTTTCGAACTCCGACGAGATGACATCCGGCGTCGGCTGGATCTTGTCGTCTGTGATCGTCAGGATGTCGGAGACAGCGTCGACCAGAAGGCCGACGACCTGGCTCTTGACCTGTGCGACGATGATGACGTGGCGCACGTTCGGTTCGGCCGGTTTCATGCCGAGCCGGGCCGAGAGATCGACGATCGGCAGCACCGCGCCGCGAAGGTTGATGACACCCAGCACATAGGATGGCGCATGCGGCATGGATGTCGCAGGCGTCCAGCCACGGATCTCGCGCACCTGCATGATGTTTACGCAGAATTCCTGATCACCGACGCGGAAAGCGATCAGCTCCCGTCCGTCCGTCGTCAGATTTTTTGCGGCATAGGTCATTGTCATTATCCGACTGCAGCAAGTGACATTTCAGGTTTCAGCGAATGCCCGCGCGAGGCGGCGACGATCGCGTCGACATCGAGGATGAGCGCCACGCGGCCGTCACCGAGAATGGTCGCGGCGGCGATGCCCGGCACGTGGGTGTAGTTGGCTTCCAGGCTCTTGATCACCACCTGGCGCTGCCCCTGGATCGCATCGACCATCAAAGCGCGCTGGCCGCCACCTTCCGATTCCACCAAGAGCGCGACGCCCTCGACCGGGTTCGCCTGGATGGCGCGGAAGTTGAGGATGCGACCGACGTCGACGAGCGGGCAGAACGAGTTGCGGATCGAGATAAGCCGCTGGTTGGAGCCGAAGGAGTGGATCGCCGAGGCTTCCGGCTGCAGCGTTTCGACGATCGCTGTCAGCGGCACAACCAGCGTCTGGTTGGCAACGGTGACCACCATGCCGTCGAGGACGGCGAGCGTCAGCGGCAGGCTCATGGTGAAGACCGAACCGTGGCCCGGTTTCGACGAAATGTTGATGCGACCGCCGAGCGCCTGGATCGAGCGCTTGACCACGTCCATGCCGACGCCGCGGCCGGAAATGTCGGAGATCTTGTCAGCCGTCGAGAAGCCGGCGTGGAAGATCAGGTTGTCGATCTCTTCGTCCGACAGGTTGGCATCGGCGGCGATCAGGTCGTTGTCGATCGCCTTCTGGCGCACCTTCTCGCGGTTGATGCCCGCGCCGTCGTCGGCAAGCTCGATGACGATGCGGCCGGAACGGTGCTTCGCCGTCAGGCGCACGGTGCCTTCGGCGCTCTTGCCAGCGGCGAGGCGCTTTTCCGGGGTTTCGAGGCCGTGGTCGACCGCGTTGCGGATCATGTGGGTCAGCGGCTCCGCGAGCTTGTCGATGACCGTCTTGTCGACTTCGGTGTTCTCGCCTTCGGTGATGAGGCGGACCGACTTGCCGGTCATGTCGGCGATTTCGCGAACGATACGCGACATGCGCTGGAAGACCGGCTTCACCGGCTGGGCGCGGATCGCCATGACCGAATCCTGGATCTCGCGGGTGAGCTGCTGCAGCTCTTCGAGGCCCATGTTGATCGAGGACGTACCGTTGGTGTCGTTCTCGACGACGCTCTGCGAGAGCATCGCCTGGTTGATCACGAGTTCGCCGACAAGGTTGATCAGGCGGTCGACGCGATCGAGATCGACGCGGATGGTCGGCGTTGCAGCCGATGCGGCAGCCTGTTGCGCGGCAGCGCTCTGGGCGGCGGCACTGGCAGCGGGTGCCGCCTTTTCGGCCGGTGCGCGGGCGGCGGACTGCGCCATCTGCAAGACGTTGCTTGCCGTGCCGGCAGCCGAAACCGCGGCGTCGCGATCCTGCTGCTGGGAGGCAAGCTGTTCTTCTTCCTCGACGACACCGACCGATACCGCCGGTTCGTCATCAAGGATCGACAGGTCGAAGGGAACCGGCTGCATCGGCAGCTCTTCGCCCGACTGCGTAGCCTCGTCTTCGATCCGCGAAATCTCCAGGTCGCAATCCCACTCGGCGAATTCGAAGACGGTGCGGATCGCTTCCTCGCCCTTGTCGGTCTTGAGCGAGATCTTCCAGAAGAAGTAAGCGCTTTCCGGGCTCAGCCGATCGAGCGTCGGCAGTGCGCCCATGTCGCAATGGATGCTCATCTCGCCGAGGCGCGAGAGGTCGCGCAGAAGCAGCGTTGCCTCGTTGCCCTTGGCGTAGAGATCGGACTTCGGCTTGAAGACGATCTCGTAGGTGGGCATTTCCATCAGCGGCGGCTCTTCGGCCGCGTCGAAGTCATCGAAGGAGAAGGCGACAGGCTGGAAGCCTTCGTCGTTGACCGGCGGCGGCGCCACGACGGCGACCGGCTTGGAAACCGCTTCAACCGCTGCTGCCGACGCCTGCGGCACTTCGCCGTTTGCGAGTGCCTCGAGTTCCTTGATCAGCTGGCGGCTGCGCGCCTCGTCGACGCTGCCGCCATCGCGCGCAGCATTGGTGAGGTCGGCGAGCACGTCGGCCGACTTCAGCATCACCTTCAGAACTTCCGGACCGGGATCGAGCCTGTTGGAACGAACGCAATCAAGGGTCGTCTCGAACACGTGCGCGAAGGAGACCAGGTCGTCCAGCCCGAAGGCGCCGGCGCCACCCTTGATGGAGTGCACCGCACGGAAAACGGCATTGACCGTTTCCGGGTCGCGGTCGCCATCATTGAGCTTCAGCAGACCCGATTCCAGTTCGGCGAGTTGTTCCTCGCATTCCTGGAAGAAGATCTCTTTGATTTCGTTCATATCCATTGGAGGCTATCCCCGGACTTCAGGCCGTTACGCGCTCGATTGCATCGATGAGTTTGGTCGGGTCGAACGGCTTGACGATCCAGCCGGTTGCACCCGCCTGACGCGCGCGGTTCTTCTTCTCCGCGTCGCTTTCAGTGGTCAGTACCAGAATCGGAATGGCGCGGTAGCGATCGTTCTTGCGCACGCCCTCGATGAAGCCGAAACCGTCGAGACGCGGCATGTTGATGTCGGTGACGATCACGTCCGGATTGGCTTCCTCCAGGACCTCAAGGCCCTCCACGCCGTCCTCGGCCTGGATCGTTTCGAAACCGGCATTGTTCAACGTGACCAGCAGCATGTTTCGGATCGTCCGGGAGTCGTCGACCGTCAGAACTCGCTTCTTCATTTCTCAAATCTCCTTTGCCATCAGGTGGTCGATCTCGACCCCGATGAGCTGTGTCGTTTTGTCGAAAGCGTCCGACACCTTGCTGAAGGTGAAAGACAAATGATCCTCTTCCCAGGTCTTGGCGCCGGCCATCAGCACCTGGACACAAAGCGTCCCGACCCGCTCGACCGCGGAAGCGTCGATCACGATGTGGCTGCCCTTGAGCGCGAGCAGCTTCTCGTGCAGTGCCGTCGCCTCGTTCAGGTCCAAAACCGGAGCGAGGCTAAGCGTCTTCTGAGCGGTCTTCTTGCTGGCCATTCCTGTCTTCCTCGACTGCTAACTCTTTACTGCCCTAAAAATCAGCGCTGCCAACCGGCGAGCTGCCGCTGCAGCCCGTCGTCAAACAGCGGTGCGGCCGGCTCGTCGGTAACGGCGGCCGATGCGTGACGGAAGGGCTCGCGACCGGTGCGTGCCGGCGCAACCGGATGGCGGCGCTCCAGGCGGAACTGGCGGATGGTCTCGCCGAGTTCGACGATGACTGTGTGAAGATCGTCCGACGAGCGGACGGTATCGCAGGCGAGCGCGGCACTTGCCTCGACGCCCCTGGAGATCGTGCCGATCTCGGTCGCGACGCCGCGGAGGTCGCCGACCTGCTGCTCCGCCTCGCGGGCGATGCCGGAGACGGCGGAATTTATCGACGTCACCTGCTCGACGATGCTGCTGATCGCGTCCTGGGTGCGGCCGACAATCTCGACGCCGGTCTCGACCTGCGCCTTGGTGCCGGAAACGAGCTGCTTGATTTCGCGCGCCGCTTCGCCGGAGCGCTGTGCCAGCGCACGCACTTCCTGGGCAACGACGGCAAAACCGCGACCGCTGTCGCCGGCGCGCGCCGCTTCGATGCCGGCGTTGAGCGCCAGGAGATTGGTCTGGAAGGCGATCTCGTCGATGACGCCGATGATCTGGCCGATCTTTTCGGCCGACGCCTCGATGTCGGCCATGGCGGAAATCGCCTGGCCGGCGATCTCGCCGCTGCGCTCGACGGCAATGCGGGTCTCGTTGGCCTTCGTTTCCGTGGCGCTGATCCGGCCCGAACCGGTCGCCATGCGTCCGGCCATGTCGGAGAGCACGGCAAGCTGCCCGGAAAGCGCGTCGGCTTCAACGCTCGCCTTGTCCGTGAAGGCTGTCGCGCCGTCGCGCATGCGGTCGACCAGTACCCCGGCAGCCTGGCTGCGCTGATCGGAGGCCTGAAGACTTTGCTGGATCTGTTCGAGTGCCGCGTTCAGGCTCGCCACGATCGGCTGATAGGCTTCGACCGCCGTTTCCGGCAACCGCGCGCCGAGATCACCCTGGCTCACGCCTTCGGCAAAGTCGCCGAAGAGCGCCTTGACCTCCAGCTCGTCGGCGCTGCGCTGCTCGGCGAGCTGCCGCTGGTGCTGTTGGCGGAGGGCGTTGAAGCGGAGCGAAACGCCGATCTCGCTGTCGACGAAGGTCGTGCGCACCAGAGCGGCGACGAGCTCGCAAAGTTCGCGGCGGCGCGCCTTGCCCATCGGCAGGAAGGATCGCGGCCAGGCGTCTTCGATCAGTCCGACGATGAGATGTTCGAGCACGACGGCATGGCTTGCCATCTGCCAGCGCGGATCGAGGCCCATGCGGCTTGCGGTGTCTGCGAGCACCTTGATGCGCTCGGCATAGAGCCCGTCAAAGCGTGCGTCGGTCAGCACGTTCCAGTGCGACGACTGAAGATCCTGGAGGCGGTCGATCTGGCGGTCGCTGTCGAAATGGCGGGCGGCGTCGGGATAGGTCTGGAGGCGCTGGAAGAGGTCGCGAAGCGCCTGATCGATCCGGGGAGAAAGCTTTTGCCTGTGATCACGGACGCGGTTGCAGCTCTCGTCGTCGAGCCCGGCAAAGCGCAGGCGCTCCAGCAGGCTGCCTGCTTGGCCCTTTTTTGCCTGTTCTGACGATGCTTCCTGCCTCAACGCTGATCCCCGGTGTGCACGTTCGGAACTTGCCTGGGAGCATCAGGGAGGGCCACGGTCCACCGGACGTGCACGCCACATCGATGAGATCAGCCTCCGCCGAAAAGCGTCTGCTGTCGTTCATCCCGCAAGTAAATTCGGTGAAGAATGGATACCGGACCGGAACCGGTACGGCGGGGCGGCATCATGCCTTGAGGAGACTTGTGAATTATCCCATTCCGACGTGTGGGACCATGTTTATGGTTAATTCCTTGCTTGAAGGTTAACGGTCCCTCACCTCTAATCGGAATCACTAAAATTCACAGGGTGTTTTCACGCGCCATTTTTGCGCTGCAACAAAACTGTAATAAACGCCCCTGAAACCAACAGGTTCTCAATCACAAGAGTTTAGAATTGTACTTCGACTTGCGCTCGCGTATCGAAGCGAAAGTGAAGTGGGCGCTGCATGCGCGAAGAAACCTTCGCATCACGCAAAGCGACATCATGACGATGCGCTTACAGGAAACGAACAATGATTGTTCTTGGCATTGGCGCCGCACTCACAGCAATCCTGACAATGATGGCAGTATCGATCGTGCTCAACATCGAGCACAACCGGTCGGCAAAGCGCAGCTCTGTGTTTTGATCGGGCTTTAGCCCATCTCTTACTGACACAACCAGGCATCTCTGCGGCCGGGGACGGATGTTCTACGGCCGCTTTTCTTTGCACACATGGTCCTGCGTCGCCTTTTGCCATGCCTGCGCATAGGCGGCGAGGCTCACCGCGATCTCGCCCGCAAGCGGCTCGACCCCGGTCCTGACCGCGGATCCCTTAACCAGACACGCAGCACCGAGGCTCGTACCCGTGATATTGTGGGGATCGGCAAAGACCGGCCGGCCCGTCGCTGCGGCGAGCATGCGCAGATAGGTCCTGTTGGAAGCAAAGGGCCCTTCGACGACGATATCGCCGCGCGCGCCGATCAGGTCGAGACAGGTGGCTGTCATCAGCGCCAGATGGAACGAGACGACGACAAAGCGTTCGGCGGGGCCAAGCTCCCGTTCGTCCGTCGTCCAGATCGCTTTTGCAGCCGGAAAGGGACCGGATCCCTCGGGAATGGACGGCAGCAGCATGTGGCCGGCCCCGGCCACGGCCTCTTCCGTTTGCGGCGACACAGGGGGCGCCCCCTCCCCCAACAGAAGCTGGAAGGCGCGGCCACCCATGAAGCGGGCGGAGGGTACGGGATCGCCAAGCGCGTTGACGTTTACAAGCGTGTCGCGGTGTTCGTCGAGCGCCTTCGCCTCGGCGCCGACCGCGAGCATCACCACCCAGGTGCCGGTGGAGACCACCGAGAAGGGCGCGGCCCGCGTCAGCAGATGCGGCAGCAGCGAGGCATTGGAATCATGAATGCCGCAATAGACCGGGGTCCCTGATGCGATGCCCGTTGCAGCACAGAGCTCCGGCCGCAGAGCACCTGCGATATCGCCCGCCTTCAACACCGGTGCGAAGAGGGGCGTCCAGCCCTGGCTTTCGACAAGAGACGAGAATGTCCCTGCCCGTGGGTTCCAGAGATCCGTGTGGCAGCCGAGCGAGGTCAGCTCGTTACAGAGCGTACCTGTCAGTCGATAGGTCCAATATTGCGCATAGGTGAGGACCGAGGCGACCCTGGCGAAGTCGTCGGGAAAGGTCTTCTGCTGCCAATGGAGCTGGGCGCCGACATTGAGGCCCATCGGCAGGCGCGCGGAGCCGGTCTCGGAAAAGGGCGGCCTCACTTTATCATACTTGGCGGCGAGGCTGTCGGGGCCGGCGTGCTCATAGTCAAGCACCGGAAGCGCCAGATTGCCTGATGCATCGAGCACGACGGTGGTCGCGCCATGGGTGGTGATCGAGATCGCCTCGAAGGCGTGTTCGGCATGGAGTGCTGCGAGGCTTTCGAGCAGGAAGGCCCAGAGACGTTCGACATCGAAATGCGGATAAGGACCATCGGTCAGCACTGCATTCGCCGTCTTACGGACGGCGATCTCCTCGAAACGGTCGAGATCGACTGCCGCAACCTTGGCATTGGTCTTGCCGATATCGATAACGCCAACAACCCGCATGCGATCATTCCATATGAAAGACGGTCTTGAGCGGCACCGCGACCGGTTCGTTATCGGCCTTGGTTTCCATGATATCAGCCATATGCGCCCACCATCTCTGCATGATGGGATGGGATGGCAGCTCGGCCATGCGATGGTCGTCCGTTCGCCAGAGCACGCCGAAGAGCAGATCGCTCTCCTCGTCCAGATGGATGGAGTAGTCGGAGACGCCGGCCTCCTTCAGCAGGGTGGCCAGTTCCGGCCAGATGGCATCGTGCCGCGCCTTGTATTCGGCGGCCATGCCCGGGTTCAAGCGCATGCGGAAGGCGTATTTATCCATCAGATCCTCAATGTGCGAGACGCTGGCGGGCGCGCCGCCAGACAATGGGGAGCGCGATCACCGAGATCAGCAGCAGGCCGATGAAGATCGACATGACGATGCCCGGCACGTTGAGCAGACCGAAACCGAAGGTCACCATACCCATGATCAGGGCGGCCAGCACGACGCCCGGGATGGTGCCGGAGCCACCGAGAATGTTGACGCCGCCAAGCACCACCATCGTTACCACCTCCAGCTCCCAGCCGAGCGCGATCGATGGGCGCGTCGAGCCGAGGCGCGAGGTCAGGCAGATCGAGGCGAGCCCGGCCATCAACCCGGTGAAAAGGAACAGGATGAACTTGATGCGCGCAACGCGGATGCCGGAGAAGAGCGCTGCCGTCTGGTTGTTGCCGATGGCATAGACCGCACGGCCGAAATTGGTCTTGTGCAGGACGACGCCATAGACGACCGCAAGGGCAACGAAGAGCGTGAACTCGAAGGAGAACACCCACCAGACATAACCCTGGCCGAACCAGGAGAAGCTGTCGGGATAACCGGTGAAAGCCTGGTCACCGAGAATGATGAAGGAGAGCCCGCGGAAAAGGCTCATGGTGCCGATCGTCACCACGATCGACGGCAGCCCGAGACCGGTAATCAACAAGCCGTTGATCGCCCCGCAAATGAGCCCGACTGAGAGGCCGATCAGCACCAGCGCCGGCGTGTCGAAGCCGAGTTGCACGGCATAGCCCATCGCCGTCGAGGCGAGCGCGATGATCGAGGCCACCGACAGATCGATCTCGCCGGAAATGATCACCAGCGCCATGGCGAAGGCAATCATCGCCTTTTCGGTGAAGTTGAAGGTCGCGTCCGAAAGGTTCCACGGGTCGAGGAAGTAGGGCGAGGCCAGCGAGTTGCCGAGAAAGATGAGGCAGGCAACGACAAGCAGCAGGCTTTCCCAGCTCTTCAGCAACCGCGCGCCTCGGCCTTCCAGCCGGTCGGGAATATGGCGTGGGGTAAGGTGGGTCTCGGCCATCAGACAGCCTCCGCCTTTCTCAAGATGACGCGGCCCTTGCGCCGCTCGGCGCGGGCGTTGACGGCAACGGCAATGATGATGACCATGCCCGAAATCGCCAACTGGGCGAAGGGCGAGATGTTGATGACCGGCAAGGCGTTCTTGATCACGCCAAGGAACAGCGCACCGAGCACCGCGCCTGCCACCGTGCCGATACCGCCGGCGATCGAGATCCCGCCGATGACGCAGGCCGCGATGATATCGAGCTCGAAGCCGGCAGCGATATCGACATAGGCGACAGCATAACGCGATACCCAAAGATAACCCGAGAGCCCGGCGAGCGCGCCCGAAAGGCAATAGGCGAAGAAGCGGGTGCGGCCGACATCGATGCCGGTGTAGACCGCCGCATGCGGATTGCCGCCGACCGCATAGAAGGCGCGTCCGAGGGCCGTGCGGCTCATCAACAGGAAGACGAGCGCGATCATCACCAGCGAGAGCCAGGAGAGAACCGGGAAACCAAGGAGTTCGTCGCGCGGCAAGGCCTTGAAGGCGTCGCTCATCTGGTGGGCGTTGATCCACTTGCCGCCACTCAGGAGAAAGATCATGCCGCGATAGATGGTGAGTGTGCCGAGGGTTACGACGATCGGCGGAATGTCGAGCTTCCAGACGAGTGCGCCGTTGATCATGCCGAGCAGCGTGCCGAGCGCGACCGCCGCAAGGATGATCAGCGGGATCGGCAGGCCCGGAAAGGCGGCGTTCAGCATTGCCGCCACCATGCCCGAGAGCGCGAGGTTGGCGGCCATCGAAAGATCGATGCAGCGTGTCAGGATCACCGCCATCTGGCCAAGCGCCAGAATGATCAGGATCGACGTGTCGTTATAGACGCGTGCGAGGTTCGCCGGCACGACGAAGGGCGGGAAACGCCAGGTGATCAGCGCCAGCAGCACGGCGATCGCGCCGACCAGCAACAGTTCGCGGTTCCTGAGGATGTTTGCCATCACGCGGCCTCCTGAATGCCGGCAGCGGCACGCACCAGCTTTTCCGCCGTCAGATCCGCGCGCTCGAAGCGCCCGGCGATCCGCCCCTCGCGCATGACGATGACCCGATCAGACATGCCCATGATCTCCGGGATTTCCGAGGAGACCATGATGACGCTGAGGCCCTGCGCCGCCAGTTCGCTCATGAAGGCGTGGACCGCTGCCTTGGAGCCGATGTCGATGCCCTTGGTCGGCTCGTCGAGGATGATCACCTTCGGCTTCGTCGCCAACCACTTGGCGATGACGACCTTCTGCTGGTTGCCGCCCGAAAGCGTGCCGACGTCCTGATCGAGCGAGGCGGCGCGAAGGTCGAGGCGCGCGGTGTATTCGCGGGCGAGCGCGAACTCGTTGGCGAGTTTCAGAAAGCCTGAGCGCGAGGTGCGCGACAGCGAGGGCAAGGTGACGTTCTGGAAGATCGGCAGGCCGATGATCGCACCCTGGCGGCCGCGCTCTTCCGGCACGTAGACGATACCAGCCCGGATCGCTTCAGACGGGCTGCGGATCACCAGCACCTCGCCATCGAGCCGGACGGCGCCGGCCGACGGCCGGGTGACGCCGATCAGCGACTGCATGAATTCGGAACGGCCGGCGCCGACGAGGCCGTAGAAACCGAGGATCTCGCCGCGGCGAAGCTCGAAGTTGATGTCCTCGAATTCGGTCGGGTGGCGGTAGCCGGAGACCGTGAGCACCGGTTCGCCGATCGCGACGTCCTTCTTCGGGTAGACCGAGCCGACGGCGCGGCCGACCATGAGGCGCACCAGTTCGTCCTGGCTGACATCGGCGATCAGCCCTTCATCGGCCATCGTTCCGTCGCGAAACACCGTGTAGCGGTCGGCGATGCGGAAGATCTCATCGAACTTGTGGCTGATGAACAGGATCGCCTTGCCGTCTGCCTTCAGCCGTTCGACGAGGGCATAGAGTTCGTGGATTTCCTTGTGCGACAGGGCGGCCGTCGGCTCGTCCATGATCACCACCTGCGCATCGATCGACAGCGCGCGGGCGATCGCGACCAGATGTTTCTTGGCGATGCCGAGATCGCGTAGGCGGATGGTCGGATCGAGATCGGCGCCGGCGCGCGCAAGCAGCGCGCGTGCATCGGCATTGAGCTTCTTCCAGTCGATCAGCCCGAAGCGATTGCGCGGAGCGTGGCCGAGAAAGATGTTCTCGGCGACCGAGAGCTCGTCGAAGAGGACGGTTTCCTGGTGGATCGCGGTGACGCCGGCGCGGGCGGCCGCAAGCGCCGTCGGGAAATGAACCTCCTGGTCACTGACGGAGATCGTGCCCTCGTCCGGCTGGTAGATTCCGGTCAGGATCTTCACCAGCGTCGACTTTCCGGCACCGTTTTCGCCGATCAGCGCGGTCACCGATCCCGGATAGAGCGCCAGCGAAACATCGGAGAGCGCCTTCACGCCGGGAAAGGACTTCGAAATCCCCTCGAGCGCAATGGCGGGCTTCATCCGCGATGTGAGCGTATCCTGCAGCAAGAGACAGTCCACCATTCAGTCGTTTCGATTATGCAAAGCTTGTCGAGGCGACGGTTACGCCGCGCGAGGTTGCCCCTCACCCTGCCCTCTCCGCGAACGGAGACAGGGAACGAGTATGCCGCACGCCTCCCACCTCGTCGGGAAGGGGGCAAACCGTTGCCGCTTGTCCCTTCTCCCCGTCGAACGGGGAGAAGGTGCCGGCAGCTGGATGAGGGGCTTTCGCCGGATCAGAAGATCTTGGCGAATTCCTCGACATTCTTGGCATCGTAGACGAACGGGTCGGCCATCGCGCCTTCGTTGTTGTCGTCGAGCTTGACGGCCCCCATGCGGCCCATCTTCAGTTCAGCACCGGGCTTCGCTTCGGCACCGTTGATCAGGTCGTAGGCAATCATCGTTGCGGAGTAGCCGAGATCGATCGGGTTCCAGATCGCGAAGGACTTGGAGGCGCCCGACTTCACGTGGCCTGCCATTTCCGAGGGAAGGCCGAGACCGGTGACGTTGATCTGGCCGATCTTGCCGGCGTCGGTGACGGCCTGGGCGGCTGCGACAATGCCGACAGAGGTCGGCGCGATGATCGCCTTCAGGTTCGGATAGGACTGAATGAGGCCTTGCGTTTCGCGGTAGGACTTGTCGGCGAGGTCGTCGCCGTAGACGGTCGCGACGACATTGATGCCCTTGTAGTTGCCCTCAACCTTCTTCATCTCGGCGATCCAGGTGTTCTGGTTGGTCGAGGTCGCCGTTGCCGACAGCACCGCAACGTCGCCGCCTTCAGGCAGGTTGTCGGCGGCGAGCTTGATAATCATGTTGCCGATCAGCGGGCTCGACGACGGGTTGAGGTGCATCAGGCGACCATCCTTGGCGACGCCCGAGTCCCAGGAGATGACCTTGATGCCGCGATCCATCGCCTTCTTCAGCGCCGGAACGAGGGCGTCGGTGTCGTTGGCGGAAACGGCGATGGCATCAACCTTTTGAGCGATCAGCGAGTTGATCACCTCGATCTGGCCTTCGGCGGTCGTCGTCGTCGGGCCGGTGTAGATCACCTCGACGTCGCCCAGTTCCTTGGCAGCTTCCTGCGCGCCCTTGTTGGCGGCTTCGAAGAAGCCGATGCCGAGCGCCTTGACCACGAGCGCGATCTTCTTGTTTTCCGCATGCGCGGCATTGGCCATCAGCGCCAGCGAAACGGCGGCCGTGACCATCAGTGACTTCAGGATCTTCATGCTCATTTCCTCCCAATGACCGGCACGCAACAAGCGTCACCGGCGCGATTTCCTCCATTGGCGATGCCCCGGCCCCTCCGGTCGTGAGCGTCACCTTCCCCTCTCCTCGCCTGCCTCAGGCGGACGAGGACATGTTCTCCGCATCTGCGCCGGCTCTCGAGCTGGCAACGACCAGCCGCACGCCGGCATTCTCGAGCATCGCGGCATGCCTGTCCTCGATGCCCGAATCCGTGATGACAGTGGCGATCCGCTTCAATCCGCACAGGATCAGGCTGGAACGCTTGTGAAATTTCGAGGAGTCGACCAGCACGACGAGTTCGTCGGCCTGGTCGATCAGTTTCTGCTCCGCCTGGATCAACAGCGGATCCGCCTCCATCAGGCCGAGCGGGCCGAGGCCCTGCGCCCCCATGAACATGCGGCGCGCATAGAAATTGCGCGTCACGTCATTGTCGAAGGGGCTGAGGATGATGTTCTGCTCGCGGTAGATCGTGCCGCCCGACAGCATTACCGTGTTCTTCGAGTGCTTCAGAAGATGCTCGGCGATCGGAAACGAATTGGTGAAAACCTGCATCCGGCGATTGCTGAGGAAATGCACCATCTGAAAGGTGGTGGTGCCACCATTGATGATGATCGGTTCGCCGTCCTCGCAAAGCGCCACTGCTTCCTTGGCGATCGCCTGCTTCTCGCGGGCATGCAGGCCTTCGTTGACCTTGAACGGCCGGCCGGCGAGCCCGACGAATTGCGGCGGGTTGATCGCCTCGGCGCCGCCGCGCACCCGGCGCAGCTTCTTCTGCACGTGGAGGGCTGCAATATCGCGCCGGATCGTCGCCTCGGAACTATCGGTCAGATCGACCAGTTCCTGGACGGTGACGACGGGCTTTTCCTGAACCGCCGACTGAATGATCCGGTGTCTTTCTTTCTCGTGCATGCGTTCCTCCCATGGCGTTCATGCTTCCATCACGATCGACCATTGTCAATCACGAACAATCATATTTTTTCATTGTGCAGCGCAATATGCGCGAACTTGATCGTTTTTGATTGACTTTAACGCTCAAGTCCTGTGATCTGATGCCAACCACATCTCTGCGCGGTCGCCAAGCCGCGCGACATCAGACCGGGAGGAAATCGAGATGCTCGACAAGCAGCAGGGTGCGCGACTTGCAAACCTTTGGGACGAGGCAAAGGCTGCCGGCATGAGCGAATCCGAGCGCTTGCTCTATCGCTCCAACCTGCTCGGCTCCGACAAGCGCATCACCAATTACGGCGGCGGCAACACCTCGGCCAAGGTGATGGAGAAGGACCCGCTTGGAGGCGGCACGGTCGAGGTTCTCTGGGTCAAAGGTTCGGGCGGCGACGTCGGAACGATCAAGCTCGACGGCTTTGCCACGCTCTATATGGACAAGCTCAACGCGCTGAAGTCGATCTATCGCGGCGTCGCGTTCGAAGACGAGATGGTCGGCTACCTGCCGCACTGCACCTTCAACCTCAATCCGCGCGCCGCCTCGATCGACACGCCCCTGCATGCCTATGTGCCGAAGAAGCATGTCGACCACATGCACCCCGACGCGATCATCGCGATTGCCGCAGCCAAGAACAGCCGTGAACTGACGGCAAAGATTTTTGGTGACGACATCGGCTGGCTGCCGTGGAAGCGCCCGGGCTACGAGCTCGGCCTGTGGCTCGAAAAATTCTGCCTGGAAAATCCCCGGGCGCGCGGTGTCGTGCTTGAAAGCCATGGCCTCTTCACCTGGGGCGACACGGCGAAAGAAGCCTACGGGACCACGGTCGAGATCATCAACAAGGCAATCGCCTGGTTCGAGGCCGAGAACACCAAGCCGGCCTTTGGCGGTGCGGTTAAGCCGGCGCTCGACGCGGCGGCCCGCGCCGACGTCGCGCGCAAGCTGATGCCGGTCATCCGCGGCCTGATCAGCGCCGACGAGAAGAAGGTCGGCCATTTCGACGACAGCCAGGCCGTGCTCGATTTCGTCACGTCGATGGATCTGAAGCCGCTGGCCGCCCTCGGCACGAGCTGCCCCGACCACTTCCTGCGCACCAAGATCCGGCCGCTGGTGGTCGATTTCGACCCGGCCAGCCCCGATGTCGACAAGACGTTGGCGGCACTTCCCGACGCGATCGCGGCTTACCGCGCCGACTACGCCGCCTATTACGAGCGCTGCAAACATGCCGACAGCCCGGCGATGCGCGATCCGAATGCAGTGGTCTATCTCGTGCCCGGCGTCGGCATGATAACTTTTGCCAAGGACAAGGCGACCGCCCGCATCTCCGGCGAGTTCTATGTCAACGCCATCAACGTCATGCGCGGCGCCTCCGGCGTCTCAACCTATGTCGGCCTGCCGGAACAGGAAGCCTTCGACATCGAATACTGGCTGCTTGAGGAAGCAAAGCTGCAGCGCATGCCGAAGCCGAAGAGCCTCGCCGGCCGGATCGCGCTCGTCACCGGCGGCGCCGGCGGTATCGGCAAGGCGACGGCCAACCGGCTGATGCAGGAGGGCGCCTGCGTCGTGCTCGCCGATATCGACGAGACCGCGCTTGCGGCGGCCGAAGGCGAACTCTCCAAGCGCTACGGCAAGGATTTCGTCCGCTCCGTCAGCATGAACGTCACCAGAGAGACGGCGGTCGAGGGCGGCTTTGCCGACGCGCTGCTCGCCTTCGGCGGCCTCGATATCCTCGTTTCCAATGCCGGCCTCGCCTCGTCTGCCGCGATCGAAGACACGACGCTGGCGCTCTGGACCAAGAACATCGACATCCTGACGACAGGCTATTTCCTCGTCTCGCGAGAAGCCTTCCGCATCTTCCGCCAGCAGAAGGCCGGCGGCAACGTCGTCTTCGTCGCCTCCAAGAACGGTCTTGCCGCCTCCCCCGGCGCATCGGCCTATTGCACCGCCAAGGCGGCGGAGATCCACCTCGCCCGCTGCCTGGCGCTCGAAGGCGCTTCCGCCCAGATCCGCGTCAACGTCGTTAACCCGGACGCGGTGCTGCGCGGCTCGAAGATTTGGACCGGCGAGTGGAAGGAACAGCGCGCCGCCGCCTACAAGATGGATGTCGACGACCTCGAGGCGCATTATCGCGAGCGCTCGATGCTGAAGCTCAGCGTCTTTCCCGAGGATATCGCCGAGGCGATCTATTTCCTTTCATCCGACATGTCGGCGAAATCGACCGGCAACATCATCAATGTCGACGCGGGCAACGCCCAGTCGTTTACCCGCTGATCGAGGAGAGTTTCATGACGACCACCATGATCAGCCAGGCGACGGTCGAGGCCGAAAAT
The DNA here is from genome assembly GCF_014852425.1 of Ensifer sp. ENS09. Classification (NCBI taxonomy): domain Bacteria; kingdom Pseudomonadati; phylum Pseudomonadota; class Alphaproteobacteria; order Hyphomicrobiales; family Rhizobiaceae; genus Ensifer; species Ensifer sp. ENS09. The sequence goes on from NZ_JACVBP010000002.1 coordinate 858,665, forward strand.
GAAAGCCGGCTCAGCGCACTTCGCCGGGACTATGAAAGCCTCGGCGAGAGGCTTGGCCGGCGCGGCATCGCCATCGACGAGATCAAGCGCAAGGTCGCCGCCTACGGCGTTGCCGTTCCTTCCTGGGGTGTCGGCACCGGCGGCACGCGCTTTGCTCGCTTCCCCGGCAAGGGCGAGCCGCGCAACATCTTCGACAAGCTCGAAGATTGCGCCGTCATCCAGCAACTGACGCGGGCGACGCCGACCGTGTCGCTGCATATCCCCTGGGACAAGGTGAACGACATTTCCGAACTGAAAGAGAAGGGCACGTCGCTCGGCCTCGGTTTCGATGCGATGAACTCCAACACCTTCTCCGATGCGCCGGGCCAGGAACATTCCTACAAGTTCGGCTCGCTGTCGCATGCCGACGCCGCCACGCGCGCCCAAGCGGTAGAGCACAATCTCGAATGCATCGAGATCGGCCGGCAGCTCGGCTCCAAGGCGCTGACGGTCTGGGTCGGCGACGGCTCCAACTTCCCCGGCCAGAGCAACTTCACCCGCGCTTTCGAGCGTTATCTCGATGCGATGAAATCGGTCTATGCGGCGCTGCCGGATGACTGGCGCGTCTACACCGAACACAAGATGTTCGAGCCGGCCTTCTACTCGACCGTCGTCCAGGACTGGGGCAGCAACTACCTGATCGCCCAGGAACTCGGCCCCAAGGCCTTCTGCCTCGTCGATCTTGGCCACCATGCGCCGAACGTTAACATCGAGATGATCGTCGCCCGCCTCATCCAGTTCGGCAAGCTCGGCGGCTTCCACTTCAACGATTCGAAGTACAGTGACGACGATCTCGACACCGGCTCGATCGATCCCTACCGGCTGTTCCTCGTCTTCAACGAACTCGTCGATGCGGAGACCCGCAAGGCCAAGGGGTTCCAGCCGGCGCACATGCTCGACCAGAGCCACAACGTCACCGACCCGATCGAAAGCCTGGTGACGAGCGCCACCGAGGTCTGCCGCGCGTATGCCCAGGCGCTGATCGTCGACCGCCAGGCGCTCGCAGGCTACCAGGACGACAATGATGCGCTGATGGCAAGCGAGACGCTGAAGGTAGCCTTCCGCACCGATGTCGAGCCGATCCTCGCAATGGCGCGGCTCGACAGCGGCGGCGCAATCGCACCTGTTGCAACCTACCGCAAGAGCGGTTACCGCGCAAAAGTCGCGGCTGAGCGCCCGGCCGTTGCCGGCGGCGGGGGCGGTATCGTCTAACCCTGAACCAAGCGGCACCGGGCTGCCATTTGAGGCCCGGCGCCGCATCCCACCCTCGACAGCTCAAAAAATCGCTGCGCGATGAAATTGCCCCCTATCTGATTTTAATTCCTGATCTATCTTTCCCTTGGAGATCCAACGGAAAGGGACCCGTTCATGGGCATTGAAAGCATTCTTGTCTTCCTGATCGTCGGCGCGGTCGCCGGCTGGCTCGCCGGGCTCATCGTCAAGGGCGGCGGTTTCGGCCTCATCGGCAATATGGTCGTCGGCATCATCGGCGCCTTCATCGCCGGTTTCCTCTTCCCGGCGATCGGCATCAGTCTCGGAACCGGCATCCTCTCGGCGATCCTGCACGCGACGATCGGCGCCGTCATCCTTCTGGTGCTGATCCGCATCGTCAAACAAGCCTGACCCATCGCCGGCGGCAGTACCCTTCGCGCCCGGGATGTCCCCGGTCGTTCCATCTGGACGCGCGAAGGGCGCTGTAGCACTGTGATCTGCCGGACGGGACATCGCATTTAGCCAGACGGAGGCGAGCATGAACGCGCTTTACACCGACAAGATCGAAACGGCGCTCAAGTCGTTCATTGCCGATCACCCGGGAATGCAGACACGGGATCAGGCGATTATCGCGATCCTCGAAAACTGGTTCACCAATCACGGCTACCTGCCACCGCAGCAGGAAGGTCTGCGTCCGGAAGACCTTGACGCTTCCAACGACGATTGAGAGATTTGCGCGCCCGGCAACAAGATCATCGCGCTCTCCGCGCCGCGGCCGACCGCCATTGCCTTTCAATAACGTGAACTGTTCGCCATGAGCCTGACCTCCGTCAAAGACTTCTTCTCAGAGCATGCCCCCGACATCGACGTCATCGAGCTTCAGCAAAGCACCGCAACGGTCGCGCTCGCGGCCGAGGGCCATGGTGTCGAGCCGGCGCAAATTGCCAAGACGCTGGCGCTTCGCGTCGGCGACGACGTGATCCTGATCGTCACGCGCGGCGACGCCCGCCTCGACAACAAGAAATACAAGGCCCGCTTCGGCACAAAGGCGCGCATGCTCGGCTTCGATGAGGTGGAGGCCGAAACCGGCCATCCAGTCGGCGGCGTCTGCCCCTTCGGTCTTGCCAAGCCGCACAGCATCTATTGCGACATGTCGCTGAAGGCCTACGACATCGTCGTGCCGGCCGCCGGCGCCACCAATGCGGCTGTGCACATCAGCCCGACCCGCATCGCCGAACTGACCGGCGCCGAGTGGATCGACGTATCCGAAACGTAGTTTGCCGTTTCGGAAACGCGGCCTGCCTTGGAATGGCCACAAAGCCTAACTGAAACCGCTGGCGCGTCCCGGCAGTGATTTGCCGGGTCCGTCCTTCCGTTGCCAGGAGTCCGTCAAGCATGAAGCTACTCGCGTACCCGCTCATCTTCGCCGCCACGTTTTCCCCGGCGCTGGCGATGGATCAGTCCCTGGTACGCCAGTTCAAGAAGCTCGATCCGCAGACCCGTCTGGAGCAGCGCTGTGACACCGAAGCGATGGAGCGCATCAACGCCGACAAGTCGAGCTTCAAACCGGACAAAGTGATTGCCTATACTTTCGCCGAACCGGTCGTGAAGGAAGACAAGATGAAGGCGCCGGGCGCCGTGTTCCGCAGCAAGGGGGAATGGTACAAGCTGAAGTTCAAGTGCCTCACCGACGCCGAGCACCTGGATGTCCTGTCTTTCGAATACAAGATCGGCGAGTTGGTGCCGCACGAGAGCTGGGACGAATTCTACCTCTACCCCTGACGGACGTCGAAGGACGCGGCGGCGTTAAAGGTGGCAGCCCTAAAGGATGGCCACGAGAAAGAGCAGCGAGCCGAACGACAACGCCGCCATGATGCTCATCAGCATTTTCATCATGTGCTCTGCCATATCACCCTTACCTCGCCACCATCGGAACGACCGCGACAGTGTATCCCGTCCGCCGCTTAGATCCGTCGGACAAGGAGCGGCGTGAGCCTGATCCGAGAGTGCGCTCGCATGGTTAACAAAGCGTTAATTCGAGCGATGCCGAGAGAGGTCGGGCACCCCCTATCCAAGACAAGGCTCACACAAGATCGACGCGGAATAAGGAATGGGCAGGGGGAGTTCCCTGCATGCGCGGTTTCCCCGCGTCTTGCGGCAGCCCCAGGGCTGGCAATGCGGGCAACGGGCAACGTCCGAGCGACGAGAAATCGCGCTAAATGAGCACCATGGAGAGGCGCGTGAGCCAGGTTAAGCTGAGCATTTGCATTCCAACCTACAATCGCGCGGCGTTTCTCGAAAAGGCGCTCGCCTATTTCGTCGACCTTTACCAATTCTCGTATAAGTACGAGATCATCATCTCCGACAACGCGTCGACGGACGACACGCGCGACGTGGCCGAGCGCTTCATCGCCAAGGGCTTGCCGATTCGTTATCTCCGGCAGGCGGAAAACTACGGTTCGGGCGCAAACGTCGTCAGCGCCTTCAGCCGCGCGACCGGCGAATATGTGCTCTACCTTGCCGACGACGACATCCTGATCAACGACGGCTTGCGCGAGGCGATCCGCTACCTGGATCTCAATCCGGAAGTCACCGCTTGCTACGCGCCCTGGTACACGCATGACGAAGTCGAGGAGCGCGATGATCCGCCGTTCTACATCGTCGACAAGGACACGAAGTTCAAGAAGCGCGCTTCCGAGGAAGTGTTCGACTTCCTCTGCGAGCGGCACGTGTTTCCGGAAATCGGCATCTACCGGGCGTCGGCGCTACGGTCGGCCTGGGTGCCCAGGAACTTCGCCTACTGGGCCTTCGCCTATCTCGCCCATTTTCTGGAGCAGGGCGCCGTCGCCTTCCTGAGAAAGCCGTTCTACCGACAGGTCACCCGTTCGAAGATTGCCCGCGACCGGCCGCAAGCCGGCCATGCCGACGTGCTCACCGCCTGGGACAGCTACCGCGGCGGCCTTGAATATTTCCTCTATTCCGGCGCCAAGCGCGGCGCCGTGCGGCTGACGCCCGACCGCCGGGCCTATCTCGATGCGCAGGTGCGGGATTTCACCATGCTGCGCATGACGGTCGCGCTGCGCATGTGGATCGCGAAGAAGGACTACATCCGAGCCTATGAGCTTTATACTCGTCTGATGCTCGGCGGCTTCGAACACCATCCCGAACTGCAGCGGTCAAAGGGCGTTCTGCCGCTCATGGTCGCCCTGCAGACGGTGATGTGGCACACGAACGCGGTCGCCGAGATCGATCGTCTGGTGCTTCACGGGGTCGACGACCATGGTGCGCTAGAAGAACTGTTGCGTGACCTTGGCCTGCGCTCCCATATCGCCGTCGTTCCCGGTACAACGGAACTCACGCCGAACGAAATTGCCCGCACCGCCGTCTTCGTCACGGCAGACAGCGACCGCAAGCACTATCTTCGCAAGGGGCATCTGCCGAACCTGGTGGTCAGCGAAAGCGACATCCTCAACCACGTTCTGCTTTAAAATATAAAAGGGCGCCGCTGGCGCCCTCGTTTGTTTCGCAGGTTATGCCGGGTAGCGCGACGGGCAAAAAGGCCGCTTGACCACGCACGCCCCACGGATACCGCATTACTTGCGCATGATGCCCTTGTAATAGGCGCCGTTGCGCGGCGGTGGGCGGTTCACGACCTTGGCCTCAGGGTTGTACTTCTCGCTTTTGTGGCCTTCGTTGATGGGCGTTGTCGATACGCCCTTGTAGTAGCTTCCGCCGGCAAATGCCGGAGCAACGCCGACCACGGCGACCGTCGCAGTCACCAAAGCTGCCAGAGAGAGTGTCGCAAGTTTACGCATGTCTAATCCTCGTTGACCCGGCCGCGCCCCCGTTTTTTCCGGATGTCGCGGCCTAAATTGTGCGGCGACGAACTGCGCCGCTCAGGTCCTCCCGCGCGCCAGAATAGGCAGAAGCTGCGACACGCCTGTAACGCAGGTGACAGCCGGGGAATTTTGGCTGGGTTAAGCCTCGGGGTCAGTCGAAGCCGGATCCGCACGGGGGACGGATTTCTCCCCTCCCTGAATCAACCCCTCCAGATCGGCCGCTGCGACTTGTCTCAGCGGAAAAGCTGCAGAATGTTCTGAGCGTCGGAATTGGCGATCTGCAAAGCCTGGATGCCGAGCTGCTCCTGCGACTGCAGGGCCTTCAGCCGTGTCGACGCTTCATTCATTTCGGCATCCACCAGACGACCGACACCCTTGTCGATCGTCGCCATCAGCGTCTGGGCGAAGGTTGTCTGCATGTCGATGCGCGACAGCATCGAGCCAAGTGCTGCGGCGCCATCGATGGTCCGCTGCAGGACGACCTCGATGTATTGGAGATAGGAATCGACCGATTGCGGGTTCGCCGCGATATCGACGTCAAGGAAGTTTCTGCGGGCGATCGGTTCGATGTTCACATCGATGTTGGTGAAGCCGATGAAGGTTCCGGCACCGGATTTCCGATCGGCGGCCGGATCGGACTTTATCAGGATCCCGCCTGACCCGTTGTTCTGGATGATCGTGTCGGGCCGGGTGATGAGCGACTGAAGCACCATCACCATTTCGTCCACCGTCTCGATCTTGCCCGTATCCTTGCCAAGCAGTGCATTGACCTGGTTGCGATCGAAGGCGTGGGTGCTCGGCGCCTCGCCGTTCACCGAAAAATTGAACGACACGACAACGTCCTTGTAGACCTCGAACTGCTCGAAGGTCAGCGTCATCTCCGATCCGCGCGTTCCGAAACCGGCATTGGGCGAAAGCCCTCCGGCACCTCCGGTCGTCGTGTTGATGACCAAGTTGGAGACCTCGACATAGGATCCGTTAAGCCCGGAATTCTGCAGCGTCTTGAAGCCGATCTGATCGATGATCGGCGGATAGGGCTCATAATCGTGCCGGTACGTCTGCACCGTGGCGCCGGTTCCGGCCTGCTCGACCGCATGTTTCAGGACGGCGGCATACTGCGTGTAGTCCGATATCACGCCGTTGGCGCCGGCTCCGAGCACGGTATCGACCGTCGCCCGATCCACGGTGACGCCGATCGTCTTGCCCGTATGCAGCGGCAGGGACAGGCCCTGGGAGGGGCTATCCTTGTCGACGGTGACGTCGAAGGTGATTGTGTCGCCGGGGCTCGCAAAGCTGATCGGTCCGGCAAAATGGAACACGAATTCGCCGGCCTGGCCCGCCCGGTTGTTGTAGTTGCTGTTGGTCGTGTAACCATCGACATCGACCGAGGTCACGAAGCGGATGCCGCCGACCGTTCTCAGATCCCGCGTATCGGCCTGCAGGATGCCGCCGCCGGTGCTGTTGAACAGCGAGGAGTCCCGCAGGAAAAAGTCGGCCGTGTTCAGCGACACGCCGTTTTGGGCGTCTCTCGAAAACGAGGAGGCGACGGAAGTGCGGTTCAGGTCGCTGTCATTGATGTCGGAGACGCTGGTTCTCAGCCAGTTCTGTCCGCTGAAGCTCGCCGAATCCGCGATGCTCAGGATCTGTTGCTTGAGCTGGTCAAGTTCCTTCTGGAGCTTGCCCTTGTCGACGCCGGGCTCCCTCGCCGTCACCAGCCTGGCCTTGAACTCGCTGAGAATATCGGTAACGGCATCCATCGCCGCATAGGCCGTTTCGACCTTGGCCGCTCCAAGCCCGAGCGCGTCCTGAACCGCGGACACGGCCTTGGCGTCGGAGCGCATGGTTGTCGAAATCGACCAATAGGCGGCGTTGTCCGCCGCTGTCTGAATTCTGAGGCCGGAGTTCAGTTGCCCGCGTACCTCGGCCATGCCGGAATTGATCGTGCGCAGAGTCTGGAGCGCAGAAATCGCCCCAGCGTTCGTGAGAATGCTGACCATATTAGTGACATCTTAAAATTGAAAAATGCCCATCATGGGCCGCTGTGATTGTGGCGATACAATCAAATACGTGGTTAACACGGACTTAAGAAACCCGCCTCGACGCGCAAATATTGCGTCGGCGCTTCTGGTCGTTCGCAAAAATTGCGCCCCCTGCCCCGGCCCGTCCCATAGCCGGGGTCAGGCACGCTCGGCGGCAAGCGGCACCGGCTGGGTTACCGGGAACAGGGCTTTCAGGGCGTCGAAGTGCTTTTCCACCAGATGCCAGGAGATCGTCGCGACGATCACGGTGATGGTGCTCATGACGAGGAATGTCATCGGCCCTGCCTTGTAGAGCGCCGGCCACTGCTCCGCGACCAGCCACCAGAGCGCCATATGGTACACATAGGTGGCGTAGCTGACCCGGCTGAGGAAGCGCGTGACGGGGTTTGCCAGGAGATAGGCCGACACGCCCTTGTATCCGATGTAGGAGCTCAGAACGATTGACGCCAGCGCGTAGATGCAAAGCAACTTATAGGTTTCCGAGTGGCCGAACTTGATACCGACGAAGAGGGGCGACGCGATGATGGCGACCGACGCGAGGTTGTTGAGTTTGCTCGTCAGGACCGCCCGCACGTCGGCATTGTCCTTGACCAGCGCGAGGATGGCCCCGGCCGCCACGGGGTCGAAGGCAAGAACGATGTTTGACCAGGCGAGAAGACCGAGCTCGTCGCTATAGGTCCGCGCGATCACCGACATCGTGAAGATGAGGACATAGGCCACGAATATATGCCGCCGGCTCAGGAAGATGATGATCAGCGGAGCGGTCAGGTAGAACTGCTCGACGATGTTGAGGCTCCAGAGATGCGCGGCAACCCAGGGCTCCCAGTCCTGGGTGATGGCGAAATACAGGCTCGACATCTGAAACGTGTGCCACACAAGGCTGTTGCGTATGCCGTCCATGTTGAACAACGCCGCCACGAACAGCATCAGGAACAGCGCCGGAAGCAGGCGGAGCGATCGGCGAATGTAGAAGTTGGTGACGTTGATCGTCGCCTGGGTGTCTTTTGCCGACAGCAGGATCACCCCGATCAAAAAGCCGCTGATGATGAAGAAGAGTGAAACTCGAACCGATTCAAGTGTGGGATGCTCGTTCCAGTAATGAACGTACAATACCCCCGTCATGGCGATCACGCGAAGCCCGTCAATTTGCTCCCGCCTGTCGCCGCGCGCTCCCGTCGCAGCCATTCCTTTGTCCCCGCAGGATATAATACTTAAATTATTTCTACTTAAGAATATCCTTGGAGATTACGCCGCTTCCGCGCACTTGTGAAGAGGAGCGATGTTCTTGATCGACCAGAGGCGATACCTCTTCCGCCGACCCGAAAACAAAAAAGGCCACGGGCGCGGCACGCCCATGGCCTTTGCCAAGGTTTCAAAGCAAGTCCTAGGCTTCCTTGAAGACCTCGTCGCGGTTTCGCCGCATCGACGGCGAGATAGCGACCACGAGCGCCATGACAGCGATCGCAAGCAGAATGGCCGACAGTGGCGATTGCAGGAAGGTCAGCGGGCTGCCGCCGGAGATGATCAGTGACTGGCGCAGCTTCTCCTCGAGCAAGCGGCCGAGCACGAAGCCGAGCGCCAGCGGCGCAGGCTCGAATTCGAGCTTGTAGAGAGCGTAACCGATGATCCCGAACAGGGCGGCCATCATCACCTGGGCGGCATCGTTGGCGATCGAATAGAGGCCGATGCAGCAGAAGCAGACGATCGCCGGAAACAGCAGGCGATAGGGCACGCGCAGCAGCTTCACCCACAGACCGATCAGCGGCAGGTTAATGATGACCAGCATGAGGTTGCCGATCCACATCGAGGCGATGAGCCCCCAGAACAGTTCCGGATTGCGCTCGATCACCTGTGGCCCGGGCACGATGCCCTGGATCATCATCGCGCCGACCATCAGCGTCATCACCGCATTCGGCGGCAGGCCGAGGGTGAGAAGCGGGATGAAGGAGGTCTGCGCGCCGGCATTGTTGGCGCTTTCCGGGCCGGCGACCGCCGCCGGCGCGCCATGGCCGAAGTCCCGCGGCCGCTTCGACATGCGCTTTTCCACCGCATAGCTGGCAAAGGGGCCGAGGATCGCGCCGTTGCCCGGCAGAACGCCAAGGACCGAGCCGAGAAAGGTGCCGCGCAGGATCGGCGGGAAGTTTTCCTTCAGCTCCCTTGGCGTTGACCACAGGCGGCCGATGCGGCTGCGCACGACATCTTGGGATTCCGGGTCGGCAAGGTTCTTGAAGATCTCGCCGAAGCCGAAGATACCCATGGCCAGCACGACGAATTCGATGCCGTCCTGAAGCATCTCAATGCCGAAGGTCATGCGCCCACGGCCCGTCTCCATGTCGGCGCCGACGCAGGAAAGCAGCACGCCGACGAGGATCATCGACACCGCCTTCAGGAGCGAGCCGTGCGCCAGCACGACGGCGAAGACGAGACCCATGATCATCAGCGAGAAATACTCGGTCGGGCCGAAGAGAAGGCCCATGCGCGTCATCGGAACGCCGAGGGCGGCAATCACGATGTGGCAACCGTGCCGGCAAAGAACGAACCGATCGCCGCCAGGCCGAGCACAAGCCCCGCCTGGCCCTTCTGCGCCATCTTGTGACCGTCGATGGCGGTGACGACCGCTGTCGCTTCGCCGGGAATGTTGACGAGGATGGCCGTGGTCGAGCCGCCGTACTGGGCGCCGTAATAGATGCCGGCGAGCATGATCAGCGAGCCGGTCGGATCGAGCGAGAGGGTGACCGGCAGGAGGATTGCGATGGTGGCGACCGGGCCGACGCCCGGCAACACGCCGACCAGCATGCCGATGAGACAGCCGATAAAGCAGAGCGCGATGTTCTGCGGGGTGAACGCCACGGTCATGCCGAGGCCGAGGTCGCCCAATTTGAGACGCGCCATCCGATCGGCACCAAGGCAAGACTTGCGCTCGCGCTGATGATCTACACGACGCAGAGGCGTAGCGACATCGTGCTCTTTGGCAAGCAGCACATATCCAACGGCTGGTTCAATTTCACCCAGTTCAAGAACCGCCGGCACAAACCCGTAAAACTCGCCATCCCAATCCACCCCATCCTCGCCGACATCATCGAAAAGAGCCCGTGCGGAGACCTGACGTTGTTGGTGACCGAGTTTAACAAGCCCTTCACGTCGAACGGTTTCGGCAACTGGTTCCGCAAACGCTGCAACGAAGCGGGGCTGCTTCATTGCTCTGCGCACGGCTTGCGCAAGGCGGCCGCAGCTCGCCTCGCCGATCGCGGCGCAAGTGAACATCAGATCATGTCGATGACCGGTCACACGACCTCGAAAGAGGTCACGCGACACACGAAAGCCGCCCGCCAGATATTGCTGGCAAAGGCGGCTGTGGCTATCTTCGACAACGATGCAATCGACGACTGACACGCGCTCAAAGCGGGAACAAAAGTTTCCACCTTTTTAAGGTGATGTAGATTTTCTAGACGTTTAGGGCGAGAAACCACAATAAAATCAAAGGTTGATTTTAGTGATGGTGCCCGGAGGCGGATTTGAACCACCGACACGCGGATTTTCAATCCGCTGCTCTACCAACTGAGCTATCCGGGCATCCTGCCGTTTCGGGCATCGGCTCCTTTCGGAACCATCGGGGCGCTTGTGTTTGCCCCGGGAACGAGCGGGGTTATAGCATCTTGTTCGGCGGTGTCCAGCGCCAAATGAAAGTTTTTTGACCGAAATCCTGTGGACAATCGAAACGCCGAAAAAGCGAGGAGTTTCAGAGAGATCGCATCCTCTCCCTGGTCCATTTTTCGTGGAAAGTGGCCGTTGGAAGCCGAAAAAGATGATCGTACGCACTCGGTGACGCGCGAGGATCTTCGAGGCGCCGTTCGCGGCAAAGAGGGTGTGGGGAAGGAAAAGCCGGACCGGCGGGTCCGGCCGCAGCGGTAAGCCTAGCGGTCGTCGCCGTCGTCGGCCTTCGCCTCGTCGTCGGCGACCGGAATGGCGTAGGAGCCGGAGAGCCAGCGATTGAGGTCGACGTTGCGGCAGCGGTCGGAGCAGAAGGGATAGTGTTCCCGATGCGACGGCCGGCCACATTCCGGGCACGGGCGCGGTGCGCGCAGGGGCGCGACGTTCGAAGCGCTTTTCTTCGTTTCGTCGGTCACTCGTTCAGCCTTCCAGCCAACGATTGTGCACGTCATAGCCTTCGCCGACAAGCAGGCTGACGGTTTCGTAGAGCGGCAGGCCGACGACGTTGCTGTAGGAGCCGACGAGCTTGACGACGAAGCTGCCGGCGATGCCCTGGATGCCGTAGCCGCCCGCCTTGCCACGCCATTGGCCCGACGCGAGGTAGCTCTCGATATCGAAGCCGGACAGGCGCTTGAAGCGCACCTTGGTGTCGACGACCTTCTGGCGCACGGTCTTGTCCGGAGTGATCAGGCAGACGCCGGTATAGACGCGATGGCTGCGGCCGGAAAGAAGATGCAGCGCGCTCGAGGCCTCGCTGACAAGTTCCGGCTTCGGCAGGATACGGCGGCCAACACAGACGACCGTATCGGCCGCCAGGATGTAGCTTCCGTCCCAGCCGGCCTCGCCTTTGACCGCAGCAAGCGCCGCCCGCGCCTTTTCGGCCGACAGGCGCCGTGCGAGCGAACGTGGATGTTCGGCACGCTTCGGCGTCTCATCGAGATCCATCGGCATCAGGCGCGCGGGCTCGATGCCGGCCTGCGCCAGAAGCTCGACGCGACGCGGCGAACCGGACGCAAGTATCAATTTCTTGGCCACTGTCATCGGAACGAGCCGTCACTCCAGAGCAATTCCAGCAAAATGCGATAGGCGGTTTACGCCTGGAATTGCAATCCAACCAAAGGTTAGAGCGTTTTCGCGATTCGAAGAAGAAGCGGAAATGCTCCAGGAATTGCTAAGAGCCGGAGCGGCTTACTTGAAGCGGTAGGTGATACGGCCCTTGGTAAGGTCGTACGGGGTCATTTCAACGAGAACCTTGTCGCCGGCAAGCACGCGGATGCGGTTCTTGCGCATACGGCCAGCCGTGTGAGCGATAATCTCATGCTCGTTTTCGAGCTTCACGCGGAAGGTCGCATTCGGAAGCAATTCGGTGACCACGCCCGGAAATTCAAGGACTTCTTCTTTCGCCATGTAGGACTGTTCTTTCTATCTTTGTTTAGGGAACCGTCAGGTATCCCGAAAAATTCGCCGGAAACTACACAATCGACGAGGATTTGTGAACCATCTAAGACCGGCTTTTGCGCTTTTGTGACGGGCTACTGTGCCGCGCGTCGGATCAGAAGCGCGAAGCCGCTATAGCACTTCGTACCGCTCCATGTCTCTAGTCTTAAATCGATCGGGATTTAAGCGGGCATGGAAACGTCTTGGGCTGGAACCGCCCGCGGATTTTCGGCAAAGCCTCAGATGTCTTCCGACTTCTTCGAGCCGACCAACCGATGATTGATCAGCGTCGACAGGTGATCGCGTACGGCGCGATAGGCATCGACGATCTGCTCGCGCGTGCCGGCGGCCACCGTCGGATCCGGTGTCGGCCAGTAGACAACGTCGACGGCCATGGAACGCGTCAATTCGAGCGCCTTGTGATGGGCTTCCGGCGCCAGCGTGACGATGAGGTCGAAGTAGTCGTCCTCCAATTCGTCCAGCGTATGTGGCTGATGGCGACCGAGGCCCAGGCCCACTTCGGCCATGACCACGTCGACAAAGGGATCGCGCTCCCCATGCCGCACGCCCGCTGAGGCAACATAGGTTCCGGCCGGCAGCGCCGCCTTGGCAAGCGCCTCGGCCATCGGCGAGCGGATGGCGTTCATGCCGCACATGAAGAGGACCGAGCGGGGCATTTTCAAGCGCTGAGCCTCGGTTCCCGCCATGCCGGTCGCCGCCCTCACCCGCGCCAGTAGAGCACGCAGACGAGCGTGAACAGGCGGCGGGCGGTGTCGAAATCCAGCCGGATCTTGCCGGAGAGGCGATCCATCAGCGTCTGCGAACCTTCATTATGGATGCCACGGCGCCCCATGTCGATCGCCTCGATCTGGCTCGGCGTCGCCGAGCGGATCGCTTCGTAGTAGCTCTCGCAGATCATGAAGTAGTCCTTCACGATCCGGCGGAACGGGGTCAACGACAGGATATGGGTGGCGACATCGTCGCCTTTCTCGGTCGAGATCGCGAAAACCAGCTTCGCATCGACGAGCGAGAGATTGAGCTTGTAGGGGCCGCCAGGATGGCCGGCGGGCTCGAACAGGTTTTCTTCGAGCAAGTCGAAGATCGCAACCGCGCGCTCATGCTCCACATCAGGGGTCGAGCGGCCGATGGTCTCGTCCAGAACGACATCGCAGAGACGCTGGTTGCGGTCCGCCTTCATCCAGCATCACCGAGATTGAGGCGAATAGCGACGGAGCGCGCATGGGCTTCAAGGCCCTCGGATTTTGCCAGCACGATCGCCGCCGGCCCGAGGATCCGCAACTGTTCGGCGTCAAGCCGCAGGATCGACGTGCGCTTCATATAATCGAGCACGCCGAGGCCGGAGGAGAAGCGCGCCGAGCGGGCGGTCGGCAGCACGTGGTTGGAGCCGCCGACATAGTCGCCGATGACCTCGGGCGTATGGCGGCCAACGAAAATCGCGCCGGCATTGCGGATCTTGGCGACCATCGGTTCGGGGTCGGTAAGCGCCAGCTCGAGATGCTCGGCGGCAATACGGTTCGCGAGCGGCACGGCCTCTGCAAGATCGGGCACGAGGATGACGGCGCCAAAATCGCGCCAGCTTGCCGACGCCGTTTCGGCGCGTGGCAGCGTCTTCAATTGCCGCTCGACCGCGTTCTCGACCGCCTGGCCGAATTCCGCATCGTCGGTGATCAGGATCGACTGGGCGCCGACATCGTGCTCGGCCTGGGCGAGCAAATCAGCGGCGATCCAGTCCGGATCGTTGTGCTTGTCGGCAATAACAAGCACTTCGGAGGGTCCGGCGATCATGTCGATACCGACCGTGCCGAAAACCCGGCGCTTGGCCGCAGCCACATAGGCATTGCCTGGGCCGACGATCTTGGCGACCGGCGCAATCGTCTCGGTGCCATAGGCAAGGGCGGCTACGGCCTGCGCGCCGCCGATGCGATAGATTTCCTCGACGCCGGCAAGCCGTGCCGCAGCCAATACTGCCGGATTGATCGCACCGCCCATTGCCGGCACCACCATGACGATGCGGGGAACGCCCGCCACTTTCGCTGGCAGCGCGTTCATCAGCACCGAGCTTGGATAGCTCGCGGTCCCGCCGGGCACATAGAGGCCAACGGCATCGACCGCCGTCCAGCGCGAACCGAGGCCGACGCCCATGGAGTCCTCGTAAATATCGTCCTTCGGGCGCTGGCGGGCATGGTGCGCCTCGATACGGGTGGCGGCGACCTTAAGCGCGCCGAGAACCTCCGGCTCGACTTCCTGGATCGCCGCATCGATCTCGGCGGCGCTGACGGCCATCGGCGTCACCAAGAAATCGACGCCATCAAAACGCTTGGAGTATTCGGCAAGCGCCGCATCGCCGCGCAGCCGCACGTCGTCGATGATCGCCTTGACCACCGCATTGACGTCCTCGGACACCTCACGCTTGGTCGTCAGGAATGACGCGAACTTTTGTTCGAAGTCACCGTCGAGAAAATTGAGCCTGATTGCCAAAGGGGACGTCCTCGTATGCCAGTGTCACATGCCGGTGTGGGCGGGTCGATCAGCGTCAAGCGCCTTCGGGGTGCTTGGGCTTGAAAGCGGTTTCCCACGCCCCGCCAGTATCCGCAAGCTGCGTTTCGATGCATTCGACGTCAAGCGCGATCGAGGCGTCGCCAGCCAGAACCAGCTCCAGCGTGCCTTCCGGCCCCTCGCCCTCCACCGTGAACTTCAGCGTCAGCAGATCGAGCACCGCTTCGCCGTCACGCCGGTCGAAGCCGACGGAACGCACCGCATTCACACGCTTGAAGAGGAGCAGCGCCCGCCGGCGCTCGAAGGAGCGGCGCTTGCCATCGGCCGTTTCCCAGACGAAGCGGTTGACGATGAGCGAAAACTGCTTGCGGCGCGCGTCGTATTCCAGGCCCGAAACCTTGAACACGGCATCCTGGACATGGGCGGAGACGACAGCGAGATCCTCCTCGTCGAGCGCCAGCAGCTTCAATCCGGTCATGCCATCCATTCCTTTCGTTTCGCCGCACATCTTGCCGTGCCACAATTGAAATGGACATAGGATGTTGCGCCTGAAACCGCAACGGTATCAGGCGCAACCGAAGAAATCAGTCGCTGACGCGCTCCACATGCGCACCGCAACGGGTGAGCTTCTCTTCGAGCCGCTCAAAGCCGCGATCGAGGTGGTAGACGCGCGACACCATGGTTTCGCCTTCGGCGGCAAGGCCGGCGATGACGAGCGAGACGGATGCGCGAAGGTCGGTCGCCATGACCGGCGCACCCTTCAGGCGGCTGACACCCTCGATCTTGGCCGTCTGGCCGGAAAGCGAGATCTTGGCGCCGAGACGGGCGAGTTCCTGCACGTGCATGAAGCGGTTTTCGAAGATCGTCTCGGTGATGTGCGAGGTGCCCTTCGCCATCGTCATCAGGCCCATGAACTGCGCCTGCAGGTCGGTCGGGAAGCCCGGGAAGGGATCGGTGACGATATCCACCGGCTTGATGCCGGCGCCATTGCGTACGATGCGGATGCCGCTGTTGGTCTCGGTGATCTCGGCGCCAGCGCGGCGGATCGCTTCGAGAGCCGTGTCGAGCAGGGCCATGTCGGTGTCTTCGAGGATGACGTCGCCGCCGGTCATGGCAACGGCCATGGCATAGGTGCCGGTCTCGATGCGATCCGGCAAGACGCGGTGGCGCGCGCCGGAAAGCGAACGTACGCCTTCAATCGTGATCGTCGGCGTGCCCTGGCCGGTGATCTTGGCGCCCATGGCGTTGAGGCAGTTGGCAAGGTCGACGACTTCAGGCTCGCGCGCGGCGTTGCCGAGCACCGTGGTACCGTTGGCAAGGGTCGCTGCCATCATCAGCACGTGAGTGGCGCCGACCGACACTTTCGGGAAGGTGTAACGCGCGCCGATCAGACCACCGGCGGGCGCCGTCGCGTTGACGTAGCCGCCATCGATCTCGATGTTGGCGGAAAGCGCCTTGAGGCCCTCGATGAAAAGATCGACCGGACGCGTGCCGATGGCGCAGCCGCCCGGCAGCGAAACCCGCGCCTTGCCTTCACGGGCGAGCAGCGGGCCGATGACCCAGAAGCTGGCACGCATCTTCGAGACCAGCTCGTAAGGGGCGGTCGTGTCGACGATGTTGCGGCAGGTGAAGTGGATGGTGCGGGCGTAGCTCTCGCCCTGGCGCTCGCGGCGGCCGTTGACGGAGATATCCGCGCCATGATTGCCGAGGATGCGGATCAGCTGCTCGACGTCGGCCAGATGCGGCACGTTTTCGAGCGTCAGCGTGTCGTCGGTCAGAAGCGACGCAATCATCAGCGGCAGGGCCGCATTCTTGGCGCCCGAAATCGGGATGACGCCATTGAGCTTGTTGCCGCCTACAATCCTGATGCGATCCATGAGGCCTCTCGAACGGGCTTGGCCCGCCTTTCCAAAATAATCCGATGTTGTCTGAAGGCGCCTCTTTAGTGGAGACGCCGCGAAATTAGAAGTACCTTGAACGCCGCGCATCCGTTCAGACGCCTGGCGCTGTAATATTTAGGTCGCTGCACAGCTTTCCCCCGCGATCGGTCCCGATTTACGGACCTGTGCATTCGAACGGCCGATGGCCATGCCGCCGGCAAATTGAAAACGAAGCGGCGGATACCGCTTCCTGCCGGTACTAATCTTGGGATTCGTCCGTTTTTGCGGCAGGAAGACCGCTGACTTCATCAGCAGCGCCGGATCGGCGCGCCCGCATCTGCTGCTTGCGGCGCATGAGGTTGTCGCGCAAGTTCCTGGCAAGACGCGCCTTTTTCAGGTCCGCCTCGGTCGTATCCTTTATCTTTTTCTGGCGCACCTTGCCGTCCGCCTGCCGCTCGTCAGGCGTGGACACGGCCTTGCCGCTTTCTTCGTCGTCTGTTTGCATGCCCATGCCATAGCGCAAAACCAGGGTCTTCGGAAGCGCCAGCGACTTTTCTCACAGCTCTTCACGAAAAACTTCGAAAACCTGCTTGCACTCCCCGCTCAGCTATGGCAATAGCCCCCTCGCTTGATGCGGCTGACACACGAACCGGCCGCCAGATGCTGCTATAGCTCAGGGGTAGAGCACTCCCTTGGTAAGGGAGAGGCCGAGAGTTCAAATCTCTCTAGCAGCACCAGTTTTCTCTCAAGAGATACAATCAGTTATTCGCGTGCGAAGCGCTTCGCAATGCTCCGTCGGTTGCCATCTGCAAGCCGCCTCATCCGAACATTTGACCGCATCATCCGTGGCGGGTCAGTAGCTCACGCCTTACCCTTTTCGGTCCACCGACAGCCGTTCACCTGGTACGTCCTCTGCGCTACACTTCGATTCGGGCGCGCCCACGCCTCCCCCCTCCGATCGGGAAAGCAGATTTCATGCGGGGCCATCCATCATCGAACCGACTGTTCGAGCATTGCGCATAAGGAGGGATTGCGAAGGTTGCTCGCATCAGGAGGTTACCGATGAAACTGACTGCGCCGATCTACCATCTGAAACGCAAGGCGAAACGCCTATGCCGCGGCGAAGCCATCCCGCTCCATGAAGCGCTTGATCGCATTGCCGTTCAGGAGGGCTACTCCACTTGGAGCCTGCTTGCGGCACGACAAACGACTGCCGGCACCGCGGCGAGTATGCTTGCCCCGCTCGCTCCCGGAGATCTCGTGGTCCTCGGCGCACTCCCCGGCCAGGGCAAGACGCTGAAGAGCCTCGAGCTTGCCGTAGAGGCGATGAGGGCCGGCCATCGCGCCTACTTCTTCACACTGGAATATACCGTGACGGACGTCATAGAGCGTTTTGCGACCATCAGGGCCGACTATGGCCGGTTTGCCCCGCTGTTCGAGATCGATTGCTCCGACACGATCAGCGCCGACCATATCGTCGGTAAGCTGTCCAAGGCCGATCCCGGCACGCTGGTGGTCGTCGATTACCTCCAGCTTCTCGATCAGCGGCGTGAAAACCCCGCGCTTGGCGATCAGGTGCGCAAATTGAGGGCATTCGCGCGGCAACGCGGGCTGATCATCATCTTCATCTCGCAGATCGATCGATCCTTCGAAGCCGCCGTGAAACCACTTCCGGACCTGGACGATATCCGGATGCCGAACCCCGTTGATCTCCGGCTTTTCGACAAGGCCTACTTCTTGAACAAGGGCGAAGCGAGGCTACTGGCGATAAACTGAAACAAGAGCCTGCCTCGCTGACACCCGGAACGTATTTCCCGATGCTGCGTTATCGTTTCAAAGGCAGCAACGCGGAGGCTTCTCAATGAAAGGTATTGTTCTCTGGCTTATGGGCGTGCCGCTCATCGTCATCATCCTTCTCTACATGTTCGTATTCTAGAGAAGAAAAATGCAACGGCAGGTTGGCGCCTTAACGCAACCTTAAGATTCCACTGCCAGATTTGACATTGCGATGATGGACAATCGCAACATCTTTGATCCCCTTTTGAAACCGGCTTCTGCCGGTTTCTTTTTTTGTTCCGCTCAGCACGTGGCGTCGTTTGACTTAGGCGTTACTTGGCGGTCAGACCTTAACCGCCTGCTCAACGAAATCCTGCGAGCCAAAGAACTTGAGGTAGCGCTCGACCTCGGCCGGGTCACCGGTCGCCTTGCGCGGATTGTCGGAGAGTTTTACAGCCGGCCGGCCATCCGCCTCGCTGACCTTGCAAACGATCGAGATCGGACTGAGGCCGCTGATTTCCGTCGGCGCGCAACCGGCAAAATCATTGGTAAGGTTGGTGCCCCAGCCGAAGCTCATGCGCACGCGCCCCTCGAAGTGGCGGTACGTCTCGATGATGGTGTCGACGTCGAGACCATCGGAGAAGATCAGCAGCTTTTCCCGAGGATCCCGTCCCATCTTCTTCCACCAGGCGACGATTTTTTCGCCACCTTCGATCGGCGGCGCGCTGTCCGGCCGAAAGCCCGTCCAGTCCGCCACCCATTTCGGCGCGTCACGCAGGAACGCCGCTGTGCCGAAGGCATCAGGCAGCACGATCAGGAGATTGCCGCCATAGAGTTGGTTCCAGTCCTGCAGCACCTTGTAGGGGGCGGCGGCCAGTTCCTTGTCGTTGCGGGCAAGGGCTGCGGCCACCATCGGCAATTCGTGTGCGTTGGTGCCAAGCGCTTCCAGATCGTTGTCCATGGCGAGCAACACGTTGCTGGTACCGGAGAACGAGCTTCCGATTCCTTCCTTCAGCGCCTCGACGCACCAGCGCTGCCAAAGGAAGCTGTGGCGGCGGCGCGTGCCGAAATCGGAGATCCTGAGGTTAGGATACTGCCGCAGCCGCTCGACTTTGGACCACATCTTGGCCTTGGCGCGGGCATAGAGCACATCGAGGGTAAAGGGACCGAGGCCCTTCATCGCCGAGCGCGAGCGCAGCTCGTTGATGATCGCCAGCGCCGGGATCTCCCACATGGTGGTCTCCGCCCAGCGGCCGCGGAAGGTCAGCTCGAACTGGCCGTCGCTGCGTTTCAGCTCATAATCCGGCAGGCGGAACTTGGCTAGCCAGGCGAGAAACTCCGGCGAGAAGATCTGCTTGCGGCCATAGAAGGTATTACCCGCAAGCCAGATCATTTCCTTCTTGGAAAAACGCAACTCGCGTGCGTGATCGAGCTGCTCGCGCAGTTCCTGCTCGTCGATCTCGTCGGCGAGCCGCACCGTCTTCGTGCGGTTGATCAGCGAGAAGGTCGCATCGACATCCGGATAGAGCTGCCAGATCATCTGCAGCATCAGGAGCTTGTAAAAATCCGTGTCCAGCAGGCTGCGTACGATCGGGTCGAGTTTCCAGGCATGATTGTAGACGCGCCTGGCGATATCGGTCTTCGTCATCGGTGAAATTGCTCCTTCCTCTTAGGCGAGGCTAGATCATCCCGGCTAGTTCAGCTCGACGCCGGCATCACGCATACGCGTCACCATGGCATGAAGCGAGCCGTTGAGGTCGATGCCCCGACAGGCATCGAGAACGACCGTGGTCGAGAATCCCTGCGCCACCGCGTCGAGCGCGGAGAAGGCGACGCAGAAATCGGTCGCGAGCCCGCAGAGCGTCACCTTTTTGATACCGCGGTCCCTGAGATAGCCGGAAAGTCCGGTCGGCGTCCGGCGGTCGTTTTCAAAGAAGGCGGAATAGCTGTCGATTTGCGCGCGGAAACCCTTGCGGATCAAAAGTTCGGCGCGGGTCCATTCGAGCGCCGGATGGAAATCGGCACCGGCGCTGCCCTGTACGCAATGATCCGGCCAGAGCGTCTGCGCACCGTAGGGCATGGCGATCATTTCGAAGGGATTTTTGCCGGCATGGCTGGAGGCGAAGCTCGAGTGGCCGGCCGGATGCCAGTCCTGGGTCAGAACCACATGCTCGAAGCGACCCATCAGGCCGTTGATCATCGGCACGATCTCGTCGCCACCTGCCACACCGAGCGCGCCGCCCGGGCAGAAATCGTTCTGCACATCCACGACGATCAACGCTTTATCCGCCATCATTCACCTCTTGGCCGATCAACTGGTTATCGATCACCAAAATCGATTTAAGTCCAAGATCAATCACAGAATTTGAGCGACGACAAGCCAGTTCCGCAGGCTTCGAGGAACAGGAGGATAGATAAGCAAAAAGGGCGCCGGCATAGCCGGCGCCCTTGAACAAATGCGATTGAAAACAATCAATTTCCGAGATTGTTGATGTTGTCCGCGATCGAGAAGCCGGAATTGGCAATGCCGACCGGCTGGGCGACGAAGTTGAGGAACTTCGAGAAATCGACCGACGGGTGACGCGAGGCATAGATGACGTCGCGATTCTTGACCGGGAAGGTCTGGCCGACGATCAGGCTGTCCGGCTTGCTCATGTCGAAGCGGTAGACGATCGGGTAGCGACCGACGCTGTCGGTCTTCATGCCCTTGCGCAGCATTTCGTTGAAACGCTGCTGACCGAGCAGGCTCATGACCACATCGGGTTCTTCGTAACGGAAGATGAAGTAGCCCTTCATGTCGAGCGTGTAGTCCGAACCACCGCCAGCAAGGCCCATGGCCTCGAGCAGGTTCAGGTCGTTGGCGCCGAATTCGACGCGCTGGTTGGCCTTGACCGCACCGAGGATCGTGAAGCGGCGCGGATCGCGCGTCACGAAGATCTGGTCGCCCGGCTTGACGTGGATATTTTCCGACGGGTTCTCGATGATCGACTTCAGAAGAACCGTTCCGGTCTTCTTGCCGCGCACCAATGTGACGAAGGTTTCATAGGGCTGGGCCACCGGGCCACCGGCCTTGGCGATGACTTCGTTGATCGTTTCGTCGACGAGGCTCAGCGGCACCACCGACGATTTGCCGACGGCACCCGAAACCGTGACGTTGCGCGACGCGGTGCTCATGCTCGTGACGATGACGTCGGGCTCGACGGCCTTCTGCTTCAGCGCTTCCAGGATTTCCTGGCGCGCCTGCTCCAGTGTCAGGCCGGCAAAACTGACCGGGCCGACATAGGGGATGGCAGCCTTGCCATCCGGCTGAACGACGAGATCGATGCTCGTCTGCTTGGAGTCCTGCGTCGAGAACAGGCCGTCGCTGCCGGCTTCGAAGATCGAAACCTTGAGCTGGTCGCCAACTCCGATGACGACCCGGCCGACACCGCCGCCAATGCCGAAACGGCGATTGAGCGTCGAGGAGACATAATCGGAAACAAGACGCGCGGAGCGTCCGTCCACATCGACGATGTCGAAAACCGTTGCATTCTGGCGGCCGATCTCGGCGCCTGACTGGCCGGCATCCTTGACGATCGCCCCAGCCAGCGGTCCCTCACCAGGCACAGCCTGGCATCCGACGAGGGCGGAACAAAGCAGAAGGGCACTGACTCGTTTCAACTACGACACTCCACATTCGGCACAGCCATGATTTTGCTCATGGTTCCGCGCCGCATCATCCCCGGCAGGGAATTTCGCCGGTCTCTGAAAAGCACAATCGCCGTCCCACAACAAGTCACCCCAAGACCAAGACGGGCAATTTATTTGAGCCCGCGTCTTTCTGGTCATACCTTCGATACCTTGAGCGTGGTTTGTCGCCCAATCCGACTTGGACTGGCGTTGACAGCGTGTATATCTTCAGTCTTTGGGGTTGAAAGCTAGGGACTTTAAGTTAAAAGCTGACTAATGAGGCGGAACGAATATAGCTGGGGATAGCCCACAAGCATGACGATTGGCGATTGCATTTCGACCTCCGCCGCGCAATCGCAGGTGCAACTTTAACGGCATTTTAGAGCGTTCGATCATACATGGCTGTTGAGATTATTGGGCGTGCATGCCTCGCCCCTGGAGCAGAATCGCCCTCGGCGTTGTTCAAACTTCTACGTCAGGGCAAGTGCACCGTCACCAGCATTCCATCGGATCGCTGGGATGTCGCGCGATTCTGGCATCCCGTCATTGGCACGCAGGGGAAGACCTATTCCTTCGCGGCCGGCGTGCTGGATCAACTCTATGATTTCGACCCGGCCGTCTTCGGCATGTCGCAGCGCGAGGCCATGTATATGGACCCGCAGCAGCGCGTGCTGCTCCAACTCGCCTGGCGGGCGCTTGAAGACGCCAACATCTCGTCGACGTCGCTGCACGGCGAAAACGTCGGTGTCTATATCGGCGCATCGAGCCTCGACCACGCCAACCTGACGGTCGAGGATCCGGCCGCAGCCGGCCCCTATTTCATGACCGGCAACACGCTGTCGATCGTGTCGAACCGCATCTCGCACATCTTCGGCCTCAGCGGCCCGAGCATGACGGTCGATACCGCCTGTTCCTCCTCGCTGGTCGCACTCGACCAGGCGATGCGGGCACTGACATCGGGCGAGATCGACACGGCGATCGTCGGCGGCGTCAATATTCTTGCCCACCCCCTGCCCTTCGTCGGCTTCGCCCAAGCGCGCATGCTGTCGCCGGAAGGCCTCTGCCGTGCCTATGATAACGACGGCGCCGGCTACGTGCGCGCCGAGGGCGGCGTGGTCTTCGTGCTGCGCCGTTCCGACCGCGCGCGCCGCGAAAAAGACCGCAGCTATGCGCGCATCGTCGCGACCGGCGTGAATTCGGCCGGACGCACCAACGGCATTTCGCTGCCGTCGCGCGAAGCCCAGGCCAATCTGCTGAGAGCGATCTACGAAGGAAACGGCATCGACGCCAATCAGGTGGCC
This sequence comes from Ensifer sp. ENS09, assembly GCF_014852425.1. Classification (NCBI taxonomy): domain Bacteria; kingdom Pseudomonadati; phylum Pseudomonadota; class Alphaproteobacteria; order Hyphomicrobiales; family Rhizobiaceae; genus Ensifer; species Ensifer sp. ENS09. The sequence continues at coordinate 882,085 of NZ_JACVBP010000002.1, forward strand.
TTCGTCGAGGGCCACGGCACCGGCACCAAGGTCGGCGACCCGGCGGAAGTCTGGTCGATCGGAACGGTCATCGGTGCCAAGCGCCGGGCGCCCGTGCCGATCGGCTCGATCAAGTCGAACATCGGCCACACCGAACCCGCCTCCGGCCTCTTCGGCATGCTGAAGGCCATGATGGCGCTCGAGAACAATTACCTGCCGGCGTCGCTGCACTTCGACACGCCGAACGAGCACATCGATTTCGACGGCCTGAACGTCCGCGTCACGGCAAACCCGATTGAGCTTCTGCGCGGAAAGCGCGCGCGCCTCGCCGGCATCAACTCCTTCGGCTTCGGCGGCGCCAATGCGCACGTCGTTATCAGCGATCCGGAACCGGCGGCCGATGAAAAGGCCGCAAATCCGTCGTCGTCAGGGCATGTGTTCCTGGCAAGCGCCCATACGCAATCGAGCCTGGAAGCCCTTCTCAAGGACTACAAGACGGCTTTCGCGCATGCTTCCAAGAGTGAAGCCCGTGCGATGATCGCGGCATCGGGTGCCAACCGCACCCATATGCGCCATCGGTTTGCCGCACGCAGCGACCAGCCCGAAGATATCGTCCGTGCGATCACCAGCCACCTGGAAAAGCCCGGCTCGGACATCGGCGAGGTCGGCGAGGCCGTCGCTCGCGATGCCAAGGTCGCGTTCGTGTTCTCCGGCAATGGCTCGCAATGGGCCGGCATGGGTTTGGAGGCTTTCCGTGAAAACCTGCATTTCCGCCAGTGTTTCACCTCGGTCAGCGCGCTGTTCAAGTTCCATTCGGATATCGCGCTTACCGATCTCCTGACCGATCCTGATCTCGACAAGAAGCTTGCCGACACGAAGATCGCCCAGCCGCTGCTGTTTGCGGTGCAGGCCGCCCTGTCGGATTCGCTGGTTGCCATGGGCATCAAGCCGGTCGCCGTCTTCGGCCACTCCGTCGGCGAAATCGCCGCCGCCTACGCCGCCGGTGCGCTGTCGCTCGTCGATGCCGTTTCGATCGTTGCCAAGCGCTCGCTGCACCAGGACCTGCTTGCCGGCCATGGCACGATGGCTGCCGTCATGCTCGGTGAAGAGGCTGCTCGCGCTTTCGCCGAGGCTCGCGGCCTGGACGACCTCTGCGTCGCGGCCGTCAACGCCCATAACTCCGTGACGATCTCGGGCCCGGCCGACCAGATCTCGGCCTTCCGCGATGCCGCTCGCAAGGCGAAGATCCCGGTCCAGATCCTCGACATCAACTATCCGTTCCACCATCCGATCATCGACCGGGCGAAGGATGCCTTCCTCTCGGACATCCCCGATATCGCGCCGCGCCGCACCGAGCTCGCCTATCTCTCAACGGTGACGGGTGCCGCCCTCGAGGGCACGCAGCTCGATCCGGAATACTGGTGGAAGAACGTTCGCGAGCCGGTCCGCTTCCAGGCGGCCGCAGAAGCCGCGATCGAAATGGGCTGCCGCCTGTTCATCGAAATCTCGCCGCGCCCGATCCTGTCGTCCTACGTCAAGGAGACGATCAAGCAGGCAGCCGCCCCCGGCATGGTGGTGCCGACGCTGCTCAGAGACGTCGCCGAAAGCGGCCAGGATCCGATTTCGGCCGCGATGGCGCGTGCCGTTGCACATGGCGCCGTGGTCGACACGACCCGGGTCTTCGGCAAGCGCAATGCATCGATCGCCCTGCCAAGCCTCCCGTTCGAGCCCGTCGAGCTGCGGCCGGCGGCGACGACCGATGCCACGGACCTCTTCGGCCGGATTGCCAGACCTTACCGCCTGACCGGCTGGCGCAGCGATCCGAACAGCGGCAGCTGGAAAAACCATATCGACGCCCATCTCTTCCCGGATCTTGCCGAACACGTGGTCGACGGCAAGGCGATCTTGCCGGGCAGCGGCTTCATCGAGATCGCCGTCGCTGCGGCACAGCAGTTCTATGGCAGCGACGAAGTCGAGATCACCAATCTCGAAATCGTCCGGCCGCTGGAACTCAGCGACACGAAAATCATGGAGCTGTCGACCGTCCTCTCGCCAGAGACCGGCGACCTCGAGATCCGTTCGCGCGAACGGCTGTCGGAAGACGACTGGGCCGTGCATGCGGTAGCCCGCTGCCGCAAGCCGCTGCCGGCCGGGGATCGCGCCTATCCGTCGCTTGCGGGCCTTGCCAAGACGGCAACGGTGGCACCGGGCCGCGCCTATGAAACGGCGCGGCAGTTCGGCCTCGACTACGGTCCCCGCTTCCAGCTGCTCGCGAAAGCGGTTGCCTATGGCGACCGCCTGGTCGATGTAGAACTGAAGACGGCAGACGCCACCGGACACCCTCTGGTCAGCTATGCTCTGAACCCGATCTCGGTCGATGCGACCTTCCACGGCCTGGTGGCGCTCTTCGACCGCTTCACCGGCGACAAGAGCGGCGCACCCTATATCCCGGTCCGTTTCGGTTCGGTCCGTGTCGTCAATGGCGGCCTGCCGATCGCGCGCGCCATGATCGAAATCGAACGTGTCAGCGCCAACTCGATCAAGGCGAAGTTCCACTTCTTCGGCCAGTCGGGCGAACCGATCGCGCATTTCGAGGATTGCCGTTTCCGCCGCACCTATCTGCGCAAGCACAAGACGCTCGACGCGCTGTCCTTCCATTACGAGGCAGTACAATCGGAAGCCACCCTGCCGGGCCTTCTGCGCAACAGCCTGGCACCGGTCTCGATCGCCATGCCGACCGCCGGCGAGGCTGGCATCGACAACGCGACGCTGCTCTTCAATGCCGCGATCTACCGCGCCTGCCAAGAGATCGCTCTCAAGCTCGGCAAGGGTCGTTCAACGATCCAGGGCAGCAGCCTGCCCGGCGATTTCGCGTTCCAGTGTTTCCTGACGAGCTGCCTCTACGTGCTCGAAGATGCCGGGCTTTGTGAGCACAAGGATGGTGTCTGGACTGTCGCGCAGGACTTCAACCTGCCGAGCGTGTCTGAAATTCTGAGCGAACTTTACGGCGAACGGCCTGACCGCGCCGTCGAGGCCGTGCTGATCAACAATGCCTATGCGGAAGCGCTTGCCCGCATCGACGCCCTGCATGCGGGCGACGAAGCGGCCTCGGCCTCGAACTTCATCAGCGACGCCACCATCGACCATCAGGCGGTTCACTCGGAGGCAAGCCGTCAGCGCATGTCCTTCTTGCTGGAAGCGCTCGAAACAGCGCTCTCGACACAGTCCGCCGGAGCGCGTCTGCGCATCGTCGAACTCGGCAGCGTATCCGCCGGCTTCACCCGACGCCTGGCGACACTTGCCGAAAAGCATGGTGCAAGCCTCACCGTGTTCGAAGCACGCGACAACGCCCAGCGCGGCCTTGAGCTCTCCTTCGAAAACGACGCCCATGTACACATCCTCAAGAAGGGCGAGCTCGCGACGCTTGCGGCCTTCGATCTTGCCGTCAGCGCTTCCGATGGGTTCTACGGCCTGATCGAGGACGATGTGACGGTTCGCACGGCCTTGCGTACCGCACTTCGTCCTACCGGTGGCATCATCGCCGCGGTCAGCGCGCCGTCGTTGTTCAACGACTTCGCGCTTGGCCTGTCCGAGGGTTGGTTCGCGCGCAGCCAGACGGCGGAGTTTCCGATCGGCAACCTCGCGGCTGCGCCGCACTGGCAGAAATGCCTCGACGATCTTGACTTGCGCGACATCGACATTGCCGACCGCGAATGTGCAAGCGGCAACGTCATCCTGCTCGAAGCGCGTGGCACAGCAACTGCTGCCGCAGACGTGGCGGTACCGGCGTCCAGCCCCTACCTGTTGCTGGAGATCGCCGGGCACGAACAGCGCGAACCGTCTGAGACAGCCGTTCGCGTCAGCCTGACCGGCGATGCGAGTGCGGACAAGGCCGCGCTCCTGCCAGCCTTCGAGGCGCTGGGGGCCCAACCGATTCGGGCAGTCTTCCTCGCCTTGCCGACGGCCGCGTCGCGCGCCGACGATTCTGCCTCTCTGCAAACGCAGATCCTCGCGCTCGGCGCGTTTGCCGAAGCGTTGCGCCAGCATATCGGCGGTGCAGAGCCGGCAGACGACAAGCGGCCCCGTCTGGTGCTTGTTGCGCCTGGCGGCGCACCGATCGCCAGCCGGACGGTCGGCGCAGCGGTCGCAAGCGACGGCGTCAATGCCGGCCTCTGGGCCTTCGCGCGCGTACTCCAGAACGAGTACGAGTTCCTCGACGTCCACTCGCTCGACATCGACGGGTCGCCGGCGACGGCTGCCCAGATGGCTGCGGCATTGCCGCTGCTTGGCGCCGCGGGAGCTAACCGCGAATGGCTGCTCGAAGGTGACGATGGCGCTGCGCTTTCGGAGATCCGCGCCGTGCCTGGGCCGGTTGACAATGCGCACGCAGCAACAGCTGCCTTCAAGGCTGCAACCATCCGCCAGCGCGTCAGCTCCCAGGTCGGCAGCATCGTCTGGGAAGAAAGCGACATCCCCTCGGCAGGCCCGGGTGACGTCGTCGTCGCGGTCGCGGCCACCGGCCTCAACTTCCGCGACGTGATGTGGGCGATGGGCCTTCTGCCGGAAGAGGCGCTCGAAGACGGCTTCGCAGGCGCGACGATCGGCATGGAGCTTTCCGGCCATGTAGTCGCGGTCGGCGCCGGCGTCGATGACCTCGCCGTCGGCGATGCCGTCATGGCGATTGCGTCCTCCGCCTTCTCGACCCACGCGGTCGTTTCGCGCGCCGGTGTCGCCAGGTTGCCGCAATCGGTCAGCCCGGTTGCCGCAGCGACGGTCCCGGTCGCGTTCCTGACCGCCTATTACGCGATGGTCGAGCTTGGGCGGATCCAGCCTGACGAGACGATCCTCATCCACGGGGCCGCCGGCGGTGTCGGCCTTGCCGCTCTGCAGGTCGCTAAGCTGAAGGGCGCCAAGGTCATCGCCACGGCAGGATCGCGCGAGAAGCGTAGCTTCCTGTCGATGCTGGGCGCCGATCACGTCTTCGATTCCCGTTCGCTCGACTTCGTCAACGACGTTCGCGCCGTAACGGACGGCGAAGGCGTCGATCTCGTGCTCAACTCGCTGTTCGCCGAGGCCATGGAGCAGAGCCTGGCGCTGGTGAAGCCGTTCGGCCGCTTCCTTGAGCTTGGCAAGCGCGACTATTACGCCGACAGCAAGATCGGCCTTCGGCCGTTCCGCCGCAATGTCAGCTATTTCGGCATCGACGCCGACCAGTTGCTGGTCAACCAGCCGAAGCTGACCAAGCGGATCTTTACCGAGATCGGTGCGCTGTTCGAAGACGGCAAGCTGACCCCGCTTCCCTATCGCGCCTTCGACTTCGACGAGATCGGCAACGCCTTCCGGCTGATGCAGAATGCCGGGCATATCGGCAAGATCGTCGTGCTTCCTCCGGTCGCCGGCACGCATCGTGTCGCCAAGCGTCCGCATGGCGGCATGAAGGTCGATCCGAACGGCATGCATCTCGTCGTCGGTGGCATCGGCGGCTTCGGCCTCGCTGCCGCCAACTGGCTCGTCGAAAAGGGTGCGACGAAGGTCGCGCTCTGCTCGCGCCGTGGCCAGGCGGATGCCGAGACGACGGCGATGATCGAGCTCTGGGCGAAGGCCGGCGTTGCCGCCACGGTTCATGCCTGCGACGTCACCGATCCGGCAGCGACGGAGCGCCTGCTCAAGACGCTGCGCGCCGTGGCGCCGCTGCGCTCGATCGTCCATGCTGCCATGGTGCTCGACGACGCGCTGATCAGCAACCTCAACCGCGAGCGCAACCGGCCGGTCATCGATACCAAGGCCAAGGGTGCCGCGGTTCTCGATCAACTGACCAGCGGCGACAAGATCGACAACTTCATCCTGTTCTCGTCGGCGACGACCCTCGTCGGCAACCCCGGACAGGCGAATTACGTCGCGGCCAACGGCTATCTCGAAGGTCTCGCCCGCGCCCGTCGCGCCCGCGGCCTTGCGGGTCTCGCCGTCGGCTTCGGCGCGATCGCAGACAAGGGCTACTTGGTCCAGAACACGGATGTGAACGACATCCTTGCCAAGCGTATCGGCAAGACGGCGCTGAAGGCGCAGACGGCGCTCGACATGGTCGAAAGCCACCTGGCCTTCGATCCAGGCACCGTCGATGCGGCAACCGTGATGATCTCGGAGATCGACTGGTCGGCGGCACGCAATCTGCCTGTCGCCCGCAACGCCCTCTTCGAAGTCATCCTGCGCAGTGCCGACCAGCATGCGACGGGCGGCGAAGGCACCAAGATGGACCTCGTCGCGATGATCGAGGGCAAGTCGCCGCAGGAGGCCGAGGACATTCTCTTCGACCTCGTCGCCGGCGAGATCGCCGCAATCCTGCGCGTATCGAAGGATACGGTCACCCGCAGCAAGGTTCTGAAGGAAATCGGCCTCGACAGCCTCATGGCCGTCGAACTCGGCATGAGCTTCCAGCAGAACACCGGCTTCGACATGCCGCTCAGCGGCGTCGCCGACAACACGACGGTTGGCGATGTCGCGCGCAAGCTCTATGAAAAGGTGAGCAAGCGCGACCAGAGCGACGATGCCGAGCCCGCCGACGACAAGATCGTCAGCGAACTTGCGCAGCGGCACGTCGGAACGGCGAAGGAAAAAGCACAAGGCCAATGAGCACGAACGGAAACGGTCCAGGCGCATCCAAGATGACCAGCAGCCTCAAAGAGAACCTGCTGGACCGGATGAGAAACACGCATCAATCCTCCGAGCGCAACCGCATGGCGCGCTCGGAGCGGGAGATGCCGCCGCCGGCACGCCGGCAGCAGGCCCGTTTCGAAGACCTGCCGGAATACAAGCAGGTGATGACGCAGAAGTTCGCAAGCGAGCAGCTCGGCATCGCCAATCCGTTCTATCGTGCCCATCAGACGGCGGCCGGCGCGACCACCGTCATCGACGGCCGGAAGCTGATCAACTTCGCCTCCTATGACTATCTCGGTCTCAACCGCCATGCGGAGGTGCTTGCGCGGGCACGCGACACCATCGGCACCTTCGGCATTTCCGCGTCGGCGAGCCGCCTCGTCGCGGGCGAGCGCCCAGTGCATGTGGCGCTCGAAGAAAAGATTGCCAGCTTCTATGGCGTCGATGCCGCCGTCTGCTTCGTCAGCGGTTATCTCACCAATGTAGCGGCGATCAGCTGCCTGATGGGGCCGAAGGATCTCGTCGTCCACGACGAGTTCATCCACAACAGCGCCCTTGCCGGCGTCAAGCTCTCGGGCGCGACTCGACGCCTGTTCAAGCACAATGACGTCGCCGACCTCGAACACGTGCTACGCACGGTCGCCGGCGACTATCGCCGCATCATGGTCATCGTCGAGGGCATCTACTCGATGGACGGCGATGTCGCCGACCTGCCGGCGCTTCTGAAGCTCCGGGCCGAATACGGCTTCTGGCTGATGGTCGACGAAGCGCACTCGCTCGGAGTTCTCGGCAAGACCGGCCGCGGGCTTGCAGAGCATTTCGGCGTCGATCCCCGCGAGATCGACATCTGGATGGGCACGCTCTCCAAGACCACGTCGAGCTGCGGCGGCTACATCGCCGGCAGCGAAGCGCTGGTCGAAGTGCTAAAGGCCTCGGCCGGCGGCTTCGTCTACAGCGTCGGCCTTGCGCCGGTGCTGGCGGCCGCGGCAACCACAAGCCTGGAGGTGCTGGAACGGGAGCCGACGCGCACGGCGGCGCTGCGCCGCAACGGCGCGCTCTTCCTCAAGCTTGCCAAGGAAGCGGGGCTCGACACCGGCCTCAGCAGCGGATTTTCCGTGGTTCCGGTTCTGGTTGGCGATTCCCTGCGAGCGGTGCAGCTGTCGAACGACCTGCTTGCCGAAGGGGTCAATGCGCTGCCGATCATCCACCCGGCGGTCCCGGAAGGCCTGGCGCGGCTGCGCTTCTTCATCACCAGCGACCACACGGAAGAGCAGATCCGCCGCACGGTAACGCTGACGGCCGAGCGTCTGGCCGACCTTACCGCACGCAACTTCGGCCTCGGCGGCATCGACATCGACCAGATGATGAAGGCGCTCTCGGCGCGCTGACCTGATCGCATTTGCTGCCGGGTCACGCGGTTGCCGAAGCAGAGCCGCTTCGCACCCTTCCGAACTCTGGAGCGGAATACCTGCATGACGCATGTGATCATTACCGGTGGCTCGAGCGGTATCGGATTTGCGGTCGCATCGATCTACGCGGCGCGCGGGGCGCGCCTCTCGTTGATTGCCCGCTCCCGTGGCCTCCTGGAAGACGCCCAAGCGAAACTTGTCTCGTCCAGCGGGGCGAACGCCGACAGCATCCGGATCGAGGCCGCCGACGTCGCGGTGGAGAGCGATGTCGAAGCGGCGATCCGGCGGTGCGAACAGGCTTTCGGCCCCTGCGACATCCTGGTGGCATCGGCCGGCATCGTCGAACCCGGCCGGTTCGAGGAACTCGACAGCGCCTCGTTCCGGCAGCAGATGGACACCAATTTCTCCGGCACGGTGCATGCGGTCCGCGCTGTCTACGACAGCATGAAGCGGCGCCGGCGCGGCCGGATCATGATGATCTCGTCCGGCGCGGGGCTGCTCGGCATCTACGGCTATTCGGCCTACTGCGCCTCCAAGTTCGCCGTGCACGGCTTTGCCCAGGCGCTGCGTTCGGAAGCCCGCCCGCACGGCGTCAGCGTCTCCGTCTGCTTTCCGCCGGATACGGAAACGCCGCAGTTTCAGCGCGAACTCGCGGCCCGACCGCCGGAAGCCGCCACGATCATGGGCACGGTCCGACCCTGGCCAGTTGAAGCGGTGGCCAGGCGGATCGTCAAGGGAACCGATCGCGGCCGGTTCGAAGTCTATTTCGGCACGACATTGTTTCTGCTTGGCCGCTTCGCTCCCGCCGTTCGTCCCTTGCTCAACTGGTGGTTCGACCGGGCGATTGTGCGGTGCGGCAACACGGCGACGCATAATCGTGGAGTGTCCGAGCACCGGACCTGACGGTGCTTGTACCTAGCATCGATAAGATCTAAGTGTCGGGCGGACGCTGTGCCGCATAAAGCGGCATCGGCCGGCATGAAGACATGAAGGTTTCCGCTTGGCGTTGCTTCCCTTTCAGCTGCACGACTACCCGATAACACTGACGCTTAGTTGTTATCTGCTGTCGTGCGCGGTGATCTTCTTCACCGACCGCTTCGCCCTGCCGAAGCGGGAGCGGCGCGCCAATCCTTCGCCTTTCGGACGCACGCAGGACGTGATCGACGTGCTTGCCCGCCTGCCTGTCATCGCTCTGGTCTTTGCCGGTTTCTTCGCCGGATCCTGGCGTCCGCTCTATGCGGCGGCCGGCACGATGAGCTTCTTCATCATCTTCACCGGCATTTCCCGCGCCAAGTTCAAGTTCATCCGTGAACCGCTGATCTTTTCCGACATCGCGCTGGTCGTCGACGTGTTCAAGTACAAGACGATCTTCTATGCGAGCTCGCTGAACGTCGTCTTCTGGACCGTCGCCTTCCTCTACGTCTTTGGCGTTTCCGGCCTCTACATGTATTTCGAGCCGGCCATTCTGCCGGACCGGGGCAAGGCCTTCTGGATCCTGGTGATGCTCGGCATCGCCTATGGTCCCTGGCTCCTGCTCTTCTACGGCCCGGTGAACCGCCCGACGGCCGCGCTGGTACAGCGGCTGCTCAAGGTCCTCGACGTCAAGATGAACACGGTGCGCTTCGGTACCTTCGGCTCGGTCGTCTTCCGTTTCATCATTTGGCTCGGTGTGCGTCGCGAAAAGATCGTCGCGGATCTCTCCAAGATCGTCCGGGCCGCCGTGCAGGATCTGATCGGTGACGACGGCTCGCCGCTGATCGTCGTCTGGCAATCGGAATCCTTCATCGACATGCGGCACTTCGGCGTCAACACGCTGAAACTGCCGACGCTCGACCGGCTGCGGCGCGAGGCGGTGCAGTGGGGCCGGCTCAGCAGCGTGTTCGAAGGCGGCTATACGCTACGCACCGAATTCGCCGTGATCAGCGGCCTGGTGCCCGACGATATTCATGTCGACGCCAGCTATCCCTATCTGCGCGCGTCGCACTATGCCGACGTCGTCTGGCCCGGAAAGATGAAGCGTGCCGGCTGGAATACCCACTTCATCCATCCCTATGACCGGACCTTCTTCCTCAGGCACAAGGCGATGCCGCAGCTCGGCTTCTCCAAGCTGACGATGCTCGACGGTTTCGACCATCGCCCAGAGCGAGACGGACCCTACGTCTCCGACGAGAAGCTCGCGGCGAAGGTGATCGACGCAAGCGAGAAGCTGCCCGAAGACGAAAGCGGCTTCATCTTCGTCGCATCCATGGCCAATCACGGCCCATGGGAGCCGGGCCGCGTCGGAGACCTCACCAATCCCGTCGACATCTATCTGGCCATCCTCGAGCAGTCCGATGCGGCGCTCAACACATTGAGCGAACACCTCGACAAGCTCGACCGTCCAGTCTGGCTCGTCTTTTACGGCGACCATGCGCCGCTGCTCAAATCCTTCGCCGATCCCTTCCCGGATCCGCGCACCGACTATCTGATCGTGCCGCTCGCCAAGGCAAAGCGGTCGTCCCACAAGCCGGCCGAACCGAGCAGCGTCGAGGCCTGGAACCTGATCGAGGCGCTTCTCAACCACGCGAACCTGAGAAAGGATACGCTGCGCTAGCGGCGGTCTGCGGATGGAGAACGCTTCGACGACATCGGCCGGTGGGGCCGCACGGCCGAGACAGCGGGTCTTCCTGTTCCTGCAGGGCCCCTCCTCGCCGATCTTCCGCAAGATCGCTGACCGGCTCGAAGCCCTTGGCCACCGCTGTCTCAGGATCAACCTGAACGTCGGCGACCAGATCTTCTGGCGCCGCAAGGGCGGCTTCAACTATCGCGGCACGGCGGCCGCCTGGCCCGGCTATCTCGAGGCATTCATCGCGGCCCACGGCGTTACGGATATGCTGTTTCTCGGCGAAGAGCGGCCCTACCACAGGGCGGCCACTGCCGTCGCCCATCGCACCGGCGTCAGTGTCGCCATTATCGAGATGGGCTATCTGCGGCCGGACTGGCTGACGCTCGAGCGCAACGGCATGTCGTCGAACTCCCATTTTCCTGTCGATGCCGGTCAGATCCTTTCGGCTGCGTCCAACTTGCCGGAGCCGGACTGGCGCAAGCGCTACAGCCAGACGTTCCTCGCCGATGCGATCTACGATCTGCTCTACAATCTGCCGAACGTCTTTTTCTGGTTCCTGTTTCCACACTACCGCCGTCACGGGATTTTCCATCCGCTCGCCGAATACGCCGGCTGGATACGCCGGCTGCTCTCCGAGAAGCGGCGCAACGCGGCGGCGGTGGCAACGGTTTCGCAGCTCCTTTCGGAGGGTGTGCCCTACTTCGTCTATCCGCTTCAGCTCGAAACCGACTTTCAGCTCAGGGCGCATTCGCCCTTCCACAGCCAGAAGGATGCAATCGCTGACGTCCTGACATCGTTCGGCGCCTTTGCCGCGCCGAATGCACGCCTGGTCTTCAAGGTGCATCCGCTCGACAACGACCTGATCCCGTGGCGCAGCTTCATCGAGCAGCGAGCAGCGGCGCTTGGCTTGAGCGGGCGCGTCTTCTACCTGGACGGCGGAAATCTCGATACGCTTGGCGAGGCGAGCGCCGGCATGGTCACGGTGAATTCGACGGCCGGATTGCACGCCCTGAAGCAGGGGCGGCCGGTCAAGGTGCTCGGCACTGCCGTCTTCGATATTGCCGGTCTGACCGACCAGCAGCCACTCGACGGTTTCTGGCAGGCGCCCCAGGCGCCGGAGCCTGAGCTCAGTGTCGCAATGTTCCGCCTGCTTGCCGCATCGATCCAGGTGCGCGGCAACCTTTATTCCCGCGCCGGAACCGATGCCGGCGCGGAAGCGATTGCCCGGCGGCTGCACGAAAGCAGCCTCAACGAGCCTGGGGCCTTTGTTGACCCCGCACCGCGCCAAAAGCCAGCGAAACGCGCGCCTTCCGCTTCCCGCCAAGGGTAGCCGTTTTCACATCGCGGGGACCTAGCGCGGCGCGAGCGCTGCGGCGATAGCGGCGACCAGCATCAGCCCGGCCGCGACCAAGGGCAGCGCGGAAAAACCAGCCCCGCCATAAACCACGCCGAAACCAAGCGTTCCCAAAAAGAGCGACAGATAGGTGACGCCGCTGTTCAGTCCAATGATCGCGCCACGCCTTGTGGGATCGAGCCCCGTCAGCCTCATGATCAGCACGTTGAGGCCGAAATGGTTGGCAAGGCCCCAGAAAAACACGACGACCAGCATGGCCGTGTAGGAGCCGCTTGCGGTAGCCATCGCCGCATAGACGCCGGCGACGACCAAGAAGATCAAGGGTAGCAACCTGCCAGCACCGAAGCGATCGATCAGGCGGTCGAGCAGTGCCGCCGCACCGAAGCCGAAGCCGTAGGAAACGGCCACGAGGCCATTTGCGCTGAGGGGCAATCCGAGCGCCGCATGCAGGTGTTCGCCGATATAGGCATAAACACCGTAGAAGGCGGCCATGAAAGCGGCACAGGCGATCAGCAGCGGCCCGGCGCCACGCACGACAAGCGCAGCAAGCGGCGACGTCGTGTTGCCGGCCAGACCTTCCCGCACTGGCGCGAGCCTGACGGCAGCGCAGGCAACCAGCGTGGCCGCGGCAACGACGACGTAGACGGCGCGCCATCCCCCGAAGTCGGCGATCGCTGCCGATAGCGGCACACCGGCCACCATGCTGAGCGTCCAGCCGGTCAATACCAGGCCGATCGTCTCGCTCTCCCGTCCGGCCGGCGCGATGACCGAGGCCAGCGTATAGATCGAGGGAAGCGCAATGCCGGTGGCGACGCCGACAACGAGTTGGGCGGCGACCAGGAACGCCAGCATGGGCGCAAGCGCGCTACCGGTGAGCCCGGCGGCCAGAAGCAACAGCGCGGCAGCCAGAATGCGATGAGGGCCGTACCGGTCGATGAAGCGGCCGAGGAAGATGGCGCTGACGGCCGTGCCCAGTCCGAAAGCGGCCGAAGCGACCATCACGGAGGGAACATCCGCGCCGAGGCTCCGCGCCACCTCCGGCGCGATCGGACCCAGCGCCAGAGAATTCGAGCCGATGACGCCGACGCACACGGTCAGGACATAGGCGAAGGGCGGGATGCGCGCCCTGTCGATCGAGGCCCTGTCGATTGGATTTGGCGAAACTTGTTGATCGATGTTCGTCATTCCTTCATTTTTGCAGAATGAAATTCAGCAACAAGAGGAATTCCGGGTATGGACCAAAATACAGATGACATTCGGCGGAAGCGTCCGCCGGAACGCGACCTCGACGCCATGGACCGAAAACTATTAGGCGTCCTCGTCGAGGACGCGACCACGAGTTATGCCGAGCTTGGCGAACGCGTCGGGCTTTCGCCGCCGGCGGCGCATGAACGGGTGAAACGGCTCCGGCGTTCGGGCGCAATCCGCCGCGTGTCGGCGCTCATCGATCCGGACGCGGTCGGAAAGACGCTGCTTGCCTTCGTCCATGTCGACACGACCGGCTGGGGCAAGACGCAGGCACTGCTGGCGATCGAGGAATGCCCTGAGGTGGAGGAGATCCACTCGGTCGCCGGCGACACCTGCATGTTGCTCAAGGTGCGCACCGAAAGCACGCATGCGCTGGAAGGGCTATTGGCGCGGCTCTACGACACGCCAGGCGTCAAGGCGACGCGCAGCTATGTGGTGCTTTCGACCTATCTGGAACGGCCGGTGCAGCCGGGCACGACGAGCGACTGGCCCGCCGTGGTGAAGGGTTAGACCACCTTCGACAGGCGACGGTCCGGCCCTGCCGGTCTCAGACGACGCCGGCGCGCAGCAGGTCGTGAATATGCAGGATGCTGACGGGCGCGCCGCCATCGTCGACGACGAACAGCACGGTCACCTTGTGCTGCTGCATGAATTCCATGGCGCCGCTTGCGAGAACGTCGCCGCGGATCACGCGCGGATTGCGCGACATCACCGCTTCGACCGGCTGCAGCAGCAGGTCGCCGGACATGTGACGACGCAGGTCCCCATCGGTGATCACGCCAGCCAGCTTGCCGCCATCGTCGACGATGCCGACGACACCGAAACCCTTCGACGACATCTCGATCAGCGCCTCGCTCATCGGGCGGCCGACGCTGAGAAGCGGCATCTGGGCGCCGTCATGCGCCAGTTCGCGCACCAGCCGCAGCTGCGCACCGAGCTTGCCGCCCGGATGGAAGGTCTTGAAGTCTTCGGCCGAAAAGCCGCGCCGCTCGAGGAGCGCGATCGCGAGCGCGTCGCCGATGGCAAGCTGCAGCATGGCCGACGTCGTCGGCGCGAGGCCGTGCGGACAGGCTTCCTGGACCTTCGGCAGCACGATCGGCACTTCGGAGTTACGGGCAAGCACGCTGTCGCGGTTGGCGCAGATCGAGACGATCGGCACGTTGAAGCGCTTGGCGTAGGTGAGCATGTTGGCAAGCTCGGCGGTCTCGCCCGACCAGGAAAGCAGAATGAGTACGTCCTGCGAGGTGACCATGCCGAGGTCGCCGTGGCTCGCTTCGGTCGGGTGCACGAAATAAGCGGATGTTCCGGTCGATGCCAGCGTGGCTGCGATCTTGCGGCCGATGTGGCCGCTCTTGCCGACGCCGGAGACGACGACGCGCCCCTTGCTTTCGCCGATCAATTCGACAGCTTCAACGACGCTGCGGGCAAAGATCTCGTCGGCGCCGAATTGATCCGCAAGCGCCTTGATGCCGGCCATCGCGGTCGTCAGCGTCCGGCCGATCGATTCCAAAGCCGCATTTGCGGTGCGATCATCCGCCGATGCATGTCTCAAACCCATGATGACCCCAATTCTGCGAAGACTTAAGCAACAGGCATGAATTTGCCCGCCAGACCATTGACGGCAGATAAGCGCTTTTTCTTGGCAAACCAAGTCTTGGAAGCAGAGTTCGGGGGAAAACTGGCGTGATCCGTGGCGTTTTCGTCAGCCGGCGCGCTTTTCTTCCATTTCGAGCGGCATCGACTTGTCGGCCGCGAATTCTTCGAGCGTCATCGAATCGAGGATCGCGGCAACGGCATCACGCACCGTCGTCATCGACACCCGCACCTGACAGGTCTCGGGATCGTTGCAGTCTTCGCACACCTCATAGGCCGTGCGGCTTGCGCAGCGGATCGGCGCAAGCGGCCCATCGAGCGTACGGATAACGTGACCGATGCGGATTTCGGATGCCGGGCGCGACAGCGAATAACCGCCGCCGGGGCCCTTCTTCGAGCGCAGCATGCCGGCGTTGCGCAGTTCGAGCAGGATGGTGTCCAGGAATTTCTTCGGGATATTGTTGCGCTGCGCGATCTCGGTAATGAAGGCGGTCTCCCCCGGCTCCAGCCGTGCAAGATCGACCAAGGCCTTCAGTCCGTACTTTCCCTTCTTCGTCAGCATTCCGGCACGCTTTCCCTGCGGCGGCACCCCGGGAAACGGGAATCATCCGCGCAAATGCAAATATATCTTGGCATAGCACAAGAAACGTACTGCCAACATATAATTATAGTGGGGAATTGGCCGAAGTCGCGAGCATAGCGTGCCGCCGATGCGGCGAGGATTTGCGAAGGTCTTCGCGGCGGAGGCGGGAGAAAAGCCGAAACCGGCTTTTCTCATCCGCTTCAAGTGTTGCTTCAGGCAGCGGCGCTGTGGTTCTGACGCTTCGCCTGGACGGCCTGGTGGGCCAACAGCTGACGGATCGCGGCACGCGCCTCATCGGCCGAACCGAAGCGCTTCGCGTCCAGATCCCAGACGTGATACTTCACCGCCAGGAACTTGAAGCGATCTTCATCCGGGACAACAACGCCGACGGCTTCGCCGCCAAATTCGATAACCTGCTTGCTCATACAAATAACGCTCCTTCCACGCGGGCGGCGCGGAAACTTTCAATTTCGGCAAAAGATAAAGTTCGAGGGGTTCGAAGGTCACATTCGGCAGAGATTGCGAATGAGCCATTTTTTCTCTGTTGCGCGACAAAGGAGACGCGTGCCGAAGAAGGCGGCGGTCGAGACGGTTTCGGACATGTCACACTCCTTTGGCTGGCCCGGCATCAGCAATGCCGGAGCGTTCGATGAACAACCGTGAGGCGGACTCCCGCGTTCACGTAGTGGCAAACTAGAATAATCTACCAATTCCGTCAATTAAAAAGATGAATACGCAGAAAAAATTTCTTCACCCTTTAAATTCAAGGGGCGATGCACGCAAAATCCATCTACCCGTTCCGGAGCCGGAGACCCACGCTATTTAGGAAGCGAAGAATCAGTCTGCAAGGCACGGGTGGATAAAGACAGCACATTCGGACAAAAAAGGGGCGGCCGTTGCGGCCGCCCCTTCACGTTTTATATCCTGAGAGACGGCGATCAGGCCGCCGGCGTTCCCGCCTGCGGCGTGGTCGTGCCGCTGCGGGACGCTTCGCGATCCTTCCACCAACGATTGAGGAAGAGCAGGATCGGACCGCCGATGTATATCGACGAGGTCGTTGCCACGATCACGCCGAAGATCATCGGCCAGGCGAAGCTCTTGACGGCATCGCCGCCCCAGATCGCCATCGGCACCAGCGAGAAGGCCGTCGCCATCGAGGTGAAGATGCATCGCGCGATCACCTGGTTGATACTCATGTCGATGAGATCCGAGAACGGCATCGACTTGTACTTCCTGAGGTTCTCGCGCATGCGGTCATAGACCACCACCTTGTCGTTGACCGAGTAGCCGATCATCGTCAGCAACGCGGCGATAGCCGTCAGGTTGAAGTCGATGCCTGTCAGCGCGAAGAAGCCGATCGTCTTGGTGATGTCGAGCAAGAGGACCGCGATCGCGCCGACAGCGAAGTGCCATTCGAAGCGGAACCAGATGTAGAGCAGGATCGCCACCATCGCGAGACCGACAGCGAGGAAGCCCGAACGGGCAAGCTCGGTGCTGACGGTTGGGCCGACGACCTCAGTACGCTCGAATGCCGCATCCGGGATCGTCTGGACGACGGCATCCTTGATGCGGTTGAGCGCTACGGTCTGCTCCTGCTCGCCGCCCGGCTGGCGCTGGACGCGGATCAGGACCGATTTGTCCTGGCCGAATTCCTGCAGCGCCACTTCGCCGATGTTGAGCGCTTCGAGATTGTGGCGAAGCGTCGGAAGGTCGAGCGTATTCTTCGAGGTGGTCTCGACCTGGATACCGCCGACGAAGTCGATGCCGTAGTTGAGGCCCGGCGTGAAGAACAGCACGACGGAGCTGACCGACAGGAAGGCGGACATGCCGATGGCGACGAAGCGGCCCTTCATGAAGGAGAAGGACGGAAGCTTCGGAACCTTGCCGAACAGCGACGGGATCTCGAGCTTCTTCATCTTCCGGCGGACGACGACCTCGCGCATCATCAGGCGAACGACGGTGATCGAGGTGAACATCGAGATGATGATGCCGAGCATCATCGTGACGGCGAAGCCCTTGACCGGGCCGGAGCCGAAGGCGAAGAGCAGCACGGTGCCCGAAAGCGTCGTGACGTTACTATCGATGATGGTTGCGTAGGCCTTGTTGAAGCCGATATCGAGCGCCTTCATCGCGCCGGCACCCGCTTCCGTCTCTTCACGGATACGCGCATTGATCAGGATGTTGGCGTCCACGGCCATCCCGATGCCGAGAATGATACCGGCGATACCGGGCAAGGTCAGCGTCGAGCCTAGCATCGCCAGAAGCGCGATCGTCAGGATCGTGTGCAGCACCAGACCGACATTGGCGATCATGCCCCATGCGCCGTAGAGCACGACCATAAGGGCGACGACGAGGGCAAAGCCGGCAAGACCGGTGTAGATGCCCATGCGGATCGAATCCGAGCCGAGGTTCGGACCAACCGAGCGTTCTTCAATGACGGTCAGCGGCGCCGGCAGGGCGCCCGAGCGCAGCAGCGCCGAGAGAACGGTTGCTTCCTTCGAGGTGAAGTTGCCGCTGATCTGCCCCTGACCGCCAATGATCGGTTCGCGGATGACCGGTGCGGTCAGAACCTTGCCGTCGAGAACGATGGCGAAGGGCCGGCCGACTGCGGCCTGAGTGATTTCCGCAAACTGGCGCGCGCCAAGCGCGTCGAAGGTGAAGGAAACGATCGGTTCGTTGGTGCGCTGGTCGAAGCCGGCCTTGGCATCGGCCAGCCGTTCGCCGGAGATCGCGACGCGGCTTTCGACCGCATATTTGTTGGTGTCGTGGGCGCCCGGCAGAATGTCGACGCCGCGCGGCGGCGGCTGGTTTGGATCCACCGTCTGGTCGACCATGTGGAAGCTCATCTGCGCGGTCGAGCCGAGAAGCTGACGCAGAGCCGTCGGATCTTCGAGACCGGGAAGCTGGACGAGAATACGGTCGGAGCCGACGCGCTGGATCAAAGGTTCGGCAACGCCGACGGTATCGACGCGCTGGCGGATGATTTCCAGACTCTGCTCGACCGCCTTGGTCGTGCGGTCGGCAAGGCCGGCTTCGGTCATTGCCAGGGTGATGGTGTCACTATCCTCGGTCACGTCGATATCGGACGCCGAGCTGCCGAAGCCGAGCGTGCCGACGGGGGCAGCGAGTTCCTTCAGCTTCGGCAGAACTTTTTCGCGGTCGGCCGGATCTTCGATCTTCACGGTAACGGTATCACCGGCAATACGTGCCGAAGAGGCCGAAATGCGCTCGGTGCGGAGCGCCCGGCGCGTATCGTCAAGCAGCGTTTCGAGACGAGCTTTGCGAAGGCCGGCGGCATCGACTTCGAGAACGAGGTGCGAACCGCCCTTGAGGTCGAGGCCGAGGGTCACGGGCTTGACCGGCAGCCAGGCTGCAAATTGTTCACGTTGTGCCGGCGTCAGCACGTTCGGAAGCGCCGCGATACATCCGAAGATGATCACGACGACATAGACGAGAATCGCCCATTTCGATGTACGCATGTTGTGGTTCCAGAAGAGCCTGCGCGGGCACGGGGCGCGTCGTCAGGGCATTGTTTCATAAAAGGCAGCTGCAGCCGAAGCTGCCAGCCTGCCAAAATCCGTGTGATGGATCAGACGCGCGGAGGTGCGCGAATATGGGGGCCATGGTTCGCGGCCCCGCCGAGATACGCGGCGGTCTCTCGGAATACCCGCCCGTCCGACGAGCGGGGAAATTCAAATTGGAGCGATGCCGGCAGGAGCGCCGGCAAGCCGTCATCGGCTGCGGACTTGGCGTCCTTGCGCTCGGCCGTAAATCGAAGGTCAGAAAGCGGTGTCGCCCGCGAGAGCTGCCGGGCGGCGGGACGATCGGTCGAACCGGTGTCGGTGACGTTTCCGGCCTGGGCGCCGGATGCCGAACGGGACGGGATGCTCTGTCCGACCGAGATGACCTGCATTGCGAAGGAGGCGCAAAACAGCCACAGCACGGCGAGAAGCCGGCCGGCCTGCATGTTCTTGCTGCCACCACCCATGCGGTCCATCGAGGACGCGGTCCCTTTCCCTGGCGGTCGAACGCCAGCGAGACGAAAATTGAGCCCGAATGCCCGACCTTACCTGGAGAACATGGCCGGAATCGAGCATGGGCGCCTTTAACACCATTCCGGGCCGGAAAAGTCAAATCCGGCCCACTTCGTCGTTGTCGTTGTTCAGGCCGTAAGGCCGCTCGTTTGCCGCTCGTGGATCTCGATGAGCGACGGTCCCTTGCGCTGCGCCGCCTCGGCGAGCGCGTGGGACAAATCACTGGCGGAAGCAAGCCGCCGTCCCTCGACGCCATAGGCCTTCGCCGCCATCAGGAAGTCCGGCGCCGAAGGCTTGACGCCCTCCGGCGTGACGCCGGCATCGACCATGTAGCTTTCGATTTCCTGGTAACCGTCATTGTTCCAGACGAGGAAGATGACCTGCGCCTGCGCATCGACGGCCGAGCCGATTTCGGCCAGCGAAAACTGGAAGCCGCCGTCGCCGACGAGGCAGACGACCGGCCGCGACGGATCGGCAACGGCCGCACCAACGGCTGCCGGCGGCGCGTAACCCAGGGATCCGTAACCGGTCGCCGAATTGAACCAGCTGCGCTGTCGCGGTGCATCGCAATAGAGATTGCCGGCATAGACGGCCTGGGTCGAGTCGCCGACGACAGTGCAATCCGGCAGGACCTTGTAGATGGTGTCGATGATGCCGATCTCGGCCCGCATCTTCGGCGTCAGTTCCTTCAGCGCCGCCCGTCGCGTGGTCTCGGCCCGTCCCGCGCCATCCTTGGCGGCATGGCCCGGCAGGAAGGCGAGGATGCCCGCCGTCGCCGCCTTGGCGCCGGAGAGAATGGAGAGTGCTGCATGCGGCCCGCGCGCGAGCTGCGCCGCATCGATGTCGGTGCGGATCAGGTTGCGCAGGGCCGGAAAGCCGCCATCGGCATACATGTCGTAGTCGGTCTGGCCCATTTCGGTGCCGAGCGCCAGCACCAGGTCGGCCTCCTTCAGCAGCGACCGCACCGCCTTCAGGCTGGGGCTGGCTGGAACCCTCAAGGGACTGCCCGAGAACATGCCACGGGCATTGACGGTGGTGACGACGGGAGCGCCGATCTTTTCGGCAAGCTCGGCCACTTCCGCCTCCGCCGTCAGCGCGCCGCCGCCGCAGATGATGACCGGGCGCGAGGCGTCGGCGCAGAGGATCGCCGCACGCTGCAGTGTCTCGCTGTCGGAGCGCGGCCGGGTGGCCGTTGCAGGGCGCACCGCCTCCGGCGCGATCTTCGCCGACATCACGTCGGTCGGGATCTCGATATGCACCGGTCCCGGCCGGCCGGAGACGAGCACCGAGAAGGCGCGATCGACGACGAAAGGCAGGTCTTCCGGATTGAGGAGCGTGTGCGAATAGAGCGCCAACGTTTTCATCATGCCGTGCTGGTCGGGCAGTTCGTGCAGCAGGCCGCGGCCATGGCCGAGTGAATCGCGGCGATTGACGCCTGAAATCACCAGCATCGGGATCGAATCCTGGCGCGCCTGCGCCATCGCCGTGATCGTGTTCGTGAGGCCGGGCCCGGTGATGACGAGGGCGACGCCCGGCTTGCCGCTGACGCGAGCATAGCCGTCGGCCATGAAACCCGCGCCCTGTTCATGCCGCGGCGTCACGTGGCGGATCTTCGATGCCGCAAGGCCCCGATAGAGCTCGACCGTGTGCACGCCGGGAATGCCGAACACCACCTCGACGCCGTTGGCCTCGAGCAGGTCGACCAGGACTTCTCCAACCGTTTTTTCCGTGGTCATGCGCGGCGCTCCTTGCGCTGGCTGGCCCGCTCGGCAAGGGCTTTGATGCGGCGGCAGGCCTCGTCGATGGCGGCATCGGGCACGGTCAGGCTGACGCGCAGATAGTTCTGTGCTTCGTCGCCAAAGGACGATCCGGGCATGACGGCAACCCCCTCCTCTTCAAGCAGCGCCCAGGCAAACGCATCGCCGTCGAGACCGGTTCCCGAAACATCGATCAAGATGAACATGCCGGCCTCCGGCGCGAACACCTCTATACCGGGTGCCTTGGCAAGGCCCGCGACGATCTGCGCTGCCCGCGACTTGTAGGACAGGCGCATCTGCCGTGCGGTGTCGATGTCATGGGTCAGGGCATAGGCGGTCATGTCGGCGATGAAGGGCTGCGTGCCGAAAAGCATGGTTTCGGAGACCGGCAGCAACCGCTCGGTGAACTCGACCGGGCCGACCGCCCAGCCGCTGCGAAAGCCCGGCGCGGCATGCGACTTCGAGATCGAGGAGACGACGATCGTGCGTTCGGCGAGATCCGGATTGTCGAAGGGCGAGGCGAAGACGGCGCCGAACACCAGCTCCTCATAGACCTCGTCGCAGACGATCCAGAGATCGTGTCGACGTGCGACTTCGCCGATCGCGGCAATTTCTTCCGCCGTCAGCACGGCGCCGGTCGGATTGTGCGGCGTATTCAACAGCAGCACCCGGCTCTCCGGAGTGATCGCCTTTTCGAGATCTTCGGCCTGCATGTGGAAGCCGAATTCAGGCTTCAGCGGCACCAGCACCGGGTGGGCGCCGGTCGAGCGGATCACGCCCTCATAGGTCGCATAGAGCGGATCGCCGACGAGCACGGCATCGCCGGCCTCCGCCAACCCGAGAATCACGGCGAAAAGCGCCGTCTGCGTGCCGGGAAAGCAGAGCACGTTCTCGTTCGTCACATCGGCACGGCGGCGACGGTATTTCTCCGCGACGGCCGCCACGACCGTCGGCTCCCCGCGGCCGTTGGAGTAGCGATAGCGCCCGGCATTCATCGCCCGCTGGCATTCGTCGAGCAGCGCGCGGTCCGGCGGAAGATCCGGTTCGCCGATCGTCAACTCGATGATGTCGGCACCGGCAGCCTTCAACTGGCGGGCACGGATATGCAGCGACCATTTGCCCGAACCAAGATCGGCAAGATGTTCGGTGATGGACGCGTAGCGCATGGTGCTTTCTCCCGTTTTCATTGTTTTGCAGTTCCGATCTTCGTGCCGAGCAACGCTTCGACCGAAGACATGGCGATGGCGACGAGTTCGCCTTCGCGAAAGAGATCGCCGGCAAGGCAGCCCTCGACCCAGAGGCCGTCGACCAATCCGTTGATGGCGATGGCGAAAGCCCGGCAGGTTTCGGCATCGGCCGGCTTGCCCTTGGCCGCAAGGAAATCGGCAAGCAGTTCCTGCAGCGAATTGCGGAAGGCGAGATAGCCTTCGCGATGGATCTCCGACAGCACCGGATCGACCCGGACCTGGCTGATGAAGGCCGCCCAGAGGGAGATGCTGCGGCTGTCGGCCACCGGCTCGGTGAGGTTGATGGCGATGAAATCCCTGAGCCGGGTTTCCGGGTCGCCCTCGACCTTGCTCGCCTTTTCAGTGAGCGAGGCGATGACGGCGCGATAGGCCTCGGCGACCATCTGGTCCTTCGATTCGAAGTAGTGGCGCACCAGCCCGGCGGTCACCCCGGCACGGATCGCGATCTGCCTGACGGTCGCGCCTTTCAGTCCGAATTCCGAGATGCAGTCGAGCGTCGCTTCGATCAATTCCTGGCGGCGCTCGCCTTCCGGCGCACGGTGAAAACTGCGTCTGTTCATGCGGCACTCTGCTCTCGAACCGGCGCGAAACCCTGTTCAGGCGCGGTCAGCAAAGGCTTCGGCCAGAACGGCGGCATGGGCGGCTCCTTCGGGAAATCGAGCGATCGGCGAGCGTCAAAAAATCGACGACGTCCATTATTATACGCTTGAACAATAGCGGCACAAGTGCAACCATACCTGCCAACAAAAACCCGTGACAGGCCAAAAAAGATGCCGCGCGGAAGACGACAGGGGAACTGTTTCGATGCTGACAGACAAAGCTCGCAGAGCCATGGGAGCGGCGCGCCGATGACGGATGCGGCCCAGGCAATCGCGGTCACTGACCTGCACAAGCGTTTCGGGCCATTGGAAGTGCTGAAGGGAGTTTCGCTCACGGCGAAGCAGGGCGACGTGATCGCCATCATCGGCGGCAGCGGCTCCGGCAAATCCACTTTCCTTCGCTGCATCAACCTCCTCGAACTCCCCTCTGCCGGCAGCGTCAGCGTGCATGGCGAAAAGATCCGGATGAAATCCGACGGCCGCGGCGGCCTGGTGCCGGAGGACCGCAAACAGGTCCAGCGCATTCGCAGCCAGCTCGGCATGGTGTTCCAGAGCTTCAATCTCTGGCAGCACATGACCATCCTCGAAAACGTCATCGAAGCCCCGATCCATGTGCTAGGAAAGCCGAAGGCGGAAGCGGTCGCCACCGCCGAAACCCTCCTGAAACGGGTCGGCCTCTACGAGAAACGCGACGCCTACCCGGCCTTCCTTTCCGGCGGCCAGCAGCAGCGCGCCGCGATCGCCCGGGCGCTTGCCATCCAGCCGCTCGTGATGCTCTTCGACGAGCCGACCTCGGCGCTCGATCCCGAACTCGTCGGCGAAGTTCTCTCTGTCATCGGTGACCTCGCGCGTGAAAAGCGCACGATGATCCTCGTCACCCACGAGATGAAGTTCGCGCGCGACGTCGCCAACCACATCGTCTTCCTCCACAACGGCGTGATCGAGGAGCAGGGCCCACCTGAGACCATCTTCGGCGCACCGAAATCGGAAAGGCTCAAGAAGTTCATCAGTTCCATTCACTGAATTCCTGAATGCTAAACAACCAAAAAGGGGAACAGCATGAAGAAGGCATTGAAAGTCCTGGCCGTTGCGGCGGCGATCGCCGTCAGCGGCGGTGTCGCGGCATCGGCGGAAGCGCTGAAGGTCGGCGTCGCAGCGGAACCCTATCCGCCGTTCACGGCGCCTGACGCCAGCGGCAAGTGGGAAGGCTGGGAAGTCGAGTTCATGAACGCCATGTGCGCCGAGGCCAAGCTCGAATGCGTGCTGACGCCGGTCGCCTGGGACGGCATCATCCCGGCGCTGACCTCGAAGAAGATCGACATGATCATCAGTTCGATGTCGATCACCGACGAGCGCCTGAAGACGATCGATTTCTCCGACAAGTACTACAACACCCCGACCGGCATCATCGGCACCAAGGGCGTCGAGATGAACTCCTCGCCGGAAGGGCTGAAGGGCAAGACGCTCGGCGTCCAGGTCTCGACGGTTCACCAGGCCTATGCCGCCAAGCACTTCGCGACGGCCGGCGTCGAGGTCAAGGAATACCAGACGCAGGACGAGGCCAACAACGACCTCGCCGCCGGCCGCCTCGATGCGGTGCAGGCGGATGCCATCGCACTCAAGGCGTTTCTGGCAACCGACCAGGGCAAGGAATGCTGCGAATACAAGGGTGACGTTGCCGAAGACGTCGCCGTGATCGGCCCCGGCGTCGGCGTCGGCCTGCGCAAGGGCGAAACCGAGCTCAAGGACAAGATCAACGCCGCCATCAAGGCGATCCGCGACAACGGCACCTACGATACGTTCTCGAAGAAGTACTTCGACTTCGACATCTACGGCGGATAAGGCGCGATCGGCCGGCGATCGAACCGTCGCAGCGCTGTCGTGTCCGAACGGACCGCAGCACTGTAGCGATCGCCGGCCGGCGCCATCGGAGCTCGACGACGCATGGCTGCGGATTCCCTCATCAATTGGGGCCTGCTCTCGCTTTCAGCACCCGGCTGGGGCGGCGTATTGCTGCAAGGCTTTTTCAATTCCATTCAGATCGCCGTCGGCGGCTTCACGCTCGGCCTGGCACTCGGCATCGGCGGCGCCTTCGGCAAGCTCTACGGCGGCCCGGTCCTGCGCGATCTGCTCGAATGCTACACCACGGTCGTGCGCGCGGTGCCCGAGCTGGTGCTGATCCTCCTGCTCTATTATGCCGGCACCGACCTGCTCAACCAGGTTCTGGCGTTCTTTTCGGTCGGCCCGGTCGACATCAGCGGCCTGATGGCCGGTATCTTCGTCATCGGCGTCGTCCAGGGCGCCTATTCGACCGAGGTGTTGCGTGGCGCGATCAAGGCGGTGCCCGCCGGCCAGATCGAGGCGGCACGCGCCTATGGCATGTCGCCAGCCATGGTCCTGCGGCGGATCACCCTGCCGGCGATGCTGCCCTATGCCATTCCCGGCCTCTCCAATCTCTGGCTGATCGCCACCAAGGATACGGCCCTTCTCGCCGTCGTCGGCTTCAGCGAATTGACGCTGGTCACCCGCCAGGCGGCCGGCACGACCAAGGCCTACCTCCTGTTCTTCCTGGCGGCCGGCGCCCTCTACCTGGCGCTGACGCTGATCTCCAACGTCTTCATCGGCATGCTCGAACGCCATGCCCGACGCGGTTTTGCGGAGAGCCGATGACCGACGAAACCACCCACGCCGTTGCGTTTACGCCCGAAGACCTGCCAACGGCGAGGAGCTTCTTTCAACCGCACCGCATCGTCATGATGCTGGTCTTTGCCGCCTTCGTCGTCGCCGTCGCCGTCTTCATGCGATGGGACTGGCTGCCGCGCTACCTGCCGCGGCTCGGCTGGGGCATTCTCGTCAGCCTGATGATGCTGTTCAGCACCGCCATCCTCGGCTTCCTGCTGGCGGTGCCGATCGGCCTCGTGCAGGTGACCGGCCCCTGGTTCCTGAAATTGCCGGCCAAGGTCTTCTGCACGGTCATCCGCGGCACGCCGTTGCTGTTGCAGCTCTGGCTGCTCTACTACGGTCTCGGCTCGCTGTTCCCGCAGTTTCCGGCAATTCGCCAATCCTTCCTCTGGCCCTATCTGCGCGAGGCCTGGCCCTATGGCGTGGCGGCGCTGACCATTTCCTTTGCCGCCTACGAGGGCGAGGTCATGCGTGGCGCCTTTGCCGGTGTTCCGAACGGCGAGCTCGAGGCGGCCAAGGCCTATGGCATGGGCCGCTGGACAATGTTCCGCCGCATCTGGCTGCCGCGCGCCATCCATCGGGCGCTGCCGACGCTCAACGGCGAAACGGTGCTGCAGCTGAAGTCGACGCCGCTTGTCGCCACCGTCACCGTCGTCGACGTCTATGCGGTCATCTCCAAGGTGCGGCAGGAAACCTTCCTCACCTACGAGCCGCTGCTTTTGCTCGCGCTCATCTACATGTGCCTCACCGGCATCCTGGTGGTGGCTTTCCGCACGTTCGAAAATCGCATCCCAACCCGCGGTGCCTGACATGAAACTTTCCCCCTCGATCACGAACGCCATGCCGGAACTCGTCGCCATTCGCCACGACCTGCATGCCCATCCCGAACTCGGGCTGGCGGAAACGCGCACCTCCGCCTTCATCGCGGAACATCTCAGAAGCCTCGGCTACGAGGTGACGACGGGCCTTGCGAAAACCGGTGTCGTCGGCACGCTCAAGAACGGCAGCGGCAAACGCAGGGTCGGCATCCGCGCCGACATCGATGCACTGCCGATCCTCGAAGAAACCGGACTCGATTATGCCAGCAAGACCTCTGGCCTGATGCACGCCTGCGGCCATGACGGTCACACGACGATGCTGCTCGGTGCTGCCCGCGCCCTTGCCGAGCGGCGTAATTTCGACGGCACTGTTCACCTGATTTTCCAGCCGGCCGAAGAGAATTTCGGCGGCGCCAAGATCATGATGGACGAAGGCCTGTTCGATCAGTTTCCGTGCGACGCGGTGTTTGCGCTTCACAACGAGCCGGGTCTGCCCTTCGGCCAGTTCGCCCTTCGTGAGGGCCCGATCATGGCCGCCGTCGACGAGGCTCGCATCACCGTGCATGGCCGCGGCGGGCATGGCGCCGAGCCGCAGGAGACGGCCGACCCGATCGTCTGCGGCGCGTCGATCGTCATGGCGCTGCAATCGATCGTCTCGCGCAACATCCATCCGATGGATCCGACCGTCGTCACCGTCGGCGCCTTTCATGCCGGCTCAGCCAGCAACATCATTCCCGAGCGCGCCGAGATCGTCGTCGGCATCCGCTCCTTCGAGCCCGATGTGCGCGACGAACTCGAACGGCGCATCCGCATGATCGCCGAGGCGCAAGCGACGAGCTTCGGCATGCGCGCGACCGTGGACTACCAGCGCAGCTACGACGCGACGATCAACCACAAGGCCGAGACCGATTTCGTCCGCGATCTCGCGGTTCGCTTTGCCGGGGCCGACAAGGTGGTCGATCTCGCCCGCCCCTTCATGGGCAGCGAGGATTTCGCCTACATGCTAAAGGAACGGCCGGGGACCTATTTCTTCCTCGGCTCCAAGACCAGCGACGACGATCGGCCGCTGCATCACCCCGGCTATAATTTCAACGACGACCTGCTGCCGATCGGCGCGGCCTTCTGGACCGAATTGGCCGAGACCTATCTCTCCCGAGGCTGATAGGCCGTGAACGGTTACCGCCCTGGTGGAGCGGATCCTGCCCGCGCCACCAGGGCCTGTTTGCTCCTCTCGCTTAAATGTTGGACAGGCGCGAGACAGGTTCTCTCCGCATGGTGCTGCAAGCAAACCGACCGTGATGCGGAGCTTGACACGTCATGCATCTGGCCCTTCCCAAGCCGATAAGGCACCTCTGGCTTCCGCTCGTCGTATTCATCCCGTTTGTCGCGGCAATATGGTTCAGGCCGCTCCTTCCGATCGACGAAACGCGCTACACCAGCGTCGCCTGGGAAATGTTCCTGCGTCGCGACTGGCTTCAGCCGCTGACGATGAATTTCGAGCCTTACCATCACAAGCTGCCGCTGTTGTTCTGGCTCATCAACGCCTCATGGACGGTCTTCGGCGTGACGCGCTGGGCGGCAACGCTGCCGGTCGTCCTGTCTTCGCTCGCAAGCGTCTATCTCACGATCGCGCTCGGCCGCTTGCTCTTTTCCGATTTCGACCGGCAGGCTGACCGCACGGCGATGGTCATGGTCGCGAGCGTGCCCTTTCTCGTTTACAGCACCCTCATCTATTTCGATCTCACCCTCACCGTCTTCGTGTTGCTGTCGCTAATCGGCATCGTGCTTTATGCCCGCAAGCGGGACTGGCGCTCCGTCCTCCTGATCGGACTGTCGCTGGGGTTCGGCGTTCTCGCCAGAGGGCCGGTGGCTTTCCTTCACATCCTGTTCCCGATCGCGCTGGCTCCGCTCTGGGCAGACGATCTCAGGCGACCCGGCCGGTGGTATCTCGGCATCTTCGCAGCGCTTGCCATCGCCGGCCTCATCGTTCTCTGCTGGCTCGTCCCGGTGTTGATGCAGGCGGACGGCAAGTTTACCCATTCGCTGCTCTGGGATCAGACGGTCGGCCGGGCGACGGGCACGCTCAACGCCCATGTCCGACCCTTCTACTTCTACCTGACGCTGCTGCCCGCAATGATGATCCCGTGGGTGTTTTTCCCAAGCTTCTGGAAAGGCGCTGCCGCGCTGCGCCAAGGGTGGCTTAACGAGGAAGGCACGCGGCTCCTGTTTTTGTGGGCAGCACCCACTTTCTTAAGCTTTTCCCCTGATCGGCGAGAAACAGCCGCATTACCTGATGCCACTGGTGCCGGCCGTCGTGCTTGCCGTCGTCCTCTGTCTCAAAAATGTCCCGAGCCGGCGCCTGGTGCTGAACATGGCCGTCATGGTTGCGGCCATCGTCGTCGGGCAGGCGGTCGCGTCGGCGACGTTCCTGAAGCGATATGATCTGGAGCCGACCGCCGCCTATATGCGCGCAAATCGCAACCGGGACTGGGCCTTCGTCGCCAACTATCATGCCGAGTTCGGCTTCCTGGCTCGCCTGGAAAAACCCGTCGACGACGTCGCTCCCCAGCGGCTGGCGCAATGGTTTGCAAGCCACCCCGAGGGCCGCGCGATCGTCGTTGGCCGAAACGCCGACGACTTTTCCGGATATCAGCTGGTCATGGACAGTCCCTACCGCGGCAAGAGGATGGGCGTGCTCGCGGCAAGGCCTCTGGCCGTCCCCTCCAAGGCGGAACCCTGCCACGACAACGGCAGCGACGCGCAAACCCCGGCATGCGACAAAGTGGCGAGCAGCGACTAGTCGCTGCCGGACAGGCCACCGGCCGGGCGTCGTGTTTCCCCGGCGCCCACCGGCGTCCGCGCGGCGCGCTCCAATATGCCGCAGCGCAACATTGCCGCAGTGTGACAACGTGGCGGACGCGCCGTCATTGACGTTTGGCAAATTTGGCGCAGATTCAAGTGCATGCTGAAAAGCCGGCGCAACCCAAGGATTTGCCTCGGCCAGAGGCCAAGATAGGTCCCCTGATCGACGATCGATCACCGGACGAATGATGCAGCAGCCAGAGCATTGCGGCCCACGCGTCAGCGACGCGTCGCGTCCGTATGTCTGAAAGGATTGCGCCCGTGTTTGAGAGCTTCGATGCGACCCTGCTCGCTCGCTTCCAGTTTGCCTTCACCGTTTCCTTCCACATCATCTTCCCCGCCTTTTCCATCGGGCTTGCGAGCTACCTCGCGGTGCTCGAAGGGTTGTGGCTGTGGAAGAAGGACGAGGTCTATCTCGAGCTCTTCAATTTCTGGAAGACGATCTTTGCCGTCGCATTCGGCATGGGCGTCGTCTCCGGCATCGTCATGTCCTACCAGTTCGGCACCAACTGGAGCGTCTTTTCCGACAAGGCCGGGCCGATCATCGGGCCGCTGATGGGCTATGAGGTGCTGACCGCCTTCTTCCTCGAAGCAGGCTTTCTCGGCGTCATGCTGTTCGGCCTCAACCGCGTCGGGCCGAAGCTGCATTTCTTCGCAACCGCCATGGTCGCCATCGGCACGCTGATTTCGGCCACCTGGATCCTTTCGGCGAACTCCTGGATGCAGACGCCGGCGGGCTTTGCGATGAACGAGGCAGGCCAATTCGTCCCGGTCGACTGGTGGGCGATCGTCTTCAACCCGTCCTTCCCCTATCGCCTCACCCACATGGTTTTGGCCGCCTATCTCACGACGGCCTTCGTCGTCGGTGCCTGCGGCGCCTGGCACCTGATCCGCAAGACGGCGCCACGGCGGGCGCGAAAGATGTTCTCGATGGCGATGTGGATGGCGGCGATCGTCGCGCCGATCCAGATCTTTGCCGGCGACATGCACGGGCTCAACACACTGGAACACCAGCCGGCCAAGGTGATGGCGATGGAGGGACACTACCAGAGCCATCCGGACGGTGCGCCGCTCATCCTCTTCGGCATTCCGAACTCGCCTGAAAAGCGCGTCGACTATGCGATCGAGGTCCCGAAGCTTTCGAGCCTGATCCTGAAGCACGACCTCAACGCGCCGCTTGCCGGGCTCGATACGATCCCCGAGGAGCTGCATCCGCCCGTCGGCATCGTGTTCTGGTCGTTCCGGGTGATGGTCGGCCTCGGCTTCACCATGCTCGGCATCGGGCTCTGGTCGCTCTGGTGTCGCTATCGCGGCACGCTCGACAGCAATGTCTGGCTGCACCGTGCCGCGATCGCCATGGGGCCTGCCGGATTCGTCGCCGTGCTCGCCGGGTGGGTCACGACCGAAGTCGGCCGCCAGCCCTATACGGTCTACGGCCACCTGCTGACGGCAAACTCGGTGGCGCCGATCGCGGCACCCGCCGTCGCCGCCTCGCTGATCGCCTTCATCATCGTCTACTTCTTCGTCTTCGGCGCCGGCACCTTCTACATCCTGCGCCTGATGGCGCGGTTGCCGCGCGATCCGATGCCGGAGCTCGGCGAAGGACCATTGCGCAGTTCCGGCATCATGCCGGGCCCCGCCACTCACGCCAGCCATGCAAACATCAAGGGAGGCCATCATGGAGCTTGATCTGCCGTTCATCTGGGCCGGCATCATCGCCTTTGCGGTGCTCGCCTATGTCATTCTCGACGGCTTCGACCTCGGCGTCGGCATTCTCTTCCCGTTTTTTCCAGAGAAGCACGACCGCGACGTGATGATGAATTCCGTCGCTCCGGTCTGGGACGGCAACGAGACCTGGCTGGTACTCGGCGGCGGCGGCCTGATGGCGGTGTTTCCGCTGGCGTACGCGACCATCCTGCCGGCGCTTTACGCCCCCATCATCGCCATGGTCATCGGCCTCATCTTCCGCGGCGTCGCCTTCGAATATCGCTGGCGTACGCGCCGGGCCGAATATCTGTGGAACTGGGCCTTCTCCGGCGGCTCGATGCTGGCGGCCTTTGCGCAAGGCATCACGCTCGGCGCCCTCGTCCAGGGCATTCCGGTCGAGAACCGTGCCTATGTCGGCGGCTGGTGGGACTGGCTGACGCCGTTCTCGATCATGACCGGCATTGCCGTCGTCGTCGGCTATGCGCTGCTCGGCGCCACCTGGCTGGTGATGAAGACCCATGGCGACCTTGCCGATCGGGCTCGCGACCTCGCGCTCAAATGCTCCTTCGCCACCGTGGCCGCGATGGGTATCGTCAGCCTGTGGACGCCGTTCCTGGAGCCGCAATATCTCGACCGCTGGTTCAGCTTTCCGACGGCGATCTTCAGCGTCATCGTGCCGGCGCTCGTTCTCGGCTGCCTCTATGCGCTGATCTCGGGCATCCGCAATCGCCACGACAGCCGGCCGTTCATCTCCGCACTCGGCCTCTTCGTGCTCGGCTATGCCGGTATCGGCATCAGCTTCTACCCCTATATGGTGCCGCCATCGCTGACGATCTGGGATGCGGCGGCCCCTGAGGAGAGCCTCTCCTTCCTGCTTGCCGGCGCTCTGGTGCTGGTGCCGATCATTCTCGCCTATACCGCCTATGCCTATTGGGTGTTCCGCGGCAAGGTCGACCCGGAGGAGGGCTACCATTGACCAGCGAGACGGGTACAGGCCGCAAGCTTCTCTGGTTCGTCGGTCTCTGGTGCGCGGGGGTGGCGGCCGTCACCGTCGTCGGCCTTGCGATCAAGCTGATGATCGGAACATAGTCGATCCATTGGAGTGGGATCCGGGCGGAAAACCGCAGCACTTTTCCGCATCCCGCTCTAAAAAGCCTCGCTCAAGCTTGGCCGGCTAACTTCCCTTTAACACGTCAGCAGGCGATCGCCGCAGACGGAGACAGGACCGCACCCTCCTCCCCTGCAAAGCGATCGCCTGCGGAGGTGACCACCTCGAGGGGTCGCCGGCTGCGACCCTGTTGCCCCTTCCAAGACAGCTCGCCGTTTGTTAGCAGTGCGCCGCAGAAGCGCCCCGCTTGCTGAGAGCCGAGGGACGCTCGAACATCCTGGCCCGCGCTGGCTGCGCCCCAGGCAATTGGACGAGACAGATGCAGAAGACCCCCGCGCAATGCGAAACCATGGCCGACGTGCGAGCGGAGATCGACCGGCTCGACCAGGCGCTGATGGCGCTGTTTGCCGAGCGTTGGGGCTATATCGACCGCGCCGCCGAGATCAAGGCGCCGCTGAAGCTGAAGGCCGACATTCCGGCGCGGGTGATGGAAGTGCGCGAGAATGCCCGCAAGAACGCCGCGCGCGTCAATCTTGATCCTGATTTTTACGAAGACATCTGGGCACGGCTGATTGGCCACGCGATCGCCCACGAGCAGAGGCTGCTCGGCGAAACCGGCGACGAATAACATCGCCGTCGCCGATCTTTCGGCCTACGGCCGTCAGCGCCCGAGAATGTAACCCTGGAGACGGTCCGCCGCTTCCTTCACATGGCCCGGGTCGCGCAGGAAGCAGGCGCGCATGAACAGCGAGCCGCCGTCGCCGAACGCCGTTCCCGGCGCCAGGCCGACACCGGTCTTGTCGACGATGTCGATTGCCGCTGCGCGCGAATCCGTGACGCCGTCAATCTTCAGGAACGCGTAGAGCGCACCGTCGGGCTTCAGCGTTTCCACCCGGTTGGTGGCGATCAGCGCGTCGCAGAAGACGTCACGGTTCTTTGCCGCCTTGGCGACATTGGCATCGACAAAGGCGTCGCCCTCGTCGAGTGCTGCGACAGCACCCCGCTGCAGGAACTGGGCGACGCCCGAGGTCGAATACTGCACCAGGTTTTCGAGCACCTGGCCGATTTCCGGTGGGGCGACGATCCAGCCGACGCGCCAGCCGGTCATCGACCAATTCTTCGAGAAGGAATTGACGAAGAGGATGCGGTCGCCTTCCTCCATCACGTCGAGGAAGGACGGCGCGCGGGCGCCGCCATAATAATAGAGCGCGTAGATCTCGTCGGCGATGATCCAGAGCCCGTGCCTGCGCGCCAGCGCCAGGATCGCGGCCAGTTCCTCGCGGGTCGCGGTCCAGCCGGTCGGGTTCGAGGGGGTGTTGATGAACAGCGCCTTGGTCTTGGGGCCGATCGCCGCCTGCAGCCGATCGAGATCGAGCTGCCACTTGCCGTGTTCGAAGCGCAACTCGACCGAAACCGGCCGGACGCCGGAGAGATCGGCGGCGGCGGCAAAGTTAGGCCAGGCCGGCGTCAACAGCACCATCTCGTCGCCGGGCGAGGCGATCGCCTCGATAGACAGCTTGATCGCCTGCATGCCGGAGCCGACGACGTAGAAATGCTCGGGCGAAAGCGTCTTCTGGAAGCGGCGCTGATAGTAGCGCGACAGCGCCTCGCGCAGCGGCGGGATGCCGCGCTGCCAGGTATAGAAGGTCTCGCCGGCGGCAAGCGCATCGCGTGCGACATCGCTGATGAAGGCAGGGGTCGGCAGGTCGCCCTCGCCCACCCAGAGCGGGATCAGGCCATCGCGCCCGCGGGCATAGTTCACCACCTCGACGATACCGCTTTCGGGCGCGGAAAGCGCGCGGGGGCTGATGGTGGCAAGCGTGGTCATCGGCGGGCTCCGGATGCACGATGGCGCAGGCTGCCGCCTGAATCATCATGAAAGATTCCAATGGACTAGAGCGAAATGGACCGCTCCGGTTTGCCCGTTGCTTCTAGCCGCTTTCGCCGGGGCGATCACGCGACTTTATCTGACCGATTTATCGATTTTTGTGATGTTTCGCGGCCCCGGCAAAGCCGGGGCCGCGAAGAAAAACTCAGGCGCGCTGCTTCAGCAGGTCGCGGATTTCCGAGAGCAGCAGAATGTCTTCCGGCGGCGGTGCGGCCGGCGCTTCGTCCTTCTTCTTTTCCATCGAAGCGCGCATGCGGTTCACCGCCTTGATCATCAGGAAGATGATCCAGGCAAGGATCAGGAAGTTGATCAGCACGGTAATGAAGTTGCCGTAGGCAAACACGGCGCCCTGCTGGCGGGCGGCGGCGAGAGACGTGGCCGTCACGTTGGCCGAAAGCGGCAGGAAGTAATTGGAGAAATCGAAACCGCCACCGGTGAGCGCACCGACGATCGGCATGACCAGGTCTTCGACGACCGACGTCACGATCTTGTTGAAGGCTGCGCCGATGATGACACCGACCGCGAGATCCATCACGTTCCCGCGGGCAATAAACTCCTTGAACTCATTCAGCATAAATCTCTCCGTATTATCCCCGTTTGAAAACGGCCGGCGGCGCTGTCCCGCGCTGCAAGCGTTTACGGAAACTAAACCAAAGCGGGCAGCGAGAAAACCTTTCTTTGCCTTTGATCAATTAGCACCGGATAGAGCAGGAACGGGAAGGCAGCCGGCGCTGCACACCGATTTCTCGTGTCGAGCCTTGAACTTAAGACTCATGCGAGGGCAATTCTCAACCCGGCGGACTTGCCCTATGCTCCGCCCTGGAGGAGTGAGGCATGCTTTCGGGTTCGGTCATCTTTGCCTCGGCCTTCGCCTATCTGCTGCTGCTGTTTGC
The DNA here is from genome assembly GCF_014852425.1 of Ensifer sp. ENS09. Taxonomy (NCBI): domain Bacteria; kingdom Pseudomonadati; phylum Pseudomonadota; class Alphaproteobacteria; order Hyphomicrobiales; family Rhizobiaceae; genus Ensifer; species Ensifer sp. ENS09. The sequence continues at coordinate 917,105 of NZ_JACVBP010000002.1, forward strand.
AGTGGCGAGCTATGGCGACCGGCGGGCCAGGAGGAACAGCGCTGCGCTGAAAGGCAGGCCGCTCGTCTATGCGCTGAGCCTTGCCATCTACTGCACCTCCTGGACCTATTTCGGCGGCATCGGGCTTGCGGCCGAACGCGGGCTCGAATTCACCGGCATCTATATCGGCCCGATCCTGATGTTCACGCTCGGCATGCCGCTGATCCGCAAGATCATACGGCTCGCCAAGACCGAGAAGCTGACATCGGTCGCCGACTTCATTGCCGCGCGTTACGGCAAAAACCCAGCCGTGGCCGCGATCGTCGCGCTGATTTCGCTGGTCGGCGCCATTCCCTATATCGCGCTGCAGCTGAAGGCGATCTCGAGTTCGGTCGCCGCCATGATCAACACCAGCGACTACGGCATCGGCGCCGGGCAAAGCTTCATCGACCTGCCGCTGCTGGTCACGCTCTTCCTCGCCTGCTTTGCCATCGTCTTCGGCACGCGCCATACGGATGCGACCGAGCACCAGGACGGACTGATCCTCGCGATCGCGATGGAATCGCTGGTCAAGCTGGTGGCGCTCGTCACCGCCGGCTTCTACATCGTCTTCGTCATTTTCAACGGCCCGGCTCACCTGTGGTCTCTGGCCGCGCAAAGCCCTGCGGTGCAGTCGGCGCTTTCCTACGAGACCCCGATAGCGCGCTGGGTGCTGTTGATCGTCACGTCCGCCTTTGCGATCATCATGCTGCCCAGGCAGTTCCATGTGACGGTCGTCGAAAACCGCACCGAAGGCGAGCTACGTACCGCCGGCATCCTCTTTCCGTTGTACCTGATCGGCATCAATCTCTTCGTGCTGCCGATCGCCATTGCCGGCATCCTCACATTCTCCGGCTCCGGCGACGCCGACCTCTATCTCTTGACGCTGCCGCTCGCCAACGGTCTGCCGGTGCTGACGCTGATCACCTTCATCGGCGGCTTTTCAGCGGCGACCGCGATGGTGATCGTCGCGTCCGTCGCGCTGTCGATCATGATCTCCAACGACATCGTCATGCCGGTGTTCCTGCGCCGCAACCTCAGCCAGCGCGGCGGCTTGCAGGAAAACCTCGCGGGAACGCTGCTCAACATCCGACGCTCCGCAATCTTCGCCGTGCTTCTGCTCGGCTACGCCTACTATCGCTCCGCCGACATCAGCGCCGGCCTCGCCTCGCTCGGGCTGCTCTCCTTCGTCGCGATCTCGCAGATGGCGCCGGCGCTGCTGGGCGGCCTTGTCTGGCGCCAGGCCAATGCCCGCGGCGCGATCACCGGCATGGTCTCGGGCTTTCTCGTCTGGGCCTATCTGCTCTTCCTTCCGAGCCTCGGCGGACCCGACAATTCCCATGTGGCAACGACGGTGCTGAGCTTCCTTCTGCCGTTCACCGACCTGTTCTCAGGTCCCGATGCGGACCCGCTGGTGAACGCCACGACGCTCAGCCTGCTCGTCAACTGCGCCACCTATGTTCTCGGATCGCTGACCCGCACGCCGAAGCCGATCGAACGCTTCCAGGCCGGCGTATTCATCACCCGGCGGTCGCGCACCGAAGGCGCCTTTCGCGGTCGCAAGACCAAGGTTACCGTGCGTGACCTCAAGGCAACGATCGCGCGCTACATGGGCGCCGAGCGCATGCAGCGCTCCTTCCATACCTATGAGCGCCAGACCGGCCGTTGGCTGGACGACAACGCGCCCGCCGACATGGCGGTCGTGCATTTCTCCGAGCAGTTGCTCGGCAGCGCCATCGGCTCGTCCTCGGCGCGGCTGGTGCTTTCGCTCGCGCTGCAGCGCGGCGACGACACCTCGTCCGAGACGGCCTGGCTGCTCGACCAGGCGAGCGAGGCACTGCAATACAATCAGGATATGCTGCAGACCGCGCTCTCGCAGATGGACCAGGGCATCGCCGTCTTCGACAATGCCAACAACCTGATCATCTGGAACCGGCGCTTCCGCCAGCTTCTCGACCTGCCGGAAGCGGCCGGCCAGGTCGGCTTCCCGCTTGCCGATATCGTCTCGATCCTCACCAAGCGCGGTGACATTCGCAAGGATCAGGAAAAGGGGCTGATCGCCAATTTCCTGACGCTCGACAAACCCTTCCTGCTCGAACTTGGCAACGGCGAGCGGATCATCGAAGTGCGGACCAACGCCATGCCCGACAAGGGCATCGTCACCACCTACACCGACATCACCCAGCGCGTCGCCGCCGACATGGCGTTGAAGCAGGCGAACGAGACGCTGGAACTGCGCGTGGCCGAGCGCACCGGCGAACTGACCCGGGTGAACCGGGAACTCGCCGAGGCGCGCGCGGCCGCGGACGAGGCCAATATCGGCAAGACGCGGTTCTTTGCCGCCGCCGGCCACGACATCCTGCAGCCGCTCAACGCCGCCCGCCTCTACTCCTCGTCGCTCGTCGAGCGGCTCGGTGAATCCGACAACAGCACGCTGGTCGAAAACATCGATTCCTCGCTGGAATCGGTCGAGGCCATTCTTGGCGCCGTGCTCGACATTTCACGCCTCGACACCGGCGCCATGAAGGCGCGGATACAATCCGTCCCGCTCAACGAATTGCTTAGAAGGATCGAGACCGATTTTGCCCCGATGGCGCGAGCCAAGGATCTCGAACTCATCATCATGCCGACATCGCTTGTCGTGCGCAGTGATCCGAACCTGCTGCGCCGCGTCGTCCAGAACCTCGTCTCCAACGCGATCAAGTACACGCTGGCCGGCAAGGTGCTCGTCGGGGTGCGCAGGCATGGCGCCATGGCGACGATCGAGGTGCTCGATTCCGGCATCGGTATTCCCCAGTCGAAGTTCCGCACCGTCTTCAAGGAATTCGCCCGACTGGACGAAGGCGCCCGCACGGCCTCCGGTCTTGGGCTCGGTCTTTCGATCGTCGACCGCATCTCGCGCGTGCTCAACCATCCGGTCAGCCTGCAATCGACGCCCGGCAAGGGCACGGGCTTCAAGGTGACCCTACCGCTCGATGCCAGCGCCGGCGAGCGCGTCGCTGTCCGTCCGGTGCCACAGAGCAAGGCAAGCGAGGCGCTGAACGGCCTGCGGGTGCTGTGCATTGACAACGAGCCGCGGATCCTCGAGGGCATGCGGGTGCTGCTTTCCGGCTGGGGCTGCATCGTCAGCACGGCGGAATCGCTGGCTGCCTGTTCCGAATTCAGTGCCCAACCCGGCGAGAAACCGCATGCCGTCATCGCCGACTACCATCTCGACGACGGGACCGGCATCGAGGCGGTCGCGCGCATCCGGGCATCGACCGGCGAAGCGACGCCGGCGCTGCTGGTGACCGCCGACCGTTCGCCGGAGGTGCGCGCCGCGGCCGAACGCGACGGCATCGCGATCCAGAACAAGCCGGTGCGCCCGGCGGCTATGCGCGCCTGGCTGACGCAGCTTTCGACGGCGGCACGAACCGCTGCGGAATGAACGGCTCCCGCATTTCGGAGCCGCCTGAAACAAGGGGATATCACAAAGTCAAAGCGGGCCGTATCAGGCGGCGGCGACGGTGCCGATCTTCGAAAGCTGAATGACCGCCTGGGTGCGGCTGTCGACATTGAGCTTTAAGAGGATCGCCGAGACATGCGCCTTGATCGTCGCCTCGGAGACGCCGAGTTCGTAAGCGATCTGCTTGTTGAGCAGGCCCTCGCCGAGCATGCTGAGGACGCGGGATTGCTGCGGCGTCAAGGTCTGCAGGCGCTGGAGCAGATCGGCAACTTCAGGCTCGTATTCCTGCGCCTGGTCGTAACCCGCGGGAACGAAGACCTCGCCGGCCATCACCTTCTCGATCCCCTCGCGGATTTCCTCGATGCCAGCCGATTTCGAAAGAAAGCCGGACGCGCCGAGATCGAGCGCGCGATGGATCGTCGCCGGGTCGTCATGGGCCGACACCACCATGACCGGCAGGCTCGGAAATTCGGCGCGAAGAGCGATCAGACCAGAGAGCCCGCTGACGCCGGGCATGGTCAGGTCCAGCAGCATGAGGTCGGCGTCAGGGTTGTCCGCCGCCGCCTTGCGCGCGGCTGCGAAATCGCCAGCTTCGACGATGGCAGGCGCGCCGTCCACGCCGCTCAGCGCCTGGCGCATCGCGCCGCGAAACAGCGGATGGTCGTCCGCGATGATGATGGTCATGTGCGGTGTCATGCTGCTCCCTCCCAAGAGCCCGGGCTGAAATCTGCGCGCCCCCATGCGCCGATCCGCATCCCGCATGGCCGATCCGGCAACTCAGGTCTTCTGCGGCTCCTGAGTGGAGTCGCTGCCTTCGAGATCCTTCACGATATCCATGAACCTACGCATCATTCTTTCCATGATGCCCATTGCGCGGTCAATCTCTTCCTCAGCCTGAAGGTCCTGTTTTGCGACACTTTCACCGGCCTTGGCCGTCTTTTCCAAGGCCTCGACCCGCTTCGTCAGGAGGTCCAATTCCTGTTCGAAGGCGGCCCGCTCGTCGGCGGCCATGCGGCAGACCAACTGGCCGTCCTTCTCCTGGCACAGCGACACCTCGCCGGTCTGGGTATCGAGCCGGGCGATGCCGGTCTCGGACTTCTGCATGCTGTAGCGCCCGGGGGCCGGATCCTGTGCGCTGGCGCCGCCGGCCAGAGCCAATCCGGTGCCGAACAGAAGTATGGCAACAGCGTTTTTCATGACATCTTCTCCGTTACGATCCTTGCCGGGACGTGATCTGTGCGCGAACGAGAAGAGCGAAATCGGTCTTCACCGCGGATTATGCGCGAATCGTCGTCCTTCTGCGATGGACAATCGCCGATATTTACGGCAAGGCCACGACAGAAAATTACGGGGACAGACGGGCACCATGGGTTCCATCATCTACAAAATCGTTCCGGCATCGCTGTGGCAGGAAGCCAAGCGCAGCGGACGCTTCGACGGCGCGCCCGTCGATCTCGCCGACGGTTACGTCCATTTTTCGACCGGCGAACAGGTGGTCGAGACGGCGGCGCGCTATTTCGAGGGACAGGTAGACCTGCTGCTGGTCGCCGTCGACGGCGATGCGCTCGGCGAAGAACTGGTCTATGAACCCTCACGTGGCGGCGCCCTCTTTCCGCATCTCTATGCCCCCCTCTTCCTATCGGCCGTCGTCTGGGAAAAACCACTGCCGCTCGGCGCCGATGGCGCGCATATCTTCCCGGAACTTGATGCATGAACCCGCTGACCAGCCTTGCCCGCCGCGGCCTTTTCCTCTTCGACCCGGAAGCTGCGCACGGCCTTTCGATCAAGGCATTGAAGACCGGGCTTGTACCGAACTGTCCTGCCAAGGCCGACAAGCGGCTCTCTCAGACGGTCGCCGGCATCGTTTTTCCAAACCCGATCGGCATGGCGGCCGGCTACGACAAGAATGCCGAGGTACCGGAAGCGCTTCTGAAGATCGGCTTCGGCTTCACCGAGATCGGCACCGTCACGCCGAAGCCGCAGGCCGGCAACGACAAGCCGCGCATCTTCCGGCTCGTCGAGGATGAGGCGGTGATCAACCGCCTCGGCTTCAACAATGAAGGTCATGGCGCAGCGCTGGCGCGACTGAAGGCCTGTTCGCGCGATGCGCTGATCGGCGTCAACATCGGCGCCAACAAGGACAGCGCCGACCGTATCGCCGACTATGTGGGCGGCATCCATACCTTCTACTCGGTCGCCCGCTATTTCACTGCCAACATCTCCTCGCCGAATACGCCGGGCCTGCGCGACCTGCAGGCGCGCGAAAGCCTCGCCGCCCTGCTGTCAGCCGTGTTGTCGGCGCGCGACGAAGAGGCACTGAGGAGCAATCGGCGCGTGCCGGTCTTCCTGAAGATCGCGCCCGATCTCACCGAAGAAGGAATGGACGACATCGCCGCCGAAGTGCTGGCGCACGATCTCGACGGCCTGATCGTCTCCAACACGACGCTTTCGCGCGACGGTCTCAAGGACCAGGCCCAGGCGAAGGAGTCCGGCGGCCTCTCGGGCAAGCCACTCTTTGATAAGTCGACGGCCGTGCTTGCCCGCATGCGCAAGCGCGTCGGCCCGAAGCTGCCGATCATCGGCGTCGGCGGCGTCAGCTCGGCCGAAACCGCGGCAGAGAAGATCCGCGCCGGCGCCGACCTCGTGCAGCTCTATTCCTGCATGGTCTATGAAGGGCCGGCCCTGCCCGGCCGCATCGTACGTGGCCTCTCGGATCTCTGCGATCGCGAGCGGCTCACCTCGATCCGCGATATCCGCGACAGCCGTCTCGACTACTGGGCCGGCAAGAACGTCTGACGCGCCTTCATCGGGATCCGCGACAACAGCAACAGCCCCCGCATCAGCAGGAACAGGTTGAGCCCCGCCCACAGGCCGTGATTGCCGAAGGCGGGGACCAGCACGGCGAGTGCTGCGGCATAGCCGACAAAGGCCGCCAGCATCATGTTGCGCATCTCGCGCGACCAGGTGGCGCCGATGAAGACGCCGTCCATCAGGAAGGCGAGCGCGCCGGTCATCGCGGTCACCGCCGCCCAGGGCAGATATTCGTAAGCCGCCGCGCGCACATCCGGCGCCGTGGTCAGGAGATCGATGAGCCCGTCACCGAACAGCAGGAAGGCGACGGTCGTCACCAGCGCGAGCCCCAGTGACCAGGCGGCCGTCAGCCGGAGTGCGCGATCGAAGGCCGGGCGGTAACCGGCGCCGATCGAGCGTCCGATGAGCTGTTCCGCCGCATTGGCGAGGCCGTCGAGATAGTAGCCGGCAACGAGGAAAATCGTCATCAACACCGCATTGGCCGCAAGCGTCACCGGCCCGAAGGCAGTGCCGATGCGGGTCATCAGCGTGAAGGCTGCCAGAAGCAGGAACGAGCGGATCATGATGTCGCGGTTGAGGCCGAAGAGCGGCTTCAGTCGTTCGCGGTCGAAGATCTCGGCCCAGCTTGGCGCATCCCTGCTGTCGAAGCGGCCATAGACGATGGCGAAGCCAACGAGCGCGCCGATCACTTCGCCGGTCACGGTCGCCAACGCCACCCCCATCACGCCCCAGCCGAACACCAGGCCGAGCAGGATCGACAGCACGATGTTGATGCCGTTGATCAGCGTCTGCAACATCAGGCCGATGGTGCCCTCGCCGCGGCCGAGCACGAAGCCGAGGATGGCGTAGTTGGCAAGCGCCGCCGGTGCAGAAAGGATGCGACAGAGAAAATAGGTGCTGGTGACGCCGGCTACCTCGGGCTCCGGCCCCATCAACCAGAGGCCGCCGTTCAGAAGCAACGGCGAAAGGAAAAGGCTGACCGTGCCGCAAACGAGCGCGATGATCAGCGATCGCCAAAACACCGCCTGCTGCTCGCGCCGATCGCCGCGGCCATAGGCCTGTGCAACCAAACCCGTGGTCGCTGCCCGCAGGAAGTTGAAGGTGGTGAAGATCAGGTCAAACAGGATGGCCCCAACCGCAAGACCCGCCAGCAAGGTCGCCTGCCCCATGCGTCCGACAACGGCGGTATCGACGAGACCAAGCAGAGGCGTCGTCAGAAAGCCGAGCGTCATCGGCAATGCGATCGTCAGGATCAGCCGATGGGTGACGTGAAAGGGGCCGGCAGCGTCGCTCGGCGAGGCGGAAGAGGCGGTCATCGAACGGTCCGGGCGTGGTCGGTGAGAGATGACCGTTTTAGGGAATGAGCATGGGGGGATGCAAGGTGGCATTTGCCGCTGCCGACCGGGAAACCTTGCGTGTGTTAGCGCATGAGATGGCCCGCCCTCTTTCCGCCTGCGGGGAGAGGGGACGTGCCAATAGAGCAGCGCCGCATCCCCGAGAAAGCGAGAAGCGGTTCGATCGAGTGGTTGATGTAGAGGGTGCCGCGCGTCCCCTTCTCCCGTCATAACGGGAAGAAGGTCCCGGCAGAGGGATCAGCGGCAAATCTCACAGGAGCGGCTGCGAACTGCTGGAAGCCTGTCAGCCCGAAAGCACCATGGCCCAGAAGGGACGGTTGCCGGAGGCGTCGTTCTGGGCGACGGCGACGCCGAGGCCGCGATATTTGCCGAGCATGTTTTCGAGATGCTTGGGCGACCTGTACCAGGCGTCATAGGCGCGCTCGGCGTCGTCCTGGCCCACGGCAATGTTTTCAGCGGCCGGAAGCGTCACGCCCTGGCCCTTCATGCGATCGTAGAAACTGTCGTTCCAGCCGATCAGGTGCTGCATCTTGCCGGCCTTGGCCATGCGCGCCGCCTGGTGCATCGCCGCGACGGACGCCGCATGGTCGGCGACGAGTTCGGTCAGGCCCTTGCCCTTGCGCAGCTTGTTGACATAGCCGAGGCTCGCTGCGGTCTGGTCGCTGCCGGTGCCGCTTTCGGGCATCAGCACCTTGGACGTGTTGCAGCCGGCGAGCGCGCCGAGCGACAGGATGGCGGTCGCGCGGAGCAGGCCGCGGCGTTCGATCAGAAGAAAACGGTCCTGCATCGTCATCGCCGAAAGTTCAGGACGCGCAGGATGACGAAGGCCGGCACGACGATCACCGCGCCAAGCAACAGGTAGTCGCCCACCCGGCCAAGCGCTGCAAAGCCGGTGTACCAGAGGTCGAGCAGGAAGTTGCGGACGGCGAAGTAGATATCGGTCGGATACCAGCCGAACATCCTCATCACGAAGCCGACGAGGATCGACACCACGATGAGCTTGACCAGCACGCGCAGCGGCGAGTCACCCAAGAATCTGTTCATTCCGTCCGACATCAGCGAACTTCTCCTGTTTGTCTTCACATAAGCCGCGATCGGCAGCGTCGCAAGTCGCTGGCCCCGGCGGGCACGGCTCGGGCTGCCGATCGCGCCAGATTCCGCTTGTATTTTGCGGCATCCGGCGTCAGAAGCGCTGATCGCAACCAACATCTCACATTGATGACGCTCAACCAGCTCTCCTCCGGCGACCTGATCGCCGACCGCCGTGCCGACTACGCAAAAATGCTTGCCGAGGGCGGCGAGCCCGCAAGTGCGGCCGAACTCATGGCGCAAGCGCTGGAGCAGGCGCCCAACTGGGCAGCCGGCTGGTTTCGGCTCGCGGACTATGAGGAAAAATCTGGCCGGAAAGAGGCGGCGATCGACGCGCTGAGGAAAACGCTGGCGCTCAGCCCCCAGGATATCTTCGGCGCCGGCCTGAAACTGGCGCTGCTCGGCGCTGCCGCCATGCCCGAACAGCCGCCGAGCCTCTATGTCGAGCGCCTCTTCGACGACTATGCGGACCGCTTCGACAAGGCCCTGGTGGAGAAGCTCGGTTACACAGTGCCGCAGAAGCTCGCGGCGCTGATCCAAAGCCACACCGGGGGCCTCATCTTCGAGCATGTGACGGATCTCGGCTGCGGCACCGGCCTTTTTGGCGAGCGCATCCGGGATCAGGCACAGTTCCTCGAAGGTTTCGACATCTCCATCAATATGCTCGCCAAGGCCGAGGCGAAATCCACCTACGATCGGCTGGCCCGCGCCGACCTTTCTCTTTCTCCTGATGCCTCCGGCATCTTCGGCAACTTCGCGCCCGCCCGGGCCGACCTCGTCAGCGCCGCCGACGTGCTTATGTATCTCGGCAATCTCGACAGTGTTTTCGACATCACCACCCGGCTGCTCGCACCAGATGGCTACTTCGCCTTCTCGGTGGAAGACGCCGGCGATGCCGAGGAGTTCCTGCTGCGGCCGTCGCTGCGCTACGCCCATGGCGAAGCCTATGTCCGCGGCCTCTGTAAGGCACATCGGCTCACTCTGCTGGCGGTGGAGCGCACCGCCATCCGCATGGATGCCGGCGCGCCGGTGTTCGGCATCCTGTTCCTGGCGCGCAAGCCTGCATAAAACGCAAGGCAGAGTCGCAAAAATAGGTCAGCATAACTGACATATTTTTCTTGATTGTTGTTGTGCGTTGCAGCATTGCTCAAGCCATCGCAATCGAGGATTTGCCATGGCCCAGATCAGCAGCGTTTTCGGTCTCTGGAACACCAGCCCGACCCGGCATTCCGCCGTCGAGGATCTGCAGGGCATCTTTACCGGCAGCCTGATCGCAGCGCTCGGCCTCTATTTCCTCGCAAGCGCCGGCCTGCTGACCGGCAGCACGGCCGGCGTCGCCTTCCTCCTGCATTACGCTTTCGGCATCAACTTTGGCCTCGCCTTCTTCCTGCTGAACCTGCCCTTCTTCTATCTTTCGCTGAAACGGCTCGGCCCGGCCTTCACGGTCAAGACCTTCATCGCCATCGGCGTGACCTCGTTCCTGACGGACATCCAGTCGCGCCTCTTCCAGATCGGCACGATCCAGCCGGCCTGGGCGGCGCTACTCGGCGGCCTACTGCTTGGCTACGGCCTCCTGGCGCTCTATCGCCACCGCGCCAGCCTCGGCGGCGTCGGCATTCTCGGCATCTACCTGCAGGAGCGTTTCGGCATTCGCGCCGGCCTCGTGCAGCTTGCGATCGACATGGTCGTGCTCGTCTTCGCCTTCGGCGTGACATCGCCCACGGTCGTCGCCTGGTCGGTGCTCGGCGCAGTCGTCTTGAACCTGTTCGTGGCCATCAACCACCGCGCTGATCGTTACATCGCGCTCTAGAGCGCCGTGCGTTCACCGGAACGCGCAAGGACGCTCTAGGATGCAGAGCAGCTAGCCCCGAAGCGGACCTCGGGGCTAGCTGGAGCTTCCTCACTGGATATCAGGCGGCCTTGACCGGCTGATCGACCGGATGCTGCGAACGCAGGCCGACGGCGACGCGATTCCAGACATTGATGACGCCGATCGCCATCGTGATCTTGGTAATCTCGGCTTCGCTGAAGTGCGCGCGCAGCGGCTCGAAATCCGCGTCGGGCGCGCCGGTCTGGGCAAGGTTGGTCAGCGATTCCGTCCAGGCGAGCACGGCGCGTTCGCGCGCGTCATAGATCGGCGATTCCCGCCAGGCGCAAATCAGGTGGATCCACTGCTCGCTCATGCCGGTGTGTCGCGCTTCCTTCACATGCATGTCGATGCAATAGGCGCAGCCGTTGATCTGCGAGGCGCGCAGCTTGATCAGATGGATCAGGCGCGGCTCCAGGCCCGATTCCTTGATGATGTAGCTGTCGAAGGCGGCCGCGGCCTTGTAGGCATCGGGAGCGGCTTTGACGAAGTTGAAACGCGGCTGCATGGACTTCTCCTTGGGCTGAACAGGATTGATGGAGGTCAGGCGCTGGCGGACGATTTGCGCTCGTTGATCGCCAGAAAGGCTTCGGTTCGTGCCGATACGCTGCCGTCATCCTTGGCGTTGAGGTCATCCAGGATGCTGGCGATGGTCACGCGGCGCAGCTCGTCGCGGTAGGCCTGCTCGGCCTTCAGCATCGCGACATTGATGGTGCAGGGCGCCTTCGGCTTGCAGGCATAGGGATTGGGACCGCGCAGGCGGATCTCATTGCAGCGGAACGCCGGCTCCGGGCCTTCGACCGCAAGCACGATATCGAGCAAAGTGATCCTCTCCGGCGTCTTGGCGAGACGGTAGCCACCCTTGGGGCCCGGCACCGCTTCCAGCAGTCCGGCACCGGACATCGCCTGCAGGTGCTTCAAGAGATAGCTGGTGGAAACACCATGGAACTCGGCAAGCGCTGCCGCCGACAGGGTGCTGCCCGGCTGAAGACAGCTCAGCATCGTCACGCTGTGAATGGCCTGCTCGACCCCGTCACCGAGTTTCATGGGCGCCTCCAAAATCGTGGATAGTTTTTATCTACGATTAAGCCGAGAGTCAATCGTCGTGATTGCACCCATCGGACAGGCTTCTCTTTTGGCGGATTTGATCTACCTTTGTTCTCCGTGAACAGGATCGATTCCAGAGAGCCGCAGGGCGATGCCCTGAGCCTGCCCGCTCCCTTTCTGCGCTGGTTCGGCGAGAAGGGCTGGCGGCCGCGTGCGCACCAGCTGGAGCTGCTCGCCCGCGCCGAGGCCGGGGAAAGCACGCTGCTGATCGCGCCGACCGGCGCCGGCAAGACGCTCGCCGGCTTCCTGCCGTCGCTGGTCGATCTCACCCGCCGTGGCAAAATTCCGCCGGGCTCAGCCTTCGTCGGCATCCACACGCTCTACATCTCGCCTCTGAAGGCGCTCGCCGTCGACATCGAACGCAACCTGATGAAACCGGTCGGCGAAATGGGACTGCCTGTGCGCGTCGAGAACCGCACGGGCGATACGCCCACCGCCAAGCGCCAGCGACAGAAGCTCAATCCGCCCGACATTCTGCTGACGACGCCGGAACAGCTGGCGCTGCTGCTTGCCAACGGCGAGGCGCAGCGCTTCTTCAAGGACCTGCGCTATGTCGTCTTCGACGAGCTGCATTCGCTCGTCACCTCCAAGCGCGGCCATCTGCTTTCCCTTGGCCTTGCGCGACTGCGCCGGCTGGCGCCCGGCCTGCAAACGATAGGCCTTTCGGCGACGGTCGCCGACCCGATGGATCTGCAGCGCTGGCTGGCTCCACAAGAACCGGACGCGAACAATCACGCAGGCCTCGTTCAGGTAGAGGGCGGGGCCCAGCCGCAGATCACCATTTTAAAGACCGAGGAACACGTGCCCTGGGCCGGTCACTCGGCGCGCTACGCGATCCCCGACGTCTACGAAGCGATCAAGGAGCACGGCACGACCCTGCTCTTCGTCAACACCCGCAGCCAGGCTGAGCTTCTGTTCCAGGAACTCTGGACGAACAACGACGACAATCTGCCGATCGCGCTGCATCACGGCTCGCTCGACGTCGCCCAGCGCCGCAAGGTCGAAGCCGCGATGGCGGAGAACCGCCTGCGGGCGGTCGTTGCGACCTCGACGCTCGACCTGGGCATCGACTGGGGCGATGTCGATCTCGTCGTGCATGTGGGCGCGCCGAAGGGGGCGAGCCGCCTCGCCCAGCGCATCGGCCGCGCCAACCACCGCATGGACGAACCGTCGAAGGCGATCCTGGTGCCGGCCAACCGCTTCGAGGTGATGGAATGCCAGGCGGCGCTCGACGCCAACTATATCGGCGCGCAGGATACGCCGCCCGTCGGCAAGGGCGCGCTCGACGTGCTCGCCCAGCATGTGCTCGGCATGGCCTGCGCCGCCCCCTTCGATCCGCTTGCGCTGTTCGACGAAATCACCAGTGCCTCGCCCTACACGACACTCGCCTGGGAGACCTTTGAGCGGGTGATCGATTTCGTCGCGACCGGGGGCTATGCACTGAAGACCTACGAGCGCTATGCCCGCATCCGCAAGACCAAGGACGGGCTCTATCGCGTCTCCAATCCGCTGGTGGCGCAGCAATACCGGTTGAACGTCGGCACCATCGTGGAATCGCCGATGCTGAACGTGCGCATGGTCAAGCGCAACGCCCGCGGCTCGCTCGGCCGCGGCGGCATGCCGCTCGGCAAGGTCGAGGAGTATTTCCTCGAAATGCTGTCCCAGGGCGACACCTTCATGTTCTCCGGCAAGGTGCTGCGCTTCGAGGGCATCCGCGAAAACGAGTGCCTTGTCAGCCAGGCTTTTACTTTCGATCCCAAGGTGCCGAGCTATGCCGGCGGCAAGTTCCCGCTCTCGACCTATCTCGCCGAACAGGTCCGAAAGATGCTTGCCGATCCGGCACGGCGCGCGGCGCTGCCGGAACAGGTACGCGACTGGCTGTCCTTGCAGAAGGACGTCTCGATGCTGCCGCGCGAGGACGAGCTTCTGATCGAGACCTTCCCGCGCGGCAGCCGCCATTACATGGTCATCTATGCCTTCGAAGGGCGGTTGGCGCACCAGACGCTCGGTATGCTGCTGACCCGCAGGCTCGATCGCGCCGGGCTGAAGCCGCTCGGCTTCGTCGCCACCGACTATTCGCTGGCGGTCTGGGCGCTCGACGACCTCGGCGCGACCTTCGAACTCAGGCGCGGCGCGCTTGCCGATCTCTTCGACGAGGACATGCTCGGCGACGACCTCGAAGCCTGGCTCAACGAATCCTTCCTCTTGAAACGCACCTTTCGCAACTGCGCCGTCATTGCCGGGCTGATCGACCAGCGGCATCCCGGCAAGGAAAAGACCGGCCGGCAGGTGACGGTCTCGGCCGACCTCATTTACGACGTATTGCACGCGCACGAGCCGGATCACCTGCTGCTCGAAGCGACCCGCAACGACGCGGCAACGGGGCTTTTGGACATCGCCCGCCTCGGGGATATGCTGAAGCGAATCAAGGGCCACATCACCCACCGACGGCTCGACCATATCTCGCCGCTGGCGGTGCCCGTCATGCTGGAGATCGGCAAGGAAATGGTCCAGGGCGAGGCACAGGACTTCCTGCTTTCGGAAGCCGCCGACGACCTCATCCACGAGGCGATGGGCGGTCTGGATGTGGATTGATAGGAAAATGACCTTGAGAATGAGCAGTCAGTCGATGTCGGCGGGTCACCTCCGCACACAACATGCGAGACCGTGACCATGCACCGCCTCGCCCACGCCTTCTCGGCTCAGACGACCACTCCCCTCCTGCACGCCCAGACAATCGTCAACGGCGTCGTCGCGATGTGCGATCCGCTCGGTAGCCTCTACCTGCCGGAGACGAGCACGCTGGTAGTCTCGGACCTGCATCTGGAGAAGGGCTCCGCCTTTGCCCGACGCGGCACGCTTTTGCCGCCCTACGATACGCTTGCGACGCTGCGCGTGCTCGAGGCGGCGATCGCGCGTCACGACCCGAAGCTCGTCATCAGCCTCGGCGACAACTTCCACGACCGCGTCGGTTCGGCGGCAATGCCGGATGATTTCCGGCATATGATTGCCGCCATGGCCTATGGGCGCGAATGGGTCTGGATCAACGGCAACCACGACCCCGACGGCGCTTTCGGCCTGCCGGGCGCCTCGATGGACGAGCTTAGCCATGCGGGGCTGACCTTCCGGCACGAGCCGAAGCGCAGCGATGCCGTCGGCGAGATCGCCGGGCACCTGCATCCGGCAGCAACGGTGGTAAGACGGGAAAGAGCGGTGCGCCGCGCCTGCTTTGCGACCGATGGCACGCGCCTGCTGATGCCGGCTTTCGGTGTCACCACCGGTGGGCTCGATCTCAGGCACCGGGCCATGACCGGCCTCTTCGACCGTAGCAAACTTGTCGCCCATATGCTCGGGCGCGACCGGATCTACTCGGTTCGCTTTGCCAATCTCATCGCCTGACGCGAGCGGCGAAAACGGCGCGGCTCTCCCGCGCCGGGGCGCCGCGTGCGATCAAAACGCGTTGAAGGTCAGCGTCGTCAGCGAGCGCGAGATGCCCGGCACCGTGGCAATGTTGTCGTTGATGAACTTGCCGATGTCCTGGCCTTCTTCGATATAGACCTTGATGATCAGGTCGTAATCGCCGCTCGTCGAATACATCTCCGAAACGATCTCCTTGCGGTAGATCTCGTCGGCGACCTCGTAGGTCTTGCCGGGAGCGCACTGCAACTGGACAAAAATCGGTTTCATCGAGCTTCCTCTGTTTTTTATTTGCCACGGCATGCGCTGATGAAACGCACGCGGCATGCCTTTCCATAGCGCTCCGGCGCGCAAAAGGAAACGTCGGCGAAGGTCGCCCGTCACTATTCCTTGCGGAAGATCAGGCTGGCGCCCCAGCCGGTGATGACGGCGAGCAGCACGGCCATCAGACCGTAAAGCAGCGGCTGCTGGTGTGCCGCCTGGGTGATGAACTGTTCGAGGCCGGTCTTGACGACACGCAGCGGCAGCGCCTTGGCGGCGACGAAGACGCCGTCACGGAAGAGATAGGCGCGCACCACATGCACGCCGTTCGGCACGTTGGCCGGCAGGCGTACAGACGCCTTGAACAGGCTGGAACTGATGAACTGCACGCCGCCCGGATCGCGCTCATAGACGCCGCTGGTCTCGCGGATACGGCGGAAGGCGTTGCGGAACTCGCCGAGATTGCTGCCGTCACCGACGAAGCCGAGCGGCACCAGCCGCATGTGATCGACGCCGATGCCCATATTGCCCATCTCGCCGGGCGGCGCGATCGTCTCGATATCGCGCGTCGAGGACAGCGAATAGGATTCCGGCACCAGCTCGAAGGTCATGGAGCTGGTGTTGACCCAGATCCCGAAGACACGCTCCTTCTTGCGCACCGTCGCATTGTCCTTGGGGCCCTCGAGGCTGACGACGATGTTGTAGCGGCCCTGGGCCAGCAGGCCCTGGTCGAAGCCGTCGACCGCGCCGAAGATCGTCAGGTCAGCGCCGCGAAAATCGGAGGTGATGGCGATCTCGTCGGTGGAGATGCCGATCTCCAGCTTCTCGGTGAAGTCGGCATTCTCGTCCTGCAGCGCGGCCACAGCCGGAGCGGAGAAGGCGAAAGCCAGGAGCGTCAGAGCTATGCGGGCGAAACGGTGCATCAGAAACCGAACCCCGCGGATACGACCGAATAGACGTCCTTCGGCGGGATGACGAGTTCGATCGCCAGACGGATACCGACGGCGAGAACCAGCAGCGCCAGGAGCGCACGCAATTGTTCGCCGCGCAGCTTCTGGCCCACACGCACGCCGTACTGCGCACCGATGACGCCGGCGATCATCAGCACGAAGGCGAGCACAATATCGACGGTATAGTTGGTCGAGGCCTGGACGATGACGGTATAGGCCGAGACGAAGATGATCTGGAACAGCGACGTTCCGACGACGACGTTGGTCGGGATGCGCAAGAGATAGATCATCGCCGGCACCATGATGAAGCCGCCGCCGACACCCATGACCGAGGTCAGGATGCCGATGCAGAAGCCGAGGGCGATCACCGGAATGACGCTCAGATAGATCTTCGACTTCTTGAAGCGCATCTTCAGGGGCAGGCCATGCACCCAGTTGTGCTGGCCGGGACGGCGCAAGGTCGTCTGCTGGTTCTTGGCCGCCTTGCGCATGGCGACGACGCTCTCCCAGAGCATCAGCCCGCCGACGGTGCCGAGCAGCACGACGTAAAGCAGCGAGATCACCAGGTCGAGCTGGCCGAGGCGGCGCAGCAGCGAGAACAACCAGACGCCGACGGTCGCGCCGGCAAGACCGCCGCACAGAAGTACCGTGCCGAGCTTGATGTCTATGGTGCCTCTTCGGAAATGTGTGATCGCGCCGGAAATCGACGAGGCCACCACCTGGTTGGCACCGGTCGCCACCGCGACGACGGGAGGAATATTGTAGAAGATCAGGAGTGGCGTGATCAGGAACCCGCCACCGACGCCGAACATGCCGGATAGAAACCCGACGGCAGCGCCCATACCGAGAATGATGAGTATGTTCACCGACAACTCTGCGATGGGCAGATAGATCGTCACGCCGGATCCTCGATATGCCAACGGCCCGCGATGCGGGCAAACCAGTTAGTGTGGCAAGCAAATCACCACGATTGAGGGATTATTCGAAGGGCCGGCACCTCCCCCGAGGGCGAGGCGGCCTCCGTCATGCACTCCTGCAGCGTTGCGCTTCCGCCAGGACGTGCCAAGGCCACGAATCGGACCTTGATTGCTGCATCGGTTCTTCCTTAGCCCGATTCCGATTAAGGAATTATGCAGCAGCCCGAGATTTCAACCTTTTCAGCCACATGGCGGATGGCTTCGCCACCCGGAACCCGTGTCGCCCGGCTCTGCGGCTTTATTACGGCGCTGGGCCTGAAGGTCAGGAATTGCGCTTCAGCAATTCCTTGACCAGCTGCTCGGTGATTTCGCCCGTCGGCTCCTGGCCGACCGACTTCTGGAAAGCCTTGATGGCGGCGACGGTCTTCTTGCCCATCTGGCCATCCGGCTTGCCGGCGTCGAAGCCGTTGTTGTTGAGGATCGCCTGGATGTTGCGGACCGCCTTGCTCATGTCGACGCTGGCCGTCTTGTTGGCCGGGCCGACCCATGCATCCGGAACGTCGACGCTGTTTGCCTTGGCGTCGACCGGCTCAGCCTTCCAGGCTTCGGCCTTGGCCTTGGCGCTTTCGAGTTGCTCCGGCTTCATCGCCTTGGCAACTTCGTCGCGCTTGGCGCCGGCATCGAGATCGCCTTCGCGGGCAGCCGCCGAGAACCACTTGTAGGATTCCGTCAGGTCCTGCGGCACGCCGTTGCCGCGGGCATAGAGAACCGCAAGGTTGAACTGGCTGTCGCGGATGCCGAGTTCGGCAGCCTTCGCAAACCACTTCGTCGCTTCGTTAAAGTCAGGCGCGCCATCGCGGCCGCTTGCCAGCATGACTGCGAGGTTATGCATGGCGCTGGCGTTGCCCTGGCCGGCGGAAGCGATATAGAGCGCCTTCGCTTTGGCCGTGTCGCGCGTCACGCCGGTGCCCTTCTCGTAAAGGGTTGCAAGACGGTACTGTGCCGGCACGACGCCGGCATCGGCGGCGCGCTGATACCATTTCGCGGCTTCCGCCATGTTTTCCTGAACGCCCCGGCCCTCGGTGAAGCGCACGGCGATTTCGTAGAAGGCGAGCGGGTCGCCGCCCTTGGCCGCCGTCACCAGGGCGACCGGGCCGAAACCTTCCGGCAATACCACGTCGGTCGCCACGGCTGCGGCGGCAGTGGTCGACGGGGTCATCGCGGCACCATCGGCCGGCGCGCTTGCGACCGAAGCGCTCGCCACCGGCGTCGCTGCAGCCGCTGCCGGCTGGAACTCGGTGACCGGCGTCTTCGTCTCAGCGACAGGCGCAAGCATCGGCGCCTTGCCTTCCGCCGGCGTTGCAAAGGTGGTCGTCGGCACGGTCGTTGCCGTCACCGCGATCGAGGCCTCGGGGGTCTTTGCCGGCGCTTCAACGGAATCGAGCGGTGGCGCAACAGCCGTTTCGGACGCAGCAACCGGTGCTGCCTGTGCCGCAACGGTCGTGCCCTGCACCAGTTGGTCGTCAGCGACCTTGAATTCGGATGCCTGCGGGTTGACCGTCTGCTCGATGACCGCCACCGGTTCGACCGGCATCTCGTCCTTGTTCAGCATCGAGCTGACCAGCGGGTAGGACATGATCGCCAAAAGCACGGCGCCGACGGCCATGAGGATCGGCCGGCGATGACGGGCAAAAGCGCCACCGATGCCGGACGTCGCGGCCTTGTCGCCGGTCTTGTTGAGGGTATCGGCTTCCTCGACGGCGAGCTGGGCGGCGCGGCGAGCGGCGGCGATGAAGTCCGACTTGTCGCCATCGGCCGGCTGAATGCCTGCCTTGTTCATCTGCCCGGCGCGCACGCGCTCCAGGATCTTCTTCACGTCCGGAACGCCGGAGCCCGGCTCGAGCAGCTGGTTTGCTTCTTCCGGCGCCAGCATTTCGGAGGGATCGATCGACGGCGTCGGCTCGACGAGCTTGCGCGCCTGCTCCGGTGCCTGCTCCGAGCGCTTGCCGGAAAAGCGACGGGTGAGGCCGGCGAGCAGGCCGGTGCGGCCAGCGGCTACCGGCTCGCGCTCTTCTTCGAGCTCGACGGTCGAGATCTGCGCATCGTCGGCAAGAGCCGTTACCGGTTCGGCGGCCTCGGCTGCGACGGCCTGGTCCTCCGCTTGGAGGGCGCGGACATTGCGCTGCAGGTCGTCGTAGCGATCATCGAGGTCACCGCCACCGAAAGGGTCGTTGAACTCCGGCTGCGCGGCGCGCGGCATCGGGGCGGCTTCGCGCACCACCGCCATGGCAGGCTGGGCCGCCATTGCCGGCTCGCGGTTTTCGATGCGTTCCAGCTTGTCGGCGATGTGGACGAGGGTTTCGTGCAGCGCCTCGAAAGTGCGCGCAGTCCGCTCCTCGCTGGAGCGGCTCAAGTCCTCAAGCGTCCGCAGATCTTCGGCGAGCGCCGAGATCGCGGCAAGGTCGCCACCGGAGGAGGCCTGCGTTGGGCCGTTCTTGGAATAGGCTTCCATCACCGCTTCGGCCGCCTGGCGGGCGGCTTCGACGATGTATTCGTCGCTGGTCGAGAAATAGTCCTCGAGCGCGGTCATGCGGTTTTCGAAATCGACGGGCATCACGCTCTGGGCGACGTCCGCCCGCGGCTGGCTGACCAGCGTCGACAAGTTGGCGATCTGGGCTTCAAGGTTCTGAAGCGCCGCGCGGTCGTCGAACGGCGCTGCCTGTGTTTCCTCCAGCCGCTGGGCGATACCGGCGAGGCGATCTTCCAGCCGGTCGAAACGCGGATCGGAAACAGGCTGGGCGCCGTGGGCGTCCAGCTCGTCGATCCGGCGGGCGAGATAGTCCAGCCGCTCGGCCAGGGCGTCGTTGACGCTGCCCTGGTCGAGGGCCTCGATCTTGCGGGAGATATCCGACAGGTAATCGTTAAGGTCCGACTGCGCCGTCCTGTTGCTGCGCTCCATCATCAGCGACAGCTGGTCGAGCCGCTCTTCCAGGCGGGCGGCAGCCTTTTCGCTGGCGAGATCCTCGACACGGACGGTCAGGGCTTCCAGACGGGCGCTGAGGCCCGAATCGTTCGGGCGCGACAGGCTGTCGATCTGGTGGAAGAGATCGCCGAGCCGGCTTTCGAGGCGATTGACGAAGCCGGTATCGAGCCCCTGGGTCGTGCGGCTGTTGGCGGCAATGGCGCGGCTGATTTCGTCGAGCCGGCTGTCGAGATCGGCAAACTGCGAGACGAGGCGGCGATCGTCGGGCTGGATCTGCCGGCCGAGCATTTCGATCGCCTGGGCAACGGCAATAAGCTTGTCTTCGAGCACATCGACGGCGGAGCTGCTCTTCAGCGAGCCGATCTGCGACTTGATTTCGTCCAACCGATAGGCGAGCGCGACCAGTTCGTCGTCGCGGCTCTGGTCGAACGCGATCAGCCGGTCCTCGACACCAGTCCAGCGGTTTTCCATGCGGCGCACGCTGTCTTCGCGCGCTAGTCCGTCGATCATCGCGCGCAGGTCGTCGAAATCGCCGCGCAAGGCGTCGGCCTGAGCTGGCGAGGCCTGACGGCCGAGATGCTGGATGCTGTCGGCAAGGCGCTGCATGTCGCCGCGCACGTCTTCGGCGAAGCTGTGATCCTGCGCCTGGGCCTTGATGCCGCGAATTTCGGAGCGCAGCGAATTCATCTCGCGCGTCAGCCCGTCGGTTATGTCGCGCTTCAGGTCCTGGCGCAAACCGACGAGGGCTTCGGCGATATCGTTGACGGCCGCGGAGGCGCGCTGCGGCTGGCTGTGAAGCTGGGGGCGCGGCTCTTCGACGTAGCGGTCCTGGACCGGGCGTTCGGAAATGGGGCGTTCGGAAGCGGGGCGCTCGAGGGCATACCGTTCCGGCCCGCGCTGCGACAGCCGGTCGCTAAGCGCTGGGCGCTCGCGCGCGGCGCTGAGGCTGCGCTGGCGTTGCATGATTTCGGCCACGGCATCGCGGGGCGATGCCGTTTCCCGGACGGGTTCGCGGGCGGGCTGGCGCTCGGGCGGCCTTGGCGCCGGGTCGCGGGCCGTACCGCTCATCAGGCCTTCGATCCGCGCCTCCAATCCTTCGATGGTGCGGTTCAAGGCGTCGAGCGACGGCCGCTCGCTGTAGGACTGGCTGCCTGCGCGCTGAGGATTTGATCGCAATCCACTCATGTTGTTCTTCGCCCCTGTCGTCGGCCATCTCGAAAGTCGTCACGGAAGAAAACTGCTTTCTTCACCCCTGTGGCGCTTCCGACGCGGGCAAAACTACAACAATGCGACGCCAGGACAGGTTGCAGCTTTGACCATCTCAACACGCACCTTTCACGAAACGTGGTAAACAAGCGGTTAACCTGCGGATGATTTTTTAACGATTTGGCAGGATCGTACGAAGTTGAGGCGCTGCGGTGCCGCCGCCCCACACGCCACCAAACTGCACGACACGCAATTTTTGACGTTTACGCAAACGTCAAAATTTTGTAGCATCCGGCCAACGATGCGAGACCGCCCCGGCGGCATCCGCTTTCCCGTGGAAAAACGGGAGGAGAAGATGCCCTGGAAACAATGAGGATGGCGGCGCATCCGGCATCCTGCAACCGGGCGTCGACGACCACAGACGGCGGCCCGAAGCACCATAAGGCGAGGAAAGAATGCCCATCTACAAGGCCCCGGTCGACGATACCCTCTTCATCCTGAACGACGTGCTCGGCATCGAGCGCTACAACAACCTGCCCGGTTTCGCCGACGCGACACCAGACATGATCGAAGCGATCGTCGGTGAGGCCGCCAAGCTTGCCGAGGAAGCGCTGTTCCCGGTCAATCTGTCCGGCGACCAGGAAGGCTGCAAGCGCCGCGAAGACGGTTCGGTCAGCGTGCCGAAGGGCTTCAAGGAAGCCTTCGATCTCTACCGCGAAGGCGGCTGGCTTGGCCTCGCCGTGCCGGAAGAATTCGGCGGCCAGGGCCTGCCCTATACCCTGCACACCGCCGTCGGCGAATACATGTCGTCGGCCAACATGGCGCTGACCATGTATCCGGGCCTGACCCAAGGCGCGATCGCCGCGATCCTGGTTCACGGTACCGACGAGCAGAAGCGGGCCTATCTGCCGAAAATGGTCGCCGGCACCTGGACCGGTACGATGAACCTGACCGAGCCGCATTGCGGCACGGACCTCGGCCTCTTGCGCACCAAAGCGGTGCCCACCGGCAACGGCGCCTACAAGATCTCCGGCCAGAAGATTTTCATCTCGGCCGGGGAACACGACATGTCCGACAACATCATCCACCTGGTGCTCGCCCGCATCGAGGGCGCGCCTGAGGGCGTGAAGGGCATTTCGCTGTTCATCGTGCCGAAGTTCAAGCTGAACGCCGATGGCGAACCGGGCGAACGCAACGGCGTTACCTGCGGCGCGATCGAACACAAGATGGGCATCCACGGCAACTCCACCTGCGTCATGAACTATGACGAGGCCGAGGGCTATCTCATCGGCACGGAGAACAAGGGCCTCAATGCCATGTTCGTGATGATGAACGAGGCTCGCCTGGGTGTCGGCCTGCAGGGTCTCTCGGTTGCCGAAGTCGCCTACCAGAACGCCGCCAACTATGCCCGCGACCGCATCCAGGGCCGCTCGCTTTCCGGCCCGAAGGCGCCTGACAAGAAGGCCGACCCGATCATCGTGCATCCGGACGTCCGCCGCACGCTGATGACGATCAGGGCCTTCAACGAAGCCGGTCGCGCCTTCACGCTCTGGACGGCGCTGAAATCCGACATCGCGCACCGTTCCGACAATGAAGCCGACCGCCAGACAGCCGACGACATTCTCGGCCTGATGACCCCGATCCTCAAGGGCGTCATGACCGACAAGGGCTTCGACCACGCCGTCATGGCGCAGCAGATGTTCGGCGGCCACGGCTATATCGAAGAACATGGCATGAGCCAGTATGTCCGCGATGCCCGCATCGCGATGATCTACGAGGGCGCCAACGGCATCCAGGCGCTCGACCTCGTCGGCCGCAAGCTGGGCCTCAACGGCGGTCGTGCGGTCATGGCGCTGTTCAAGGAAATCGGCGATTTCTGCGAGGAGAACCGCAGCAACGAAAAACTCGCCGCCTATACCAAGGCGCTGAAGAAGGGCCTCAACGACCTGCAGGCGGCCACCATGTGGTTCATGCAGAACGCCATGGCCAAGCCCGACAATGCCGGCGCCGGCTCGACCGACTACATGCACCTCTTCGGTCTCGTCGTGCTTGGCTACATGTGGGCGAAGATCGCCAAGACGGCCGAGGAAAAGCTTGCCTCTGGCGAAACGGCGCGTGCAGACTATCTGAAGAACAAGCTGATCACCGCGACCTTCTTCATGGAAAGGATCCTGCCGGAAACGGCGCTGCGCAAGGCCCGCATCGAAACCGGCGCCGACACGCTGATGGCGCTCGACGCAGCCGCTTTCTAATCTCGTCGCGGAAGCGATCTAACATGTTTGACGGGCAGCACCTGACGGTGCTGCCGAAAGGGAGATGAGACATGACGAAAGTCTTCGTTTACGACCACGTGCGCACGCCGCGCGGCCGTGGCAAGAAGGACGGATCGCTGCACGAAGTGCCGTCCGTCCGGCTCGCCGCCAAGATGCTGGAAGCGGTGCGTGACCGCAACGACCTCGACACGTCGACCGTCGACGACATCATCATGGGTTGCGTCGATCCGGTGATGGACGCAGGCGCGGTGATCCCGAAGGCTGCCGCCTTCGAAGCCGGCTATTCGACCCGTGCACCCGGCATGCAGATCTCGCGCTTCTGCGCTTCCGGCCTCGACGCCGTCAACTTCGGCGCGGCGAAGATCGCGCAAGGCGCCGACGACATCGTCATTGCCGGCGGCGTCGAATCGATGTCGCGCGTCGGCCTCGGCATGTCCGGCGGCGCCTGGTTCATGGACCCCTCGGTCAACCTGCCGGCATTCTTCATGCCGCAGGGCGTTTCGGCCGACCTGATCGCTACCAAGTACGGCTTCAGCCGCGACGACGTCGACGCCTATGCCGTCGAAAGCCAGAAGCGCGCAGCGCATGCCTGGGAAAAGGGCTACTTCAAGAAGTCCGTCGTTCCCTTCAAGGACCAGAACGGTCTGACCATCCTCGACCGCGACGAGCACATGCGCCCGGGCACCGACATGCAGGCGCTCGCCTCGCTCAACCCGTCCTTCCAGATGCCGGGTGAAATGGGCGGCTTCGAAGCGGTTGGCATCCAGGCACACCCCGAAATCGAGAAGATCAACTACGTACACCATGCCGGCAATTCGTCCGGGATCGTCGACGGCGCCGCAGCCGTGCTGCTCGGCTCCAAGGCCGGCGGCGAGAGCATGGGCCTGAAGCCGCGCGCCCGCATTCGCGCCTTCGCCAATATCGGCTCCGACCCGGCACTGATGCTGACCGGCCCGGTCGACGTCACCGAGAAACTGCTGAAACGCGCCGACATGAAGCTGTCGGACATCGATCTCTTCGAGCTCAACGAAGCCTTTGCGGCGGTCGTGCTGCGCTACATGCAGGCCTTCGACATCCCGCACGACAAGATCAACGTCAACGGCGGCGCGATCGCCATGGGCCATCCGCTCGGCGCGACCGGCGCGATGATCCTCGGCACCGTGCTCGACGAACTGGAGCGCCGCGATCTCAACACCGCGCTCGTCACCCTTTGCATCGGCGCCGGCATGGGCACGGCCACGATCATCGAAAGGGTCTGACGATGGACGTGATGCGCCGCACCCTTCTTGGACTGATGGGCCTGGGGCTGCTTGCAGCCGCGGGCTGCGTCTCCGACGAGGAGGAAGGCGGCGACAGCTTCACGCTCACCGGTGCGATCACCAATGTCGCCAGCGGCCCGGTTCCCGTCGGCACCGTCACGATCCGGCTCGAAGAGCAGGGCGTGATGGACGTCGCCGCCAAGCTGATCGCCGAAACGTCTGTCGTCAGCGACGGCAAGGCCACCCGCGTGCCCTTCGTGCTGCAGGTGCCGAAGCCCGAACTCGACAAGGCTGTCGACGCCGGCTTCAGCATCCGTGTCGAGCGCGACGGGCGGCTGATCGCCACCAACACCAGCAAGCAACGTTACAGCGGCGGATCGAACGTCTCGCTGCAGATCGAACCCATTCTCTACTGAGGGGGAGAACCATGACGAATTACACCAATTTCAAGATAGAGACCGACGCCGACGGCATTGCACTCGTCACCTGGGACATGCCCGAGAAGTCGATGAACGTCTTCACCCAGGAGGTGATGGAAGAGCTGAACGCCATCGTCGACCAGACCACTGCCGATGCGGCGGTCAAAGGCGTCGTCTTCACGTCGGGCAAGTCGAGCTTCTCCGGCGGCGCCGATCTCTCGATGATCAAGTCGATGTTCACCTTCCAGCAGGAAGAAAAGAAGAAGGATCCGGATAACGCCGCCCAGAAGCTCTTCGATCTGGTCGGCCGCATGACGGGCCTGTTCCGCAAGCTCGAAACCTCCGGCAAGCCCTGGGTCTCGGCGATCAACGGCACCTGCATGGGCGGGGCCTTCGAGCTTTCGCTTGCCTGCCACGGCCGCGTCGCTTCCAATTCCAAGTCGGTGAAGATCGCTCTGCCGGAAGTCAAGGTCGGCATCTTCCCGGGCGCCGGCGGCACCCAGCGCGTGCCGCGCCTCACCAACGCGCAGGACGCGCTGCAGATGATGACGACGGGCTCGTCGCTGACGGCGGCCCGCGCCAAGGCGATGGGCCTCGTGCATGAAGTCGTCGACGCCGACAAGCTGGTCGATGCTGCCAAGGCGATGATCAAGAACGGCCTGAAGCCGGTGCAGCCCTGGGACGAAAAGGGCTACAAGGTTCCCGGCGGCGGCATCTGGACGCCGGCCTCGGCCCAGCTCTGGCCGGCCGCTTCCGGCATCCTGCGCCGCGAGACCTACGGCAACTATCCGGGCGCCGTCGCGATCCTGAAGTGTGTCTATGAAGGCCTGCAAGTGCCTTTCGACACCGCGCTCAAGATCGAGCAGCGTTACTTCACCGAGATCCTTCAGACGACCGAAGCCTTCTCGATGATCCGCTCGCTGTTCGTCTCGATGCAGGAACTCGGCAAGGGCGCCCGCCGTCCGGTCGGCGTACCGAAGTCGGAGTTCAAGCATGTGGGCGTCGTCGGCGCCGGCTTCATGGGCGCCTCGATCGCCTATGTGACGGCCGCTGCCGGCATTGCCGTGACGCTGATCGACCGCGACATGGAAGCGGCCGAAAAGGGCAAGGCGCATTCGGAAGGCCTGGTGAAGGATTCGGTCGGCAAGGGCCGCCTGACCAAGGAAGAAGGCGAAGCGCTGCTTGCCCGTATCACGCCCTCTGCCGACTACAACGATCTCAAGACCGCCGGCCTCGTCGTCGAAGCGGTGTTCGAGGATCGCCAGGTCAAGAAGGACGTGATCGAGAAGGTGGAAGCGGTGATTGCCGAGGACGCGATCTTTGCGTCCAACACCTCGACGCTGCCGATCACCGGTCTTGCCAAGAACTCCAAGCGCCCGAGCCAGTTCATCGGTGTCCACTTCTTCTCACCGGTCGAGAAGATGATGCTGACGGAAGTGATCCTCGGCAAGGAGAGCGGCGACAGGGCACTCGCCGTGGCACTCGACTATGTGGCCGCGATCAAGAAGACACCGATCGTCGTCAACGACACGCGCGGCTTCTACGTCAACCGCTGCGTCTTCCGCTACATCCATGAAGCCTATGACATGCTGATCGAAGGCGTGCCGCCGGCAATGATCGAGAATGCCGCCAAGATGGCCGGCATGCCGGTCGGACCGCTGTCGCTCAACGACGAAGTGGCGATCGACCTCAGCCAGAAGATCCTCAAGGCCACCGTCGCCGACCTCGGCGAAAAGGCCGTCGATCCCAAGCACCTGGCGCTGATCAACCGGATGGTCGACGATCTCGACCGCCGCGGCCGCAAGAACAGCAAGGGCTTCTACGAGTACCCGGCCAAGCCCGCCAAGAAATATCTGTGGCCGGAACTGAAGACGCTCTATCCGCAGAAGAACGCCGACAAGATCGATGTCGAGGTGCTGAAGCAGCGGCTTCTGGCCACGATCGCGCTCGAGGCGGCGCGCACCATGGAAGAAGGCATCGTCACCGATCCGCGCGAAGCCGACGTCGGCTCGATCCTCGGCTTCGGCTTCGCGCCCTACACAGGCGGCACGCTCTCCTACATCGACGGCATGGGCGTAAAGACCTTCGTCGAGATGTGCGAAAAGCTCGCCAAGGACTATGGCGACCACTTCAAGCCGACGGCGCTCTTGAAGGAAATGGCCGAACGCGGCGAGACCTTCTACGGCCGCTTCGACCCCTACGGCGAGAAGAAGCAGGCGGCGTAAGGCCCGCTCATCGCATTGGAAGCAGGCCCCTCGGGGCCTGTTTTCGTTTGAGCACGGCTCATTCGAGGCCCTTGCCGGCTCAACGCCCGCCCGGCCGCCATCACCCTGTTACAGTTCTGGTGCTAGGGCCGCGCGGATGGAACCGCGACCCACGACGAAGCCATGACGAAAACGACATTCCGCGCCGCCGTCCCTGGGGACGAACCTTATCTGCACTGGCTCGAAGAAGCCTGCATGCGCGACTATGCCGTCGCACTCTGGGGCAGTTGGCGCCCGCGTCCGGCGGATGCACTAATCCTCGATGAACATCGCCTCATCGTTGCAGACGGCGAAGATGCCGGCTGTGTTTCGGTGACGCCGCGCGCGGACCATCTCTGGGTGAACAAGCTCTATGTCGCGCCCGCATATCAGAAGCGTGGCTACGGGGCTTTCGCCCTGAGGCAGGTGCTTGGCGAGGCGGCAGCGTTCGGCCTGCCCTTACGCCTCAGCGTGCTGACAACCAATCCGGCAGTCGCATTTTACCGGCGCGAAGGCCTTGTGATCTATGAGGAAACCGCGGAACGGCGCTTCATGACATCGCGGGCGCGTTAAGCTTATCAGCATCTTCTGATTGACGCCCTCCGTGCGGGGGCGCATCCTCCGCGACTTCAGAGGGGGACACGCCATGAGCGAGCCTGATCTCTATCTGCTTGGGCGCGCCGGGCCCGAAGAAGCACGCCTGAAACGACAAATCGCCAACCTCGCACCCGATTCCGACCAGCAACTCGAAAGGGTCGGCATCAAGCCGGGCGAGCGCGTCGTCGATCTCGGTTGCGGTCCCGGCGGCGTGCTGCATCTCATCGGCAAACGCGTCGGGCCGACCGGCTCGGTGCTTGGCATCGAGCGCGACCCGCATTTCGTTGAGCTTGCCCGCCGTTTCGTTGCCGGTCACGCGCTGCCGCAGGTCGAGGTGCGTGAGGGCGACGCCCATGCCACCGGCCTGCCGCGCCGCTCCTTCGACGGCGCCCATATGCGGCTGGTGCTGGTCAACGTGCCACGGCCGGAACTCATCGTGCTCGAAATGGTGTCTCTGGTGAGGCCCGGCGGCTGGATTGCGAGTTTCGAAGCCGATTTCCTGGCGCATATCTGCGATCCGCCGCTTGCCGCCTGGGACCGGCTGCTGGCAGCCTACTCCGCCTATTCCACTGCCAGAGGCATCGACCTCAACATCGGCCGTCGGCTGCATCGCCTGTTCCGGGACGCCGGTGTCGAGGCGATTTCCGTCGATGCGGTCGAGCACGTCTACCCGCCCGGCCACGACCGCCGATCGATCCTTCGGGATTTCATCAACAATGTCCGTGACAGGCTCGTCGCCGAAGGCTTCATCAGCCAAGTCCAGCTGGATGACGATCTCGCCGCCCTCGACCGCCACCTTGCCGACCCCAACGTGCTCGTGACGTCCCACCTGTTCTTCCGGCTGACCGGTCGCATACCGGAAGCCCTCGTCATCAAGGCTTGAAACGTCCCGTTTCCATTCAGCCTCAGGCTGTGGCGCCCTGGCGGCGATGCGCCAGGCGTTCGCCAACGATGATCAGCAGGCCGGCCGCAAAGATCAGTCCGGCGCCGGCGAAAACGTTCGTGGCCGGCACGTCGCCCCAGATCAGGAAGCCGAGACCGAAAGCCCAGACGAGCGAGGTATATTCGAACGGTGCGATCACCGAGATCGGTGCGCGACGCATGCCCTCGAAAAAGGCGTACTGCGCAATGCCGGCGATGACGCCGGTAGCAGCCATCAGCGCGACGTCGAAGATCGCCGGCGGCGTCCAGAAGAAACCGACAGCAACCCCGGTCATGCCGATGAAGAAGACGTTGGAGATCGTCATCTGCACCAAGGTCGTTTCATGGAGTGCGGTCTTGCGCAGCATCACGGTGCCGATCGCCCAGAAGACGGCGGCAAGCAGAGCCAAGAACACAGGCAACGACAGCTTCATGCCGGTGCCAAGCACATCGCAGGCGACGAGCACGCCGACGAAGCCGATGAAAACCGCGAACCAGCGGATCGGCGGCACGTCCTCCTTCAGGATCGGCACCGCCAGCAGCGTCACGACGATCGGCGCGGCATAATAGAGCGTCGTCATTTCGGCGAGGCTGAGATCACGCGCCGCATTGAAATAGCAAAGCCAGGCGGCAAGCAGCAAAAGATTGCGCACGAAGAGCGGCTTGAGCACCGGCGACACGATGGCATTGCGCACCAGCTGGCCGCGGCCGATAACGAGGCAAAGCACAAGGATGGTGATGCTGCGGGTAAACAGGATCTGCCAGACCGAGTAGCCGACGACCAGCCATTTGACCGACGCATCCTGCAGCGAAAACAGGAAATAGGAAAACGTCGTCATGACGATGCCTGACAGGACGGTCTTGTTCATGGGAGCCTCGATCACGCCGGCGGGAAGAGAAGCGGCGGAGCCCGTCTGATAGCGCGGCGGCGTCGGGCGCGGAAGGGGCATGCCGGGGTGGCGCTGTGGCGATTTCTTGGGGTGGCCTGCGCCACGATCCGGCACCAGGCTTGATGGAGATCAAGAACCGGCGCTTGCACCGCTGCTAGAAGGCGGCGATAACGACCATGAAACCTGGGTCTCAACGACATGCAGCCGCTCGCCTTCGCCCTTGCCGCCCTCATCCTGCTCGCGACACCCGGTCCGACGAACACGCTGCTCTGGCTTTCCGGCGCATCGGCCGGCTTCCGCCGGTCGCTGCCGCTTTTGACCGGCGAGCTCGGCGGCTATCTTGCGGTGATCATTCCCGCCGTCGCGCTGCTCGCCCCGTTCCTCGCCGCCCATCCAAACCTCGGCTTGGCGCTGAGGCTCATTGCCGCCTGCTGGGTGCTCTATCTCGCCTATGCGCTCTGGACGACCGATGCCGAACGCAGCGAAGGCGTTGTCATCTCCACCCGACAAGTCTTCGTCACGACGCTGCTCAATCCGAAAGCCCTGATCGTCGCCCTGGTGCTGTTGCCGCAGACGGGATTGGCAGCCGTCTGGCCCTGGATCGCCGGCTTTTCGCTGCTGGTCGTCGCTGCCGGGTCGACCTGGATCGGGGCCGGCGCCCTGCTGGTGCAGATCTCCAAGGGCCTGTCGGCCTCGCACCTGCCGCGCCGGATCGCCGCCATCTGCCTCACGCTCTTTTCTGTTGGCATCGCCGGCAGCGCGATTGCCGCCATGCACTAGAAAAACCCCGGAGGGCCAGCACGTGCCCTCCGGGATATCGATCGCCAGAAGCGGCCAAACGTTGCGCCTCAAGCGGCAACCGCCTCGCCGAGTTCCTTCGCCAAGGCGCCCATCAACTCTTCCCAGCCTCCGCGCCGGTACTCGAGCTTGTCGAGCCCGTCGAGGAAGGCCACCTGTTCGGTAAAGACGAGGCGCGTGCCGGTGCCCGCGGGCTGGATATCGACCGTGGCGACGGAGGCGGAAATCCGCCTGTCGTTCTGCGTCATCGTATAGGCAAAGATGATCCGGCGGTTCTCGACGATATCCAGATAGACGGTGTCGTCGTAATAGGTCGTCCCGTCGTCTACGCTGAAGCGACCGCTTTCGCGGCCGCCGACGCGGAAGTCGTGGGTGATCTGCGCCCCGGCTTCGACGTTGACGAACCAGCGCTCCTTTGCGGCCGGTTCCGAGAACGCCCTGAACACCTCAACCGGTGTCGCCTTGAAATTGCGCTCAATGGTGAAGCTCGAATGTTCCACGGATCTGTCAGTCATGTCTTGCCTCCTCTGGGTCGGAAACTGATGGTCTATGATTAACTGGTTTCGAATATGAACTGCTATTATATTGAAATCAGTTGAACGTTAGCGTCAGTGATGCGATAATGCAAGCGGTTTTAAAGAGGTGCCAATGAAGGACGACATGCGCTCGGGTTGCCCGATCAATCTTTCGCTCGAAGTGTTCGGCGACAAATGGAGCCTGCTGATCATTCGCGACATGATCTTCGGCGGCAAACGGCACTTCCGGGAGCTGCTGCGATCGCAGGAGGGCATCTCGTCGAACATCCTGGCGGATCGGCTGAAGATGCTGGTCGAACAGGGCATGCTGACGAAGCGTGACGACCCCACGCACAAGCAGAAGGCGATCTACAGCCTGACGGAAATGACGATTGCGCTGGTGCCGATCATGGCCCAGCTTGGCGCCTGGGGGCGACGCTACCTGCCGGTCAGCGAAGAACTCAGCATTCGTGCCGAACTCATGGAGAACGGCGGCCCGGCGCTCTGGGACCGCTTCATGGACGAGTTGCGGCACGACCATCTGGGGACGCCGCTCGACGGTCCGCCCAGGGTGCGCGCAACGCTGCAGGCCGCCTATGAAGAGGTGGTCGCAAGGAAAGCGCGCGAAGAGGCGACGGCCTGACGCTCCCCCATCATCCGCTCAAAGGCCGATCGCCGAGAGCATGACGAAGGTGGCAAACAGCACGAAATGCGTCATGCCCTCAATCGCGTTGGTCTGGCCGTCGTTGAGGTTGATCGCCGCAACGATCAGCGTGATCGTCACCATCACCGTCTGCACCGGCGACATCGCCATCAGGAAGGGCTGGCCAGTATAGAGCGCGATCGCCTCCATCACCGGCACCGTCAGGATGACGGTCGAAAGCGAGGCGCCGAGCGCGATATTGACGACCGCCTGCATGCGGTTGGCGAGTGCGGCGCGCATGGCGGTCATGATCTCCGGCGAGGCGGAAATCGCCGCGACGACGATGGCCGTGACGGCGAGCGGTGCCCCACTCCCCTTCAGGCCAGATGTCAGCAGCGACGACATTACTTCCGCCAGAAAGCCGATCAGCACGATGCCGAGAATAAGGATCATGATCGACGGCAGCACCGGCTGGTCCGGATCGCCTTGTCTCGCACTCCCCTCGCCCTTCGCCTTCGGATAGCTGTAGCTGAAGAAGTAACTGTGCACGCCCACCTGCATGCGCAGGAACAGGGCATAGAGCGTGATCATCGCGCCGATGGTGAAGGCCGAGTAGAGATGCCATTTGGCCGCCGGCACGAATTCCGGCACGACCATCGAAATCCCCATCGCCGTCAGGATCATCACGCTGTAGGTGCGGGCGGAATCGTCGTTATAGGGCTGTTCGCCGTGCTTCAGGCCCCCAAGCAGGGCTGCGAGGCCCAGGATGCCGTTGATATCGAGCATGACGGCCGCATAGATCGTGTCGCGCACCAGCGTCGGAGACGTCTCGCTCGTCATCATGATCGCCAGCACGACGACTTCGACGAGCACCGCCGAGAGCGTCAGGATCATCGTGCCATAGGGATCGCCGACCTTCGACGCCAACACCTCGGCGTGATGCGATACCCGTAGCGACGCAAGTACGATCGCGACCACCAGGCCGCCGGCACCGAGAAGCGTTGCGAGGCGCCCCATCTCAAGCAGGTGATCTTCGAGCGCAAGTCCGGCGACCGCGGCAAGCATGGCGACGATCAGCAGGCGTTCCGCTTTCATGCGCACCAACAAAACGCCCTCCACCGAAAGCCTGCCTGCCCATCACCGGAACTATAGGGGCGACGCCCCGCAAAGCAAATGACGGGACGAGGACTATTTTCCTCCCGATTCTTTACCGCCCTGCAGCGTTTCGGTAGTGTGGCCGGGAACCAAAGCAGCAAGTGGCCGCCTGCCCGGCCTGGATCTCTCGTCATGTTGTCTCACGGCACGATCTGGCACGCTATCGACACCCTGGCCGAGCGCCATCAGCTCTCGCCTTCCGGTCTCGCGCGCCGTGCCGGCCTCGACCCGACTTCCTTCAACAAGTCCAAGCGTCGCTCCGCCGACGGGCGGGAGCGTTGGCCCTCGACGGAATCGATCGCCAAGGTGCTGGAGGCGACCGGCGCCACCATGGACCAGTTCACAAGTCTGCTGCAGCCGGACGGGGCCACAGCGCCTTCAGAACCTGTGGCCGCTGCCACGATCCCGCTGATTGGCTTTGCCCAGGCGGGTGCCGGCGGCTACTTCGACGACGGCGGCTTTCCCGCCGGTCAGGGCTGGGACGTCATCGATTTTCCCACGGATGCGGAAAAGCGCAGCGGCACCTATGCACTCGGGGTACAGGGAGACAGCATGCTACCGCTCTACCGCGACGGCGACATCCTGATCGTCGACCCCGGCGCGCCGATCCGGCGTGGCGATCGCGTCGTGGTGAAGACGCAGGAGGGCGAGGTCATGGCAAAGGTGCTCACGCGCCAGACGCCGCGGGTGATCGAACTTCTGTCGCTCAATCCCGAGCATCCGAACCGCAGCTTCGAGACCAGCCAGATCGAATGGATCGCCCGAATTATCTGGGCCAGCCAATAGGACGTCCTTCCTGATGCGGCAGCATTTCTACACCCTTGCCGGCGGCATCGCCGCAATCGCCCTTTTCACCGGCATCCTCTATGCGGGCGCCGTCGCCATCCGCGACCGCGAGACCGCCGCCACGCCGGAACTCGTTCTCGAAACGCCCGACATGACCGATTTCGAGGCGGCGCCGGATCAGGCCGACGACGAGGTCCCGCTCGACCCCGGCGCGCCATCCGGCGGCGCAGCGACGACGGGCGAACAACCGCAGGGCACCCCCACGACCGAGAATGCGGCGCGCGCTATCGAGCCGCAGCAGTTCGGCCTGCCCGACACCGTCACCAGCGCGCCGCTCGAGCGGGTGGAACCGCGCGCGCCGCTGTCGGAGCCGAAGAAGGAAGCGAAGGCCGCCGGGCCGACCGTGCTCTATCGGCCGGTCGCCGTCGCCGCCGGCGTGATACAGTTCGACAAGCTGACGCTGCAGATCGACGGCATCGAGCCGGAGCAGGCGGAGCGGACCTGCGAAAGCGGCGGCAAGAGCTGGCCCTGCGGCATCGTCGCACGAACCGCCTTCCGAAACTTCCTGCGTGCACGTGCGGTCAGCTGCGATCTGCCCGAAGCAGGTCCCGGCCCTTCGGCCACCGCCTCCTGCACGCTTGGCGGGCAGGATCTTGCCACCTGGCTCGTCGACAATGGCTGGGCGACACCGGTCGCGGGCTCCTCCCTCGAAAAACGCGCCGACGCGGCACGCCAGGCAAAGCTTGGTTTTTACGGTGACGATCCGCGCGACCTCAGCCACACGCCGATGACCTTCGACGATCCGACCCTCGGCCTCGGAGTGGACGCCTCGCAACCGGACTTGTAAACAGCCGCGACAATTCCCAGCTCTCGACCGTCTGCCGAAAGCAACAGACGGCCCAACTCTTTGAAACGACGCAACTCCGGATCAGGAACTACCCTCTCCCTGGAATTGCCCTACCGCCGGAAAGCCCCATGCTGCCAAGCCTCAGCCACCACGAAGCTCTCGTCTATGTCATGGTGATGATGTCGGCGGTCGACCGCGAGATGAGCGACGACGAGTTTGCCCGCATCGGCCGGCTGGTCCAGTTCCTGCCCGTGTTCGACGGCTTCGACGAGGATAGCCTCGTCCATATCGGCCATGAATGTTCGGCGCAGCTGGCGGCGCCCGAGGGGCTCGACATCATGCTCGAGATCGTGCGCGAAGCGCTGTCGGAGAAGTTCCACGAGACGGCCTACGCGCTCGCCGTCGAGATCGCGGCCGCCGACCAGCGCATCCGCAACGAAGAAATCCGCCTGCTGCAGCTGCTGCGAGACCGGCTTGGCCTCGACAAACTGACCTGCGCCGCCATCGAGCGCGGCGCGCTCGCCCGCTTCCGCCGATAGGCCAGCCGACGATCGCACCGGGAAGCCCTGAAGCTCAGTAGATGCCGTTCGGGAAGTAGCGCAGGTAGATTTCCTCCAACCGCCCGCTGCGCGACAACGCCAGCAGCGCGTGATCGATCGCCTGGGTCAGTGCCGGCTCCGACTTGCGGTTCATGATCGTCAGGCCCTCGCCGAGGAAGCGCTGCGAGAAGTAGGCGCCATCGACGAGCGCGCAGCAACCGCCCGCAGCGCTGCCAGAGATCCAGAAGGAAAGCTGCATGCCGTCGGAAAACACCGCCGGCACATCGCCCTTCTGCAGCGCTGTCAGCATGGCCTCGCGGTCGGGAAAGACCTTGGCCTCGATCTTCGGGAAGAACGCCTTGAACATCGCCTCATGCGTGGTTCCGCCAACGACACCGACCGGCTTGCCCTTCAGATCCTTCGGCGCGGCCACTGCGCCCGCCGCCTTGGTGTTGACCGCGAACCGCGCCGGGAGCCGCATGAAGGCGCGCGAAAAGCCGAAGCGCTGGCGCAGTTCCGGACCGACGGCGACGCCGGCGGCCACCGCCTCACCCTGCCCCTGTTCCAGCGCCGGCAGCAGCTCCGCATAGGTCACCGCCTGGATCTGGCACTTGGCTTCGATGTCGAGCTCGCGGCAGATCTCGCGCACGAGATCCACATGAAATCCCGAAAGCTTGCCCGACTGGTCGATGAAGTTGAACGGCGGAAAGTCCACCGTCGTCAGGAAACGCAGGCGCGCGAGGCCCGTGAGGTCCGGTTTGGCGATGCGTTCTCGCGCATCGAAAAGAAGCGGCAGGTCCTTGGGCTGGGCCGCAAGCGGCGTTGCGATCAAGGACGCGCAAAAGGCGAACAGGGAGAAAAGCTTCATGGGCAGCGGGCCGGCACGTCTCGTGTGTCAGATGCGGCCCTTAGAACCGCGGATGATTCATCGCGTCCTAGGTTAGCCGTCCACGGCGCAAGTGGCCATAGGCCTTACGCCATCGAGGCAATGATCGGTCACGAAGGAATGGAGCGGGTGATCGGGATCGAACCGACGACATCCAGCTTGGGAAGCTGGCGTTCTACCGCTGAACTACACCCGCGGCGCCTGCGAAATTTCCCGAACCGGGGCGATCTGTCAAGCACCCTTGCGCCGGATCGCACCAGGGTCGCTTCGAAATCCCCTACTCGGCGCGAAAATGCTTCGAGAGCTTCAGGCCCTGCGCCTGGTAGTTGGAGCCGACGCCGAGGCCGTAGAGACCATCCGGGCGTTCCAGCATGTGTTCGTAAATCAGGCGGCCGACGATCTGGCCGTGTTCGAGGATGAACGGCACCTCGTGGCTGCGCACTTCCAGCACCGCACGGCTGCCCGTGCCGCCGGCAGAGGCATGGCCGAAGCCCGGATCGAAGAAACCGGCGTAATGCACGCGGAACTCGCCGACCAGCGGATCGAACGGCGTCATCTCGGCCGCATAAAGCGGCGGCACATGCACGGCCTCGCGCGAGACGAGAATGTAGAACTCATCCGGATCGAGGATCAGTTCGTCGCGGCCGCGGCTGTAGAGCGGCTCCCAGAAATCGAAGATCGCGTGCTGCGCCTTCTTGTCGACGTCGATAACCGCCGTGTGGTGCTTGCCGCGATAGCCGATCAGGCCTTCGGGCCCGGTGCCCTTCAGATCGATCGACAGCGCGATACCGCCGCCGCTGACATTCGGCTTGTCGCTCGCCACCAGCACGTCGCTATCATGCAGCGCCTGCAATTCCTGCTCCGACAGGATCGATTGGCCCATGCGGAAGCGGATCTGCGACAGGCGCGAGCCGCGGCGCACGACGATCGGGAAGGTGCGCGGGCTGATTTCGAGATAAAGCGGACCGCTGTAGCCGGCCGGGATCTTGTCGAATTCCTGGGCGCGGTCGGTGATGACGCGGGTGAAGATGTCGAGGCGGCCGGTCGAGCTCTTCGGGTTGGCCGAGGCCGACATGCCCTTGGGCAGCGCCAGGCTTTCCATCAGCGGCACGATGTAGACGCAGCCGGTCTCCAGCACCGCACCCTCGGTCAGGTCGACCACGTGCAGCTTCAGCCGGTCGAGCTTGTCGGCAACGAGATGAGACGGACCCGGCATGAAGCTTGCGCGGACGCGAAAAGCCTTGGCGCCGAGGCGCAGGTCGAGGCTTGCCGGCTGGATCTGATCGTCATCCAGCGGCTTCTCGCTCTTCAGGCGTCCCGATTCGAACAGCGCGGCGATCGCGCGATCGGCCAAAATCCCAGTGTCGCGGCCCATTGCAGTCCTCTTTTCAGTTGCGAGACAAAACCAAACTCCGGGAATTGACGCAAGCGTACCCTGGCAGTATTGAAGCTTTATCCCGTGGTGATTTGGCCGGTCGGCTTGCAGCCACGTTAAACAAGTAGCTAAAAAGGCCGGGTGTCAAACCGGCCCTTCACGCGGCCGGTTTTTTTGTTTTTGAAAGTGATCGTCACATGAGCAAAAACTGGCGCCCCGCAACGCAACTGGTCCATGGCGGCACGACCCGCTCCCAGCACGGCGAGACCTCCGAAGCGATCTTCCTCACCCAGGGCTTCGTCTACGAGACTTCGGAAGCCGCCGAGGCGCGCTTCAAGGGCGAGACCGAAGGTTTCATCTACGCCCGCTACGGCAGCCCGACCAACGACATGTTCGAGAAGCGCATGTGCATGCTGGAAGGCGCTGAAGACGCACGCGCCACCGCATCGGGCATGGCCGCGGTCACCGCCGCCATCCTCTGCCAGCTGAAGGCCGGCGATCATATCGTCGCTGCCCGCGCGCTCTTCGGCTCCTGCCGTTGGGTGGTCGAGACGCTGGCGCCGAAATACGGCATCGAATGCACGCTCGTCGACGGACGTGATCTCGCCAACTGGGAAAAGGCGATCCAGAAGAACACCAAGGTCTTCTTCCTCGAAAGCCCGACCAACCCGACGCTCGAAGTCATCGACATTGCCGGCGTCGCCAAGCTCGCCAACCAGATCGGGGCCAAGGTCGTCGTCGACAACGTCTTTGCGACGCCGCTCTTCCAGAAGCCGCTGGAACTCGGCGCGCACATCGTCGTCTATTCCGCCACCAAGCACATCGACGGCCAGGGCCGTTGCCTCGGCGGCGTGGTGCTTTCCGACAAGGAATGGATCAACGAGCACCTGCACGACTACTTCCGCCACACCGGCCCGGCGATGTCACCGTTCAACGCCTGGACGCTGCTGAAGGGCATCGAGACGCTGCCGCTGCGCGTGCGTCAGCAGACGGAAACGGCCCGCCGCGTCGCCGACTTCCTGGCGGAACAGCCGCAGGTCGCCAAGGTCATCTATCCCGGCCGCAAGGACCACCCGCAGGCCGACATCATCGCCAAGCAGATGACCGGCGGCTCGACGCTCGTCGCCTTCGAACTGAAGGGCGGCAAGGACGCTGCCTTCGCGCTGCAAAATGCGCTGGAGATCGTGCGCATCTCCAACAACCTCGGCGACAGCAAGAGCCTGATCACTCATCCGGCCACGACCACGCACAAGAACCTGACCGACGAGGCCCGTACGGAGCTCGGCATGTCCGCCGGCACCGTGCGCTTCTCGGCCGGTATCGAGGACAGCGACGATGTGGTGGAAGATTTCGCCCGCGCGCTGAAGGCCGTGAAGGCCTGATTTACGAAGACGCGGCCGCCGTGACCAACGGCGGCCGACGCCCCTTGCCGGTGGTCACGTAAGGACTTTCCGGCGGCCCAGCGCCAAGGCGCCAAGCCGGCTTCACCCGCCCGATCCCGTCAGCACGACCAACCGTCCCATCGTGGGATCGCACAATCTTGCCGTTATTCTTGACGAAACCATCTTGCTGTAGAATACCCTGAAAGACCTGAAGCAAGGTGATGCCCATGTATCGCGCTTTGACCCGCGACATAGAAGTTACGGTGGAGCCGTACTATCTCGAAGAACAGTCGGATCCCGATGACGGCCGCTATGTTTGGGGCTATCGCATCGTCATCTCAAACCACTCGGACGCGACCGTGCGGTTGATGACGCGCTACTGGCACATTACCGATGAGAATGGGCAAGTCGACGAGGTCAGCGGCCCGGGCGTCATCGGCGAGCAGCCGCTGCTCAATCCCGGCGATACCTATGAGTATTCGTCCGGATGCCCGCTGGATACGCCCTCGGGCGTGATGTTCGGTCACTACAGCATGGAATCGGAAGGCGGAGAGACCTTCAACGTGGCCATCCCCGCCTTCTCGCTCGATTCACCCGGGCTCGTGCGCACCCTGAACTGACGCCATCCGGAACAGCCTGTCCTTCACTGACGTCGCTCTAACTCGCGGCCAGTCGACCGGAGGCGCCCGCTACTGCGGGCGCACCTCGCTAGCTTCGAAGCGATAGGTCGTCGAGCAGAACTCGCAGGTCACCTTGACTTCGCCATCGTCGATGGTGCTTTCGAGGTCGTCCGTGCTCAGGTTGGACAACACCGACTGAAGCTTTTCGCGCGAGCAGCTGCAACGGTCATAGACCGCTTGCGGTTCATAGACGCGAACGCCGCGCTCGTGGAACAGGCGATAAAGCAGCCGCTCGGTTCCGACCATCGGATCGGTCAATTCGTCCATGTCGATCGTTTCGACCATCACCTTGGCTTCGGCCCAGAGATCGTCGTCCTCGAACGTGCTTTCGCCGTCATCGCCGTCGCCGCCCGAGAGGTCGGGCTGGCGCATGCGCTCCGGCGCTTCTGGCAGGAACTGCGCGACCATGCCGCCGGCGCGCCACCGATGGCGCGGCTTGCCGTTTTCGTCGCGATCGAGAAGCTCGGCCACGCCAAGGCGCACCTTGGTCGGGATCTGCTCCGACTGCCGGAAATAGACGCCGGCGATTTCTTCCAGCGTCGCTCCGTCGAGCGCAACGATACCCTGGTAACGCTGGGTATGTGCGCCCTGGTCGATGGTGAAGGCGAGCACGCCCTTTCCGAGCAGCTCGTGCGAAAGGGTTCGGCCGTCCTTTTCGGCAGCCGCGAGCGCTTCCTGATCGTAGCGGGCATAGGCGCGCACGCGATCCGGCGTCGAGAAATCGGCGACGACCAGATCGACCGGGCCATCGCCTTGCGTCTGGACGATCAGCTTGCCTTCGAACTTCAGCGAGGTCCCGAGCAGCACGGTGAGCACGACGGTTTCGGCAACCAGACGTGCGACCGGAAGCGGATAGTTGTGGCGCTCGAGGATTGCGTCCAGCATGGGGCCGAGCTGCACGGCGCGGCCGCGCACGTCGAGGCCTTCCACCTGGAAAGGCACGACGTGATCGTCACCGGCAAAGTCGAACTCACCAAGCCCTGGCGTCATGTCAGTCATGTCTTGCTCCTTGCCTTCAGCCACCAAGTTGCACCAGAGATATTGCTATCCCCGCGCAACGTGCTCGCTGTCTCAGTTGATCCCGCGATAAACGGATTGTCCACCAGGTATGTGCCGCCGCCATAGCAACGCACCACCTCGACGGTTGCGCGCTCACTACATTCAGGAGCGCCCGTATGCCGCCTAAATCGTGTCGCACGTGGACAATGTCAAGTGCGGTGCACACGCCCCTATATGGCGCACGCTCGGCGGAGCGCACCGAAGCCTCTTCGCCGCAGTCGCGCGACCGGGAAGCCGGCTCAGACGAGCCCCATGCACCAGGCGATGACCGACTTCTGCGCGTGCAGGCGGTTTTCCGCCTCATCGAAGACCACCGACTGCGGGCCGTCGATCACGTCGTCGGTGACCTCTTCGCCGCGGTGCGCCGGCAGGCAGTGCATGAACAGCGCATCGGAGGCCGCACGCTTCATCAGCGCCTCGTTGACCTGATAGGGCTGGAAGACGTTGTGGCCGCGGGCGCGGTGTTCCTGGTTCATCGAAATCCACGTGTCGGTCACGACGCAATTGGCGTCGGCGACGGCCTGCTCGGCGTCATGACACAAGAGGACCTCGCCGCCATTGTTGCGCGCCCAATTCAGGAACTTGTCCTGCGGCTCGGAGCCGAGCGGCACGGCCATGTTCATACGGTAGCCGAAACGGGCGGAACCTTCGATCAGCGAATGCAGCACGTTGTTGCCGTCACCGGTCCAGGCAATCGTCTTGCCCTTCACCGGACCGCGATGCTCCTCGAAGGTCAGGATATCGGCCATGATCTGGCAGGGGTGCGTATCGTCGGTCAGGCCGTTGATGACGGGGACCGTCGCATGTTCGGCCAGCTCCAGAAGACGGCGGTGGTCGGTGGTGCGGATCATGATGGCGTCGACATAACGCGACAGGACCTTGGCTGTGTCGCCGATCGTCTCGGCGCGGCCGAGCTGCATTTCGGTACCCGACAGAAACAGGGTTTCGCCGCCGAGCTGGCGCATGCCGACATCGAAGGAAACGCGCGTACGGGTGGAGGGCTTTTCGAAGATCATCGCCAGCATCTTGCCGGCGAGCGGCTTCTCGGCGGTTCCGGCCTTGGTCGCCGCCTTTCGGACGCGCGCATCGTCGATGATCGTCCGGAGGTCGGCGGCCGTCATGGCCGAAAGATCGAGAAAATGTCTGGTGCCTGCCATCGTACTCGGTTCCTGTCTGAAAAATCGGTCCCTGGTGCGGCACGCTATCGACGTGCCCGCACGAAGGTCATTCTAACGCCTTAGTCGGCCCTGGGTCGCTACCTTCAGGCCGCGGCGTTGCCGCTTGCCTTGCGAACCGCCTCGGCGGCGCGTTCGATACGCGCCAGGCCCTCGCGGGCCTCCTCGGCCGTGATCGTTAGCGGCGGCAGCAAACGCAGTACGTTTTCGCCGGCCGGCACGGCCAGAAGCTTCTCCGCGCGAATTTCCTTCAGCAGATCGGCCGAAGGGCCCTTCACCTTGATGCCCAGCATCAGACCGTCGCCGCGGATCTCATCGATGACATCAGGGAAACGGTCCTTGAGCGACGCAAGACCCTGACGGAAGACCAGCGCGACATCGCGCACATGCGTGAGGAACCCGTCGGCCAGAACGACGTCGAGCACGGCGTTGCCGACGGCCATGGCCAGCGGGTTGCCGCCATATGTGGAGCCATGCGTGCCCGCCACCATACCAGATGCGGCTTCCTCGGTCGCCAGGCACGCGCCGAACGGGAAGCCGCCGCCGATACCCTTGGCGACCGCCATGATATCCGGACGGATATCGGCCCATTCATAGGCAAACAGCTTGCCGGTGCGGCCGACGCCGGTTTGAACCTCGTCGAGGATCAGGAGCAGGCCGAACTCGTCGCAGAGCGCGCGCAGTTCCTGCATGAACTCCTTGGTCGCCGGGCGGATGCCGCCCTCGCCCTGGATCGGCTCGATCAGGATCGCTGCAGTTTCCTCTGTGATCGCATTCTTCACGGCAGCGATATCGCCGAACGGGACCTGGTAGAAGCCCGGCGCCTTCGGCCCGAAACCTTCGATGTACTTCTGCTGACCGCCGGCGGCGATCGTCGCGATCGTGCGGCCGTGGAAGGCGCCTTCGAAGGTGATGACATGGAACTTCTCCGGGTGACCCTTGGAGAAGTGGTAACGCCGTGCCGTCTTGATGGCGCATTCCAGCGCTTCCGCACCCGAATTGGTGAAGAACACCTTGTCGGCAAAGGTCACCGCGGTCAGCCGGCGACCGAGGCTTTCCTGGCCCGCAATCTCATAGAGGTTGGACAGATGCCAAACCTTGTCGGCCTGCGCCTTCAGCGCGTCGACGAGGTGGGGATGCGCGTGGCCGAGCGAGTTCACGGCAACGCCGGCACCGAAATCGAGATAACGCGTGCCGTCTTCAGCGATCAGCCAGGC
Organism: Ensifer sp. ENS09; assembly: GCF_014852425.1. Classification (NCBI taxonomy): domain Bacteria; kingdom Pseudomonadati; phylum Pseudomonadota; class Alphaproteobacteria; order Hyphomicrobiales; family Rhizobiaceae; genus Ensifer; species Ensifer sp. ENS09. Next base: position 960,190 of record NZ_JACVBP010000002.1, read on the forward strand.
GCCCTCTCCTCGCTCGAAACGCAACGGCGCGCGCATGTAGGTATCGTAAAGCGGCGTTGTTGCAGTCATGCGAGGCTCTCCTTCACTCCAGATCGACATCGATCCCGCGCCTCACGCGGGCCGATAAAAATCAAAAATGCCGCCTTTCGGCGGCGCAGGCACTATTCCCATTTCGCGGTGCAATGTCAACAAAACCAAGCCTTGCAGCGCAACATGAAGGGTCGATTCCTGGCAGCAGAAAAATCGTCCGGGAGGGCTTGCAAAAATGCAACGCTGGCCGAGCAAGTTGGGGAAAACTACGAAATCGATTCGGCCTGATTCCCGGGACTCTTGCCACAGAGTCCAGCGGTCAGTACGTTAACATTCAATTACTAGACGCATGCGGCGGACCTAGTCACCAAAAGAGTTATCGCGTTTGCAACCCCGGGGCTCAGCCGGGGTGCGGTGAGGGATTCTGCCATCCCCAACGCTGAGAACGGAGAGTGCAGAAATGAACTGGACTGACGAGCGGGTGGAGAAACTGAAGAAGCTTTGGTCCGAGGGCCTGAGCGCAAGCCAGATCGCGGCACAGCTCGGCGGCGTCAGCCGTAACGCTGTCATCGGCAAGGTTCACCGCCTGAGCCTGCCGGGTCGCGCCAAGGCCGGTGGCAGCACCACGACGGCGGCCCGTCCGAAGCGCCCGACTTCGGCACCGCGCGCGCCGAACTACGCTTCGCGCGTTTCGACCCGCCCGGTTGCACGCGCGGCCGGCGCTGTCGTTCTCAAGGAAGAAATCGAAGTCGATCTCGTTGCCGAGCAGGATTTCAGCACCCGGACCGACGTTGTCGTGCCGATGTCGCGCCGCCTCGAGCTGACCCAGCTCACCGAGCGCACCTGCAAGTGGCCGATCGGCGACCCGCTGAAGGAAGAGTTTCACTTCTGCGGCAACGATTCCCCGGAAGCCTCGCCTTACTGCACCTTCCATGCGCGGCTGGCCTACCAGCCGTCGGGGGAGCGCCGCAGGGCCCGCTAAGAAGCCGGACAGCATCAACAAAAAAAGGGGCCGATCGGCCCCTTTTTTTGTTGGCGACTTTCAGACCGCTCAGCTTTCGAGCGAATAGCCGGCGCCGCGAACGGTGCGGATGACGTCGGGCATGTTCGAGAAGTTCAGAGCCTTACGCAGACGACCGACATGCACGTCGACGGTGCGCTCGTCGACATAGATGTCATGCCCCCAGACGCCATCCAGAAGCTGCGAGCGAGAGAAGACGCGGCCCGGCGAGGACATCAGGAACTCCAGAAGACGGAACTCGGTCGGGCCGAGGCGCACTTCGCGGCTGCGGCGATGAACGCGGTGGGTCTCGCGGTCGAGTTCGATGTCGCCGCAGCGAAGCAGAGTCGAGAGCACCTCGGGCTTTGCCCGGCGCAGCATCGCCTTGACGCGCGCCATCAGCTCCGGCGTCGAGAAGGGCTTGACCACATAGTCGTCGGCGCCGGTCGCCAAACCCCGGACGCGCTCGCTTTCCTCGCCGCGCGCCGTCAGCATGATGATCGGCAGACGTTCGGTCTCCGGACGCTGGCGCAGCCGACGGCAAAGTTCAATGCCGGAAACACCGGGCAGCATCCAGTCGAGGATAAGCAGGTCGGGCAGCCGCTCCTGAAGCCGGATCTCCGCCTCGTCGCCCCTGAGGATCGTGTCGACGTCGAAGCCTTCGGCTTCCAGATTGTAACGCAGCAGAACGCTCAGCGCCTCTTCGTCTTCGACTACGGCGATTTTTGGCAACATCAGGTAACGTCTCCTTACCGCGGGCGGCCTTTGGGCTCATCGGCCCGGCCGGCGCTCAGACACTCTAAATCTGGAGCACATCCGCCGATTTCAAAGGCGGGGCGAAAACCGCGTGCTTCAGATACAGGAACTCGGGGCCGCGACCGAAGCCGCGACCGGATCAGATTTCAAAGGGCATGCATGCTTGCGGCGCGCTTGGCGCTCAGTCGTTGACCGAGCCCAGCGTCGACGTGGTGTCATCCTTCGGACGCTCGCCTTCCGGCTGGGCGCCCGTCGCCATGTAATAGATCGTCTCAGCGATATTGGTCGCATGGTCGCCGATGCGCTCGATGTTCTTGGCGCAGAACAGAAGATGCGTGCAGGGCGTGATGTTGCGCGGATCTTCCATCATGTAGGTCAAGAGCTCGCGGAACAGCGAGGTGTAGATCGCATCGATCTCCTCGTCGCGCTCGCGGATGCTGTTGGCCTTCTCAGGCGAGCGCGAAGCGTAGACGTCGAGCACCTCCTTGAGCTGGACGAGAGCAAGCTCTGCCAGGTGCTCCAGGCCGCGGGCGAGCTTGCGCGGAATGCCGGATCCGGCAACCGCGATCACGCGCTTGGCGGTGTTCTTGCCAAGGTCGCCGACGCGTTCCAGATCGGAGGCGATGCGGATCGACCCCATGATCTCGCGCAGGTCGGCGGCGACCGGCTGGCGCTTGGCGATGGTGACGATCGCCTTCTCGCCGATCTGGCGCTCGGCGTCGTCGAGAACGGTGTCGTCCGAGATCACCTTCTGTGCGAGAGCGAGGTCGGAATTGACCAGCGCGCGAACGGATTCGGCGACCATCTGCTCGGCGAGACCGCCCATCTCCGAGATGCGGCGCGTCAGGTACTTCAGTTCTTCGTCATAGGCGGACATGATATGCATGGACATGATCGTCGATCCTTACGGGCGCTTTGCAGTTACTGTTGCAGCCTTATGCGGCCTCAGCCGAAGCGGCCCATGATGTAATCCTGGGTGCGCTGGTCATCCGGATTGGTGAACATCTTGTCGGTGTCGTTCTCCTCGACGAGATTGCCGAGGTGGAACATGGCGGTGCGCTGCGAAACGCGGGCGGCCTGCTGCATCGAATGGGTCACGATGACGATCGTGAAGTTCGTGCGCAGTTCGTGGATGAGCTCTTCAACCTTGGCCGTCGCGATCGGATCAAGCGCAGAGCAGGGCTCGTCCATCAGGATGACTTCCGGGCTGACGGCGACCGCACGGGCGATGCAGAGGCGCTGCTGCTGACCACCGGAAAGGCCAGTGCCCGGCTCCTGCAGACGATCCTTTACCTCGTTCCACAGACCGGCCTTCTGCAGGCTGGTCTCGACCACTTCGTCAAAATCGGCCTTGGTGCGGGCAAGTCCGTGGATGCGCGGACCGTAGGCGACGTTGTCGTAGATCGACTTCGGGAACGGGTTCGGCTTCTGGAAGACCATGCCGACGCGGGCGCGCAGTTCGACGACGTCGATCGTCGGGTCATAGATGTCGTCCTCGTCGAGCGTGATCTTGCCGGTGACGCGGCAGTTCTCGATCGTGTCGTTCATGCGGTTCAGCGTGCGCAGGAAGGTCGACTTGCCGCAACCCGAAGGACCGATCAGCGCCGTGACGGTGTTCTCGCGGATGTTGAGGTTGACGTCGAAAAGCGCGCGCTTCTCGCCGTAGTAGACCGACACATCCTTGCCGATCATCTTGTAGGGCACGGTGTTCATTTTCTGATCCAGGGCCTTCTCGACTGCTGCTTCTGACATGATGTTCATAGTAATTACCTCACTACCAGCGGCGCTCAAAGCGACGTCGCAACAGAATGGCTCCAAGGTTCATGACGACCAGGAAGATGAGAAGAATGATGATTGCGCCAGAGGTGCGCTCGACGAAGGCGCGTTCCGCCTCGTTGGCCCACATGTAGATCTGCACCGGCAGCGCCGTCGACGGTTCCATCGGCGAACCGGGAAAATCGACAACGAAGGCAACCATGCCGATCAGGAGCAGCGGCGCCGTTTCGCCAAGCGCATGGGCAAGACCGATGATGGTGCCGGTCAGGATACCGGGCATGGCGAGCGGCAGCACGTGGTGGAAGATGGTCTGCATCTTCGACGCACCGAGACCGAGGGCCGCCGAGCGGATCGACGGCGGGACCGCCTTCAACGCCGCACGGGTGGCGATGATGATCGTCGGCAGGGTCATCAACGTCAGCACGAAGCCGCCGACGACGGCTGCCGAGCGCGGCATGCCGGCGAAGTTGATGAAGACGGCAAGGCCCAGGAGACCGTAGACGATCGACGGAACGGCCGCGAGGTTGTTGATGTTGACCTCGATCAGGTCGGTCAGCCGGTTCTTCGGCGCAAACTCCTCGAGGTAGATCGAGGCGGCGACGCCGATCGGAAGCGACAGCACCAGCACGATCAGCATCATGTAGAGCGAGCCGAGGGCAGCGACGCCGACGCCCGCCGCTTCAGGACGGCTGGAGGCGCCGAAGGTGAAGATGCCGGTGTTGAAGCTCTTCTTCAGGATGCCGGCGCTCGCCAGATCGTTCATCCAGGTGACCTGCTGGTCCTTGACCTTGCGCTTGCCCTCATCGACAGAGAGATCGATCTGGCCCTTGAAGGCGGAGTCGATGTTGGCTTCGGCCAGCAGCGTGACAGGAACCGTCTTGCCGATGATCGACGGGTCGGCGACGACCATGTCGCGCAGCAGCGTGCGGGAGCTGGCGGAAACCATGTCGGTCGCCTGCTTGACCTGCGGCCGCTTGGTGGCGTCGATACCAAGCTGCTTGACGAGCGCGTCGCGCACCAGCAGCGGATAGTTGGCGGTCATCAGCACCTTGCCGTCGGTCGCGCGTTCGCCCTTGGGGTCGATGACCTTTTCGGTGAACTCGATCGGCAGCGTGATTGTCGTCTGCTGAAATGCGGTGTAGCCGTTGGAAAATACGGTCCACAGCAGCAATGCCAGAAAGAAGAGACCGGTGCTGATCGCGGCCATGCCGTAGAAGCGGAACCGGCGTTCGGCAGCATAGCGACGCTTGATGCCGATATCGCGCTTGGCGGATGCGGGACGGGCGGAGATCCGGACGGTCGGGGAAGCGATGTCGGTCATTCGTACTGTTCCCGGTATTTGCGCACGATGTAGAGCGCGTAAATGTTGAGGCCGAGCGTGATGACGAAGAGCGTGATGCCCAGCGCGAAGGCCACCAGCGTCTGCGGCGAGGTGAACTCAAGGTCACCCGTCAGCTGGTTGACGATCTTCACCGTCACCGTCGTCATCGGCTCGAACGGATTGATCTGCATGCGGGCCGCGACACCGGCTGCCAGCACCACGATCATGGTCTCGCCGACGGCGCGCGAGGCAGTCAGCAGCAGCGCGCCGACGATGCCCGGAAGAGCGGCGGGAAGGATCACCTTCTTGACCGTTTCCGAGCGGGTGGCGCCAAGGCCGAGCGAGCCGTCACGCAGGGCCCGTGGCACCTGGGTGATGATGTCGTCCGACAGCGACGACACGAATGGGATCAGCATGATGCCCATGACGATGCCGGCCGTCAGCACGCTCTGTGCCTGGATGAAGTTCTGGTAGTTGCCGGTCATGAGACCGTTCATCTGCGCCGAGATATCGCGCAGGAACGGACCAACCGTCACCAGCGCAAAGAAACCGTAGACGATGGTCGGAATGCCGGCGAGCACTTCGAGCAGCGGCTTTGCGGTGGAGCGCAGGCGCGGGCTTGCATATTCCGCCATGTAGATCGCAGCGAAGAGGCCGATCGGCACTGCGAAGAGCATGGCGACGAAGGCGATATAGAGCGTACCGGCGAGGAGCGGGATCAGGCCGAACTGGCCCGAAGCGCCACCGCTGCCGGCAGCCGCAAAGCGCGGATCCCAGACCGTTCCGAAGAAGAACTCGAACGGCGAGACCATGGTGAAGAAGCGGCCGGCTTCCGACAGCATCGAGGCGACGATGCCGACCGTCGTCAGGATGGCGATGGAGGACGCGACGATCAGCGAGCCGAGAATGACCCGCTCGACCTGGTTGCGGGCGCGGAAGCGGGTCGCGACGTTGCGGATGGCGTAGACGCCGCCGGCAATCGCGATCAGCAGAACGGCGACCGTCATCAGCCAGCGGTTGGTCGCGGTCATCGCGTTGAAGTGCTTGGCGACGGTGACCATGTAGGGATCGCCTTCGCCAGCAAGGGCAACACCCTTGGACGCGAGCGTCGCGCGAAGATTGGCGGAGCCGCCCTCAAGGGCTGCGAGCTCTTCGCCGCTCAGGCGCAGAAGGCCACCGGCAACGGATTTGACCTGACCGAGCGCGAGCTGCACGGCGGCAGGGCCCTGGCTCTGGACGGTATCCGGCAAGGCCGCGCGCGTGCTTCCGTCGATATACACGGGAGCGGCGAACAGCCAGGTGCCGAGAACGAGTGCGGCCGGAAGCATCGCCCAGATGGCGACGTAGCTACCATGATAGCCCGGCAGAGAATGAAGGTTGGAGAGCTTGCCGCCGGACTGCGCCAGCGAACGGGCGCGGCCTGCAAAATAAGCAATGAAACCAATAACAATAATGAGCAAAAGAAGGAGCGAAGTACTCATCCGCACGTCTCCCCGGCATCGCCCGTCATGGGTGCCGGCAAATCGAATGAAGGCATGCCCCGGCGCGAAGACATCGCGCCGGGGCTTGTCATTATCAGAGCATGTTGCCGGCAGAGAAAGCCTTGCGGATTTCTTCGCGCTCAGCGTCCGGAGCGGCAACCAGGCCGTATTCGGCGAGCGGGCTTTCCGGGCCGATCATCTGATCGTCGAGGAAGAACTCAACATATTCCTTGAGGCCCGGGATAACGCCGAGATGTGCCTTCTTGACGTAGAAGTACAGCGGGCGGGAAACCGGATACTCGCCGGAAGCGATCGTTTCGGTCGACGGTACGATGCCGTTGACGGTCGCGACCTTCAGCTTGTCGGCGTTGTTTTCGTAGAATGACAGGCCGAACACGCCGATGCCGTTCTTGTTGGCAGCGATGCGAGCGAGCGTTTCGGTGTAGTCGCCGTCGATGTCGACAGCCATGCCGTCCTTGCGGACTGCGACGCACTTGCTGTGCTGCTGCTTTTCATCGGCAACGGCTGCCTTGATCACGTCAACGGCGCCAGCGTCCTTGCAGCCTGCAGCGAGGATCTTTTCTTCGAAGACTTCGCGGGTGCCGTGCTTTTCGCCCGGGATGTAAGCGGCGATTTCGACGGCCGGCAGAGCGGCGTTGACTTCGGACCACTTCTTGTAGGGGTTGGCGACGACCTTGCCGTCGACGACGACTTCAGCAGCGAGCGCCTTGTAGAGGTCTTCCGGCTTCAGGGCGAGGTCGGCATTGCCGGCGTCGGTCGCAAAGACGATGCCGTCATAACCGATCTTCACTTCCTGGATTTCGGTGACGCCAGCGGCCTTGCAGGCCTCGACTTCGCTGTCCTTGATCTTGCGCGAGGAGTTGGCGATGTCGATGGTATCAGGGCCGACGCCCTTGCAGAATTCCTTCAGGCCAGCGGAGGAGCCGCCGGATTCGACGACCGGGGTCTTGAAGTCAGGGAAGGTCTCGCCGAACGTCTCGGCGACGATCTTGGCGTAGGGAAGAACGGTCGAGGAGCCAGCGACCTGAACCTGATCGCGAGCGGCGGCTGCGCCGGCAAATGCGGCCGAAGCTACCAGCGCCGCGACAGTGAGTTTAAGAGCTTTCATAAAAGTTCTCCCGGAATGGGCTTGTGTTGGTGTGCGCCAAGCGTTGCAGCGCTCTTCGCCGTCTTATCGGCTGCCCCTAACTAGCTGCCGATGGCCACACCTTTTATGTCAGTTTGACGAAACATTTATGACAGCTCATGTCGTTGAAAACGCTAATGAAAAATGAAAGGCCCCGGGTTTTCCCGCGCCAATATGTCAGAAGCGGACCGTAAAAGTCGTACCTTTACCGACCTCGGAATGGATGAGGAGGCGGGCGCGGTGGCGCGTAAGAATGTGCTTGGCGATGGCAAGGCCAAGGCCGGTGCCCTTCTTCGAGCGGCTGGCTTCGACATTGACCCGGTAAAACCGCTCGGTGATGCGCGGCACATGTTCGGCCGGAATGCCCGGGCCATAGTCCTTGACGACGACTTCAGCCTCGCCGCCCTCGCCGCCGCGCAAGGTGACATCCACCTTCTTGCCTTCCTGGCCGTACTTGCAGGCATTCTCGATCAGGTTCTCGAAGACCTCGATGAGCTCGTCCCGTTCGCCGCGGACGACCACGGGCTTGTCCGGCACGACGAGCGAGACAGTGACATCCAGATCCTTCGCCAGCGGCAGCAGGCTGTCGCGGACATGCCCGAGCAGCGGCGCCAGATCGACCGGATCATCTGGCGCAATATGCGAGCGCAACTCCAGCCGCGACAGCGACAGCAGATCGTCGACGAGCCGGCTCATGCGCGTCGCCTGCTCGTGCATGATGCCGAAGAACTTTTCCTGCGCCTTCAGATCGTTGCGCGCCGGGCCCTGGAGCGTTTCGATGAAGCCGCGCAAGGATGCCAGCGGCGTGCGCAGCTCGTGGCTGGCATTGGCGACGAAGTCAGAGCGCATGCGGTCGATGCGGCGCGCCTGGGAGATGTCGCGATAGGTCAGCAGGAAGATCCGCTTGACCGGCCCGTCGCCCGGAATCTCAGCCGGAGCGACGCGCACCACATAGACGGCGTCGGACGGCAACTGCTCGTTATGCTCGATCTGGTTCGCCTTGCCGGTCGCCATCGTCTCGCGGACCATGTCGAGGATGCCGGGCGAGCGCACCCGAGCGGCAAGATAGGTGTTTGGCGGGATGGTCCCGAAGGCCTTCTCGGCGGCGATGTTCTGGAAGACCACCGTCTCGTCGGCGGCAATCACCAGAACCGGCATGTCGAGTGCGTTCAATGCCGGCACGAGCGGATCGCTCGCCGGGCCGGCAGCAACCACCGCCTTGGCCGGACTCAGGATCACCGAGGCCGGCGCGCTACGGTTGAGCAATGCGGCGACGAGAACGATCCAGAAGGGCAGGACAATGAGGAAATGAATGCCCGCGACGGTCGCAAGGATCGCCAGCAGCACGGTCAGTCCCAGCAGCCAGCGCTCTGCTTTCAGTCGCGGAACCAGGTCCCGCCAGAACGCTTTCGAACCGTCCACCTCGACATCCTCGTGAATCACTTTCTTTTCCTCCCGGACCAAAATGGTCGAGGAATAGCGATACTTCATGACATGATTTTCACGACCGGCTTGAATCCGCAACGCAATTATGGCCTCCTCCAACGAAATCGGGTCGCGAGCGCCTTCTTCATCAAACGGCAGGCGCGCGTCCGAAAGTTTGAAAACGCGCATGATCCTTCCGATGATCGAGGCCGGTTTTCGGGCCCGTGCGCCAAGCCGAAAGGGCGAACCGATGGCGTTGACGGAAACGGCGGACAAGGGTGCGAACCGCGCAGTGGAACTCGTGATCGACGGCAAGAGCCGCGTTTTCGACATCGACAATCCCGAGTTGCCGAAGTGGATCGACGACGCGTCCTTTTCCTCCGACGACTATCCCTACAAGAAGAAGCTCGACGAAGACGAGTACACCGAGACGCTGGAAGCGCTTCAGGTCGAGCTGGTCAAGGTCCAGCTCTGGCAGCAGAAGACCGGCAAGCGCATGATGGCGCTGTTCGAGGGCCGGGACGCTGCCGGCAAGGGCGGTGCGATCCATGCGACGATGGACAATCTCAACCCCCGCTGGGCGCGCGTCGTCGCGCTGACCAAGCCGACCGAAACCGAGCACGGCCAATGGTATTTCCAGCGTTATGTCGCGACCATGCCGACGGCTGGCGAATTCGTGCTGTTCGACCGCTCCTGGTACAACCGCGCCGGCGTCGAGCCGGTCATGGGCTTCTGCACGCCCGAAGAGCACAAACAGTTCCTGAAGCAGGTTCCTCGCTTCGAAAAGATGATCGTGCACGAGGGCATCCAGTTCTTCAAATTCTGGATCAATATCGGCCGCGAGATGCAGCTCAAGCGCTTCCACGATCGCCGCCACGACCCGCTGAAGATCTGGAAGCTGTCGCCGATGGACATCGCGGCGCTCAACAAATGGGACGATTACACCGCCAAGCGCGACGAGATGCTGAAGGCGACCCACACGGATCATGCGCCCTGGACAGTGGTGCGCGGCAACGACAAGCGGCGGGCCCGGCTCAACCTGATCCGCCACATCCTGCATTCGCTCGATTACGACGGCAAGGACAAGGGTGCGATCGGCGAGATCGACGACAAGATCGTCGGATCCGGCCACGGCTTCCTGAAATAGACGCCGGCCCCCTCAGAGCCGGCAAAGCTGAGCGGCCGGCAGGTTTTCCTGCCGCCCTGTCTCGAAAAGCCTTGGCGACCGGCCTTATTGCCCCGGCAGGACGCGGATGGCGTAGAGGTTGAGGCTGTTGCCCTCGCCGGTAATATCGCTGTTGATCACGATCTGGCCGGGCGAACTCGGCGCCAGACTGCGGTCGAAGGTGACCTTGAACAACATGTCGATCCGCTCGTCATGCACGGTGAAGCGATAACGGCCGCATTCGCCGAGCGAGGAGAAATTGCACTCGACGGCAAACTCCGTGGTCTTGCCGGGCTCGGCCTGCACGGTCAGCGCCAGGGTCGACGTCTTGCCGGAGAGTTCGGCCAGAACCGCGGCCGGGATCTCGATGGTGATGTCCCCAGCCGCGTCGGCGACTTGCGAAGTCAACAAGACACGCCGCCCGCCTTCGTCGTCTACTGGCTCGACCTTGGCCTGCGCCCCGGGCGCGATCGCGCCGGTTTCCGTCGGCTTGAAGACCTCCACCCAGTCACCGGTGAATCCCTGCTGGGCACCCAGCGTCTGCAATCCGGCGGCGCCATCGAAGTTTTCGGAGGCAACCGATGCCGGAGGATTGGCGACATTGGTGTCGCGCTCGGCGGCGGACTTCAGGAGATCGTTGGTCTGCACCCACCAGACGGCGGCCCCGACTGCGGCTGCAAGCGTGAGAACCACCATGGTGAAGGACAAAAAGCGGCTGCGCTTGCGCCGGCGCTTGCGCGTATCTCCGCGGACCGTCGGCGCAAGGCCCGTCGCTTCACCAGCATCCGCCTTGCTCTCGGCGGCTGCGCGCGTCGACACCACCGGACCGTCACGATCGGCGCGCAGACCGCCGAGACCACCGAGACCGCCGTCGCTCGCCGCCTGACGCGGCGCGTCAGCGGCAAAGCCGGGCTCCCGACGTCCCGTTGCCGGGGCATGTGGCTGGCTCTGCGGCGGTGTCTGGGTCTGGGGTTGAGGTTGGGCCTGCGTCTGGGGCTGTGACCGGACTTGCGGCTCGACCCGCGGCTGTGCGGCCCCGCGCGTCCGCGCGGCATCGTCGAGGCTGACCACGGGCGGCGCCGGCTGTCGCGTCCTCAGCGCCGCTCTTTCCTCCGTTTCGATCGCATGGATGACGGCTTCGAGCCGATGGCGCTGCTGGGCGATGACGTTGCCATCCTCGATACCCTGCTTCTGCAGTCCGGTTTCCAGTGCCTGGCGGGCAGATTGATAGATGCGCGCCCGCGTTTCCGCATTGGTGCGATCGGAGCGCTCAAGGGCATTTCTGATTGCAGTCTCAAGTCCGCTCACATCAAGTCCTTCTGTGTAGGCAGGGCTTTGGACCTGCCGGCGCGCCGCGGTTGACCACCGCTCTCGATCCAACCGCAAGGGCATAAGGGTTAAATCTGGAGGCACGCCGTTGGTTTTGTTAACAATTGCGTAACCGCTGCTGCCAAAATCCGCAAGTCCGGCGACGGGCGCTGCCGGCCAAGGCGGGGGAAAACGCTTTGCTTGGCCGCGCCTGCGCGAAAAAGAGGCGGCGACATCGCGGTCAAGCCGCCCTTTGCAAGCGGCGAACTTGCTGCTATCTATTTTGACGTTTACGCAAACGTCAAAAATTTGGCGCGCCTTACTGAGGGATGGAGAAACCGATGCCGCTTCCGCCAATTCTTTCCGGAACGACGAGACTGCCGGTTGTCGGCGCCCCCCTGTTCATCATTTCCAACCCGCAGCTGACGATCGCGCAATGCAAGGCCGGCGTGATCGGCGCCTTCCCGGCGTTGAACGCCCGCCCGCAATCGCAACTCGACGAATGGCTGGCGGAGATCACCGAGACACTCGCCGATCACGATGCCAAGAATCCGGGCCGGCGCGCCGCGCCCTTTGCCGTCAACCAGATCGTGCACAAGTCCAATGCGCGGCTCGAGCAGGACCTGATGCTCTGCGTCAAGTACAAGGTGCCGGTCGTCATTTCCTCGCTCGGCGCCGTGCCGGAGGTCAATGCCGCCATCCATTCCTATGGCGGCATCGTGCTTCATGACGTCATCAACAATCGCCATGCCAATTCGGCGATCCGCAAGGGCGCCGACGGCCTGATTGCGGTTGCTGCCGGCGCCGGCGGCCATGCGGGCACGCTGTCCCCCTTCGCTCTGGTCCAGGAAATCCGCTCCTGGTTCGACGGGCCGCTGCTTCTCTCCGGTGCGATCGCGACCGGCGGCGCCATTCTGGCCGCCCAGGCGATGGGCGCCGACATGGCCTATATCGGCTCGCCCTTCATCGCGACGGAGGAAGCACGCGCCAGCGACGCCTACAAGCAGATGATCGTCGACAGCAATGCGGCCGACATCGTCTACTCCAATTACTTCACCGGTATCCACGGCAACTACCTGAAGCCCTCGATCTCGGCCGCCGGCATGGATCCGGAAAACCTGCCCGAGGCCGACCCGTCGAAGATGGATTTCGGCGCAGCGACTGATGGCGCCAAGGCCTGGAAGGACATCTGGGGCTGCGGCCAGGGCATCGGCGCAGTCAAGGAAGTGACATCCGTCGCCCGCATGGTCGACCGGCTGGAGCGCGAATACGACGCGGCCCGCACCCGCCTCGGCCTGCATCCCACACCCGCAGTGACAGCCAACAAGGAATTTTCAAGTTCTCGCAACTGATGGCTTGAAATCTCGGCGCTTTGCGTTTATCAGCGCCTCACATTCGTTCCGCGGACGTCCGCGGAACTGCCTCCGGGCCGCTTTAGCTCAGTCGGTAGAGCACATCATTCGTAATGATGGGGTCACGTGTTCGAGTCACGTAAGCGGCACCACTTCTCTCCCATAAATCAAGCCGACCTTTACTTCGCGAACGCAGGCTATACCGCGTGAACCTTCCAGCCGCGGAGAGGGTTCACCAGCATTCCTGGCGCTTTCACGCCTTCAAGTAAGATTTCCAGGCCCTTCGCACTCGGCAACTGGCGCCGCTCCGGGAACCACGGCCGGTCTGGGGCGACGGCGATCACAAGTCCCTCGTCGTCACCAATGGCGGCAAAGCTGGGTGAGGCCTGCCCAAGAGTGGTCACCGCGAACGTACGGGCGAATTCGGCAGCGGTGCCGACAACATCGTCGGCTGGAACACCGACCTCGCTGACGCAGTCCAGGTCCGAGCCGCCAAAGGGTCCTGTTTGGGAAGAGCCAGCGAGCCTGCGGCGGCCGATCAGCTCGAGAACCGCATTGTCGGGACCTTCGAAATAGACGGATTTCGACTGCCAATCGCCCTCCAGCACCGCGCATTCTCCGCTTTCCGGCACGCGTTGCAGCGGGGTGCGTTGCTTCAACCATGACATTGCGGCATCAAACCGCTCATAGCCCACATTGAACGCCAGATGGACACCGCGCGGCGGCTCGCCGATCGCAGGAACCAGGCGAATCTCGCTCCATCCGACGCGGATCGAACTTTCGGTCGCCGGCAACTCAAGCAGGTCTCGAAAGAAGGCAACGCTTTTCGAAACATCGGACGTTGGCAATGTCAGTTTACGGATGCGCATGGAGCCTGATCCTATCGCGAGTGAGTGACTCGTGACGGATACGACCTCAAGCCAACTTGAGGTCAAGACTGGCGCCGATGGCAGTGCCTGATCAAAGCAGCAGCAGCTTCTTCAGCACCGAGAAGACTTCCTTGTAGGGCAACCTGGTTGCGCCGGCGACGGCGAAGGGGATGAGGGCGGCGGCGGCAACGGGGACGACGGCGCTCCGGCTGATGAGCACGGTCGAGAGCTTGCTGGTCGCGTCGAAGAGCTTGCCGGGATCGGCCAGTTCCTCTTCCGGTTCCGGGCCCGGATCGGCAGCCACGTTGCGACCGAGCACCTTGCGTTCGGCGGCGCGCTGGAAGCGCGTCGCCTGCACGCCGAGCATCAAAAGCCCGCTCTCCTTCAACTGCGCCAGAGGCTTCGAGAAGGCCGACAGCGGATAGGCGAAGAACGCGACGACGATCGCGAGCCAGCCGCTCATGATCATGCTGAAGGTCGTCATCGACAGCGTTTCCTGCAGCAGGTGCTTCATGACCGCGGCAGCGATCGCAGCACTCATGCCGAAGACGAAGAACATGTAGGCGTTCGGATATTGCGACAGAAAGCCGAGCCCGCCCTTGCCATCCGGATGGGTCGCGACCAGGCGAAGCTCCAGCCGGGCGATCTTGCGCAACAGCCGCGCCCAGACGAAGTGCCGCCAGACCCCACGCAGGAACAGGAAGACGAACAAGGGCAGGCTGACACAGATCGACCACCAGCCCGCCGCAGTAATCCGGTTGCCCTCGGCCGCATGCTCGACGGCCCAGAACGAGGCGGGCGACGTATGGAAATTCAGGAAGGAAAGCAGCGCTGCGACCGCGGCGAGAGCCAGGCAGACGGCTTCCGCGAGCCCGGAATCGCGCTGCTTCAGTGCGTCGGAAATCGCGCGCGCGGCTGATGGCATCGAGGTCGGGGCGATCAGCGGCGCGCGCGAAAACTGGCCGAGCTTGATGCGCAGCCCGCGTTCGACCTGCTGTTCGGCCAGCACGAAGGCGGCAATGGCAATGAAGAACTTTGCCCAGACGCCCGGGTCGCTCAGAAACGCGCCCTGCTCCAGCGGGAAGCTCCCCGGCAGGCTCAGCAAGAAAGGCACGCCCCAGGCGAGCGCGACGAAAACCAGCGCCCGCTTGCCCGACTGCAGCGCATTTGCATGTAGCAGCTTCAGCCGGGCCTGAAGCTCGAAGAACGGCCCGCCATGGGCGGCGAGGAACTCGGCGATCCTTCCCTGCCGAGACACCGGCGCGGCATCCGCCGCGTCGCTGCCGGATGTCTTGGCGCCTGGGTCCGCTCCGTCCACCGCATCAATCCTCCACGACCTGCCAGTTGTCGTTCGGATTGAACTGCCGGATTCCGTTGGCAACGCTCTCGGTCTTGTCGCCCAGATCGGCCTGGTAGACGGTTCCGTTGCGGTTGACGACGAAGGTGTGAACGCCCGTCGCGCCGTATCGCACCGGCCAGGCGACGAGCGCGAAGCCGGCGATCATGTTGCCGTTGATGATGTAGTCGAACTTGCCGCCCGCGATGTTATCGCCCTGGCTCGTCAGCACCCGGTAGCGATAGCCGAAGTAGCCCTTGCCGGCTTGCGCCTTGGCAAGCACCGCGCCATCGGCGAGCGCCTCGCCGGCCGGGCTTTGCGGTTCGCCTTCGCCGGCGGGCCAGTAGAGCCCATCGGTCTTGCCCTCGCTGCTGATCAGCTTCTGCGCGTATTCGAGAACGCCGTCGCCGTCATGATCCTCGAGCGCATATTCCTCCTGCGCCTCGACATAGGCGCGGACCGTCGCGATCGTGTCGAGTTCGTTGCGGCCGACGAGGCGATTGGCGATCTCCTCGAGCCCGACATAGGTGTCGAAGGCCCACTTGCCGTCTTTGCCCTTGGCGATCGGGAACGGGAAGGGCCAGAGCACCTCACCGATCTCCAGAACCTTGCGGTTCTCGACATCCTGCACCGCCACCTTCTTTTTCACCCCTGCCTGGATATCGGCATAGGCATCCATGACGCCGTCGCTCGTCTTGGCCTTGGCGGCATCAAGGCCGACGAGGTTTGCGAGCTTGTCGAAATCGCCGGAAGCAACGGCCGACTTGAAGGCGTCGATCGCCTGTTCCGGCGTGTCGAACACCGGCGGATCGCTTGCTGCCGCATAGTCGGAGAGCGGCGTGTGCGCCGCGGCATCCTGTGCCGACGCGAACGTCGCGGAACCGCTGACGAGCACGGCGGCAGCTATGGAGGACAGGAGCAGATGATGTACGCGCTTGGTCATTTTCGTTCTCCTCTCCTTCAGTTACCGGTGCCGTCCGCCGCCACCACCGCCACCGCGCTTGATTTCGCGATGCGGCTGGCCACCACCACGCTGACCGCCGCCAAGCGCCTGCCGGCCGCGGTCCGACTGGACCTTGGTGACCCGTCCACTCTGGACCTGGCCGAGCGCCGATGGCTTGCCACCGCCGCCACGATCGACCTTGCCACCCGGTTTCGGCTTGGCGACCTGCCGGTCGGCCCGGGCCGCGGGCTTGGCATTGCCGACCTTGCCGGCGCCGTCGGGCCTTGCCTTGACCTGGTTGCCCGGTTTGCGGTCGCCAGGAGCTGCGTTGGCTCGCCCGACATTTTCGCGCTGGCGCGCCTCGACCTTGCTCTTGCGGACATCGTCGACCGAGACCCGGCTACCGGCCCTGTTTGCCGCCGCGCCGACCTGGTCGGTGCGGGCCACCTTCGCCCGGTTGGCGATGTTGTTGCCTTTCGCCGACTTGAAGTCCCGCTCCATCGAGGTGCGATCGATCTTGGCGAACTGGTTCTTGTCGAAGCTGATCTTGCTGCGATCGACATTCTTCCAGTCGACGTCGTTGAACTTCACCTTGCCGTTGACGTTGTTGAAGCAGTTGTTGCAGTCGATATCGACATCGCCGCCGTTCCAGCGCCCGCCCCAGACGCCCCAGTCGTCCCAGTCGACGACCGCGGCAAAGGCAGCGCCCGTGACCACGCCGGCAAAGAAGGTCGCCGTCGGATAGTAGTAATTCGGATAGGGCTCGGGATAATAGGCGATCGGGGCCGGCTGATAGCCCGGATCATAGAGCATCTGCGGCTCGTATTGCGGGACGTAGATTTTTTCCGGATCGGCGGCCTGGATCACGACGTTGTTGTTTTCCTGCTTCACCACCACCTTGTCGTCCGACTTGATGACGCCGTCGGCGACCGCCTTGTCGCGCAATTGCTGGATGGCGACGAGCACATCCTGCTGCTGGTAGGCGAGCGCGTCGCTGAGCGACTGGGTCCAGTCGAGGTCGTCGCTCATCATCTTGACGATCTGGGGGTAGTTCAGCAGCGAAACGATGCTGCCGTCCCAGCTGTCCTTGGGCTTCATATCCTTCTTGGTCTTGGAAACCTCCAGGAAGCGCTCCGCCTCGACGATCTGCAGCGGATAGAGCGAGGCGGAGGTCACGAGCGCGACGAGTTCGTCGGGATAGAGCGCAATGCGCGCGACGAGGACCTCGAGTTCGTCCTCGCTGAGCGGCTGCGGCGCCTCTTCGCTCGCCGCCTGGGTGGCGGCCTGCTCCTGCGCCAGCGCAGTGCCCACTGCAAACGAACCCGTCAGCATGGCAAGCAATGCCACCGTCGGCGCACGCAAAGAACGAGGTCGGTCGAACATGGTCTCTCCTATCCAGGCACAACGATCAACAAACGAGCCCGGGAGATCCCCCGGCTTGGACGTCAAGGCGCCGGCCATGCGGCCGGCGGAGCAATCGCGAGAATTCCCATTTGCTGTCGTCGACGCCCCCTTGCGCAAGACGGATGCTTGCATTGGGAGCCAGCTCGCTTGTCAGAAAGCCGAATGGGACAATCAGGAAGAGCGGCATGAGCACCGGCAGCCAGCTGCCGGTGAATTTCAGCTAAGAGAAACAGAACGCCCGGCAAATGCAACCGGAAAATGAGGCTATCAGCGTGCACGCCTCCTTTCTTGCGCGATGCCGTCGGCCGGAGCCTGTGCCGGCAGCCGGGACGATCGAAATTCATGGTGGTCGGCTCCGGCACCGCGCGTCATTTCAGGGCACCGTCACCACTTCGGTCGGCGGTCTTGAAGTCCGCCATGACCCGATCCAGGAACTCGTTCCGGCTGATCTTGCCGTCACCGTTGGTATCGGTGGCGGCAAACTGCTGAGCGTTCAGCGCCTGCTTCGTCTCGTCGGAGGTCAGGTTTCCGTCCTTGTTCTTGTCGAGATTGACGAAGGCGTTCGACATGAAGGCCTCATACTCGGACCGCTCGATCGCGCCGTCCTTGTTGCTGTCGAGCGCGCTCATCTGTCCCTGATTCATCGTCGCAGCCTGCTGCTGCGCGATCGCCGGTGTGATCTGGCCGAGCGCAAGCACGCTCATAAGAACGATTTTCTTCATCCTGCTTTGTTCCTTGATCAATAATAGCGGCATGCCAGCGCATTGCCGGCAGCAGCGCCAAGCGTCGCTCCGCCACCAACCGCCCAAAGCTGACCGGTACCTGAACCGATCGTCGAGCCGATCAGGCCGCCGACGATGGCCCCGCCAACGGTTCCGGCAATGCAGCCGAATTCGTTGCCGGTCGGACCGCTCTTGGACACATAGGCTGATTGGCACCCCGATAAGGCTAGGGCGCCGGCAAGAATGAGAGTTATGGTCTGCTTGCTCATTTTATCCTCCAATATGGCCGTCTGATTGCAATAGAGATCGGCGGAGGCGCCATTGATTGGCGTCGGATGTAAATAAGCTTCCGAATATGCCCCCGGAATCGGGGAGACTCTTCTGTTCGATCAGAAGCAGCTCGTGGATTAAAAATGCAGTCTGGCAACAACGAGGCCTTAAACTGCCGGCGAATACTACGCCCGAGCGCCCGCAATGACAACGGACCACGCAATTTTATGGAATGCACGGCGCCAACGCCCCTCGCCGCCGCCTTCGCCCCCTGAAAATCGGCTCCCCCGGCGCGACATCTCGCCTTAGATTTTCTAGGGTCTCCCTCGAAATATCGTCATTTGTGCCGTCGGGCCGGGCGGTCTAGCTCTTTGCCGTCCTTTTGGGCTCCCCTTGCAGGTCTCCATGGCCTGACGGGAAAAAGGGGTTGGTACAGCGCCGGCTCGATCCGACACCCATCTCCGACCGTGGCCGCACGCCCCCCAATGCCCGCGCCACCGACAAAACACCTATCGAGAGAGAACACATCGAATGGACAGATTGGCGACAATTAGATTAGGCCTTGCTACTGCAACCCTTGCAGCCCTGGCGTCGAACGCGCTCGCCGAAGGCGGCGATCGGGCCCAGATTGCCGCCGTCGTGGACAAGGCAATCCGCCCTGTCATGCACGAACACAAGGTGCCGGGCATCGCCGTCGCGGTGACCGTTGACGGCCAGCGCTACTTCATGAATTACGGCGTCGCTTCCAAGGAAACGAAGGCTCCAGTCACCGAAGATACGCTGTTCGAACTCGGCTCGATCAGCAAGACTTTCGCCTCGACACTGGCGTCCTATGCGCAGGTAACCGGCAAGCTCTCGTTCGCCGACCATCCCGGCAAATTCATGCCGGCCCTTGCGGGCACGGCGATCGACAAGGCGACCCTCCTCCATCTCGCCACCTATACCGCCGGCGGGCTGCCGCTGCAGTTCCCCGACGCGGTCAAGAGCGACGCCGACATGGTCGACTATTTCAGCACGTGGAAGCCGGAAGCCAAGCCCGGCAAGAAGCGTCGCTATTCCAACCCGAGCATCGGCCTCTTCGGCCACACCGCGGCATTGGCGATGGGCGGCGACTTCAGCGCGGTCCTCGAAAGCGAGATCTTTCCCAAGCTCGGGCTGAAGCACAGCTATGTCCGCGTTCCAGACAGCCAGATGGGCAGCTACGCCTGGGGCTACGGCAAGGCTGACAAGCCCATCCGCGTCACTGCCGGAACGTTCGACGCGGAGGCCTATGGGGTGAAGTCGTCGGCGGCAGACATGATCCGCTTCGTCGAGGCCAACATCCGGCCTGAACAGTTGGACGGGCCTATCCGCAAGGCGATCGAAGCCACTCACGTGGGGTATTTCGACAGCGGCAAGATGGTGCAGGGGCTCGGCTGGGAGCAGTACCCCTACCCGGTTTCGCTGGAGCGGCTGCTCGACGGCAACTCGCGCGACATGGCCCTGAAGAGCAACCCGGTCAAGGCATTGAGCCCGCCGAGGCAACCCGACGGTTCGACGCTCTACAACAAGACCGGCTCCACCAACGGCTTCGGTGGATATGTCGCCTTCGTGCCGGAAAAGAAGATCGGCATCCTGCTGCTTGCCAACCGCAACATTCCGATCCCCGAGAGGATCAAGGCGGCCCACGCGATCCTGACGGCGCTCGAAGCGAGAGCGAAGTAACGGCGGAAAATTCCCGTGCCGCGGCGAGCCCGCGACACGGGAAACGACATCCATCAACAACTCTGTAGCGAATCTTCAATCAGGGCCTGCTTGCATATTAGCGCCGAGTATTGTCATCTGCGTTTCGCGAAAGCGCGATCAGATGCAGTCGAGTTCAGGCGTATGTGGGGATGCCGATGTTCGAGTGGTTGGGAGTTCAGAGTTCGCTACATCGGCAACGTGCAGGCAGGGGGCGGACAATCTTCGTGCTTGCAGCGTTGACGCTGCTTGCCGGCTGCGGCGGCCATGCCAAGGGCGTGATGGCGCCTGTCGCGCTGACCGCTCCGGTTCCAGGCGCCTCCACCGTCGACATGCTTGTGGCGACCACGCGCGAACCCTCGGGCGATCCGGCGACACTCTTTTCCGGCGAGCGCGACGCCAACACCTTCCTTACCGATGTCGCGGTTTCGATCCCGCCCGAAACGGCACGCAAGTCGGGCACGGTGCAATGGCCGCGCAAGCTGCCGCCGGATCCGGCCAAGGAATTCGCCGTCACGCGGGTCAATGAGCTCAGATCGCTCGACGAGGCCAAGTCCTGGTTCCTGCAGCACGATGTCGGCGGCAACGCCTTCGTCTTCGTGCACGGCTTCAACAACCGCTACGAGGATTCGGTCTACCGGCTGGCGCAGATCGTCCACGATTCGGACGTCAAAGCGACACCGGTTCTCTTCACCTGGCCTTCGCGCGCCAACGTGTTCGACTACAATTACGACAAGGAAAGCACGAACTATTCGCGCACGGCCCTTGAAGACATTCTGAAGAAGCTTTCCGACGCACCGAAGGTCAAGAGCATCACCATCCTCGCCCACTCCATGGGCACCTGGCTGACGATGGAATCGCTGCGCCAGATGGGTATCCGCGACGGCAACGTGCCGTCGAAGATCGAGAACGTCATTCTTGCTTCGCCGGATATCGATCTCGACGTCTTTGCCAAGCAGTTTGTCGAGATGGGCCACAAGCGGCCGAAATTCACGATCTTCGTTTCGCAGGACGACCGGGCGCTGGCGCTTTCGAGCTTCATCTCCGGCGACGTCTCTCGCCTCGGCGCAATCGACCCGTCGGCAGAGCCCTACCGGACCCAGCTGGAACGCGCCGGCATCACCGCCATCGACCTGACGAAGGTTAAGTCTGAGGACGGCCTGCACCACGGAAAGTTCGCTGAAAGTCCTGAAATCGTTCAGTTGATCGGCACGCGGCTCGCCACGGGACAGACGCTGACCGACTCTGACATCTCGGTCGGAACCGGCATCGCTGCAGTCGTCGCCGGCACGGCCAGAAACGTCGGCAACGTCGCGGCCGTAACGGTCTCGGCGCCTGTTTCGATCCTCGAAAACCCGCAACCGGCAAAGAAGAAGAAGGTGGTCGTCGGAGACACGCTCGCGACCGACATGCCGACGCCGGTGAAGATCAAGTAAGGGTCTCAGCGGCCGTTGGCGGTAACCCCGTCAACCGTCGTCGTCGCCGACGAAGCGGTAGCCGACGCCGGGCTCGGTGCGGATGATCTTCGGGTCGGCCGGATCGCGCTCGATCTTCCCGCGCAGTTGCCCGATGAAGACGCGCAGATAGTGCAGGTCTTCGCCATGGGCCACGCCCCAGACCGAGGTGAGCAGCGTCTTGTGGGTGACGACCCGGCCGGCGTGATGCGCCAGCATCACCAGGAGGTCGTATTCCTTCGGCGTCAGCCGCACCGGTTCGCCGTCCTTCGTCACCACCCGCTTGATCGTGTCGATCGAAACGCCATCGGCGGACAGCTGCGTCTGGCCGCCTTCCATCTGCACCCGGTGGCGAAGGGCCGCACGGATGCGGGCCGTCAGTTCGCCGATGCCGAAGGGCTTTTCGATGTAATCGTCGGCGCCGAGATCGAGTGCGGCGATCTTTTCGCTTTCCCGGTCGCGGGCCGACAGAATGATGATCGGCACCTGCGACCAGCCGCGCAAGTTGGCGATGACCTCCTTGCCGTCCATGTCCGGCAGGCCGAGATCGAGTATGACGACATCCGGCGCCATCGTCGCGGCCGCCTTCAGCGCCTCGGCACCGGTCATCGCCTCGCGAACGTCATAGCCGGCGGCACTCAGCGCGGGTTTCAGGAAACGCTGGATCTGGGGTTCGTCGTCGACGACGAGGATACGCTCCACGCTCATGCACGGTCCTTTTCGGAAATTTCAGCCTTGGCGGCGGGAAAGCGCATGGAAATGCGCGTGCCGCGGCGGCGAAGCGCCGGGCTTTCCGCCTTGATCTGTCCGCCCATCGCCTCGACGAAGCCCCTGGCGATCGACAGCCCCAGCCCCGTTCCCGGCGTGCGGCCGTCGGCCTTGCCGCGACGGAAGAATTTCTCGAAGACCTGCTCGAGATCCCGCGGCGGGATACCTTTGCCGAGATCGGTTACCGACAGCACGATCTCGCTGCCTTCAGTACGGGCATAGATGCTGATCGGCTCGTCGCCGCCATACTTGTTGGCATTGTCGAGCAGGTTGAACAGCACCTGGCCGAGCAGCACGCTGTCGCCGCGCATCAAGGGCAGGTCGGCTGCAATGCTGGTTTCGACCTCGCGGTCCGGGAAATACTTGCGGGCGCGATCGACGGCGGCTCGCACGACGTCGGCGACATCGACCCAATCGCGCTTGGCGTTGACGGTGCCGGCCTCGATGCGGGTCATGTCGAGCAGGTTGGCGACAAAGCGCGTCAGCCGACCGCCCTCCTCCTCGATCGACTGCAACAGGTCGTCGCGGCTTTCCGGCGGCATCCGGTCGCCGAGTTGGCGCAGGCTGGTGACGGCACCGGTGATCGTCGCAAGCGGGGTTCTCAGGTCATGCGAGATGGATGAGAGAAGAGCGGCGCGGAAGCGTTCGCCTTCGAGCTTGGCCGCCTGGTCGAGGCTTTCGCGCGACAGGCGCGCCCGATCGACCGCGATCGCCGTCTGGTCCAGGATCGCCGCCAGTGCCCGCTCTTCGTTGATCTCCAGTGGCTTGTCCGCCTGGACGAAGCCACAGACGCCGACGACGCCATGCGGGCTTGTCAGCGGACGGAAGTGGAAGGGGCTGTTCGGCAACGTGCCGGTGCCATTGCCGGCCGGCTCGCGTTTGTCCATCGCCCAGCGTGCAGCCATGATGTCGGTGACGTCAAGCTCGGTGTCCGGAGGCCAGGCTGCCTTCAGCTGCAGGTCGCCTTCCGCGGGCAACAAGAGGGCGGCGCTGCGTTTCAGCGTCGACTGCATCTGCGTGACCGCCGCCCAAAGCACGTCGTCCGGCTTGGCCGTGCCGGAAAGTTTGCGGGAAAAATCATAAAGCGCCTGGGTCGCGGCGGCACGCTGCCGCGCTGCCTTCGCCTGCTCGCGCACGCGGGAGGCGAGGCTGCCCGCGAGTGCCGCGGCGACCAGGAAGACAACGAGCGCGAAAACCTCGTGCGGCTCGGCGATGGTGAAGGTGCCGGTCGGCTTGATGAAAAAGAAATTGTAGGCGAGCACCGAAAACAGCGCTGCGGCGATCGCCGCGATATGGCCGGCATAGGTCGCGGACGCCAGCACCGCGAGCAGATAAAGCAGCGATATGTTGGGCAGGACGACGAAACGGCCGAGCAGCAGGCCGACACCGGTCGAGATGGCGACCGATCCGGCAGCGATGCCGATCGCCCGCCCGGTTCCCGGCGGCAGCGTCCTCTTCCTCTTTGATCGCCGCTTGACGGGCGTCGTCTCGCGATCGGTAACGAGGTAGATGCCGATGCCGGACACGCGCTCGGCCAGGGCATCGGGAAGCGACTGCCGGAAGAACCGCATCGGGAAGGATTGGCGGCGCGCGCCGATGACGATCTGCGTCGCATGCTCGCGGCGCGCGAGCTTCAGGATTTCCTCGACAAAATCATTGCCGACGATGCGACGGGTTTCGGCGCCGAGCTGTTCGGCAAGGCGGAAGGTTTCGTCGAGCCGGCGCACATCCTCTCCGTCGCCGCTTTCACGGTCGGCGCGCTCGATGAAGACGACGATCCACGGTGCGTTCAAGCCCTCAGCAAGCCGGCTTGCGGTACGCACGACTTTTTCCGACAGCGGATCGGGGCCGATGCAGACGAGCAGGCGCTCTCCGCTCGCCCAGATGCCTTCGATCGCGTTCTGCTTGAGGTAGTCGACCATCTGGTCGTCGACCCGGTCGGCCGTGCGCCGGAGCGCGAGTTCGCGCAGCGCCGTCAGGTTGCCGAGGCGGAAGAAGCGATCGACGGCGCGCTTGGCGCTGTCGGGCAGATAGACCTTGCCGTCCTTCAGGCGCTCGATCAACTCGGCCGGCGGCAGATCGACAAGCAGCACCTCGTCGGCCCGCTTCAGCACGGTATCCGGCACCCGCTCGCGCACGGGAACACCGGTAATCTGGGCGACGATGTCCGAGAGGCTTTCGAGATGCTGGATGTTGAGCGCGGTCCAGACATCGATGCCGGCGGCGATCAGTTCCTCGATGTCCTGGTAGCGTTTGGGGTGCCGGCTTTCGGCCGGGTTGCTATGGGCCAGTTCGTCGACGACGATGATCCTTGGACGCCGCGCAAGGGCGGCGTCCAAGTCGAATTCCGACAGCAGTCGGCCGCGATGGTTCACATCGCGGCGCGGCAGTATTTCCAATCCATCGATGAGCGCTGCGGTCTCGCTGCGCCCATGTGTCTCCACCAGCCCGACGACGATATCGATGCCGTCGTCCTTCAGTCGGCGGGCCCGCGACAACATCGCATAGGTCTTGCCGACGCCGGGAGCGGCACCGAGGAATACGGTCAGCTTTCCCCGGCGGTCCTGCGCGGCAAGCGCCAGCAATGCGTCTGGATCCGGGCGACTTTTGGCGTCGCGTTCACTGTCGGGCATTCATGATCTCAGGCGTGAGGAATCAGGTTCGGGGCGCATCAAGGGCCAGGTTGAGTTCTAGCACATTGACGCGCGGCTCGCCTACGACCCCGAACAGCCGTTCCTCCGTCGCCCTGGAAACCAGGCCGGCAACGTCCGCTTCGCTCAGGCCCCGCGCCTTGGCGACGCGGGCAACCTGGGCTTCGGCAAAGGCCGGCGTGATGTGCGGGTCGAGACCGGAGCCTGACGTGGTCGCCGCATCCGCCGGAATTTCACCGTTGACGCCGGCCGCCTTCAGCCGCTCGACATCGGCTGCAACGCGATCCTTCAGCTTGACCGAGGTGGTGCCGAGGTTGGAGCCGCTCGAAGCGCCGGCATTGTAGGCTTCCGGACCGGTCGCGGAGGGCCGCGGCCAGAAATACTTGTCGGAGGTGAAATTCTGGCCGATGAGGGCGGAGCCGATGAGGGCGCCGTCCTTTTCGATGAGGCTGCCATTTGCCTGGGCGGGCATCAGCACCTGCGAGGCGCCGGTGATGGCGAAGGGATAGGCAAGGCCGGTGATCGCGGTCAGAAGTACGATCATCACGATGGCGGGGCGAAGTTGGTTCAGCATGGTTACACCAGATTGAGTGCGTTGACGGCAAGGTCGACGAGCTTGATGCCGGCGAAGGGCAGGACAATGCCGCCGAGGCCGTAGACGAGCAGGTTGCGGCGCAGAAGCGCTGCCGCACCGACCGGCCGGTACTTGACGCCCTTCAGCGCCAGCGGGATCAGCGCGACGATGATGAGCGCGTTGAAGATCACCGCCGACAGGATCGCCGATTGCGGCGAGGCGAGGCCCATGACGTTGAGCGCGGCCAAGGCCGGATAGGTGGTGATGAACAGCGCCGGGATGATGGCGAAGTACTTCGCAACGTCGTTGGCGATCGAAAAGGTCGTCAGCGACCCACGGGTCATCAACAGCTGCTTGCCGATCTCGACGATCTCGATGAGCTTCGTCGGACTGGAATCGAGGTCCACCATGTTGGCGGCCTCGCGGGCGGCCTGCGTCCCGGTCTGCATGGCGACGCCGACATCGGCCTGGGCAAGCGCCGGCGCGTCGTTGGTGCCGTCGCCGCACATGGCGATGAGACGACCGCCCTGCTGTTCCTTGCGGATATAGCCAAGCTTGTCCTCGGGGGTGGCTTCGGCGAGAAAGTCATCGACGCCGGCTTCAGAAGCGATGGCTGCCGCAGTCACCGGGTTGTCGCCGGTGACCATGACCGTGCGAATGCCCATGGCGCGAAGGGCGGCGAAGCGTTCCTTGATGCCGGGCTTCACCACGTCCTTCAGGTGGATGACGCCGAGCAGGCGCGGACCGTCGGCGACGGCAAGCGGAGTGCCACCGGTGCGGGCCACCTGATCGACGGCGCGGCGAAACTCGTTCGGCACGTTCTCGTCGCGGATGCCGGTGAACTTCAGGATCGAGTCGACGGCACCCTTGCGCAACCGGCGACCGCCGAAGTCGACGCCCGAAAGCCTCGTTTCCGCAGCGAAGGGAATGACCGCGTCGATCCGGGTCGCACCGGCCCGACTTGCGCCGCCGCCGACGGCAAGCGCCAGGACCTCGCCCTTGTCGGACGCGGGCAGCGACACATCTGGCGTCTGGCGGCCAAATTCACCGGTGGCGAGCGCTGCGATCGAGCGCCCCTCCGGCGTTTCGTCGGCAAGGCTCGCAAGCAGTGCGGCATCGGCAAGCTCGGCCTCGGTAACGCCCGGCACCGGCATGAAGTCGGCGGCCATGCGGTTGCCGAAGGTGATGGTGCCGGTCTTGTCGAGCAGCAGCGTATCGACGTCGCCGGCAGCCTCGACGGCGCGGCCGGAGGTGGCGATGACGTTGAAGCGGACCAGACGGTCCATGCCGGCGATGCCGATCGCCGAAAGCAGACCACCGATGGTGGTCGGGATCAGCGTTACCAGAAGCGCGGCCAGCACGGTGACCGAGAGAACGGTACCGGAATAACCGGCAAGGCCCCAGAGCGTGACGACGGCGACGAGGAAGATCAGCGTCAGGCCCGAAAGCAGGATCGAAAGGGCGATCTCGTTCGGGGTCTTCTGGCGCTGCGCGCCCTCGATCAGAGCGATCATGCGGTCGACGAAGGTGTCGCCCGGTGCGACGGCGATGCGGATCTTGATCCAGTCTGACAGCACCTGCGTGCCGCCGGTGACAGCCGAGCGGTCGCCACCGGATTCGCGGATGACGGGCGCCGATTCACCGGTGATGGCGCTCTCGTTGACGGAAGCGACGCCTTCGACGACTTCGCCGTCGCCGGGGATCAGTTCGCCGGCCTCGACAAGCACGAGGTCGCCGACCTTGAGTGATGTCGCCGGGATCGTCTGGGTCTCACGGCCTTCGTCGGCGACGAGTTTGCGCGCCGTCAGCTCGGACTTGGTACGGCGCAGGCTGTCGGCCTGGGCCTTGCCGCGACCTTCGGCGACGGCTTCGGCAAAGGTGGCAAAGAGCACGGTGAACCAGAGCCAGGCAGCGATCTGGCCGGAGAAGAGTGCGCCTCCGCCGCCGGTTACGAGATCACGGACGAAGAGGCCGGTGACGACGGCGGCGACCACTTCGGTGACGAAGATCACCGGATTGCGCACGAGCTGGCGCGGGTCGAGCTTGACGAACGCCGCCTTGATCGCCGGCAGCAGGATCGCCGGGTCCAGAAGACTGGGAGCGATGGGTTTGGAAGACATGTGTCGAATTCCTTTAGATCGCGATGGTTTGGGTCTAGTCGACCCAAACCATAAACGTGATCGTTTCTAATAAGTTAGAGCGGGATGCGGGCGGAAAACCGCACACACTTTTCCTCATCCCGCTCTAGAAGGTCTGACCGGCAAGCATCGAGAGATGCTCGACGATGGGACCAAGCGCGAGCGCCGGGAAGAACTGCAACCCGCCGAGAATGAGGATGATGCCGACGAGCAGGCCGACGAAGAGCGGCGTGTCGGTCGGGAAGGTACCCTTGGAGGCCGGTACGCGGGTCTTGACCGCGATCGAGCCGGCGATCGCCATCACCGGAACGGCATAGGCGAAGCGGCCGAGCAGCATCGCGAAGCCTAGCGTCGTGTTGTACCAGGGTGTGTTGCCGGTGAGCCCGCCGAAAGCCGAGCCGTTGTTGCCGGCCGCCGACGTGAAGGCGTAGAGGATTTCCGACAGGCCATGCGGACCCGCCGTGCCGATGCTGGCGACAGCAAAGGGCAGCATCGCGGAGACGGCGGCAAAGCCGAGGATCGTTGCCGGCAGGATGAGGACGGCGAACATCGCGTATTTCATCTCGCGGCTTTCGATCTTCTTGCCGAGCAGTTCCGGCGTACGGCCGACCATCAGGCCGGCAACGAAGACGGCGAGGATCGCAAAGACGACCATGCCGTAGAGACCGGAACCGACGCCGCCCGGCAGGACTTCGCCAAGCTGCATCAGGAACATCGGCACGAGACCGCCGAGGCCCGTCAGCGAGCCGTGCATGCTGTTGACGCCGCCATCCGAGAGGCCCGTCGTAACAGCCGCATAGAGCGCCGTCATCGCCTGGCCGAAGCGAACTTCCTTGCCCTCCATGTTGCCCTGGGCGGCATCGAGGCCAAGGGCGGTCAGGATCGGGTTGCCCTGGGCTTCAGCCCAGTAGACGACCGCGACGCCTGAGATCAGCAGGATGCCGGTGACGGCGATGAAGGCCCAGCTCTGGCGGCGGTTGCCGACCATCTGGCCGAAGGTGTAGACGAGCGCCGCCGAGATCGACAGCATCGAGAAGATGTTGAGATAGTTGGAGAAGGCCGTCGGGTTTTCGAACGGATGGGCGGCGTTGACGTTGAAGAAGCCGCCGCCATTGGTGCCGAGCTGCTTGATCGCTTCCTGGCTTGCGACCGGGCCGACTGAGATCGTCTGCTTGACGCCTTCGAGCGTGGTTGCGGTGAGATCGGCGTGGAAGGTCTGCGGCAGGCCGCTCCAGACCATGGCAAGCGCCATGACGACGGCAATCGGCAGGAGCACGTAGAGCGTCGAACGGGTGAGGTCGACCCAGAAATTGCCGACGGTCGAGGCGTTCGAGCGGGCGAAGGCGCGGGTGACGGCAAGCGCCATGGCGATGCCGGTCGCAGCCGAGACGAAGTTGTGCACCGTGAGCCCGGCCATCTGGCTGAAATGGCTGAGCGTGGTTTCGCCGCCGTAGTTCTGCCAGTTGGTGTTGGTGACGAAGCTGGCCGCCGTGTTGAAGGCGAGGTCGGACGGCATGCCCGAGAAGCCTTGCGGGTTCATCGGCAGATAGGCCTGCAGCCGGAGGATCGCGTAGAGCGAAACGAAGCCTGCGAGGCTGAAGGCAAGCATCGACATCGTATAGGCGAGCCAGCCCTGCTCCTTCTTCGGATCGACGCCGGCGGCAAGATAAAGGCCGCGCTCGACGGGGCCGAGGACGGGCGAAAAGACGTTGCGTTCACCGGAGAAGACCCGCGCCATGTAAAGCCCCAACGGCTTGATGACGATCAGGACGGCGATGAAGAGGAGGCTGATCTGCAGCCACCCGATGATAGACATGAGATTACTCCGCTAAGGGCGGCCGGACGGCGCGACGGCGCCCGGCTGATGCGAACGGCCAACGGGTCCGATCCCGTCGACCGGGTCAGAACCGTTCCGGGCGAACGAGGGTGACGACGAGGTAGGCCGCAAGCGCGACAGCGACGGCAAGACCGAGCAGGGCTTCGAACATGACGCCCTCCTAAAGCCGGCTTAGCGCGCGCGCATAAAGCGCGAACACGACAAAGCCGCCGACGCCGGCAGCAAGAAAAAGAACATCGGACATGCAAATTCTCCGGACTGTTGAGGTCCGGAGTGTGCATCCGCAACGGGTCAATTATCGATTGCGATGGTCGGAAGGCGGCATAAGGAAAAGATAAAGACGCCCGCCAGGGTCCGCTGACGAAGGCGGAATACGATCTTCATAAGCGCGGGATCCGGTCGTTATCGGCCTATCAGCGAGATGCCGGACAGATCCAGGGCGACCGCACGTCCGCGACCGCCGGCTTGGCGTGACGCCTAGCCCTTGATGATGTGGTTCACGCTCGTTTCGGTGGGCGCGGTGACTTCGCGCATCCATTCGCGCCAGATGGCAACGAGCAGCGCCATCAGCACCGGGCCGACGAAGAGGCCAAGGAAGCCCATGGTCTTCACGCCACCGACAAGGCCGAAGAAGGTCGGCAGGAAGGGAAGCTTGATCGGGCCGCCGACGAGGCGCGGACGCAGCGTCTTGTCGACGATGAAGAGTTCGGTCGTGCCCCAGGTGAACAGCGCCAGGCCGTGAACGGGCGAACCGCTGGCGACGAGGTAGACCGAGACCAGCGTGAAGCAGAGCGGCGCGCCACCCGGGATCAGTGCCATCAGGCCGGTGATGATGCCGAGGGTTACCGGCGACGGTACGCCGGCAAGCCAATAGGCGACGCCGAGCACGATGCCCTCACCGATGGCGATGATGCCCATGCCGGTGACCGTGGAGCTGATCGTCAGCGGCACGACGCGCGACAGCCGCTCCCAGCGCATCGGGAAGATGCGCTCGCCGAGCTTGTCGAGCTGGCCGGAGAAGGACTGGCCGTCGCGATAGACGAAGAACAGCGTGATCATCATGAACAGCAACGTCAGGAAGGCATGGAACGTCGACGCGCCCACGACCAGGACGCCGCGGTAGATATTGCCGATGTTGGAGCCGCTGACGAGCTGGACCAGTTCGCCGAGCGCACCCGGATGGCCGATATGCTTGACCCATTGTTCACCGAGCCAGGCGCCGGCAACCGGGATACCGGACAGCCAGGCGGGCACCACGGCACCATTGGCATTGGTCTCGACCGCCCAGACGACCCAGTCGCGCACCTCGTCGACCGCATAGACGGAAGCGATAGAGATCGGCACGACGATGAAGGAAATGACGCAGACGATCGCGATAGTGGCGGCCAGCGTCCGGTTGCCGTTCACACCGGCGAGCAGCCGGCGATAGATCGGCCAGCTGGCAAAACCGATGACGACGGCGGCCAGAACCGGAACGACGAAACCATGGAAGAAGTAGACGCCGGCAAGCAGAACGAAGACCAGCATCCAGCGGGCAGCGGTCATGGGGCCGACAAGGGCATGGCGCGAAATAGCGGTTTGCCCGAGGAGCCGCGGCTCCACGGCAAAATTCTCTCGTTCACGATTGCCCAATTGCACCAATGATCCTCCGTCTTTCGACGACTTTACAACAAACCCGAGGCCTTGCCAGCCTGTCTGGCGCCGGGCGCCGCCCCTTTGCCCCTGCTTTACGGTAGTTTCAGGGCCGTGGTCGACGCTAACGGCGGGACATGACAGAAAA
Organism: Ensifer sp. ENS09; assembly: GCF_014852425.1. Classification (NCBI taxonomy): domain Bacteria; kingdom Pseudomonadati; phylum Pseudomonadota; class Alphaproteobacteria; order Hyphomicrobiales; family Rhizobiaceae; genus Ensifer; species Ensifer sp. ENS09. The sequence continues at coordinate 991,419 of NZ_JACVBP010000002.1, forward strand.
ATTTAGGAGGGTTCAAGAGCCCCTGGCTTTCTTTCGATAAAGCCGGTCATTCCGCCGCAGGTTTTGCAGCCATACGCGCAGGCTGTGCGCGATCGACGAAGACTGAAGCGAGAAAGATGCCGAAGCCGGCGACGCCGAGAACGGCGCCGACGAGACCGGTGGAGGTCCAGCCGTAACCGGCGGCGATCGAAACACCACCGAGCCAGGCGCCAAGCGCATTGGCGAGATTGAAGGCGGAGTGGCTAAGGGCGGCGGCCAGCGTCTGGGCCTCGCCGGCGACATCCATCAGCCGCGTCTGTACGCCCGGGACGACGGCAAAGCCGCCGCCGATGAAGAGCACGTTGACGATGGCGATCCACGGATTGCCCATGGTGAAATAGAAAAGCACATAGGCAAAGATGTTGAAGGCGATGGCGATGCCGATCGCCGGCATCAGCGCCCAGTCGGCAAGCCGTGCCCCGACGATGTTGCCGAGGATCATGCCGGCGCCGAAGACAGAAAGCATGATCGGCACGTTACCAAGCGAAACACCCGCGACTTCGGTCAGCGCCGGCGTGATGTAGCTGAAGACGGCGAACATGCCGCCGCAGCCGATGGCGCAGATGCCGAGCATCAGCCAGACCTGCAGCTTGCCGAGCGCGCCCAGTTCGCGAAGCGGCGTCGCCTTCGGGTTGCCCTTGTCCCGCGGCACGTGGGCGAAGGTGAGCGCCATGGTCAGGAGGCTGATGGCGCCGACAATGGCAAAGGCGGAGCGCCAGCCGAGCGCCTGGCCGAACCAGGCGACGAGCGGCGTGCCGAAGAGAGTGGCAATGGTCAGCCCCATCATCACGCGCCCGACGGCGCGGGCGCGCTGGTTCGGCGCGGCAAGTCCCGCCGCCACCAGGGCAGCGACGCCGAAATAGGCGCCGTGCGGCAGGCCGGCGAAGAAGCGCGCGGCAATCAGCGTGTAGAAATCCGGAGCGATGGCGCTCGCGAAGTTGCCGACGGCAAAAACCAGCATCAGGACCAGAAGCACCCGGAAACGCGAGAAGCGAGCGGCAAGCACCGCGATCAGCGGCGCACCGACGACAACGCCGAGTGCATAGGCACTGATGACAGCGCCGGCCTGGGGTACCGAGACCGATACATCTTCGGCGACCTGCGGCAGCAGACCCATGATGGCGAATTCGCCGGTACCGATGCCGAAGCCGCCGACGGCGAGCGCCACTTCGGCGGCGGAGACGCGGGCCCGGCGCGGATCGACGGCAGAGGTGAATGCTTCGTCACACATGGGATCACTCATGGGCAATGGCCAGTGTCGCCGTGCCTTGCGGCCGGAGAAAAATCTGGGGGATATGTCGACGGATGTTGGATTGGACCAACAGGGATATGCTGCAATGCAATACAGGTTTTTCCTGCGGCAGGCAAAGCTTTTGCGGTTCTCGTCATACTTTTTCGCGAGGCTCGCAGAGGCCTGTTAACCGTAAGCTTGGTTGACGTTTACGTCAAAGTTATATAATCCCGAATCTCAGCTTGAAGAGGTGTCGCAAAAGCATCATCTTCATCGGCGTGAGAGGATCGGGAGGGATTTTCTCAGGCCGCGATCAGGCCAGCCTGTGGCGACCAGAGGGAGAGAGGTCATGGCGGAAGTCAGCGCACAACAGACGGGTATCAGCCCAGGCAAGATCTGGCTGAAATCCTACCCAGCCGGAATAGCCGGCGAAATTGCCCCCCTGCCCTACAAGTCGATCGGCGAATTCTTCGACCATGCCGTGGCCCGCTATTCGAGCCGCCCGGCCTTCACCTGCATGGGCAAGACGCTCACCTTTGCCGATCTCAACGCCCAGTCCGCACGGATCGGGGCCTGGCTGCAATCACTCGGCCTTGCCAAGGGCGACCGCGTCGCGGTGATGATGCCGAACATCCTGCAGAACCCGGTGATCGTCTACGGCATCCTCAGAGCCGGCTTCACCGTCGTCAACGTCAACCCGCTCTACACGCCGCGCGAGCTGCAGCACCAGTTGGTCGACTCCGGCGCCAAGGCGATCTTCGTTCTGGAGAATTTCGCCCATACCGTGCAGCAGGTGGTCGACAAGACCTCGGTCAAGCACGTCGTCGTCGCGACTATGGGCGACATGCTCGGCCTCAAGGGCGCGATCGTCAACCTGGTGGTCCGCCGCGTCAAGAAGCTCGTTCCGGCCTGGTCGATCCCTGGACACCTTTCATTCAAGGACGTGCTTGCCAAGGGTGGGCGAGCCAAGCTGACGACGCCCAACGTCGCCGCGAGCGACGTCGCCTTCCTGCAATATACCGGCGGCACGACCGGCGTTTCGAAGGGCGCGACGCTTACCCATTCGAACCTTTTGTCGAACATGGCACAGATGGAAATCTGGTTCGAGACGGCGTTCCGCTCGAGGGCCCGGCCGGACAATCTCGTCTTCATGTGCGCGCTGCCGCTCTACCATATCTTCGCGCTGACGGTGAATTCGCTGATGGGCCTTGCCACCGGCGGCAACAACATCCTGATCCCCAATCCGCGTGACATTCCGGGCTTCGTCAAGGAACTCGGCAAGCACAGGACAAACATCTTCCCGGGCCTCAACACGCTGTTCAACGCGCTGATGAACAATGCGGAGTTCCAGAAGCTCGACTTCTCGTCGCTGATGCTGACCTTCGGCGGCGGCATGGCGATCCAGCGCCCGGTCGCCGAACGCTGGAAGCAGATGACCGGCTGCTCGATCGCCGAGGGCTACGGGCTTTCGGAAACCTCGCCGGTGGCAACGGCCAACATCCTCGACGCGACCGAGTTCACCGGCACGATCGGCATGCCGATCCCGTCCACCGACGTCGAGATCCGTGACGACCAGGGCAATACGCTGGCGATCGGCGAAGTCGGCGAAATCTGCATCCGCGGGCCGCAGGTGATGGCTGGCTACTGGCAGCGGCCGGACGAGACGGCCAAGGCAATTTCGCCGGATGGCTTCTTCCGCTCGGGCGACATCGGCTTCATGAACGCCGACGGCCTCGTCAAGATCGTCGACCGCAAGAAGGACATGATCCTGGTCTCCGGCTTCAACGTCTTCCCGAACGAGATTGAGGAAGTGGCCATGACCCATCCGGGCATCCTCGAATGCGCGGCGATCGGCATTCCGGACGAGCATTCCGGCGAAGCAGTCAAGCTCTTCGTCGTCAAGCGGGACCCAGCACTGACGGAAGAAGAGGTCAAGCGCCACTGCGCCGCCAACCTCACCAACTACAAGCGCCCGCGTTTCGTCGAATTCCGCACCGAACTGCCGAAGACCAATGTCGGCAAGATCCTGCGCAAGGACCTGCGCGGGTAAACTACTCCCAAATTCAAACGATTTAAAAAATCCTGAAAACCGCCACTTCGGCGGTTTTCCAGTCTTGATTTGGTCCACTTAAAGCGAATAGCTACGCAGGCGATTGTCCGACACCCCTGTCCGACCAAGGAGCCCCGCGATGAAAGCGCTTGTCGACCAACTCAAAGCAACCGCCGCTGAAACCAACGCGACCGATATCCGCGCGGCCTTCGCCGCCGACGCAGAACGTTTCGCGCGCTTCAGCACCACACTCGGCGACCTGCTGTTCGACTATTCGAAATGCGCCGTCAACGACAAGGTGCTGGATGGCCTCGAGGCGCTCGCCAAGGCCGCCAAGGTCGAGGAGAAGCGGGACGCCATGTTCCGCGGCGATATCATCAACATCACCGAGGAGCGTGCCGTCCTGCACACGGCGCTACGCAACCGCAGCAACCGACCGATCCTCGTCGACGGCAAGGATGTGATGCCCGATGTCAACAGCGTGCTTGCCGCCATGGGCGCTTTTGCCGACGGCATCCGCTCGGGCGCGCTGAAAGGTGCGACCGGCAAGAAGATCACCGACGTCGTCAACATCGGCATCGGCGGCTCCGATCTCGGCCCGGTGATGGCGACGCTGGCGCTCGCGCCCTTCCACGACGGCCCGCGCCTGCACTTCGTTTCCAACATCGACGGTGCCCATATCGCCGATACGCTGAAGCTGGTCGATCCGGAAACCTCGCTCTTCATCGTCGCCTCGAAGACCTTCACCACCATCGAGACCATGACCAATGCGGCGACCGCCCGCGCCTTCATCGCCGGCAAGCTCGGCGAGGCTGCGGTCGGCCATCACTTCGCTGCCGTTTCGACCGCGCTCGACAAGGTCGCCGCCTTCGGCATCGACCAGACCCGCGTCTTCGGCTTCTGGGATTGGGTCGGTGGGCGCTACTCGATCTGGTCGGCGATCGGCCTGCCGCTGATGATCGCGGTCGGCAAGGAGAATTTCGGCCGCTTCCTCGATGGCGGCCATGCCATCGACGAGCATTTCCGCACCGCCCCGATCCGTGAGAACATTCCGGTCCTGCTCGGCCTCCTCGGCTTCTACCACCGCAACGTGCTCGGCTACCCGTCGCGGGCGATCCTGCCCTATGACCAGCGCCTGTCGCGTTTCCCCGCCTACCTGCAGCAGCTCGACATGGAATCGAACGGCAAGGCCGTGACGCTTGAGAGCACATCGGTCGAGTATTCGACAGGCCCGGTCGTTTGGGGCGAGCCCGGCACCAACGGCCAGCATGCCTTCTACCAGCTGATCCACCAGGGCACGGACGTCATTCCGGCCGAGTTCATGATCGCCGCCAACGGCCATGAAAAGAACCTGCGCCACCAACATGAGCTTTTGATCGCCAACTGCCTGGCCCAGTCGGAAGCGCTGATGAAGGGCCGTACGCTTGCGGAAGCCAAGGCACAGTTGACCGCCAAGGGCATAGCAGACGCCAAGGCCGACAAGATTGCCCCGCACCGCGTCTTTCCCGGCAACCGTCCGTCGCTGACGATCGTTTACGACCAGCTCGACCCCTTCGCGCTCGGTCGCCTGATCGCGCTTTACGAGCACCGCGTCTTCGTCGAGGGCGCGCTCTTCAACATCAACTCCTTCGACCAGTGGGGCGTCGAGCTCGGCAAGGAACTGGCCACCGGCCTGCTTCCGGTGGTCGAAGGCAAGGAAAGTGCCGAAGGTCACGACTCGTCCACGGCAGGGTTGGTGGCAGCACTGCTGAAGGCTGCGCATTAGACCAAAGGCTGAGCGCGGAGGGTGCATATCGCGCCTTCCGTGCAACCTTTCGGCGCACGGGGCCATGGGCCTTGGCAGACGCACAATCAGAGGCAGCATTATTTCTTAGCCGATTCTTATGGCATTGACCTGTAGTTGTACGCGCAACGGAGAGTGTTGATGCGTATAGCAATCCTTGCGGCCGCACTTTTGGCGACAGGCGCCTATGTCATATCGAATGATGACAAGACGCCTTTTGCCGCGACCTATATTTCCGTCTTCGAAGAGAGCCCCGATCTCGTTCAGTCCCACGTCGAACGGGCGATGGAGGGGTGCCCACTGACGAGCATGCAGTTCCGCCACAGTACGCAACCGGTCAAAACACTGGCGGCGCGGACATTCACGCGGTCGATGCTGCTGACGGCAAAGGACACGCCACCGGAAGAGGCCTCTCGCGAAATTATCCCTTGGGTCATGGAGAACGCGGAGCAGCTCAATTCGGATGAGCAAGCGAGATATCTCGAACTCATCCGTCAGATGAACAAGATCGACTCTATGCTCTGCATCATGTCTTCGATCCAGGATTCTGCAAATTCAGGTTCGATGCCGCTGCAGCGGCCTGGGCAATCCGTTCCCAGGGCGTGCCTCCCTTGCGCCTGAGAGGCGAGCCCGCCCGTGCTCGTTCAGCCTCGCCACAAACCAAGATCACAATTGACGGTAATTATTTATTGTTTTACGATAAAAATACAAGCCAAACGATAAAGGACTTTTCATGACGAACTCCGCCGAGAGGCTGCGCAAGCTCAGCCGCTTGATGAAACTCATGATCATTTTGTGCGGAGCGTTGTTCTGTTCGGCGGTCGTCTACACCCATTGGCAGATCTTCTTCGACCGGCAAGGCTTCGAACAGGGCGTTCGCGACATCGTCTTCCCTCGGGTTGAGATCATCACCCTGTCCTATCGCGCCATCGGGACCGTCATCTTTCTGGCCGCGCTCAACAACGCGCTCGTCATTGCCGGCCTGGCATTCGCCTGGCAGCTTTTCGACAGCTTCCAGCGTGGAGAGATCCTCTCCAGCCGCAACGGCGTGCTGTTGCGGCGAGTGGGCCTCACGGTCCTTTTCGGTTCGCTGTGCATGACCGTCAGCAATGGGATCGGCATATTGGCCGTCACCTATGACAATCCGGGCGCCACGGGGCATGCGGTGATGTTCGACATCAACGGCGGCACGATGATCGTGCTATTGATGGCGGGCCTGGTCGTCGGACTGGGCCACGTCATGGTCATCGCGTCGGGGATCGAAGCGGAGAACAGGAGCTTCGTCTAACGCATGCCGATCGTCGTCAATCTCGATGTGATGCTGGCGAAACGCAAGGTCCGCTCACGCGACCTTGCCGAGCAGGTGGGGATCACCGAGCAGAACATCTCGCTGCTGAAATCCGGAAAAGTGAAGGGCGTGCGCTTCGACACACTGGAAAAGATCTGCGCAGCCCTCGACTGCCAGCCGGGCGATATTCTGGAATACCGCCCGGACCCAGGCTAACGATCAAAGACCGATTTCATGCTTCCACGGCGGGTTGGCGCCGGCGCGCGAGACGGTGACGGCTGCCGCCTTGGCGCCGAGCGCCAGCGCATTGCGGACGGCGGCCTCAGTGAGATCTGCAACATCTGCCTTGCTCAGGAGGCCGGCCAGCTTCAGCGATGCCAGCACGCCGGCATCGAACGTGTCGCCGGCGCCAACGGTATCGACCACCGTCACCCGCTCACCGGCAACTTCGACCTTGTGGCGCGCGGTGTAGCCGACGGCGCCATCGGCGCCCTTGGTGATCAGCACCAGCTTCGGGCCGCGTCTCAGCCATTCGGCGGCGAGATCGTCGTGGCTGCCTTCCATGCCGAACCAGGCGAGGTCCTCGTCGGAGAACTTGATGATATCGGACATCGCCGCCATGCGGTTCATGCGGGCGAGGTGCGATTCCCTGTCCTTGATGAAGCCCGGCCGGATGTTCGGGTCGAAGGAAATCACCCGCTTCTCATGCTCGCGCGTCATCAGCGCTTCATAGGTCGAGCCGCAGGGCTCGGGGATCAGGCTGATCGCGCCAAAATGCAGCGCCTCGCAGAAGTCGCCAAGCGCCGGCAGATGCTCTGACGTGATCATGCGACCGGCAGTGTTTTCGTCGAAGAAGGCGTAGCTGGCATGGCCGTTGACCAGCTTGACGAAGGCAAGCGTCGTGTGCAGCGACAGCGTGGCGCAGGGGCCGAAATCGACATTCGCTGCCGTCAGCGTGTCGCGCAGGATATCGCCGAACATGTCGTCGGAGAGACCCGTGAAAAATCCGGTCTGGATGCCGAGGCGGCCAAGGGCGATCGCCGTGTTGAAGATCGCGCCGCCGGCATAGGGCGCAAAGGCGCTCTCGCCCGCGGTCGTGTCCCGCGGCAGCATGTCGATCAGCGCTTCTCCGCAACATACGATCATCGGCTTATCCTCCTCGACAGATTTTCAATCGATTTAAAAATTATGACTGAAGACGCTACGAGGCCCCGGCAGAACCGGGGCTTCGCCAGAGATTACGCCAAGGCGCTGACGCCGCCGTTGCGGCCCGACCAGGCGAGCGGCGCGTTGAGGAAGGCCTCGACTTCGCCGAGCGTCTTTTCGTCGAACAGCTTCTGCTCGCGGGCGACCGCAAGCACGTTGCGCCAGGTGGCGATCCAGTGCAGGTCGACGCCCTTGCCCTTCATCTCGCCGACCGCTTCCGGGAAGATGTCGTAGTAGAAGAGCGCAATGCCGTGGTCGACGATGCCACCGGCCGCACGAATGGCGTCGATGAACTTGAACATCGAGCCACCAGCCGTCGTCAGGTCCTCGATGACGAGAACGCGGGCGCCTTCCGGCATATGGCCTTCGATCTGGGCGTTGCGGCCGTGGCCCTTGGGCGCCTTGCGCACATAGATCATCGGCAGACCGAGACGTTCGGCAAGCATGGCGGCGAAGGGAATGCCGGCGGTTTCGCCGCCTGCAACCACGTCGAACTTCTCAAAACCGGCTTCGCGCAGGATCGACGCTGCAGCAAAATCCATCACCGCCGAGCGGATGCGCGGATAGGAAATCAGCTTGCGGCAGTCGATATAGACCGGGCTCGCCATGCCGGACGACAGCTTGTAGGGCTTGTCGGCGCTAAAATGCACCGCCTTGATCTCCCAGAGCATCTTGGCGACCAGCTCGGCCATGACGGCCTTGTCGGTGAACGCGTTGGAAAACATCAAACTCTCCTTCAAAACTTCAAGCGATCAAACGACGGCCCAGTGCAGCGGGAACATCGGATCGAAAACAGTGACCGTACCGGCGCCGGTCTCGATCTTCTTCGGATAGGTTACGGCCTCGGCCTGCTTGCGCAGCGTGATCGTTTCCTCGTTAACCGGCAGGCCGTACCAGGCGGGGCCGTTCAGCGAGGCGAAAGTTTCGAGCTTGTCGAGCGCGCCCTCCTCTTCGAACACATGCGCCAGGCAGCTCATGGTGTTGATCGAGGTGTAGATGCCGGCGCAGCCGCAGGCGCATTCCTTCAGCGGATCGACGTGCGGTGCGGAGTCCGTGCCGAGGAAGAAGCGCTTGTCGCCGGAGACGGCAGCCGCGCGCAATGCCAGGCGGTGGTTCTCGCGCTTGGCGACCGGCAGGCAGTAATAGTGTGGCTTGATCCCACCGACGAGAATGGCGTTGCGGTTGATGATCAGGTGATGGGTGGTGATCGAACCTGCAAGGTTCGCCTTCGACGCCTTGATGTAGTCGATGCCGTCCTTGGTGGTGACGTGCTCCATCGTCACCTTCAGTTCCGGCAGGCGCTTGCGCAAGGGATCGAGCACGGTCTCGATGAACACGGCCTCGCGGTCGAAGATGTCGACATCCGCGCTGGTGACTTCGCCATGCACGCAGAGCGGCAGGCCGATCTTTGCCATGCGCTCCAGCACCGGCATCGCCTCGTCGATGTTGCGCACGCCGCTGTGCGAGTTGGTCGTCGCACCTGCCGGGTAGAGCTTGACCGCCTTGACGAGACCGCTCTTGTGGCCGGCTTCGACGTCGTCGGGATGGGTGCCTGCGGTCAGGTAGAGCGTCATCAGCGGCTCGAACCGGTCCCCGGCCGGGATCGCCGAGACGATACGTTCGCGATAGGCGGAGGCGTCTGCAGTGGTGACGACAGGCGGCACCAGGTTGGGCATGATGATCGCGCGGGCGAAATGGCGGCTGGTATCGGCGATAACACCCTTCAGCATGTCGCCGTCGCGCAAATGAAGGTGCCAATCATCCGGGCGGCGGATAACGAGGTCTTGCATGGTCAGCGTTCTCCTAGGTCAGAGCAGGCGCAGACGGAAAACCGCAGCCCCGGGCTCGCGCCCGATCCGCGCGCGCGGCTTTGCGAGCCGGCGGGTGCGCGGGTGGCGGGCGGTTTCTCATGTGGTGGAACCGCGTCTCGATATCACCAATGCGCCCGCAAACACAATCCGCAATCCGGCCATCGCTCAGAAATCCGCAAGCACCAGATCGGCAGCCCGCTGATGCTCGACCACCCGATGCGCGTTCGGGATGTCGTTACCGAGAGCCTTGCGCTTTGCCGCCTCCTCGTCATAGCCGTGATCGTACCAGCGTTTTAGAAGCCGCCGCTCCAGTTCCTCGACGCCGGGATTGATGAAGATCGAGAAATCGAAGGCGCCTTCGAGCCCCGACCAAGGCGCCTCGTCGAGCAGCAGGTAATTGCCCTCAACCAGGATGATGCGGGTCTCGGGCGCAACGATCCGGGCCGAGGCGATCGCGATCTCGCGCGAGCGGTCGAAGACCGGAACCAGCACCTCGCCGTCATTGGCGCGCACCGCGGCGACCGTCGAAAGAAAAGCCCTGACGTCGAACGTCTCCGGCGACCCCTTCCGTGGGAGGAGACCTTTTTCCTCAAGAACGGCATTGTCCATGTGGAAGCCGTCCATCGGCAGAACCGCCGCCCTTTCGCCGCCGACAACCAGGGTTTCGGCCAGCGCCTCGGCCAGCGTCGACTTGCCGGCACCGGGCGGCCCAGCGATGGCGACGACGAAGCGGGCGGCACCGGCCGCCCGTTTCAGGATTTCGTTGGCGACCGGCTCGACATTCATGCCGCAAGCGCCTCGCGCGGCGGCTCCTTCGCCCCGGTCATGAAGGCAACCGCATCCGACATCGTATGCTCCTTCGGATTGATGACGCAGAGGCGCTTGCCGAGACGGTGAACGTGGATGCGGTCGGCCACCTCGAACACATGCGGCATGTTGTGCGAGATCAAGACGATCGGCAGGCCGCGCGAGCGCACGTCGAGGATCAGCTCCAGCACCCGCCGGCTTTCCTTGACGCCGAGTGCCGCCGTCGGCTCGTCCATGATCACCACCTTGGAGCCGAATGCCGCGGCCCGAGCCACGGCAACACCCTGGCGCTGGCCGCCCGAGAGCGTTTCCACCGCCTGGTTGATGTTCTGGATCGTCATCAGCCCGAGCTCGGACAGTTTCGCCCGCGCCCGCTTTTCCATTTCCGCGCGATCGAGGGTGCGGAAGAGCTTGCCCATGATGCCAGGTTTGCGGATTTCGCGGCCGAGGAACATGTTGTCGGCGATCGACAGCGCCGGCGACAGCGCCAGGTTCTGATAGACCGTTTCGATGCCGGCCGTTCGCGCTTCCATCGGCGAACGGAAGTTGATCAGTTGGCCCTCAAGCCGGATCTCGCCCTCATCCGGCGTGATGGCGCCGGAGATCGCCTTGATCATCGAGGACTTGCCGGCACCGTTGTCGCCGATCACGGCGAGGATCTCGCCTGGATAGAGATCGAAATCGGCATGATCGAGGGCGGTGACGCGACCGTAACGCTTGACCAGGCCGCGCGCGGTGAGAATGGGTTCCTGAGCCATCAGCCTGCTACCTTTCTGATCCATTGGTCGATTGCGACGGCGGTGATGATCAAGACGCCGGTGAGGAAGACTTTCCACTGCGGATCGGCGCCGAGCATGTTGAGCCCCATGGAGACGACGCCGACGATCATCGCGCCGATCAGTGTGCCGAGGATCGACCCGCGGCCACCGAAGAGCGAGATGCCGCCGATCACGGCTGCGGTGATGGCCTGCAGATTGTAGTCGGTGACGGCTGCAGACGGCGAGATCGAGCCATTGCGGCCGATCGACACCCAGGCGGCAAGCGCCGCGATCAGGCCGGCCAGCGTGTAGGCGCTCAAAAGCACGCGGCTGGTGCGGATACCCGAGAGCTTCGCCGCTTCCGGATCGTCGCCAACGGCATAGAGGTGGCGGCCCCAGGCTGTGTGGTTCAGCGCGTACCAGAGGCCCAAGACCAGCACGACCATCATCACCACGCCGAGCGTGAAGACGGCGGAGCCCACCTTGAAGCTGACGCCGAAGAGGTGGAGCATCTGGGTGACGGCCGTCACGTCGGCCTCGCGGATCGTCGCGTTGGCCGAATAGATGAAGTTCGTCGACATGATCACGTACCAGGTGCCGAGCGTCACGATGAACGGCGGCAGCTTTACCCTGGAAACGAGGAAACCGTTGAGGAAGCCGCAGGCGCCGCCGACGAGGAAGCCGATGGCGATGGCGATCGGTGCGGGAAGTCCGTAGGTCACGGCGCAATTGCCCATGATGACGGCTGAAAGCACCATGATCACGCCGATCGAAAGGTCGATGCCGGCGGTCAGGATAACCAGCGTCTGCGCCGCGCCGAGGATACCGACGATGGCGATCTGCTGGAGGATGAGGGTCAGGGTATAGGACGAGAAGAACTTACCCCCGATGGCGATGCCGAAAATCAGGATCGCAGCGACCAGCACGATGAACGGCACGGCGGCCGGCGTCGAATGCAGGAAATGCTGGATCTTCTGGACCGCTGTCTTGTCATGCGTGTCGAACGACGCGACCTGCGTCGAACTGTTGACCAGGACTTTTTCGAATTCCTGGGATGGCTGCGCGGCTGTGTTGGGCTCGCCCATGGACCTTCCTCCCGTGAACCCCGCTCCCAAGGGGTTGCGATGCTGCTTGGTGCACAGCCCGCCCGCCTTCGGGCGGGCATCAGCACTCCTACAAGAGGCTGCGCGGTTTTCTTCGCCTTGTCAAAGACATCGGCGCTTATGCGAAGGGCGGCCGGGGCCGCCCTTCGGTGACTGGCTCATACGTTCGAAGCGAGGTGGCGATCAGCCCCAGCACTTCTCCGTGCCGACCTTGGTATCGATCGATTCGACGCCGGCTGCCGGCTTGTCGGTGACCAGCGAAACGCCGGTGTCGAAGAAGTCCTTGCCTTCGGTTGGCTTCGGCTTCTCGCCGGTGTCGGCGAACTTCTTGATCGCCTCGATGCCCAGCGCCGCCATCATCAGCGGGTACTGCTGCGAGGTTGCGCCGATGACACCTTCGGCGACCGACTTGACGCCCGGGCAACCCCCGTCGACCGACACGATCAGCACGTCCTTTTCCTTGCCGACGGCCTTCAGTGCCTGGTAGGCGCCGACGGCGGCCGGCTCGTTGATCGTGTGGATGACGTTGATATCAGGATCCTTCTGCAGAAGGTTCTCCATCGCCTTGCGGCCGCCTTCCTCGTTGCCGTTGGTGACGTCGTGGCCGACGATGCGCGGATCATCCTCGTCGCCGATCTTGTTCGGATCCTTCGTGTCGATGCCGAAGCCCATCATGAAGCCCTGGTCGCGCAAAACGTCGACTGTCGGCTGCGACGGCGTCAGGTCGAGGAAGCCGATCTTGGCGGTCTTGGCACCATCACCCATGGTGGCGGCGGCCCATTGGCCGATCAGCTTGCCGGCGAGCAGGTTGTCGGTAGCAAAGGTCGCATCGGCGGCGGTTGCCGGATCGAGCGGCGTGTCGAGCGCGATCACGAGCAGACCGGCTTCCTGCGCCTTCTTGACCTGATCGACGATCGCCTTGGTGTCGGAGGCGGCGATCAGGATGCCTTTGGCACCGTCTGCAATGCAGGATTCGACCGCAGCCACCTGGCTGTCATGGTCGCCGTCGATCTTGCCGGCATAGGACTTCAGCGTCACGCCGAGTTCCTTGGCCTTGGCAGTCGCGCCCTCTTTCATCTTGACGAAAAAGGGGTTGGTGTCGGTCTTGGTAATCAGGCAGGCGCCGACATCGGCGGCTTGCGCGGGCATGGCGAAGACAACGCCAAGCGACAGCGCGCCAAAAGCAGCGGAAAGAACAGTCTTCTTCATGAAATCCTCCCAAGGATTGAAAATCGTGCCGGCGGACCGGCCCTGGCTACACCACCGCAGCATTCTCCTCCGCTGCAACTGGCGCTTCCGAGACAAAAACAAACACTAAATTTCCGGGGTGTCAATAAATAAATCAAATTGAATTATTATTTCGATGTGGCATTCTTGGGATGACAGCGGTCCACCGGAGGATTGGCGCGCCGATCAAATTGACAGAGCCGCGACAAGTGGAAACAAGAGACCTGCGCCAAGCGGGCAGCAGAACGGAATGGGACTGCCCCATGCGGTTTCCGCCTGCGTCCTGCGCACATGATCCAATGCCAACGGGAGGAGACGGTGGCATGTCACTGACAGACGGCCCCGACAGGGGACCGACGCAACCTGAAGTCATCGACCCGAGTGGCGGCGCCAACCAGACGCGTGTGCGCGCCTATAACGAGCGGCTGGTCATGTCGCTTGTCCGGCGCCACGGCGGCCTCTCCAAGGCCGACATCGCCCGGCGCTCCGGCCTGTCGGCGCAGACCGTCTCGGTGATCATGCGGGCGCTCGAAAGCGACGGCCTTCTGGTCAAGGGCGACCCCGTCAGAGGCAAGGTCGGGCAGCCCTCGACGCCGATGCGGCTCAATCCGGACGCGGTCTATTCCTTCGGCGTCAAGATCGGCCGACGCAGCGCCGATCTGGTGTTGATGGATTTCGTCGGCACCATCCGTCTGCATCTGCACCATGTGCACCCCTATCCGCTGCCCGGCGATCTCGTCGATTTCATCATTTCGGGCATGGCAAAGCTCGAACAGCAGCTTGGCCCCGACCAGCGCAAGCGCATTGCCGGCATCGGCATCGCCACGCCCTTCGAACTCTGGAACTGGGCGGAGGAAGTGGGCGCGCCGCGCGAAGAGATGAACAAGTGGCGCGACGTCGACCTGCAGGCGGCGGTCGCAGCCCGCACCACCTATCCCGTTTTCCTGCAGAACGACGGCACCAGCGCCTGCGGCGCCGAACTCGCCTTCGGCGTCGGCGCCAGCTATCCGGATTTCGTCTATTTCTACATCGGCTCGTTCATCGGCGGCGGCGTCGTGCTGAACTCCGCGCTCTTTTCCGGACGCACCGGCACGGCCGGCGCCGTCGGCCCGCTGCCGGTCTCGGGCAAGGACGGCAAGACCATTCAGCTCCTCAAGATCGCCTCGGTCTTCGTGCTCGAGAACCTCCTGCGCGAGCGCGGCATCGATCCGCGACCGCTTTGGTATTCGGCCGACGACTGGATCGATTTCGGCGAGCCGCTCGACATCTGGATCGACGATTGCGGCGCAGCTCTTGCCCAGGCCGTCGTCTCCGCCGTCTCGATCGTCGATTTCTCCGCCGTCGTCATCGACGGCGGCTTTCCGCCCTGGGTGCGGGCGCGGCTGCTTTCCGCCACGCGCAAGGCGCTCTACGACCTCGACCTTCAGGGCGTGACCATTCCCGAACTGGTGGAAGGCATGGTTGGCAGCCACGCGCGCGCCATCGGCGGCGCGAGCCTGCCGCTCTTTTCCCGCTACCTGCTCGACACCAATGTCCTCTTCAAGGAGCTCGGCTGATGCTGAAAGGCCTAAACCCGATCCTCAGTCCCGAACTGCTCGCAACGCTGCGGGCGATGGGCCATGGCGACGAGATCGCGCTGGTGGATGGCAACTATCCCGGCCAGGAACATGCGCGCCGGCTCGTGCGGCTCGACGGGCATGGGCTGATCCCGGTGCTCGACGCCATCTTGAGCGTCTTGCCGATCGACGATTTCGTGGCCGACGCGATCTTCCGGGCAACGGTCAAACAGGACAAGGACGCGCTCGATCCGGTCCACCAGGAGATCATCGCGTGCTGCGGCAGGCACGAGCCGAACCGCCGCGTCGTTCCCCTGCTCGGCGCCGATTTCTATCCGCGGGTGAGAGCCGCCCATACGGTCGTGCAGACCAGCGAGCCTCGACTTTACGGCAACGTCATCCTGCGCAAGGGCGTGATCTATCCCTAGAGCATGTCGCGCAAGAGCGCGCAGCGGTTTTGCGATGACGACATGCGAAAATCAAAGACCGAATGCGCCGAGAACGCGATGAGGAAACGTGTGCGCGGTTTTCCGCACGCACCCACTCCGACCCTGTTCAAACGCAAAAAAGCCCGCCGATGGACGGCGGGCTTTTGTTATTGCGGTGAGACCAAGCCTCAGGCGCCGCGCTTGTCGACCGACAGCGCGCCGGGGCCGAAAGCGCCGAGCACCAGGAAGCCGCCGGCGATCGCAACGTTCTTCATCATCATCAGGCCGTTGAAGACGGTGAGCAGGCCATTGGCTTCCGGCGGGAAGTTCGGAACATTGATCGCGCCGCTGTGGAAGGCAAAGGCGGTGACCAGGCTGAAGGCGGCGAGCAGATAGGCAGCAATCTTCGTCTGGAAGCCGACGAGGACGGCGAGACCGGCAACAAGCTCGAAGAGACCTGCGAGGTAGGCAAGCACGGTCGGAGCCGGCCAGCCGGCGCCGGTGATCATCTGGGCAGTGCCCGAGGGATCCATCAGCTTGCTGAAACCGGACATGATGAACATGATAGAAAGCAGGATGCGCCCGACGAGGACGGCAACATTCTGAGGCATGGAAGGCTCCTGTGAGAAACGGTTGTTGACTACAGAAGTATCAGCATTCTCAAAATCATCTAGCCGCTCCGCAAGCGACAGATCGTTCACAAAAATGAAACGCCTACGACCCATCGTCAACCTTCTACCGACCGGTTCTCGACGCAGAACTGCAAGGCAATGCGGGACCACAACGACGGCGCGCCGTTCTTTTCTGTTGCAAGGACGCAGCGGCTGAGCAAAGAATTTCGGCGCGGCTGGGGAACGCCGCGCGGGGGCATGACATGAACGAAATCAACCGGAGCCCGACATTCTGGCGCTCGTTTCCGATTTTTGAAGAATTCGACAAGAGCACGATTGCCGAGCTTGCGGATATCGCAACCTACCGGAAGTGGCCGGCCGGCACCGTGATCTTCCAGCGCGGCGATGAAGGCAATTACATGATTGTCGTCATCTCTGGGCGCATCAAGCTGTCACTGATCACGCCGCAGGGACGCGAGCTCATGCTGCGCCAGCACGAAGCGGGCGCGATCTTCGGCGAGATGGCCGTGCTCGACGGCCAGACCCGTTCGGCCGATGCGACGACCATGACCGCGTCCGAAGGCTATGTGATCGGCAAAAAGGCCTTTCTCGATATCGTCACCAATCGCCCGGAAGCGGCCGAAGCGGTCATCCGCTTTCTCTGTGCCCAGCTTCGCGACACGACCGAGCGGCTGGAAACTATCGCGCTTTACGACCTCAACGCCCGGGTGGCGCGCTTCTTCCTCGCGACGCTCCGGCAGATCCACGGCAACGAATTGCCGGAAAGCGCCAATCTGAGGCTGACCATGAGCCAGACGGATATCGCCGGCGTGCTCGGCGCCAGCCGGCCAAAGGTGAACCGCGCCATCCAATGGCTGGAGGAAAGCGGCGCGATCAAGCGCAACGAAGGCATCATCGCTTGCAAGGTCGGCCGCCTGCAGAGCATTGCCGACCCCGAGGAGGACTAGTCCGTATGGTCGCTGAGCAGCGCCGGCGTTTGCGTTTCACGCCGCTTGCCGGCGGTTGCCTCACGAGCCTGCTTGCGGCCATAGCGCTCTATCTCTACGCCGGACCTCTGTTCGAAACCCAGCGCGAGTTGTTCTTCGACAGTCTGACGCAATGGGTTCCGGCACCCCAGTCCCCTGATATCATCGTCGTCGACATCGACAGGCAGGCCCACCAGTCGCGCCCGTCGGGCGAATGGGACCGGGCAGCGACCGCCGAGCTTCTGTCGCAGCTCGCGACCGCGGGCGCCAAGGTGATTGCGGTCGACTTCGTCTTCAGCGCCGATTGTAACTCGACCTCCGACGGCAACCCGGCGCTTGCTGCAGCACTCTCGAAGACCGCCGTCGTGCTTGGTTTCCTCGTTGCCGATACGGTACAGGAGCGGCCGCGTCCCGTGCCGCCGCTGGCGCTCAGCCGTCCCTTCACCGCACCCGAACTGTGGTTTCTCGACGGCGCCGAAACCTCGTGCCCGGCCTTCATGGACCAAGCGAGCGCGGCGGCCGCCTCGTTTCTCGTCGGCGACGAGGATGCGCGCATACGCCGGGTTCAGGCCTATGCCATCCTCGGCAACGACGCCTATCCGACGCTGGCGATCGAAGCGACCCGGCAGATGCGGGGCGGTGGCACGCCCATCCTCGGCGGCCAGCCGGCCTGGGTGCGCATCGACGGGCAAACGATCTTGCTCGACGACACCGGTAGCCTGCGTTTCGTCGCAAGCCCGCAGGAGCGGCTGAGCGAACGCACGGTTTCGGCGGCCGACGTCCTGTCCGGCAAAGCTTCGGCGGAACGCTTCGCCGGCAAGCTCGTGCTGATCGGAAGCAGCCTGCCAAGCCTCGGGGGCCTCAGGCCGAGCGCTTCGATGCCGCTCGAACCCTCGGTGCAGATCCACGCCGACATCGCCAATGCGATCCTGACCGGCTTCCTGCCGCAGCGCGACGGCCGACTGCCGCTGGCGGAAGCCGTGGCAGCACTTGTCGCCGGCCTCGGCGTCGCCTTCGCCGCCACCCGCCTGCGCCCGCTGACATCGGCAGCGCTCGGCCTTGGCGCTGTCGCCACCGCCGTGACGGCCGCCGCCGTCATCTACGATGGCAGCGGCTGGCTCATCGACGCCGTCAGCATTTCGATCGCGCTTATTGCCGTCCTTGCGGTGACCAGCGTGCTGCAATTTGCCGAGGTTCGGCGCGCGGAAGCGACGGCCCGGCAGAAGTTTTCGCAATATCTGCCGCAGTCGGTGGTCGCCCGCTACATCGACAATCCCGGACTTGCCCGCATGGCAGGCGAGGAGCGTCAGGTGACCGCGCTCTTTACCGACATCGAGAGCTTTTCCACCCTGTCGCAGAGGCTGAAGCCGCGCGAGCTCATCGCCCTGCTCGACATCTATTTCGCCGAAGTCAACGCGCTGGTGGCCGACCATGGCGGCATGGTCGACAAGGTGGTGGGCGATGCGGTGCACGCGTTCTTCAACGCCCCGGAGGACCTGGCCGATCATGTCGACAGGGCGATCGATTGCGCCAAGGCGATCCACGCGCTGACGGAAGAGATGCGCAGGCGTCCGCAGTTCGCCGCCAACGCTTTCGGCCGGACGCGGATCGGCATCGAGACCGGGCCGGCCGTCGTCGGCGAGGTCGGCGCCGGCGGCAAGCTCGACTACACCGCCCACGGCGACGCGATCAATCTGGCGGCGCGCCTGCAGGAGGCAAACAAGTTTCTCGGCACGGCGATCTGTGTCGGGCCCGCTGCCGCTCAGGAAAGCAAGCGGCCGCTTCGCCCGCTCGGCAGCCACGAGATCCGCGGCTTCTCCATGATGGAACTGTTTACGGTCGCCGACTGACGCGGCGCGCCGGATAATCTCGGTCCGGCGTCAGTTCAACGCGTCAGGCCGACGCTGGCATAGGCTTCCTTGATGCGCGCCTCGCCCCAGTTGACGGGCTCGCTCGGGGCGTCGCCGCGGTGATGAAACTCCACCCCCTGCCCGGCAGAGACGATCTTGGTGACGCCGCCGCGCGCGACCGAAACGCTTCCATGTTCGACGAAGACGGCAAAGGCTGCCCGGCTCGGACCACAGAAGAATTTGGTGCCACGCACGCCGATCATGCCGAAGGCGGTGCGCACAGCCACGTCGACCTTCGGCAGCCCCTCAGGCCGGTCGAAGACCATGCGACCCGTTCCAAGCTCGAGCGTGCCGCCCTGCCCGGCAATGAAACTGTCGACGAGCAGTTCGGTTTCGGCGCCCAGAAGCACGCGCGTATCCGTGCCGAGGTTCAAGGTTGCAAAACTCTCGGCGTTCGTGTGCACGCGGTCGTTCTCAAAAAGCTGGCCGCCGACGGCGAGCGGCTTGTCCTTTTTCGCCTGCCTTAGCCGGACATCGCCGCGGATCTCCGTTGCTTCGCCAAGGGCCGAGTCTGCCCAGGCGGGCGCAGCACCGCGGCCAACTGCCGTCAGCAACAGGCCGCCGACGACGACGCGCCGGCTCACCAGCAACTTGCGCATCGACGCTGCCAGATCATCCATTTGCATCTCTCCCGTTTTGAGCGCTGCCGCCATCCGAGGATAGTCGCGGCGCTCCCGGATGCAAGCGGGGGCGAGGCCGGGCCTGCGGCAATCCTCGTCACTTCGCCAGAGCTTTCGTTGCCGGGCTGTTCCCGCCGGAACAGCCGTCTCCAACGGACAGCGATAAGTTCAGCGTCAAGAGAAGGGAGAGCTTCATGGAAAATCGCAGCGCATCCGGCACCCGCATCATCAACGCCGTATTCCTGGCCGTCGTCAGCTTGCTGGCGGTTGCTGCGATCGCACTTCCTTCAGCCCGCGCCGCCGAGCTTTCCGCAGCCGATGTCTGCGACCGCGAGGCAGGCAGCATCTTCGACCTGCAGCGCAATATGGCCTTCCCGGCCGTTGCCACCGAGGACATCAAGATCGGCGTGGCGCTGTCGGCCTGCCGCGAGGCCTATAACCAGAAGAGTGGCGCCCGCACCGAGTTTCAGCTGGCCCGCGTTCTCGACAAGGCCGGCCAGAAGATCCAGTCGCAGCGCATCCTCGGCGAAGCCGCCGAGCACGGCCATGCGCTCGCCATGACCAACTATGCCGTCCTCGTCGGCGAAGAGGGCGACATCGCAACAGAATTCGCACTGAACCAGAAGGCGGCCGCCGCCGGTAACGTTCTTGCCGCCTACAATCTCGGCGTCTCCTATCGCGACGGCATGGGAACCTCGGTCAACGGCGAACTGGCGATCGCATGGTTCGAACGGGCATCGCTGGCCGGCGACGACGTCGCCGCCTTCAATCTCGCGGTCATCCTGGATGAAGGAAAGCTGGTCGCCGAGGACAACGCCAAGGCCGCGAAGTTCTACCGGCTGGCCGCAGACCGCGGCAATGTCGATGCCATGGTCAATCTCGGCCTGATGCTCGAGAACGGCGAAGGCATCAACAAGGACGTCCCCGCGGCACGGGAAATCTTCCGCAAGGCGGCCAATGAAGGCGATGCGTTTGCCGGCCAGAAGCTCGCCGAACTCAGCGTCAGCGACGGATTTGAGACAGCCATGCTGCCCAAGGCCAGCCGCGTCAAGTAATCGAACACGCCTCCCAAGGGCCACGCGGGTCGGAGATCCCATGATCTTCGGCCCGCGTTTTCGTTTGGAACAGCCCCTAAGAGCCGACTAGCGGATTTCGCCTGCCTGCGGCCCCCAGGTATCGGTCAGCGCGAAGCCATCGGCCAAGGGATCGAACGGGTCGAGCGCCACCTGGTGCAGGCCGAAGGTCCAGCCTCGGCCGGCGATCGTCGGGATGATCGCCTCGCGGCCGGCAACGGTGGTCACACCTTCGAGGCCGACTTCGAACTCCGAACCGATGATGGAGCGTGACTTCAGGACGTCGCCGACCTTCACCTTGCCGCGCGCATGCAGCGTTGCGAGGTTGGCCGAGCTGCCCGTGCCGCAGGGCGAACGATCGACGCGACCCGGCCACATGGTGGTGCAGGTGCGGATCGTGCCGTCGGCCTCGACATCGCGGAACATGACGTAGGCGACGCCCTTGATCTCGGGGATTTCCGGATGGACGACGGGAATGGTGCGGTTGACGATGTCTTTGAGGATCATACCGGCTTCGACGATCTCGCGGGCGTTCGCCTTGTCGATCGTCGTGCCGATCTGGCCGACATCGACCAGGGCGTAGAAGATGCCGCCATAGCAGAGGTCGAGCTTGATCTTGCCCCACTTCGGCGTGTCGACCTCGACATCGAGCTCATGCACGAAGGACGGCACCATGGTCAGCTTCACCTTCTCACAGCGCCCATCGCGGCAGGTGGCGGTTGCCTTGACGAGGCCGGAGGCGGTGTCGAGCATGACGACGGTCTCGGGTTCCTTCATCTCGATGATGCCGGATTCCAGAAGCGCGGTCGTGACGCAGATCGAGTTCGAGCCGGACATGGCGTGCGCCTGGTCGGCCTGCAGGATGATGAAGCCGGCGTCGGCTTCCGGCCGCTTCGGCGGCACCAGCAAGTTGACCGAGCCGATCGAGCCGGAGCGCGGCTCCAGGCACAGGAACCGGCGCAGGCTATCGTCGACCGTATTGATGTGGTTGAGCTGCTCGGCGATCGAGTTGCCCGGGATCTTCGGCACGCCGCCGATCGCGACCTTGCCGATTTCGCCCTCGCAATGAACGTCCAGCAACTGGATCGTGCGCTTCCACCGCATGCCGTTTCTCCAACGCGTTTGCCATCGCCTCAACAGCGATCATGACTGATATATCAGATGCGCCTGCATTACCGCTTTCCGCGGGCGCCCGCAAGAAAAACCGCGAGCCGCTGTTCGTCTGTCGAGCCCAAAGATGCGGCTTGACGCAAGTCCGCCCGCACGACAGCTTGGGCCAATCGGACGCAACCCTCTGGAACTCCATGACAAAGCTGATCATCTTTACCGACCTGCACATGGTGCCCGAGGGCACGACGATCATCGGCCTCGATCCGTATCAGCGGCTGGCCAACGGCATTGCCCATGTCAACCGCTATCATGCGGATGCGGACCGGGTGGTCTTCATGGGCGATCTCACCCACCATGCAGACCATGCGTCCTACCAGCGCCTGAAGCGGCTGATCGATCAGCTGGCGCCGCCGGTCGCCATCACCATCGGCAATCACGACCGGCGCGAGGTGTTCCGCGAGGTCTTTGCCGCTGCAGAGACCGACGAGAACGGCTTCGTGCAGCAGGCTATCGATTTTGCCGACTGCCGTATCCTCCTGATCGATACGCTGTTTGCCCCGCCCTATGATTATCCGACCAGCCATGCGGGTGTGCTTTGCGCCAAGCGGCTCGCCTGGCTCGACAGGCAACTGGCCGATGCCGGCGACCGGCCGGTGCTCATCTTCATGCACCATCCGCCGCACAGGACGGGCTTTAGCGGCATGGACATGATCCGGCTCGCCAACGAGACGGAGTTCTACGACCTCGTCAAACGGCACGGCAATGTGCGGCACATCTTCGCCGGCCATGTGCACCGGACGATCAGTGGCTCCTGCCGCGGCATTCCGTTCTCGGTCTTCAAGAGCCCTGTACACCAGCAGCCGATGCCCTTCGATGCACCCGACGCCTCGCTGTCGGTCGACGAGCCGGCCGCCTATGGCATCGCCGTCGTGACCGACGATGGCGTGCTGGTGCATACGGAGGACTACGAGATCGCCCGCCGAGATGCCGCCATCGCGTAAGGGCCATTTCAGACCGCGGACCTTCATGCTAGTTTGAGGCTATGACCGAACCCGTATCCCTCGACGAAAGCTTCGATTGCCAGAGTTGCGGCGCCTGCTGCGCCTATTCGGCCGACTGGCCGCGTTTCTCGCTGGAGACGGACGAGGAGCTCGACCTGATCCCGGCGGAATATGTGTCCGCCGACCTCGGCGGCATGCGCTGCGAGGACGATCGCTGCTTGGCGCTCAGCGGCAAGCTCGGCGACCATGTCGGCTGCAAGATCTACGCGATCCGGCCGATCGTCTGTCGCACCTGCATGCCCGGCGACGACGAGTGCCTGATGGCCCGCGAGAAGCACTTCGGCAAGGCCGCATAACACCGGATCATCCGGTGATTTTGCGAACATTCCGCATCCTCTGCGGCTCCGCACGCACCGGACGGTGAAACATTCCGCGAAAGATCAAATTTGCCGGATGGATGTACGGCGAAAGGAAGCGTATTTTCCGGCCACGATCGGGCGCGCGCTGCGCCCTTCAAACCGCTTCCCGGAGGATAGCGCTCGATGAGCCAGACACCGCTTTACAAGACCACTGCAGAGACCGGCGCGCCTCAGGCTCCCTTTGCCGAGTTCGCCCCGCCGGTTCGACCGCAGAGCACGCTGCGCCAGGCGATCACCGCCGCCTACCGCCGGCCGGAAACGGAAGCACTGCCGGCACTGGTCGAAGCTGCAACGCTCGACGCGGCCACCCGTTCCGCCGCCGCCAAGACCGCCCGCAAGCTGATCGAGGCGCTGCGCGCCAAGCACAAGGGCTCGGGCGTCGAAGGACTGGTGCAGGAATATTCGCTGTCGAGCCAGGAAGGCGTGGCGCTGATGTGCCTGGCCGAAGCGCTGCTGCGCATCCCGGACACGGCAACCCGTGACGCGCTGATCCGCGACAAGATCGCCGACGGCGACTGGAAGTCGCATATCGGCGGCGGCCGCTCGCTGTTCGTCAACGCCGCCACCTGGGGTCTCGTCGTTACCGGCAAGCTGACCTCGACCGTCAACGACCGCAGCCTTTCCGCCGCCCTCACCCGCCTGATCGCCCGTTGCGGCGAGCCGGTCATCCGCCGCGGCGTCGACATGGCGATGCGCATGATGGGCGAACAGTTCGTCACCGGCGAGACCATCGACGAGGCGCTGCGCCGGTCGCGCGCGCTCGAACAGAAGGGCTTCCGCTACTCCTACGACATGCTCGGCGAAGCGGCGACCACGGCTGCCGATGCAGAGCGCTACTACCGCGACTACGAGCAGGCGATCCACGCCATCGGCAAGGCATCGGCCGGCCGCGGCATCTATGAAGGCCCGGGCATCTCGATCAAGCTTTCGGCCCTTCACCCGCGCTATGCCCGTTCGCAGGCCTCGCGCGTCATGGAAGAGCTGCTGCCGAAGGTGAAGGCCCTTGCCGTCATCGCCAAGAAGTATGACATCGGCCTCAACATCGACGCGGAGGAAGCCGACCGTCTCGAACTTTCGCTCGACCTGCTCGAAGAGCTGTGCCTCGACAAGGACCTCGCCGGCTGGGCCGGCATGGGCTTTGTCGTCCAGGCCTACGGCAAGCGCTGCCCCTACGTGCTCGACTTCATCATCGACCTTGCCCGCCGCGCCGAGCGCCGCGTCATGGTCCGCCTCGTCAAGGGCGCCTATTGGGATGCCGAGATCAAGCGCGCCCAGCTCGACGGCCTGGAAGATTTCCCGGTCTACACGCGCAAGATCTACACCGACGTTTCCTACATCGCCTGCGCCAAGAAGCTCTTGGCTGCGACCGACGTGATCTTCCCGCAGTTTGCCACCCACAACGCCCAGTCGCTCGCCACCATCTACGAAATGGCCGGCAAGGACTTCAAGGTCGGCAAGTACGAGTTCCAGTGCCTGCACGGCATGGGCGAGCCGCTCTATGACGAAGTCGTCGGCAAGGGCAATCTCGACCGTCCCTGCCGCATCTATGCGCCTGTCGGTACGCACGAGACCCTGCTTGCCTATCTCGTTCGTCGCCTGCTCGAAAACGGTGCGAACTCCTCCTTCGTCAACCGCATCGCCGACCCGAAGGTGTCGGTCGACGAACTGATCGCCGATCCGGTCGAGATCGTCCGCGGCATGCCGGTCGTCGGCGCGCCGCACGACCAGATTGCGCTGCCCGACAACCTCTTCGGTGACACGCGCCGCAATTCCGCCGGCCTCGACCTTTCGAACGAAGCGGGCCTGACCTCGCTGACCGCAGCGCTGCAGGCAAGCGCGACGGTCGACTGGAAGGCCGTGCCGCTGCTGGCAACCGGCCCCGCCTCCGGCGAAACCCGCGCTGTCGTCAACCCCGGCGATCATCGCGACGTCGTCGGCTCGGTCACCGAGGCTTCGGAAGCCGACGCCCGCCAGGCAGCGAGCCTTGCCGCCAACGCCGCTGCAAGTTGGGCTGCCGTTTCGCCGGCCGAGCGCGCCGCCTGCCTCATGCGCGCTGCCGACCTGATGCAGGCGCGCATGCCGACCCTGCTCGGCCTGATCTCGCGCGAAGCCGGCAAGTCGCTGCCGAACGCAATCGCCGAAGTGCGCGAGGCGATCGACTTCCTGCGCTATTACGCCGAACAGACGCGCCGCACGCTCGGCCCGGCCCACAAGGCGCTTGGTCCGATCGTCTGCATCAGCCCGTGGAACTTCCCGCTGGCGATCTTCGCCGGCCAGATTGCCGCAGCGCTGGTTGCCGGTAACCCGGTGCTGGCAAAGCCTGCCGAGGAAACGCCGCTGATCGCCGCCGAAGGCGTGCGCATCCTGCACGAGGCCGGCATCCCGGCCGCAGCGCTGCAGCTGCTGCCCGGCGACGGCCGCATTGGTGCCGCACTGGTCGCAGCTCCTGAAATCGCCGGCGTGATGTTCACCGGCTCGACCGAAGTCGCCCGCCTGATCCAGGCGCAGCTTGCCGACCGGCTGTCGCCGGTCGGCCGGCCGATCCCGCTGATTGCCGAGACCGGCGGCCAGAACGCCATGATCGTCGACAGCTCGGCGCTTGCCGAACAGGTCGTCGGCGACGTCATCGCCTCGGCCTTCGACAGCGCCGGCCAGCGCTGCTCGGCGCTGCGCGTGCTCTGCCTGCAGGAAGACGTCGCTGACCGCACGCTTTCGATGCTGAAGGGCGCGCTGCACGAACTGAAGATCGGCCGCACGGACCGGCTCTCGGTCGACGTCGGCCCTGTCATCACCGCCGAAGCCAAGGGCATTATCGAGAAGCACATCGAGACGATGCGCGGTCTCGGCCGCAAGGTCGAACAGATCGGCCCTGCCTCCGGCACCGAACAGGGCACCTTCGTGCCGCCGACGATCATCGAGCTCGACAAGCTCTCCGACTTGAAGCGCGAAGTCTTCGGTCCGGTGCTGCATGTCATTCGCTACCGCCGCGACGATCTCGACCGGCTGATCGACGACATCAACGCCACCGGCTACGGCCTGACCTTCGGCCTGCACACGCGCCTCGACGAGACGATTGCCCACGTCACCTCGCGGGTGAAGGCGGGCAACCTCTATGTCAACCGCAACGTCATCGGCGCCGTCGTCGGCGTTCAGCCGTTCGGCGGGCGCGGACTCTCGGGCACCGGCCCGAAGGCCGGCGGCCCGCTCTATCTCGGCCGCCTCGTCGCCACCGCCCCGGTTCCGCCGCAGCACAGCTCGGTTCACACCGATCCGGCGCTGCTCGACTTTGCCAAGTGGCTCGACGGCAAGGGCGCCAAGGCGGAAGCCGAAGCCGCCCGCACCGCCGGCAGCAACTCGGCCCTCGGCCTTGCCTCCGAGCTTCCGGGCCCGGTCGGCGAGCGCAACCTCTATGCGCTGCATCCGCGTGGCCGCGTACTTCTGGTTCCGGCGACGGAAACCGGTCTCTACCACCAGCTGGGTGCCGCCCTTGCCACCGGCAACACCGTCGTCGTCGACGCGGCCTCCGGCCTGCAGGCTTCGCTGAAGGATTTGCCGGCGAGCGTCTCCGCACGCCTCACCTGGTCCAAGGACTGGGCGGCAGACGGTCCGTTTGCAGGCGCGCTTGTCGAAGGTGACGGCGCCCGGGTGCGCGAGGTCAGCAAGACGATCTCCGGCCTTCCGGGCCCGCTCGTTCTCGTCCAGGCGGCTTCCACCGAAGAAATCGGCAAGAACCCCGACGCCTATTGCCTGAACTGGCTGCTCGAGGAGGTCTCGACCTCGATCAACACGGCCGCTGCCGGCGGCAATGCCAGCCTGATGGCGATCGGCTGATCGAAACCGATCACACGACAAGAATGCCTCTCCCGAACGCGGGAGAGGCGATGAAGAAACAGGGGCATCATCCGGCGGTAACGGCCGTCCCCTCTCCACCTCATCCCCTGTGCCCCATCACGGGGATCCAGCCGCGCCGCGTCGGCGGCGCGAAAAACATGCCCCAGTACATAAAGAGTCTTCTCACGGCGCAGACGCGCCGTGAGTGGAATCCTGTGACAGGCACAGGAATGGCGCGGGAGAGGCATGCGGGCCTCATTACTTTAGCGGGCGATTAGCGCCGACCGGACCCGCACAGCCCCCAAACCAAGGTAGCGCCCTCCCCCGCAATCCGTTATCAGCTTCTCAAGAAACGGAAGCAGCCATGTTCACCCTCAAGCGCATCGAAACGGCAAACCAGGACGTCAAGAAAAGCCGCTTTCTGGCCTTTGCCGCGCCCATTGCCGACGAACAGGCTGCGAAAGACTTCCTCGCCTATCATTCCGATCCCACCGCCAACCACAATTGCTGGGCATGGCGCATCGGCCAGGCCTATCGCTTCAGCGACGACGGCGAGCCGAGCGGCACGGCCGGCAAGCCGATCCTTGCGGCCATAGACGGCCAGGAACTCGACCGCGTCGCCGTCGTGGTCACCCGCTGGTTCGGCGGCATTCTGCTGGGCAGCGGCGGCCTGGTGCGCGCCTATGGCGGCACAGCGGCGCTCTGCCTTCGCGCCGCGGAAAAGATCGAGATGATCGAAACCGTGCGCGCAACTGTCGCCGTCGACTTTTCCGACATGGCGCTGATCAAGGCGCGGCTTCTTGCCCGCGACGTCACCATCGTCAACGAGAGCTTCACGGACAAAGGCCCGGTTCTGAGCGTAGACCTGCGCAAGGATGAGGCGGAGGCGATCCTCGCCATGGTCGTCGATCTCAGCCGCGGCAAGGCAGTGGTATCGCTCGACGACTAACGCCCGGCGCGCTCGCGGACCTAACCTCCTATCGAAATCGCGTTTCTTGATCGGGCACCTGCGACAGCATTGAGAAAATATGTGCGCGGTTTCCCGCTCCACATCTCGCTCTAATTTACGCGATCAGATCAGTCATAATAGAAGTGCTCCACCCAGCGTATGTTCGATGACGCACAACAGGAGACAGCACCATGCAGACGAGAGTTCTTGGCAAGACCGGCGCAACCATATCCGAGATCGGCTTCGGCGCCTGGCAAATTGGCGGCTCCTGGGGAGATGTCAGCGAGGCGGACGGCAAGCGGGCGCTCAATGCGGCGCTCGATGCTGGCGTCACCTTTGTCGATACGGCCGACGTTTATGGCGACGGCCGCTCCGAAAAGATCATTGCAGCGGTGTTGAAGGAACGCGGTGGCGACAAGCCCTTCGTCGCGACCAAGGCCGGCCGCCGGCTGAGCCCGCATGTGACCGAAGGCTATACGGGCGAAAACATCGAGGCCTTCATCGATCGCAGCCTTACCAATCTCGGCGTCGAGACGCTCGACCTGGTACAGCTCCATTGCCCGCCGACCGAAGTCTATTATCGGCCGGAGCTGTTCGGCGCGCTCGACCGGCTCGTAGCCAAGGGCAAGATCCGCCACTACGGCGTCTCGGTCGAAAAGGTCGAGGAAGCGCTGAAGGCGATCGAATATCCCGGCGTTGCGACCGTGCAGATCATCTACAACATCTTCCGCCAGCGCCCGCACGAGCTGTTCTTCGCGGAAGCACAGAAAAAGAACGTTGGCGTCATCGTGCGCGTGCCGCTTGCCTCCGGTCTGCTTTCGGGCAAGATCAACCGCGAAACCGCCTTTGCCGCAGACGACCACCGCAACTTCAACCGCCATGGCGAAGCCTTCGATGTCGGCGAGACCTTTGCCGGCGTGCCGTTCGAAGCGGCGCTGGAAGCCGTCGAGCAGCTTCGCCCGCTCACGCCTCAGGGCGTGCCTATGGCGCAGTTTGCGCTACGCTGGATCCTCGAGCAGCAGGCGGTCTCCGTGGTGATCCCGGGCGCCCGCAACGAGGCGCAGGCGCAAGCCAACGCGGCCGCCAGCGCGCTTGCCGCCATCGACGACGACACGAAGGCGGCGATTGCAGCGGTTTACGAGCGGCTGGTGAAGGTTCATGTTCATCACCGCTGGTAACTGACGCCTCGCCGACGGGGCGGCCAAGGGAGGTGCTGCGATGACCGACCCCTTCGACCTGCAACGGTTTGTCGACGCTCAGGACCGCGTCTATGCCGCGGTCTTCGATGAACTCGGGAATGGCCAAAAGCGAACCCACTGGATGTGGTTTGTCTTCCCACAGCTTGCCGGCCTTGGCCATTCGCCGATGGCACAGCGCTATGCGATCTCCGGGCTCGACGAAGCGTCGGCCTATCTCGCCCACCCGGTGCTCGGCCCCAGGCTGCGTGAATGCACCGAGCGCGCCAATGCGGTTGCGGGCAGATCGGCCCACGACATTTTCTCAAGCCCCGATGACATGAAGTTCCGGTCATCGATGACCCTGTTTGCCGAGGTCGAGAAAGACGGGGGGCCGTTCGGAGTGGCGCTTGCGCGCTATTTCGCGGGAGAGAAGGATCGGCGCACTATGGAAATCCTGGCGCAGCGGCGTTGATGCCGGCGTTCAAGCGCTCAGGAAGCGCGCTTCGGCGACCCTCAGAGGTTGGGTGTCGAATTGATCAGGAAGAACAGGATCATGAAGGCACAAACCGAAAGGCCAGCAACAATCACCAGCAGTTCTTTCATCATATAGCGATACATCGGCACCTCCTTTCCTCGAGCGGCCCCTTCCTCCTTCATATAGGAAGCCGCTGGACCGATTTTCACACTTCGGCGTCAAAAGATCGTGAACCCGCCGGTGCTTTCGTGATCGGGTCTTGATCGTAGCAACCCGGCCCGTTCGCCGCAGCAACACCGCTCACGAGAAGCGTAAATCATTATATACTAACATATATTATTGTCTCCTAATCCTTTCGAAGGGCGGCGTTGCCGGAACTGACCCGGCGCCTGAAGCCCCACCGGTCGGAACGGGCCGGCGTCAGCCAGCGCACGATCCATTATTACGAGCGGCTGGGCCTGGTGAAGCCGGCCGAGCGCGAAGGGGCCGGCTACCGCTACTATGACGAAACCGCCGCGAAACGGCTGGAAAAGATCGCGGCGCTGAAGCGTCTCGGTCTCAGCCTCGACGAGATCGCCGCAGTCATCCACCTCTATTTCGAGGACGCAAGCGGCATCCGGGGCAAGGAGCGCGTGCTGGAAATCCTGCAGGCACAGCTCGACAAGACGAATGCCCAACTCGACGAACTCTCGACATTCAAACGGGACCTCGAAAACAACATCACCCGCATGCACGGGCTGATCGCCGAGGCGCGGCGAAGGTAAACGCGGCACGAACGGGATTTGGCACATACTAAATCTACACCTGACGTCAGGTTTCATTCATAGATCCACGTGCCCCGCCAGCTCCCTGCCGGCACTCCGCTTCCGTTGTCGGCAACATCCGCCTCTCAAGTGCCCCCTCGGCGATCCGCGATCGGTTTCATGACCACCTACCGCCTCCCCCAAACCACACAAAAGGAGCTCTGGACATGCCGCATAGACGCCCTCTCGCGGTCCTCGTCGCCCTTGGCCTTGCCGCCGGCACGGCAACCGCAAACATGGCCTTCGCAGTGAGGCCCGCTGCAGCCGACAGCGCTCGACCCGCCACCATCGGCGCCTTCATGCCCGCCGGTTACCGCGAGGCGGGCCGCCGTGCCGCCGTCGTCGACGGTGAAGCCGCGGAACTCGTCCGCTACGCGCGCGCCGACGGGCGCAATGCAACGCTCGGCGCCGAGCATTTCAGCACCGTCATCGCCGACGATGGCCGCATCAAGGGCTTTGCCCGGATCGACCTGGATCTGGTCGGCCGCCCGTTGTCGACCCGCGAGGACGCGCAGGTAATCGCCATGGATTTCCTGCGCGAGGCAGCGCCAGACCTTCTGCCCGGAATGAGGGTCAGTTGGATCGACCCGCATGACGAACCCCTGCGGGTTGCCCGCAACGGCCGCAGCGAAGACCTGACCCTCACGGGCATGAAGGTCAAGATGCGCAACCAGGCCGACGGCCTCTGGATGGGGGTCATCGTCGGCGCGGACCGAAAGGTCATTGTGTTCGAGCGCGACATTCACTGGATCAGCTTTCCCGGCCGCCGCGGAACGGAAAAGTGGCTTCACGATGCCTGGCTCGTCGAGAAGGGCTACAGCGTAGGCCAATCCTGAGCGATCAACCGGACTAGGCGAACGCGATTCTTCAGGATCGAGCGCTGCTTGCTTCGGATCCCGTGAAGCAACGTAGCGGCGATTCACCAGCCGCGAGCCTGGCCCACGGAACACTGCAAACGAAAGACACTTGAGGGATGTGAGAGGCGCGTCGCGAAACGCAAGGTCGCGACGCGCGACCCAAGGTGGGATCCGAACAACCGGATCTAGACATCATCTATGTCATTGAAAAGAATGGCGCACCCGAAGAGATTCGAACTCCTGACCCCCAGATTCGTAGTCTGGTGCTCTATCCAGCTGAGCTACGGGTGCTTTTGCCTGAAGCGGTCGAACCGCTTGCGTGAGCGGTTCTCTAAAGGGTCCTTTCGGGGATTGCAAGCGCCGTTCTGTAAAAATTTTCTTTTTTACGACGACATGTCCGCTTTGCTGTGGACGGAGGCGGCCGCGCCGGCGCTGAACCCGCTGGAAAGCAAGGGATGCCGCCGCAGGACCCGACTGCAGAAAATAATTGAGGGGTGCCCCTGCGCCGCCCGTACGCCGGGCGAGCCGCGCGCCGTGGCCGGGCAGATCCTGCCCAAACACGGAATCATCAGGGGCCACGGCTGACACCCAGGAGGGTGAATGTGCGGCTCTAGTGGCGGAACTTCGAACGGAAGGCGTCGAGCGGCACCGGGCGGTCGGGCAGTTCGATGCGAAACAGCGTGCCGGGCGTCGGCTTCTCGACGAGGGCGATGGTGCCGCCATGGGCAAGCACAAGCTCGCGCGCGATCGCCAGCCCAAGTCCGGTGCCGCCTGAGCGCGCCGAGCCGCGGAAAGCAGCAAACAGGTTCTCCCGCGCCTTGGGCGGCATGCCGGGGCCAGTGTCGTCCACGGAAATGGTGACGACACTGCCGATGCGCATGGCGGAGACGACAACGGCGCGTGGGCGCCCGTCCTCGGGTTCGTGATTGGTCAGCGCCTGCACAGCGTTCCGGCAGATATTGTGCACCACCCGGAAGAGCTGCTCGCTGTCGGCGTCGACTTCGAGGTCGTCTTGCATCTGGATCTGGAAATCGATGCCGGATTGCGGATCGATCGCCAGCAGTTCGGCGACATCGGAGACCAGCGGCTTCAGCGCGACGAAGCGCCGATGCGGCTCGGCCTCGGTGGTGCGACCGTAGGACAGAACTTCGCGGGTGTAGCCGACGGCGCGGTCGATGGTGCGCAACAGGGTCGGCGCGAAGCGCTTGACGACAGGATCGTCCACATCGGCCAGCCGGTCGGAAATCAGTTGCGCCGAGGACAGGATGTTGCGCATGTCGTGGTTGATCTTCGACACCGCGAGCCCGAGTTCGGCCAGGCTCTTCTGCTGCTTCAGCGTCTTTTGCAGTTCGCGCTGCATGCTGGCGAGATGCTGGCCGGCGACGGCGAGTTCGTCGTGGCCCTGCGGCGGCACGAGTACGCGGGCGGGATCGGCCGGGTCGTTGGAAAAGTCCTGCATGTTCGCCGTCATCCGCCGGATCGGCGCGATCAGCATGCGGTTGATGGCAAGAAAGATCAGCGCCGCGGTGATCAGCGAAATGATAAGCGACAGGACAAAGACATTGCGCGAGTAGACGAGCATCGCCTTGCGCAGGCTCGCATCCTTCATCAGGAGCTCGATCGTCGCATCGCTTTCGCCAAGCGGACCATAGACGCGGATCACGCGGTCGCCGCCGAAAAGCAGCGTGTCGAAGGCATCGCGGATGGCCGCAACGGCGGTGGAATTGGCGACGTCGTATTCACCCTGGATCTCAAGCGGCATGTCGGTCAGCGCGATCATGCGCGAGGCATCCTTGCGCCGGATGACGATCGCCTTGGTGCCGGTCGCCATCAGCGTGTCCTTCTGCACGCTGCGCGGCAGCTCGACATTCTGCAGGCCGTCGACGACGACGGCTGCGGCCGCTGCCGTATTCAGCCGATCCTCGAGCCAGCGGATACGCATGGTGGCAACGGACGGAGCGAAAATAAGCACTTCGGCCAGCATGACGAAAACGATGGTCAACAGCAGCAGCTTGCCAGATAGACCGCGGAAAAACCCGGCACTGGTTCTCAATGCCTCGCCTGCCTTCGCCGGACGTGTTTCTTCCGTCATGCCTTAAAAACTTTCCTGCCCGTCAACCAAAACGCCTGGGACCCCGTATGAACATCCGGGCCATGGGGCATCGCGCCTGAAGCGCATAATAGGAGATGGCCGCCGTTTTTCCAATCGCAGACGGACTTTAGAGGGTGCGGCATAGGCGCGGCCATCTCTCCGTCTCCTGCCGTCGATCATGACCAAGGATCGCATCCCGTTCATCTTCCTCCCCTTGCATCGCCGAAGCAAATCTCGGCACACCGCCGCCTCGGCTCGACCTACCTGCACAGAATTGGCATCGATGTAAGTCACCCAGGGAACAGTTCGCGTGGCGCCGTTGCGGACGACGACGACAGCCCTGCCCATGATCAGGGGCAAGTCTTGATGGCTTCAAAAGCAGAAAGCCCGCGGCGCCTTGTGGCACCGCGGGCTCCAATCACCTGGCGAGGCAAGCCGCCGATCAGAACTCTTCCCAATCGTCCTTGGCGGCCGCCGCAGCGGCGCCGCCGCCGCCAAAGGCGCGGGCGACGTTGCCCATCATGCGCCGCGCCGGCGATGCGACCGGCTGGGCCGTCTCGCGGGCCACGGCGATCGGCCGCGCGGCAACATGGTCGACCTTGAAGTAGGCGATCAGGCTGGCGAGATTGTTGGCTTCGCCGGAGAGCTTGTGGGTTGCGGCATTCGCCTCTTCCACCATGGCAGCGTTCTGCTGGGTCACCTGGTCCATCTGGTTGACGGCGGTGCTGACTTCGCTGAGGCCTGTCGACTGTTCGCGTGCGGCGGTCGCGATCGAGTGGATGTGGTCGTTGATTTTCAGGACCCGTTCCTCGATCTCGCCAAGCGCCGAACCGGTCTCCTGCACCAGGCGGACACCGGTTGCTACTTCGCTGCCGGACTTGGAGATCAGCGACTTGATGTCCTTGGCAGCACTTGCGGCGCGCTGGGCGAGCTCGCGCACTTCCTGCGCGACGACGGCGAAGCCCTTGCCCGCGTCACCTGCTCGGGCCGCCTCGACCCCGGCGTTCAGCGCCAGGAGGTTGGTCTGGAAAGCGATTTCGTCGATCACGTTGGTGATCTGGCCGATTTCGCTCGAGGCCTGCTCGATCCGGCCCATGGCGTCGACGGCGTTGCGCACGACGGCTGCCGACTGCGCGGCGCTGTGCTTGGCCTCGTTGACCATGACGGTCGCTTCCTGCGCCCGCTCGGTGGAGCTCTTGACGGCGACCGTGATCTGATCGAGCGCGGCAGACGTTTCCTCAAGGGCGGCGGCCTGCTGTTCCGTCCGCTTCGACAGATCGTCGGCGGCCGAACGCAGCTCGGACGAATTGCCGTTGATCGAGTCGGTCGTCACACGGACCTCGCGCAGCGTCTTTTGCAGCGTGGAGAGCGTCTCGTTGACGTTCTTCTGCAGCTCGGCGAAGGCGCCCTGGTAGTGGCCGTTCATGCTCTGGGTCAGGTCCCCGGCCGCAAGGCTCGCGATCACCCGGCGGGTTTCGGCGATACCGGCATCGACGCTGCCGACCAGCTCGTTGACGCTGCCAGCAAAGCGGTTGAGGTCGTCGTTCTCGTAGTCCTTGCCGATGCGCTTGGTGAAATCGCCGGCGGCGGCGGCCGCAACGACGACACCGATGCTCGACTGCAGGTCGGCGCTCTTTTCACGCAACACCGCTTCCTGCGCATTGAGGTCGCGCACGGCCAGGCCGTTCTGCTTGAAGACCTGCACGGCTTCGGCCATTTCGCCTATCTCGTCCGTGCGGCCCACGAAGGGCACGTCTGCGGTGAGATCGCCGCCAGCCAGTTGCTTCATCTTGCCGGTCAACTCGAGGATCGGACGGCTCAGATGGTTGGTGGCGATATAGAATGCCGCGCCTATGCCGGCGATGAGGCCAAGGCCAGCGATAGCAAGAATCGTGATGATCACGCCGCGCTCGAAGACAGCAACGTCAGCCGTCACGACTTCAAGCGTCTTCAGGTTGATGTCGACGACGCCGTCGATCTGCTCCTGGAACGCCTTGCGGTTGGCGCGATTGGCGTCAGTATTGCCCTGCTCGTTGGCAGCCTGCGGCGAAACTTCCTCGCCAAGACGGGCGGTCTCGACGCGGAAAGCCTTGAACTCCGCGGCGCGCGCGACCAGCGTGTCGAAGGAGGCCATGGTTTCAGCCGGGATCAGCAGGCGCCACTCGGCGAGCAGCGTATCGATCTTGTCGAGATTCTTGCGAATGCCTTCGGCGAAGGGCTTTGCCTTCTCAAGGGTCGGGGCGGCATAAATGCCACGCGATTCCATCACCACCGCGGTCACCAGGCGGTTGAGGCGCTCGGCATTGAAGGCGCGCTCCGCAACGTTCTCGTACTGATGGAATTTTTCGTTGTATTTGTTGACCGCCACCAGCGACATGCCGGTCACAGCGATCGCCAGCATGCTCATGATGCCGACGATTAGATTGATCTTTCCGCGTATTTTCATCCCGACCTCCACGGAGTGACGAGAGCGTCCGATTATCGGACATGCCGCCGCCCCATATGCACCGGGAAGACCCTAAAATAGGCGTGGTTAATAAAGCTCGTCGGCCTCGACCGGCATTCTGGGGAGATCCAGTTAGGGCTCCCTTTACCAATCTCGGCTAGTTGACCTTCCTTTTCGCGGTCCGACGGATCGCCATTGGCGGGTGCACCGGCGCTTTTTGCGGCGCTGTCGCCACTGAATCGCCGCCCGCAATTGACTTTCCGGGAAAATTCCCCTTATAAGCCGCCCACGTCCGGTCAAGCCCTCCTGCCCGAAATGGCGGAGCCATGTCCGATAACGTAAACGCTCCTTGCTACACGCAAACCCAAGAAGGGCCGCACACCGCGGTATTAAATAAATGAAGCGTACTTACCAACCGTCCAAGCTTGTCCGCAAGCGTCGCCACGGCTTCCGTTCGCGTATGGCTACCAAGGGTGGCCAGAAGGTCCTCGCAGCCCGCCGGGCTCGTGGCCGCAAGCGTCTTTCGGCTTAAGCCGAAACTGCCCGAAACCAGTGTCCGGGCACATGACGTCAGATAAAGACAAAACGACTGTCGGGCGGCTGAAAAGCCGTCCGCAGTTTTTGGCCGTTCGGGCTGGAGAAGGCCGCAGAGGCCCCCTGTTTCTCCTCGAAGTGCTCGACCGCAACGATCCGGAAGGCGAAGCCCGCGTCGGCTTCACCGTGACCAAGAAACACGGCAATGCCGTCGAGCGAAACCGGATGCGCCGACGCCTGAAAGAGGCGGTGCGGCTTTCCGCCGGGTTTGCAATGAAACCCGGACACGACTATGTGATTGTCGCCCGACGCGAACTCCTGAATGCTCCCTTCGACGCCTTGACCCGGGGCCTTCACGAGCGCATCGAAAACAAGCCGAAACAGAAGCGGCCGCCGGCCGGTTCCAGGAAACTATGATGGAAAAAAACCGCAACTATTTCGTGGCGATTGGCCTGTCCGTGCTGATCCTCATTGCCTGGCAGTTCCTTTACGTCAATCCGAAGATTGAAAAGGAACGCATCGCTGCGGAAGCGCTGCAGGCCCAGCAGGCACAGTCGCAGCCGGCAACACCGACACAGCAGACGCCAGGCCAGGCCCTGCCGGGCGGCGGCGCAATCCCGGGTGCCGGTGAAAACCGCGACCAGGCGATTGCCAAGTCGGCTCGCGTTGCGATCGACACGCCGGCGCTTTCCGGCTCCATCAACCTGACCGGCGCCCGCTTCGACGACCTGAAGCTCAAGGAGTACCGCGAGACGGTCGATCCGAAGAGCCCGGTCATCACCCTTTTCAGCCCGGCTGAAACCGCTGACGGCTACTTTGCCGAAATCGGCTATGTCGGCAGCGACGCGACCGGCACCGTGCCCGGCCCGCAGACCGTCTGGACGCTTTCGGGCGGCGACAAACTGACCTCGGCAACCCCGGTGACACTGACCTTCACCAACGAAAAGGGCGTCACGTTCAACCGCACCATCTCGGTTGACGAACATTACATGTTCCAGGTGGTCGACAGCATCAAGAACGGCGCAGCCGAGCCCCTCAGCCTTTCCTCCTACGGCCGCGTGACCCGCTTCAACAAGCCGACGACGCCGAGCGTCTACGTGCTGCATGAAGGCTTCATCGGCGTGCTTGGCGAGCACGGCCTGCAGGAACTGAAGTACGGCAAGATCGAAGACGAAAAGTCGGTCGAGCCGGGCAAGGCTACCGGTGGCTGGCTCGGCATCACCGACAAGTACTGGGCAGCGGCCATCGTTCCGCCGCAGGCAACCCCCTACGACACGCGCTTCACGCACTTTACCGACGGTCGCGCCCGCTACCAGAGCGACTACAAGAGCGACGCGATCACGGTCGCGCCCGGTCAGTCCTCGGAAATCAAGAACCTCGTCTTTGCCGGCGCCAAGGAAGTTCCTGTCGTCGACAACTATGAAGTGGCCTACTCGATCCCCAACTTCGACAAGCTGATCGACTGGGGCTGGTTCTACTTCATCACCAAGCCGATGTTCAAAATGATGGATTTCTTCTTCCGTCTGTTCGGCAACTTCGGCATCGCGATCCTGATCACCACGATCGTCGTCAAGGGTCTGTTCTTCCCGCTTGCCAACAAGCAGTACGCATCGATGGCGAACATGAAGAAGGTTCAGCCGAAGATGGAGGAACTGAAGAAGAAGTTCGGCGACGACCGCATGGGGCTGCAGCAGGCGATGATGCAGCTCTACAAGGACGAGAAGATCAACCCGCTGGCCGGCTGCTGGCCGATCCTGATCCAGATCCCGGTGTTCTTCGCGCTCTACAAGGTGATCTACATCACCATCGAGATGCGCCACGCGCCGTTCTTCGGCTGGATCCACGACCTTTCGGCGCCCGATCCGACGACGATCGTCAACCTCTTCGGCCTCCTGCCGTTCGACGGTCCGGCCTTCCTGCACCTCGGCGTCTGGCCGATCATCATGGGCGTCACCATGTTCGTGCAGATGCGCATGAACCCGACGCCGCCGGATCCGACCCAGGCGATGCTGTTCACCTGGATGCCCGTGGTCTTCACCTTCATGCTGGCCTCCTTCCCGGCCGGTCTGGTGATCTACTGGGCCTGGAACAACACGCTTTCGGTGCTGCAGCAGTCGATCATCATGAAGCGCCAGGGCGTGAAGATCGAGCTCTTCGACAATCTGAAGGGCCTGTTCTCGAAGAAACCCAAACCGGCGGAATGACGCCGGCCGACACCACAATCGCAGAGCCCCGGACTTCGGTCCGGGGCTTTTTTGTTTCCACGCCGCGGCGCGACACGCGGATGGCGTTGACGCGGGCGTGCGGTCCGGGCATCTGGCGTTATTGAAATCAGCGTCCCCCTGCTCCAGGACAACTTGCCATGACCGACCCGTCGGCCACTTCCGCCCCGTTTGCCGCCAACGAGAAGCTTGGCGCCCTGCTCGTCTTCGGCTCGGCCTTCTTCTGGAGCTTCGGCGGGGCCATTGCGCGCTTCCTGCACATTTCCGACAGCTGGACGATCGTCTTCTGGCGCTGCCTGTTCGCCGGCCTGTTCCTGCTCGCCTTCATGCTGGTGCGCGACGGACCGCGCGGCACGGTGGCGCTGTTCAAGGGCATGGGCTGGCCGGGCATCGCCGTCGGGCTCTGTTTCACCATCGCCTCGACGTCCTTCATCATTGCGATCTCCTACACGACGATCGCCAATGTCGTTCTGCTCGGCGCCGGTGTGCCGCTGTTTGCAGCGCTGATGAGCTGGGTATTGTTTCGCGAACGGGTCTCCCGCTTCACGTGGGGCGCGATCACCGCCGTCATCTTCGGCGTCGGGATCATGGTGTCGGAAAGCCTGACGGGAACAATGTCACCGGTCGGCGACGCGCTGGCGCTCTTGATCCCCGTCGTCTTCGCACTGGCAACCGTCATTACCCGCCGCTACCCGCATGTGCGCATGACGCCCGCCACCTGCTTCGGCTGCTTTGCCGCAAGCGGCATTGCCGCCAGCCAATCATCGGGCCTGGCGGTGACCGGAGGCGAACTCGCGCTGCTCTTCGTCTTCGGCGCCTTCAACCTCGGGCTTGGCATGGCGCTCTTCGTCACCGGCGCCCGGCTGGTGCCCTCGGCGCTGGCCGCACTGCTCGGGACGGCGGAAACCGTGCTCGGGCCGCTCTGGGTCGCGATCATCCACGGCGAAGTGCCGAGCAGCCGGACGATCGTCGGCGGCACCTTCATTCTTCTGGCGTTGCTTGCCTACTTGCTCAACGAATTCCGGCGGACGCAAACCATCCCCACACGGCCAGTCCGCACGCCGACGCCTTGACATCCACGGCCAAAACCTTGAAGCCAAGGACTTTCTCGATGAAGGACCGACCGCCGATGGCCGATACCAGACCCAAAGACGACAAGCCGTTGTTCGGCCGGCCGTGGATTTTCATTCGCGGCGTTCCCGCCATGAAATTCCTGCCACCCGAAGGACCGGCCGAGATTGCCTTTGCCGGTCGCTCGAACGTCGGCAAATCGTCGTTGATCAACGCGCTGGTCGGCCACAAGGGCCTGGCGAGAACCTCCAATACCCCTGGCCGCACGCAGGAACTCAACTACTTCGTGCCGGATGGTTTTTCCGGCGAGGCCGACGACCTGCCGCCTATGGCGCTCGTCGACATGCCCGGCTACGGCTATGCCCAGGCGCCGAAGGACCAGGTCGATGCCTGGACGAAGCTCGTCTTCGACTATCTGCGCGGCCGCTCGACGCTGAAGCGCGTCTATGTGCTGATCGACAGCCGTCACGGCATCAAGAAGAACGACGACGAGGTGCTCGACCTGCTCGACAAGGCAGCGGTCTCCTATCAGCTCGTGTTGACCAAGACCGACAAGATCAAGGCCGCCGGCGTACCGCGGCTGGTCGCCGAGACGCTCGAAAAGATCAAGAAGCATCCGGCGGCCTATCCGGAGGTCCTTTCGACCTCTTCGGAAAAGGGGGAAGGTCTCGAGGAACTGCGGGCCGCGATCGCCACGGCGATTGCCCACTAGCGGAACCCGCGGGACAAACCCGGGGCGGTGAGGCCTCGACAACCTCTGCCAATCCTCTGTCTTTGATCTCTGTCACTACCCCGACATGCAATCCGCTCTATCTCTGCGTTGCGCCCAGAACGGTGGCGCGGCCAGAGATAGGAGTGAGACATGTCCGATTTGATCGTTGTCGGGTTCGATTCCCCCGAGGAGGCTGACAGGGTTCTGGTCCGGCTCGCCGGGCTGAAGAAGGAATATCTGATCGACCTCGAGGATGCGGTGGTCGTCGTGCGCGACACCGAAGGCAAGGTCCACCTGAAGCAGAGCCTCAACCTGACGGCCGTCGGCGCCACCTCGGGCCTGCTCTCCGGCTCGCTCTGGGGCGGCCTGGTCGGCCTTCTGTTCCTCAATCCGCTGGCGGGCTTTGCAATCGGCGGCGCGCTTGGCGCGGGTGCCGGCGCTCTTTCGGGGTCGCTCAGCGACTACGGCATCGACGACGAATTCATCAAGTCGCTCGGCAACACCATCCCGAACAATTCCTCCGCTCTGTTCATCCTGGTGCGCAAGGTTCAGCCGGAAAAGGTTCTCGCCGAATTCCCCGACCTGCGCGGCCGCGTGCTGAAGACGTCGCTTTCGCCAGAACAGGAGCAGAAGCTGCAGGAAGCCCTCTCCGGCGCAGCACCGGCTACGCCGCCTGCCGGCGCCTAGTCGTCCGGCTGGCTTATCGAGACATCGCGAAGGCAAGCGCCAAGCCATTGATGCAATGGCGCTTGCCGGTCGGTGGCGGGCCGTCGTCGAAGACGTGACCGAGGTGTCCGCCGCAACGGCGGCAATGGCATTCCGTCCGGGTCATGAGCAGCGAATTGTCTTCCCGTGTCGCCACGGCATTGGGGAGCGATTGCCAGAAGCTTGGCCAGCCCGTGCCGCTGTCATATTTCGCCTCGGACGAATAGAGCGGCAGCGCGCAGCCGGCGCATTGGAAGGTGCCCTTGCGCTTTTCGTGGTTGAGCGCGCTGGTAAAGGGGCGCTCCGTATCCTCGTGCCGCAGGATCCGGTACTGGTCGTCGGTGAGGGTCGCCCGCCATTCGGCATCGGATTTGACGACTTCGAAGGTCACCGTTCCCGCAGCCCATGCCAGCGGCGTGAGGCCGCGAAACGCGAATGCTGCGGCCAATGCCGTGCCTGCCATCAGGAAGACGCGCCGACTGATCATGATAACCTCCTACCGGGCCTAAAGCACATCACGGTCATTCGTGCGGTGCGCTGTAAGTTGTCGATTTGTCGGATGTCGAGATCGACGATATCGCCCGGACGGAGGCACTGCAAAACAATGCCGTTCAAAGCGTCGTGACGCGGCGAAAAGCCATCCCGTGCGATAGATGCGCCAG
Organism: Ensifer sp. ENS09; assembly: GCF_014852425.1. NCBI lineage: Bacteria > Pseudomonadati > Pseudomonadota > Alphaproteobacteria > Hyphomicrobiales > Rhizobiaceae > Ensifer > Ensifer sp. ENS09. The sequence continues at coordinate 1,032,973 of NZ_JACVBP010000002.1, forward strand.
GCCGCTGGCAGCGGCCCGGCGCTACAGAGGGTCAGCTTTTCGGCAGGAGAACCTTGTCGATCACGTGGATGACGCCGTTCGACTGCTTGACGTCGGCGATCGTTACCGTCGCGGTACCGCCGGTTTCGTCGGTCAGCATCAGCTTGCCGCCATCTTCCCTGGCTTTCAGCACACAGCCCCCGACCGTCTTGACGTCATGCTCGCCGCCGTCCTTCTTGATCATCTCGGCAATCGTCGCCGACATCGCGTCGGCGGCAACCACATGGCAGGTCAGGACCTTGGCGAGCTTGTCCTTGTTTTCCGGCTTCAGCAACGTGTCGACAGTACCGGCCGGCAGTGCGCCAAAGGCGGCATTCGTCGGCGCAAACACCGTGAATGGCCCCTTGCCCTCCAGCGTCTTCACCAGGCCGGCGGCCTTGACGGCGGCGACCAGCGTCGTGTGATCCTTGGAATTGACCGCGTTTTCGACAATGTTTTTCTCCGCATACATCGGCGCGCCGCCGACCATCGGATTTTCGGCGTGGGCGACGAATGCACTTGCTGCGAGGACGGACGCTGTTGCGACCAAGCGGATGGCAGACGTGAACATCTTCTCTTCCTTCCTGTTGAGGGAGGCGGCATAGCGCCGCCCGCCGAAGCTGCCGTTCCCTGCGGGGAACAGGACAAGCAACGGAAGGACGACAGAAAGAGTTTCAGGAATTCGCGGGGAAAGTTAGCCGACTGATAAATAACGATATTTAATAGGCTGATGTGATCAGAGGTTTCGCGCCTTGCCGAGCGCGATGATCGGTCCAGTGGCCACGCCGGTTGGCGAGCCGCCGAGCGGCTCGACGCTGACGGCAAGAACCGAACCGGCGGAGATCCTCGAGCGGAACGTCGACGGCACGGCGATTTCGCCTTCCCCGGTCTGCGGCAAAACACCGAGCGAAATCGCCGGATTGCTGCCGTTGATCAGCCAGAGTTCGAGCGATTTCTGTTCCGCCTGGCTGGCGGCCACCGGCGTTACCTGCAGGCGGCCCGATGCCCGGTCGAAGCGGGCGACGAGATCGATGGCGGCCCCTTTGCCCGTAAGCTCTGCAACGAGCGAAGCACCGGTCGACGGCGTCTCGAACAGGCCGGCCATGGAGGCGGCCATCACCATCAGCGCGGCGAGCGAGGCCAGCGCCAACCCACGCCAGAGCGCCAGCGAATGCCACAGCCCGCGGGACCGCGCAGGCTCCGGCCGAAACGTATCGAACAGTTGCCGCTCGATCGCGGCGAAGGTCCTGGGTGGAGGCACCACCGGATCGTAGGCTTCGTCGAAGGAGGATAGGTTGCTCTGCCAGCGGTCGACCATGGCGGCGAAGTTGCGATCGGAGGCAAGCCGGGCTTCGACCTTGCGGCGATCGTCGGCAGACAACACGCCGAGCACGTACTCGCCCGCAATCACCTCGTCGCGGCGAAAGTCCCGGCCCTCTGGGGTTGGTGTAGTCATCGCTCCATACACTCTCGCAACTTCAGGAGACTGCGCCTCAACCAAGTCCGCATCGTGTTCAGCGGCACCGCGAAGACGTCAGCCAGTTCCTGGTAGCTCAGGCCCTCGACATAGGCGCGCCGCACCGCTTCCGCGCGGTCTTTTTCAAGCTCCTCCATGCAGGCGTCGATCCGCCTGCCCTCCGCTTTCACCACTGCCGATTTTTCCGGATCGGCAGCAGGATCAGCCAAATCGTAGGCTTCGTCAATCACGTTGGCGGCTGGTTTGCGCGCCCGGATGAGATCGATCGCCTGATTGCGCGCGATCGCCGCCAGCCAGGACGCCGCCGACGCCTGTCCTTGCGCGAAACGCCCGGCGCGCTGCCAGATCTTGACGTAGATTTCCTGCAGGGCTTCTTCCGCTTCGCTCCTGTTTGCAAGGATACGCAAGCAGATGCCGAAGAGTTTCGGGCTGGTCTGGCGATAGAGTTCGGAAAAGGCATCGCGGTCGCCGAGCGAAATGCGGCCGAGCAGCCCGGCTATGTCCTCGTCCATCATCCAGTGCGCGCCCCAAAGCCTCGTTCACGAACGGAGATAGGGCGCTGATCACAATGTGCCAGCCGTTCCGTCATTCCGGCTTTATCTTGTTCGCCGATCATTCCCTCGGTCCGGAACTTGCGCTAAACAGCAGCCGGTATTTTTCGAGGGTCCGCCATGTCCGCCAATGAAAGTGAAATCCAGGCACGCCTGCTCACCCAGGCCCTGCCCTACATGCAGCGCTACGAAAACAAGACGATCGTCGTCAAATATGGCGGCCACGCCATGGGCAACAGCGAGCTCGGCCGCGCTTTTGCCAGCGACATCGCGCTTCTGAAACAGTCGGGCGTCAACCCGATCGTCGTGCATGGCGGCGGCCCGCAGATCGGCGCGATGCTGACGAAGATGGGCATCGAATCGAAGTTCGAAGGCGGCTTGCGCGTCACCGACGAAAAGACCGTCGAGATCGTCGAGATGGTGCTGGCCGGCTCGATCAACAAGGAGATCGTCGCACTCATCAACCAAACAGGCGAATGGGCGATCGGCCTTTGTGGCAAGGACGGCAACATGGTCTTCGCCGAAAAGGCGCGCAAGACCATCAAGGATCCGGACAGCAACATCGAGCGCGTGCTCGATCTCGGCTTCGTCGGCGAAGTGGTCGAAGTCGACCGCACGCTGATCGACCTGCTTGCCCGCTCGGAAATGATCCCGGTGATCGCGCCGGTGGCGCCGGGCCGTGACGGCCACACCTACAACATCAACGCCGATACCTTTGCCGGCGCGATTGCCGGCGCGCTCAACGCCACGCGCCTGCTGTTCCTGACGGACGTTCCGGGCGTGCTCGACAAGCAGGGCAACCTGATCAAGGAACTCTCGGTTTCCCAGGCGCGTGCACTAATTGCCGACGGCACGATCTCCGGCGGCATGATCCCGAAGGTCGAGACCTGCATCGACGCGATCAAGGCGGGCGTCCAGGGCGTCGTCATCCTCAATGGCAAGACCGCCCATTCGGTGCTGCTCGAAATCTTCACCGAGCGCGGCGCCGGCACGCTGATCGTGCCCTGATCGGCTTCAGCAACCATCGCTTCAAACAAAAAAGCGGGAGAAGGCATCGGCCCTCTCCCGCTTTTGTTTTGAACAGCGAGATCCGATCAGCCCTGATAGACCTCGGTCGCCGCCGCCTTCAGCTTCTCCATCATCACGCGATACGGCCCCGGGCCATAGCTGACGCGCGAGACGCCGGCGCGGGCGAGCGCCTTCAGGTCGGGTGCGGTCGGTCGCATCATGATGTTGACGGGCAGGCTAGAGGCAGCACAGACCTTGGCGATCAGCGCCTCGTCCACCAGCCACGGCACGAAGAAGCCGCTGGCGCCGGCTTCGGCATAGGCCTTGCCGCGGGCAATCGCCTCGTCGACGAAGCCGGCATGCCGGCTCTCGTCACCCTCCTGCAGGAAGAGATCGGTGCGGGCGTTGATGAACAGGGGGATGCCGCGCCGGTCGGCCATCTCGCGGATGGCGCGGATGCGCGTCGCCTGCTTTTCGACCGGGTGCACGCCGCCCTTGCCAACGATCTGGTCCTCGAAATTGATGCCGATGGCGCCGACGTCAAGGATGCGCGAGACATTGGCGGCACCGGTCGCCGGGTCGTCGGAATAGGCGCCCTCGAAATCGATGCTGACGGGCAGGTCGGTCGAAGCCACGATCAGGCGCGCGATATCGGCAAGCCATGCCAGCGGCACCTTCTCGCCGTCGCCAAAGCCGTGGGCGGCGGCCACCGACCAGCTTCCGGTCGCAAGCGCCTTGGCCCCGGCTTCGGCCACCGCCTTGGCGCTGCCGGCGTCCCAGATATTGTAGAGCACGACCGGGTCGCCCTTTTTATGCAGGGCGGCAAAGGCGAGCGCCTTTTCCTTCTGGTTCATTGCGTTTCCTCCACCAATAGGCTGACTGGTTTCATCTTCGCCTCGTGCCGAAGCAGCCATTGCTTGCGCCAGAGCCCGCCGCCGTAGCCGGTCAACGAACCATCCGCACCGAGGCAACGGTGGCACGGAATGACGATGGCGATCCGGTTGGAACCGTTGGCCTTGGCGACCGCACGAGCGGACTGGATGGTAGCGACCTCGCGGGCAATGTCACCATAGGAACGCGTTCCGCCGGCGGGAATCTTCACGAGCTTCGCCCAGACGTTGCGCTCGAAGGGCGTCCCCCCAGGCGCAAGCGGGGTTTGAAATCCGCTCGCCTCGCCGGCGAAATAGCTCTTCAACTCGCCTTCGATCTGGTCGATCGGCGTCGTCCGGCCGGGAACGATGGCCGAGCGCGTCGCGCGCTTCAGCGCCTCCAGTTCCGTCGGCAGCGCCTTGCGTTCGTGGAACTCCAGTAAATGGAGATGCGTCGCATCGGCAACCGCGACCATCGGCCCGATCGGCGTTTCGATCCAGTCGGACGAGAGCAGCGCCCTCCCCTGGGCTGCCGCTGGCGCATCGCCGAGCAGGCGCTGGAAGGCGGCGCGAAAGCCGCTCGGCGATTGATAGCCGGCCTCGAGCTGCGCATCGATCACCCGCCCGCCGTCCGCGAGCTGGCGGGCGGCGAGCCCCAGGCGGCGATGCCGCGCGAGATCGAGGAAGGTAATGCCGAGTGCCCGCTTGAAGGCGCGCCGGACGGTCGACGGATCGAGCCCGCGGCGAACGAGATCGTCCTCGCTCCAGCGCCGTTCGGGCGCCGCTTCCAGCGCCTGCAGAAGCTCCTGGACGAGCGGGTCCTTGGCGCCGAAGGTGGCAAGCGGCCGGCACCGCTGGCAGGGGCGGAAGCCTGTCTCAAGGCAGGTTCCGATCGAGCCGACGAAGATCGTATTCTCCCGCTTCGGCTTGCGGGCGGGGCAGGACAGGCGGCAGAAGACGCCTGTTGTCTTGACGCAGACGAAGGCGGAAGCTTCGTAGTCGCTGCTGCGCGCAATCAGTGCATCGTAGAGCGTGTCATCGGAGGGGAGATCGAACAACATGCTGCCGTTCTAGCACGCCGCGGGGTCGGGCGACGCCGGTTTTCGGGCGTCTATTTTGTGAGATCAGCGCCCGTCTTCAGATGAGCACGAGCATCACGACGCCAAGCACGATCAGGAGGCAGCCCAGGAGCTCCAGCCGGTTGATCCATTCCCGGAAGATGAAGAAGGACGAGGCGAAGGTGAAGAGCATTTCCACCTGGGCCACGACCTTGACGACGGCCGCCTGCTGCAGGGTCATCGCCATGAACCAGCCGAAGGAGGCAGACGCGCCGACGAAGCCGACAACAAAGGCCGGCTTCCAGGCTGCCGCGATGCGCGGCAGCTCGTCGCGCTCGCGCAGCACGATCCAGATCAGCATGACGACGGTCTGCAGGAGGATGACGAAGCCAAGCGTGAAGCTTGCCTGCATCATGTAGTCGGGTGCCGGCAGGCTCGGCGCCAGTGCGAGCGACGCCGAACGGTAGGCGACGGCCGAAAGACCGAAGAAGGTGCCGGACAGCAAGCCGATGCCGGCCGTGCGCGAGAATACCGAGGTCACCAGCGTGCGCGCGCTCAGGGTCGTGCGCGCCACCGAGATCAGCATCACGCCGACGACCGAAATGGCGATCGCCACCAGCGTACCCTCGCTCGCCTTTTCACCGAGGAAGATCAGACCGAAGAGAGCCGCCTGCGCCGGCTCGGTGCGCGAATAGGCGGTGCCGACGGCGAAGTTGCGGAAGGAGAAGAGATGGACGAGCAGGAAGGTCGCGGCAATCTGCGCAAGCCCCCCGATCACCGCCCAGAGGAAGAATGTGCCATTCGGCACCGGCAGCGGACGGCCCACCACCTGCCAGAGCACAAGGAGATAGAGGAAGGCGAACGGCAGGCCGAAGCCGAAGCGCACGAAGGTCGCACCCGTCGTGCCCATGACGCCTTTCAAGTGTTTCTGCATTGCGGAGCGGACATTCTGAAGGAAGGCCGCGGCGATGGTGATGAGGACCCAGGTTTCCATCGTTTCGAGCTAGCATGCAGGCCGGCTCATTGCCAAGGACCACCTAACGGACCGACCGCTACTCTGCCCGTTCCCGCGCCTCTGCGAGTTCGGTGCCCTCGCTGATCGTGATCCGCGGCGCTTCGTCCTCGAAGGTCTTCACACGCTGATCGTAATTGGGCGCGAGCGTCCCGAGCACACGGTCCCAGAAGGAGAAGTAGTTGGCGTAATTGTACCTGAAGCCCGAATGGTGCTGATCATGGAACGTCGTGCACAGCAGCGGAGACGGGTAGCGCGCAGTCGAAGCGGCAAAATATTCAAAGCCGCAATGTCCGATCATGCCGTTGAAATGTTCGAACAGCCGATGGGCGACGAGCACCAGCGGCGGAAACGGCACGACGAAAACGACGACGGCCGAAAAGCTCTGAAGCAGGAAGTTGTCGACGACGTCTTCCGAATAGGTGCTCCAGATTGTTGGTGCGACGCTTTTATGATGCAGGGCATGCAGCGGATAGAGCCACTTGGTGTGCAGCAGCCGGTGCATGAAATAGAACCAGGCATCATAGAGGATCATGCTGAGCACGAAGAGCGGCAGGGCGTTCCACCAGGTGAGCGTCCAGGGCGCCGGCGCCCAGCCCTTCTGCTGGGCGTAAAGCCCGATCGTCAGCGGCAGGCAGGCGCTGAACATCGATTTGAGGCTCTGGCGGATCTCGGCGCTGCGGCGTCTGTCGGAGCCGCGTCCCTTCTGGATCTTTCGCTCGGGGTTGCGCTCGTTGAGCCATGTGATCCCATGGCCGAGCGCGAAATAGGTGACGACCGTGAACGTGTAAAATCCGAACAGAAAGAGCAGATAAAACACTTCGTCAGACATTGGCATCCGCGTCCCCGAGCCAAAAACCGCGCGAGCCGGAAGATGCCACGCACAACTGCCAATTCAAAGCGCTAATCTATGCGCGAGCATTACGCCCCCCGCACCCCGCATCGCTATTTTCCCGTTTGCCGCCACGGTTGGCCGTGTCATAAGGCGGTCATGAAAAAGCTCGACCGCCTGCCGACCCGCTCCGAATTCGCCCATGTCACCGACTGGGTGTTCGACCTCGACAACACGCTCTATCCGCACCACGTCAACCTGTTTGCGCAGATCGACCGCAACATGACGGCCTATGTGGCGAAGCTTTTGTCGCTGGAGCCGGCCGACGCCAAGAAGCTGCAGAAGGATTACTACCGCGACCACGGCACGACGCTCAAAGGCCTGATGGTCCATCACGGCATCGATCCGAACGAGTTCCTCGAGCAGGCGCATGCGATCGACTATTCGATCGTTCCGGCCGACCCGGCGCTCGGCGAGGCCATCAAGTCGCTTCCTGGCCGCAAGTTCATCTTCACCAATGGCAGTGTTGCCCATGCGCAGATGACGGCCCGGGCACTCGGCATCCTCGACCATTTCGACGACATCTTCGACATCGTCGCCGCCGATTTCGTGCCGAAGCCCGCCGGCGAGACCTATGACAAGTTCATGAGCCTGCACCGGGTCGATACCCGCAATGCGGTCATGTTCGAGGACCTGCCGCGCAATCTCCTGGTGCCGAAAGCGCTGGGCATGAAGACTGTACTGCTGGTGCCGCAGAACCTCGAATACACCTTCGCGGAATCCTGGGAAAAGTCGAACGACACCGACGAACAGATCGACTACGTGACGGAAGACCTCACGGGCTTCCTGCGCCGTCTCCTCACGGATCTCTAGAAAAACGGATACGGGCGGCGACCACAGAGACGGTGTCCCGCCCGCCCCGACACAATTTCGCCGCCGAAAAACCCCTTTTCTGCCAATGACTTAAATTACCAAAGTTTAACTGGTGCCGGCTGCACCTGCGTCTATCCTTGCGATCAGAAACAACCGATCGAAAGGACATATGATGCCGAACAAGACCCTGATCCTCGGCGTGGCTGCACTCTCCGTCGCCGTCACCGGAATGGCCTCCCCCTCCTTTGCCGCCCGCGATAAGATGACGCCCGAGCAGCGCGGCCAGCGCATGATTGAGCGGCTCGACACCAACAAGGACCAGAAGGTTTCGCTCACCGAGTTCCAGGCGCGGATCTCCGACAACTTCAAAACCTTCGACACCAATGGCGACGGCCAGATCAGCACCGAAGAGATGAAGGTGAAGCGCGAAGCCTTCCGCGAGGCGCGCAAGGCCTGGAAGGACGCCAAGGCGAAGACCGGCGAAGAGCGCGAGACCGCCCTTGCCAAGCTGAAGGAAGCCCGCCCGGCCATGCTGCCTGGGCTCAAGCCGAAGGCCTTCAAGCGCGTCGATACCGACGGCAACGGCTCCCTGAGCGCCAGCGAAGTTTCAAGCGCCGCCGAGACGATGTTCAAGCGGCGCGACAAGAATAGCGACGGCGTCATCGACGCGGCCGACTTCACCAAAGAGATCTGACGGGAGCTCTTCTCTCTCTCCCCACCGCCCGGTGGAGAGGCTCCTGCCTAGCCCATAGCCCCTTGCAACCCGCGCGAGGGGCTATGCGCTTGTTCGAACCGCTGCGATCAGCGGCGGCCGTTTGCCATCGGAACGGACTTCGGGTCGACCGTTTCGTAGAAGCGGGAAATGATATCCCAGGCTTCATCGGCCGTTTCGACGAACTGGACCAGATCGACATCGTTGGGCGCGATCGTGCCGAATTCGGCGAGCGCCTCGAAATTGACGATCGAGCGCCAGAACTTTTCCCCGAACAGAATAAGCGGAACCAGCGCCAGGCGCCCGGTCTGCATCAGCGTCATCGTCTCGAACAGTTCGTCCAGTGTGCCGAAGCCACCGGGGAAAACGGTGACGGCCTTCGCCCGCAGCAGGAAATGCATCTTACGGATCGCGAAATAGTGGAAGTTGAACGACAGTTCGGGCGTCACGTAGCGATTGGGCGCCTGCTCGTGCGGCAACACGATGTTGAGGCCGATCGATGGCGCGCCGACATCATCGGCGCCGCGATTGCCCGCCTCCATCACGCCCGGCCCGCCGCCGGTGACGACGACATATTCCTTGTAGTGCAGCTTGGCCGAATGCTCGGAGCAGAGCCGCGCGAACTTGCGTGCTTCCTCGTAATAGACCGAGGCGGCTTCGAGGTTCTTACGCTGCGTCTCGTTCTTCGCCGCCCAGGCGTTGCCGCCAGGCTCGGGAATGCGGGCGCCGCCGAACATGACGACGGTGGAATTGATGCCGCGCTCCTCCAGCATCATTTCGGTCTTTAAGAGTTCAAGTTGCAGCCGGATCGGGCGCAGCTCCTCGCGGCAGAGAAAATCGTCGTCGATATAGGCGAGGCGATAGGAAGGCGAAGCCGATTGCGGCGTGACCGGAACGGTCTGTGCGCGTTGCCGGCTCTGCGAGCTGTCGGCCAGCGGATCCCAGACCCCATCTTTGCGGCGCAGAGCGCGCTTCTTCATGCGTGCCATATTCTCGTCTTTCCCGTCGCGTTCCGGACAATCGGCATCTCGTCCAGACGCGTCCTATCCTCAATCCTCGGTCATGAAGGTCGCACGCGCATCAGCGCGCTGCGGCGGCCTTTGCGTATCCCGAACGGGTACGCGGCGCTGTAGTGCCGTGTTCGCCTCAGTTTGCCAAGCCCCGGCCACTCCAGGGACCTGAAAAGCCCTTCAACTTTTCAGGATCATGTCGTGCAGCCGCTGCCGCTTGGGACATATCAAGGTCGCTGCAGCAGCTAGATCTGCTGCATAATTTTGTCCTTAAATCGATTCCGATTTTCGGATTTATGCAGTAGAGCTTTCGCAGGATAACCGCCGAACTTTAAGGAATTCCGATGACGAACCACGACCTCGCCTCCCTGTCGCAGACGATCGAAGCCGCCTTTGAAGACCGCGATTCCGTCAACACCGGAACCCGCGGCGCGGTGCGCGATGCCGTCGAGACGGCGCTGAACCTGCTCGACAGCGGCAAGGTCCGCGTCGCCCAGCGCGGCGAAGACGGTAACTGGACGGTCAATCAGTGGCTGAAGAAGGCCGTGCTGCTCTCCTTCCGCCTCAACCCGATGGAAATCGTCAAGGGCGGCCCGGGCCAGTCGGTCTGGTGGGACAAAGTGCCCTCGAAGTTCGACGGCTGGAGCGTCAACGAGTTCGAGAAGGCCGGCTTCCGCGCCGTTCCGAACTGCGTCGTGCGCCGTTCGGCCCATATCGCCCCCAACGCCATCCTGATGCCCTCCTTCGTCAATCTCGGCGCCTATGTCGGCGAAGGCACGATGGTCGACACCTGGGCGACCGTCGGCTCCTGCGCCCAGATCGGCAAGAACGTGCATCTTTCCGGCGGCGTCGGCATCGGCGGTGTGCTGGAGCCGATGCAGGCCGGCCCGACGATCATCGAGGACAATTGCTTCATCGGCGCCCGCTCGGAAGTCGTCGAAGGCTGCATCGTGCGCGAAGGTTCCGTCCTCGGCATGGGCGTCTTCATCGGCAAGTCGACCAAGATCGTAGACCGCGCCACCGGCGAAGTGACCTATGGCGAAGTGCCGCCCTACTCGGTCGTCGTCGCGGGCTCGATGCCTTCGGGCTCGACCATGGGCAACGGCCAGCCGGCGCCGAACCTCTATTGCGCCGTCATCGTCAAGCGCGTCGACGAGAAGACCCGCTCGAAGACCGGCATCAACGAACTGCTTCGGGACTGATTGCGATGACACCGGAGGGGCCGCAGCCGAGCATGACCTGGCTGTTCTTCAGTCCCTCCGGTCGCATCGGCCGCCTGCCCTTCTTTCTCTCCTGGCTGTTCTGGTTCCTGATCGGCGGCTTCATGGTCGCCCGGATGGTCGCCAACGAGGGCAACGAGACGGTGCTGGCGCTCTGGACGCTGGCATTCGTCGTCTCGAGCCTCGTCTCGCTACCCTCCATCGCGCTGCTGGCGATCAAGCGCCTGCACGACATCGGCTATCCCGGCCCGCTTTCCCTCACTCTATTTATCCCGGTCTTGAGCCCGGTCGTCTTCATCGCCCTTTGCCTCTGGCCGGGCGATCAGGGGCCCAACGAATTCGGCGCGCGCAGCGACGAACCCGGCCCCTGAAGCCTTCGCCCCTGTACAAGAACCGCGCGAGCGCGTATGTAGCGCGCCATGACAGGCCCGCGACGTGTTGGCCGCGGCAATTGGCGCCGAGACGATCCATTCGTCCTGGGCTCTACGACCGATATCCGAAAGACAAGATATGACTGAATTCGAAGGGATCGCGCCTGCGATCGCCGAGGCGTTGGCAAAACGCGGTTACAACGAATTGACGCCGGTTCAACAGGCGATGCGCGATCCGGAACTCGCCGGCCGCGACGCCCTGGTTTCGGCGCAGACCGGCTCCGGCAAGACCGTCGCCTTCGGCCTGGCGCTGGCGCCGACGCTGCTTGGCGACGAACGCCGCTTCGGGCATGCGGGTGCCCCCCTGGCGCTCGCAATTGCACCGACGCGCGAACTGGCGCTGCAGGTCAAGCGCGAGCTTGAATGGCTCTACGGTGAGACCGGCGCGACGATCGCTTCGTGCGTCGGCGGCATGGACATGCGCACCGAGAAGCGCACCCTGGAGCGCGGCGCCCACATCGTCGTCGGCACGCCCGGTCGCCTTTGCGACCACATCCGCCGCAACTCGCTCGACATCTCCGCGCTGCGCGCCATCGTGCTCGACGAAGCCGACGAGATGCTCGACCTCGGCTTCCGCGAAGACCTCGAATTCATTCTCGAAGAGTCTCCGGATGACCGTCGCACGCTGATGTTCTCGGCGACCGTGCCGAAGTCGATCGCGACGCTTGCCAAGAACTACCAGCGCGACGCCGTGCGCATCAGCACCGCTTCCGAACAGAAGCAGCATGTCGACATCGAATACCGTGCGCTGACGGTCGCGCCGAACGACCGCGAAAACGCGATCATCAACGTGCTGCGCTACTACGAAGCCCGCAACGCCATCGTCTTCTGTTCGACGCGTGCCGCCGTCAACCATCTGACCGCCCGCTTCAACAATCGCGGCTTCTCGGTGGTGGCGCTTTCGGGCGAGCTCAGCCAGAACGAACGCACCCATGCGCTGCAGGCCATGCGCGACGGCCGCGCCCGCGTCTGCATTGCGACCGACGTCGCTGCCCGCGGCATCGACCTTCCGGGCCTGGAACTGGTCATTCACGCCGACCTGCCCACCAACTCCGAGACGCTGCTTCACCGCAGCGGCCGCACCGGACGCGCCGGCCAGAAGGGCGTCAGCGCCCTGATCGTTCCGGTCAACCAGCGCCGCAAGGCCGAGCGCCTGCTCGACGGCGGCCGGATCACCGCGACCTGGGCACGCCCGCCGTCGGCCGACGAGGTCAGCCAACGTGACGACGAGCGGCTGCTCGCCGATACGAGCTTTGCCGAGCCGATCCGCGAAGACGAGCAGGCGATCGTCGCAGCGCTGCTCGAGCGCCACGGCGCCGAGCAGATGGCCGCCGCCTTCGTACGCCAGTTCCGTTCAGGCCGGTCGGCTCCGGAAGACCTGATCGAGGTCGCCGTCGGCGCCAAGCCGCGCCGCGACGAACGCGCGCCGCGCGAAGACCGTGGACCGCGCGAGGATTTCGGCGCCGAGCGCGCGGATTTCAGCGACGGCAGCTGGTTCTCGCTGTCCGTCGGCCGCAAGCAGAGTGCCGAGCCGCGCTGGCTGATCCCGATGCTCTGCCGTCACGGCAAGCTGACCAAGCGCGACATCGGTGCGATCCGCATGCAGCAGGAAGAAACCTTCGTCGAAATGACCGCCGATGGCGCCGAACGGTTCCTGTCGGCGATCGGCAAGGACAAGATGCTGGAGAAGGGCATCCGCGTGAAGCCGCTCGCCGGCGCGCCGGATCTCTCGCAGCAACGGCAGGAAAAGCCGAGCTTCTCCAGGGACAAGCCAAACTTTTCCAAGGACAAGGCGGGCTTCGGCAAGAAGCGCCCCTATTCTGACGACACGGCCCGTGGCGACGACCGCGGCGACTTCAAGCCGAAGCGCAAGTTCGACAAGAAGCCCGGTTATTCCGAAGGGCCGGCCTATACCGAGGACCGGCCGCCGGCAAAGGCCGCCGAAAAGCCCTGGGCCAACAAGAAGAAGGGCAAGCCGGACGCGGGCAAGGACGGTGGCTTCAAGCCCAAGACCAAGCCCAAGGGCAATGCCAAGAACCGCCAGGGCTGAGCCCGGCGACGGCAACTCCAAAGCCAATCAAGAAGGCGCTGCGATCGGATCGCGGCGTCTTTTTTATTACGCCGAAGACCGGGAAAGGCGTCTCGGCACCAGCGCACGACGCTCAGCACAACGCGGATCATGCACGGCATCGAGCCAGCGCGCGTGATGGTCAGGCGGCGTCGAGTTGCGACTGGGCGACGATCTTGACCACCCAATCGGCGAAGACACGCAGGCGGCTGCTGAGGTGCCGGTTCGGCGGATAGACGAGATAGATCGGCATGGGCTCGACCTCCCAATCCTCCAGCACCGGCCGCATGGCACCGGTCTCGAGGTCGTCCCGCACCATGAAACGCGGCGCCTGGATGACGCCGAGGCCGGCGCGCGCCGCCGCAAGATAGGTGGTGGCCTCATTCGCCGCCACGGCGTAGCGACCGTTCACCTCGATCTCCTCGTTGCCGCGCTTGAAATAGAACGGCAACTGCTGCCCGGTCTGCGGCCGGAAATAGCCGACGACATAGCAGTTCTTCGAGAGATCAGAGGGGTGCTGCGGGACCGCGTGGCGCGAGAGATAGTCGGGGGCTGCGCAGGCGACGAAACTCATCTCGGTGATGCGGCGCGCGATCAAGGACTGGTCGGTGAGCGCGCCGACACGAATGGCGCAGTCGACATTCTCCGCCACATAGTCGACCGTCCGGTCGGAGACCCCAAGATCGATCTGGATGTCGGGGTAGCGCTTGTGGAACTCCGGCAGGGCCGGAATGACGATCAGGTTGGCGATCGCGCTGGCCATCTCCACCCTGAGCCGTCCCTTCGGCAGGGTCTGGGCGCTCGAAAGACTGCCGTCGAGTTCGTCGAGGTCGGTCAAAAGGCGGGCAGCGCGTTCGTAGTAGAGCGCGCCATCGGGCGTCACCAGCACCCGGCGGGTGGTGCGGTTCAGAAGTTTTGTGCGCAGATGCGCCTCCAATCCCTGGATAAGATTGGTCAATGTCGCCTTGGGCATATTCATCGAAGCGGAAGCGCGGGTGAAATTTCCGGTTTCGACGACCCGGAGAAACGCGCGCATGGCCGTGAGCTGGTCCATTTTCAAGAGCCGTAATTGTTCGAGAATACGAATAGTGTAATCAGATTGAAAAGACTATTCCAGACAGAAGACAATGCTATTCTCCCATCGTGGCGTGATGTCGCCACATGTGGGTTTGGCTCGGGCCGAAGGCAAGAGAGATGGGCGAGCAGTTCAAAGTGGAGACGATGCAGACGGGCCAAGGCTCGTGCACGGCACGCGTCTACCGCGGCGAGACCCTGCTCAATCCGCCGCCGATCGTGCTGCACCTGCATGGCGGCTCCTTCGTCGGCGGAACGATCGCCGCCGGCGAGCGCGTCGCCGAGGCACTCGCGGCAGCCGGAGCGGTGGTGATCTCTCCGGAATATTCCGCGGCCTGCCTCAATCCCTTTCCCGCGGCGCTTGACGTCGCCTATGCCATGCTGTCGTCGATGCGCGCGCGCTGCCCGCAGTTCGCGCACAAGAAGTCGTCGCTGTTCGTGGCCGGCGAAGAGGCTGGCGGCAATGTCGCCGCCGGGGCCGCGTTGATGGCGCGAGACCAGTATCTGACCGATCTCAAGGGCCAGATCCTGCTGTCGCCGATGCTGGATCCGTGCCTGGCAACGGCATCGTTCCGGCAATACTGTCCCCAGTCCTCGGCGCAATCGATCGCCGACGGCTGGCAGCGTTATCTCGGCCAGAACGGTGGCTTCACCCACCCTTACGCCGCGCCGGCTCACTGTACGCGGCTCGCCGGCCTCGTGCCTTCGCTGATCGTGACCAGCGAGCAGTGTCCGATGCGCGACGAGGCTGAGGCCTACGCCGAGCGCCTGCGCAAGGCGGGCGTGGCGGTGGAGTCCCACGTGCTGCCGGGACGCGCCGGATGGTTGCCGCAGAACGCGGATACCGGCGAAAGCTGGTCAGCACAGCAGAAAGAAATTACCGGCATCTTCGCCCGCTTCTTCCAGAAGGCGGGGGCAAAGCCGGCGGAAATGACGGTGCGTTAGGCGGGGCCGCTCCGAGGCTCATTCCCCGATCTGGCATCGAACGCAAAGCGCCGGCTCCCAACCGGCAAGGAGAGAAAAGATGACATCGACAGTGACCCGCCGGGCCCTCTGGGGCGCCGGCCTGAGTATCCTTTTGTCTGTCGGCGGCGGCGCTGCCGTCATGTTCGGCCTGCCGCAGCATTTCGAGGCCGACGCCGCGACCGATGCGTCCGCCGCTGCTCCGCCGGCCGTGCCGGTCTCGGTGGCGCGGGCGCAGTCCAAGCGCATCACCACCTGGGAGGAATTCTCCGGGCGTCTGGAAGCGATCGAGCGCGTCGAAGTTCGCCCGCGCGTCGGCGGCGCCATCCTCAAGGCGCACTTCCGCGAAGGCGCGCTGGTCAAGCAGGGTGACCTGCTGGTGACGATCGATCCCGAGCCCTATGCCGCCGCCGTCGAGCGGGCGAAGGCCCAGGTCGAGGCTGCCGAAGCGCGTGTGTCGCTCGCCAAGATCGAACTCGAGCGCGGCCGCAAGCTGGTGACCACCAGCGCCGTGCCGCAGAGCAGCGTCGACCAGCGCGCCAGCGCCTATGACGAAGCCCAGGCCGAGGTGCGCTCGGCCAAGGCGGCGCTGCGCACGGCCGAACTCGACCTGCAATATACCGAGGTCCGTGCGCCGATCTCCGGCCGCGTCGGCCGGCTCGACGTCACCGCCGGCAACCTCGTTGCTGCCGGCTCGGCTTCGCCGGTGCTGACGACGCTCGTCTCCGTCGATCCGATCTATGCGAGCTTCAACGCCAGCGAAGAAGTGGTCACCACCGCTCTTGCCCGGCTCGCGGCGTCGGCCGGCGGCAACGCGATCGAGCGCCTGCCGGTCCAGGTCGGCACCGCCGCCGACGACGGCACGCCGATCTTGGGCCATATCCAGCTCATCAACAACGAGGTGGATGCGGCAACCGGCACGATCCGGGTGCGCGCGGCGCTTGAAAACGCCGACGGCCGGCTGATCCCCGGACAGTTCGTCCGCATCCGCATCGGCGAGCCGGACCCTGAGGAAAAGCTTGTGATCAGCGACCGCGCCATCGGCTCCGACCAGGACAAGAAGTTCGTCTTCGTCGTCGGCACCGACAACAAGGTCGAGTATCGCCAGGTGAAGCTGGGGCCGAATTCCGACGGCCTGCGCATCGTCGAAAGCGGCCTGAAGTCCGGCGAGAACATCGTCGTCAACGGCCTGCAGCGGGTTCGCCCGGGCGTCGTCGTGGCACCGCAGCAGGTCGAGGAAACGACCGCTTCGATCGCCAAGTAATCCCGGCGCCTCTTCGCCCGGTGTGAAGAGGCTCCTGCCTAAGCATCACTCTGCAGACATGGCTGCGCGGCGAGCTTTTTCGCCGCGCCCGCCGGAGGTCTGCCCGAACGCATCCCAAGGGGGATACCATGAACTTCTCACGCTTCTTCGTCGACCGCCCGGTCTTCGCGGGCGTCTTGTCGGTCCTGATCTTCGTGGCCGGCCTGATCGGCATGACCGGTCTGCCGATCTCCGAATATCCCGAAGTCGTCCCGCCCCAGATCGTCGTGCGCGCGCAATATCCGGGTGCAAACCCCGCGGTCATCGCCGAAACGGTGGCGACACCGCTTGAAGAGCAGATCAACGGCGTCGAAGACATGCTCTACATGCAGAGCCAGGCGACCGCCGACGGCCTGATGACGCTGACCGTCACCTTCGCGCTCGGCACCGACCCGGACCAGGCGCAACAGCTCGTGCAGAACCGCGTCTCGCAGGCCGAGCCGCGACTGCCCGAGGAAGTGCGCCGCCTCGGCGTCACCACGGTCAAGAGCTCGCCCGACCTGACCATGGTCGTGCACCTGCTTTCGCCCAACGGCCAGTACGACATCAACTACCTGCGCAACTACGGTGTGCTCAACGTCAAGGATCGGCTGGCCCGCATCGAAGGTGTCGGCCAGGTGCAGATCTTCGGCGGCGGCGACTATTCGATGCGCATCTGGATCGACCCGCAGAAGGCAGCCGAGCGCGGCCTGGCCGCCGGCGATATCGCCAATGCCGTGCGCGGCCAGAACGTCCAGGCGGCAGCCGGCGTCATCGGTGCCTCGCCGTCCGTCCCCGGTCTCGACCTGCAGCTTTCCGTCAACGCGCAAGGGCGCCTGCAGACGCCCGAGGATTTCGAGAACATCGTCGTCAAGTCCGGCGCCCAGGGCGAAGTGACCCGCCTCGGTGACGTCGCCCGCGTCGAAATGGGTGCCTCCGACTATTCGCTGCGTTCGTTGCTCGACAACAAGCCGGCCGTCGGCATGGCCGTCTTCCAGGCGCCTGGATCGAACGCGATCCAGATTTCCGACGACGTCCGCGAGGCGATGGCCGAGATGAAGCTCACCATGCCCGCAGGCGTCGACTACGGCATCGTCTACGACACCACGCAGTTCGTGCGCGCCTCGATCGAATCGGTGGTCGACACGCTGCTCGAAGCGATCGCGCTGGTCGTGCTCGTCGTCATCATCTTCCTGCAGACCTGGCGCGCCTCGATCATCCCGCTCGTCGCCGTGCCGGTCTCGATCGTCGGCACCTTCGCGGTCATGTATGTCTTCGGCTTCTCTATCAACGCGCTCAGCCTCTTCGGCCTCGTGCTTGCGATCGGCATCGTCGTCGACGACGCGATCGTCGTGGTGGAAAACGTCGAACGCAACATCGAGCAGGGCCTGTCGCCGGTCCAGGCGACCTACCGCGCCATGCAGGAAGTCTCGGGTCCGATCATCGCGATCGCGCTGGTGCTCGTCGCCGTGTTCGTGCCGCTTGCCTTCATCACCGGCCTCACCGGCCAGTTCTACCGCCAGTTCGCGCTGACGATCGCCATCTCGACCGTCATTTCGGCGCTCAACTCGTTGACGCTTTCCCCGGCACTGGCCGCCCTTCTCTTGAAGGACCACCACGCGCCGAAGGACTGGCTGACGCGGGTGATGGACAGGCTCTTCGGCTGGTTCTTCCGTGGCTTCAACCGCTTCTTCGGTGCAAGCTCGGAAGCCTATGGCCGCGGCGTCGGGCGGATCCTGACCCGCAAGTCGCTGATCATGGTCGTCTATGTGGTGCTTCTCGGCGTCACCTTCACGCTGTTTCGCGCGGTCCCTGGCGGCTTCGTGCCGGCGCAGGACAAGCAGTACCTGATCGGCTTTGCCCAGCTTCCGGACGCAGCCACGCTCGACCGCTCGGAAGACGTAATCAAGCGCATGAGCGAAATCGCGCTCAAGCATCCGGGCGTCGAAAACGCCATCGCCTTCCCTGGCCTGTCGATCAACGGCTTCACCAACTCGTCGAACTCCGGCATCGTCTTCGTCGCCCTCAAGCCGTTCGAGGAACGCAAGACGCCTGAGTTGTCAGGCGGCGCGATCGCCATGCAGCTCAACCAGGAATTCGGCGTCATCCAGGATGCCTTCATCGCCATGTTCCCGCCGCCGCCCGTCCAGGGTCTCGGCACGACAGGCGGCTTCAAGCTGCAGCTCGAGGACAAGAACGGCCTCGGCTACCAAGCGCTCGACGAGGCGGCCAAGGCCTTTCTCGCCAAGGCCTACCAGGCACCGGAATTGGCCGGGCTCTATTCGAGCTACCAGATCAACGTGCCGCAACTCTATGCCGACCTTGACCGCGTGAAGGCGCGCCAGCTCGGCGTGGCCGTCACCGACGTCTTCGAGACGCTGCAGATCTACCTCGGCTCGCTCTACGTCAACGACTTCAACGCCTTCGGCCGCACCTACAGCGTGCGCATCCAGGCGGATGCCAACTACCGCAGCCATGCCGACGACATCGGCAAGCTGAAGGTGCGTTCGCAGTCCGGCGAGATGATCCCGCTGTCGGCGCTTCTGAAGGTCGAGCAGACGGTGGGTGCCGAACGGGCAATCCGCTACAACGGCTTCCTGTCGGCCGACATCAACGGCGGCCCGGCACCGGGCTTCTCGTCCGGCCAGGCGCAGGCTGCCATCGAGCGCATCGCTGCTGAAACCCTGCCGCCGGGCATCGGCTACGAATGGACGGACCTGACCTACCAGCAGATCCTTGCCGGCAACTCCGGCATCCTGGTCTTCCCGCTGGCGCTGCTGCTCGTCTACCTCGTGCTGGCTGCCCAGTATGAAAGCCTGACGCTGCCGATCGCGATCATCCTGATCGTGCCGATGGGCATCATGGCGGCGCTGGTGGGCGTCTGGCTGACCGGAGGCGACAACAACGTCTTCACCCAGATCGGTCTGATCGTCCTGGTCGGGCTATCGGCGAAGAACGCCATCCTGATCGTCGAGTTCGCCCGCGAACTGGAACTGTCGGGCAGCACGCCGGTCAAGGCGGCGATCGAGGCAAGCCGGCTCCGCCTGCGGCCGATCCTGATGACCTCCATGGCCTTCATCATGGGCGTTGTTCCCCTGGTGATATCCACCGGCGCCGGCGCGGAAATGCGCTCGGCCATGGGTGTCGCGGTCTTTGCGGGCATGATCGGCGTCACCGCCTTCGGCATCTTCATGACGCCGGTCTTCTACGTGCTGATCCGCAAGCTCGCCGGCGAGCGACCGCTGAAGCACACGGGAGCCCAAATCGAAGCGCCGCATCTGGCGCCCGGAGAATAAGACTTCTCCTACCCTTCGCGATCTTCAGGCGGGCCGGATCACTCCGGCCCGTCGAAGCTGCGGCGCTGCGCCTCCGCCCAGGCGCAGCGCCGTTTTGCGTCCCGCGTCACAGCGCCCCGCCCCGCGCCACAGTCGCCCATCTCGCGCGACAGGTCGCCATCTTGCGTGACAGTTTGCTGGCGATCGGATAAACCAGCACCTCCATTCCCAAGGCCTCTCATGGCCATGCAGACGGCATAACGCTAAATGACCTCCACCGATCCGATCGCCAATCTCGCCACCCTCATCCGTTGCCCCTCGGTTACCCCGGCCGAAGGCGGCGCGCTTTCCGCGCTCGAAGCCATGCTGAAGCCGCTCGGTTTCGCGGTCGACCGCGTGATGGCCAAGGAGGCCGGCACGCCCGATATCGAAAACCTCTACGCGCGGCTCGGAACCGAAGGCCCGCATCTGATGTTCGCCGGCCATACGGATGTCGTTCCCGTCGGCGACGAGGCGGCCTGGAGCCACGGACCGTTTTCTGCCGACATTGCCGGCGGCGAGATGTATGGCCGCGGCGCGGTCGACATGAAGGGCGGCATCGCGTGCTTCGTCGCGGCAATCGCCCGCCATATCGAAAAGCATGGCACCCCGAAGGGCTCGGTCTCCTTCCTCATCACCGGCGACGAAGAGGGACCGGCGATCAACGGCACCACCAAGCTCCTGCAATGGGCGGCCGACAAGGGCGAGCGCTGGGATGCGTGCCTCGTCGGCGAGCCGACCAACCCAGACCAGCTTGGCGACATGATCAAGATCGGCCGGCGCGGTTCGCTGTCCGGCCGCATCACCGTTCATGGCGTGCAGGGCCATGCGGCCTATCCGCATCTCGCCGACAGCCCCGTGCGCGGCATCCTGCAGTTGACGCAGGCGCTGATGGACCCGCCGTTCGACAACGGCACCGAGAGCTTCCAACCCTCCAATCTGGAAGTGACGACGATCGATGTCGGCAACGGCGCCGTCAACGTCATTCCGGCCAAGGCGACGGCTGCCTTCAACATCCGCTTCAACGATACCTGGACGGCGGAAAGCCTGATGGCGGAGATCATCTCCCGGCTCGACCGTGCAGCGGCAAGCGGCAGCCTGCGTCCGGACCGCGCGCCCGTCCGCTACGAAATCGTCTGGGCCGAGCGCCCGAGCCACGTGTTCCTCACGCGCAACAATGCGCTGATCTCGTCGCTCTCCGGCGCGGTTGAGGCCGTCACCGGGCGCCAGCCGAAGCTGTCGACAACCGGCGGCACGTCGGATGCGCGCTTCATCAAGGACTACTGCCCGGTGGTCGAATTCGGTCTCGTCGGCCAGACCATGCACATGGTCGACGAACGGGTCGCCGTCGCCGACCTCGAGACGCTGACCAACATCTATGAAACCTTCATCTTCAGCTGGTTCGGCCATGCCGCTGCTTGATGAGGTGCTTGCCTATATCCGGGGGCTCTGGCTCCTGGCGCAGGGTAACGAAGAAGGCTTCCGCTGGCTCGATTTCAGCGAGAGCGGCCTCTGGCGTTCGTTCACGTCCATGCTCTGGTGCCTGCCAGCGATCGCCGTCACCTGGGCGTCCTGGCGGCTCTATTACCTCTCGGTCATGCCTGACGGCACCACGATCGGCATCGGCTTCATCTTCAAGCTGCTCGTCGTCGATCTTGTCAGCTGGCTCTTGCCGCTGGTGCTGATCGCCATTCTCTCGCGACCGCTCGGCTTTGCCGGAGCGGTGGTACCGATCGTCGTCACCACCAACTGGCTCTCGGTGCCGCTCTCCTACGCCATGGCGCTACCGGCAGCGATCCGCGTCGTCATTCCCGGGAGCCAGGGGCTGACGAGCTTCATCTGGCTGACGCTGCTCGTCATCAGCGTTGCGGTGCTCTTCCGGCTGTTGCGGATGGTGACCGGCAACCAGACGCTGCTTGCTTCGGCGCTGACCGCGCTCTTCCTGCTGCCGTCGATGATGATCGGCGATCTCCTGCAGCGCTTCTTCGGCCTGATCCCGACGAGCTAAGACGTCGGGATCAGTAGTCCACCTGAAGGAAATAAAGCCCATCGGGCGGGGCGACGGGGCCGCAGGCCTTGCGGTTGCGGGCTTCAAGCGCTGCCTGCAGATCGTCAGGCGTCCACTTGCCCTCGCCCACCAGCTTCAACGAGCCGGCGAAGGAGCGGATCTGGTTGTGCAGGAAACTCTGCGCCGTCGCGCGGATCTCGATCACGCCGGCGACAAGCGCGACGTCCAGCCGATCGAGCGTGCGCACCGGACTTGCCGCCTGGCAATGGGCGGAGCGGAAGGTGGTGAAGTCGTGATGGCCGACGAGGCGCTGGGCGCCCGCGTGCATCGCTTCATGGTCGAGCGGCTTCGGAACCCACCAGGCGCGCCGGGCTTCCAACGCCAGCGGTGCCGGCCGTGAGATGATGCGGTAGAGATAATGCCGGCGCAGCGCCGAGAAGCGCGCGTCGAATTCCTCGGACACTTCCTCGGCCTCGAGGATCGCCACCCGCTCGCCCGCAAGCCCCAGATGGGCGTTCAGCGCGTTGCGCAGCGTATAGGGCTTCCACGGACGCGTAAGGTCCGCATGCATGACCTGGCCGCTGGCATGCACGCCGGAATCGGTACGGCCGGCGCCGCGGATCGATACGGTCTCGCCGGTGAGCGACAGGATCGCCTTTTCGATCGCCCCTTGCACGGACTCTCCGTTGTCCTGCCGCTGCCAGCCGACATAGTCCGAGCCGTCATATTCGACGGTCAGCTTGAACCGCGGCATCAGCCGACCCTCGTGCCGGGCGCCACCGGCGTTCCACGCAGGAAATCGGCCGCGTCCAACGCCTTGCCGCCGGCGCGCTGCAAGCGGGTGAGCCGAACGGCGCCCTCGGCGCAGGCAATCGTCAGATTATCGTCGAGCACCGTGCCGGCCTCGCCCGCGCCGGAAGCGGGCTGCGAGTTCAACACCTTGATGCGTTCCGGCTTGCCGGCGATCTCAAGCTCGAACCAGGCGCCCGGGAACGGCGACAGTCCGCGGATATGGTCGTGCACCGCGCGGGCGGGACGGGCGAAATCGATGCGGGTTTCGTTCTTGCTGATCTTCTGGGCGTAGACGACACCGTCCTCCG
Source organism: Ensifer sp. ENS09 (assembly GCF_014852425.1). Lineage (NCBI taxonomy): Bacteria > Pseudomonadati > Pseudomonadota > Alphaproteobacteria > Hyphomicrobiales > Rhizobiaceae > Ensifer > Ensifer sp. ENS09. The sequence continues at coordinate 1,055,853 of NZ_JACVBP010000002.1, forward strand.
CCTGGACCGTGAGCGGCAGATCGCCGGCCTCGAGTTTCGCCATCGCTTCCCGCATCAGGCTGGCGCCGACCTGCATCAGTCGGTCGTGCAATTCGCCCCCCGTCATCGTCTCGCCGATCTGAACCGTCTTGGTGAGGGCGACCGGGCCGGTATCGAGCCCCTTTTCCATCTTCATCACCATCATGCCGGTCTCATGGTCGCCAGCCATGATCGCGCGCTGGATGGGCGCTGCCCCGCGCCAGCGCGGCAGCAGCGAGGCGTGGCCGTTGTAACAGCCGAGCTTGGTGCCGGTGAGAATGGCCTCGGGCAGCAGCAGCCCATAGGCGACGACGACGGCGACGTCGGCGTCGAAGTCGCGGAAGGTCTGGCGATCCGCCTCGTCCTTGAAGTTTAGCGGCGTCAGCACCGGAATGCCGAGCAACTCGGCCGCCTGGTGCACCGGCGACTTCTGCAGGTCGAGGCCGCGGCGGCCACCCGGTCGCGGCGGCTGGGTGTAGACGGCGACAATCTGATGGCCGGCCTCGGCAAGGGCCGCCAGCGTCGGCACCGAAAATTCCGGCGTACCCATGAAGATGATGCGAAGCGACAAGGCGGTAACTCCGTCCTTTCAGATCACTTCATGCGGGGAAACGGCGAAATGATCTCATTCTCTAAAACAGGACAATTCCAGGAAAGCCGTTTCACGCACTTCCTGGAATGTTCAATGGGTTCCCGCCTTCAAGCTTTCGCGCGATCGTCCGCGATCGAAGGCTCAGATCGCCTTGGCGCCGCGCGTCTTGGCGGCCTTGGTGAACTTGCGGATCACCATGTCGCGCTTGAGCTTGGAGATATGGTCGATGAACAGCACGCCGTTCAGGTGGTCGATCTCGTGCTGCAGGCAGGTGGCGAGCAGGCCATCGGCGTCGATCGTCTGTTCCTTGCCGTCGCGGTCCAGATGCTTGACGGTGATGACAGCGGGGCGCTCTACCTCGGCGTAATAATCCGGGATCGACAGACAGCCTTCCTCGTAGACCGAATAGGTGTCGGACGAAGCGACGATCTCGGGGTTGATGAAGACAAGCGGCGTCTTCTCGTCGCCTTCTTTCGAAACGTCGAGCACCAGCATGCGCCGGGCGACACCGATCTGGATCGCGGCAAGGCCGATGCCGGGGGCATCATACATGGTTTCGAGCATGTCGTCGGCCAGGCGGCGGACGTCCGCGTCGACGGTTTCGATCGGCGTGGAAACCTGGCGAAGCACAGGATCGGGAAGGATGATGAGCGGCTTGATGGTCATGATGCTCCCATAGCCGATCTTTCCATCGACGCGCAAGGAAATTGCCTTGCCACCTGCGGCACCCGTTCGCCGCTGGCCGGGCATTAACCTCGACGCGCATCTGTTCTTGTTTTGATCTACACTTCGCGAGAGAATCTGTTAGGTTTGGCGCATGGAACCTGCGCCCCTTCCCTTCGCCCAGCCGCTTTTTTTCATCGGCACTCTGCCGATCACCCTGGGCCATCTCGTGCTTGCCGCCGGCCTTGTGGTCGTCGTAGCCGGTCTGATGGCGCTGTCGCGCCGACGCAATCCCCGCGACGACGAGCGGCAGGAACAGATGGCAATGCTGCTGGCCGCCCAGACGGAGATGCAGGGGCGGGTCGCGGCGATGGCCGAGGTGTTCGGCGCCCGGCAGGCGGAGCTCAACCAGACGCTCAGCCAGCGCATCGACGGCATGACCCATCGCATCGGTACCTCGATCAGCGAGCAGACCAAGGCGACGCATGAAAACCTGCGCCGGCTGCAGGAGCGCCTCGCGGTCATCGACACGGCCCAGAACAACATCCAATCGCTCGCCAAAGACATGGCCGGGCTTCAGGCGATCCTCTCGAACAAGCAGACGCGCGGCGCCTTCGGCCAGTCGCGCATGGAAGCGATCATCGCCGACGGGCTGCCGATGGGCGCCTTCGAATTCCAGGCGACGCTGTCGAACGGGGTACGGCCCGACTGCACCATCCGCATGCCGAACGGCCAGCCGCCGCTCGTCATCGACGCCAAGTTTCCGCTCGAAGCCTGGAACGCAATGCGTGACGCGCCGACCCCGGAACGCCGTCAGCAGATCGCGCAACTCTTTCGCCGCGACATGGAAACGCATGTGCGCGACATCGCCGGCAAATATCTGATCCCGGGTGAAACGCAGGACACCGCCTTTCTCTTCGTCCCCTCGGAATCGATCTTTGCAGAGATCCACGAGCATTTCGAAGCGATCGTGCAGAAGGCGCACCGCCAGCGGATCGTCATCGTCTCGCCCTCTCTGCTCCTTTTGTCGATCCAGGTGATCCAGGCTATCCTCAAGGATGCGCGCATGCGCGAGCAGGCGCACCTGATCCAGGGCGAAGTCGCGCGGCTGATGGAGGACCTTGGCCGTCTCGACGAGCGTGTGCGCAAGCTGCAGGGCCATTTCGCCATGAGCCAGAAGGATGTCGAGGACATCCTCGTTTCCTCCAGCAAGCTCACCCGCCGCGGCGCCAAGATCGAGGCTCTCGAACTGCAAGCGGAGGGCGGCACACGGGACGCTGGCGAACCACGTGCCCCGGTCGACAATCGGGTCGGGCAATTGCGCCTGCGGGTGGTTGACGAGGACTGAGGCTGTCGGGCACTCTCCGGCCCAATTCGCAAAGCCGACAGGATAGTTTCACATGATTACTGTTTTTGGGTCCATCAACATGGATCTGATCGCCACCACCGCGCGCCTTCCGAAGCCCGGCGAAACCGTCGCCGGCACCAGCTTCTCGACCGCCGCCGGCGGCAAGGGCGCAAACCAGGCGCTGGCCGCACGGCGCGCCGGCGCCACGGTGCAGATGGCAGGCGCGGTAGGCAAGGACAGCTTTGCCGACGGAGCGCTCGAACTGCTGAAGGGTGCCGGCGCCGACCTGTCGCTGACCAAGACGGTCAGCGAACCGACCGGCACCGCGCATATCCTCGTCGGCGGTGACGGCGAAAATGTCATCGTCGTCGTCGCCAGCGCCAATGCGACGGTCAATGAGGCCGATGCTGAAAAGGCAGTCGATGGCATGAGGCCCGGCGACACCTTGATGCTGCAGCTCGAAATTCCGGCCGCCTCGGTCGAAAAGGCGCTCACCGCCGCCAAACAGAAGGGCGTGCGCTCTGTCATCAACATCGCGCCGCTGACGCCGGAGGCAGCCCGCCTTGGCCGCATGGCCGACATCGTCATTGCCAACGAAACCGAGTTCGAGCTGCTGGCCGGCAAGAGCGGTATCGGGAGCACTGAGCGCGAAGAAGCGATGAAGGCGCTGCACGCGGAGACCGGCCAGACGGTCATCGTCACGCTTGGCGCCGAAGGCGTGGTGGCCGTACATGAGGGCGAGATCCAGCGCGCCAAGGGCCTGAAGATCGAGCCGGTCGATACCGTCGGCGCCGGCGACACCTTCTGCGGTTATCTCGCAGCCAGCCTCGATGCCGGCATCGCCTTCCCCGACGCTCTGCGCCGCGCAGCAGTCGCCGGCTCCCTCGCCTGCCTGAAGAGCGGCGCTCAGCCTTCGATCCCGCTCGCTGCGGACGTGGCATCGCGCCTCTAGATTCCGCACCTAAAAGCGCACGCTTGAGACGGGCGATATTCGCCCGTCTTCATTATTCCCGGCGCCTTGCCCGCATCGTTTTCCCCCTTCCGACGACCGCTTGCGCAATCCGGACAGCCGATGTCGCGGACGTAAAAGTTTGCGCGCAATTTTATCCAAGCGATGCGTAAAACAGCGTCCGTGTTGGCCCTATCTTAAGATTCTTCAGTCTATTCAGGACCGTGAGAAAACCGGCCAAAGCGCCTGGTCGTCTCCAACATGCCGGTCGGCATCTGACGCTCCATGATGGAGTTCACCCCCATTGCGAAATGCGTCCACCGCAGGTGAAAACCTGCGAACCTCCCAGCACGTGAGGATTTCATGTTCAAGTTCCAAGCCAAATCGCTGGCGACCAAACTGATCGCGGTGACAGGCGGCACGATCGCACTTGTCCTGCTTGCCTCGAATTTCGTTCTCATCTCCCAGACCCAGGACCGCGTCGAAACGCTGGTCCTCGAACAGGCTGGCGGCGAAGCCCGCGCGATTGCCTCCGACATTGCCGGCGACATCGGCGAGCTTGCAAGCGCTGCCCGCTCGATGGCGGGCATCCTCGGCCGCGCACATGCCGAAAAGTCGCTGGAGCGCACCGGGGTGATCAACATCCTCAGGGCAAACCTCGAGCAGAACCCGTTCGCCTTCGGCAGCTGGTTCGCGGAGGAGCCGAAGGCTTTCGACGGTCGCCAGGAAGACGTCGTCAACAACAAGCAACTGGGCGGCAACGACAAGGGCATCTTCACGCCCTATTGGTCGAAGAGCCGCACCAACGAAATCCAGTACTCCACTTTTGGCGCTGACTACGCGGCCGAGTGGTACAAACTCGCTGCAACAAGCGGCAAGGGTGCAATCACTCAGCCCTACACCGCACAGGACACCGACGTACCGACCGCAATGAGCTCGATCGCCTATCCGGTCATGTCCGGCGGCAAACTTCTCGGCGTCACCGGCGTCGACATTTCGCTCGCTTCGCTCGGCGATGGCCTCTCGAAGCTGAAGCCCTTCGACACCGGCCGCGTCTACCTGCTGTCGCAGACCGGCAAATGGCTGGTCGCACCGATCCCGGACCTTCTGCTCAAGGAGTATGACGGAGAAGGCAACGAGGTCGTCAAGAACGCGCTGGCCTCCGGCAAGCCGGGCATCATCTCCAACCTCTCCTATGACGGCAACGAGCCCTTCGACCGTCTCGTCTATCCGTTCACTCTCTCGGGCGTGAACACCAGTTGGGTCGTGCTCGTCGACGTGCCGCGCACCGCGATCAATGCGCCGGTCAAGGATCAGACCTACATGATGATCGTCGGCGGCCTCGTCGTGCTCGGCGCTGTGCTGCTCGGTCTCTATCTCGCGGTTCGTGGTTTCGTGCAGAAGCCGCTGGCAAGCCTCGTCAAGGACGTGAACGACCTCAGCCACGGTGACTATACCAAGGCGATCGCCGGCCAGGATCGTTGCGACGAAACCGGCGAAGTCGCCAAGGCGCTCGAAGGCTTCCGCCATCAGCTTGCCGACACCAAGCGCCTCGAAGGCGAAGCCCGCCATGAGCGCGAACAGGCCGAGCGCGAACGCGGCCGCTCGGAAACCGAGCGTGCCGAATCGAGCGCGCTTCAGCGCGACATCGTCGCCCGCCTCGGCAAGGGTCTCTCGCATCTGTCGTCCGGCGATCTCGCATTCCGCATCACCGACGATTTCCCGGGCGAATACGCCCAGCTCAAGCGCGACTTCAACGCGGCGATGGAAAGCCTCGAAGAGACGATCCGCACCGTCAACCATTCGGTCGTCAACATCGGCAACGGCACCAGCGAAATCAGCAGCGCCGCCAACGACCTGTCGCACCGCACCGAGCAGCAGGCTGCAAGCCTGGAAGAAACCGCAGCAGCCCTCGACGAGCTGACCTCGCAGGTCAACGCCAGCGCCGAAAACGCCAAGGTCGCCGCGAAATCGGTGGACGTCGCCAGCAGCGACGCCGGACAGTCGGGCGAAGTGGTGCAGAAGGCGATCGCCGCGATGAAGGGCATCGAACAGTCCTCGCACGAGGTCAGCCGCATCATCGGCGTCATCGACGAAATCGCCTTCCAGACCAACCTTCTGGCACTGAACGCCGGTGTCGAAGCGGCGCGTGCCGGTGACGCCGGCAAGGGTTTTGCCGTCGTTGCCCAGGAAGTGCGCGAGCTCGCCCAGCGCTCCGCCAACGCCGCCAAGGAGATCAAGACCCTGATCAACACCTCGGCCGGCCAGGTGCGCGAAGGCGTCGATCTCGTCGGCAAGGCCGGCGGTGCGCTCGAAAAGATCGCCGAGCAGGTGGTGCAGATCAACGGTCTCATCCGCCAGATCTCCAGCTCCGCTTCCGAGCAGGCCGTCGGCCTGAAGGAGATCAACTCGGCCGTCAACCAGATGGACCAGGTGACCCAGCAGAACGCCGCCATGGTCGAGGAAACGACTGCGGCCGGCATGGCGCTCAACGAGGAAGCGCGCACGCTCAACACGCTCGTTGCGCGCTTCCGGGTCGCGCAGGCGACAACATCGGCCCAGCCGTCCTCCGCAGCAATGCTGCGCGGCACGGCCGAGCGCATGCGCGCGGCTGAACGCCCGGCTCCGGTCCCGGCCCCCGCCCGCGAAGCGCGGCCCGCTCCGGCAGCAAGCCCGGCGCGAAGCAACTATTCGGCTTCGACGCAGCGGGTGCTTACCCAGACCTCCGGCGCCAACGCGCTTGCCCAGGACAACTGGGAAGAGTTCTGATCAATGGAACGAGAAAAGAAAGCGGCGCCTCTCGGGGCGCCGTTTTCGTTTGGAGTACGATGATCGAACCGAGGTTCAGATGCGGGCCAGCCGCTCGGTCAGAAGATCGAAGAAACCCTGGTCGTCGACGAAGCGCATGACGTTGGCGTTGTGTGGCCGGCCGGTGACCTGCCACCAGTCGACGACGGTCATGCCGGCCGTCAGCTCCGACTTGGTCTCGATCGCGACGTTGCAATCGCGGCCGGTGAAAAGCTCGGGCCGCAGCAGATAGGCAATGACCGTCGGGTCGTGCAGCGGGCCGCCATCGGTGCCGTATTTCTCGATATCGAAGCGCTCGAAGAATTCGAGCATCTCGGCCATGGCGATCGCCGGGCGGCTGCCGATGTCGCGGATCTTCTGGACACGCGCCTTGTGGGTCAGCACCCGGTGGGTGACGTCGAGCGGCATCATCACGATCGGAATGCCCGAACGGAAGACGATGTCGGCGGCTTCCGGATCGACATAGACGTTGAATTCGGCGGCAGGCGTGATGTTGCCGCCTTCGAAGAAACCGCCACCCATCATCACCAGCTCCTTGACCCGCGGAGCGATGTCAGGCGCCTTCTGCAGGGCCAGCGCGATGTTGGTGAGCGGACCGAGCGTGCAGAGCGTCACGGTACCCTCTGGCTCCTTTCGCAGCGTCTCGACGATGAAGTCGACCGCATGCTGCTCCTCGAGCTTCATCGTCGGCTCGGCAAGCTCCGGACCGTCGAGGCCGGTCTTGCCGTGCACATGCTCGGCGGTCACGAGCGGACGGGCAATCGGCTTGTCGGCGCCGGAGAACACCCGAACCCTCGGCCGGTCGCAGAGCTCGCACAGGATGCGCGCGTTGCGGGCCGTCAGCGCCAGCGGCACGTTGCCGGCAACGGCGGTGATGCCGAGCAGATCGATCTCTTCCGGGCTGCCGAAGGCGAGCATGATGGCGGCGGCATCGTCCTGCCCGGGGTCGGTGTCTATGATTATCTTTCTCGGCACGGGCACTTTCTCGTCCTCCCTGGATCACGGTGTTCGGCGCGATCGATACGTTGCATTGGGCCGGACGGGAGTGAACGCCCAAGCGTTCCTTGGTCCCATTCCCGGATTCTGCGAGAGCGGACTATGATTTGCGTGCACGCCGGAGGCAAGCGGCTTGCACTCATTGCGCACAGCTACCATATTGCGGAAAGGATGCTGCAAGGCAGGTCCGAACAACGGTCGCTTGATCTCGCAAGGACTTGAAGAATGAGCCGAATTACCCCTTTTACGAGCCCGCTCCTGCTGGGTTTCGATACGATGGAAAAGACCCTTGAGCGGATCGCCAAGGGCAACGACGGATACCCGCCCTACAACATAGAACGCGTTCGCGGCGATGCCTCGACCGACGAACCGGAACGGTTGCGCATCACGCTCGCCGTGGCAGGCTTTTCCGAAGAGGATCTCGAAGTCACCACCGAAGAGAACCAGCTCGTCATCCGCGGCCGGCAGATCGACAACGGCGACCGTGATTACCTGCACCGCGGCATTGCGGCACGCCAGTTCCAGCGCACCTTCGTTCTTGCCGACGGCATGAAGGTTCTGGGCGCGGAACTGCGCAACGGCCTGCTCTCGGTCGACCTCGTTCGTCCCGAACCGGTTCGTATGGTAAAGAAAATTAACATTTCAGTCCCAGAGTAGGATAACCGGCGGGATTCTCCCCTCACCGGCGACCACGGAGTGTCACCATGGGACTGAAAGACATCAGCTCGTCGCTGTCGAAGAACGACCTCGCCCATCTCGGCGAAGGCGAAATCGGCTACATCCGGAAAATGCGCTCGGAAGAAGTCTCGCGCTGCTTCCCGGAAGCACCGGAGATGGGACCGGGTATTGATCTCTGGGCGCTGTTCGGCGCCGATGGCACGCCGATCCTTTTGACAGACAACCGCTCCAGCACCTTCTTCAAGGCGGCAGAGGACGATCTGAAGACCGTTACCCTGCACTGACAGTGTTGCCGTCCATGGCGGCAGCGCCATGATGTTTGATTGTAAAGCTGTCGCTCGCGAGAGCGACGCAGGCCGGAGCGGAAGCCGCTTCGAACTTTCCTGGAATTGATCTTCTAGTCCGCAATTCCGGACGGAAAACCGCTTCGCACTTTTCCTGGAATTGCTTTAGACCCGCCGAAACGTGAGATAGGCGGAGCTGCGCCCTTCCCTACGCGCCTTGGCCTCGTAGCGCGTGCTCGGCCATCCCTCATAGGGCGTCAGCCAATCGGAAGCCTTCTCTGCCGTCCACTCGAAAGCCGCGTGATCGCGGCAGTGCAACAGCGTCCAGTTGACATAGGTATCGATATCCGAGGCGAAGCAGAACACGCCGCCGGGCTTCAGCACGCGGGCGAAGCGGTCGAGATTGACCTTGGAGACGAAACGGCGCTTCCAGTGTTTGCGCTTCGGCCACGGGTCCGGATAGAGCAGGTCGATCTGGTCGATCGACGCGGCCGGCAGCCAGTCGAGCACCTGGGTGGCATCGTCGTCATAGAGCCTGACGTTGCTGACGCCGCGCTCCTCGATATGGCCGACGAGCTTGGCCATGGAATTGACGAAGGGTTCGACGCCGATAAAGCCGGTGGACGGCGCTTCGGCCGCACGGTGGATCAGGTGCTCGCCGCCGCCGAAACCGATTTCGAGGCGCATGCGGTCCACGCCCTCAGGATAGAGCGTCTTCAGGTCCGCCGGAGGCGGGCTCGAAAGGTCGAGCTTCAGGGTCGGCAACACGGTTTCCAGATGCGCCGCCTGCCGCTCGCGCAACGGCTTGCCCTTGCGGCGGCCGAAAAAGGCCTCGGTTGCTCTGGCGCGGCGCGGTTCGGTCATGTCGTCTTTCCCTTGGTCATACCGATCTGAATCAGGCCAACCCAAAATCAAAATGAACGAAGCGGGCGCTCCTGTCGGAGCGCCCGCCTTGATTTTCGCAAACGCCTGATAGCAGGACGTTGCGCTATCTTCAATGCGCGGCGTGACGCCGCGCCCTATCGCCTGTTAGGCGGCAGCGCGGCCGTTGACGGCGCCGCCCTCTTCGATCGCAGCCTTCAGCGGCTTCACGAGGTCGAGCTTCTCCCAGGAGAAGGAACCGTCGCGGCCAGCCTTGCGGCCGAAGTGGCCATAGGCAGACGTCTTGGCATAGATCGGCTTGTTGAGGTCGAGATGACGGCGGATGCCGGTCGGCGACAGGTCCATCGTCTTGCGGATCGCATCCTCGACCTGGTCTTCCGAAACCTTGCCGGTGCCGTGCAGGTCGACATAGATCGACAGCGGCTGGGCGACGCCGATGGCGTAGGACAGCTGGATCGTGCAACGGTCGGACAGGCCGGCGGCAACGACGTTCTTTGCCAGGTAACGGGCAGCATAGGCGGCCGAACGGTCGACCTTGGTCGTGTCCTTGCCCGAGAAGGCGCCGCCGCCGTGCGGTGCGGCACCGCCATAGGTGTCGACGATGATCTTGCGGCCGGTGAGTCCAGCATCGCCATCCGGGCCGCCGATGACGAACTTGCCGGTCGGGTTGATGTACCAGGTGCAGTCGTCGGCGATCTTCAGATCGTCGAGGGCTTCGCGGATATAGGGCTCGACAACCGAGCGAACCTTGACCGAATCCCAGGTGTCATCGAGGTGCTGCGTCGACAGAACGATCGAGGTGACTTCCGCCGGCTTGCCGTCGACGTAGCGTACGGTGACCTGGCTCTTGGCGTCGGGGCCGAGCTTGGCGACTTCGCCCTCGCCTTTCTTGCGGGCAGCGGCGAGCAGGTTGAGGATGCGGTGCGAATAGTAGATCGGCGCCGGCATCAACTCGGCGGTTTCGCGGCAGGCGTAGCCGAACATGATGCCCTGGTCGCCAGCACCTTCTTCGCCCTGCTTGTCCGAGGCGCTGTCGACGCCCTGCGCAATGTGGGCGGACTGGAAGTGCAGGAGCACGTCGATCTTCGCGGTCTTCCAGTGGAAGCCGTCCTGCTCATAGCCGATCTCGCGGATCGCCTTGCGGGCCGCGGACTTGAACTTCGAGGGGTTGATGACGTCGTTGCCGTCCTTGTCCTTCTTCAGAAGGCTCGGCGGCAGACGCACTTCGCCGGCGATCACGACGCGGTTGGTGGTTGCCAGCGTCTCGCAGGCGATACGCACGCCCCAGGGATCGACACCGGTCTTGGCCGCTTCACGGTAGACCAGATCCACGATCTCGTCGGAGATACGGTCACACACCTTGTCCGGATGACCTTCGGCTACGGATTCACTCGTGAACAGGTAGTTTGCACGCATGCGGGAAGTCCCCTCAATGAAGAAAAAGCGCTGGCACGGTGTTAGTGGTTTTGCGACCGAAAAACAAGCACACAACGACATAAATATATCTTTATATCGCCATCGCAGCCAATCACTTTGGTGCGCCGGAGGGAAAGGCGCGCAAGAAAAAAGCGGCACAGATGGCCGCTTTATTTTCAAGTCCCGACGGGGAACGTTGGAACTATTCGCTTTCTGCTTCCGCAGCGAGTGCCTTGACGAGATCGACAAGCCGGCGGCGAACCTTCGGGTCGGTGATCTTGACGAAAGCGCGGTTGAGCTGCAGCCCCTCGGAGGACGACAGGAAATCGACGACGTAGTTCGAGCTGGAAGCTTCTGCCATGCCGGACTGACCGGCAGCGTTATCGCCCGGGGCATCTTCGAAGAAGAAGGAAACCGGAACGTTCAGGATGCCTGAAATGTTCTGCAACCGGCTGGCGCCGACGCGGTTCGTGCCCTTCTCGTACTTCTGGATCTGCTGGAAAGTGATCCCCAGGCTTTCGCCGAGCTTCTCTTGGCTCATGCCAAGCATCGTACGGCGAAGACGAATCCGACTTCCGACATGAATGTCGATCGGGTTCGGCTTCTTCTTGTTTTCGATCATATCTGCGTTCCCAAACACGCTGTTTCGTTTATCCATCGCCCAGCATGAGACCTACGCTCACCGAAGCGACCGCCAGGGTGATAAGGACAGAGCCAGCACAACAAGGACGATGGTGCGGACCACTATGCAATTTTAGGGGTTTTAGGTCAATTCTTCCTAATATTAAAACCAACACGCGAAAACACTGCAACCAGAAGGAGGAAGATCGCACCCAGCCAGAAAACGCGGCTTCGCATAGCGTCGTCCAACGGGGTAGGCATCCTTCCCGGCAGAAGTGTGTCGACCACTCCCCTATAATTGTAGGATAATCCTACCATTAAAACCCCACGTGCATCAACAATTGCTGATATACCGCTGTTGGCGGCGCGGACAAGGGGGGTGCCAGTTTCTACGGCCCGTAATTGTGCCTGATGAAAATGCTGGCGCGGGCCCGGCGTATCTCCGAACCAGGCGTCGTTGGTGATATTGAGAAGCACATCGGCCCGGCGCGCGGCCCCGTCGATCTCATCCGGGAAGATCGCTTCGTAGCAAACGAGCGGATAGAGCGTGCGGCCGCCGGGCAGCGTCAGCAACGAACGGCTCTTTGCCGCGGTGAACCCGCCGGGCATCGACGCGGCGACAGAACTCAGCCCCCAGGACGACAACAGATCCTCGAAGGGGAGATATTCGCCGAAGGGCACCAGATGAACCTTGTCGGCAGCACCGATGATCTGACCCCGGCCGTCGATCATGTAGATCGAATTGTAGTAGCGGGGCGGCAGGCCGGCACCGGCATCCTCCACGCGCACGGCACCGGCAACCAGGATCTGGTCGTCGTCGAGCACCTCGGCGATACGGGCCAGTGCGTCCGGATTGTCGGTGAGGATGAAGGGGATCGATGTCTCGGGCCAGACGACGATATCCGGCCGCTTGCCGTCTTTCTCCGGAGCGACCGCGGTCAGGGCCAGATGCTCCTCGAACACGTCGGCACGTTCGCCGTCATCGAGCTTCTTTGCCTGATCGATCACCGGCTGGACGAGGCGTACGGTCAGCGGCGGTTCAGGCGAGGCCGGCGCCGGCTGCGCCAGGCGGTAGAAGCCGAAGCCCACATGGGCGGCAAAAAGCACGACGGCAAGCGAAAGTCCGATCCGGCTCCCCCGGCCCGTTGCGATCAGGGCGGGCGCGGCGAAAACGAAGACGGCGAGCATGTTGATGGTCGCGAGATTGACGACGCTTGCCGACTGCATCATCAGCGGCATCGGCATGGCCGCATAGCCGATCGCATTCCAGGGAAAGCCTGTAAAAAGGAAGCTGCGAAGCCATTCGGCAAGGCCGAAGCCGAGGGCGAGTGCGGCGATACGCCCGACGCCGTCGGACCAGAACAGGCGGGCGATCAGCGTCGCCAGCGCATAGAAGAGCGCGAGAAAAGCCGGCAGACCCACGACGGCGAGCGGCAGCGCCCAGGCAAACTCATCGGCCTCGACGAGCAGGGCATTGCCGAGCCACCAGAGACCCCCGAGGAAGTAGCCGAAGCCGAACCACCAGCCGACAACCGCCGAGGGCCAGAGCCGCCGGATGAAGCCACCATCCGGATTTCCGGTCGCACCATCAAGCAACCAGACGAGGATCGGGAAAGCGACGAAAGCAAATGCGAAGATGCCGAAGGGCGGCTGCGCCAGAACCGCGATAAGCCCCGCGAAGAAAGCGAGCGAAGCCCGGGGAAACCCGGAAAGTAACATCACCCTGCCAGCCAGTCTTACCATGCAGCCTCCAGTCGATCCCGCCGCCTGCCACGGCGGAGGAGCGCAACAACACCCGAATCAATCGGGGCCAGTCTTCCAAAAAACCGGCTGCTTGTCCCCTTTCGGGGCTGGATTAGGCGCCAAGCCAAGGTGCCCCGGCCCTTGATCAGTACTTACGACACGGGCGTGGGAGACATCGAAGGTAGGCGAGAGAGGGTATCCCGCACGCGCAAAGACGCGCGGGAACCGGACGATTATTGTTCGTCCGCCGTTGCCTCTGGCGCGGCTGCACCGTTGGCGCGATTGATCGCTCCGGCCTCTGCAATCGTCTCGCCTTCCGGCCGCAGAACGCGGCGGCGGGCGGGCGGGCGCTTGCGCATGATGCGGACGCGCTTCACGCGGCGCGGATCGGCATCGAGGATCTGGAACTCGAAGCCCGGGATCGCCTGGACGACCTCGCCGCGCACAGGAATGCGGCCAAGCGAGGCGAAGATCAGGCCGCCGAGCGTGTCGACGTCTTCGAGCTGTTCGCGCACATCGAAGTCGGGACCGATTGCCGCGGCGATCTCTTCCAGCTCGACACGGGCGTCGGCGATAAAGACATCATCCGAGGTGCGCGCGAACATGACTTCGTCATCGTCGTGCTCGTCCTCGATGTCGCCGACGACCATCTCGACGATGTCTTCGAGCGAGACGAGACCGTCGGTTCCGCCATATTCGTCGATGACGAGCGCCATCTGGATACGGGCCGCCTGCATGCGCTGCATCAGGTCGGAGGCCAGCATCGATGGCGGCACGAAGAGAAGCTGGCGAACGATGCCCGCCTCTTCCAGCGACTTGCCGAGATCGACGCGCGCAAGGTCGAAACTTGCCTTGGGCGAGCGCGGCGTCTTTTCGGACGCAGCTGTCGTCGACGCCTGGGCCTTGCCGTTGCGCCGGCGATTGCGGGCCTGCTTGGTGACGTAGGACAGCAGGTCGCGAATGTGGACCATGCCGCGCGGGTCATCGAGCCCTTCGCTGTAGACCGGCATGCGCGAGCGGCCGGATTCCTCGAAGATCACCATCAGCTCGCCGATAGTGATGCTCTGATCGACCGCCTCGATGTCGGCGCGGGGGACCATCACGTCCTCGACCCGGACCTCGCGGAAGCGCAGGATGTTGTTGAGCATCGCCCGTTCGCCAGGCGAAAAGACCGTGTTGCTGTCGGCATCGGTCTGCAGCGCGTCAGCAAGATCCTCGCGCAGGCTCGATGGACTTGCGCCGCGCAAAAGGCGCGCGGCCCGGCTCCAAAAGGTGGAAGTGGATTTCGTGCCCTCGTGTCGAGTGGCGGTGCTACTACTGCCCGCCTCCGCCTCTCCGGAGGCATCGGCCTCCTCGGTCGCCAGCGCGACGGGCTGTGTTTTATAATCGCTCATCGGTCCAAACTGTTAATCCGGGGTACGATCCCCGTAGGGGTCAGATAAGCCAAGACGCGCCAAAATGCGAGTCTCCAGGCTTTCCATTCTTTCGGCTTCGTCATCTTCCATATGATCATAGCCGAAAAGATGCAGGAATCCATGCACGAGAAGATGCGTCAGGTGCTGATCGAAGGACTTGTCGAGCTCCACCGCCTCGCGCTCGAGCGTCTCGCGAGCAACGATGATGTCGCCGAGCATCGGCCCGGGCATCTTTCCGGGCGTCACGGGAAAGGCGGGGAAGGACAGAACGTTGGTCGGTTTGTCCTGGTTGCGCCACTCGGCGTTGATCGCCCGCATGGAGGCGTCGTCGGTGAAGACGAGCGAGAGCTCCGGCGCCACCTTCGGCAGCGGCTGCTTTTCTTCGCTTGCAAGAAAGGCTGCCGCCGCTTCGAGCACGGGCGACGCGAAGGCGAGCAACGCCTCTTCGTCCGGCCAGTTGCCCTCTTCCACGCTGATCTGGATATCCAATGCCGTCATGATCGCAGCGACCGCCTGTCAGCGGTCGCCCTGCTCGCTTTCGTCGTGCACGGCCGTGTGGGACTCGTAGGCCCTGACGATGCGCGCCACCATCGGATGGCGGACGACGTCGGCATCCTTGAAGCGGACGACCGAGACGCCTTCGACGCCTTTCAAGATCTGCAGCGCCTCGACCAGGCCCGACTTGACGCCACGCGGCAAGTCCACCTGGCTCGGATCGCCGGTGACGATCATCCGGCCGTTTTCACCCAGGCGGGTCAGGAACATCTTCATCTGCATCGATGTGGTGTTCTGCGCCTCGTCGAGGATGACGGCGGCATTGCCAAGCGTACGACCGCGCATGAAGGCGAGCGGCGCGATTTCGATGACACCGGCGGTAATGGCGCGTTCGACCTTGTCGCCCGGCATCATGTCATAGAGCGCGTCGTAGAGCGGCCGAAGGTAAGGATCGACCTTCTCTTTCATGTCGCCCGGCAGGAAGCCCAGGCGCTCGCCCGCCTCGACGGCAGGACGCGACAGCACGATGCGGTCGACGGCGCCGCGCTCAAGCAGCTGTGCGGCATGGGCAACGGCAAGATAGGTCTTGCCGGTACCGGCGGGGCCTACGCCGAAGACCAGCTCCGAGCGCTCGAGCGCACGGATATAGGCATCCTGCGTCGGCGTGCGCGCGGCGATCGTCTTCTTGCGCGTCGAAATCTGCGCCATTGTCAATTTGGCTTTACGCTCCATGGTCGGCAATTGTAGCTGATCGTCGGCGGCAACCGCCATACGGATCGCGCCCTCGACATCAGACGTATCGATCGACGCGCCGCTCTGCAACCGCCCGTAGAGATAATCGAGAGCACGGCGGGCCTGGTTGGTGGCGACGACGTCACCCGAGATCGCGACGGAATTGCCGCGCGGCCGAGCGTCGATGCGCAGGCGCTCTTCGAGAAGTTTCAAGTTCTGATCGAACTGGCCGAAGAGCTCGCTGGCGAACCGATTGTTCTCGAAGGTCAGCACGAAGTGATTGGCGTCTGTCGCAGTGGTTTTCGACTGGCGCGTGGATGAAGAGATCAATTCGTGTCCGTTCAAGCGGTTCAGGCTCCTTGTTTTCGGTCCTTACCCGATCATCTCCGCAAACAGGCTGTTCGGCCCGGCCTTGATGATTCGCACCTTGATAATGTCACCGATTTGCGATGCTTTTGCATCAACATTCACCGGCTGCAGCCACGGCGAACGCCCGACGAGCTGGCCGGGCATGCGCCCTTCCTTCTCCAAGAGCAGGTCGATTTCGCGGCCGACGCAGGACTCGGCAAAGGCGCGCTGCTGAGAAAACAGCAAAGCCTGCAATTTTTCCAAGCGCTTGGCTTTCACGTCCTCGGGAACCTGGTCGCCGAGCTCGGCGCCCGGCGTGCCGGGACGGGTCGAATATTTGAACGAAAATGCCTGTGCATAACCCACGGCCTCGACGAGGCGCATGGTGTCTTCGAAGTCCTCATCGGTCTCGCCTGGGAAGCCGACGATGAAATCGCCCGACAGGGCGAGGTCCGGCTGGACGGCGCGGATGCGCGCGATCAGCGCCAGATATTCCGCCGCCGTATGCCTGCGGTTCATCGTCTTCAGGATGCGGTCGGAGCCCGACTGCACCGGCAGGTGCAGGTAGGGCATCAGCTTTTCCATCGAGCGATGCGCCTCGATCAGGCTGTCGTCCATGTCGCGCGGATGGCTGGTGGTGTAACGCAGCCGGGCAAGGCCCTCGATCTCGCCAAGGCGTAAAAGCAGGTCGCCAAGGCCCCATTCGCGGCCATCGGGCCCGACGCCATGCCAGGCGTTGACGTTCTGGCCGAGCAGGGTGATCTCGCGCACGCCGCCCTCGACCAACTTCTCCGCCTCCGAGACGATCTGGGCGACGGGGCGGGAAACCTCGGAGCCGCGCGTATAGGGCACGACACAGAAGGTGCAGAACTTGTCGCAGCCTTCCTGAACCGTGAGGAAGGCGGTGACGCCGCGCAGGCGGGTCTTTGCCTTGTCGGGTGCCGGCAGGTGCTCGAACTTGTCTTCGACGGCATAGTCCGTCTGCACGACGCGCTCGCCGCTGCGGGCGCGCTTCAGCGCCTCGGGCAGGCGGTGATAGGTGGTCGGGCCGATCACGAGATCGACGGCGGGCGCGCGCCGCAGGATCTCGTTGCCTTCGGCCTGCGCGACGCAACCGGCAACGCCGATCACCATCTCGCGGCCTTCCTTGGCCCTTTCCTTCTTCAGGTCGCGCAGGCGGCCGAGTTCGGAATAGACCTTCTCAGCCGCCTTCTCGCGGATGTGACAGGTGTTGAGCAGCACGAAGTCTGCGTCTTCCAGCACGTCGGTCGAGACATAGCCGTCGCGCGACAGGGCGTCCGTCATGCGGTCGGAATCGTAGACGTTCATCTGGCAGCCGTAGGTCTTGACGAAGACCTTGCGGGCCGGGGCGCGCTCGTCGCCCGTGGCGGGCGTCGTCGACAGAAGGGCAGTTTCCTGGGTCATGCCGGGTTCTTTAGTGCAAAGTGGTCGGAAGTTGAAGTATTTTCGGCGCAGCCGCCCTTGCCCGGGACGTCTCAGGCCCGCCCGCGCAGACGATCCGACAGCATGCTGCGGATGCGTTGCTCGACCGTACGGCTCACTTCCTTGCGATTGGTGTGGCGGTCGTAGTCGATCGCCTCACCGAAATCGACATCGACCTCGATCGCGCCCTCGCGCAGGATGCCGAGCAGATGCGGCACCAGTTCGGTATCGCCCGGCCAGGCGGCGATCGGCCGGTTGAAGCGGCCCATCGGCATGCCGTGGATGCCGGTATAGGAGATCGCGACCGGCTGCACATGCACGAGACCGGTCGGCGAATGCGGCACGGCGGACGCGGCCGCTCCGAAAAGCGAGGTCTTGATCTCCAGAAGACGGTTGCCGTCCGAGGTCGTCCCCTCGGGAAACAGCACGACGATTTCGCCGGCGGCCATGCGCTCGCCGATTTCGCTCACCTGCTTGCCGGTCGAGCGCTTCTGTTCACGCTCGACGAAAATCGACGCCTGCAGCCGGGCAAGCACGCCGAAGACCGGCCAACCCTTCACCTCGGACTTGGCGACGAAGACGACGTCGGCAACCGAGGAAAGCACCAGAATGTCTTTCCAGGAGGCATGGTTGGCGCAGATCAAAAGCGGCCGGCGGCGATCCGCCATTCCGTGGACGCGCACCTTGATGCCGAGAAGGTAACAGGCGAGCCGGTGCCAATATCGCGGCAGACGGCGCCGGGGTTTCAGGTCAAGCCAGAGGCAGACGACCTGGATCGGCATCAGCACGAGCGAAACCAGCGCCAGAAGCGCTGCGAAGATCGCGATCCGTAGCCAATTGACCATCCGGGAAGAGTTTTCCTGCGCGAGACCTTGAGAATCGCGATGATCTTCAGCCGAACCGCGGCGCGATCATCGTGACCTGTTCCAAATTGGGTAAAGCCGGATGCGGGCGAAAGACCGCCTTGGCCTTCCTCATCCTGCTCCTGTCCGTGTCGGGACTAGCGAAGATCGAGCCGCATGACAAGCGCGGCGGTCCGCTGGCCGGCCTTGTCCTGGTAATAGGCGCGGCGTTCGCCGACCTTGTTGAAGCCAAGCTTACGGTAAAGCCCGATTGCCGGCCCATTGGTCTCGTCCACTTCGAGGAACAGGGCCTCGGAGCCCTTGACCAGCGCTTCGCGCATCGCCGCCTGCATCAACCGCCAGCCGAGACCGGAGCGGGCATAACGCGGCTCGACGCCGATCGTCAGGATTTCCGCCTCGCCGGCAACCGCACGCGACAGGACAAACCCACCGAAGGCCGGGCGGAAGCTGCCATTGGTCTGCCGGGCGACAAAGCCGAACACCGTTTCCTGCACCAAAAGCGCATGGATTTCGCCATCGCTCCACGGGGACGCGAAACGCTGACGATGCAGCGCCGCCGCGGCGATCAGGTCCGCTTCCTCCAGGGGGAAGATATCGAACTCGGTACGGCGGGTGAAGTAATCGGTAAAGCTCATCTCGGTCTATGCTCGGGCAATCGCGAAGCCCGCCTGCGGCTTGGCGTCGGGGCCTCTGAGATATAGCGGACGCGGCTTGGCCGAGGCTGGATCGGCAGCGGCTCCAAGGGCGGCAACCGCGGCAACATCGATGAGTTCTGAAGGTTTGGACGGCAGATCGTCAGCAACGAGATGCGCGCCGGAGCCGCCAATGACGCCGTCGAAATCGGCGAAGCGTTCGCGGGCACTTTCGACGGAGAGGGCTTCGGGCTCGCCTGTGGCACCGCCGGTCGCATCGAAAGCCTGGAGATAGACCTCGTCCCGCTTGGCGTCGATGGCAACGAGGACGGGCTTTCCGGCAGCCGTGCGGCGCAGCCCCTCGGCGACGACGGCAAGCGTCGAGACGCCGACGGCGGGTTTGCCGAGCGCCAGAGCCAGGCCACGAGCGGCCGCGACGCCAACGCGAATGCCGGTGAAGGATCCCGGGCCGACGGTGACGGCGATACGGTCGATAGCGTCAAGCGACCGGCCGGACGCAGCCAGCGCCTCGTCGACGAATTCCATCAGCCGCTCGGCATGTCCCTTGCCGAGATCGGCCCCGGAACGCCCGAGCACGGCTTCCGTTTCGCTGTCATAGACGGCAACGGAGCAACCGGAACCGGACGTGTCGAGCGCAAGTACAATCATTTCAACGCAGGATCTTTCAGACGCCACAAGCCGCAAAGCCGATCGGGCTTTGCGGCAAAATCGATACGCGAAACCGGCGCGCCGGACAGGCGCGCGCTATTTTACACGGCCTCGACGGCCTCCACCTCGGGAACGAAGTGGCGCAGCAGGTTCTGCACGCCATGCTTCAGCGTCGCGGTGGACGACGGGCAACCGGAGCAGGCGCCCTTCATGTTGAGGAACACAGTCCCGTCCTTGAAGCCGCGGAAGGTGATGTCGCCGCCATCCTGGGCGACGGCCGGACGCACGCGGGTTTCCAAGAGTTCCTTGATCGTGGCGACGATCGTCTCGTCACCCTCGTCGAAGAACTCGTCTTCCTCGTCGGACTGCTCGGCGCGGCCGCTGCCAGCCATGATCGCCTGGCCCGACATGAAGTGCTCCATGATCGAACCGAGGATCGCCGGCTTCAGGTGCTGCCATTCCTGGCCTTCCTTGGTGACGGTGATGAAATCGTAGCCGAAATAGACGCCGGTGACGCCGGGGATCGAAAACAGCCGTGCCGCAAGCGGCGAGCCGGCGCGTGCTTCTTCCTCGTCGCGGAATTCGGCCGTGCCGTTTTCCAGGACGACCTTGCCCGGCAAAAACTTCAGCGTCGCCGGGTTCGGCGTGGCTTCGGTCTGAATGAACATGTCTGTCTCCGTTTCGCCGGGAGCGCCATCCGCCCAGCTTTTTAGAATAATTCAAAAGAATATAGGAGCATGGCTCTCGGCTCGCAAGAGCGCATAGCGACGCAGGTCAGCTAAGCGCGTCGATCTCCTCATCCGTCAGGGCATCGGGGATGACCGTCACGGGGATCGGAAAGGCCGCGGCCTTGCCCGCAATGGACGACACCAGCGGACCGGGGCCTTCCTTCGCCGAACCGGCTGCCAGGACCAGAATGGCGATATCGCGATCCTCTTCGATCGCCGCGTGGATCTGATCGGTCGCCGTGCCCTCGCGGATGACGACTTCCGGCTCGATACCGATGCGCTCGCGCACCGACTGGGACACCTTGGCGAGCGTCGCCTCGGCCTCCTCGCGTGCTTCCGCACGCATGATTTCCTCAACCCCCAGCCATTGCTGGAAGTCGCCGTCGGCGATCACATAGAGCAGGACGAGGCCACCGTTGGAATTTTTGGCTCGCATGCCCGCATAGTGCACGGCGCGCCCGCATTCCGGGGTATCGTCAATCACCGCCATGAATTTGCGGCGATGTCCTTCAAGTCGAGAGAGTCGGGTCGAGACCATAGGGTGAACAATACATCCCGCGCGAGCCGCCGCAAGGTCTGATTTTTGCGTTTCAGACGAGGACACGGAAAAGTGCCCGAGGCTTCCGGTCGAGGTTCACTTCGGCTGGTGAAAGCCGACCATCAAAATGAAATTGGGTCCGGGAGTTCCCCGGACCCAGTCAATTTACTGCAGGAAGCCGATGATTTCGCGCACTTCGCGCATCGTCTTTTCTGCCCGCGCCCGCGCCCGCTCGCCGCCATCCCTGAGGATCGCGTCGATATGGGCGGTGTCGCCCATCAGCCGGCGCATCTCAGCCGTGATCGGCGAGAGAACCTCGACCGCGAGATCGACCAGCGCCGGCTTGAAGACCGAGAACTGCTGTCCACCGAACTCGGCGAGCACCTGCTCCTTGGTCTTGTCCGACAGCGCCGCGTAGATACCGACGAGGTTTTCGGCTTCCGGACGGCCCTTCAGGCCGTCCACTTCGCTCGGAAGCGCGTCCGGATCGGTCTTGGCCTTGCGGATCTTCTTCGAGATCGTCTCCGCATCGTCCATCAGGTTGACGCGCGAGAGATCGGACGGGTCCGACTTCGACATCTTCTTGGTGCCGTCACGCAGCGACATGACGCGCGGCGTCGCGCCACCGATCAGCGGCTCCACCGGCGGGAAGTAGGCATGGATCGGCTCCTCACCGACGACCATGTCGACACCGCAACCGGCGCTGCGGATATGCTCCATGAAGTCGATGTTGAACTTCTGGGCGATGTCGCGCGTCAGCTCCAGGTGCTGCTTCTGGTCGTCACCGACAGGAACATGGGTGGCGCGATAGACGAGGATGTCGGCCGCCATCAGGCTCGGATAGGCGAGCAGACCGAGCGAGGCGTTCTCGCGGTCCTTGCCGGCCTTGTCCTTGAACTGCGTCATGCGGTTCATCCAGCCGATGCGGGCGACGCAGTTGAAGATCCAGGCGAGTTCCGCATGCTGCGGCACGGCCGACTGGTTGAAAACGATGTGCTTCTTCGGGTCGATGCCCGAAGCGATGAAGGCGGCGGCGATCGAGCGGATCTGCCCCTTCAGATCCTCATGCACGAGCTGCGCGGTGATCGAGTGCAGGTCGACGACGCAGTAGATGCAATCGTTGTTTTCCTGCAGCGCCACGAACTTGCGGATCGCGCCGAGATAATTGCCGAGATGGAGATTGCCCGTCGGCTGAACGCCGGAAAATACGAGCGGCTTGAATTCGTTCATGTCGTCCTCAATAGGCTGGTGGAGGGCCCCAGGGCCGGCTGGCCCATGTTGCTAACGGCATGGCTTATGCACGCAGGATGCAAGGCAATCAAGGGGCCCGGCGAGGCACCCTCATGCCGCCGGCTGCAGCAGATCCCAATGGTTGCCGAACGGGTCGCTGAAGACCGCCACGGTGCCATAGGGCTCGTGGCGCGGCGCTTCGAGAAAGACGACGCCTGCGGCCAGCATCGCCGCATGGTCGCGGGAAAAATCGTCGGTGAACAGGAAGAAGCCGACCCGGCCGCCGGTCTGGTTGCCGATCGCCGCCTGCTGGCGCTCGCCGTCCGCCTTGGCGAGCAGCAAAGCCGTCTCGACAGCACCCTTGGGACGAACGACGACCCAGCGTTTGGTCGCATCGAGGACGGTGTCTTCGACGAGATCGAAACCGAGCTTGCCGCAATAGAAGGCGATGCCGGCATCGTAATCCGGCACGACCAGGGCAATGCGTGCGATGGTCTGGCGCATCAGTCGCTCGCCTCAGGTGCTGCGTCGGGCGCTTTCGCCCCGCGCTTGATGTTGCGGCGGATCATCCCGAGGCTCGCGCCACCGAGCCCGAAGGCAAGCGCAAAGTAGATCACCATGGCGACCGCGACGAGACCCGTCAGCGTCGTTGCCCGCGTGAAGAGCGAGGCTGCCGAGGACAGCTCGAAGGCGAACCAGTCGACAGCATAATACAGCGCCGCCGCCATGCCCGCCGCGGCGAGGACGAGACGCGGGATACGGGTCAGAAGCGGGATGTCCCTGCCCCAATGGCCGCGCCAGACAAGCGTTGCGAACAGCAGCACGGCATTGACCCAGCCGGCAACGATCTCGGCGGTAGCGATGCCGCTGGCGCCAAGCCGTGGAAACAGGGTGAGCGCCAGGGACACGTTCACGACGACGGAAATCGCAGCGAAGATCATCGGCGTGCGCGTATCTTCACGCGCGAAGAAGCCGGGAATGAAGGCTTTGATCAGCACGAAAGCCGGCAGGCCGAGACCGTAGATCGCCAGAATATGACCGACGATGACGGTCGAATCGGCCGAGAACTTGCCGCGCTCGAACAGCAACCGGACGATCGGCTCGGACATGACGAGCAAGGCGGCCGCGGCTGGCAGTGTCAGGAACAGCGTGAACTCGACCGAGCGGTTCTGCAGGTTCGAGGCCTCGTTGACGTTGCCCGAACGCAGCGCCCGGGCAAGTTCCGGCAGAAGCACGGTTGCGACAGCAATGCCGACGACACCGAGCGGAAGCTGATAGATGCGGTCGGCATAGACGAGCGATGACACCGCACCTTCCTGCGCCGAGGCGATGTTGGTGTTGATCAGGAGGTTGATCTGGGTGATGCCGCCGGTGATCGCCGCCGGAAGCGCCAGCACCAAAAGACGCCGGACATTGGCGGTCATCTTCGGGCGGCGAAGGCCGATCTTGATACCGGCGTCGCGCACGGCGATCCAGACGATCGCAAGCTGAACGAGACCGGCGGCCATGACGCCCCAGGAAAGTCCGTAGCCGACCGCGATCGGATCCTGACCCGCATACCAGGCATAGCCGAGCACGCCGATGAGGATGAAATTGAGGAAGACCGGTGCGATCGCCGCTGCGAAATAGCGGTGTAGCGAATTCAGCATGCCCGCCATCATCGCCGCCAGCGACATGCAGGCGAGATAGGGGAACATGATCGCCGCAAAGACGATGGTGCTGCCGAGCTTTTCCGGGTCGTCGGCAAAGCCGGGCGCAATCAGGTTGCTGACGATGAAGGGCATCGTCAATTCCATCGCGATCGTCAGGAACAGGAGCACGGTGAAGAGGACGCCGAAGACCTCCTCGGAGAAACGCCGGGCGCCGTCCATGCCGTTCGCCTCGATCTCCCGGGCAAAGAGCGGCACGAAAGCGGAATTGAAGGCGCCTTCGGCAAAGAGGCGCCGGAAGGTGTTGGGCAGGCGGAAGGCGGTGTTGAAGGCGTCGGCAACGGGGCCGGTGCCAAGCGCTGCCGCCATGAAGGTTTCGCGGATGAAGCCGAACAGGCGGCTTCCGAGCGTCGCGCCGCCGACGGTTGCAAATTTCTTGACCAGACTCATGTTTCGGCTTTTGTCGTTCTGTGAGCGGAGGAAACGCCCGGGGGCGGCGCGATGATGCCCGAGGGCATGCGGTCGCGCGCTTCGTCCCCCTCCCCGGCCATGACGGCCTTGAGGCGTGCGGCAATGTTCATCTGACGGTTTTCACTCGTCACCTTCTGGCCGACGAGGTCGGTGACGTAGAAGGTGTCGATCACCTTCTCGCCGAAGGTGGTGATGTGCGCCGAGGCGATGTCGAGCGAAAGATCGGACAGCACCGCGGTGATCTCGGACAGGAGGCCCGGACGGTCGAGGCCTTCGACCTCGATCACCGTGAACTTGTTCGACAGCGTGTTGCTGATCGTCACTTCCGGCGTGACGGTAAACGCCTT
This sequence comes from Ensifer sp. ENS09, assembly GCF_014852425.1. NCBI lineage: Bacteria > Pseudomonadati > Pseudomonadota > Alphaproteobacteria > Hyphomicrobiales > Rhizobiaceae > Ensifer > Ensifer sp. ENS09. The sequence goes on from NZ_JACVBP010000002.1 coordinate 1,080,411, forward strand.
GGTGCGCTTCTTCATCTTGGTGCGGCTGGCAATCACTTCCGGCAGGCGCTTGCGGCCCGAAAGCACGTCCTCGATCAGCTTGCCGATGCTGGCAGCCCGGCGCATCTCGTCCTCGTCGACGGCGAACTCGCGGTTGACGAGAATAGTGTCGAGAGCGCGTCCGTCCGAGGTCGTGAAGATCTGCGCGTCGACGATGTTGGCGCCGGCGGCCGCACAGGCCCCGGCAATGACAGTCAGAAGTCGCGGATGGTCCGGCGAAAGCACGGTGATTTCGGTGATCGCATGGAACTGGTGGGTGCGCACCATGGTCGCGAGAGCCTTGCCGGCGGCATCCGCCTCGCGGATGAAGCGCGCATGCCGGATCTGGTCTTCCAGCGCCACCGTCAGGAGATAGGGCTGGTAGTGCAGGCGCACATAGTCGTCGCGCTCCTTTTCGGACCAATCCGTCAGGGCCTCGCCGAGCATGATCGCGGCATGGGCCGCACGTTCCTTGCGCGACAGTTCCGAGAAGCCGCCCGACAGCAACAGCTCGGTCTCGTAATAGAGCGTGCGCAGGAGCTGGCCCTTCCAGCCGTTCCAGACACCCGGGCCGACGGCGCGGATATCGCAGACGGTCAGGACGAGCAGCATCTTCAGCCGGTCGAGCGACTGCACTCGCTCGGCGAAATCGACGATCGTCTTGCGGTCGTTGAGGTCGCGCGTCTGGGCGACCATCGACATCAGCAGATGCTCCTCGATCAGCCAGGCGACCAGTTCGGTCTGCTTCGGCGACAGTCCGAAGCGCGGGCAGAGCTTGCGCGCCACCTTGGCGCCGGCGGTCGAGTGATCCTCGGGCCGGCCTTTGGCGATGTCGTGCAGCAGCACGGCGACATAGAGCGCCTCGCGATCCTCGATCCCCGGCATCAGCTTGGCAACGAGCGGATGGGCCTCCTCCTCGATGCCGCCCTCGATGCGCGACAGCACATCGACGGTGCGCAGCAGGTGCTCATCGACCGTATAGTGATGATACATGTTGAACTGCATCATCGAGACGATCTTGCCGAAATCCGGAATGAAGCGGCCGAGCACGCCCGCCTCGTTCATGCGGCGCAAGATCAGTTCCGGCTTGCGGCGCGAGGTGAGGATCGACAGGAAGAGCCGGTTCGCCTCCTCGTTTTCGCGTAGCGCCGGCTTGATCAGGCTCAGCGAGCGCGTCACCTGGCGCAGTGCCGCCGGATGGAATTCCAGTCCGTTGATATCGGCGATGTGGAAGAAGCGCAGCAGATTGACCGGATCGCGCTTGAAGACATCGGGGCTTGCAAGCGCGATGCGACCGCCGTCGTCGACGAAATCGAGCGTACCGGCGATCTTGCGGCTGCGATGGGTGAAACGGCCGATGATGCCGGAAATGCCGGGCGCGTCCTTGGCCTGCTGGTCTTCGAGCGCTGCGCAGAAGATGCGGGTGAGATCGCCGACGTCCTTGGCCACCAGGAAGAAGTGCTTCATGAAGCGTTCGACGGCGGACAGGCCAGGGTGGTCATGGTAGCCGAGCGCCTCGGCGATCTCACGCTGGATATCGAAGGAAAGCCGCTCCTCGGATTTGCCGGTGAGGAAATGCATGTGGCAGCGCACCGCCCAGAGGAAGTCCTCGGCTTTCTGGAAGAGTTGGTACTCCTGCCGCGACAAGACGCCGAGCTTGACGAGGTCGGCAGTGTCCTTCAGCCGGTAGAAGTACTTGGCGATCCAGAACAGCGTGTGCAGGTCGCGGAGCCCGCCCTTGCCTTCCTTGACGTTCGGCTCGACGAGATAGCGCGTGTCGCCGGCCTTGCGGTGACGCTCGTCGCGCTCGGCCAGCTTGGCGGCGATGAAATCCGGGCCGGTGTTGCGGACGATCTCGTGGTCGAAGCGGGTTTCCAGTTCGGCGCAGAGCGTCTGCGAGCCGCAGATGTAGCGTGTCTCGAGGATGGCCGTGCGGATCGTCATGTCGGCGCGTGACAACCGGATGCACTCGTCGATGGTGCGGGTGGCGTGGCCGACCTTGAAGCCCAGATCCCAGAGAATATAGAGCATGAACTCGATCGCCGGCTCGGCCCAGACGGCCTTTTTCACCGGCAGCAGGAACAGAAGGTCGATGTCGGAACCGGGCGCCAGCGTGCCGCGGCCATAGCCGCCGACCGCCGTCACGGCGATCCGCGACGCCGGCGGTGCATTGGCGGCATCGAAGATCTCGTTCAGCACGAAATCATGCAGGACCGTGATCAGCTGATCCTGCAGCCAGGAAATACGCTCGGCGCAGAGAATGCCGGCACCGTCGGCATTGAACAGTTCACGGGCCTTTGCCCGGCCAGCGACGTTTGCCTGCTTGAAGGCCGCGAGCAGCGCCTGACGCATCGGGTCGCGCTGTTCGGCATGGGCCGAGGCGATGAAGTCGCATTTCGCCCGGAGCGCTGCGACGTCGAGAATTTCGGGAAAGGAAATGTCTTGTCTGCCCATGAAGTGCCGAGGGGCGCCCTGTCCGACTGGTTGCGTGGTCGTTCGCTGTCAAGCGCTCCTGCATGATCCTTGCGACCGAGGCCGAATAAAGACCAAACAGCAATCAAGCGCCGCGCCGGCAAAGGCGCGCGGCGCTGTATAGCCTTTTTACCGACGGCTTGCACAGGAAAAAGGCGCAGCGCATAGGCCAAGGTTGGAATGCGGGCGGGAAACCGCACGCACGTTCCTCACCCCGCCTTGGTCGCGCTCAATTCCTTCTTCAGCGCATAGAGCGCATCGAGCGCCTCGCGCGGCGTCATGTCGTCGGGGTTCAGCGCCTTCAGCGCCTCGTCGACCTTGGAATTTCCGGTGGGCTTCACCTCTTCGCGGCGGATCGCCACCTGGAACAGCGGCAGATCGTCGATCAGCTGGCTCGCCGGGTTCTTGCGGTCCGCATCCTCGAGCTTGGCGAGCACGTCCTTGGCGCGGGCCACGACCGAGGCCGGCAGGCCGGCGAGACGGGCGACCTGAATGCCGTAGGAGCGGTCGGCAGCACCCGGACCGACCTCATGCAGGAAGATCACGTCGCCGTGCCATTCCTTGACACGCATCGTCGCATTCGAGAGACGGCCGAGCTTTTCCGAAAGCACGGTCAGCTCATGGAAGTGGGTGGCGAAGAGACCGCGGCAGCGGTTCGCCTCATGCAGGTGCTCGACCGCCGCCCAGGCGATCGACAGGCCGTCGAAGGTGGCGGTGCCGCGGCCGATCTCGTCGAGGATGACCAGCGAGCGGTCGGTTGCCTGGTTGAGGATCGCGGCCGTCTCGACCATCTCGACCATGAAGGTCGAGCGGCCGCGCGCCAGATCGTCGGAGGCGCCGACGCGGGAGAAGAGCCGGTCGACGATGCCGATATGGGCGCTCGCGGCAGGCACGAAGGTGCCCATCTGCGCCATGATCGCGATCAGCGCGTTCTGGCGCAGGAAGGTCGACTTACCGCCCATGTTCGGACCGGTGAGCAGCCAGATCGCGCCGCCCTCCTCGCCTTCGGGCGGAGAAAGATCGCAGCCATTGGCGACGAAGGCATTCGACGCCTGACGCTTCAGCGCCTGCTCGACCACCGGATGGCGGCCGCCGTCGATCGCAAACATGCGCGAACGGTCGACCGTGGGGCGGGCATAGGCCTGTTCCTCGGCGAGAACCGCAAGACCGACGGAGACGTCGACGGTCGCAAGCGCCAGTGCCGCCGCCTTCAGCGTCTCGGCAGCAGCGACGACCTCTGCCGTCATCCGGTCGAAGGCTTCGAGCTCGATCGACAGCGCGCGGTCGGCGGCGTTGGCGATCTTGCTTTCAAGCTCGGCCAGTTCCGTCGTGGTGAAGCGCATCGCGTTCGCCATCGTCTGGCGATGGATGAATCGGGCGCGACCGGCATCCGTGTCGGTCATCGAACCGGCATTGCCCGCCGTTACCTCGATGAAGTAGCCGAGCACGTTGTTGTGCTTGATCTTCAGCGACTTGATGCCGGTCTCTTCGGAATATTGCAGCTGCAGCCCGGCGATCACCCGGCGCGACTGATCGCGCAGGCCCCGGACCTCGTCGAGCTCGGCATTGGCGCCTTCGCACACGAAACCGCCGTCGCGCTTCAGAAGCGGCAGCTCGTCGCCAAGCGTCGCATCGAGCAGGCCGAGCAGACCGGCAGGCAGCGCCTCGATCGAAGCGCGCGCACCTTTCAGCTCATCAGACAGCGTGCCGGTCGCCATCATCCGCGCAATCGACGCGGAGGCATGCAGGCCGGCCCGGATGGCGCCGAGATCGCGCGGGCCACCACGGCCAAGGGCCAATCGCGACAGGGCACGCGGCATATCCGGCGCGCGACGCAGCGCATCGCGCAGCTCGCCGGCAAAGGACGGCTGGTCTGCCAGGATCTCGATGGAATCGAGACGCTCATTGATACGGTCCGGGTCGGTCAGCGGCGACATCAGCCGCTCGGCCAGAAGCCGGGCGCCGCCGCTTGTCACGGTGCGGTCGAGCGCCTTCAACAGCGTGCCTTCGCGTGCGCCGGACAGCGTCTTTACCAGTTCCAGATTGCCGCGGGTCGCCGGGTCGATGAAGAGCGTCGAGGCGGCACTTTCGCGCTCGGGCGTACCGAGCGCCGGCCGCTCGGCAAGCTGGGTCTTTTCGACATAGGAGATCGCCGCAGACGCCGCCGCGAGTTCGGCGCGCGAGAAGGTGCCGAAACCGTCGAGTGTCTTGACGCCGAAGTAGCGGCTGATGCGGCCCTCGGCCGTCGCGCTATCGAACAGCACCGCCGGCTGCGGCACGGCCACGCGGCCGAGCACGTCGAAGACGGGCCTTAGTTCCGGGTCGTGAAAGACCGTATCGGCCAGGATCAGTTCGCGCGGCTCGATGCGCAGGATATCGGCAAGCAGCCGGCTCTCGGCGGTCTCGGCCAGCCGGAAGATGCCGGTGGAGATGTCGATCCAGGCAAGCGCGTAGGCAGGCTCCGAGCCGCTCTTGATCCGCGCCAGCGCCATCAGATAGTTGGTCTCGGACGGCGAAAGCAGTTTCTCTTCGGTGATCGTACCCGGTGTGACCAGGCGCACCACGTCGCGGCGCACCACTGACTTGGCTCCGCGCTTCTTGGCTTCCGCCGGGTCTTCCACCTGCTCGCAGACGGCGACGCGGAAGCCGAGGCCGATCAGCTTCTGCAGGTAATCATCGGCCGCATGCACCGGCACGCCGCACATCGGGATCTCCTGCCCCATATGCTGGCCACGCTTGGTCAGCGTGATGCCGAGCGCGCGCGAGGCTTCGACCGCGTCCTGGAAGAACAGCTCGTAGAAGTCGCCCATGCGATAGAACAGCAGCGAGTCCGGGTTGTTCGCCTTGATCTCGATGAATTGTTCCATCATCGGCGTCGCGGTGGAACGGCTTTCCTCGCTCGCCAATTCGGCTGCGGATAAAACCTCCCCCGCGCGGGTCGAATAGTCTGTCACGAAATTCATGATTGTTCCGAAAAAAGAGATGGCACACTATCGCCAAGCAAATATAGACGACAACCATAAAGAGGCGCGCCGCAAGGCTCGCCCACAGGAGGATAGAGGAAACATGCCGGCCACCGACAAGACCGATCGCACAATGACGAGCGTCACCGCGCAGGAAGCGCTTGATTTTCACTCGCAGGGTCGCCCCGGAAAGCTGGAGATTTCCCCCACCAAGGCGATGGCCACCCAGCGCGACCTGTCGCTCGCCTATTCACCGGGCGTTGCAGTCCCCGTGAAGGCGATCGCCGAGGATCCCAACACCGCCTATGACTATACGACCCGCGGCAACATGGTGGCCGTGATCTCGAACGGCACGGCCATCCTTGGCCTCGGCAATCTCGGCGCGCTTGCCTCCAAGCCGGTCATGGAAGGCAAGGCCGTGCTGTTCAAGCGCTTTGCCGACGTCGATTCCATCGACCTTGAAGTCGATACCGAAAACGTCGACGAGTTCATCAACTGCGTGCGTTTCCTCGGGCCCTCCTTCGGCGGCATCAATCTTGAAGACATCAAGGCGCCGGACTGTTTCATCATCGAGCAGAAGCTGCGCGAGGTGATGGACATCCCGGTGTTCCACGACGACCAGCACGGCACAGCGATCATCGCCGCGGCCGGCCTCATCAACGCGCTGGCGCTGACCGGCCGCGACTTCAAGACGACGAAGCTCGTCTGCAACGGCGCAGGTGCCGCAGCCATCGCCTGCATCGAGCTCATCAAGTCGATGGGCTTCAATCCGGAAAACGTGATCCTGTGTGATACCAAGGGCGTGATCTTCCAAGGCCGCACCGAGGGCATGAACCAGTGGAAGTCGGCCCATGCGGTCAAGACCGACCGCCGCACGCTGGCCGAAGCGATGGACGGCGCCGACGTGGTCTTCGGTCTGTCGGCCAAGGGCGCGCTTTCGGAGGACATGGTGCGCTCGATGGCGCCGCGGCCGATCATCTTCGCCATGGCCAATCCGGACCCGGAAATCACGCCTGAGGAAGTCGCCCGTATCCGCGACGACGCCATCGTCGCCACCGGCCGTTCGGACTATCCGAACCAGGTCAACAACGTGCTCGGCTTCCCCTACATCTTCCGCGGCGCGCTCGACGTGCGCGCGACAACGATCAACGACGAGATGAAGATCGCCGCAGCGGAAGCGCTCGCAAGCCTTGCCAAGGAAGACGTGCCCGATGATGTCGCCGCCGCCTACCAGGGCAACCGGCCGCGCTTCGGCCCGCAATACATCATCCCGGTCCCCTTCGACCCGCGGCTGATCTCGGCGATCCCGATGGCGGTCGCCAAGGCAGCGATGGAAAGCGGCGTCGCCCGCAAGCCGATCACCGACCTCGAAGCCTATGGCCGCCAGCTTTCCGCCCGCCGCGACCCGATCGCCTCGACGCTGCAGCGCATCTACGAGCGCGTCCGGCGCCAGCCGAAACGCATCGTCTTTGCCGAAGGCGAGGAAGTGCAGGTCATGCGCTCGGCCATCGCCTATGCCAACCAGCAGCTTGGCACCGCCATCCTGCTCGGGCGCGAAGAGCGCATGCGCGAGACGGCGGAGCGTGAAGGCATCGACCTCGACCGCCCCGGCATCCAGATCGTCAATGCGCGGCTTTCCAAGCGTGTCGGCGCCTATACGGACTATCTCTATGCCCGCCTGCAGCGGAAGGGTTTCCTCTTCCGCGACGCCCAGCGTCTGATCAACAACGACCGCAACCACTTCGCCGCCTGCATGGTGGCGCTCGGTGACGCCGACGGCATGGTGACGGGTCTCACCCGCAACTATTCGACGGCGCTCGAAGACGTGCGCCGCTGCATCGACCCGAAGCCCGGCCACCGCGTCATCGGCGTCTCGATCGCGCTCTGCCGCGGCCGTACCGTGCTCGTCGCCGACACGGCGGTTCACGACATGCCCTCTTCGGAGGAGCTTGCCGATATCGCCGAGGAAGCGGCCGGCCTCGCCAAGCGTCTCGGCTACGTGCCGCGCGTGGCGATGCTTGCCTATTCCACCTTCGGCCATCCCCAGGGCGAGCGTTCCGAGCGGGTGCGCGAGGCGGTCAACATCCTCGACAAGCGTCGCGTCGATTTCGAGTATGACGGCGAAATGGCCGCCGACGTCGCGCTCAATGCCCGGGTCATGGAGCAATACCCGTTCTGCCGACTTTCGGGCACGGCCAACGTGCTCGTCATGCCGGCGTTCCACTCGGCATCGATCTCGACCAAGATGCTGCAGGAACTCGGCGGCTCGACGGTGATCGGTCCGCTGCTCGTCGGCTTCGACAAGTCGATCCAGATCGTCTCGATGTCGGCCAAGGATTCCGACATCGTCAATATGGCGGCGATCGCGGCCTATAACGCCGGCATGTAGGACCGGAACCGGTCCGGCGGCTGCTCCATTTCAGTGCAGCCGTCTCCATTCGGATCAACGCGCGACCCCGATTGGTAGCAATTCGAAACAACTATAAAGAAGAAAAGCCCGCCTTCCGAAAAGGAGGCGGGCTTAATAACATGTAATGCATTTATGTTTAAGGTAATGAAAGACGGAGTCTTGGGAACCCTATGCCTGTCGATCCCCGGAAGATCGGCAGTTTCTCCATTTATTTTCTCTATTCGTTCGTCATGAAACTAGAGAAGAACATGACAATACATGTCTCTCTTTCGACCCTGAAAGTCAAACCCATCATTAATAATTGGTTAACCCCACCGGGACCCGGTCAGGAGGCGGCGCCACCGAAACGTCCGGCATCCGCGCCGTAGTAGTTGAGGTAGCGGCCCGAGATGTTGCTGATCGGCAAAACGATCAGAACGTCGGTGGTGCGGAACGCATGATCGACCACCGCTCCGTCGCCGACCATGGCGCCGAGCCGCATATAGCCCTTGATCAAGGGCGGCAGAGCGGCAAGCGCCTTCTTGGCATTGATCGCCTCGGCCGGCATCAGATCCATCGTCCGGTGCAGCTCGGGCCGTGCGCTGACGGCCCAGTCGTCGCGGGCGCGGATATTGTGGTGCAGGAAGGATAGCGCCAGCGCATGTTCGGCCGGAACGACACCGGGGAACGAACCGCAGCCGAACATCGCGTCCATGCCGTATTTGAGCGCATAGGCCCAGTTGCCCTGCCACAGGAGTTCGACTGTGCGCTTGGTCCGGTAGTCCGGCAGGACGCAGGAACGGCCGAGCTCCATGAAGCGCTTGGTCGGATGACGGGCGAGAAGCGCATCGATCGCGAATTCGGAAGACGAGTAGAAGCCGCCCGAGCGCTCAGCCACATCCTGGCGCAGCAACCGGTATGTTCCGACGATCTGATCCTCGGCGTCGCCTTCGATCGAGGTATCGAGAACCAAAAGATGGTCGCAGATCGCGTCCCAGCTGTCGACGTCGCGCTTGCGCCGATCGGCCTCGGGGCCGACCTGCGCCTTCATCTCCTCGACGAAAACCTTGTAACGCACGGCCTGAGCGGCATCGATTTCCGACGCCGTTCGGGCAAGCCGCGTCTCGAGATTGGCGATCCTGCCGAGAACGTCGGACGCCGGAGCGGCGGCTTTCTTGCCGATGCAAGCCTGAGAAGTGTCAACCACGTTCGCCGAATCCAGTAGCTCGATGGCCATCCGCGTAATCCCGAATCAAATCTGTCTGCGGGGGCTTAGACCACGTTTCTGCAACAACATAGTGACATGAACATTGCGTACAACCCCCGCTGTCCGATCAATACCGTAACCACCGCAAGAGTTACCGTTTGCGCAGCAGACGCGCGATCTCGGCGGTCAGCACCTGTGGTTCCACGGGCTTGGCGAGCACGACATCGGCACCGGCGGCAAGCAGGCGGTCGCGCATGTCCTCGCGGATATCCGACGTCAGAACGATCACCGGCAGCCGCGCCAGCGCGCGCGACGCCTCGTCCGCGCGTATCTGCCGTATCATGGAAAGCCCGTCGCCACCCGGCATGTTGAGGTCGGTGACGAGAAGCTCCGGCGATGTGTTACCGGCGGGCGCCCGTAGCGTCTCGGCGACCCCCGCGAAATCGCTGACCAGTTGAACCGCATGTCCCGAGCGCTGCAGCAGGGTGCGGATGATCAGTGCATTGATCGGGTCGTCCTCGGCCAACAGGATGCCGTGTCCCGGTCGACGGTCGGGTTCGACGACCGGCTCCTCGCGCAGGACCGGCCTGTTGTCGTTGATCGCGTCGCGCTTTTCGATGCCCTTCAGGCGGCCGAGCAGCACTTCGACCAGCGACTTTTCGCGCAAGGGCCGGATCAGCCAAGCCTCGTAGCCATCCATCTGGTTGACGGGATGACTGTTGCGCTCCTCCGGATTGATCAGATAGGTGCGGCGAACCTCCAGCCGCCCGATGGCCGGCTGCAGCGCCAGAAGCTGCTCGTACTGCTGTGCGTGCCGGTGATCGACGATCACGTCGGTGAGCGCCGCGCCGCCTGCCTGCACGTCGGCGAGAACATGCTGGGCTGCGGCAAGCGTCGTTGCGCGGTGGCAGCGCCCGCCAAGCGTCGCGATGGTTGCGGCCAGCGCCGCCGAGGCCGGGCCATCTGGGGCCATGACCAGCACATGCGATCCGGCAAGAGTGGAGCGGCGCTCCGGCGCGATCGCCTCGACCTCTGCAAGCGGCATGCGGATTTCAAAGCGGCTGCCGCGGCCGGGCGCGCTTGCGGCCGTGAGGCTGCCGCCGCAGGCCTGCATGATGCGCCTGGAGATCGCAAGGCCGAGCCCTGTGCCCTTGGCGCGTTGCTCGTCGTTGCCGGCCTGCTCGAACTCCTCGAAGATGCGCTTCAAATCTTCGGGCGACATGCCCGGACCCGTATCGTCGATGCGGATCCGCACGCCGTCTTCGATCGTGTCGGCGCTGACGAAGACGCCGCCGACTTCCGTAAATTTGACCGCGTTGCCGATGACGTTGAAAAGCACCTGGCGCAGACGCGCGGCATCGAAAGCCATCAGCGCGGGGACGTCGACGGAAACGGTGGCGCCGATCTCGATGCCCTTCTCGTGGGCGCGGTTGGAGAGCATTTCCACGACGCTCTCGATCACGCCACGCGGATCCTGGCGGCTCGGGCGAAACTGGAAGCGACCGGCCGAAAGCGACGAAAAGTCGATAAGGTCTTCGACGAGCTGGACCAGCGCGTGGCCGGATTGCTGCATTCCGGCGAGATAGTTCTTCTGCTCGCTCGACAGGCGGGTCTGGCCGAGCAGATGGCTCATGCCGAGAATGCCCGAAAGCGGCGTGCGGATCTCATGGCTGACGGTGGCAAGCAGTCGCGACTTTGCCTGGCTGGCCTCTTCAGCCCGCCGGCGCGCCGCCTCACGCTCGCGCGCCGCCCGCGCTTCCTCGGTGACATCGCGCGCAATGCTGTGGCGCATGAGCTTGCCGCTCGCCGGATCGCGGGCGATCACGTCATGCCAATCGAAAAGGCGGATGCCTTCGGCCGCGGCGATGCGCACGAGGTAATGATTGGGCGCGGCCTTCGGCTCGAAGCTCAGGCCAAGGGCGCCGCAGGCCATGCCCCGGACATCCGACCGGCCGCAGATCTGATGGAAGACGGCATTGGCGTGGACAATCTTTCCGTCCATGCCGCGCATGATCGCAAGGTCGCCCAGCGCATCGTGAATGGTCGAAAGCAGCGCCGAGGTTTCAGAGCGGCGCCAATCCTTGTCTCGCTCCGCCTCATCGGAAACCGGCACGCTATCGAACGCGCGGATGGCTTCAACGGCGAGCAGAAGCGCACCGACCACGCCGGCCGCGGCAATCGCCGCGGCGAACAAGTGGAAGCCGGCAGTCATGCCGACGACGAGGATAAGGCCGGAAGCGACTAGGCCGAGCAGCGCCAGGGATGCGTAATTAAGCGCAGAGCGCGTACCGGAAGCCGGCTGCGCCGACACCTCACGGGACGGCGCCCCATCGAGCGGAAGCGCCGAAACCGACGCAGCGCTACCCGCCCGGGCGTCTCTCCCGAAGCCGGTTTCGATCCGCTCTAGCAGTCGTGACGGTTCGCTCATGCGTTCCGGCTAACACGACAGGCGTTCCGAATGGCTTCAAGGCTTCGATAAAATCTTACCGATCCGCCTTTTTCGCGTGCAGAAGCTCGTCAAGGATGATCGCCCCGGCCCCGATGGTGATGAAGGTATCGGCCAGATTGAAGACGGCAAAGGACCACGTCTCCGTATAGAACAGGATGTAGTCGATGACGTAGCCGAAGATCACCCGGTCGACGAGGTTGCCAAGCGCACCGGCGATGATCAGCGCGTAGCCGAAATGGGCGAAGAACCGGTCCTTCGGCGTGCGCTTCCATAGCCAGAGCACGAAGGCGCAGACGGTGAGCCGCATGCCGACGATGAACCAGCCTTCCATGCCCGACAGCATCGAGAAGGCGACGCCGTAGTTGTAGGTGCGGTAGAGAGCCAGCATTGGCACCACATGGACCGCCTGGTTGAACGGCAGGTAAAGCTCGACCAGATACTTGATCACCTGATCGGCGATGAGCGCGAGAACGATGAAGACCGCGATCGGCAGCGGCCGCGAAAACAGCACCTGCTTCTCGCTCATGCACGGGCATCCAGGGTCAGAAGGTGACGGCGCGCCTCGAACAGCATGATGCCGGTGGCGATCGCTAGGTTGAGCGAGTCGGCGCGGCCGGCTTGCGGGATGCGGGCAAGCGCACCGGCCTCGCGGGCGAGCTCCTCCGGCAGACCCGACTGCTCGTTGCCCATCAAAAGCACGACCGGCTTCGACTTGTAGTCAATGGTGCGATAGTCGACGGCACCGGCGAGATGGGTCGCGACGACCTTCACGCCGGCGGATTTCTGCCAGCGGATGAAATCCTCGACGCTGGCGCGCGCCACCGGCATCGCAAAGACCGAGCCCATCGTCGCGCGCACGGTTTCGAGCGAAAACGGATCGGTGGTCTCGCCGACGAGAATGACGCCGGAGGCACCGGCGGCATCGGCCGTGCGGATGACGGTGCCGAGGTTACCGGGGTCACGGACGCGATCGAGCGCCACATAGGTTTCGCCGAGCTGCGGCTTCAGGTCCTTCAGCGACTGGTAGCGCTGCTCGAAGATGCCGACGACCATCTGCGGATTGTCGCGCCGGGTGATCGTCGACAGCACCTTTTCGCTGACTTCCAGCACCAGCCCGCCCTTGGCGAAGGTCTTTGCCGCCACCTGTTCGACATGCGGCTTGCCCTTGGCGGCCTTCGCATAGATCAGCGTCTTGATCTTCCAGCCGAGGTCGAGCGCGTCGATCACCAGCTTCAGGCCTTCGGCCATGAAGGAGCGCGTCTCGTCGCGGTGCTTCTTCTGCGTCAGCGCGCGAATATCCTTGATGATCGGGTTGGTGAGGCTCGTGACCTCCTTCACCTGACCGACACGACCGGTGCCGTGCTCGCTTCTGTCGTTCGTCATTGCGGTACCCAGCGGCTGAAGAGTGAAGTCGAAAGCGCCCTGCCCGGCTCGCGGCCGTCAAGCCCGCCCTCGCGGATGATGAGTTCGCCCGACTCCACCCGGCCGCCGCGGCCGCGCATCGTCTCGCGCATCAGTTCATGGATCGAGTAGAAGCTCGCCCGGATCGAATAGGCCGTCAGCACCAGGCCGCGCGCCTCCGGCGACAGGATCTCGCGGCAGATGTCGAGCATCGCGGCCAGGTGGTCGAAAAGCTGCCAGACCTCGCCGTTCGGCCCGCGGCCGAACTTCGGCGGGTCGGTGAGGATGATGTCGTAGCGGCTGCCGCGTCGCTCCTCGCGTTGGATGAACTTCATCGCATCGTCGCAGATCCAGCGGATCGGCAGGTTTTCGGCCCGCGCCAGCTGCTGGTTCTCGCGCGCCCAGCCGATCGCCTTCTTCGAGGCGTCGACATGGGTGACCTCGGCGCCGGCCCTGGCGGCGATCAGCGAGGCAACGCCAGTGTAGCCGAAGAGGTTCAGAACCTTCAGCGGCCGTCCGGCCGCCTCGACCTGCTCCTTCACCCAGCTCCAGTGCGCGAGCTGTTCGGGAAAGACGCCGACATGGCGGAACGAGGTGAAACGGCCGTGGAACTCCGTATTGAGAAGCTGCATCGGCCAGGTTTCGCCGAGCACGGCGCCGGGAAAGCGCCAGCGGCCCATGCCGTCTTCGTCGGTGTCGCCGGTGAAGATCGCGTCGGTTTTTTCCCAGACGCTGTCGGGCAGGTTGCGCGGCCAGAGCGCCTGCGCCTCGGGGCGAACGATGCGGTAGGGACCGTACTGTTCCAGCTTCTCGCCGGCGCCGCTGTCGATCAGGTGGTAGCCGGAAGCGTCGGACGTTTCAAGAATGAGCGGCACGCGCTCGGCCGGCTTGTCGCCGGTTCGCCGCGCGATCACCCGCGCCGGCGTTTCCTGCGCAGGCGCATGCTTTGCTGGCTTCTCGCGCGTCTCCGCGCCCTGCGCTACCGCCGGTCGCGCCGGCCGCTCCTTGAAGCCGCCGCCCTTTGGCGGCGCCGAACGCTTCTGATCGTGGCGGCCGCCGCCACGCGCTTCGGCACCACGGCCCTTGGCCGTCGTCACGGAGGCATTCTTCGACCGCCGGTCCTTTTCCTTCACGCTGAAATCCCTGGGCTTTGCTAGTGCATGGGCCGCCTGCCTACGCAGTATCCGGGACGGGCCGGCGGACGCCATGAGGTTTGTCGCCGCAGCCTGAAGCCGCGGCATCTCTTGAAGCTGCAAATAGCATCGCTGATGCTCTTGGCAAAGCCGTTTCCGTTTTGCGAAGATCAAGGCGCAAGAACCCGCTGCGAATTTCCATGGGCCGGAACCGGCTTCGCGACAAAATTCCGCGGCAGGTCTAGTGTGTCGAAGCGACATTTGCGCGTCGATATCGGGCGCGCGGCGTCGCATGGGGGGAGGAAAACGCATGGACATGACCGGCGAAGAGCGGATTGCGGCTGGGCGCGACGCGGTGTGGCGCGGCCTCAACGACCCGGAGATCCTCAAACGATGCATCCCCGGATGCCAGTCGCTGGAAATGACGTCGCCGACCGAGCTTGCGGCCGTGGTGAAGATCAAGATCGGCCCGGTCTCGGCCTCCTTCACCGGCAATGTCGTGCTCTCTAACCTCAATCCGCCAGAGAGCTATACGATCTCGGGCGAAGGCAAGGGCGGCATCGCCGGCTTTGCCAAGGGCGGCGCCGATGTCGCTTTGACCGAGGACGGGGAAGAAACGGTGCTGCGTTACGACGTCAAGGCGGAGATCGGTGGGAAGCTCGCGCAGCTCGGCTCGCGTCTGATCGACTCGACCGCCAAGAAATTGGCGCAGCAATTTTTCGCCGATTTTAGCGCCGCCGTTGGCGGCACGGCGGAAGCTGCGAGCTGAAAACGCAACGCGGCCGGGGCATCCCGTCTCGGCCTTCGCAGGCTTGTGAGCGTCTGATCAGTTCTGCGGCGCTGCCAGCGTCGCCTGGGTTGCGAGCTTTTCCGCCTGGCTGCGGTGTTTCTCCGCCTCGCGGTGCCACTTCACTGCTTCGTTGGCCTCGTTGCGCGCGCGCCGCCGGTACTTGCCCTGGCTGAACCAGGTCGCGGCGGCACCGAGAATGACGCCGACGATGACCGCAAGGAACAGGAAGACGAAGAACGGCGCGCTCACCGAAAGCACGCTGTCTTCCGGCCGGAAGGGGTTCAGTGCCAGCGTCACGCTCTGGCGGTTGGCTACGCTGAGCACAATCAGGATAATGGCGACCGGCACAAGAACAACGATGTTGATCAGTTTCTTGAACATTCAATCGCTCCATTTCGCCGACGCCCACACTCTTTGCCGGACACTTGCCGGCAACGGGCCTCGTTTACAGGGGGTCGCTGGGGGTCTCTGTAGACCGCCAAGGATAATCAATCCTCGTCGTCGCCGTTCATGCCCGGGTTGAGCCGCTCGCGCAGTTCCTTGCCGGTCTTGAAGAACGGCACCCATTTTTCCTCGACGAAGACGGAATCGCCGGTTCGAGGGTTGCGCCCGGACCGCGAGGGCCGGTTCTTGACTGAGAAGGCGCCGAAGCCACGCAGTTCGACCCGGTTGCCTGCGGCGAGCGCGTCGGTGATCTCATCGAGGACCGCGTTGACGATATTTTCGACGTCGCGGTGGTAGAGATGCGGATTGCGAGCTGCAACAATCTGCACCAGTTCTGACTTGATCACTGTCGCCCCCTCAAATTCTTGTTTGTTTTGCTTTTTCGGTCTGCATTGTGATTTCCGCAAGGCGGTGCGCGGCATTTGCAAAATCACCGACATCGCTCGACGGCTCAGGCTGGGTATATGTCGCCTTGCTCATTGGCCATCAACCTGCCAAACCGAAACAAGACCGTCAAGAAACAACTTGTCGCCTGCAACTTTTTCGAGCCCGCTCATTGCCGGAAAAGCGTCATATCCCAACATCTTGATCCAGTTGCCGACCAGCGCGCCGAGGCCAAAAGGAAGGGTCTTGCGGGGGGCTTCCCAATCGACGATCGGTAGGTCCTTCGACACCTTTTTCTCGGTGAGGAAGGCGCGAATTTCGTCCTCGCCGCCGAGCTTGTCGACGAGCTTGGCCTTCAGCGCCTGGCGACCGGTGAAAATGCGTCCGTCGGCGAGCAGCAACGCATCGGGACGCGACAACTTGCGGCGCTCGGCAACCAGGTCGACGAACCAGGCGTAGCTGTCGTCGATCATCGACTGGATCATGGCCTTCGCCTCGTCGCTGGCCGGATGGAAGGGCGAAGGTTCCGCCTTCAGCGGCCGCGACTTGATCGATTCCAGGGAAACGCCGAGCTTGTCCATCAGCTCCTTGACCTGCGGGTACTGGAAGATGACGCCGATGGAGCCGGTGATCGAGCTTTCGCCGGCAACGATCGTATCGCCGCCGAGCGCAATCATGTAGCCCGCCGAAGCGGCAAGCGTGCGCACGTCGGAAACGACCGGTTTCTTGGCGGCGACCTTGCGGATCGCCTTATAGATAACCTCGCCGCCATAGGTGGTGCCACCCGGCGACGAAATGGTCACGACCAGCGCCTTGACGCTGTCGTTGTCGGCAATCTTCTGCAGGCGCTCGAGCAGCTCGCGGTCATCCTGGATCAGGCCGGTGATCGCGACACGCGCCACATGCTGCCTGTTGTGACCGACGTCGTCGGCAGCACCGGACCATGCAAAGATGGCGAGCGCGACGAGGAGAAGCAGGCCCGCCACCACAAAGCGCCAGAAGCTCAACTTCCGGCGCAGGCTGCGGCGATCGGCGATGGCGAGTTCGTCCATGTGGGTTTCTCCCGATTTGTTGGCGCTGCTTCTGTCAGTTTCCGCGGGAACGTGCTATCTGCGCGCGAAGAGGCATATTCCATAAACGCGCTTGGTCACGGTTGAAAGCCGCGGCGGGCGTTTTTGCGCCTTACCCGAGTTTTTTTGCGGCGCCATTGTGCGACAGCAAAAAATATCCATATTTGCGACGACTTACACCAATGTATGTAAATGACCCCTTCGCCGGGTCAGCGACAAAAGCAGTAGAACCGACAGGCCTTTTCATGTTGAACCACGCGCCAGCGCCGGGCATCTTTGCCGATACGGGTGCGAGCTCCGCCGACGCCTACGCGCTCGCCGCGCGGCATTCCGCGCGCGTGCGTCGCCTGAAGATCATCCTGCCGATCATCGCCGGCGTCATCGCCGTCATTTTTGCCGCCGTGTCCTTCGTGCGCGCCTTCATGCCCGTCGACCTGCAGATCGAGACCGCGACGATCGAGGATGGCAAGATCGTCATGAAGAACCCGGCGATCTCCGGCCGCAACAAGCAGGGCATCAGCTATTCGATGAAGGCCCAGCGGGCGCTTCAGGACATCGCCAATCCCGACATCATCACGCTGCAGACGATCCACGCGGAAATGCCGATGAAGGATTCGATGATGGCAACCGTCGATGCCACCAACGGCATCTACGATCGCGGCGCCAATACGCTCGACATGAACGCCCCGTTCACCATTTCCGTCAATAATGGCATCAACGCCGACTTCCAGTCGGCCTATCTGGACATCAATGCCGGCGAGATGGAAACGAAGCAGCCCGTTGCGATCAGCATGAAGGGTGGTTCGATCATTGCGCAGACGCTGCGAATGACGGATAAGGGACGTATTGTAATTTTCGAGGGCATGGTGAGGGTGAACGTCGAGCCCACCGCCATCCGCAAAAACGCGAAATAGGACCCGGTGCACTCCATGTCGGTCACAACCGCATCATTTTTCAAGATTTCCGCCAGCCTGGCCATTGCCGGAGCCGGCGCTTTGATTATTGCCTCCGGCGCTTTTGCGCAGGCCACGTCGAGCAAGATGAAGGGCCTTGAGCTGTCCAACGACAAGCCGATCCAGATCGAGAGCGACAAGCTCGAAATCAAGGACCCGGAAAGCAAGGCGATCTTCAGCGGCAACGTCAAGGTCGTGCAGGGCACGACGACGCTGCAGGCGGGCAACATGGTCGTCTTCTACAAGTCCGGCGGCGGCTCGGTTTCGAGCGGCGACGCCGACATCGACCGCATCGAGGTCAGCAACAAGGTTTTCCTGAGCTCCGGCACCCAGCAGGCGACGGCCGACACCGGCTCGTTCGACATGACCAAGCAGGTCTTCGTTCTCAAGGGCGACAAGGTCGTCCTCTCGGAAGGCAAGAACGTCTTCGTCGGCTGCCAGCTCAACGTCCAGATGGAAACCGGTGAGGCCCAGCTCGAAGCCTGCGGCGGCCGCGTGCAGATCCAGCTCGACCCGAAGTCCCGCAAGACGAACTGACGTAGACCGCTCGTGCAACTTCCCTTCCTCCACAAGCGCAAACGGGTCCGCAAGCCGTCGGCGACCGCTGCGGTCGCCTCCGGCCATGCGGTCGACAAGGCGCGCTATGACGGCACGCTGATCGCCCGTGGGCTGACCAAGGCCTATCGCGAGCGCCGGGTCGTCAACGGCGTATCGCTCGTGGTGCGGCGCGGCGAAGCCGTAGGCCTGCTCGGGCCGAACGGCGCCGGCAAGACCACCTGCTTCTACATGATCACCGGCCTCGTCCCCGTCGACGAGGGCTCGATCGAGATCAACGGCAACGACGTGACGACCATGCCGATGTATCGGCGTGCACGCCTCGGCGTCGGCTACCTGCCGCAGGAAGCGTCGATCTTCCGCGGGCTGACGGTCGAGGAGAACATCCGCGCCGTGCTCGAGGTCCACGACAGGAACCTGGAGCGACGCGAGAGCAAGCTCAACGACCTGCTCGGCGAGTTCAACATCACGCATCTGCGCAAGTCGCCGGCGATTGCGCTTTCCGGTGGCGAACGCCGCCGTCTCGAAATCGCCCGCGCGCTTGCGACCGACCCGACCTTCATGCTGCTCGATGAGCCCTTTGCCGGCGTCGATCCGATCTCGGTCGCCGACATCCAGGCACTTGTCCGGCACCTGACATCGCGCGGCATCGGCGTTTTGATCACCGACCACAACGTTCGCGAGACGCTCGGCCTCATCGACCGTGCCTACATTATCCATGCCGGCGAAGTGCTGACGCATGGTCGCGCCAACGACATCGTCACCAATCCTGACGTGCGCCGGCTCTATCTCGGCGACAATTTCAGCCTCTGAGACCGCCTCGCGGGCGATTCCGCCCGCGATCGCGCTTGACCAAACCTTTCCGATAAGCAATTTTTGGGCCAATTAAGAAAAGGGCCCGATCGGCGACCGGAGAAGCACCGCGGCCCCTGGAGATTTCTCGGGAGTTTCGCGTCAGCATGGCCCTGTCCGCCAGCCTTCATCTGCGCCAATCCCAGTCCCTGGTGATGACGCCACAACTCATGCAGTCGATCCAGCTGCTGCAGATGACGCATCTTGAACTCAACCAGTTCATCGCCCAGGAAGTCGAAAAGAACCCGCTGCTCGAATTTCAGGCAAATGACGATCAGCTCACCCCGGAGCGGGGCGAGATGGCCGGCGGCGACGAGAGTGGCGGAAACGACGACGGCGGCGGCCAGGCGGATCTCTATGACAGCGCCACATCGCAGAGCGGCGAGCGGCTTGACGACCAGCTCGATGCCGATTTCGCCAATGTCTTCCAGGACGACACGACGCCGCAGCGCGCCGACGCGCCGGAATTGCTTGGCCAGTGGAAATCGATGCCCGGCGGCGGCGAGGGCGAAGACTACGACCTCGACGACTTCGTGGCCGGCCGCAAGAGCTTGCGCGAAACGCTTCTGGAACAATTGCCCTTCGCGCTGCCAGCGCCGTCAGACCGACTGATCGCGCAGCACCTCATCGACCAGCTGGACGACGCCGGCTACCTGCAGGCGGACCTCGGCGAGGTCGGCGAACGGCTGGGTGCCGCGCATGCCGACGTCGTCAGGGTGCTGCTGACGCTGCAGCAGTTCGATCCGCCGGGCGTCTTTGCCCGTTCGCTCGGCGAATGTCTCGCCATCCAGCTGCGCGCCCGCGACCGGCTCGACCCGGCGATGGAGGCGCTGCTTGCCAATCTCGAACTTCTGGCGCGACGGGATTTCGCAACGCTCAAGAAGATCTGCGGCGTCGACGAGGAAGACCTGATCGACATGCTGGCGGAAATCCGCAAGCTCGACCCGAAGCCGGGCACCAGCTTCGAGACCAGCGTCAGCGAGGCGATCGTGCCCGATATCGTCGTGCGGGCAGCGCCCGACGGGTCGTGGCTGGTCGAGCTCAATCCGGACGCTTTGCCGCGCGTTCTGGTCAACCAGGACTACTTCGCTTCGGTTTCGCGCGGCACGCAGAAAAACAGCGCCGACCAGGCCTTCCTCAACGAGTGCCTGCAGAATGCCAACTGGTTGACGCGTAGCCTCGACCAGCGCGCCCGCACGATCATGAAGGTCGCGACCGAGATCGTGCGCCAGCAGGACGCCTTTCTCGCCAACGGCATCGGGCATCTCAGGCCGCTGAACCTCAAGACCGTGGCCGACGCCATCAAGATGCATGAATCGACCGTCAGCCGCGTCACCTCGAACAAGTACATGCTGACGCCGCGCGGGCTGTTCGAACTCAAATATTTCTTCACCGTCTCGATTGGCTCGGCCGAAGGCGGCGACAGCCATTCGGCGGAATCCGTCCGCCACAAGATCCGCACGCTGATCCAGGAGGAGACCACCGAGGCCGTGCTTTCCGATGACGACATCGTCGACATCCTCAAGAAGGCCGGCATCGACATCGCGCGGCGCACGGTCGCCAAATACCGGGAGGCGATGAACATCCCCTCCTCCGTGCAGCGCCGGCGGGAGAAGCGCGCGCTCGCCAAGGCCTCCGGTTTCTGAGCCCCGAACGTTAAGGCGCATTAACTTTTTTGCGACCTTCGATTGACTCTCTCCGACACAGGCGATATGAGCCCGCCGCAATTGCCGGGGACATGCTCGCCCCGGAGGCGACCGGTGCGACCGGTGGCTGCGACAGAGGCGCGCTCGCAAGTCTGAAAGGCTTGGATGACGGGACCGCTTGGAATAGACTGGCTGCGCAAATCACGAACGAGAGAGGAAACTCCATGAGTGTGCGTGTATCCGGTAAACAGATGGAAATCGGCGATTCGTTCCGCGCCCGCATTGGCGAGCAGATCGAGCAGGCCGTTACCAAATATTTCGACGGAGGATATTCAAGCCAGGTCACTGTGGAAAAATCCGGGCCGCGCTTTAGCGCCGACTGCAAGCTTCATCTCGATACGGGCGTGGTAATGCAGGCGAATGGCCAGGCGAACGATCCACAGGCAGCCTTCGACGCGGCGTCGGACCGCATCGAAAAGCGCCTGCGTCGCTACAAGCGCAAGCTGAAGGATCATCACAACGGCAACGGACAGAACGCTGCCGAAGTGGCCTACACAGTGATGGATTCGGTGCCCTTCGAGGATGACGAAGTCCCCGAGGATTACGCACCGACGATCGTCGCCGAAAGCTCGAAACAATTGAGGACGATGTCTGTCGCCAGCGCCGTGATGGCACTCGACATGACGGATGAACCCGTCCTCATGTTCCGCACTCCCGGCAAGGCCGAACTGAATATCGTCTACAGACGCAACGACGGAAATATTGGCTGGATCGACGCTGCCAATATCAAAGCATGAGCGAAAAAGAGGGATGCCGGCATGCCGGCGTCCCTCTCCCGCAACTCAGCGGCCAGGCCGGAAAATGTGACTTTTCTGTGCATGGAACCCGCCATGACAAAGATGGTTAGAGCCATTGCGACGCATTTATGATGATGTTGTCCGGCTCTAACCGGCGAACGAGGACAAAAGAATGGCATTGGCAGGTCTACTGCATCAAAATGCGATCATCCCGGCCATGAGGGCCAACTCGAAAAAACAGCTCCTTCAGGAATTGGCGGCAAAAGCTTCTAAGATCACCGGGCTTCCGGAGCGTGAAATCTTCGACGTGATCCTGCAGCGCGAGCGCCTCGGTTCCACCGGCGTCGGCAACGGCATCGCCATCCCGCACGGCAAGCTCAACAACCTTCCCTCGATCATCGGCATCTTCGCGCGTCTCGACACGCCTGTCGATTTCGAGGCGCTCGACGACCAGCCGGTCGATCTCGTGTTCCTGCTGCTTGCTCCGGAAGGCGCCGGCGCGGACCACCTCAAGGCCCTGTCGCGCATCGCCCGCGTGCTTCGCGACCAGGACATGGTGGCCAAGATCCGCTCGAGCGATTCCGCCAGCGCGATCTACACGCTGCTCGACGACGACGCGACCTCGCACGCCGCCTGAGCTTGAACAACGGGGCGCATCCGGCAGGATGCGCACAGTCGCCCGAACCTTGCGTCAATAGAGCTGACGCCCGTTCAAATGATCGATGAAAATCCGGAACAGCGCACCCTGGCTCGAAATGCCGAGCCGGCGATAGATGTTCTTGCGATGGATGCGCACCGTCCCTTCGGCAATATTCATCACCTTGCCGATCGACAGGTTGCTGTGGCCCCTGAGGATCAGGCGCACGATGTTGCGCTGCTGCTTGGTCAGCCGATCTGAACAGAGGCTCTCGAACGCCACCTCCATCGCGTCGTCGCCCTCCTCGGAAGGCGGCGGCGCGACCGGCTGGCCCTGCTGGCGCCAGTTCGACCGGATGGCCTCGCGCACGATCGGCTCGTAGACGCGGAGCCGCGCCAGTTCCGCCTCGCTGAAAGGTTCGCCGCCGCGGCCGCGCATCAGCGAATAGGTCGCCTGCAGGCCGCCATCGAGCGGGATGACGAAGCCCACCTCCTCGACGAGAACGCCGGATTCCATCGACACGCAAGGATGCACTTCCGCCGACGACGAGAAGTCGGACTGGAAGAACTGGTCCGGCGCCAGCTCGCGCATTCGCCAGAGGCCCGCAGGCTGGCCGGCGCAACAGGCGACATAGAAGGGATCGAGCAGATAGGCGCCGCCGAGATAGGCGGAAAGCGCACTTGCCGACACCTTGGCCGTATAGCCGTCATGCAGGACGATCGGCCTGGCATCGTAGGGGTAGGCAAACACGACCGAGAGATCAAAGCCGGTGACCGACCGGAGCATCCGGTCGAGCGCCCGGCCGAAATCCTCGGTGCCGATCAGGCCGATCATCGCCGAGATATCGGCGGACTCGCTTGCGAGCATTCCCTTGTCATCCCCCAACCCTACGTATCCCCCATGGGATATCGACAGCCCCTCACTCGTCAACAATAATTCCCGGGGAGTGAGAAACCGGATCCATCGCGGGTCGTCATTGGCGACCGCTGCGAAGGACGCCCAAGGGGGAGGATGACGATGGCAGGCAGGCTTTCAGGCAAGGTGGCGCTGATCAGCGGTGGCGCGGGAGGCTGTGGTCTTGCCGCATCCGAGCTGTTCGCGCGCGAAGGCGCAAAGGTCGCGATCGTCGACCTGCCGCGCAGCAAGGGCGAAGAGGTGGCCGCCTCGATCCGCGCCAATGGCGGCGAGGCGATTTTCGCCCCCGCCGACGTCTCGGTGTCGGCCGAGGTGACGTCCGCCGTCAAGGCGGTCGAAGCGGCCTTCGGTTCCATCACCGTGCTCTTCAACCACGCCGGCATCCTTGCCGTCGGCCCCTTCCTCGAAACGGAGGAGGACGAGTGGGATCGGCTGATGGCGGTCAATGTGCGCAGCATGTTCCTGATGACCAAGGCAGTGTTGCCGGGCATGCTTGCGGCCGGCGGCGGCAGCATCGTCTGCACCTCGTCGATCTCGGCCGTGGCGGCCACGCCGATGGAGGTGCTCTACGACACCACAAAGGGCGCCTGCCACATGTTCGCCCGCGCCATCGCCGTCGAGTTTCGCGACCGCGGCATCCGCTGCAACGCCGTCTGCCCGGGCTTCATCGCCACCGACCACGGCAAGCGCGAGCTTGTCGGCCTCAGCAAATATGGCGTCGACGTTTCGGAGGCGGCGATCGCCGCGCAGCAGGGCCGCATGTGCGATCCGAAGGAAGTGG
The DNA here is from genome assembly GCF_014852425.1 of Ensifer sp. ENS09. Lineage (NCBI taxonomy): Bacteria > Pseudomonadati > Pseudomonadota > Alphaproteobacteria > Hyphomicrobiales > Rhizobiaceae > Ensifer > Ensifer sp. ENS09. The sequence goes on from NZ_JACVBP010000002.1 coordinate 1,104,267, forward strand.
CGAACGCGGCATTGTTTCTGGCGAGCGACGAGGCGAGTTTCGTCAACGGCACGCATCTGTTCGTAGACAATTGCTTCACCGCGGTTTGAGGGAGGGGAAAATGCTTCAGGCAGGTGGCCACTGGCGCAACTGGGTCGGAAACCAATCATGCATCGTGCGCCATCGCGGCGCGCCGGAGAGCGAGGCGGCGCTGGCCGAAATGGTGCGCGATGCGACAGCGCAGGGGCTGAACGTCCGTTGCGCCGGGTCCGGCCATTCCTTCACACCGGTGGCACTGACGAGCGGGCTGCATCTGACGCTTTCCAGCATGCAAGGTGTCGTCGGGATCGACAGCGCGCGCAAGCGCGTCGCGGTCAGGGCCGGCACCACCATCAACCAGCTCGGCAAGGTGCTCAAGGAAAACGGCCTGTCGCTGATCAACCAGGGCGACATCGACAGCCAGGCGCTGGCCGGCGCGCTGACGACCGGCACCCACGGCACCGGCGCCAGACTTGGCAACATGGCCTCGCAGATCGTCGGCATGCGCCTCGTGCAACCGGACGGCAGCATTCTCGTGGTCGACGAGACGACGCCGGACCTGCTCGAGGCGGCGCGCGTCTCCGTCGGCATGCTCGGCGTGATCTCGGAGATCACATTGCAGGCGATGGAGAGCTACAATCTCCATGAAAAGCTCTGGCGCTGCACCTTCGACGAAATGATCGAGCAGCACGACGAGCTTGCCGCCAAGCACCGCCATTTCGGCTTCTTCTGGTGCCCGGTGCCCGAGAGCCGCCACTGCTATTGCCTGCCGGATACGGCCTCGGTTTCGACCACCGACAAGACCTCCGACGTCTGCGAGATGAAGGTGATCGACATCACCGGGGAAGCGCCGATGGAGCGCGGTTTCGAGAAGATCGCCTATTCCTCGGAGATCTACCCGATCGAATACGTGCCGAACTTCCACGAGCTCGAATATGCGGTGCCCGTCGCCCACGGCAAGGAAGCGGTCAAGGCGGTGCGCAAGCTGATGCTGGAAAAGCACCCGACCTGCATCTATCCGATCGAGTATCGTTTCACCGCCGGCGACACCGGCTGGATCAGCCCGTTCTTCGAGCAGGACTCGATCACGCTTTCGGTCTCCGGCGAGCCTGGCACCGACTATTGGGAATATCTGAAGGACGTGGACACGATCCTCAGGCAGTACGGCTCGCGGCCGCACTGGGGCAAGCTGCACTTCCTCGGCGCCGAGGATGTAACGGCACTCTACCCCCGCGCCGGCGACTTCCGGGCGCTGAGGGCCAAGGTCGATCCCGAAGGACGCTTCCTCAACGATCATCTGCAGCAATTGTTCGGGTAGCACTTGCCCGCAGCTGTCGAGCCGCGCACCAAACAAAAACGCCGCGCGAAGTTCGCGCGGCGTTTTTGTTGAATTCCGTTCAGCAGGATCAGGCGGCCGGCGTGTCGCCGTTCTCGCCGGCAACGACCTTGGGGCCGCCCTTGGAAACGCCGACCATGGCCGGACGCAGGACGCGGTCGCCGATGGTGTAGCCGGCCTGGACGACCTGTAGCACCGTGTTGTTCGGCACATCCGCATTCGGGATTTCGAACATTGCCTGATGGAAGTTCGGGTCGAACTTCTGGCCTTCCGGCTCCAGCTTCTTCACGCCGTGGCGCTCGAGCGCCGAAAGCATCGAGCGCTCGGTCATCTCCACGCCTTCGATCAGCGCGTTGAGACCGGCTTCGCCAGCTTCCTTGGCTTCCGCCGGAATAGCGTCGAGCGCGCGGCGCAGGTTGTCGGATACCGCCAGCATGTCGCGGGCAAAGCCTGCAACCGAATAGGACTTGGCATCCTTGACGTCGCGTTCGGTGCGACGGCGCAGGTTGTCCATCTCGGCGGCAAGCCGAAGGTACTTGTCGCGCAGTTCGGCGCTCTCGGCCCGGGCGAGTTCCAACGGATCGGGCTCGGCAACGGCCGCTGCCTCGGCAGCGTCCGGTGCGGCGTCGAATACCTCGTCGGTGGCCTCGGGTCCGTGCTTGTTCGTATCGTCGGTCATGACGTTCTCCGCAGTGTCGTCTCTATTGTCCTTCGCATTTCCACACCGCAAGCGCGAGCCTGCGTTTCAGCAAAAATGCTCAGGAACTGGATTTGAAGCCGATATCGAGGTTTGGGGCCGAAAAATCAAGGGTTCAATGGCGCACGTCAGCTAAAGGCGCGCTCCTAGCGCGAAAGCCGCGACATCAGCTGCGCGGTGTAATCGACCATCGGCACGATGCGCGAGTAGTTGAGCCGCGTCGGACCGATGACGCCGACGGCGCCGACGATGCGGTCCTCGCCATCGCGATAGGGTGCGACGATCAGCGAGGAGCCGGACAGCGAGAACAGCTTGTTTTCCGAGCCGATGAAGATCCGCACGCCCGGGCCGCTTTCGGCAAGATCGAGCAGCTCGATCATGCTGTCCTTCTTTTCGAGATCATCGAACAGCATTCTAAGCCGGTCGATATCCTCGGCGCCTTCGAGCCCTTCGAGCAGGTTGGCACGGCCGCGCACGATCAGGCGCGCCGGCTTTTCGTCGCCCTCGTTGCCCGACCAGATGGCGAGGCCGCGCTCGACGAGATCCTGCGACAGCGCGTCGAGTTCGCCGCGCACCGTCAGCTTCACCCTTTCGAGCTGGGCGCGCACCTCGGCGATCGTCTGTCCGGCGAGATGGGCGTTGAGGAAGTTTGCGGCTTCCGTAAGCTGCGAGCTGGTGACGCCTGCCGGCAGCTCGATGATGCGGTTTTCCACCTGGTCATGTTCGCCGACGAGCACGGCCAGCGCCTTGGTCGGCGCCAGGCGGATGAACTCGACATGCTTCAGCACCGGATCGGCCTTGGCGGTGATGACAAGACCCGCGCCGCGCGACATGCCGGACAGCATCTGGCTCGCTTCGGTCAAAAGCGCATCGACCGGCTGGGTATGGTCGTCGCGCCGGACATGCCGGTCGATCGAGGCGCGGTCTTCAGGTGAGAGATTGCCGACCTGCATGAAGGCGTCGACGAAGAAGCGCAGGCCCGTCTGGGTCGGCAGGCGACCGGCGCTCACATGCGGCGAATAGATGAGCCCGAGGTCTTCGAGGTCGCTCATCACGTTGCGCACGGAGGCAGGCGACAGCGCCATCGGCAAAAGCCGCGACAGGTTGCGCGAGCCGAGCGGCTCGCCGCTCGTCAGATAGGTCTCCACGATGCGACGGAAAATTTCGCCCGAGCGCTCGTCGAGCGCCGCGGCGATTTCCTTTGCTCCGGGATTGCGCAGTACCATGTCACTCCACATATGCAGGCACATCCTGCCGTGGCCGGAATATAGTGTCCCTGCGAGCCGTTGGCAAAAGGGAAAAAACGGTCGATTGCCCGGCTTTCCACCGGTTCCCTTTGCCCGCGCCATGTTCTGCAGCGCCGCGCGTCCTTGGACGCGCCAAAGGTCGCTGCAGCACCATAAACTGCTGCACAATTTTGTCCCTAAATCGATTTCGATTTAGGGAATTATGCAGTAGAAGGCTCACGAGATACGATAGGAGTTGACGATGCGGCCATCCGGCAGAAAAACCGATCAAATGCGCAAGGTTTCTTTCGAGCGCAATTTTTCCAAGCATGCGGAAGGCTCCTGTCTGGTGCGGTTCGGCGACACGCATGTGCTGTGCACCGCCAGCCTTGAGGAAAAGGTTCCGGCCTGGCTGCGCAATGGCGGCAAGGGCTGGGTGACGGCGGAGTACGGCATGCTGCCACGCGCCACCGGCGAGCGCATGCGGCGCGAGGCGGCAAGCGGCAAGCAGAGCGGCCGTACCCAGGAAATCCAGCGGCTGATCGGCCGATCGCTGCGCGCCGTCGTCGATCTGCCGGCGCTCGGCGAACGCCAGATCTCGATCGACTGCGACGTCATCCAGGCTGATGGCGGCACGCGCACGGCCTCGATCACCGGCGCCTGGATCGCGCTCCACGACTGCCTGAAGTGGATGGAAGCCCGCAACATGGTCAAGGTCGAGAAGGTCCTGAAGGATCATGTCGCCGCCATTTCCTGCGGCATCTTCGCCAGCCAGTCGGTGATCGATCTCGACTACCTCGAAGATTCTGCTGCCGAGACCGACGCCAACTTCGTCATGACCGGCTCGGGCGGCATCGTCGAGATCCAGGGCACGGCGGAAGGCAAGCCGTTCTCGGAAGAAGAATTCGCAAGCCTGATGGGCCTTGCCAAGAACGGCATTGCCGAACTGGTGGCGCTGCAGAAGCAGGCGATCGCCGGCTGAGGAAGGAACGTCAAGATGGCCCCGGCGCTGGAAGGCATTCTCGAGACCGCCCTCTACGTGGGTGACCTCGATGCCGCCGAGGCCTTCTACGGTGGCATTCTCGGTCTGCAGAAGATCACGCGCGCCGGTAATCGTCACGTCTTCTATCGCTGCGGACCGGGCGTGCTGCTGATCTTCAATCCGGACGAAACGCTGAAGCCGCCAATCCCGCACGGCACAAGCGGCCAGGGTCACATGTGCTTCCGGGTTTCCGCCGCAGCGCTGGACGCCTGGAAGGCGAAACTGGAAGCATCGGGTATCGCGATCGAAGCGGACACCCGCTGGCCCAATGGGGCGCGGTCCTTCTATTTCCGCGACCCGGCCGGCAACAGCCTTGAATGTGCGGAACCGGGCCTCTGGTCCATCGAATGAACACGAAACGAGACACCATGCGCAAACTGGACAACAAGACGCTGATCGTGGCCAGCCACAATGCCGGCAAGATCCGCGAAATCCGCGATCTCATCGGCCCGCTCGGCTTCGAGGCGAAGTCGGCCGCCGACCTCAATTTCGTCGAGCCCGACGAGACCGGAACGACCTTCGAGGAGAACGCCACGATCAAGGCGCTTGCCTCGGCCAAAGCCTCCGGCCTGCCGGCGCTTTCGGACGATTCCGGTCTGGCGATCGACGCGCTCGGTGGCGCACCCGGCGTCTATACCGCCAACTGGGCCGAGCGCGAGGATGGCAGCCGCGACTTCGCCATGGCCATGCAAAAGGTCGAAGATGCGCTGCAGGAGAAAGGCGCCAAGACGCCTTCCGAGCGCACCGCCCGCTTCGTCTCGGTTCTCTGCCTTGCCTGGCCGGACGGCCATGTGGAACTCTTCCGCGGCGAAGTCGAAGGCTTCGTCGTCTGGCCGCCGCGTGGCAGCCAGGGCTTCGGCTATGATCCGGTGTTCCAGCCCAAGGGCTACGACACCACCTTCGGCGAGATGAGCGCCGACGAGAAGCACGGCTGGAAGCCGGGCGACGAAGAGGCTCTGTCGCACCGCGCCCGCGCCTTCAAGATCTTTGCCGAAACCTGCCTCGGAGCGTGATCGGAGCGGGAGGAGGAAACCGCGGATTTATCCGCCGCGTCCCCGCTCCCTATGAAATGTGACCATGAGAGACGCAATAATGCAGACTGCCACGCTATCGGCGATCGGTGACGGCATGGACCCCGGTTTCGGGGTCTATGTGCATTGGCCGTTCTGCGCGGCCAAATGCCCCTATTGCGACTTCAACAGCCATGTGCGCCACCAGCCAGTGGACCAGCCGCGCTTCGTTGCCGCTTTCCTTAAGGAAATGGAAGAAGTGCGCGAGCTTTCCGGCCCGCGTACCGTCACCAGCGTCTTCATGGGCGGCGGCACGCCGTCCTTGATGGAACCCGCCACGGTCGACGCCATCCTCCAGGGTATCGCTCGCCATTGGCATGTGCCCGACGGCATCGAGATCACCATGGAGGCGAACCCGTCGAGCGTCGAGGCGACACGCTTCCACGGCTACCGCGCCGCCGGCGTCAACCGCGTCTCGCTCGGCGTCCAGGCGCTGAACGACCGAGACCTGAAATTCCTGGGCCGGCTGCACAATGTCGAGGATGCGCTGAAGGCAATCCGGCTGGCGCGCGAAATCTTCCCGCGCATGTCTTTCGACCTGATCTATGCCCGCCCGAACCAGACGGTCGAGGAGTGGGAGCGCGAGCTTAAGGAGGCCGTCTCCTACGCGGTCGACCATCTGTCGCTGTACCAGCTGACGATCGAGGAAGGCACGCCCTTTTTCGGCCTGCACAAGGCCGGCAAGCTCATCGTTCCCGACGGAGAACAATCGGCGGTGCTCTACGAGGCGACGCAGGACATCACGGCTTCGATCGGCATGCCCGCCTATGAGGTTTCCAACCACGCCCGCCCGGGTGCCGAAAGCCGCCACAACCTGACCTACTGGCGCTACGGCGACTATGCCGGTATCGGTCCGGGCGCGCATGGGCGTCTCGGCATCGGCAATGGCAAGATCGCGACCTCCACGGAGCGCAAGCCCGAGGAATGGCTGCGCCTCGTCGAAACCCATGGCCACGGCATGATCGAACGGGAATCCCTCGATCTCGAGGCGCAGTCCGACGAGTTGCTGCTGATGGGCCTGCGCCTGAAAGAAGGCGTCGATCTCGCCCGCTGGCAGACCCTTTCCGGCCGCGATCCGGACCCGGAGCGGGAACAGTTCCTGATCGATCACGGCTTCATCGAGCGGCTCGGCAATTCCCGCCTGCGCTGCACGCCGGCGGGCATGTTGATCCTCGACGCGGTGGTTGCCGATCTCGCCTGCCCGTAAGGTGGTAAGGACGCGATTTCCAACGGAAAACCGCGTCGCACTTTTCCTGGGATTGCTTCTGGTAGGGTTTCGCCGGCTACAGGCTCAATCGAACGTTTCACCCGAGAGCGGCGTTGCGACCATTGAAGGGCGCTGTTCGAAAGCGTCGAACCAGCGCGTCAGCTGTGGGCGGTTACGAAAGGACGGCAGGTCGCGGAACGCCATCCACGAGAGCGTGGTCGCAAGCGCGATCTGGCCGATATCGACGTCTTGTTCCGGGCGCAAGGTCGCTTCGAGCCAATCATAGGTCGCCTCGATCTTCTCGGCATAACCATCGGCAAGCGCCGGATAACGCAGATGCTCCGGCCGGCGCTCCCATTCCCAGCGCAGGCCGATGCCGGTCTGGGCCAAGACCTGTGCCACCGACTGCAGCCTCAGCGCCCGCCAACGCGGCTCACCGGCCTCCGGAATCAGCTTGCGGCCCTCATGGAGCGTGTCGAGATAGGCGCAGATCACGTCGCTGTCGAAGATCGGCTCCTGCCCCTCACGCAACAGGATCGGAACCTTGCCGAGCGGGTTTTCGGCATAGACCTCATCGTTGCGCCGTGTCGGGCTCGTTTCGTGGTGAATGACCTCGAGCCGGTCGGCAAGACCGATCTCATGGGCAAAGACGAGCGCCTTTCGAGCGAAGGGGGAATGGGTCTGGTAGTAGAGGATCATGTCTATCTCGCGGGATCTGGTGTAAATTCCTGGTCCCGTAAAGAGATATTGCATCGCGGCCGATAAAGGCGCTCTGTTTCCTCGGTCGCGCTGCAAGTTTGTTGCGTCTAGGCCACCTTCGTCGGATCGCCCTTGAGGCGATTGAGTTCGATGCCCCTGGCAACGAGCCGGGCGACCTGTGCTGCGTCGACGTCATCGGTGCTGCGCAGGCGGATATAGGCCATGTCACCCTTGCCGCCGCCCTTCTCCATGCGAGGATCAAGATCGAGCATGTCGGCTCCGCGCCAGAAGCCGAAGGTGACGGAGTCCTTTGTGCCCTTGAGCAGGCAGACAGCGCCGCCGGCGTCGTAGACCGGATGCCCCCATTTGACGATGTCCGTCAGCCCGCCCACCGCGAGGATGGCATCATGCAGGCGTTTCGCCACGTCGGCGGGAACGCCGGAAAGGCCGGCAATGTAGTCCTTGACAGTCTTGGTCATGGTCGTCTTCCTGTCGCTTGCCGTTAGTTCTTGAGCGGGATGAGGGCGCGCAGGCGCGGATCCCGAAGCCAGAGGCCGCCCCAGGCGATCACGCCGAGATAGAAGCCGAAAAGCAGATGGGTGAAGAGCGGGCTGCCGGCCCGAAGATGCGTCGCCATCGCGCCACCGAGATAGCCGGTGAGCAGAATGGCGCCGAGGATCGAGGTGCGCGGGATCACATAGAGCACCGTGCATAGCAATGTGAGGATGCCGAGCAGACGTGCCAGGCCCTGGTCGGCCGAGTAGCCGAGCGCGACCATGGTTTCGGTGACGACAGCAAGCGGCACGAGCTTGATGACGGCATCGAAAATCAGGAAGGCGACTAGCACGCCGCTGAGGAAGCGGCCGAGGATGATCGACTTTGCCGTTGGGGCGGGCATAACGAGGCTGGTGGTCACTGATTTCTCTCCTTGGATTTCGTTCTCGGTCCAAGGACGAAAGCGCATGAGGGATCCCGACAGGCACCGTCAGATTTTTCTTTCGGAGATCTCGATACCAGGCGTTTCATCGAGCTTGTCGAGCTGCATGCGGATGTAAGCGCATTCGGCCGCGTTGGTCGCAAGCGCAATCGCATGGTCGAAGGCCACACGCGCCTCGCGGACCTTGCCGAGCTGCTTCAGGAGATGGCCGCTCAGGCCATGGAAATAGAAATAGCCGGAGAGCTTTTCCGCCAAGGGCGCGATCATCGCCAGCGCGGCTTCCGGCCCCTGACGCTTCGAAACCGCCACTGCGCGATTGAGCGTGATCACCGGAGAGGGCTGCAGCCGCTCGAGCGCCTGGTAGAGCAGGTCGATCTGGGCCCAGTCGGTCTCATCCGCACGCTCGGCGCGGGCATGCAGCGCCGCGATCGCCGCCTGGATCTGGTAGGCGCCCGGTTGGCGGTACTGCATCGCCCTGTCGATCAGCGCCAAGGCCTCGTCGATCAGCGGGCGGTCCCACAGGCTGCGGTCCTGGTCATCAAGCAGGATGACGGCGCCATCGGCGTCGAAGCGGGCGCGCGCCCGCGAATGCTGGATCATCATGAGCGCCGTAAGCCCCTTGATCTCCGGCTCGGCCGGGAAAAGCTGAAGCAACAGGCGTCCGAGCCGGATCGCCTCCTGGCACAGGTCGGCCGAGACGCTTTCCGGGCCGTTCATCGCCGAATAGCCCTCGTTGAAGACGAGGTAGATCATCGTGGCGACGGCGGCGAGCCGATCTGACCGGTCGGCCGCATCCGGGGTCTCGAAGGCAAGGCCGGCGGCCGCGACACGCGACTTGGCCCGCGTGATCCGCTGTTCCATCGCCGCCTCGCTGACGAGGAAGGCGCGGGCGATTTGCTTGACCGAAAGGCCCGAGACGATGCGCAGCGCCAGCGCGATCTGCTGCGTTGCCGGCAGCGCCGGATTGCTGCAGACGAACAGCAGGCGAAGAATGTCGTCGCGATAGTGGGAGCCGTCGAGCTGGTCGGCGAGCGCGCCCTCCTGATCCTCGAGGTCGGAAAGAATTTCCTCCGGCGGCAGCGCCGTCTCGCGGGACTGGCGGCGCACCTTGTCGATGCCGCTGTTGCGGCCGACGAAGATCAGCCAGGCGGCGGGGTCGCGCGGCGGGCCGCTCTTCGGCCAGGTCTTCAAAGCCCGGATACAGGCCTCCTGAAACGCTTCTTCGGCAGTGTCGAGGTTGCGGAAATAGCGCAACAGCGCGCCCACGGCCTGCGGCCGGGCCGAAACGAGAGCGAGGTCTATCCAGGCTGTGTCTGTCATGAAGCAAGCTCACTGGGTTTGTAGATGGCAAGGGGACGGATTTCGTAGGAGCCAGCGGCCGGATTGGCAGAACTCAGATCACGGGCGAACTCGAGCGCATCATCGAGAGACGCACAGTCGATGACATAGAAACCGAGCAGTTGCTCTTTCGTTTCGGCAAACGGGCCATCGATTACGATCGTCTCGCTGTGACTGTGCCGGAGCGTCGTCGCCGCCGTCGTCGGCATTAAGCGCGCCACCGGCCCAAGCCGGCCTGCCTCCGCATATTTGCTCTGTACGGCCAACAGATCATGCATGACTTTTTCGTCCTGCTCCTTGGTCCAGGCGTTCGTGACATCTTCTTGATTGTAGCAAAACACGGCGTAAAGCATCGGAACTCCAGCTCCTGAAACAAAGACGGTGGCGGCAAGCAATAGCCGACAACCCGGATGAAAAAAACAGGGCCGGTGGTGCTTTCGCCCACCGGCCCGCAATGCGTGCAAATCAGAAATGCTCAAGCGTTGTCGCGGCACTCTAACTTGGTGTCGATGGCCGGTCGGGAAAAGAGGTGCAGAAGCCGCCCATCGATCGCCGCCAGACCGGCCGCGATCAAGGTCATGCCCAGGAAGTGCTTGGGTTCCAGCGTTTCGCCGAGGAAAAGGGCGCCAAGCAGGATGGCGCTGACCGGGATCAGGAAGGTCACCAGCATCAAGTTGGTGACGCCGGCCGTTTCCAGGATGCGGAAGAACAGGACGTAAGCGAGCGCCGTGGAAATCAGCGCGATGCCGACGATCGCCGCCCAGACGTCGAAGCCGGGCATGGGAAGCGTCCAGGGATGATCGATCAGCAGCGACAGCGGGACCAGCATGATGCTTGCGGCCGAGACCTGACCGGTCGCCGTCACGATCGGCACCACGCCCATGCGCTTGAAGCGGCGGGCAAAGACACCGGCGAGCGCATAGGAGAGCGCTGCGCCGAGCACGGCGACCTGGGCAAGCAGGTTCGAACCGAGCCCACCGAGCGCTGCCGGCCCGATCATCATCGCAACCCCGAGGAAGCCGACGACGACACCGGCAAACCGATTGGCTGTCAGTTTCTCGTCATCGGTCAGGAGATGCGCGACGATCACGCCGAACAGCGGCGTGGTGGCGTTGAGGATCGAGGCAAGGCCGCTTGCGATATGCGTCTGCCCCCAGACGATCAGCGAGAAGGGGATGAGATTGTTAAGCAACCCCATCCCGAAGAAAGCGAGCCAAACGCGCGGGTCGCGCGGCATCGACAGTCCCATCAGTCGAACGAAGGCGAGCAGCGCGAGCGCCGCGAGACTGACGCGCAGCGCCACGATCGTGACCGGCGGCAACGCCTTGACGGCGACGCCGATGAAGAAGAACGACCCGCCCCACAAAATGGAGAGCAGGATCAACATGCCCCATTCCCGGGCGCCCATGACCTTGGCCTGCGTTGCTTGTGTCATTGCCTTAACCCTCGTTTGTTTGTCAGGCTAAACCGTGATGGCATCGACCATCTTGACTTTGTGCCATTATTCTCAAGATATTGAGCTTTGAACAAACGATCATTTCTCGCCGCATGATTGAGTTTGGCTAAACCATGGCTACATCCCTTCCCTCCCTCGCCTCGCTGCGCGCCTTTGAGGCGACGGCGCGCCATTCGAGCGTGACGAAGGCCGCACAGGAACTCAACGTGACGCCTGGCGCCGTCAGCCTGCAGGTGCGCGAACTGGAGCAGGCGTTAGCAGTGACGCTGTTTGAGCGCCGGCCGAGACAGTTGGCGCTGACGGAGGACGGCAGCACCTATTTCGCGACGCTCAGGCGCGCGTTCCGAATGATGCGCGAGGCGACCGAGGAACTGACGGCGCGCAAGCGTGCGCCGGTGCTGACGGTCAGCTGCACGCCCACCTTTGCCGCGCAATGGCTGGTGCCGCGCATCGGCGCCTTCGAGTTACAGGTGCCCGGCATCGACGTGCGCATCAGCACCACCAATCGGCTGACGGACTTCAACACCGACGGTGTCGACATCGCCATCCGTCATGGTCTTGGCCGCTATGACGGTCTTGTGAGCGAACGATTGATCGATGACGACCCGGTGCCGGTCCTTCACCCGGCACTACGCGCCAGGAACCCACTCGACACGCCGGGCGACCTTGCCGCGCATGTGCTCCTGCACGACGTGCACCGTCAGGATTGGAGGCTGTGGCTGGATGCGGCGGGCGCCGACGGGGTGGACGCAGGACGAGGGCCAGTCTTCGTCAACAGCAACGGCGCCATCGAGGCGGCCAAGGCCGGCGACGGCGTTGCACTGGTGCGCCTGTCGCTGGTCACGCGCGAGCTTGCGGAGGATGTGCTGGAAGCCCCCTTCCCTGAGGGCGTGATGACCGGGCTTGCCTACCATCTCGTCTACCCGCCGGCCGCACTCGACCGCCCGCCGGTCACGGCCTTTCGCGCCTGGATCATCGAACAGGCACGAGCCGAGCAGGGTGTGGGGAATGCGGCGACCAAGCGTCCGCCGCAGCCGGCACTGAAAGCGATCCGGTAAAACAAAAGAGCCCGGGCGAACCCGGGCTTTTTTTGCGACAATGCGCCTCGACTATTCGTTGATCAGGCGCTTCAGCAGCTCGATCTCATGGCTGAGCTTGGTGTCGCCCGAAATCAGCTCCTCGATCTTGCGCACGGCGTGCAGCACGGTCGTATGGTCGCGTCCGCCGAAGCGACGGCCGATCTCCGGGAAGGAGCGCGGCGTCAGCGTCTTCGACAGATACATCGCGATCTGGCGCGGCTTGACGATGACACGGGTGCGGCGATTGGAGACGAGCTCCTGGCGCGAGACGTTGTAGTGCTTGGCGACGACGCGCTGGATGTCCTCGATGCGCACGCGGCGGGGTTCACCGGCGTTGACGAGGTGGCCGAGCAATTCATCGACGCGCTCAAGCGAGAGCTGTGGCTCGAAGGAGCGGCGGAACAGGAGCTGGTTGAAGGCACCTTCCAGTTCGCGGCCGCTGGCGGTCACGTTGCGTGCCACGTGGCTCAGGATTTCGCCGGGAATGTCGAGCGAACCGTCGTCCTGACGGGCCGTGTCCAGGCGGCGCTTCAGCATTTCCAGGCGCATGTCGTAGTCCGGGCCGTCCATCTCGATGGCGACGCCGCCCTGGAGACGCGAACGAACGCGGCTGTCGAGCGATTCCAATTCCCACGGTGCGCGGTCGGCTGCGACGACGACCTGCTTGGCGGAATCGAGCAGCATGTTCAGCAGGTGGCAAAACTCATGCTGGATCGACTTGCCCTGAAGGAACTGCATGTCGTCGATGATCAGGAGATCGATGTTGCGCAGCGACTCCTTCAAGGACAGCGCGTCGTTGTCGCGGATCGCGGTGGCGAAACGCCACATGAAGTATTCGGCCGTCAGGTAGACGACGCGCGGCGCACGCGCGCTCTGCAGCGCCTGGATGGCGATCGCCTGCAGAAGGTGCGTCTTGCCGAGACCGACGCTCGAATGGATGAAGAGCGGGTTGAACCGCACCGCACCGGCGCCGGCTTCCGCAATCGTCCGGGCGGCGGCAAGCGCCACGCGGTTCGAGGAACCCTCGACGAAGTTTTCGAAATTGTAGCGCTGGTCGAGCGGCGAGCCGAAGAGCGGCGCCTGGGTCGGCCTCTGCATGCTTGCGACAGTCGCCGCGGCAACGGTTGCCACGGGCTGGGCTGCGGCCGGACGGCGCGCGGGCTGAGCCGGAGCTGCTTCTACCGCCTGCGGCAGCGCTTCTTCCTGGGTGGTCGGACGGGCGCCACGGGTTGCTGTGCGCACCAGGATCTCGATCTTCATGATCTCGCCGTCTTCCTGCTGGAAGATCGAGGTGATGAGGTCAAGATAACGGTTGTTGATCCAGGACTTCAGGAACGTGGTCGGCACCGAAAGGCGCACAACGCTCTTGGATACGGAATGGAGCTTCAGACGCCCAAACCAGCTTGCAAAGACATCCGGACCGACTTGAGCTTTGAGACGCGCACTTACCCGCTCGAACAGTGCGTCGTGCCTCATGTCGGTTTTTTCCCCCGCCGCCTGAGATAGATTGCTTCCGGCTTGAAATGCGTCTCCTTCTTTCTGAAGTGCGCCCGCCGTCACCAAATTCATCTGCATTTTGCCGCCTTCCAATTCATGTTCAGATGCCGTCATCGCTGCCGGCCTCATCTCTTATGTCCGCCGCCCGCGGCGCCCGTATGGGCCATGCCGCTTACGCCGAACGTCACAGTCACAGACGACGCCGGGCTCCTCATCTCCCGCCTCGCTGCGCGCTACGCGCACCCACCTGCCCTTCGGGCCGGAGGATGTCCCCTCGCGCCTCTTGTCAACAATCCCATCGACGCGCTCCCGCGCCGTACCGGATCCTCCTCCTCGTCAACAGCTCCTCGCACCCTCGTACGAAGCGATGAGCCGCGCGTTGGACCTTGGCCTCGCGTCGGGCGCCGCTTGCACCCTCCATCGAGACCGCCTGCATGTTTCCTTTGTCGTAGCCGATCAAAGGGCAGGATAGGCAGCCGTCAAAGCGCCGCAGCGACCTTCAGGCGTCCGACCGGACGCACGGTGCTGCAGATGGCCGCCTCACAATCACAGGACGAAAGTTTCTCGTCCGGAGTGGTCTGAACCATCCGGTTTTTCACCTTCGACTTGTCTGATTGAACGACGCGGAGCCGCCCTGATACAAAGGACAGAAACATCGAAACCATTTCTTCGAAATGGCCTCTTTTGCTTCCTTTTACAGATGTGGTCCGTGTCCCCTGTGGAGGGCATTTAGGCAGGATCGATGGGCAAGATCAATCGCGATTTTTACGCAACCTTAAGCGCCGGCCGTTGACTCTCCGGCCGCCATTTGCTTGCCGCATTCCGAGTCCGAGAAGAATCCCTGTTGAATCAAGGGTTTTGATTTTTCGCCCTTTGCTTAGCTGGCGAAAAAGAAAAAAAATAAAAATTCGCTTGACTCAGAATGGGCCTAACAGACCCCCAGCCAGAGACATCCTTTTGATAAGGACCTCTCACAAGTCATTGAAATAATTATATAAATTTTGTCGTCGCACTGACATAAGCCCAAGCCGCTAGATTAACCATCGCAATGACAGAAGTATGAATCCGAAAAGCCCGGCGCAAGGGCCGGGCTCTCGATTAACAGATTTTTCTTAGCCGGATTAGGCCGAAAGCGACTTTACGCGCTGTGCAAGACGCGAAACCTTACGCGATGCAGTGTTGGCGTGCAGGACGCCCTTGGTTGCGGCGCGCATCAGCTCGGGCTGAGCTGCCTTGAGCGCTGCGGCTGCAACAGCCTGGTCGCCGGTGGCGATCGCTTCTTCGACCTTGCGGATGAAGCCACGGACGCGCGAACGACGGGCCTTGTTCACTGCAGTGCGGCGTGCGATCTTGCGGGTCGCCTTTTTCGCCGAAGTTGTATTGGCCATTGGTGCCTCTCTTCGAAAACTGATATGAACTCCGCCCTCGCCGTGCCGGGTCACTGCGACCTGTCATCAAAGCAATTCGGGAGTATTTCCGGAAAGCCCAGGATGGCGTTCCAAACTGAGGGCGGCGTATAGCGGGAAACGGCCGCCCCGTCAACGCGCATTTTCCAGAATCTGCGCGCCTTCCCTTGAGCTAGCGATGCTTGAAGTCCGGCTTCCGCTTGGCGACGAAGGCGGCCATGCCCTCCTTCTGGTCCTCGGTCGCAAACAGCGAGTGGAAGAGACGCCGCTCGAAACGCAGGCCTTCGGCAAGCGTCACCTCCAGCGAGCGGCTTACGGCCTCCTTCGCCATCATGACCGCTGGCAACGAGAAGGAGGCGATCTTCTGGGCAGCGGCCAGCGCTTCCTCCATCAGTTTCTCCGACGCCACCACACGCGAAACGAGTCCCGCACGTTCGGCCTCGGCCGCATCCATCATCCGGCCGGTCAGAACCAGGTCCATCGCCTTCGCCTTGCCGACGGCGCGCGTCAGGCGCTGGGAGCCGCCCATGCCGGGAATGACGCCGAGGGTAATTTCCGGCTGGCCGAACTTGGCTGTCTCCGACGCGATGATGAAGTCACACATCATCGCAAGCTCGCAGCCGCCGCCGAGCGCATAGCCGGAAACGGCAGCGATCAGCGGCTTGCGGGCTGCCGCCACCTGGTCCCAGCCGCCGATGAAGTCGCCGAGATAGCTGTCAACGAAATCGAGCGTCTGCATCTCCTTGATATCGGCACCGGCGGCAAAGGCCTTCTCCGAGCCGGCGAGGACCACGGCGCCGATCTCCTTGTCGGCGTCGAAGGCCTTCAGCGCCGCGGCAAGCTCGCGCATCACGGTCGAGTTAAGCGCATTCAGCGCCTGCGGACGATTGAGCGTCACCAGGCCGACGCGGCCGCGTGTTTCGACCAGCAGCGTTTCGTAGGTCATTTCTGTTTCCTCCGGTTCATGCACCAGACCGCTCACGGACTGGCGTTCATTTCTGGCAGTGCGGGCAATAGAAGGTCGAGCGACCCGCCTGCACGATGCGGGCGACCGTACCGTCGCAGCCGGGCGTGCGGCAAGCCTGTCCTTCGCGGTCGTAGACGGAGAAGGAGTGCTGGAAGTAGCCGAGCGAGCCGTCGGCCTGGATATGGTCCTTCAGCGACGACCCTCCGGCGGCTATGGCATCGGCGATGACCTCGCGGATCGCATCCGTCAGGCGCACAAGCCCGTCCTTCGGCTTGCCGCGCTTGTCGACGAGCGCGCCTGCCGGTTTCAGCGGCGACAGGTGCGAGCGCCACAGCGCCTCGCAGACATAGATGTTGCCGAGACCGGCGATGTTCTTCTGGTCAAGCAACGCCGCCTTCAGCGGTTGCGCCTTGCCGGAAAAGCGTGCGGCGAGATAGGCGGCATCGAGCACGTTGCCGGTCGGCTCCTCGCCGAGCGCGCGGAAATAGGCGTGGCTCGCCACCGTGTCGCGGCGAGCAAGGTCCATGAAGCCGAAGCGGCGCGGGTCGTTGTAGATCACCCGCACCGGGCCTTGCGCGCCGTCGAGATGGAAAATGACATGATCGTGCTTTTCGTCCTTGCCGCGCGGATGGTGGAATTCGCCCGGCGTTGCGGCCGCCGGTCCCACCTCGATGCGGAAGGAGCCGGACATGCCGAGGTGGGCGATGATCACGTCACCAGCTTCCAGATCGATCATCAGATACTTCGCGCGGCGCGACAGCGAGACGATGCGCTGGCCGGCGACGGTCGAGGAGAAATTCTCCGGGAAGGGGAAGCGCAGATCCGGACGGCGCAGTTCCGCATTGACCAGCAGCGCCCCCTCCATGGTTGGCGCCAGGCCGCGCTTGACGGTTTCGACCTCGGGCAACTCCGGCATGAATGCACTCCTTCGATCTCAGCCACCGGATGCGGTGGTTGGCATTTCCTTGGCGGCCTTCTTATCCTATAGGGGTGCGCTATGCCGCAGCCGCGGTCCCGCCCACGAGATAGCGCGTGGCGGGCCTTTTCGCTATGGTGCCGGAAAAATTGGTTCAGGTGGAGTTCTTCGTATGACGGATCAGCGCGTATCGGCCGATGGCGGCATGGAAACATCCTTCGGTTTCCGCAACGTCGGCACGGGCGAGAAGCAGCCGCTCGTCAACGACGTGTTCCACAAGGTCGCCAAGCGCTACGACATCATGAACGACGTGATGTCGGCCGGCCTGCATCGCGCCTGGAAGGACGCGATGATCGCCGCGCTCAACCCGCCACGCCGCGAGGGCTACAGGACGCTCGACGTTGCCGGCGGCACCGGCGATATCGCCTTCCGCATTATCGAGGCCTCCGACCGCAAGGCGCATTCGACCGTGCTCGACATCAACGGCTCGATGCTCGCCGTCGGCGCCGAGCGGGCCGAGAAGAAGAAGCTCTCCGCCAATCTCGATTTCGTCGAGGCCAATGCCGAGGACCTGCCCTTCGAGGCCAACACCTTCGATGCCTATACGATCGCGTTCGGCATCCGCAATGTGCCGCGCATCGACGTGGCGCTGAAGGAAGCGTACCGGGTGCTGAAGCGCGGCGGCCGCCTGCTGGTGCTGGAATTTTCCGAAGTCGAAATGCCGCTGCTCGATCGCTTCTACGACGCATGGTCGTTCAACGCGATCCCGAAGTTTGGCAAGCTGATCACCGGCGACGAAGCGCCCTACCAGTATCTGGTGGAATCGATCCGCAAGTTCCCGAACCAGAAGGACTTCGCGGCGATGATCAAGGAAGCGGGCTTCTCCCGCGTTTCCTTCACCAATTACACCGGCGGCATCGCAGCGCTGCATTCCGGCTGGAAAATCTGATCCCGATGAGCACGCCTGGAGCATATATCCGCCTCGCGCGGATCGGCTGGGTTCTCGTGCGCGAAGGCGTCGTCTCCGCCGTCCCGACCGAACATCTGCCGCCCTTTGCCCGTTTTGCCCAGAAGGCGGCCGGACTTTTGGCGCGCCGCAGGGTTCCGGGAGAAGAGCGCAGCGACCGGCTGTCGCGCGCCGTCGCCCGGCTCGGCCCTTCCTATGTGAAGATCGGCCAATTCCTTGCAACCCGCCCCGACGTCGTCGGCGCGGAGTTTGCCGCCGATCTGTCGCTGTTGCAGGACCGTATGGCGACCTTCCCGCAGAACGAGGCGAAGGCCGCGATCCAAGGCTCGCTCGGCCGGACGGTCGACGATCTCTACGCCGAATTTTCCGAGCCGATGGCCGCGGCCTCGATCGCGCAGGTGCATCCGGCGATCGTGATGCGCGACAGCGGCCCTGAGAAGGTCGCGGTCAAGGTCATCCGTCCCGGCGTGCGGCAGCGTTTCGCCTCCGATATCGAGGCGATGTATCTCGTCAGCCATATGCAGGAGCGGTTCCTGCCCTATACCCGCCGGCTGAAGCCGGTCGAGGTGACCAAGACGCTGGAGCAGACGACGAAGATAGAGATGGATCTTCGCCTGGAGGCGGCCGCTCTTTCCGAACTTGGCGAGAACACCAAGGACGACTCCGGTTTCCGCGTGCCGAAGGTCGACTGGGAACGGACCGGGCGTGACGTCGTCACCATGGAATGGATCGACGGCGTCAAGATGTCGGATATCGAGGGGCTGAAGGCGGCCGGCCACGACCTCAACCTTCTTGCCGAAGTGCTGATCCAGTCCTTCCTGCGCCACACGCTGCGCGACGGCTTCTTCCATGCCGACATGCACCAGGGCAATCTTTTCGTCGACGATGCCGGCCATATCGTCGCCGTCGACATGGGCATCGTCGGCCGCCTCGGCAAAAAGGAGCGCCGGTTCCTGGCCGAAATCCTCTTCGGCTTCATCACCCGCGACTACCAGCGGGTCGCCGACGTGCATTTCGAGGCGGGCTACGTGCCTTCGCACCACGATGCTGCGAGTTTCGCCCAGGCGATCCGCGCGATCGGCGAACCGATCCACGGGCAGCCGGCCGAAACCATCTCGATGGCGAAGCTTCTGACGCTGCTTTTCGAGGTCACCGAACTCTTCGACATGCAGACGCGCCCCGAGCTCGTCATGCTGCAGAAGACGATGGTGGTCGTCGAAGGTGTGGCCCGTACGCTCAATCCGCGCTTCAACATGTGGAAGGCGTCTGAACCGGTCGTCGGCAAATGGATCCGAGACAATCTCGGACCGAAGCGCATCGTCACCGACCTGCGCGACGGCCTGCATGCCGCACTGCGGCTGGCCGAAGCCGTGCCTGAAATCGCCGCACGTACGGAGAAGTTCTCGAGCGAGATTATGGCGATGAGCGAAAACGGCCTACGCTTCGATGCCGAGACCGCGCATGCGATCGGTAAGGCGGAGGCGAAACACACACGCTCCGGCCGCATCGCGCTTTGGCTGATCGCCGCCACCCTCGTCTACATCGCCTGGCAGGTGACCTGACCGTCGGCAATCCGGTCGCCGAACCGGCTTGCTTTTCTACCCTCGCTTGCTATCGTCCCCTCATGGACAATCGCTCGATGCTCGCAATGGTGCTTTGCACGCATACCCCGGGGGTGTGCGGGAGACCTGTTGCGCTGACTTAAGGCGAAATGTCCCCCCACCAACCCTGCCGAGGCGAGCAGGGTTGGGACCTGTTTCCTCGGAACCAAAGAGAGGAAACAATGACCGACGCAAACGACCCTTCAGATATCAACATCCGCGCGGCCCGCGTCGTCGATTTCGAAGCGATCGCGGCGCTGATGAGCCAGCCGGGCATCCGCTCGGGCACGCTGCGCCAGCCGTTCGCCACCCCGGAACAGACACGCAAGTGGTTGGAGAGCCTCTCGGACGACAGCGTCGTCATCGTCGCCGAGCGCGCCGACCGGATCCTCGGCATGGCCGGACTGCATCGCGGCAAGGGGCGCCGGCATCATTCGGCAGCACTTGGGATCAGCGTCGACGACAATCATCGCGGCGAAGGCATCGGTAAGTCGTTGCTGACCGCTCTGATCGATGCCGCCGACAACTGGCTCGGCATCAGCCGCATCGAGCTTACGGTCTTTACCGACAACGAACCCGCAATCGCGCTCTACCGCAGGGCCGGCTTCGAGATGGAGGGTACGCACCGGGCCTATGCGCTGAGGAACGGTGTGCTGGCCGACGTGTTCGCGATGGCCCGCATTCGTGAGCCTGGGGCGCCGAAGGCCGCTTGAAGGCCGCAACGGCCGGCAACCGGCACGGACTGTGGCCGGCCGATTGCGATCCAGCGCAACCGCCGGCAGCATCCTGTTCCATCCGGAACTGCGAATATCTCGGCTTTATGCGACTTTCGTCTCATGGATGACAAAGGTTCATCCCAACCCATCCGGAGGAGAGATCATCATGCGCAAGTTCATCGTCGCAGCCGCTGTCGCCATTACCGCCGCCATCTCCTTTGCAGCACCTTCGCAGGCCGGTGGTATTTCGATCGGCTTCGGCAACGGCTACTACGGTCATGGCTGGAGCGGCCGTGTCGGCTACGTCGGCAGCTATTATGGCGGACCCTACTACTACGAGGACGAACCCTATTGCTTCCTGAAGACTGTGAAGCGCTACGACAGCTACGGCAACCGCTACTACAAGAAAATCCGCATCTGCCGCTAAGCGACAGAATGAGGGAGGGCGCTTGAGAGCCCGGTCGCCATGCGGCCGGGCTTTTGCATTCCCATCCCCACCGGCGTCAAAACGATTCCTCTGCGCGGAAATCTGGTGTAGCTCGGATGCTGAGCCATTCTGAATTCCGCAATCGAGGAGGGTCGGCCATGGATCTTGGCATCGCTGGAAAACGCGCGCTGGTGCTCGGCGGCAGCAAGGGGCTGGGGCGCGGCATTGCCGAGGCTCTTGCCGGCGAAGGCGTCATCGTAGCGCTGACCGGCCGCGACGCGGCATCGGCCGCCAAGGTGGCAGCCGACATCAGCCCTTCGGCGCGCGGCTATGCCCTCGACCTCTCGAAACCCGAAAGCCTCGATGGCCTGCTGGACCAGCTCGAAGCCAATTTCGGTGCGATCGACATTCTGGTGCTGAATGGCGGCGGGCCGCCGCCCTCGCCTGCGTCGGTCATCGAACCGGACTTCTGGCGGGCGCAATTCGAGACCATGGTACTGGCTGGCATGCGCATCACCGGACGACTGCTGCCCGGCATGCGGGAACGCCAGTTCGGGCGCATCATTGCCGTCGCCTCCACCAGCATCCGCGAGCCGATCGTCGGGCTCACCGCGTCGAACGCGCTCAGAAGTGCGGTTGCCGGCTGGCTGAAGACGCTTGCCGGCGAAGTCGCGGCCGACGGCGTGACCGTCAACCTGCTTCTGCCGGGGCGGCTTGCCACCGACCGCACGCTCAGCTTCGACCGGATGGACGCCGAAAGCGAAGGGCTCGATATCGCGACGGTCGCAGCCCGCAGCCAACGCGACATCCCGATCGGCCGCTACGGCACACCGGCGGAATTCGGGGCGGCCGCAGCCTTCCTTGCCGGCCGTCAGGCAGGCTACATCACCGGCGTGGCGTTGCCCGTCGATGGCGGCCTCAGCCGTTCGATGCTCTGATACGGTTCAGGACATTTCCGCCGACGGATTGGGGTGACCCACGAAGGCGAGGTCATGCCTCGTCCCGGCTGTCATCGCCGATGAGCGCTGAGAGATCCTCTGCAAGCCGCGTGACCAGAGCGCCGGCCTCCGGCCGGTAATAGAGTCCGATCTCCATCGTCTCGACCATCGGCAGCCCGTCCTGCGGCTTCACCACCCGGTGCCCGTCATGGACGACGCGGGCCGGCAGCAGGCTGATACCGAGCCCATCGGCAACCGCCGACTGAATGCTGGCAAGGCTGGAGCTGGTATAGCTGACGCGCCAGCGGCGCCCTGAGGCGTCCAGCGCCGCCACCATGTCGTCGCGATAGAGGCCGCGTGGCGGAAAGACGACGAGCGGCAGAGGATCGAGCGCCAGAACAGGATGGTCGGCGCTATCGATCCAGCACAGGGTCTCCTGCCACCGCTGCACCGCCTCGCCTGACCCACGGCGCTGCTTGACGACGACGATATCGAGCTCGCTGCGATCATAGAGTGACCGCAGCTCGCGGCTGAGCCCACTCGTCACTTCGAGCCTGACATTGTCATACCGGCGGGCAAAGGCCGAAAGCATGCGGGTCGTGCGGCCGGCGGCAAAGTCTTCAGGTAGGCCGAGGCGCAGCGTCGCGGCGACCGATGCGCCGGAGAGAAGCTGCCGCGCCTCTGCATCGAGCGCCAGCATGCGCCGCGCATAACCGATCAACTGCTCGCCCGCTTCCGTCAGGCGGACCTGACGATGGCTGCGTTCGAGCAACCGATGGCCTGCCTGTTCTTCCAGCCGCAGGACTTTCTGGCTGACGGTCGACTGGGTGGAATTGAGCCGGCCGGCGGCGGCAGTGAAACCACCGCAATCGGCCACCGTCGCGAAAGCTCTCAGCAGATCCAGATCGAAAGGCTGACCATTCATATTTCCACTTGATAGCATTCATACATTTAATTTCCAAATGAGTGCGGCAGTGCCTAAGGTCGCGGACGGGAGGGCCATGCCGGGCGCGGGAGACGTTCGGCGACGACGCGTGTCTTGCGCCCTTGAAAAGGTCACGGATCGGCTCAAGTAGCCAAGAGATCGCGATGAGCGAGAGCGGCATGGACGGAGCCCCTTCCGGGTTTCCTCGTTTCGCTCGTAACCGGAACCATTGCGATCGGTCGATCCATTCGACCGGCCTGCATGATCGGAAAGACCAAATGCGACCAAGACTTTTCGGCTCGCTGATCGGCGCATCGATTGCCGCATTCAGCCTTGCACCTCAAACCGTGGTGGCTTCGATGCTTGAAAACCAACTGATCTCCGCCGCCGAGACCGGCAATCCAGACAAGGTCAAAGCGCTGCTCAAGGAAGGCGCGAGCATCGAAGCGCGCGACGCCAGCGGTGCGACGGCGCTGCTCGCCGCCACCCATGAAAATCGCGTCGATGCGGCGCGTGCCCTGATCGAGGCCGGCGCCGATGTCAACGCCAAGGACAAGATAGAGGATAGCCCCTATCTCTATGCCGGCGCCCGCGGCCATCTCGAAATCCTGAAGCTGACGCTTGCCAATGGCGCCGACCTCAAGAGCACCAACCGCTATGGCGGAACGGCGCTGATCCCGGCCGCCGAGCGCGGCCATGTCGAGACCGTCAAGACCTTGATCGAAGCCGGCATCGACGTCGATCACGTCAACCGCCTCGGCTGGACCGCGCTGCTCGAAGCCATCATCCTCGGCAGTGGCGGTGAAAAGCACACCGAGATCGTACGCCTGCTGATCAAGGCCGGCGCCGACGTGAACCTTGCCGATGGCGAGGGTGTCAGCCCGCTGACCCATGCCCGCCAGCGCGGCTATGGCAAGATCGAGAGGCTGCTGGCCGACGCCGGCGCACGCTAGAAAGAACTCTCATGGCCCAGGAACAGACCTATCTGGCCGAGGCAGTAACGCTTGCCCGGCGCAACATCGAGAAAGGCGGACGCCCCTTCGGCGCCGTAGTCGTCAAGGATGGCGAGATCGTCGGTCGCGGCGTCAACGAGATGCTGTCATCCGGCGACCCTACCTCGCATGCGGAACTGAACGCGTTGCGCTCCGCCGCCCAAAACCTTCGTTCCCCGCGGCTTGAAGGCGCCTCCGTCTATGCCAGCGGCCAGCCCTGCCCGATGTGTCTGGCGGCCATGCGCATGGCCGGGATCACCGAGATCGCCTATGCGAACTCGAATGCCGACGCCGAACCCTTTGGCCTCTCGACCGCAGCGATCTATGCGGAACTGGCAAAACCGCTCGCCGAGCAAGCCATGCGCTTCCGCCATGTGCCGATCGACGATGCCGAAACGACACCGCTTTACGCCGCCTGGCAAGAGCGACAGGCCAAGACCTGAGCCGCCGGGTCAACGCCCGGCCATCCGGATGTGAACAGCCGGGGCGGCCGACGGCGGCCTCGGGCCTTCTGTTCAGTCCAGAGGATCGGGGCAACGACGCCCCTTGCCGAACACACGTGCCGGCTGTAATCGCATAGGCGTTTCTTCCTTTTATGTCGCCCCATCTCTTAAGGAGACCGGGCGGTTTCCAGCCAGCAGGTGCCCGTGATGACTGCCTATTCCGAAAAAGCCGGCCGCTTCGTCGCACTGCTTCTCATCGCAGGCTCCGGTTTGGTGACGATCGCCAAGGGCATGAGCCTGACCTTCCTTGCAATCCGCCTCCAGCGTGACTTCGGCCTCAACCCTGCCAGCATCGGCGCGTTGATCGGCGTGGGTCCGCTGCTCGGCGCGATCGTCAGCCCCTTCGCCGGCACGCTCTCCGATCGGATTGGCCGAAAAGCCGTGTTGACCGTCGCACTCTTCATGGCCGGACTGGCGCTGGCCGGGCTCGGACTGGCACAATCGATCGCCGCCTTCGCGCTGGCCCACATCGTCTCCGCCGTTGCCGCCGCCGTTTTTGAACCGGTCGCACGCGCCTTGATGAGCGATGCGGCGCCTGAACATCTGCGTCTCAAGGTTTTCTCCTGGCGTTATCTCGCCATCAATGCCGGCTGGGCGATCGGGCCATTGATCGGCGTATGGGTCGGCGCTGCCTATGTGACGCTTTTCGTCATCGCGGGCGTCATCCACGCAGCCTTCGGTCTCGTGATCTTGCTCACGGTACCCGAGGCGAGCAGCAGGCAGGCTATCGAAGCCGAACGAACGTCAGGGAGTGCCGGTGGCTGGCGCGGACTTGTCGCCGCCTTGCGTGACCGGCGCCTGGTCTTCTTCGTCGTCGGCGGCACGCTGCTTCTCGCCGTTCACGGTCAGTGGTCGGTGACCCTGTCGCAGTATCTCAATACCGGCTTTGAGGACGGCGTCACGCTCTTTGCGCTGCTGGTTTCGACCAACGCGGTAACGGTGCTGGTCGCCAGCACGCCGGCCCGCTTCGTCATCGAACGGATCGGCGCCCTGCACGCGCTGTCGCTTGGCAGCCTGCTGTTCCTGATCGGCGAGATCGGCTTTGCCGCCTCGTCCGGAATGGAAATGCTCGTCGCCTCGATGATCCTTTTCACCATAGGCGAGGTGCTGGTCGTGCCGTCGGAATATGTGCTGGTCGACGGAATTTCCAACGCCGGCAACCGCGGCACCTATTTCGGTGCCCATTCACTCTCGACGTTTGGAAACTTCCTCGGGCCGCTCACCGGCGGCCTTGCGCTTGGCGCCGTCGGCGGCGCCGGCATGTTCCTGCTGTTCGGGGCATTTGCGGCGGCAGGTGCGCTTCTGTTTGCGATCGGCCATTCCATGCCGCCGCCGCGTCCTGAGGCTGCGCGCACCACAGCGCTCGACGATGGCGCCGCCACGGGAGACCTGCTGCGGCTGGGGCAGTTTGCTTGAGACCGGTTATCCGCCGGTCGCGGGCGACGCGTTGATCTGCTCCTGTACCCGTTCGAGTGGCCCCGGCGCCAGTGCTGCCGGCGGCTGATACGGATTGGAGAAGGCGTAGATCAGGAACAGGATGATGCCGGTATAGGCGCCGAAGAGGCAGAGCAGCAGCAGGTTACGCCGTCTCGGCGGATAGGCATAATAGGCGAGCGCGATGAAGATCACGCCGGAGAGTGCCGCGAACCAGAAGATGCTGTCGATCGAGTCCGCGACGTTGCTTTCCCGCTTGGTTCGGCTCTGCGAAACGTCGTGCAGCCGCTCCAGCATCTGGCTGCGCAGGCTCTCCTGACGCTTGTCGGCCGGCACGAGGTTCAGCACATGCTGGTAGGCCTTGTCCCAGAACGCCCAGGCCTCATTTGAAAGACGGCCCTTGTCGGCCAATGACTGCCACTCGCCGTCGATCACCTGGGACACGTAGGCGGAGATCGCCTGCTGGATCGGTGCCTTGAAGCTTTCGCCGTAGCGTGCGGCATCATAGTAGATGTCGGCGATAGCGCCGGCTTCGGTCGCCATTTCGTATTTGAGCTGCTGGTACTCGACCATCTCCTGCGCGAATACGAGAGCAAGGATCAGGCCATGCAGTGCCGAGATCCGGAAGATGACCGAACTGGCCAGCTCCTTGTCATGACCCTCGGCCTCACCGCCCATGATCAGCCGCATCAGGAAGTACGCAGCAAGCGTCAGTGCGACCGTGCCACACACGAAGAGTGCACCGAGCAGCATCTCGACGATCATGTCCCCTCCACAGCCCATTCTCCTGCCGCGGGCCTTCGTCAATTCTGAGCCCACGACCGCCGAAAGACAACTGCACGCCCCGGACCAGGCCCTGGGCGGCTGTCTTGCGGCTGGCCGAAACGCTATGCTTGCAGCGCCATCCACCCGTCTTGCCACCATTTCGACACTGCCAACGCCTAAGCACCGCGCCAAAACTGGAGTAAAAACAAGATCATGAGTGCGCCAAGCGAACAGACAGTCCTCAAACAATCGATCGCGGCCACCGTGGTCGTCGGGGTGACGGGCGTTATCTTCGGTCTGCTATCGGGCTCGGTTTCCATCGTGTTCGACGGCGTCTTCTCGGCCGTCGACGCCTCTATGACCCTGCTTGCGCTTGGCGTGACGCAGCTGATCCCGAAGCCGAGCAAGCGCTTCCAGATGGGCTTCTGGCACATTGAACCGATGGTGCTGCTCTTCAATGCCGGCCTTCTGACCCTGCTTTCCTTCTACGCGATGGTGAACGCCGTGGGCTCCATTCTGTCGGGCGGCAATCACCTCGCCTTCGACTGGGCGATCGCCTATGCCGCCGTCGTCGTGGTGATCTGCGCCTTCATGTTCTTCTATGTACGCCGGGCGAACCGGCCGATCGGCTCGGAGTTCCTGGCGCTCGACGTGCGCGCCTGGGCGATGTCCGGCGCGATTACCTCCGCCCTGCTCGTCGCCTTTGCGATCGCCGCCGCCCTGAAGGGCACGGCTTACGAATACGTCACGCCCTATGTCGACCCGGCGATCCTGATCGTGCTGACGCTCTGCCTGATCCCGCTGCCGATCCGCGCGGTCTTCCAGGCATTGAAGGAGATCTTCCTCGTCGCACCCGCCGAACTCGACGAGCGGGTGCGGCAAGCAGCGGCGAACGCCGTCACACGCCATGGCTTTGCCGATTACCGCACCTATGTCGCCAAGGTCGGGCGCTCCAAGACGATCGAGGTCTATCTGATCGGAACGCCCGAAACCAAGGTCGGCACGCTCGCCGAACTCGACCGGATCCGCGCCGAGATCGGCGAGGAGATCGGTGATCCCGGCCCTGACCGCTGGCTGACGATCGCCTTTACCGGCGATGCGCGCTGGGCGGAGTAATCCTCATTCAGGAAAGTTCGATCCGCCTGGTGATGCCGATCGCCTCCAGGAAGGCCTGGTCGTGGCTGACGACGAGCAGCGCGCCGTCATAGGCCCTGAGCCCCGCCTCGACCGCCTCGATGGAATCGATGTCCAGATGGTTGGTCGGCTCGTCGAGGATGAGGAGCTGCGGCGGCTTGCTGCCGCTGAGCACACAGGCGAGACCGGCCCGCAACATCTGGCCGCCGCTGAGACTTGAGACGATCTGCAGCGCCGCGTCCGCCCGGAACATGAAGCGGGCGAGCGCCGCCCGGCAATCGTTCTCGCTGGCCTCGGGATTGAGGCGCCGGAAATTGTCGCGGATCGACAGACGAGGATCGAGCAGGCTTACCTTCTGGTCGAGCATGGCGTGATCGACCAGGACGCGCACCGTGCCGGACCATGGCTGGAGATCACCCGTCAGCAGCGACAACAGCGTCGTCTTGCCCGAACCGTTGCGACCGGTGAGTGCCACGCGCTCCGGCCCGACGACCGAAAGCGACAGCCGGTCGACGACCGGCTTCCCCCGCTCATAGCCGACGCCGACGTTATCGACCTGCAGGACGCTGCGACCGGCAGGCAGTCCGGTCGGCGGTAGGCGAACAGTCAGCGGCTGCAGGATTTCGATGCGCTCGCGCGCTTCGACGAGATCGCCGACCGCCTGGTTCCGTCGCCGTTCCGCAAGGCGGGTATTGTCGCCGCCGGTCTTTTCGCTCCGCTCCTTCCTGGCGTCGAGCAGGAGCAGCGGTTCGTCGCCCCTGGCCCGCTTGCGGCGGCCGGCGGCATCTTTGCGCGCCTTGCGTTCGGCCGTCTCCTGGGTCTTGCGCTCGACCTCGGCCAGACGACGCTCGGCATCGGCGAGATCGTGGCGAGCAGACGCCAGCTCGATCGCCTTGCGTTCCCGATAGTGGCTCCAGTTGCCGCCGTAGGTGGTGGCGCCGAGCGTGGTCAGTTCGACGATGGCGTCCATCTCTTCCAGGAGTTCGCGATCATGGCTGACGACGATGGCGCCGCCGCGCCAGCCCGCCATCAGCGCAGCGACGGCCGCCCGCCCCTCGCGGTCGAGATTGTTGGTGGGTTCGTCAAGCAGGATGAAGTCCGGCTCCTTGAAGACGAGCGCGGCAAGCTTCACGCGGGTCATCTGCCCGCCGGACAAGGCGGCAAGGCGCGTTTCCGCCGACGCGTCCAGACCGACGCGCGCCAGCGCTTCCTCCGTGCGGGCCTCCAGCGTCCAGTCGGCGGAAGCCAGTTCGTCCACGGAGGCTTGCCCCTCGTCCGCTTTCTGCAGAACCGCAAGTGCGTCGGTGACGCCGAAGAGATCGGCGACGGTCTCGTCGGCCGCGACCTGAACGGTCTGGCTGAGCATACCGAGGCTGCCGACAACAGTGACCTTGCCGCCCTGCGGTGTCAGCGTGCCCTCGACCAGTCGCAGCAGTGTGGATTTGCCAACGCCATTGCGGCCGACAAGGCCGGTGCGGACAGGACCAAAGGTCAGGTCGAGACCGGAAAGGAGGCTTCGGCCCTCAGGCGTGGACCACGAAATTTGGAAGAGTGAAATCGAAGCAGGCATGGATACGGTTTTCCCTGATGGCAAGTCGGTTCGGCTTGGCGGTCAGGGTGAAATCCATTGATGCGTGTATCCTGTTCAAATTTCTATCGCGGTCATAGATAGCATCGAATGCGCCCGTTTCAAGGCGGGGCATGCGATACAGTGTTTCGGAAGCCAGGGGATCAGGCGAGGCTGCGACGCGCCTCGTCGTCGCCGAAGGCGAGCCCCGAGGCGCGCACGCTCCGGTTTCGGCCGTGGTTCTTGGAGTCGAGAAGAGCGGCATCGGCCCGGGTCAAAAGCGTGGCAACGGGCCCATCGTCCGGCGCCGCTGCAACGCCGACCGAGACCGACACCGTGCCCAGAATGCGGCCGCGATGCGAAAGCGGCGTCGTACCGATCCGGGTCCTCAGCCGCTCGGCAAGCTCAAAGCCCGCCGCTTCGCCGGCGTCGGGCATGAGCACGGTGAATTCCTCGCCGCCGAAGCGGTAGGCACTGCCGGCATCGCCGACCGTGTCGACGATGATCTGGGCGACATATTGCATCACGACGTCGCCGGCATCGTGGCCGAACTCGTCGTTGAAGCGCTTGAAGTGGTCGATGTCGATCATCAGGCAGCTGAGCGGCTTGCCGTCCTGCCCGCGTGGCTGCCGGTTCAGCGCCTCGTCGAGGCAGCGCCGGTTGAGCAGGCCCGTCAGTGCGTCGCGGACGGCGAGATTGGTGAGCTTTTCGCGCAGTTGAAGATTGGCGACGGCAAGCCCGATGTTTTCGGCGATCAGCTCGAGATAGAGGCGCGACGCCTCGACCGCGAACTCCTCCTCAGACCGTTCCTCGAAATAGAGGAGCCCGATCGTGTCGCCCTGGGCCGTCAGCGGCACGCAGAGGCCGATCACGCCTTCATCGTCGAGGTGCTGGCAGGCAATGTCGCTGTGGCCGCGGTTGCTGACATGCGGCCGGCCGCGGCGAAGCCCCCAGCAAGCGCTGGACGGAAACGTCGGCGCTGAATGCTGCGGATCGAGCCAGGTGCCGACGCGAGTCAAATGCGTCCGGCTATCGTTCAGCACATAGAGATGGCCGGCAAGATTGGGAAAGACCTGCGGCGCGAAACGGGCGACGACCTCGGCCAGTTCGTCCTGGCTCTGGCAGGCCTGCAGCCGGTGCATCATCTGCAGGATGAGATCCTTGGTCTGCTGGTCCAGCCGCCGCTCCGCGTCCAGACGGTCCCGCTCCAGGCCGTTTTCGCGGAAGATATGGATCGCCTTGTTCATCTCGCCGATCTCGTCGCTGCGGCGATCGAGCGGGACTTCCACGGCGTAATCCTGCTCGGCAAGCCTTGTGACGATACCGCTCATGCGGGTAAGCGGCATGGCGACGCGGCGCTTGAGGATGAAATAGAGCACGCTCAGGAACAGGGCGGCGGTGATGCCGAGCATCGTCTTGGCGGCGGCCGCATACCAATCGCTGCGCTCCTGCGCCTCGTTGAGGGCCGCGCCGGTGCGGACGTTGGTCAGGTCCCTGAACCGCGCCACCGTCTCAAGAAGGGCGGTCTGCAGACGCTCGTGCTCGGGCCCAAAGAGCTTTTCCTGCGCGCCGGCGCGGTCACCCTTCTGATAGGCATCGATGGCGGCAACCTCGACCTTGTCGAGCGCTTCCGCCTCGCGAACGATATCCTGCAAGGCGGCGATCTCCGCCGGCGTCGCGCCAAGATTGGTCGCGGTCTTGGTCGCCTCCTCGCGGCGGCGTTCTTCTTCCTCGGCGCGGTGGAAGGCTTCGAGATGGCGCTCGTCGCCGCGCATCACATAAAGACGTGCCTCGTCACTTCGCGTTTCAGCCCCGAGCGCAAGCTCTTCGCCGAGCGTATCAAGCACCAGATGTTGCTCAACCGCCTGGCGTTCCTTGATCGCGCTGTCGGTCGACAGGATGAAGGCGGCACCAGAAAGCCCCGTCAGAAGGACGGTCACGCCATAGGCCCAGTTTGTGATCGCATTTATTCGCATGGAAGAAGCTTAGCCCCCGCGGATTGAGAGCGGATTAACCGCATTATCAGGCTTCGGCAACAGCCCCTGCCCCGGTTGACGCAAGCGGCGCGGCTTTTGTTCCGCCGCATTTCCTCGATCCGCTGGGCGCAACGCGTGTCCGCCAGCGGCACACGTTGCGCCTGACGGATCGCTCAAGTAGGTTCAATCCAGAGACGCTGGCAAAGCCAGCCGTCCCAAATGTTCTGGTATCGCGTAGGCTCGGCAGCCCATGCCGGGCAAGAGGACGGCCGAAGGGCCGGGTGCAAATGACACTGTCGGGCAAGCGTATTCTCCTCATCATCTCCGGCGGCATCGCGGCCTATAAGAGCCTAGATCTCATCCGGCGCCTCAGGGAACGCGGCGCGAGCGTGCGGCCGGTCATGACGGCGGGCGCACAGCAGTTCGTGACGCCGCTTGCCGTCGGCGCGCTTTCGGCCTCGCATGTCTATCTCGACCTGTTTTCGCGCGAGGACGAGCAGGACGTCGGCCACATTCGGCTGGCGCGCGAATGCGATCTGATCGTCGTGGCACCCGCGACCGCCGACCTGATGGCGAAGATGGCGAACGGCCATGCGGACGATCTCGCCTCGACCATTCTGTTGGCAACGGACCGCCCTGTGCTGGTCGCGCCGGCGATGAACCCGAAGATGTGGGCGCATCCGGCGACCCGCCGCAACCGGGCGACGCTTGCGAAGGACGGCATCCGTTTCATCGGCCCGGAAGCGGGCGAGATGGCGGAAAGCGGCGAAGCCGGCGAAGGCCGCATGAGCGAGCCGCTGGCGATCGTCGCGGCCGTTGAAGACCTGCTCTTAGGCGCGCCAAAACCGCTTGCCGGGCGCAGCGTCGTCGTCACCTCAGGGCCGACGCATGAGCCGATCGACCCGGTGCGCTACATCGCAAACCGCTCCTCGGGCAAACAAGGCCATGCGATCGCCGCGGCGCTCGCGAAACTCGGCGCCGACGTGACGCTGGTCTCCGGCCCGGTGACGATCCCGGATCCGGCCGGCGTCAAGGTCGTGCATGTGGAACGGGCCGAAGAGATGCGCGACGCGGTGCTTGCCGCCCTTCCCGCCGATGTCGCGGTCATGGTCGCCGCCGTTGCCGACTGGCGGGTGGCGACGGCCGCCGGCAACAAGATCAAGAAGAAGCCGGGCGAGGCGCCGCCGCCGCTGCTGCTTGCCGAAAACCCCGATATCCTGAAGACGGTCGGCCACCATGCCAGGCGACCGAAGGTCGTCATCGGCTTTGCCGCCGAGACCGAAAACGTCGCCGACAACGGCCGCGCCAAGCTCGAACGCAAGGGCGCCGACTTCATCCTCGCCAACGACGTGTCACCGGCAACGGGCATCATGGGCGGCGACCGCAACAAGGTGAAACTGATCTCGGCCACCGGCAATGATGATTGGCCGGAGATGGACAAGGACGCGGTGGCGGAGAAGCTTGCGGCCATGATCGCCGACGAACTGGCGCGGAAAGATCGGGGCTGATCCACCATCGCCCCTCTCCTAGGGTTAAATCCGAGGACTAACCCTACCCCGCCGGCGGGGCGAGGGGACGTGCCCTACCCAGCGACGGTGAGGTAGAGTGAAGACGGCGCTATCCTGTCCCTTCGCTCCGCCTGCGGGGAGAAGGCGGCGGCAACCTGATGAGGGGTCGACGACAAGTGCTGCAGTCGTGGATGCGATATCTCAAGCCAGCTGGCGCGACCGAACCGGCGTACCCTTGGTCGAAAACAACCGGACATCGACGCCATTCTCGCCGACGATGACCGCCGTACCGTCGGGGATTTCCACCCAGGCGCTGTCGTCGTCGTTGAGCGGCTCGGAAACCAGGCAATAGCCGCCGCTCGGGCCCATCGGTGCGGCATAGAGCGTCGGCGCCTTCCAGTCGGAGGCGTAGCGCACGGCGTAGAGATCCCGGCCGTCGGAGAAAGCGGCGGTGAAGCGCACCAGCACCTGGCGCTCCAAATGCTCGGCAAGCTGCTCGATGAAGGCCAGCGCCTCGGCGATGGCGCCGAGCGGATCGCGGTCGAGGCCGAACTGCATCGCGAGCAGGAACAAAAGCTCCGAATCCGTCGTGCCGGTGCGCGCCGAGTAGAGGTCGTTGTCGAGCATGCTCTCCATCGGCCGGCGCAGATGCTCGAAGTCGCCGATCTGGCCGTTGTGCATGAAAGACCAGCGGCCAAAGACGAAGGGATGACAATTGTCGCGCCTTGTGCCACCGCCGGTCGCGGCGCGCACATGGGCAAGGAAGAGCGGCGAGCGGATCTGCCTCGCAATGCTCTTCAGGTTGCAGTCGGACCAGGCGGGCAGGATATCGCGGTAGCGTCCGGGCTCCGGGTGATCGCCATACCAGGCGATGCCGAAGCCGTCGCCGTTGGTGGCGGTCTTGGCCCGTGTCGCGCAATGGGACTGTTCGATCAGCGAGTGCGCCGGAGAGGTCACCAGTTCCTCGAGATACAGCGGCTCACCGCGATAGGCTGCCCAGCGGCACATGCTGATTTCACTCCAGCTCCGCCCGGTTCACTCCGGAGCGATTCGTTAACCATGACGAAATGAGATGTTCCAACGGAACATGGTAAAAATGCGTTAACACATTCCCCCTTCGTCAAGGTGAGGGTAGCCGGAGTTCACAGTTTTGGCTGTTTCGAGCGGCACAGGGCGTGCACTTCGCCCTATTTCGAACAAATATTCCATATTGACAAATCTTGCACAATTCATTTCATTTCGAGCCAATACGGCAGCGCCGCCAGGGAGGAATTCGGCATGGGCAGCAAGCGCAAACTCGGCATCGGCCTGATCGGCACGGGCTTCATGGGCAAGGCCCATGCGCTCGGCTTCACCATTGCCGCGCGGGTCTTCGACCTGCCCTTCGAACTCGACCTGGTTTCCGTCGCCGACGTGACCGTCGAAAGTGCCGAGCGCGCCCGCGGCCAGCTCGGTTTCCGCAAGGCGACGGTCGACTGGCGGGAACTCCTGACCGATCCGGATATCGACATCATCGACATCACCACGCCGAACCTCTTGCACAAGGAGATGGCGCTGGCGGCGATCGCCCATGGCAAGCACGTCTATTGCGAAAAGCCGCTGGCCCCGACCGTTGCCGAATGCCGCGAGATGGTCGAAGCGGCGGAAAAGGCCGGCGTCGTCACCCAGGTCGGCTTCAACTATCTGAAGAACCCGCTGATCTTCCTTGCCAAGGACATCATTGAAAGCGGCGAGATCGGCGAAATCCGTTCGATGCGCGGCATTCATGCGGAAGACTTCATGGCCGATGCGCAGGTTCCGTGGGGCTGGCGCCTGAACCCGGCCAGCGGCGGCGGCGCGCTTGCCGATATCGGCAGCCACATCATCGCCTCCATGCGCCACCTCGTCGGCTCAATCAGCCGGGTGCTCGCCGAGACCATCATCCAGATCCCCGAACGCCCGGTTTCCGCCGGCTCCAGTGAAACCCGCGCCGTCGAGGTCGACGACATCACCCGCGCCTTCGTGCGCTTCGAAAACGGTGCCACCGGCAGCTTCGAGGCAAGCTGGATCGCAACGGGCCGCAAGATGCAGCACGATTTCGAGATCTACGGCTCGAAGGGCAGTATCGTCTTCACCCAGGAGCGGTTGAACGAAATTCGCCTCTACAAGACCGGCGACGACATCCGCACCCGCGGCTTCCGCACCATCTGGGCGGGGCCGGAGCATCCGCCCTATGGCGCCTTCTGCGTGGCGCCGGGCCACCAGATCGGCTTCAACGACCTGAAGGCCATCGAGGTCAAGGAGTTCCTCGATGCCATCGCCGGCGGCAAGGCGCCTTCGACGGATTTCCGCGAAGGCTACGAGGTGCAGAAGGTGCTCTCGGCGACCTATCAATCGGCCAAGACCAACGAATGGGTGCAGATCTAAGCGGTGCCGTGCTGCGCGTTGCGGGCACAAGACCGCTGCGTGCTTTTGCTGGAAATGCTCTCTGTTTTGCTGCGCATTCCCGGACGCAAAACCGCGGCGCACTTTTGCTGGAAATGCTGGAGGAAAAATAGAACGCCTGTTCTATCCCGTTCCCGACTAATCGATTAGGGTGAGGCCGAAAGCCAGACTGATATCGAGGGAGACGAGCGAGACATGGCCATGCCGGAAACGACGACAGAGGTGCCGCAGGATTTCGAGGCGCTGAAGGCCGCCATTCTGGAACGCAAGGCGGAGCTGCCGAAACGGCTGCGCCAGGTCGCCGCCTATTCGCTCGACAATCCCGATGAAATCGCCTTCGGCACAGCCGCCAGCATCGCCACCTCGGCCGAAGTGCAGCCGTCGACTCTGGTGCGCTTCGCCCAGCATTTCGGCTTCGAGGGCTTCTCCAGCCTGCAGCAGATTTTTCGCGCCCGGCTACGCGAGCGCACGCCCGGCTATGAGGACCGGCTGAAGGCGCTGAGCGCCAACGATCACAGCAAGCTCGAAAGCGGCTCGATCTTCAACGGCTTCGTCGCCGCCGCCCACCGCTCGCTCGACAACATCGCCTCCTCGGTCGCTCCGGAAGCCTTTGAGCGCGCCGTCGATATCCTCGCCAAAGCCGACACGGTCTACCTGATCGCCAAGCGCCGCTCCTATCCGATCTCCAGCTACATGGCCTATGCCTTCGGCAAGCTGAAGGTGAAGTACCAACTCGTCGGCACCGCCGCTGGCATCGACGAAGACATGCTGGCCATGGCGACGAAGAACGATGCCGCCTTTGCCGTCAGCTTCTCGCCCTATGCGTCTGAAAGTGCCGCCCAGGCGCGGCTTCTCGCCGAACGCAAGGTGCCGGTCGTGTCGCTGACGGACTCGGCCTTCTCGCCGCTCGCGGAATCCTCGAAGGTCTGGTTCGAACTGGTCGAGGCCGACCATGCCGGCTTCCGTTCGCTTTCAGCCAGCATGGCGTTTGCCATGGCCCTGACGGTCGCCATTGCCGAGAAGCGCCAGCGCCTCGCCGAGGGCGATTAGGCGAAACGGAACAGATAGAATGAAAATTCCATATTGACGAAACGTCGGAATTTATGTTTCATACAGCCATCACCCACAGTACGGAAATGGTCGGGCCCGCCAAGGTGTCCGCGGGGAGGAAGCAGTGAGCCAGAACGTTTCGGCACAGGGAGCAAAGCCGCTCGACCTGATCACCATCGGCCGGGCCTCGGTCGATCTCTACGGCCAGCAGATCGGCACGCGGCTTGAGGATGTTTCGAGTTTTGCGAAGTCCGTCGGCGGCTGCCCGTGCAACATCTCGGTCGGTACGGCGCGCCTCGGTCTGAAGTCAGCACTTCTGACCCGCGTCGGCGACGAGCAGATGGGCCGCTTCATCCGCGAGCAGCTTACCCGTGAAGGCGTCGAGACCCGCGGCATTGTCACCGATCCGGAGCGGCTGACGGCGCTCGCGATCCTCGCGGTCGAAAACGACAAGACCTTCCCGCTGCTCTTCTATCGCGACAACTGCGCCGACAACGCGCTTTGCGAAGACGACGTTTCGGAAGAATTCATCCGCTCCGCCCGCGCCGTGCTTGTCTCCGGCACGCATTTTTCCAAGCCGAACACCGACGCTGCCCAGCGCAAGGCGATCCGCATCGCCAAGGAAAACGCCGCGAAGGTCGTCTTCGACATCGACTACCGCCCGAACCTCTGGGGCCTTGCCGGCCATGACGCCGGCGAGAGCCGATACATCGCGTCGGATCGCGTTTCGGCGCACCTGAAGACCGTTCTCGCCGACTGCGACCTGATCGTCGGGACCGAAGAGGAAGTGCTGATTGCGTCCGGCGAAAGCGACCTCTTGCAGGCGCTGAAGACGATCCGTTCGCTGTCCAAGGCGACGATTGTCTTGAAGCGCGGGCCGATGGGCTGCATCGTTTATGACGGTCCGATCACCGACGACCTCGAAGACGGCATCGTCGGTAAGGGCTTCCCGATCGAGGTCTATAACGTGCTCGGAGCCGGCGACGCCTTCATGTCCGGCTTTCTGCGCGGCTGGCTGAAAAACGAACCGCACGCGACGTCGGCCACCTGGGCCAATGCCTGTGGTGCCTTCGCCGTCTCTCGCCTTCTCTGCGCGCCTGAAATCCCGACCTGGACGGAACTGCAATTCTTCCTGGAAAAGGGCAGCAAGGAGCGAGCCCTGCGCAAGGACGAGGCGATCAACCACGTTCACTGGGCGACCACCCGCCGCCGCGACATTCCGCTTCTGATGGCACTGGCGATCGACCACCGCAGCCAACTCGAAGACATGGCCGCCGGCGACCAGTCCTTGCTGGACCGCATTCCGGCCTTCAAGGTGCTGGCGGTGAAGGCCGCCGCACAGGTCGCGGCCGGCCGCTCCGGCTTCGGCATGCTGATCGACGACAAATACGGCCGTGACGCGCTTTACGCCGCCGGCGCCCATCGCGATTTCTGGATCGGCAAACCGATCGAGCTTCCGGGCTCGCGGCCGCTGCAATTCGAATTCAGCCAGGATCTCGGCAGCCGCCTGATCGACTGGCCGGTCGATCACTGCATCAAGGTCCTCTCCTTCTATCACCCGGATGATCCGGCAGAGCTGAAAGCTCAGCAGGTGGCAAAGCTGCGCTCGGCCTTCGAGGCGGCGCGCAAGGTTGGCCGTGAGATCCTGATCGAGATCATTGCCGGCAAGCATGGCAAGCTCGACGACCAGACCATTCCGCGGGCGCTGACCGAGCTCTACGATGCCGGCCTCAAGCCGGACTGGTGGAAGCTCGAGCCGCAGGCAAGCCGCGGCGCCTGGGCAGCGATCGATGCCGTCATCGAAGCCCGGGATCCGCTCTGCCGCGGCGTGGTGCTCTTGGGCCTCGAGGCGCCCTATGAGCAGCTGAAGGACGGATTTGCCGCCGCTCGCACCTCGAAGACGGTTCGCGGCTTTGCCGTCGGCCGCACGATATTCGCCGATGCCGGCCGAGCCTGGCTCGGCGGCACGATGAGCGACGACCAGGCGATCGCCGACATGGCCGGAAAATTCAAGGCCCTGGTCGATCTCTGGCTGCAACTGGGTGAAACAAAGGCGGCATAGGATCGACGCCAAACGTCGGACGATGCAGCAAGCAGGGTGGAACGGGACGATTCCGCCACGAGGAGGAAACAGATTATGAGCCAGAAGACCGTGCGCCTGACCATGGCACAGGCCGTGGCGCAGTTCCTGACCCGCCAGATGACCGTCATCGATGGCAACAAGGTGCCGATCTTCGGCGGCGTCTTCGCCATCTTCGGTCACGGCAACGTCGCCGGCGTCGGCGAAGCGCTGCATGCGATCAAGGACACGCTGCCGACCTACCGCGCCCAGAACGAGCAGGGCATGGCCAATGCCGCGATCGCCTTTGCCAAGGCGAGCTTCCGCCGCCGCTTCATGGCCTGCACCACCTCGATCGGCCCCGGCGCGCTCAACATGGTGACCTCGGCGGCGCTTGCCCATGTCAACCGCCTGCCGGTGCTATTCCTGCCGGGCGACGTCTTTGCCAACCGCCGTCCCGATCCGGTGCTGCAGCAGGTGGAAAGCTTCGGCGACGGCACTATCTCGGCGAACGACTGCTTCCGCCCGGTATCGCGCTACTTCGACCGCATCACCCGCCCCGAGCAGATCATCCCGGCGCTGCGCCGCGCCATGCAGGTGCTGACCGACCCGGCCGATTGCGGCCCGGTGACGCTGTCGCTCTGCCAGGACGTTCAGGCCGAAGCCTATGACTATCCGGAAAACTTCTTCGACGAGAAGGTCTGGGTGCCGCGCCGCATAGAGCCCGATCTGGATGAAGTGGCGACGGCAATTGCGGCGCTGAAGGCAGCGAAGAAGCCGATCATCATCGCCGGCGGCGGCGTGCTTTATTCGGAAGCGAGCAAGGAACTCGGCGATTTCGCCGAACGCCACGGCATCCCGGTCGTCGAGACCCAGGCCGGCAAGTCGGCGCTGCCGCATTCGCATACGCTCAACATGGGCTCGGTCGGCGTTACCGGAACCTCCGCCTCCAACGCGCTTGCCGAGG
Source organism: Ensifer sp. ENS09 (assembly GCF_014852425.1). Classification (NCBI taxonomy): domain Bacteria; kingdom Pseudomonadati; phylum Pseudomonadota; class Alphaproteobacteria; order Hyphomicrobiales; family Rhizobiaceae; genus Ensifer; species Ensifer sp. ENS09. Next base: position 1,143,111 of record NZ_JACVBP010000002.1, read on the forward strand.
ATGCCGACGTGGTCCTCGCTGTAGGCTCGCGCCTGCAGGACTTCACGACCGGCTCCTGGGCGCTCTTCAAGAACGAAGGCTTGAAGATCATCGGCCTCAACGTCCAGCCTTTCGACGCCGGCAAGCACAACGGACTGCCGCTGATTGCCGACGCGCGCGCCGGCCTTAACCGCATCTCCGGCGGGCTCGGCAGCTACAAGGCCGATCCGAGCTGGACCGCCAAGGCCAAGTCCGGCAAGGCTGAATGGCTGGCGGTTGCCGACAAGGCAACGGCCACGACCAATGCGGCCCTTCCCTCCGACGCCCAGGTGATCGGCGCCGTGCAGCGCGCCCGCGGAGCCAAGAACACGACGCTCGTCTGCGCTGCAGGTGGTCTGCCGGGTGAGCTGCACAAGCTGTGGCAGGCGGAAGAGCCCGGCGGCTACCACATGGAATACGGCTTCTCGACCATGGGCTACGAAGTGGCCGGCGGCCTCGGCGTCAAACTCGCCAAGCCTGACAGCGACGTGATCGTCATGGTCGGTGACGGCAGCTACATGATGCTGAATTCGGAGATCGCCTCTTCGATCATGCTCGGCGCCAAGTTCACCATCGTGCTGCTAGACAATGCCGGCTACGGCTGCATCAATCGGCTGCAGATGGGCACCGGCGGCGCCAACTTCAACAATCTCCTGAAGGACACGCATCACGTCGAACTACCGCAGATCGACTTTGCGGCGCATGCCGGCGCGATGGGCGCCGTCACCCGCAAGGTCGGCTCGATCTCCGAGCTCGAAGCAGCGCTCAAGGAGACCGCGAGCGAGACGCGCACGACCGTGATCGTCATCGACACCGATCCGCTGATCACGACCGAGGCCGGCGGCCACTGGTGGGATGTCGCAGTGCCCGAGGTCTCGGGCCGCGCCCAGGTCAACGCGGCGCGCGAGGGTTATGAGAAGGCGCTCGCCGCACAGCGCTTCGGCTAAGATTGCCCTTTCGGCGCCCACGTTTTCGCGCGGGCGCTTTTCCCGTTTATGCTCACAAGATATCCGCTTTGCGCGGATGGCATCAGAAAGTGAAAGACATGATCCGCTACGGAACCAACCCGATCGCCTGGAGCAACGACGACGATCATTCGATCGGCGCGCATTTGACGCTCGAGGACTGCCTGTCCGATTGCCAGAAGATCGGCTTCGACGGCATCGAGAAGGGCCACAAGATGCCGTCCGATCCGGAGGCACTGAAGCAGAAGCTCGGCGCTTATGATCTCGTCTTCGTTTCCGGCTGGCACTCAACCAACCTGCTCACCCATGACGTCGAAGCCGAGAAGAAGGCGATCCAGCCGCATCTCGACCTCCTGAAGCACAATGGCTGCAAGGTGGCGATCGTCTGCGAAACCTCGAACGCCATCCATGGCGACGACGGAAAGTCGGTCGCCAACGACAAGCCGGTCCTGCCGGCCGACCAGTGGAAGAAGTTCGGCGCCGATCTCGAAGCGATCGCTCAGTATTGCGCCGACCAGGGCATCGACCTCGTCTACCACCACCACATGGGCACGATCGTCCAGACCGGCGAGGAAATCGACCTCTTGATGCAGAACACCGGCCCGGCGACCAAGCTGCTGCTCGACACCGGCCACGCCTGGTTCGGCGGTTCCGATCCGGCCGAGGTCGCGAAGAAATACATGCACCGCGTCCGCCACATCCATTGCAAGAACGTGCGGCCCGCCGTCCGCAAGGTCGTCGAGGGCGAAGGCCTCTCCTTCCTCGAAGGCGTGCGCCGTGGTGTCTTCACGGTTCCGGGCGATAGCGAAGGCGGGGTCGACTTCCTGCCCGTGCTGAAGATCGCCGCAGAACACAACTATTCAGGCTGGCTGGTGATCGAGGCGGAGCAGGATTCGGCGGTGCGCAACCCGTTCGAGTACCAGTCGCTCGGGCTGAAGTCGCTGAAGGCCTTTGCCAAGGAAGCCGGGCTCGACAAGTAAGCCCAGACTTTCGGTCGCCGGGTTCGATGGGACCGGCCCGTCATCCGCACGGTGAGGAAAGCCCTCATCCGGCTAACGCCACCTTCTCCCCGCGAGCGGGGAGTGGGCTAGCCTTCGGGTTAAACCCGAGGAGAGGGGCAGACCGCACGACCGGCACCCCATGATAAAGAGTTAGGGAGATCGACATGTCCAGGCTGCTCGTCAAACCGAAGGCCAAATCGGGCCTCATGCAAAACGTGACACCGGAAAGCGCCGGCTGGACCTATGTCGGCTTCGCGCTGGAACGGCTGAAAGCGGGCGAGACGACCGAGGGCGAGACCGGCGACAAGGAAATCTGCCTGGTGCTGGTGTCCGGCAAGGCAAAGGTCGCCGTCGACGGCGAAAGCTTCGGCGAACTCGGCGAGCGCATGACGCCGTTTGTGGGCCAGCCCTATGCCGTCTACGTGCCGAAAGGCAGCCGCTGGCAGGCAACGGCAACCTCGGATCTCGATCTCGCCATCTGCTCGGCCCCGGGCGGTGACGGCTTCAAAACGAAGGTCATCGCGCCGGGCACGCATCCGCAGATGACCCGCGGCAAGGGCACCAATACCCGTTACGTTACCAACATCATGCCGGAAGACGACGGCTCGGCGCAGTCGCTGCTCGTCGTCGAGGTGATCACGCCCGGCGGCCACACCTCCTCCTATCCGCCGCACAAGCACGACCAGGACGACCTGCCGGCCGAGAGCTATCTGGAAGAGACCTACTACCACCGCATCAACCCGCCGCAGGGTTTTGCGATGCAGCGCGTCTATACCGACGACCGCTCGCTCGACGAAACCATGGCTGTCGAGGACGGTGACGTGACGCTGGTGCCGAAGGGCTATCATCCGGTCGCCGCCGTGCATGGCTACGACGTCTACTATCTCAACGTCATGGCCGGGCCGAAGCGCATCTGGAAGTTCCACAACGCCCGCGAACACGAGTGGCTGTTCACTGGCGTGTAAGCGGCGGCGAACCAAACGGCATCGCACCATCGCCCGTCCTCCCTACGCCACAGGGGGGGAACGAAGCGTCGCAACCGTCGAGCCCCATCACTCGCTGAGGTTCAGGGGCGGATGAGAACGGCATACACTTTTTGCGGCTCCGCCCTAGCTCTCCCGCTTTCAGGGAGGGCTTCATGCACATCGACGGGCAATGCCATTGCGGCTTCGTGACCTATGAGGCGGAGATCGATCCGGCCGATGTCGGCATCTGCCATTGCACCGATTGCCAGCAACTGACGGGATCGGCCTACCGCGTCACAGCCGGCACCGAGCGAGAGAACTTCCGGCTGACCGGCGGCGAACCGAAGCTCTATGTGAAGATCGGCGCAAACGGCCGGCAGCGGCTGCAGTTCTTCTGCCCCAACTGCGGCTCGCCGATCTATACGACCGGCACGGACGAGGACGCCCTGGAGGTCGGCATCCGGGTGGGAACGATCAATCAGCGCCGGCAGCTCCGGCCACGCTCACAGATCTGGTGCGCCTCGGCACTGCCCTGGATTGGCGACGTCAGGAAGCTGCCGGGCCGCGATCGCGACGGGCCGCCGCACACTTAGCCGCCTCGGGCGTAACCATCATGCCGCAACGAGCAGGCGTTCCTTGAGCGGTGCCCAGGCTTCGCCGATCACCACCGATGCGGGCGTTGCCGTCATCTGCGACGGGCGCGCATCCGGGTTCGCCGCCAGATAGGTCTTCACGAGGTGATAGCCGATCGTGTAGCCGGCCCAACGCGGCAGGGAGCGACCGGTGCCGAAAAACCAGCCCGCATGATCATAGGTCTCGGCCCAGAGCTCTCGCTCGGCGCGCTCCAACAAGCCTTCCCAGTCTGCAGCCTTGAGCGCATGATTCCACGCGTGGCCGTCGCCGCCGTTGATTTCCGCATCGAAGGCATCGGCTAGCCCCTCGCTGACCAAAGCTTCGCCGAGCTTGGAACCATAACCGCAGGCGCCGTGGCGGAAGGAATGATGCAGCTCGTGCGTCAGCAATTTGCGCACTTCTCCTGCAGCAAGGCTTGCCTCGAAGTTCTCGTTGCCGGGATCGACCGTGAAGAAGACCAGCGCCCTGCGATAGCAGGCGCCTGCAACACCGAGTTCGGGAATCGTCTCACCCGCACGATGCTCGACGAGGACATCGATGGGTGCGGCGCTCTCCGAGGCAGAAACCGCCGCGCCGATCCGCTCGGCGGTCTCGCGCACGGACTCCAGTATCCGTTCGCGCCACGGCGCCAGAGATCCGTCCGCTTCGAGGAAGTGAACACGCAGATCCAGCATTTCGATCATCTCCCTTTCGCGCCGCTTGGGATCGCAACGTAAGGATGCGGCCGGTGATTGCAACGTCGAAAAGATGAAAGTTTCCGTGAGCCGCGGATGCGGGCCCGAGGACGCGTCATTGCGATGGCCGGCGGCGGCGCTGCGGTGTACAAGACGAAGCTGGAGACCGGAGCAGGCGCGCGAGATGTCGAAGGGCAAGATCAGGATGCTGCACAGCGCGGCCGCGGGCATAGACGCGGTCGAGGCCGAAACGCGCCAGTCCTTCGCCCGTCACACGCACGATCAGTTCGGCATCGGTCTCATCTATGAGGGCGCGCAGAAGTCGCTCAGTGGCCGTGGCATGGTCGAAGCCGGCGCTGGCGACATGATCACCGTCAACCCTGGCGAAGTGCATGACGGCATGCCGATCGGCGATGCCGGCCGCGCCTGGCGCATGCTCTATTTCGATCCATCCGTCATCGCCACTGCCGCCGAGGATATCAGCCAGGGCCGTGCGGATTCCGGCGAGTTCACTGCCCCCGCCTTTCACGACCGGGAGGTGGCAGATCAATTTCGGGTGCTGTTTGCGGCCATCACCGACCCAACGGCTAGGGCCCACGCCATCCGGCATGAAGAACAGCTCCTCATGCTGCTGGCAGGCGTTCTTGCCACCGGCAAGCGACACCAGGGTGAGAGGCCGGCAACAGTCACGGCGGCCAAGACGATGATCGACGACGACCCGACGGCCGCGATCACGCTTGCCGATCTCGCCGCTGAAGCCGGGCTCAGCCGGTTCCAGCTGGTGCGCAATTTCGCAAGCGCGGTCGGCCTGACGCCACATGCCTATATCGTCCAGCGCCGGATCGATCTCGCTCGCCGCCTGATCGGTGGAGGCATGCCGCTGGCGGAGGCTGCGTTTACGGCCGGCTTTGCCGACCAGAGCCACATGACCCGCGTCTTCGTCAGCAAATATGGCCTCTCGCCCGGCATTTATGCCGAGGCCAAAAAGTAACACCCGCAATTCCGTTCAAGACCGGAGCCCTCCCCCGGGCGCATTGCTGCACCGGCCGCGCAGCGACAAGCGTGGCGCAGCAACGGAGAACGGACGTGTCGGGAAAATTTCAAGGCTATCTCTACCTGTCGCTCGCGATGATCCTCGTCGGCAGCACCGTCATCGCCAGCAAGATCATCGCAGCGGGCCTGCCACCATTCACTGCCACCGCGCTGCGCTTTGCCGTCGCCTTCCCGCTCTTCCTGTTGTTGATGTGGCTCACCAGGACGTCATGGCCGAAACTGAAAGGCCGCGACTGGCTTCTCCTCATCGCCCAGGCGGGCGCCGGCAGCGTCGGCTATACGACGCTCTTGATCGCCGGCCTGAGCCTGACGTCGGCAACCGATGCGGGCGTGGTGATCGGCACCCTGCCGGTGGTTTCCGCCGCCATCGCCATCCTTCTTCTCGGCGAGCGCCCGGACCGCAAAGTGCTTGCGGCGATCGCGCTTGCCGCAGCCGGCGTGCTCACCATCGTCTTCAAGCCCGGTGAAGGCGGCACCCATTCGCCGCTCGGCATCGCCCTTATCTTCGGCGCCGTCATCTGCGAGGGCCTTTTCATCCTCCTCAACAAGCGCGTGAAGACGGAGATCTCGCCGCTCGCGCTTTCGACGCTGATGGCCGGCCTCGGCTTCGTGGTCGCCCTCATCCCCGCGCTCTTCGAGACGCATGCAACGGCCGCGATCGACAGGGACGCAATCGTTGCGGTTCTCTACTACGCCCTCATCCCGACCGTTGCCGGCTTCCTGCTCTGGTATGCGGGGGCGGCCAAAGTGAGCGGCACCGAGGCCTCCGTCTTCACCGCGCTGGCGCCCGTTTCAGCCGTCGCCTTTGCCTTTCTGTTGCTCGGCGAGCCGGTCGGCGTCCCACAATTGCTTGGGATCGGCTGCGTGCTCGCCGCCGTCCTCGGCATGACCCTACCCCAGATCCGCGCTGGCCGAAGGACAGCACGCGCCCTTCCCACCGCAAAGGCCTGAACCAGAGTGAACGCACCCAATTCGAGGACTTCCATGCACTTCCAGCACGTAGACGACATCTGGCGCGATTTCCCGGAGCTGAGCGCCGGCGCGCTTTTCATCGATGGCATCAGCGGCGGTGTCTCGATCGGGGACCATGTTCGCCATTTCCAGGCGATCGCGAACGATCGCCTCGGTTCAGGTTCGGAAAGCGACCTGCCCGAGATCCAGGCCTGGCGCCGGACCTTTGCCAAGATGGGATTGAAGCCGACGCAGTATCGCTCGGCGTCCGAAGCCTTGCTCCGGCGCTTCCGCAAGGAAGGCGACCTACCCTCAATCCACCCGCTGATCGATCTCTGCAACGCCGCGTCGCTCGCCTTCGCCATTCCGATCGCGGTCTTCGACTTGGCGCAGGTTGCCGGCCATCTGCATGTCTGCCGGGCATTCGGCAACGAGAGCTATCTGACGTTCTCAGGAGAAACAGAAAATCCGGAACCAGCCGAAGTGGTCTTCACTGACGCCGAGGGGCGGGCGCATGCGCGACGCTGGACCAACCGGCAGAGCGGCCTTTCGGCGATACGACCTGAGACAACGCGAGCGCTGATCGTAGCGGAAGCGCTGCACGAGACGGCACGCGAGGACATCGCACGCCTGCTTACAGCACTTTCGCCGGCCATCGAACAGAGTTGGGGCGCTCGTAAAAGCATGGCCATGCTCGATCGTTCGTCGCCGCGTTTCGATTTTTCGGTTTAGGGATTTCGTCCCGAAACGGCGCTTGAGCGCCGAGAGGCCGGCCGATGCCTTGGCACCGGCCGGACGCAAACAATCAGGCCGCCTTGGCGACGTGATATTCCTTGATCGCGACCATCTTGATCGCCGGGTAGCGCTCGGCCTCGTAGCGCAGCGAGAAGCTGTCCTGCGCCAGGAACACCGGGTCGCCGTCGAGATCGCGGGCGATGTCGCCGCGGCGCGCCGTGACGAACTTGTCGAGTTCGGCAGGCTGGTCGGACGAGATCCAGCGGCAGACGGAGAAGCGCGACATTTCGAAGGAGACCGGCAGGCCGTATTCGGCGCTGAGGCGCTCCTTCAAGACGTCGAGCTGCAGCGCACCGACGACACCGACGATCGCCGGAGAACCGTCTTCCGGCGAGAAGAGCTGCACGACGCCCTCTTCGGCCATCTGCTGCAGCGCTTCTTTCAGCTTCTTTGCCTTCATCGCATCTTCCAAGCGCACGCGGCGCAGGATTTCAGGCGAGAAGTTCGGCACGCCCTGGAACACCAGCGGTTCGCCCTCGGTCAGCGTGTCGCCGATCCGGAGCGTGCCATGGTTCGGGATGCCGACGACGTCGCCTGCGTAGGCCGTGTCGGCGAGCTGGCGCTGCGAGGCGAAGAAGAACTGCGGGGCGCTGAGGCCGAGCTGCTTGCCGGTGCGCGACAGGCGCGCCTTCATGCCGCGCTCGAGCTTGCCGGAGCAAACGCGGGCAAAGGCGATGCGGTCGCGATGGTTCGGGTCCATGTTGGCCTGGATCTTGAAGACGAAGGCCGTCATCTTGTCGTCGGTGGCATGCACCGTGCGGACATCCGCCACCTGATCGCGCGGCGGCGGCGCGATGTCGCCGAGCGCATTGATGAGATCGCGGACACCGAAGTTGCGCAGCGCCGAGCCGAAGAAGACCGGAGTCAGGTGACCTTCGAGGAAGGCCTTCTTGTCGAAGGGCTTGCACGCCTCGATCGCCAGCATCAGCTCTTCGGTAAAGGCATCGCGCTCGTTTTCCGGCAGGCGATGGGAGGCCATTTCCGGGCCGTTGACCTTGGTCGGGATTTCCTGCGTGTCGGACCCGCGCACGGTGTTGTCGGCGAGGTTGTAGGAGCCGCAGAAGGTCTTGGAGCGCCCGATCGGCCAGGTCACCGGCGCGCAGTCGAGCGCCAGCTTTTCCTCGACCTCGTCCAGGATCTCGAAGGGATCGCGGCTTTCACGGTCCATTTTGTTGACGAAGGTGATGATCGGGATGTCGCGCATGCGGCAGACTTCGAAGAGCTTCAGCGTGCGCGGCTCGATACCCTTGGCGGCGTCGATGACCATGACGGCCGCATCCACCGCCGTCAGCGTGCGGTAAGTGTCGTCGGCGAAGTCCTCGTGACCGGGCGTATCGAGAATGTTGAAGACGTTGCCGCCATACTCGAAGGTCATCACCGAGGTGACGACCGAGATGCCGCGCTCGCGCTCGATCTTCATCCAGTCCGAACGGGTCTGGATGCGGTCCTTCTTGGCCTTGACCTCACCGGCGAGCTGGATCGCACCGCCGAACAGCAGCAACTTTTCCGTGAGCGTGGTCTTACCGGCGTCCGGGTGGGCGATAATCGCAAATGTGCGGCGGCGGGAGACCGCCTCGGCGAGAGTTTCAGCCATATCGTAAAATCCTGTGAGTTGCCGCGTCCTTTACAGGCTCGGCCCCGATTATGCAATTGACCGAGGCGCCCGTGGCCCGGCTTATGCGGGCATGAGCACGCACACGCCCCTATCCCGCCCAACCCTCAACCTCGTTCGCCTGCCGCACGGCGAAGGCCTGGAGCTTCCGGCCTACGAGACCGCAGGCGCTGCCGGCATGGATTTGCGCGCGGGCGTTCCCGCCGATCGGCCGCTGATGCTTAACCCAGGCAAGCGCGCCCTCGTTCCGACCGGCTTCATTTTCGAAGTGCCCGCCGGCCACGAGGCGCAGATCCGCCCACGCTCTGGCCTTGCCTTCAAGCACGGCATCACCTGCCTCAACACGCCCGGCACGATCGACAGCGACTATCGCGGCGAAGTGAAGGTGCTGCTGGTCAATCTCGGCGACGAGGAGTTCATCATCGAGCGCGGCATGCGCATCGCCCAGATGGTGATCGCACCGGTCACGCAGGTGACTGTTCGCGAGGCCGAAGGGGCAAGCGAGACGGCACGCGGCGCCGGCGGCTTCGGCTCGACCGGCGTTTAAGACAGATTTCCCATTAAAGGAGCGGCGGCAGGCGGCGCTTGACCGGCGTCGACTTGACGATTGAGGTGTTGGTCTGCGCCTTCTCGGCGATCCGGTCGAGGATCGTGTCGAGCTGCGCCATGTCACGCACGTAGAGCTTGGCGATGAAACAGTCGTCGCCGGTGACCTTGTCGCACTCGACGAATTCCGGCGTCTCCTGGATCAGCCGTTCGACGATGTGCAGCATGCCCGGCATCGGCCGCACGCGGATGACCGCCTGCAAGGGATAGCCAACCTTCGCCGGATTGAGGGCGATGGTGAAACCGTCGAGGACGCCGCGCTCTTCCAGCTTGCGCAGCCGATCCGCAGCACTCGGCGATGAGAGCCCCGCCTCCTGCGCCAGCTCCTTCAGCGACACCCGGGCATTGGCTGCCAGTATGTCGAGGATTCGTCGGTCTATCTCGTCCAGCATCACGACACCATAAGCCACAACAACAATCAGAACTTCGATAATTAGGCAATATAGCACAACTGCCTTCGTTCATCCATGGGAAAGGCCATGAGTACCGGCTATTCTGCGATCACCAATAGGAGAGCAGTGACCATGAATACCGAGCTCGCACGCGGCAGTATCGAGATGACGGCAGCAATGCTGATCTCCGGTACCATCGGCTGGTTCGTGCTGATGTCGGGGCAGCCGGTGACGAGCGTGGTGTTCTGGCGCTGCGTCTTCGGGGCCGTGACACTCGTTGCCATCGCCGGGGTGCTCGGGCTTCTCGACCGTCGTCACTTCAGCCGGCGGATGCTGCTGCTGTCGGTCGTCGGCGGCATCGCCATCGTCGTCAACTGGCTGCTGCTGTTCGCCGCCTATTCCCACGCATCGATCTCGATCGCGACCATGGTCTACAACACCCAGCCCTTCATGCTCTTGGGGCTTGGCGCCGTGTTCCTCGGCGAAAAGATCACTGTCACCAAGATCTTCTGGCTGCTGGTGTCGTTTTCCGGCATGCTCGCGATCATTTCGGCCAAGCCCGGCCAGGGCTTCGCGCCCGAAGACTACCTGATCGGCGTTGCTCTTTCGATCGGCGCTGCCTTCTTCTACGCGATCGCGGCGATTGCGACCAAGCTGCTCAAGGGCACGCCGCCGCATCTGATCGCGCTGATCCAGGTGATCACCGGCACCGTGATGCTGGCACCGATGGCGCTTGCCGCACCCGCCCCGTCAGGTGCAACGCAGTGGTCGATCGTCCTGACCCTCGGCATCATCCACACCGGGCTCATGTATGTGCTGCTTTACGGCGCGATCCAGCGGCTCCCGACACATATGACCGGCGCGCTTTCCTTCATCTATCCGATCGCCGCGATCGTCGTCGACCGCTTCGCTTTCGGGCACCAGCTGCAGCCGATCCAGATCGCCGGCTCGGTCGCGATCCTCGTTGCGGCCGCCGGCATGACTCTTGGCTGGAAACTTCGGTTTCCGTCTTCTATCAAGCGGGAACGCGAAGGGAGAACCGCATGATCACCTGCTACCTGAAATACGTTATCGACCCTTACAAGGCGGCCGAGTTCGAGCATTATGCCAAGCTCTGGATCCCGCTCGTCAATCGGCTGGGCGGCACGCACCACGGCTACTTCCTGCCGCACGAGGGGGCGAACAATATTGCGCTGGCGCTCTTCAGCTTTCCGAGCCTGGCCGCATACGAGGCCTACCGCAAGGAAATGGCCGCGGATCCCGAATGCCAGGAGGCCTTCGCCTATGCCGAGAAGACGCGCTGCATCCTCAGCTACGAGCGCAGCTTCATGCGGCCGGTTTTCGAGTAAGCCCGTTCCGGGATTGAAGAAGGCATCGGCAAACGCGCGTTAGCGCCGTGCTTCCGAGGCCATGCTCAGCGCGAAGCCGAACAGCGCCGTGCCCATCGCCCAGCGCTGAACCACCATGAACAACGGCCGCCCGGCAAGGAAGGCGGCGATGCCGCTGGCGGCCAGCGCGATCATGGCGTTGACGGTCACGCTGGTCGCAATCTGGATCGAGCCGAAGACCAGCGACTGGCCGAGCACGTTGCCGAGCTCCGGCCGGATGAACTGCGGCAGCAGCGAGAGATAGAGCACCGCCACCTTGGGATTAAGCAGGCTCGTCAGGAAGCCCATGACGAACAGTTTCTTCGGCCCATCCTTCGGCAGGTTCTTGACCTGAAAGGGCGAGCGTCCGCCGGGCCTAACCGCCTGCCAGGCGAGATAGAGAAGGTATGCCGCACCGGCGATGCGAAGCGCATCATAGGCGAAGGGCACGGCCAGGAGCAGCGCCGTGATCCCGAGTGCCGCCGAGACCATGTAGACGACGAAGCCGAGCGCCACGCCGCCGAGCGAGATCAATCCGGCGCCAGGCCCCTGGCTGATCGAGCGCGAGATCAGGTAGATCATGTTCGGCCCCGGCGTCAGCACCATGCCAAGGGCCAGGAGGGCAAAGCCGATCATATCCTTCAACTCGGGCATGGAGAGGCGCCTTTCGCTCGTTTTCAGCAAGCTCTACGCATTTCGCAGCAGCGGACAACGCCAGACTTGTCACCCGATCAATTTCGCCAGCAGACGCCCGCCGATCGCAGTTCGGTGATTTCCTTTTTCGGTCGCTTGCGGTAAAAATCGGTATCATCTTCGCAAGGACGTTCCATGACGCTCGCGGCCCTCATCGCCTATAGCGGCGCGCTCTTCATCGCCGCTGCCATCCCCGGCCCCGGCGTGACGGCGCTGGTTGCGCGCGCGCTCGGCTCCGGTTTCCGCGAAACCTTTTTCATGGGTCTCGGCATCGCGCTTGGCGACATGATCTATCTGACGGCCGTTATCCTCGGGCTCGCGCTGATCGCCCAGACCTTCACCACAGCCTTCCTGGTGGTGAAGTTTGCCGGGGTTCTCTATCTCGCTTACATCGCCTGGAAGCTCTGGAGCGCGGGGCTGCTGCCCGAGGACATCAAGGCAAAGCCCTCGACGAGTGCGGCGATGTCCTTCCTGTCCGGCCTGCTGATCACGCTCGGCAATCCGAAGACGATGCTGTTTTACGTGGCGCTCGTGCCGACGCTGATCGACATCAGGGCGATCGGCCCCGGCGATTACGGCCTGCTGCTGACCGCCACCTTCCTGGTGCTCCTAAGCGTGCTCGTACCCTATATTCTGCTCGCCTCGCGTGCGCGCCTGTTGCTCAAGCAACCGAAGGCCCTGAAAGCGCTGAACCGGGTCGCCGCCAGCGTGCTTGCCGGAACGGCGGCCTATATCGCCGTTCGCGCCAACTGAAAAAACTTTTCCCGAACAACGACTTCGCCGGTGGTTTTTCCTTCGGCGGATCACCGCGCGGTGTTTGTCGTTCTGGAATTGCGCGTTCATTGTTCCTATTCTCATAGCACGACACTTCACGCCCAAGGGAGAAACCCATGTCCGACACACGCAAGCCCGGCCGCGGCCGCGTCTACTCCTCGATCACGGAAACGATCGGCGACACGCCCATCGTGCGGCTGGACAAGCTTGCCAAGGAAAAGGGCGTCAAGGCGAACCTGCTGGCCAAACTCGAGTTCTTCAACCCGATCGCCTCCGTCAAGGACCGTATCGGCGTGGCGATGATCGAGAGCCTGGAAGCGCAGGGCAAGATTACGCCCGGCCGCACGACGCTGGTGGAGCCGACCTCCGGCAACACCGGCATCGCGCTCGCCTTCGTCGCGGCCGCCAAAGGCTACAAGCTGATTCTGACGATGCCGGAGACCATGTCGGTCGAGCGGCGCAAGATGCTGGCGCTGCTCGGCGCCGAGCTGGTGCTAACCGAAGGTGCCAAGGGCATGAAGGGCGCGATCGCCAAGGCGCAGGAACTGGTCGAGACGCTGCCGGACGCCATCATCCCGCAGCAGTTCGAAAATCCGGCCAATCCGGAAATCCACCGCAAGACGACGGCCGAGGAAATCTGGAACGACACGGACGGCGCGGTCGACATTTTCGTCTCCGGCATCGGCACCGGCGGCACGATTACCGGCGCCGGCCAGGTGCTGAAGGCGCGCAAGCCCTCGGTCAAGGTGATCGCCGTCGAGCCGGAAGAATCGCCGGTTCTTTCCGGTGGCGCCCCCGGCCCGCACAAGATCCAGGGCATCGGCGCAGGCTTTGCCCCGGCGATCCTCGACACCACGGTCTACGACGAGATCGTCACCGTCAACAGCGCGGAAGCGATCGAGGTCGCCCGCCTTGTCGCCAAGCTCGAAGGCGTACCGGTCGGCATCTCCGCAGGTGCCGCGCTCACGGCGGCGATCGAGGTCGGCCAGCGTGAGGAAAATGCCGGCAAGACCATCGTCGTCATCATCCCGTCCTTTGCCGAACGCTACCTCTCGACGGTGCTGTTCGAGGGCCTGGGCGGCTAATCGGGCTGGCATCACTTGCAATTGGAAAGGGCGCCACGGGCGCCCTTTTTGTTTGTCGTTAATGCGTGGTTCTGCTTCAGCCAGCCTGCTCCGTGAAGCCTGCAAGATTGGCGAGCGTCGAGCGCAGGCCGGCGTCGTGATCTTCCTTCGAAATGCCCTCCGGCACGTTTTCGCAGGTGACGCTGACGCGGGTGCCATCTGCCACCGGCTCCAGCGCCCAGGTGATCCGCATCGTCCCGGCAAAAGCCGGATCGTCGGATTGAAACTCCGTCTCCTGCACCACGCACCGATCCGGCTCCAACGCGACGAAGCGACCGGAAACGATGTCGGCATCCTCCGAGCTCTTGCCCTGCGTCCTGTCGTCCGGCGTCTCGTAGATCAGCGTCATCCGGAAGACGCCGCCGACGTGCGGCTGAAAGGCATGCACCTGCCCCTTCATGCCTTCGGGCGGCAACCAGACCGCCACCGCATCGGGATCGACCAGCGCGGCGTAGATCGCCGACGGCGACGCCTTGATCCGACGTTCGGCGCGATCCGTTCTTCTGCCATTTGGAGTATCTGTCATCCAGTTCACTCCCCGCCGGCCAAGCTGGTTCAAGAAAGCTTGGACGATCCGCTTCAACTCCAGCATCATGCGTGCCCGAGACGGCGAGAGCTGGGCATGCACAGTCGTGTCTGCCCTCGTCAGGCAGCCGCCTGCAGCCGTTCGCCGGCGATCCGGTAGGAAATCGCCTCGGCGAGATGAATGCGGCCGACGGTTATCGAGCCATCGAGATCGGCGAGCGTGCGGGCAACCTTCAGTACACGGTGGTAGCCGCGGGCGGAGAACTTCATCTTTTCGGCAGCGTCCCTGAGCAGCTGCAGCCCGGCCGCATCGGGTGCCGCGATCTTCTCGATCAGCGAGGTCGATGCGCGGGCATTGCTAGTCAACTCCGCATGGCCGAGGGCGGCAAAGCGGTCGATCTGTATGGCGCGGGCGCGGGCGACGCGACGGGCGACGACCTCGCTGCTTTCGGCCGCTGCCGGCTTCAAGAGGTCGGCGGCGCTGACGGCCGGCACGTCGATGCGGATATCAATGCGGTCCATCAGCGGGCCGGAGATGCGCGCCTGGTAGTCGGACATACAGCGCGGGCCCCGGGCGCAGCTACGGCCCGGCTCGCCGGCCATGCCGCAGCGGCAGGGGTTCATGGCGGCGACAAGCTGGATCGCAGCGGGATAGCTCACCCGGTGATTGGCGCGGGCGATGATGCATTCGGCCGTTTCGAGCGGCTGGCGCAGCGCATCGAGTACCTGCGGCGTGAATTCCGGAAACTCGTCGAGAAACAGCACGCCGTTATGGGCGAGCGACGCCTCGCCGGGCTTGGCGCGAAGGCCGCCACCAACCATCGCGGCCATGGTGGCGGAATGGTGCGGCGTGCGAAACGGCCGTCGGTCCGAAAGCTTGCCGCCCGGCAGTTGCCCGGCGATCGAGTGGATCATCGACACTTCGAGCAATTCGGCCGGATTGAGCGGCGGCAGGATCGACGGCAGGCGGGCAGCAAGCATCGACTTGCCCGATCCGGGCGGGCCGACCATCAAGAGATTGTGGTTGCCGGCAGCAGCCACCTCGAGCGCCCGCTTGGCGCTCTCCTGTCCCTTGATGTCGGCGAGATCGGGCAGGTTAGACGCGCCCGAGCGGATGGCGGCTTCAGGCCGCGAAAGCACCTGCGTGCCGCGGAAATGATTGGCGATCGCGATCAAACTGCGCGGCGCAAGAATATCGATATCGGCGCCGGCCCAGGCCGCCTCGGGTCCGCTTTCGGCCGGGCAGATCAGCCCCTTGCCGAGCGCATTGGCGCCGATCGCGGCGGGAAGCGCTCCGGCAACGGCGGCAATGGTGCCATCGAGATTGAGTTCGCCGATCACGACGTAAGGCGCCAGTGCATCGCCGGGGATGGCGCCGAGGGCTGCCATAAGCCCGAGTGCGATGGCGAGGTCGAAATGGCTGCCTTCCTTCGGCAGGTCGGCGGGCGCGAGATTGACAGTCACCCGCTTGGCCGGCAGGGCGAGACCGGAGGCATGCAGGGCCGCCTGTACCCGCTCGCGGCTTTCGGCGACGGCCTTGTCCGGCAGGCCGACGATCTGCATGCCGACCTTGCCCGGCGCGACCATCACCTGCACGTCAACAGGCAGTCCCTCGATACCCTGAAATGCCACCGTGCTGACGCGCGCGACCATGCTTGCCCCCTCGCCCAGGCAGCCCGGCTATCGGGCGCCGCAACCGCCCAGGGTTGCAGGCAGAAGCCTTGCACGGATCACGCACAAAAACAAGAACAATAACAGAACGTTTGAAAGGGGTGCACGCACCGGCAAGGGCGTTCCAGTAAACGGCCGCGGGCGGAAGCCCGCGGCAGCGCCATCGACCCGCGATGAATCCTCAGCCGAGGTATTGATCAGGCGCGCTTGCGCTCGATCGCATCCCAGAGAAGGCTGGCGACATCGGCGCCGCCGAACTTCTTGACTTCGCGGATGCCAGTCGGCGAGGTCACGTTGATCTCGGTCATGTAGTCGCCGATGACGTCGATGCCGACGAAGAGGAAGCCGCGCTCCTTGAGTGCCGGCGCGATGCGCGCGCAGATTTCCTTCTCGCGCGCCGTCAGTTCGGTCGGCTCCGGGCGGCCGCCGGCATGCATGTTGGAGCGGGCGTCATGGTCCGCCGGAACGCGGTTGATGGCGCCCACCGGTTCGCCGTCGACGAGCAGGATGCGCTTGTCGCCCTTGCGCACCGCCGGCAGGTATTCCTGGGCGATGAAGGGCTCTCGGAACATCTGGCCGAACATTTCCAGCAGTGAGGACATGTTGCGGTCGTCGCGGGTCGAGTGGAAGACCCCGGCGCCGCCGTTGCCGTAGAGTGGCTTCAGGATGATATCGCCCATTTCCTGGCGGAAGCTGGCGATTTCGGCGGGATCGCGGGTGATCAGCGTCTTCGGCATCAGGTCGGCAAATTCGGTGACGAAGATCTTCTCCGGCGAGTTGCGCACCCAGGCCGGATCGTTGACGACGAGCGTCTTCGGATGCAGGCGCTCCAGAAGATGCGTCGAGGTGATGTAGGCCATGTCGAAGGGCGGGTCCTGGCGGAGCAGGATGACGTCCATGGTCGAGAGATCGACGCGCTCGGCTTCGCCAAGCGTGAAGTGATCGCCCTTGACGTCGCGCAGCGTCATCGGCTGCGCGCTCGCATAGACCTTGCCGTCGCGCAGCGACAGCTTTTCGGGCGTGTAGTGGAAAAGGCGATAGCCGCGCGACTGTGCCTCGAGGCTCATGGCGAAGGTGGAATCGCCCGCAATGTTGATGCCCGACACATGGTCCATCTGGACCCCGACATTGACGATTTTCGCCATCTACCCATCCCTCATGGATCACGGACAGCCGTGATCGATTTCAAACTACCGGAACGGAAGAGGGAAAACCGCTGCCCCCTGCCGCACTGGTAAAGTCCTCGACATGTAGAATGCGGGCGGGCCTTAGGCAAGGAGAGCCGGGCCTATTCGAAGCCTTCGACGACGCAGGTGATGAGATCGTGGTCCGAAAGCGGCCGGCCGGTCTTGTCGAGCGACGGGATGATGCGGGTCTCGCCAATTTTCAGACCGCGCGACAGGAACCAGTCGAGCTTCATCGCCCGTTCCGGCCATCGCGTGATGAGGCTCGGACGCGTGGTCATGATGTCGAGCGAGCCGCCGTGGCGGGTAAAGCCGCGTGCGGCACTGACGGCAAAGAGACCTTCGGCCTCGAAGTCGCCGCCGGCATGGTTGCCGGTGTTGAGGTCCCCGCCGATCAGCAGCGGCAGGCCCGGGAAGGCTTCATCGAGCGCGTCGATCAATTCCTTGACCTGGCGCTCGCGATAGACGGCGGTCGTTGCGCTTTCGAGATGGGTGGAGACGGCGACGAAGGGACCATCCTCGGTCTCGATGACGGCGCCGATCGCCATACGTTCCCCAAGGCGCGGCTGCTCGCCATCGGTGAACCACAGGCGTTCACCCCAGAGGCGCAGCATGAAGGGTCGACCGAGCGGTACGGATGCCATCAACGCATTGCCATGGAAACCCTTGGCGTTGAAATCGTCCTCGCAGAATTCGCGCTCGGTGTCGGAGCCGAGGCCAAGCTCGATGAACTCGATGCCATAGGCGTATTGCATGCCGAGCGTATCGGCGACTTCGGCGGTCGGATGACGCTGGCCGGTGCGGGCCATGCCGTTGTCCATTTCCGAAAGCAGGACAACCGGCGCGCCCGTTTCTGCCAGATGTGCAGCACTTTCCGGCGCAAACAGGCAGCGCTCCAGATTCCAGGCAGAGACGGTGAACGGAAAGGCGAGCGACGTCTCGGAGGACGGCGCACCACCGACCTCGACGCTGTTCATCTCCGGCCGGGCAGCCATGGCGGCGTCATGGGCGGCGATGGTGCGAACGATCTCGGCAAAGCTGGCGCAGGTTTCAAGCGAGGGAACGGCAAGTTGCTCGACGGTTTCGAAAATCACGATGCGGTCTCCAGGCGAAGGGTCTGCGCCGGGGCTTCATTGGCAAACGACGTGCCGCGCTCCAGCCGCTTTCCGGTCTCGAGCGAGAAGAAGTGCAGGCGGTCGACCGCGATGGTCACCGCGAGATCGCCCGATAGCGGCGTTTCCGGCGAAAGCGCGATGGTCAGCGCCTGGCCCTCGATGGTGCCATGCACGAGCCGCTGCGCGCCCAGTTCCTCGACATAGTCGACCTGAAGCAGCATGGCGTCCTCGCCGACGCCAGCAAGCCGGAGATCCTCGGCGCGAAGGCCAACGGTGACGGCCCCCTCCACCGGCGCGCGGCCGGCGAGGTCTATCCGGTAGAGACCGATCTGCAGGCCACCGCCATCGATGTGCCCCTTGATCAGGTTCATAGCCGGCGAGCCGATGAAGCTCGCGACGAAGGTCGAGGCCGGGCGGTGGTAGACGTCGAGCGGACGGCCGATCTGCTCTATCCGGCCACCATTCAAAACCACGAGCCGGTCGGCGAGCGTCATCGCCTCGAGCTGGTCGTGGGTGACGTAGAGCGAGGTGGTGCCGAGGCGCTTCTGCAGGCGCTTGATCTCGCCGCGCATCGACACGCGCAGCTTGGCGTCGAGGTTGGAGAGCGGCTCGTCGAAGAGGAAGGCCGCCGGTTTGCGCACGATGGCGCGGCCCATGGCGACGCGCTGGCGCTGGCCGCCCGAGAGCGCGCGGGGCTTGCGGGAGAGATACGGCTCGATCTCGAGCATGCGCGCGGCTTCGGCGACACGGGCGTCGATCTCCGCCTTCGGCGTCTTGCGGTTCCTCAGACCGTAGGCGAGGTTCTCGTAGACGGTCATATGCGGATAGAGCGCATAGTTCTGGAAGACCATGGCGATATCGCGCTCGGCCGGGTCGACGTCGTTGATCACGCGCGAACCGATCGACACATTGCCCTTCGAGATCGTCTCAAGCCCTGCGACCATGCGTAGAAGCGTGGACTTGCCGCAGCCCGAAGGGCCGACCAGCACGATGAACTCGCCGTCCTCGATATCGATCGAGACGGATTTCACCACCTCGACATTGCCGTGATAGATCTTCGAGACCTCGGCGATGGTAATGGCCGCCATGGCTGCCTCCGTAAAATTGGTGTCGTTTCAGGAGCGGGCGGGACCTTTGTCCCGCCCTCACCTCCGCTTACTTGTCGCTTTCGGTCAGCCCCTTGATGAACCAGCGCTGGAAGATCACCACGATCATGACCGGCGGGAGCATCGCGAGGATCGCCAGCGCAAAGGCCTCGTTATAGTCGGGGATGTTCGAGCCGACCCAGACGAGCAGGATCTGCTTGATGCCGCGCACCAGCGTGAAGAAGCCTTCGTCCGTCGTCATCAGGGTGGGCCACAGATACTGGTTCCAGCCATAGACGAACATGATGATGAAGATCGCCGCCATCATCGTGCGCGACAGCGGCACCAGGACGTCGATGAAGAACTTGAACGGCCCGGCGCCGTCGATGCGCGCGGCTTCCAAGAGCTCGTCCGGCACCGACTTGAAGAACTGCCGGAAATAGAAGGTGCCGGTCGCCGAAGCGAGCAGCGGCACGATCAGGCCGGTATAGGTGTTCGTCAGCTTCAGCGTGTTCATCACTTCGTAGGACGGAAGGATGCGCACTTCGAGCGGCAGAAGCAGCGTCGTGAAGATCACCCAGAAGAAGAAGGTCGCGAGAGGAAAGCGGAAATAGACCAGCGCATAGGCGGCCAGCATGGACAGCACGATCTTGCCGACGGCAAAGCCCAAGCCCAAGATCATCGAGTTCAGCATCATGTTGAAGCCGGTGATCTTGCCAGTGAAGCCGCCCTCGCGGGTCAGCACGGTCTGATAGGTTTCGACGAAATGGCCGCCCCAGGTGAGGCTGAGGCCGTTGCGGTGGATATCGGCGGCCTCGTGCGTCGAGGTCATGAAGGCGACGACAACAGGCGCCACCATGATGAAGACGCCGAAGAGCAGGATGATGTGGTCGAAAATCTTGGTGCGATGCATCGGCCCCGCCTCAATTGTAGTGCACGCGCCGCTCGATGAAGCGGAACTGGAAGATTGTGAGAACGAAGACGATCAGCATCAGGATCACCGACTGGGCCGACGAGCCGCCGAGGTCGTTGCCGCGGAAACCGTCCATGTAGACCTTGTAGACAAGGGTGATCGGGTTGTTGGCCGCCTTGTCCTTCACCATCACGTCGATGACGCCGAAGGTGTCGAACAGCGCATAGGTGACGTTGATGATCAGAAGGAAGAAGGCGGTCGGCGCCAGAAGCGGCAGGATGACGGTCCAGAAGCGGCGGAAGCCCGAGCGGCAATCGATCGCCGCCGCCTCACGCACCGCCACCGGAATGCCCTGCAGGCCGGAGAGGAAGAAGATGAAATTGTAGGGGATCTGTTTCCAGACCGACACGACCACCATGGAAAAGGCGGTGTCGAAGTAATTCAGGCCGACCTTGATGTCCCAGCCGAACCAGCGGGCGAGCTCGACGATCGGGCCGATATGCTGGTCGAAGAACATCATCCCGATCAGACCCGCAACCGGCGGGGCGATGGCATAGACCCAGATCAGCAGCGTCTTGTAGGCGGCGTTGCCGCGGATGACGCCATCGGCCTTGACGGCGAGCAGCAGGCCGATCGACAACGCAAAGAACGTGACGAGCGCGGTGAAGACCGCGGTAAAGCGGGCGATGCCGAGATATTCGCCTGACTTCAGCACGTCCGTATAGTTGGTCATGCCGACGAAGGTCGATCCAAAGCCGAAGGGATCTTCGAGATAGAAGGACGACTGGATCGCCTGAACCGAGGGCCAGTAGAAGAAGATGAAGATGATCGCGAGCTGCGGCGAGAGGAAGACGTAAGGCAGGAACCGCGATGAGAACTGCACGCGCTTTGCAGCACTTTCCTCTCCGCTATTCGACTGGCCACCGAAAAGCCGGAAGGCGCCGAAGCGACGCCCCCCGGTCTTTGTTCCGGTCCCTCCCCGCGATGCGGGGAGGAGATCTGTCACGGTCGACATGGAGATCAGCCGGCGGTCTTGGCGAAGCGAGCGAGCAGCTCGTTGCCTTCCTTCTCGATCGTATCGAACGCGTCCTTGACGGTCGTTTCGCCCGAGAAGATGCGGCCGTATTCGCGTTCCATGATTTCGCGGATCTGCGGGTAGAAGCCGAGGCGGTAGCCCTTCGACCAGTCGCCCGCCGGCAGCATGAGCTGCTTGATGCCGACTTCGGCAACCGGCTTCTCCTTGTAGTAGCCATCCTTCTGGGCAAGCTCGTAGGCTGCCTTGGTGATGGCAACGTAGCCGGTGGCCTTGTGGTAGAAGTACTGGATCTCAGGCGAGGTCAGGAACTGGAAGAAGTCGGCAACGCACTTGTTTTCTTCATCCGACTTGCCGGACATGGCAAACAGAGCAGCACCGCCGATGAACGAGTTGGTGCCCGCACCCTTGATCGAGCCCCAATAGGGCAGGAAGGTTGCCGAGAACGGCATCTGCGCCGTCTTCTGCAGGCCGCCGAAGGAGCCCGACGAACCGATCCAGAAGGCCGCCTTGCCTTCTTCGAAGACCTTCTGGTTGTCGTTCCAGCCGGCGCCGTAGAACGCGAAGTAGCCTTCGTCCTTCCAGGCCTTGAGCTTGTCGAACATCATGACGAGGTTCGGGTCGGTGACCTTCAGCTCAGTGTCGACGACGGCGTCGTAGCCGTTGTTGTTGGTGGCGAACTGGATGTTGTTGCGCGAGAAGAAGTTCTCGGTGAACTGCCAGGTCAGCTGCGACTGGACGAGCGGGATGTAGCCGGCTTCCTTGAGCTTGGGGGCGGCAGCTTCGAACTCTTCCCAGGTCTTCGGCGCTTCGACGCCGGCCTTCTTCAGCGCTTCGTCGTTGATGTACATGATCGGCGCCGAAGAGTTGAACGGCATGCCGACGAACTTGCCTTCGCTGTCAGCGTAGAAGTAGCGGACGCCGTCGATGAAGGCGTTGCGGTCGAAGTTGTGGCCGGCCTTGATGATGAGGTCTTCGGCCGGGATGACCGCGCCCTTGGCATTGATGATGGTGGCGGCACCGGCGTCGAAGACCTGCAGGATGTTCGGCTGCTCGCCCGAGCGGAAAGCGGCGATGCCGGAAGCGAGCGCTTCCTCATAGGTGCCCTTGGAAACCGGGGTCAGCGCGCAGGCGCTCTGGGCTTCGTTGAACTTCTTGGAAACTTCATTGATGACTTCGCCGTTGCGGCCGGCCATGCCGTGCCACCAGGTAATATCGGTCGCGGCGAGCGACGAGGTCGCCGAAAAGGCAAGGGTAAGGGCTGCGAGCGTAAACTTCTTGAACATGACTAATCCTCTCCACCGGGTTGCGGATGGCAGTGGACTAGTGACCTTCGATGACAGGCTGGTAACGCTTTTATGTCGGAACGATTACAAATCCGCGAATATGTTCCAACGGGAGACCCGGACGGAACAAGACGATCATTTTCCGTCATCCGGTACCGGCTCAGAACGCATCCGGCAGGTGCCGCGGCCAGCCCCAGGGCGTCACCGTGACGATGTCGTAACGTACGGAAAGCCTGTTGAAATCCGGCTGTTTCGCCAGCCAGAGATCGCTTGCGGCACGAATGCGCCTCTGTGCCGTCGCCGTCACGGCGAAGACGCCGTCTTCGGCCGAGCGGCGGGCCTTGACCTCGACGCAGGCGATGAGATCGCCCTGCCTTGCGATGATGTCGATCTCGCCAAGCTTGGTGCGATGGCGCATCGCGACGATGCGGTAGCCCTTGAGCAGGAGACAAAGCGCGGCGCGGTATTCGGCAAGGTATCCTCGCCTCAGCGCCTTCAGCTTCCGCCTGTCGCCGCCATCAGTCGTCATGGCGCTCCTTCAGTTGCAGCAGCCGATCATAGAGTTCCTTGCGCGGCAGGCCCGTCTGGCGGGCGGCTTCGGTTGCCGCCTTGCCGGTGGGCATGTCGGCAACGAGGCTTTGCAGCAGCGCGTCGACATCGGCCGCCTCCGGTTCGGGCGCGGCGTCAGGAGGGCCGATGACGAGCACGATCTCGCCCTTGACCGGCCCCGCCTGTTCATAATGAACGGCAAGTTCGCCGAGCGTGCCGCGGCGAAACTCCTCGAAGGTCTTGGTCAGTTCGCGGCAGACGGACGCCCGCCGGCCCTCCCCCAAAACGTCGGCCGCCGCGGCAACCGTCGCAGCGATCCGGTGCGGAGATTCGAAGAACAGGATGGTTGCCGGCACGGCGGCGAGTTCCCTGAGGCGATCGCGCTTGG
Source organism: Ensifer sp. ENS09 (assembly GCF_014852425.1). Classification (NCBI taxonomy): domain Bacteria; kingdom Pseudomonadati; phylum Pseudomonadota; class Alphaproteobacteria; order Hyphomicrobiales; family Rhizobiaceae; genus Ensifer; species Ensifer sp. ENS09. Next base: position 1,166,483 of record NZ_JACVBP010000002.1, read on the forward strand.
CCTTGTCCTTGGTCGGCAGGAAACCGGCAAAGAGGAAAGCGTCGTTCGGCAGGCCGGAGCCGACGAGGGCTGCCAGCGGCGCCGAGGCGCCGGGGATCGGCACGACGCGATGTCCGGCTTCGATCGCAAGCTGGCCCAGCCGGTAGCCGGGGTCGGAGACCAGCGGTGTGCCGGCATCGGAGACCAGCGCGACCGAACGCCCCTCCGCAAGTGCTGCCAGCAGGCGCGGCCCGACCTCGTCGGCATTGTGCTCGTGGTAGGCGTAGGGACGATTGACGATGCCGTAGCGGTCGAGCAGCACACGCGTGACCCGGGTGTCCTCGCAGGCCAGCACATCGGCGCCGGCCAGCGTTTCCAGCGCCCGCAACGTAATATCGCCGAGATTGCCGATCGGGGTCGCCACCAGATAGAGCGCGGCATCGAGGGGGCGGGCCGGAACGCTCACATTGTGCAGCCGGTAGCTGCGCTCCCTCTGTCCGCCTGCCGGTTCCGCTGTCTTCTGCTTTTCCACCTGTAACGTCCTGATCGTGCTGACCGATGTGTCTATCGGGCCTTTATGAGTGAGCCACCATGACAGAGCAAGGGCAAGACGGCGGGCCTACGTGCTGCATCTGGGGACAGAAGCCCTCAAACCCCTTGCTTTCCGGGCGCTCTTTCTGCCATTTTGCCGGTCCACATCTATCCGGTCGGTCGGCCGGGGCACTCGCAGTTGACGCTCAGGCGGACGTTCGCCCGCCGGGCAATGGTTGAAAGCGGCATCCCATGCGCATTACTCTCGAGCGATCCAACCTCCTGAAATCGCTGAACCACGTGCACCGCGTGGTGGAGCGGCGAAACACGATCCCGATCCTCTCGAACGTGCTCCTGCGTTCCGACGGCGCCAGCCTCGAAATGAAGGCGACCGACCTCGACCTCGAAATCACCGAGGCGACGCCGGCGCAGGTGGAACAGGCGGGCGCGACCACCGTGCCGGCACACCTGCTCTATGACATCGTGCGCAAGCTGCCCGACGGTTCGGAAGTGCTGCTCGCCACCAACGCCGAAGGCACGGCGATGACCGTCGCCTCGGGCCGCTCCAAGTTCTCGCTGCAGTGCCTGCCGCAATCCGACTTCCCGGACCTGACCGCCGGCAGTTTCTCGCATTCGTTCCGCCTCAAGGCGACCGACCTCAAGATGTTGATCGATCGCACCCAGTTCGCGATCTCGACCGAGGAAACCCGCTACTATCTCAACGGCATCTTCGTCCACACGGTCGAAAGCAAGGGTGAACTGAAGCTGCGCGCCGTCGCAACCGACGGCCACCGTCTGGCGCGCGCCGACGTCGAGGCGCCGTCCGGCTCCGAAGGCATGCCGGGCATCATCATCCCGCGCAAGACCGTCAGCGAATTGCAGAAGCTGCTCGACAACCCGGATCTCGTCGTCACCGTCGAAGTCTCCGACGCCAAGATCCGCCTGACAATGGGCTCGATCGTCATGACCTCGAAGCTGATCGACGGCACCTTCCCCGACTACCAGCGCGTCATCCCGGCCAACAACGACAAGGAACTGCGCGTCGATTGCCAGTCCTTCGCCCAGGCCGTCGACCGCGTATCGACGATCTCGTCCGAGCGTGGCCGCGCCGTCAAGCTGGCGCTGAACGAAGGCCAGATGACGCTGACGGTCAACAATCCGGATTCCGGCAGTGCTACGGAAGAATTGCCCGTCGGCTACGACCACGATCCGCTCGAAATCGGCTTCAACGCCAAGTACCTGCTCGACATCACTTCGCAGCTGACCGGCACCGATGCGATCTTCATGCTGGCAGACCCGGGCTCGCCGACGCTCGTCCGTGATCTGGCCGCTGAAGATGCGCTCTATGTGCTCATGCCGATGCGCGTGTAGCCGGGCCTGACGCGGCACGAATTGCCAACCCGTCGCGCCCGCGCGTGGCGGGTTTTTTGTTGACCGCGGCATTTGCGGGCTGTTGATAAGCGAACGCTTTCAGGCGCAGACAGACTTGTTTTTGCCGCAGATGGGGACACATTATGTTGACGCCGCCGCAACCGGCTCGAATCACCGGGTGGGGAATTTTGCGCGGACGGCCTGTGCGAGGAGAGGACAGCGGTTTTGAGGGGTTCAATGAATTTGCGCGTGAAGGTGAAGGAACGGCTCGGACGGAAGTTCGACGAGGAGATTCGCTTTTTCAAGGGATGGATGAGCAACGCCAAGGCCGTCGGCGCGATCCTGCCGACCTCCTCCGTCACCGCGCGCCGAATGGCGAGCGTGATCAACCCGGCCTCGGGCCTTCCGGTTCTTGAGCTCGGCCCCGGCACTGGCGTCATCACCAAGGCGATCCTGGAACGTGGCCTTGAGCCGTCCAATCTCGTGTCGATCGAGTATTCGACCGATTTCTACAATCAGCTCAAGACCAACTTCAACGGCGTCAACTTCATCAACGGCGACGCCTTCGATCTGGAACACACGCTCGGCGAACTCAACGGCCAGACCTTCGACAGCGTCGTCTCGGCCGTGCCGCTTCTGAACTTCCCGATGCACCGGCGCGTCGAACTGATCGACGATCTGCTGTCGCGCATTCCGGTCGGCCGGCCGGTCGTGCAGATTTCCTACGGACCTTTGTCGCCCGTCGTTGCCATGCCGGACCGCTACAGCATCCAGCATCTCGACTTCGTCGTGCGCAACATTCCGCCGGCGCAGCTCTGGGTCTATCGCCGGGCGCACTGACAGGATGTTCGGCGTCTACGTCACCCATCCGCAGGTCCAGATCGATCCTGATGTGCCCGTCCCGCAATGGGGCCTTTCCACCGTTGGCCGCGAACGCGCTGTCATCACCGCCGCGTTGCCCTGGGTGCGTTCGCTCGGACGGATCGTTTCGAGCGACGAAACCAAGGCGATCGAGACCGCACAACTGATGGCCGATGCGGCCGGCGTGACGGTCGAGGTCCATCACGACATGGGCGAGAACGATCGGTCGGCCACCGGCTTCCTGCCGCCGCCGGAATTCGAGAAGGCGGCCGACTGGTTCTTCGCCAATCCCACCGAGAGCTTCAAGGGCTGGGAGCGCGCGATCGACGCCCAGGCCCGCATCTCGAATGCGGTCTTTCGGATCCTCGGCGATCACGACCCGAATATCCCGATCGCCTTCGTGGGCCATGGCGGCGTCGGCACGCTTCTGAAATGCCGGCTCACCGGCGCGCCGATCTCGCGCGCCGCCGACCAGAAGGGTGGCGGCGGCGGCAATGTCTTTGCTTTCCGCCTTGCGGATCGAGCCGTCGCATGCGACTGGACCCCGATGGAACACTGGCAGGGGATTTAGACGATGACCGAAACCGCGCGCGACAGACTGATCGTTGGCCTCGACCTTCCGACGATTGCGGATGCCGAGAAGATCGTGTCGACGCTCGGAAACGACGTCTCCTTCTACAAGATCGGCTACCAGCTGGTCTTTGCCGGCGGCCTGGAATTCGCGCGCGACCTGACCAAGAGCGGCAAGAAGGTCTTCCTCGACATGAAGCTGCTCGACATCGACAACACTGTGGCCAAGGGCGTCGAGAACATCGCCAAGATGGGCATGTCGATGCTGACCCTGCACGCCTATCCGAAGGCGATGAAGGCGGCAGTCGAGGCCGCGAAGGGCTCCGATCTCTGCCTGCTCGGCGTCACCGTGCTCACCTCGATGGACGAGCAGGACGTGATCGATGCCGGCTACGAATACGATCCCCACACGCTGGTGCTGCGCCGGGCCGAACAGGCGCGCGCCGCCGGCATGGGCGGCATCGTCTGCTCGGCGGAAGAATCTTCGGCCGTGCGCAAGATCATCGGCCCCAACATGGCGCTCGTCACGCCGGGCATCCGCCCGGCCGGCGCGGACAAGGGCGACCAGAAGCGGGTGATGACGCCCTCCGAGGCGCTCAAGGCCGGATCCAGCCATCTCGTCGTCGCGCGCCCAATCGTCGCAGCCGCCGAGCCGCTTGCCGCTGCCCGCGCCATCCTTGCCGAAATGAACGGCGCGCTTGCCCGCTGATGCCGGGCGGTACCCCTCGGACCCGCGCGGCCGGCCGATCCGCTTGACCTCGGCCCAAATTTGCCGGAAGTAACACTCCCGTCAGCCTTTCGTGCTGCAAGACGAGGAGCTCAGTATGGCCAAGGGATACTGGATCGCACGGGTCGATGTCCGCGACCCCGAGCGCTACAAGGACTATGTGGCGGCCGCAAAGCCGGCCTTCGAGAAGTACGGCGCCAATTTTCTGGCACGCGGCGGTGTGCATCACCGGCTGGAAGGTGGCGTTCGCGCCCGCAACGTGGTTATCGAATTTCCATCTCTGCAGGCGGCGATCGACTGTTATAACTCGCCCGAGTACCAGATTGCCGCTGCGATCCGCCAGGAAGTCGCCGACGCCGAGATGGTGGTCGTCGAAGGGATCTGATCCCCACCGCCTCCAACCTTCAGCGGGCTCTGCACGCAGGCGTCGATTGGCCTTCACCTCTCGCGGCTGTTGGGCTATGTAGCAATCAATTCTTTCCTATCCGATCAGGAGTGCACATCCCATGACCTTGTCCAACCTTCCGCCGCTGGTGACGATTTTCGGCGGATCCGGGTTCGTCGGCCGTCATGTGGTGCGCGCGCTCGCCAAGCGTGGCTATCGCATCCGCGTCGCCGTTCGCCGTCCGGATCTTGCCGGCCATCTCCAGCCGCTCGGCAATGTCGGCCAGATCTCCTTCGTCCAGGCGAACCTGCGTTACCGTAAATCGGTCGACCGCGCCGTCGAAGGCTCCGATCACGTCATCAACTGCGTCGGCGTGCTGTTCGAAAGCGGCCGCAACACCTTCGATGCCGTCCAGGATTTCGGCGCCCGTGCGGTGGCTGAAGCCGCCCGCGGCGTCGGCGCGACGCTGACCCACATCTCCGCCATCGGCGCCGACGCATCGTCCGCCTCGAACTACGCCCGCAGCAAGGGCCGCGCCGAGGCTGCGATCCTGGAAACGAAGCCCGACGCGATCATCCTGCGTCCGTCGGTCGTCTTCGGTCCCGAGGACGGCTTCTTCAACAAGTTCGCCAACATGGCCCGCTTCTCGCCGGCCCTGCCGTTGATCGGTGGCGGCGAGACGAAGTTCCAGCCCGTCTACGTGACCGACGTAGCCGAGGCCGTTGCCCGCGCCGTCGACGGCAAGATCGCCAAGGGCAAGATCTACGAACTCGGCGGCCCGGACGTCTTGAGCTTCCGCGACTGTCTCGAGATCATGCTCAACACGATCGACCGCAAGCGCGCACTCGTCTCGCTGCCCTTCGGCGTTGCGTCCCTCATCGGCAGCGTTTCGTCGCTGATCCCCTTCGTCACGCCGCCGCTCACCGCCGACCAGGTGGTGTTGCTGAAATCCGACAATGTCGTCTCGGCAAAGGCCGTTTCGGAAGGCCGCACGCTTTCGGGCATCGGCATCGACCCGACGATGCTGGAACCGATCCTGCCGACCTACCTCGTGCGCTACCGCCCACAGGGCCAGTACACCCGCAGCGGCCGCGCCGCCTGATCGGCAGCGACCCAGCGATTTTTTGAACGGCCGTCGGAACCTCCGGCGGCCGTTTTCTGTTGTATTGCGGTAACAGCGTTGCAGTTCTGCCGCACTGGCAAAAGCGATTGGCATTTACCGCAAATTCAACATGTCCTGATATTGATCATGTCATATCCACCAACTAAACACCGCCTCGCGCCCCCGATCCCAAGGCATGACGGCGGGCGGCGGCATCAATCTCGAAAGGCATAGCGTCCATGGGCAAGTCGATCGCAATCTTTTTTGCGTGTGCGGCACTGATCATTCTGGCTGGCTCGTTCATGGCGCCGAACACGGTCGCCAGCAGCGGCAAGGATTGCGCACCGGCCTATGGCGTCGATCCGTGCACCACGGCATCGATCGACCTTTCCGGCCACTAAGGGCCGGCGCCTCGACGAGGCATCAAAAGTTATTGGCGGGGGCCAGTAGCCGCGTGCGTTTCACCATGAGACGCACGCGGCTTTGTTTTTAGGGCCTGACAACAGGTAAAAGAAAAAGGCGCGTCCAGGGCGCGCCTTTTGTCATTCTGAGATCGTCGGTTCTGCTCAGCCTACCAGCCAAAGACCGATGAGCCCAGCGGTACCAACGATGATGCGCCAGATGGCAAACGGGGTGAAGCCGCGCCGCGAAACGAAGTCGAGCAGCGAGCGCACGACGAAGATGCCGGCGACGAAGGCCGCGATGAAACCGACGGCAATCAGGGTGAAATCGTCGAAGGACAGCGCGTCGCGGTTCTTGTAGAGGTCCAGCGTGAAGGCGCCGAGCATGGTCGGCATCGCCAGGAAGAAGGAGAACTCGGCGGCCGAGCGCTTGTCGGTGCCCATCAGCAGCGCACCGGCGATCGTCGCGCCCGAACGGGACGTGCCGGGGATCATCGCCAGGCACTGGAACAGGCCGATCTTCAGCGCCAGCGACGGCGGATAGTCCATCACGTCGGTATAGCGCGGCTTCAGCGGCATTTGGTCGATCGCATAGAGGATGACGCCACCGACGATCAGCACGACGCAGATCAGCACAGGCGTCTCGAACAGCACCGTCTTGATGAAATCATGGGCGATGGCGCCGATGACGGCCGCCGGCAGGAAGGCGAGCAGCACTGACACGACGAAGCGGCGCGCCTTGATGCTTGTCGGCAGCGCCAGTGCGATCGACAGAAGCTTCTGGAAATAGACGAGCAGGATCGCCAGAATGGCGCCAAGCTGGATGAGAACGGCGAAGGTGTTGCCCGGCGACTTGAAGCCGAGAAAGTGGCCGGCGAGGAGAACATGCGCCGTCGACGAGACAGGGATAAACTCCGTCAGGCCCTCGATGAGCCCGAGGACCAGCGCGCTGATGATCGATTGATCCGCCATATATGAGATTTTCCTGACAAGTTTTGAAGTGGGGGGAAAAGGCTGATTCGCTTGTGTTTGCCACCACAAATTTCTATAGCTCTTTCTTATGAGCCGTGGCCAGACGCTTGCGCCGCCACGCTGATGCCCCCAGCAAAAAGCCTCTGAGAAACCAGATCATCGATGCCGACACTGTATCATCACCCAATGTCCTCCGCCTCACGGTTCGTTCGCCTGATCCTTTCGGAATACGGCTATCAGACGGAACTGACGGATGAGCAGCCCTGGGAAAATCGGCGCGACTTCCTGGCGTTGAACCCGGCCGGCACGCTACCGGTCTATGTTGACGATAGTATGAGGGCTCTCTGTGGGGCCACGATCATCTCGGAATATCTCGACGAGACGAACGGCATCATGAAGCGGGATCGCCGGCTGCTCGCGGAAGATCCGTTCCAGCGCGCCGAGATCCGCCGGCTGGTCGAGTGGTTCCTGCAGAAGATGGAAGCCGATGTGACCCGGCCGCTGGTGCGCGAGCGTATCTTCAAGCTGCAGATGACGCCGGACCAGGGCGGCGGCGCGCCCGACAGCAAGATCCTGCGCACGTCCCGCGCCAACATCCGCCAGCACATGAAATACCTCTCGTGGCTCGCGGGCACGCGCACCTGGCTTGCCGGCGACCGCATTTCCTATGCGGATCTCGCCGCGGCCGCGACCGTGTCCGTGCTCGACTATCTTGGAGAAATCGACTGGTCGGACGCTCCGAGCGCCAAGGAATGGTACCAGCGGCTGAAGTCCCGCCCCTCGTTCCGCCCGCTGCTTGCCGAACGCGTGCGCGGCGTGACCCCCGTTCCGCACTATGCGGATCTCGACTTCTGAGGCGAACAGCGTGCCCGGCATCGATGCCAAGGCAGACAGTGAGGAACGGCGCCGGCTGAAGCTGACGGCGTTCCTGAAGGCTGAAGCGGCAGACAAGGGCTTCGATCTCTGTCGCATCACCCGGCCCGATGCCATTCCGCAAGCCCCAAGCCGGCTCAGGGATTTCCTCGACGAACGTTTTCACGGCACGATGGACTGGCTCGAGGAGACGGCCGAGCGCCGTTCCGATCCGCGCACGCTCTGGAGCGAGGTGCGCTCCGTCGTGATGTTCGCGATGAACTACGGGCCGGAACACGATCCGCGCGGCATCCTGGAGCAGACCGATCGCGGCGCGATCTCGGTCTATGCCCAGAACCGCGACTATCACGACATCATCAAGGGCAAGCTGAAGGAAGTCGCGACCCGCTTTGCCGCCCGCGCCGGCGAGGATGTGAAAGTCTTCGTCGATACCGCCCCTGTCATGGAAAAGCCGCTCGCCGAAAAGGCCGGCCTTGGCTGGCAGGGCAAGCACACCAATCTCGTCAGCCGCGAATACGGTTCGTGGCTGTTTCTCGGCAGCCTGTTCACCACGGCCGACCTTGCGTTCGACGAGGCCGAGCGCGACCATTGCGGCTCCTGCCGCGCCTGTCTCGACGCCTGTCCGACCGACGCCTTCCCGGCGCCCTACCGGATCGACGCGCGCCGTTGCATTTCCTACCTCACGATCGAGCACAAGGGGCCGATCGATCCTGAATTCCGGCCGCTGATCGGCAACCGCATCTATGGCTGCGACGACTGTCTTGCCGCCTGCCCTTGGAACAAGTTCGCGCAGGCGGCCTCGGAAATGAAGCTCAGAGCACGCGACGACCTGAAGGCGCCGTCGCTCGAAACCCTGCTTGACCTCGATGACCCGAGCTTCCGCAGCCTGTTCTCAGGCTCGCCGGTCAAGCGCATCGGTCGCGACCGCTTCGTGCGGAACGTGCTGATCGCCGCCGGCAACTCCGGCAGTGAGGCGCTGGTGCCCGCAGTCAAGGCCCGCGTCAACGACACCTCTGCCGTGGTGCGGGCGATGGCGGTCTGGGCGCTGTCACGATTGGTCGCGCCTGCGGCGCTTGCGGAATTTGCCGAACAATGCGAGCCAGAGACGGACGAAGACGTCCTCAACGAATGGCAGATCGCGGGAGTGAGCCGATGCATGTCCTGATCCTTGGCGCCGGTTACTCCGGTACGGCAATCGCAAAAGCGATGGCCCCGACGGCCACAAGTGTCATCGGCACCACCCGGACCGAGGAGAAGGCGGCAAAGCTCGAAAGGGCCGGCATCCGCCCGGTCCTCTTCGACGGCGAGACGATCGCTGACGAACTGGCCACCGCCCTTGGCAAGGCAACCCATTTGATCCAGTCGATCGCGCCCGGTCGCGACGGCGATCCCATGTTCCGCGCCACGAGCCCGGACCTCGCGCAGATCGCGCCGAACCTCAAATGGATCGGCTACCTCTCGACGGTCGGCGTGTATGGCGACCACGGCGGAGAATGGGTCACCGAGGACATGCTGCGCAAACCGGTCTCGGCCCGCTCTGTCGAGCGGGTGGAAGCGGAGGACGCCTGGATCGCCTTCGGCAAGAAGCAGGATATTCCCGTCGCGGTGCTGAGGCTCTCCGGCATCTACGGCCCCGGACGCAACGCCTTTTGCAATCTCGAAAACGGCACGGCACGGCGGCTGGTCAAGCCCGGCCAGGTGTTCAATCGCATCCGCGTCGAGGATATCGGCGCCGCGGCGCTGTTCCTCGCCAACACTGGCACCGGCGGTGTCTTCAACATCACCGACAACGAGCCGGCGCCGCCGCAGGACGTGGTCGCGGAAGCCGCCCGGCTGATGGGTGTCGAGCCGCCACCGGAAACGCCCTTCGAGCAAGCCGAACTGTCACCCATGGCCCGCACCTTCTATGGCGAAAACAAACGGGTTTCGAACGCCCGCATGCGCGAAACCGGTTTTGAATTCGCGTTTCCGGATTATCGCGTCTCGCTTGCACAGCTCTGGCAGTCGGGCGCTTGGCGCGGACAGTGAAACGAAATATGGCGCGCGCCAGATAGCATAACCCGTAATGCTTATAGAACGTCGACAGTCAGTCCGTCAGTAATGGTCAGGGCTGGGCGAGCGCAATTGTGACATTCTTTGGATATTCGTTCGATACTTGGCTAATTTCACACAACCTGTGCGCTAGTAACGAATTTTCGACCATCCGGATTCCGGACAATTGGTCCAATTCGAAATTTTTAATGTTTTTTTTCGTTTACCGGCGAGTTCGGCCCGCGTGCGGAAGTTGGCGAGCGCTCAACCCCTGATTCCAAAGAACTTCCAGCGCAGGCTTAAACTATTTCAAACAATCTTCGTTTTTGAAATTTCGTCATTTTTTAATAAATCCTAATAGAGCGTAAATGGTTGAAGCACGTTTTTGCCATTTTTCGCCCCAATTAGCGGTTCCCAGAAGTTTTTAACCAAGTGTTTTGACCGAGGGGATCGCCAGTTTGACGCCAGCGAAGATCAAGACTGCTGCCGCTGCAGCGCTATTCACGGCCACTATCGGTCTCGTTTCCGTTTCCGATAGCCATGCAGCCGGCGCCGGCTGCGGCGGCGCATCCTGGTATGCGCTGAGCTCCAAGACCGCGTCCGGCGAGCGCATGAATGCCGCTCACCTGACGGCCGCCCATCGCAGCCTGAAATTCGGCACTAAGGTGCAGGTCACCAACAAGCGCAACGGCAAGAGCGTGATCGTTCGCATCAACGATCGCGGCCCGTTCATCCGCGGTCGCGTCATGGATCTTTCCAAGGCTGCAGCTTCGCAGATCGGCATGGTTCGCTCCGGTACTGCCAGCGTCTGCTACCGCGTCGTCAACTCCTGATCTTGAAATACTGCTACCCGGCCTGCGTTCGGGTGGATCTACTTCGCTAAAGGCCGTTCTCGGCGGTTAATCTTCTCCGCCGTCTTGCTCTTCGATGCCATCGCCGTTACCACGGCGAAAAAGGAGTTGATCGAAGATGCGTTTGGGCGGCAGGCTCGCTGGAGCCATTGAGGTTCTTGAGGATATCGAAAAGCGGAAGCGCCCGGTCGCCGACGCGCTCAAGGATTGGGGCCTTGCCCACCGTTTCGCCGGATCCGGCGATCGCTCGGCGATCGGCAACATCGTCTACGACGCTCTTCGCATGAAACTCTCTCACGCTTACCTCATGGACAGCGACAGCGCCTCGGCGCTCGGCCATGCGGTGATGTACCGCCAGTGGGGCTTTTCGCCAGAAAAGCTGGCCGCCGAACTCGATGGCGACAAGTTCGCGCCGGAGGCACCGGCCGAACAGCTTCAGGCCTTCAGGTCGCGCCGGATCGAAGACGCCCCGGCCCATGTGCAGGGCGATATCCCGGAATGGGTGCAAGCCTCCTTTGAAGAAAACTTTTCCGACGACTGGCTGGAAGAAGCCAAGGCGCTCGCAGGCCGGCCGACGCTGGACCTGCGCGCCAACACGCTGAAGGCCTCGCGCGCCAAGGTGCTGAAGGCACTGGAGCGCAGCGGCGCCGAGGCAGCAACGATCGCCCGCAACGGCATCCGCATTCCCGCCGGCGAAGGCGCCTCGCGCCTGCCGAACGTGACGGCCGAGCTCTCCTTCCAGAAGGGCTGGTTCGAGGTCCAGGACGAGGGATCGCAGATCGTCGCCGACCTCGCCTATCCGCAGGAAGGCGAACAGGTGCTCGACTATTGCGCCGGCGGCGGTGGCAAGACGCTCGCCATGTCGGCGGCAATGAACAACAAGGGCCAGGTCCACGCCTATGACACCGACCGCAAGCGGCTTGCCCCGATCATCGAGCGGCTGAAGCGCGCCGGTACTCGCAATGTCCAGGTGCATGAATCGACCGAAAGCCTCGCGCCGCTGGCCGGCCGTTTCGACCGCGTGCTGGTCGATGCGCCCTGCACCGGGACCGGCACCTGGCGCCGTCGCCCCGACACCAAGTGGCGGCTGAACCAGAAGAACCTCGAAGAGCGCATCTCACAGCAGGAAGAGGCGCTCGCAAGTGCGGCGCAGTTCGTCCGACCCGGCGGCCACCTGATCTACGTCACCTGCTCGGTTCTGCCTGAGGAAAACGAGGCGCAGGTCTACGGCTTCTGCGAGGACAATCCGGAATTCGAGATCCTGTCGGCCGCCGATATCTGGGCTTCGCTGTTCGGCACCGACAAGCCGCAGCCCTGGTCTGCGGACATGAAGACGGTGACGCTGACACCCGCTTCCACCGGCACGGACGGCTTCTTCTTCTGCCTGATGCAACGCAAGGGTTAAGGCCTTTTGACGATCGGCAAAAGGCGCGCATCAGATTGAAAGCGTTCTAAACTATACACTTTGACACAAGTTTGCTTTTGGTTCATGAGAAGCGGGCTCGGCGGGGCCTTTTCTGATGGCTCGACGGCTGAACGACGCCATGTTTTGCGGCGCGTTCGACGGCGCCGGGGGACACAACAGGAGAGGGTCATGACCAAGAAATTTTTCCGCGGCGCCGCGCTGGCGCTGATGACGGCGACCTCGGCGATGGCCCTGCAGCCGGCCCATGCCGCGACCGATGCCGCCGCCGTGGTGAAGCACTACACCGCCGTCGCTCACGCCAAGTTCGAAGATGCGCTGACGACCGCAGAAGCGCTCGACAAGGCGGTCGATGCGCTGATCGCGACGCCGAGCGAAGAAACGCTGAAGGCCGCGCGCGACGCCTGGAAGAAGGCCCGCAACCCCTACCAGGAAACCGAAGTCTACCGTTTCGGCAACGCGATCGTTGACGAGTGGGAAGGCAAGGTCAACGCCTGGCCCCTCGACGAAGGCCTGATCGACTATGTCGATCCGAGCTATGGCACCGAGAGCGACGAGAACGCGCTGTTCACCGCCAATGTCATCGCCAACAAGACGATCAAGATCGACGGCAAGGACGTCGACGCCTCCAACATCACGCCGGAATTCCTGGCGGGCACGCTGCAGGAAGCCGGCGGCATCGAGGCAAACGTCGCGACAGGCTACCACGCGATCGAATTCCTGCTCTGGGGCCAGGACCTGAACGGCACCAAGGCCGGCGCCGGCAACCGCCCCTACACGGACTACGACACCAAGGCCTGCACCGGCGGCAATTGCGACCGCCGCGCCGCCTATCTGAAGGCTGCGACCGAGCTGCTCGTTTCCGACCTCAAGGAAATGGTCGCCAACTGGACGCCGGATGGTGCCGCGACCAAGGCGGTCGGGGCCGACCCGAAGGCTGGCCTCGTCGCCATCCTCACCGGCATGGGCTCGCTCTCCTATGGCGAACTGGCCGGCGAACGCATGAAGCTCGGCCTCTTGCTGCACGATCCGGAAGAAGAGCATGACTGCTTCTCCGACAACACGCACAACTCGCACCTGCACGATGCGATCGGCATCCAGTCGGCCTATACGGGCGAATACACCCGCGTCGACGGCACCAAGATGACCGGCCCGTCGCTCTCCGAACTCGTCGCGGCCAAGGATGCCGCGCTCGACAAGGAGATGGCGGGCAACCTCGCCACCACGGTCGAGAAGATGCAGGCGATGGCCAAGCGCGCGGAAACGACCGAGGCCTACGACCAGATGATCGGCGAAGGCAATGCCGAGGGCAACGCCACCATTCAGGCGGCGATCGACGGCCTGATCGCCCAGGCAAAGACCGTACAGCGTGTCATTGCGTCGCTGGATCTCGGCACCGTCGAGCTTGAAGGTTCCGACAGCCTGGATAATCCTAACGCCGTCTTCCAATAAGCTGAAAAGGCGGGCCGCATCGACAAAGATGCGGCCCGATCCTCCTGAGATGAAACTCGGCGCTTCCCGCCTTTACGCGCTTCTTCTCGTGCAAGCGCTTTCCACGGCCCTGCCCGCCTTCGCAGGCGATGGCCTTTTGACCGAACGCTCCGATCTCGACGACAAGGACCGCCAGCGCGTGCAGGCGGTGACCCAGCCTGCGACCGATTTCTCCAACGCGGAAACCTTCGAGGCCATGTCGGGGGGCGCCGCGACCTCGATCGCGCCCGTCAATGCCGACAGTTTTTCGCAGTTTTCGGCCAACCTCACCTTCCAGGAGGAAGAGGGCTTCAAGCTCGGCAACGCGCTCTTTCGCAAGCTTTGGGTTTCCTCCCCCTCCTCCACCCAGGCCTCCGACGGGCTCGGTCCGCTCTACAACGCCCGTGCCTGCCAGAGCTGTCACCTGAAGGACGGGCGCGGCCGTCCGCCGGAGGGTGCCGTCGATACGACCTCGATGTTCTTCCGCCTGGCGCGGCCGCCCCGCGACGACGAGGAGCGCCGGATGATTGCGGCGCACGAGGTGGTGAACTTCGGCGACCCTGTTTATGGCGCCCAGCTTCAGGATAGCGCCGTGCCCGGCCTTGCCGCCGAAGGCCATCTGAAGGTCAGCTACACCGAAGAGCCCTTCACCTTTCCTGATGGCGAAGCCGCGTCTCTGCGCCGGCCCAGCTATTCCGTCACCGACCTTGCCTACGGACCGCTCGATCCGGCAACGACGCTCTCGCCCCGCGTGGCGCAGCCGATGATCGGCCTCGGCCTGATAGAGGCGATCCATGAGGCGGATATTCTGGCGAAAGCCGACCCCGACGATAGGGATGGTGACGGCATCAGCGGCCGGCCGGCGCTGACGCGGGATGCCAAGACCGGCAAGCTCATGCTCGGCCGCTTCGGCTGGAAGGCGCAGAACGCCACCGTTCGGCAGCAGAGCGCCGATGCTTTCGCCACCGATATCGGCATCTCGTCTCCCGACGCCGACCGGCCGCACGGCGATTGCACCGCAGCCCAGAAAGAATGCCTGACCATGCCGACCGGCGAGCAGGCGCGCCTCGGCCCCACAGAGGCGCCCGACCCGGTGCTCAACCTCGTGACCTTCTACTCGGAGAACCTCGCCGTGCCGGCACGGCGCAAGGCGAGCTTTGCCGAAACGCTCCGCGGCAAGAAGGTCTTTTACGATCTCGGCTGCACCAGTTGCCACACGCCGAAATTCGTCACCCGCCGCGATGCGGTGGGCAAGGCGCAATCCTTCCAGCTGATCTGGCCCTATTCCGATTTCCTGCTGCACGACATGGGCGAGGCTCTTGCCGACGGACAGCAGGTGGGTGTGGCTACCGGCCGCGAGTGGCGCACGCCGCCGCTTTGGGGCATCGGCTTGACGAAGACCGTCAGTGGGCACACTTTTCTGCTACACGACGGACGCGCCCGCAATTTCACCGAAGCGATCCTGTGGCACGGCGGCGAAGGGCAGAAGGCCCGTGATGCCTTTGCCGCCCTTGCCGCAGGCGATCGCCGAGATCTCCTTGCCTTCCTGGAGTCACTCTGATGCCCCGCACGCATACGCTTACTCTCGCTTTTGCCCTGACCCTGACGCCCGTTTTCCCCGCAGTGGCCCAAGAAGGAAGCGCGCTCTCGCCGCGCGTCGTCAACGAGGCGGCCGTGCCTACGGTCATGGCCAAGGCCGTCGACGACTTCATCATCCCCGGCTACCGCAACCTCACGGAAAAGACCGCTGCCGCTACAAAGGCCACGGCCAAGCTCTGCGCGGCGCCGTCACAGGCGACGGTCGACGGCGCTCGCACTGCGTTTTCCGAGGTGGTCGGCGCCTGGTCGGCGATCGAGGTGGTGAGGCTTGGTCCGGCGCTTGAGCAGAATCGCTTCGAGCGGTTCCTGTTCTACCCCGACCGCAAGAGCACGGGCTTGAAGCAGGTGCAGGCGATCGTCTCGAAGAGGGACGAAAGCGCTGCGGACGAAGCCAAGCTCAAGGGCAAAAGCGTTGCAGCGCAAGGCCTCGGCGCGCTCGAATACGTGCTCTACGGCACGGGCGCCGAGACGCTTCTGAACAAGGACGGCGATTTCCGCTGCCGCTACGGCCTGGCGATCACCAAGAACCTCGACACCATCGCCAACGAGTTCCTGGCCGCGTGGCAAAAGCCCGACGGCATTCAGGCGGCCTGGAAACATCCGGGGCCCGACAATCCCGAGTTCCGCGACAACCGCGAGGCGGCCACCGAACTGCTCGGCATTCTCGTCCATGGCGTCGAGACGGTGAAGGACCAACGGCTGAAGCCCTTCTACGAGGGCAAGGACGACAAGGGACATCCGAAGCTCGCGATCTACTGGCGCTCCGGCAACACCATGCCGTCGATCGCCGCGAACGTCCGGGGGCTGAAGACCCTGTTCGATGTGGCCGACATGCAGAGCCTGCTGCCGGAAGACAGCCGCTCGGTCGCGGGTTCGGCCGACTTCGTCTTCAAGTCGGTGATCAGCATGGCCGGCAATGTCGACGGGCCGATCGACGCCGCCCTTGCCGACGAAGGCAAACGCGGCAAGCTCGCCTTCCTGTCGCTCAACGTCAACGACCTGCTCAACCGCCTGAACAACGATTTCGGCGGCGCGATCGGCCTTGGCGCCGGCTTCTCCTTCGCCGATGGCGACTGAGAAATCCGGCGGCGCGACCGGGTGTTGACAAGGACGATTTTTGGGCGCAAAGCGCTTCCCGTGTCCGCTTTCGCGGGCACGTTTCACCACAAGGACCAACTCCCAATGAACCCCGACAGTCGAAGTCGAGCCTTCACGCTCACGACCGTCCGGTCCTGATTTGATCAGGGCTTCACGGCGGTCGGATGACTCGCCCTATGGAGCCCAATATGCTGCGCATCTTCAAAAGCCAGAACAGCCACCTCGTGCTTGTCGACATGCTCGATGGCATCGCGCTACCGACCCCTGCCATCTGGTACGACCTTCTCAATCCCTCCTCCGAGGAGACGCGCCTGGTCGAGGGCCAGCTCGGCATCGAGATCCCGACCCGCGACGAGATGCAGGAGATCGAGCTTTCCGACCGGCTCTACCAGGAAGCCGGCGCGGAATTCATGACGATGACCGCAGCGGCCAAGCTCGACAGCGACTATCCGGTCAAGGTGCCGGTGACCTTCATCCTCAAGGGCACGACGCTGGTCACGGTGCGCCATGCGGACCCGAAGCCGTTCCAGACCTTTTCCCACCGCATCCAGAAGGCCAACGGCCAGATCTGCGAGAGTGGCGAACTTGTGATGCTCGGCCTCCTGGAAGCGATCATCGACCGCACGGCGGACGCGCTGGAGCGCGCCGGCAGCGAGGTCGACGCGATCTCGCGCGAAGTGTTCCGCAAGACCAATGCCAGCGCTACCAAGAAGACGCGCAACCTGCAGTCGCTGATCGAGCAGATCGGCCAGAAAGGCGATCTGTTGACGGTCATTCGCGAAAGCCTGGTCAGCATCGGCCGGCTCGTCGCCTATCACGTGGCGCTCGAAGGCATGGGGCCGCGCAAGGCCGGCAAGGAGAGCCGTCAGCGGATCAAGCTGATCCAGCGGGACGCGACCTCGCTTGGCGACCACGCGCTGTTTTTGTCGAACAAGATCAACTTCCTGCTCGACGCAACGCTCGGCCTTATCAATCTCGAGCAGAACCAGATCATCAAGATCTTCTCGGTTGCCGCCGTCGTCTTCCTGCCGCCGACGCTGGTCGCCTCGATCTACGGCATGAACTTCGGGGTAATGCCGGAACTGCAGTGGGAATTCGGCTACCCTGCGGCACTGATGCTGATGGTGATCTCGGCGATCGTGCCCTATTTCTACTTCAAGCGCCGGGGCTGGCTCTGAGCGTTTAAGGTGCCAAGACAAACGGCGGCACAGCCGCCGTTTGTGCGGAAATTCCATGACTGGGGACAATGGCATGACAGCCGCCACAGGCCTGATCGACCGACGCAGTTTCCTGAAAATGGCGGGCGCTGCCTGGATGGCGAGCCTTGCGCCCGACCGGGCCTTCGCTCTGACCCGGGCGGATGCGGTCTTCGCCTCGGCCTTCATGGCGCCTGATGGCAGCTATGGCGTTGCGACGCTGACGGAAGCCGGCGAGATCATCGACCGCACGGCGCTGCCGGCCCGAGCCCACGGCATGGCCTATTCGCCGGCCAGCCGCCGCGCCGTCGCGTTTGCCCGCAGACCCGGCACCTATGCGATGATCCTTGCGACCGATGGCTCGGCCGAGCCGGTGGTCATTGTCGCGGCCGACGGCCGGCATTTCTACGGCCACGGCTGCTTCTCAGGAGACGGCAAGCTGCTCTATGCCACCGAGAACGACTTTGCCGCCAACCGCGGCATGGTCGGTATCTATGACGGCAGCGATAACTTCGCTCGCATCGGCGAATTCCCGACCTATGGCATCGGCCCGCACGACATGACGCTGAGCGCCAACGGGAAACTGCTGGCGATCGCCAATGGCGGCATCGAGACCCATCCGGATTTCGGCCGCACCAAGCTCAATCTCGACCACATGCAGCCGAGCCTGACGCTGGTCGATACCACGACCGGCGCGTTGGTGCAGAAGCACGGTCTGCCGGATGATCTCAGCCGTCTGTCGACCCGGCATGTCGACATCGGCCCGAAGGGCGAAATCTGGTTTGCCTGCCAATACGAAGGTGCGCGCAACGATCTGCCGCCGCTCGTCGGCTCGTTTTCCCAGGGAGAGGACCTGAAGTTCCTGTCGCTGCCCGAGCGCACGACGGAAGCGCTGGCGAACTATGTGGGCGCCATCGCCGTCAACCGGAACGAGGGACTGATCGGGCTGACGTCTCCGAAGGGCGGCGTGGCGGTGACGCTCGACGCACGAACCGGCGCGGTGCTGAAGCAAGAGCGCGTCGTCGATGCGGCGGGGGTCGCCAGCGCCGATCACGGCTTTGCCGTTTCCTCCTATGACGGTCACTTCAAGGCCAACAAGAGCCGCGTGGCCTGGGACCAGCACATCGTGCGGCTGGTTTAGCGCCAAAGCGATCTCAGGCCGAAAAGCGGCCGTCGCCCGAGAGCTTTGCCAGATCGTTCCAGCGATAGGCGGTCTGGTCGTGGTTTTCGCCACCGAGACTCACCTGTCCCTGGCCGACGGCAACGGCGCCGAGGCGCTCGTAGAAACCCCGGCTCGGGTTGCTGGAAAGCACCCAGGCAAAGAGCGACTTGCCGCCCAGTTCCCGGCAGTGGCCGGCGACGCTGCGCACGAGTGCCGAGCCGATGCCGGCCCCCTGGAACTCCTTGAGGATATAGAGCGCATAGAGTTCCCGGTCGAACCGCGGCGGCATCGAGCGCGCTTTGCCGTAATTGGCAAAGCC
Source organism: Ensifer sp. ENS09 (assembly GCF_014852425.1). Taxonomy (NCBI): domain Bacteria; kingdom Pseudomonadati; phylum Pseudomonadota; class Alphaproteobacteria; order Hyphomicrobiales; family Rhizobiaceae; genus Ensifer; species Ensifer sp. ENS09. The sequence goes on from NZ_JACVBP010000002.1 coordinate 1,185,404, forward strand.
GATCACCCTGTTCGTGCTCATGTCAACCGCAACCAGATGGAACACATCGGCGATGCGCATGCGCCTTGCGTGACGCAGCGCCTGTTCCTCGCTGCTCATGCCGTCGAGAAAGGCATCGGAAATCAGCCCGCGGAACGTCGATCGCCAGGTTTCGACGATAACGGAGGCGATCATCATGATGTCATCCGGGCCGGCCGAGCGGATGTCGATGCGTCTGAAGCTCTTCATGGCGATGATATAGGTGACACATCGCGGCTTCAAAACGGCAAGGCCGCTGGAAAGCGTCAAAGTTTGTTCTATCTGTCGAAGCCATGAACAGACCGATCGTTTACACAATCTTCATCGCCGCCGTTCTCGGCCTCGGCCTTCTCATCGGCTACAACAACATCCCCGGCGAATGGTACCAGTCGCTGGCAAAACCCGCCTTCAATCCGCCGAACTGGGTCTTCGCGCCCGTCTGGTCGATCCTCTACGTGATGATCGGCATCGCCGGTGCCAGGATCTTTCTCGACCATCGCCGTACCGCCGCCATGCGCCTGTGGCTGGCGCAGATGATCCTCAACTTCCTCTGGTCGCCGCTGTTTTTCGGCATGCAGGATATCTCGTCGGCGTTGATCGTCATCCTTGCGCTCGTGATCGCGGTCGCCGGCTTCGTCGTCGCAAGCTGGCAAAGAGACCGTCTTTCGGCCCTGGTGTTCCTCCCCTATCTCGCTTGGGTTGCGTTTGCGACCGCACTCAACAGCGCGATTTTGCTCATGAATTGAACTTGTCGGACCTTCATGAGCGTGCCACTGTCCGCCCAGCATAATGATGCCGCGCGACACAAAGGCCCATGGACTGATGGACGACCGTGATCCCCCCGATTTCCGAAACCGCATCCGCAACAGTTTTGCGCGGCAGGCGGCGATGCGCACGATCGGCGCCGAACTGACACTGGTCGAGCAGGGCACGGTCGAAATCGAGCTGCCCTTCGACGACAAGCTGACGCAGCAGCATGGCTTCCTGCACGCCGGCGTGATCTCCGCAGCACTGGATTCGGCCGGCACCTATGCGGCCTATTCGGTGATCGACCCGGAGGCCTCGATCCTGACGATCGAGTTCAAGGTCAACCTGCTTTCGCCCGGACGCGGCGAGCGGTTCCTGTTCCGCGGCGAGGTGACCAAGCCCGGCTCGACGATCATCGTTTCCGACGGCCGCGGCTATGCGATCCGCTCCGACGGACCGGCAAAGCTGATCGCCTCGATGACCGGAACGATGATGGTGGTGCGCGGACGCGAAGGGATTGAAGGATGAGTTTTGCCGTCAAGGACGTTGCCGGACGCAAGGTGCTCTACGTCATGGCCGTGGATGCCGAATACGGCCCGCACCTGAAAGACCGGATCAAGCCGCTGATGACCGGCGTCGGCCCGGTCGAGGCGGCCGTCGTGTTGACGCGCACGCTTGCTGAACTTGCGGCCGAACGGGCCCTGCCCGATCTCGTCGTTTCCCTCGGTTCGGCGGGTGCGGCCAAGCTCGAACAGACGGAAGTCTACCAGGCTGTTTCCGTCGGCTACCGCGACATGGACGCCTCGCCGCTCGGCTTCGAGAAGGGGAGAACGCCGTTTCTCGACCTTCCGGCCGTGGTGCCGCTGCCGCTGCGCATCCCCGGCGTGCCCGAGGCGCGGCTTTCGACTGGCGCCAACATCGTTTCGGGCGCTGCCTATGATGGGATCGACGCCGACATGGTGGAGATGGAGACCTTCGCGGTCTTACGCGCCTGCCAGTCCTTCGGAACTCCCTTGATTGCGCTTCGCGGCATTTCCGACGGCAAGGCCGAACTGAAGCATGTCAACGACTGGACGGAGTATCTTCACGTCATCGACGAGAAGCTTGCAAGCGTGATCGACCGGTTGGAGAATGCGGTCTTGGGTGGCGCGATCCCGCTCTAAAACCCCGGAATTGTCCGGGTGCAATTGAATCGTTGCGTCGATGGCGGGCTTTCATTAAAGGCTCGCCATGATCAAGCTTGTTTGAAGGCACCCAATGACCCAGACAGCCCATCCCGACACCGTCCTCATCGTCGACTTCGGCAGCCAGGTGACGCAGCTCATCGCCCGACGCGTCCGCGAATCCGGTGTCTATTGCGAAATCGTGCCGTTCCAGTCGGCCGAAGAAGGTTTTCAGCGGCTGAAGCCGAAGGCCGTCATCCTCTCCGGTAGCCCGGCCTCCACCCTCGACATCGGCTCGCCGCGTGCGCCCTCGGTGATCTTCGATTCCGGTCTGCCGGTCTTCGGCATCTGCTATGGCCAGCAGACCATCTGCGCCCAGCTCGGCGGCAAGGTCGAGAGCGGCCATCACCGCGAATTCGGCCGCGCCTTCCTCGAAGTCGAGAAGGACTGCCCGCTGTTCGAAGGCCTCTGGTCGGTCGGCTCGCGCCACCAGGTCTGGATGTCGCACGGCGACCGCGTGACCGCGATCCCCGAGGGCTTCGAGGTCGTCGCGACCTCCGCCAACGCGCCCTTCGCCTTCATCGCCGACGAAAAGCGCAAGTACTACGCCGTGCAGTTCCATCCGGAAGTGGTGCACACGCCCGACGGCGCCAAGCTGATTTCCAACTTCGTGCACAAGATTGCCGGCATCAAGGGCGACTGGTCGATGTCGGCCTACCGCGCCAAGGCGGTCGAAGCGATCCGCAAGCAGGTTGGCGACAAGAAGGTCATCTGCGCGCTCTCGGGCGGCGTCGACAGCTCGGTTGCGGCCCTGCTGATCCATGAAGCGGTTGGCGACCAGCTCACCTGCATCCTCGTCGACCACGGCCTGATGCGCAAGGACGAGGCGAAGAACGTCGTTGCGATGTTCGAGGAGCACTACAACCTGCACCTCCTGCACGTCGACGCATCCGACCGTTTCATCGGCGAACTGGAAGGCCAGAGCGATCCCGAGACCAAGCGCAAGATCATCGGCCGCCTGTTCATCGAAGTGTTCGAAGAAGAGGCGAAGAAGCTCGGCGGCGCCGACTTCCTCGCTCAGGGCACCCTCTATCCCGACGTCATCGAAAGCGTTTCCTTCACCGGCGGCCCGTCGGTGACGATCAAGTCGCACCACAATGTCGGCGGCCTGCCCGAACGCATGAACATGCAGCTCGTCGAGCCGCTGCGCGAACTCTTCAAGGACGAAGTGCGCGTGCTCGGCCGCGAGCTCGGCCTGCCCGACAGCTTCATCGGCCGCCACCCCTTCCCGGGTCCGGGCCTCGCCATCCGTTGCCCGGGCGGCATCACCCGCGAGAAGCTTGAGATCCTGCGCGAAGCCGATGCGATCTATCTCGACGAGATCCGCAAGGCCGGCCTCTACGACGCCATCTGGCAGGCCTTCGCCGTGCTTCTGCCGGTGCAGACCGTCGGCGTCATGGGCGATGGCCGCACCTACGAGTTCGTCTGTGCCCTTCGCGCCGTCACCTCGGTCGATGGCATGACGGCGGACTTCTACCACTACGACATGGAATTCCTCGGCCGCGCGGCGACGCGCATCATCAACGAGGTCCGCGGCATCAACCGCGTCGTCTACGACGTCACCTCGAAGCCGCCAGGCACGATCGAGTGGGAATAAACACGCGGACGCATCTGCTGCGTCGGCGATAGAAAGCGTTAAAGGGCGTGCTTCGGCGCGCCCTTTTTGCGTCCCGGCACAGACGCCGCCCGCATGCAGCCCTATTTCACCGCGTCGCGCATCCCATCGCGCAGTTTTCGGACCCGTTCGTTGAGGTCGATCATTTCCGGTACGGTAAAGCCGGAATTTTCCAGGAGCGCATCGGTCAGGCAACCGGTCTTCACGTGCAGGCTGCGCCCTTTCGCGGTGAGATGGACCTCGACCTGCCGCTCGTCCGTGACGCTGCGATGCCGACCCAGGAAGCCGGCGGCTTCGAGGCGCTTCACAGCCGGCGTGATGGTGCTCGATTCCAGACCCAGCCGATCGGCGATCGCCGAGATCGTCAGCCCATCCCGTTCCCAAAGCGTGCTCAGGACGAGATACTGCGTATAGGTCACGCCGAGTACATCGAGCATCGGCTTGTAGACGCGGTTGATGGCGATCGACGCCGAGTAGATCGAGAAACAGAGCTGGCTGTCGAGCGGCAGCGTTGTCGGGTCGTCGGACATTCCGGCCTCCTTGCGGCGCTTGCGGCCTTTCGCCGCAAAAATAGATATCGCGATAATTAATATCTTTACAAGAAAACCGAGTCGCCGTATACGATCCTTATCGCGATAATAAATGTCGCGAAAACAACTTATCGAAGGAGATCCGAAATGCTCAAGTCCCTGATCACCGCCGCTGCTTTCGCCCTCTCCGCAAGCGCGCTGACGCCAGCCCACGCGGCCCCCGCCACCAAGAATGTCGTACTCGTTCACGGCGCCTTTGCCGACGGCTCCGGCTGGCAGGGCGTCTACAACATCCTGAAGAAGGACGGCTACAACGTCACCATCGTCCAGAACCCGACTGTGACGCTTGCCGGCGACGTTGCGGCCACCAAGCGTGCGATCGCCGCGCAGGACGGACCGGTCGTGCTCGTCGGCCACTCCTATGGCGGCGTGGTCGTTTCGGAAGCCGGCACCGACGAGAAGGTGAAGTCGGTCGTCTACATCGCCGCCTTTGCGCCGGATAAGGGCGAGTCCGTTTCCTCGCTCATCGCCAACCCGCCGGCCGGCGCGCCCGTTCCGCCGATCCTGCCGCCGGTCGATGGCTTCCTCTCGCTCGACAAGGAAAAGTTCACTGCCGCCTTCGCGGCCGATCTCGATCCTGAGCTTGCCGCCTTCATGGCCGACTCCCAGGTACCGTGGGGCATTGAAGCGACGACCGGCGCCGTCACCGCTCCGGCGTGGAAGCAAAAGCCGAGCTTCTACCTGGTCGCGACCGACGACCACATGATCCCGCCGGCCGCCCAGCGCCAGATGGCAAAGCGGGCGGGTTCCACCGTCGTCGAGACACCCGGCAGCCACGCCATCTACGTCTCCAAGCCCGAGGCGGTGGCCGCGATCATCGAGCAGGCCGCGCAGGCGAGCAAATAAGCGGCCTCAACGGACAGCGACAGAAATGGGGGCGAAGCGCGAAGCTTCGCCCCTTCGCTTGTCTCCAGGGCCAGCCTAACGACCAATACGCGTGGAACCCTGCTCCACCGTCGCCATCATTGGTTAGAGCTTCTGACCACGCCATCCTCGATTGGCCGCTCGATCGAACGGATCGCCTTTTCTATCCTCCGTCTCATCAACTCAGGGGCATCAGCACCCGAGCCAATCAGAAACGGACCTCTTGAAAGGCGATACCCATGGAGAATGTTCAGGGAAAAGTCGTGGCCATCACCGGCGCAAGCAGCGGCATCGGCGAAGCCACCGCCAAGAAGCTGGCTGCGGCCGGCGCCAAGGTGGTGATCGGTGCACGCCGAGCCGACCGGCTGGAGCGCATCGCCGACGAAATCGCCGCTGCCGGCAGCGAAACGCGCTTTCGCGTGCTCGACGTTAACGACCGCGACGACGTTGCCGCCTTCGCCCGCTTTGCCCAAGCCGAATTCGGGCGCCTCGATGTCATCGTCAACAATGCCGGCGTGATGCCGCTGTCGCCGCTGGCAGCGCTCAAGATCGACGAGTGGGACCGCATGGTCGACGTGAACATCAAGGGCGTGCTCTACGGCATTGCCGCCGCCCTGCCGATCATGAGTTCGCAAGGATCCTGGCAGATCATCAACATCTCCTCGATCGGCGGCCATTCGGTGTCGCCGACAGCCGCCGTCTATTGCGCCACCAAGTACGCCGTCCGGGCGATCTCGGACGGCCTGAGGCAGGAGACCGACCGCATCCGCGTTACCGTCATCTCGCCCGGAACAACGACCTCCGACCTCGCCGATACGATCAGCGACCCCAGCGCGCGCGAGGCGATGAAGGAATGGCGGGCTATCTGCATCAGTCCCGACGCCGTTGCATCGTCGATCGCCTACGCCATCGGCCAGCCCGACGATGTCGACGTCAGCGAGATCATCGTGCGCCCGACGGCCAGCCCGCATTGAAGCAATCCGCTCCTGGGATCAAAGCGACAGAAAGGCACGCCTCGAGCGTGCCTTTCCCTTTCTGCAGCAGCAGAAAAATCAATAGCATTGACTAATCAATTAGTATCCGCTATTTATTTATTCATGATGATCGAAACCGCCCCTATCACCGCCGTCATGCGCGCCCTTGCCGATCCGACCCGGCGCGCCGTGTTCGAGCGCATCGCCAATGCCGAGGAAATCACAGTCGTCGAACTGACGCGCGGCAGCGGCGTGACGCAGGGCGCGATATCGCAGCACCTCAAATCGCTGAAGCAGGCGGGCCTCGTCGCCGAGCGTCCGGAGGGCCGCAACGTCTACTACCGCGCCGAGCCCGAGGGCCTGGCGCCGCTCGTCGACTGGATGAGCCACTACGGCAGCTTCTGGCGCGACCGCTTCGCCAATCTGCGCACCCTTCTCAAGGAGATCGATCCATGACCGACGCAGCAGCCTTGAAACTCGAGACCCAGGATATCGTCGTCGACGAGGTCTTTCCGCATTCACCCGAAACGATCTGGAGGACGCTGACCAACGGCGAATTGATGGGCCGCTGGATCATGCCGCCGGCGGGCTTCCAACCGGTGGAAGGCACCCATTTCACTTTCCAGACGACGCCCGCCGGCGCGTGGGATGGCACCATCCGTTGCCAGGTGTTGGAAGTGCGCCCGCATGAACGCTTCGTCTATTCCTGGAAAGGCGGCGACGTGGGCAATAGCGGCTATGGCTCGCGCCTCGATACGGTCGTCACCTGGACGCTGACGAAGGTCGACAACGGCACCCGCCTCCGGCTCGTTCATTCCGGCTTCGTCACGCCGAAGAACGACAGCGCCTATGCCAACATGAGCAATGGCTGGCCGAAGGTCCTGTCTCGCATTGGCACCGTTACCGACGAACAGCATTGAAGCCCGGGCGGATCGCCACGGCGATCCGGCACCGCACCCACCTCGATAGGCAAAGCGTTCGATCGGCGCCCGCCTGTGCGGCCGCGCGCCGGCTTTGTCGTGCCCGCAACAGGAGGAATGCATGAGCAAGTCATATATCGGCGGCTGCGCCTGCGGCGCCATCCGCTACGAGATCTCGAGTGAACCGGTCTTTTCCAACGACTGCCAGTGCCGTGATTGCCAGCACGAAAGCGGGACCGGGCACGGATCGCATATGACGTTCCGTCGCGAGGGCGTGAAGCTCGAAGGCCAGGCCTCGCATTGGGACATGGTCGCCGACAGCGGCCATGTGAAGACGCGCGGCTTCTGCCCCACCTGCGGCTCGCCGGTCTACATGACCTTCTCGGCCATGCCGGAATTCTTCAGCGTTCGCGCGGCAAGCCTCGACGATCCGAGCCGCTACAGGCCGCAGGCGGTGACCTATGCCGTGCGCGGCCTTGCCTGGGACCGTCTCGATCCGGACCTGCGGAAATTTAGCCGGATGCCGACGGAATAGCGAAGCAGGAGTCTCAGCCAACGGGCGAAGTCTTCCCTTGCCCACCGGATGTCCTTGGCATTGTCGGCCGGCATCCCCATCTGCCTTTGAGGCCACATGTCGTGGCGCGCGCCCCGGGCGGTGGAGGATGCCGTGTCGTCGAACCAATTCGCATTCGATCTCGGTGATCCCCAGCCGGCTCCGGCAACCGACATCCTCTACTTCGCGCTGCTTCCGGACGAGCCCGCCGCCACGCAGGCGCTGGCAATCGCCGAAAGGGATTTCGCCGACCAGGCGGCGGACGGCTTCATCTACCGGCCCGATCGCCTGCACGTCTCCGTCGACAAGCGCTGGCAGGGCCGCGGCATACCCGACTTCGCGGTCGCGGATGCGCTGCGGCAGGGTGCGTGCATCGACGTGCCGCCGGTCGAGATCCACCTCGACAGGCTGGTCAGCAACGGCAATGGCCGCGACCGCCCACGCACCCTGGCGACGAGCGACGCCGCACCGGGCTTCAGCGCGCTGGTTCGGCAAATCGGGGCGCTCAAACGCCCGCTCGCGGCAATCCCTCACATGACGCTCTACCGGAACGATCGGGTCGCGCCGGAGATCCGCGTTTCAGAACCGGTCTCGTGGGTGGCGCGCGAACTCGTTCTGATCCATGCGCGCAAGGGGATGGGCTCCGCGAAGATCCTCGCCCGCTGGCCGCTGCTGCCGGCGCGCTAAAGCGCCCGCGGTGCCATGACCGCCTTTGGCGGCCTACGGATTGCCGCAGCCAAAGGCAGGTCACCGCGAGACAGCATCGAGCGGCAGTGGCTCGAAATGCCGACTGCCGGGACGGCCTGAGATCAGGAATGCTTCAATTGCGTGTTGCAGATGCTGTAGTAGCCGCCACCCTTCTTGATCCAGGTGAGGCCGTTCAATGAATTGTTCGCCTTGTCGGCGTTGTACTGGTCGAGGCATGTGTGCATGCGCGCCTTGCCGGCTGTTTCCGTAGAGTATTTCGCATCGACCTTGCTCGGGAAGACCACGCCCTTCGGCGCCTTGGCCGTCGTCGCGGCCGGTTCCGGAGCACTTTCCGTGTTGCTTGCAGTGGGCTCTTCATTGGTCATGGCGGTCGGCTTGGCGGCAGCTTCCGTGCCACACTGGGCTTTTCGGAAATCGTTCCACTTCATGCCATTGAGCGAGCCGGCAGCCTGCGCCGACTTATACTTCGCGCTGCACTCGCTCATGCTCAGTGCGTGTGCGCCGGATGAAAAACCAGAGGCACCAAACGCCCAAGAGGCTCCTGAACGCCAGCCTCACCACGAGAATCTGCCGCGTTTGTGACCGGATGATGGAAATTGCACCGGGCTGAAGGTAGCCGGGCAATCACGCCTTGGTGATGTGGCGGCCAGGCTTAGACGAGAAGCCCTGCCCCTCATGCCGGCGGGATGAAGGGCTGGCTGATCGTCTGGAACACCGGAAGCGCTTCAAGCATGTCTGCATGCGCCTGCAGGCACGGATAGCGCCCCACCGCGACCAGATCGGGATGCACCTCCTTGAGGAAGCGCAACACGGCCGCAACGGCAATATCCGCATGGCCGATGCGCTCGCCGAACCAGTAGGCGCCCGTGCCTTCCGAGCGGCTCGTTTCGAGAACCTGAAGCGTCTCTTCGATCTGGCGACGGCAGCGGTCGACCCAGAGCGCCGAGACCGCGCCGTGCAGCCTTTTCTCGTAGAAGAGGCTGACGGCCTTGTCGCCGAGACCGGTCGCAAGCGTGGCGACCCTCAGCGCCCGATGGCGCGCCGGTTCCGTCCGCGGGAACAGGACCCGGTCGTCGGAAACGAGACTGTCGAGATAATCGAGGATGATATGGCTGTCGGCAAGCACCGTCCCATCGTCCAGCACCAGCGTCGGCACGCGCGTCAACGGATTGTAGACGCGAAGCTCGTCGGCATTGCCGAAGGACGACCACGGACGGTGCTCAAACGGAATGTCGTAGAGGCTGAGCGCGATGCCCACGCGTCGCACGAAGGGGGAGTCGTATTGGCCGATGAGGATCATCTTGCGGTTTCCTGCCTGTGGTAGGGGTTCAAGGAACAATAGGCCGGCCCTCCATGTCAAAGGCAAAGCGCCATCGGCGGAACCCGAAACCGCACCCCTGTTTTAGCGACTTGCGGAGCGCCGCCGGAATGCCGATAAGCGCCACCAGCATACGAAACGGGAGGAGCCCATGGACGTTTCCGAAATCATCATCGCCGGCGATACGCCCGGCATCGAATGGCGCCTGCCGGTCTTCCGTTTCAAGGGCAGGACAGCCGCCGCACCCAAGACCTACATCCAGGCGGCGTTGCACGCCAACGAGCTGCCGGGCACTGCCCTCGCGCATTTCCTGCTGCAGAGGCTGCAACAGGCGGAGAAGGACGGCGCCATCCTTGGCGACATCACCGTCGTACCCCAGGCAAACCCGATCGGAGCCGCGCAGTCGCATTTCGGCGAGCTGCAGGGCCGCTTCGACCTGGGGTCGCGCACCAATTTCAACCGTGATTTCCCGTTGATTGCGCTCGGCGACCGTGACCGGCTGATCGACGATCTCGACCGTTACTCCGCAACGGACCGGCTGAAGAGGCAGCTACTGCATATGGCGCTCGGCGCCGACCTGATGCTCGATCTTCATTGCGACGACGAGGCACTGCAATACGCCTATATCGACGACGCCTTCTGGCCGGAAGCCGGCGACCTCGCCTCGGCCCTCGACATGGAAGCGGTGTTCCTTTCGGACGGCGAAAGCTCCGCCTTCGAAGAGGCTGTCGCCTATGCCTGGAAATACGAAACCGGGCAGAAGAAGACGCGCCTGCCGGGACGCCTCTCGGTGACGGTCGAGCTTCGCGGCACGCGCGACGTCTATCCGGAGCTTGCCCGCAAGGATGCCGAAGGCGTCTTCCGCTTCCTCGTCGCCCGCGGCGTCGTGACCGGTGACGAAGAAACGATCGCCCCCTTCGCCGCCATCGTCGCGCCGCTCGACAACATCGAAATGATCCGGGCCCCTGAGGCCGGCGCCATCCTGTTCCACCGGGATATCGGCGAGAGCGTGAAGACCGGCGACCTGCTCGCAACGATCCTTACGCGCCCCGGCCAGGCGGATGGTGCCCTCGAAGTGCGCGCGCCGCAGGACGGGCTGATCGTCACCCGCGTCTCGACGCGCCTTGCACGCCGGCGCTCGGACCTGATGAAGATCGCCTGCGCCGCACCGTCGAGCGCCGTGCGCAAACCCGGGTCGCTCGAAGCCTAGGCCTGCCATTGAATGTTCAAGCGGCCGTCACGCCCCCGTGGCGGCCGTCATCTTTGGGCTGTCGAGCAGGATGGTCGAGCGCAAGGTCTTGATCTCGGCGATCTGCTCGAATTCGCTCCAGAGCAGGCGCTTGTAATCGGCAACGTCGCGCACCGCGATCTTCAGGAGAAAGTCGAAATCGCCGGCGACCGTGTGGCATTCCACCACCTCCGGCATGCGCGACACCAGCTCTATGAAGCGCTGGCCGACCTTGCTTGCGGTGCGCTCCAGCGTCACCTCGACAAAGGCCTGGAAGCCGATGCCAGCTGCCTTCGGATCGACGACCACCGTCTGGCGGATGACGCCGGCCGCATAGAGCCGGGCAAGGCGGCGCGACAGCGGCGCCGGCGAAAGGCCGACCCGCGCCGCAAGCGCATTGTTGCTGAGCGATGCATCCTCCACCAGCAGGCGGATGATCCGGCGGTCGATCTGATCCAATTCCATCGCTACCTTTTCAACCATCCTCGGCCCCTAGCGCGCAAATCAGCAAATCAATTGCAGAGTTTTGCGCAAATGGCACGCTGTCGATATTGTCGCCGTGGCAAATATCGCATCGATTTTGCGCTTGCGCTGACTTAAGAAGAAAGCCGCAGGGCAGCCGGAGGAACGGCGGCCGGCAGGCTTTCTCGACCGATATCGCATCGCTGCCATTCAAGGGGGAATTTCCGGCATGTTCGACGCTCTGACCCGCCAACCCGATGATCCGTTGCTGGCCCTGATCGGGCTTTACCGCAAGGACGAGCGCCCCGGAAAGGTCGATCTCGGCGTCGGCGTCTACCGCGACGAAACCGGCCACACGCCGATCTTCCGCGCCGTGAAGGCGGCGGAGAAGCGCCTGCTCGAAACGCAGGACAGCAAATCCTATGTCGGCCCCGAAGGCGACCTCGTCTTCCTCGACCATCTCTGGACGCTGGTCGGTGGCAACACGATCGATCGCAGCCATATCGCCGGCGTGCAGACGCCGGGCGGCTCCGGCGCGCTCAGGCTCGCCGCCGACCTCATCCACCAGATGGGCGGCAAGCGCATCTGGATCGGGCTCCCGAGCTGGCCGAACCATGCCAGCATCTTCAAGACCGCAGGCCTCGAGCCCGCCGGTTACCCGTTCTTCGACGTGCCGACGCAGACCGTGCTCTTCGACAACATGATGACGGCACTCCAGGGTGCTGCAGCCGGCGACGCCGTGCTGTTGCATGCGAGCTGCCACAACCCGACCGGCGGTGTCATCACTGAGGCGCAGTGGATGGAGCTTGCCGCCGTCATCGCCGAGCGCGGCCTGCTGCCGCTCGTCGACCTCGCCTATCAGGGCTTCGGCCGCGGCCTCGACGAGGATGTCGCCGGGCTCCGCCACCTGATCGGCGTCGTGCCGGAAGCGCTGGTTGCGGTCTCCTGCTCCAAGTCCTTCGGGCTTTACCGCGAGCGCGCCGGCGCGATCTTCGCGGTGACGAGCTCGTCGTCGTCGGCCGATACGGTCCGTTCCAACCTCGCCGGCCTTGCCCGCACCAGCTACTCGATGCCGCCGGATCACGGTGCTGCCATCGTGCGGATGATCCTTTCCGACGCCGAGCTCAAGCGTGACTGGCAAGAAGAGCTCGAAACCATGCGGCTGCGCATCACCAACATCCGCCGCGCGCTCGCCGAAGGCCTGCGCGATCGCTGGCAGGCGCTCGGCGCCGTCGCCAGCCAGGAAGGCATGTTCTCGCTGCTGCCGCTCGCCGAGGCCGACGTCATGAGGCTTCGGAACGAGCACGGCATCTACATGCCCGGTTCCGGCCGCATCAACATTGCCGGCCTGAAGACGGCGGAAGTCGACGGCGTCATCGCCAACTTCAAGAACCTCTGAGGACCATGATGGCCGAGCGCAGCATCGACGCGACAGAAACCCCGACCGAACGCCATCGCCTCTACGAGGATGCGCTGGCGATCCTGACGGGCACGCTGATCATGTCGCTCGGCATCATCATCTACAGCAAGGCGATGCTACTTACGGGCAGCACGTCGGGTCTGGCGCTGCTGCTGCAATATGCGACCGGCGCCGAGTTCTGGCTGGTCTTTTCGCTCGTCAACCTGCCCTTCTACATCCTGGCGGTCAAACGGCTCGGCTGGATGTTTGCACTGCGCACCTTCATCGCCGTCAGCCTCGTTTCGCTGTTTTCCCGGCTGACCGCCGGCTGGGTGGAGATCGCCCGGCTCGACCCGATCTATGCGGCGGTTGTCGGCGGCGGGCTGATGGGCATGGGCCTGTTGATCCTCTTTCGCCATCGCACCGGGCTTGGCGGAATCAACATCGTCGCAATCTATCTCCAAGAGAGGTTCGGCATCCGTGCCGGCTATTTCCAGCTGGCAGTCGATCTCGCCATTCTGGCGGCCGCCTTCTTCGTGCTGCCGCCATCGAACCTGGTACTTTCGGTGATCGGCGCGGCGGTCGTCAACATGACGCTGGCGATCAATCACAAGCCGGGGCGCTATGCCGGCGTGACCTGACGCAAGGTCTCGGTCTTCCCTCCCGCGCATCGGGCGGCTATCACTCCTGCCACGCTTTGAAATTGCGCGATTCCCGGCGTTCGGGAATTGTTCGCTGCGGCTGGAGCATGGGCATGACGGTTACGATTTACGGCATCAAGAACTGCGACACGATGAAGAAGGCGCGCACATGGCTCGACGGCCGGGGCGTCGCCTATCGCTTCCACGACTACAAGGCCGAGGGCATCGACCGCCCGCATCTGGAGCGCTGGTGCAAGGAAGCCGGGTGGGAAACGGTGCTGAACCGCGCCGGCACGACCTTCCGCAAGCTCGACGAGGCCGATCGACAGGACCTCGACGCGCAGAAGGCAATCGCGCTGATGCTCGCTCAGCCCTCGATGATCAAGCGCCCGGTGCTCGAAGCCGACGGCAACCTGCTGATCGGCTTCAAGCCGGACCTCTACGAGGCCGTGCTCGCCAAAGCCTGATCCCATTCGGAGCGACGACGATGTCGAAGACCACGCGCGCCACGCAGATGCTTTCGAAGGCCGGCGTCGCCTTCAGCGTGCATGCCTATGATTACGACCCCAATGCGGAGCGCGTCGGCCTACAGGCGGCCGAGGCGCTCGGCGAGGATCCGGGCCGGGTGCTGAAGACGCTGATGGCCGAGGTCGACGGCAAGCCGGTCTGCTGCGTCGTGCCCTCCGACCGCGAGGTCAGCATGAAGAAGCTCGCCGCTGCCTTCGGCGGCAAGTCGGCGGCTATGATGAAGCCGGCGGACGCCGAGCGGCTGACCGGCTACCATGTCGGCGGCATCAGCCCGTTCGGCCAGAAGAAGCTGGTGCCGACGGCGATCGAGGAGGCAGCACTTGCCGAAGCGCAGGTCTACATCAATGGCGGGCAGCGCGGCCTGCAGGTGCGGCTCGCACCGCGCGACGCCCAGTCCGCGCTAAAGGCGATCGCCGCACCGCTCATCGCCTGAGGCGCTGCCATCAAAATATCACAGATGCCTTATATGAGCCGCTGATGCGGGGACGGAAAGTGCAACTTTCACATGCATGCCCGCTTTCGAACGGCGTCGGGTCTCTCTCATGGCATTTGCAAGATTTCCCAGCGCGAAGCGTCTTTTAAAGCGTCTCGCCGTCGGCATGGCAGCGCTGGTCGCGGCCATGGTCATCTACCTCGTCGGTCTTCAGTGGACCGGCAATTTCCATACGCTCGTGGCCGGTGAGGTCTACCGTTCGGCGCAGCCGACGCCGGAAGCAATCGCCGCATACTCCAAGGCCTACGGCATCCGCACCATTCTCAACCTGCGCGGCGAGAAACCGGACGAGCGCTGGTATCGCGACGAGGTTGCCGCCGCAGAGCGCAACGGTATCCGGCTCATCAACTTCCCCATGTCCGCTTCGGCCGAGATCGACCGCAAGGAAACCGACGTGCTGATGGCGATCCTTCGGGACGCACCGAAGCCGCTTCTGATCCACTGCAAGGCCGGCGCCGACCGCACCGGGCTCGTCTCGACGATCTACCTGCAGCAGATCGCAGGGGTCGACGAGGAAACGGCCGAGTGGCAGCTTTCGCCGCTCTACGGCCATGTGGCCATTCCCTATCTCACCGGCACCTTCGCCATGGACGAGACCTGGGAAGCCCTTGAGAAGTCGTTCGGGCTGAGCAGCTAGGCGACGACGGCGTCCTGGATTGACGTTCGCCGCATCAGCCCCCTCATCCGGCCTGCCGGCCTCCCCCTCCGCAAGCGGGGCGAAGGAGACGCGTGGCGCCCGTTCGTCCTCATCAACACCCCCTCATCCTCGGCCTAACTTGAGAGTGGGGCAATTCGTGTCGACGTCGCAATTCAACGCCTGCGATGTCACTTTCCAAAACTAGAAGCCGCTACCTTAGCTTCGCCAGCAGCGCCGCCAGTTGCCGCGCTTCCGCTTCTGTCAGCCGGGCGCCGACATGGGCCTCGATCGACGGGCCGTAGGTCTGCCACATGCGGGCGCGCATCGCCCGGCCGGCCTCGGTGATGACAACCCATTGGCCGCGACCGTCGGCGTCGAAGGTTTCGCGGCGGACAAGGCCTTCCTTCACCAGACGATCGATCAGACGCGAAAGATTGTACTGCGCAAGGAGGGTCCGCGCCTCGATCTCGAAGGGCCGCAGCCGGCCGTCTTCCGCCTGAACCAGTTCCCACAACACGTCGTACCAGCCGAGCGGCGGCAGGCTGGCCGCCTTGAAATCGGCCTCGATCCGCGCAAGCACGCATTCGCGCGCGCGCATCAGCCCGATCCAGGCTGCGGTCGCGTCTGGGCCAGGGCCTTTTTTGTCGGTTTTCGTTTCTTTGCTCATAGATGCAATTACATCCATCTTGAAAGTCGAAGCAAGCCCACATACATGCATGTGCATCTACTTTTGTTCAACCGGGAGATCGCCATGCTTATCCTCGTCAGCCACCATCTCTGCCCCTATGTGCAGCGCGCCTCGATCGCGCTCGACGAAAAAAGCGTTCGCTTCGAGCGAACCTATATCGACCTCAAAGCCAAGCCCGACTGGTTCCTGAAGGTTTCGCCGCTCGGCAAGGTGCCGCTGCTGCAGGTGCCGCAGCCGGGCGGCGAAGCGGTGCTGTTCGAAAGCTCCGTCATCGCCGAATATGTCGAGGAAAGCCAAGCCGGCCCGAAGCTTCACCCGCAAGATGCGCTGGAGCGCGCCCGTCATCGCGGCTGGATGGAATTCGGCTCGTCGATCCTTTCTGACCTTTGGGGTTTCGAGACGGCCCGAGACCAGGAAACCTACGAGCAGAAGCGCCAGGCGATCACCGGCAAGTTTGCGACGATGGAAGCGGCGCTCGGCGACGGCCCCTACTTTGCCGGCACACAATTCTCGCTCGTCGATGCCGTCTTCGCACCGATCTTCCGTTACTTCGATCTCTTCGACACGCTTGCAGATCACGGCATTTTCGACGGGCTCGATCGTGTCGGCGCCTGGCGCAAGGCGCTCGCCGAGCGGCCGAGCGTCAAGGCGGCCGTGACGCCGGATTACGGTGAGCGGCTGATGACCTTTCTCAGGGAACACGATGCCTATCTGCTGCGCGCCGGACAGGCATAGCGAAGAGCGCGAGATCACGCCGTCCTTCAGTTTGGCGCGCGCCTGCTCTATGACAGGGCGCAAGCCATGCTGGAGGAGCGCCTTGTGACCGACATGATCTCGACCCTGACGATTCTTGAGCCCTATCCCGGCGTCTATGCCTACTATGACGGGCGCGTTGCCGGAGTGCGGCTCTATTCGCAGGCGGCGAACTGGCTCGATGACGGCGCCTACGAACTCGGCGTCGCCTCCTACGCCATCGTCGACGGCCGCGAGGCGCTGGTCTACGACACCCATATCTCGCTCGATCACGCCCGGGCGATCCGCAACCACCTCGAAAGCCTTGGCGTCACCACGATCCGCGTCGTGCTCAGCCATTGGCACAAGGACCACGTGGCCGGAAATGCCGTCTTTGCCGATTGCGAGATCATCGCGCTCAGGCTGACGGCAGAGAAGCTTGACGAGAACCGCGAGAAGATCGAAACGGCGACGCCACCGATCCAGCCGCTCGTCATGCCGAGCCGGCTGTTCGACGAGACGCTTCTGCTGACCGTCGGGACGCGGCCGGTGGAACTGCATCACTTCGCCATCCATAGCGCCGACGGCAACGTGATCTGGCTGCCCGAGGAAAAGTTGCTGCTGGCCGGTGATACGCTCGAGGATACGACGACCTTCATCAGCGAGGCCGATCGGACGGCGACGCACATCGCCGAACTCATGCGCCTGCGGCAATGGCCGATTGCTCGGATTCTCCCGGCCCACGGCGACCGCGAACGCATCGCCAGCGGCGGCTACGGGCCGGAACTGATCGACGCCAATCGCGGCTACATCGAGCGGCTGACGCAGGCGATCTCGACCGGTGCTGCCACAGGCACGCTCAAGGAATTCGCCGCCGCGGATATCGCCTCCGGCGCGATCCTTTATTTCGCGCCGTACGAGGCCGTGCACAGGAGCAATGTCGAGCGGGTGCGTGCGGCCCTCGGCGCGCGCTGATTGCACCAAACCTCCGGCACTCAGCCTTCATTTTCGCCGCAAAGCGCTCTAAGTCTTCTTCTTCCGATTTCAGAAAGACAGGTAGATCATGACCTTTCCCGCCAATACGCCCGATCCGATCGACCCGGTGAAACTCGACAAGCTCGCGGAAGTCGCGATCCAGGTCGGCCTGCAGCTTCAGCGCGGCCAGGACCTTGTCATGACCGCGCCGGTCGCGGCGATGCCGCTTGTTCGCCTTATCACCAAGCACGCCTACAAGGCCGGTGCAGGCCTCGTGACGACTCTCTATTCGGACGAGGACACGACGCTTTCGCGTTATGCCTATGCACCGGACGAGAGCTTCGACCGGGCAAGCGACTGGTTGTTCAAGGGCATGGCCGAAGCTTTCGCCGGTGGTGCAGCGCGGCTTGCGATCTCCGGCGACAACCCGATGATGCTGTCGGCGCAGGATCCGGCCAAGGTGGCGCGCGCCAACAAGGCGAACTCGATCGCGTACAAGCCGGCGCTCGAAAAGATCTCCAACTTCGACATCAACTGGAACATCGTCTCCTACCCGAACCCGTCCTGGGCGAAGCTCGTCTTCCCTAATGATCCGGAAGAGGTTGCCGTCGAGAAGCTCGCCAACGCCATCTTCGCCGCCTCGCGCGTCGACGTCGCCGATCCGGTGGCCGCCTGGAAGGAGCACAACGCCAACCTCGCCCGGCGCTCGGCCTGGCTGAACGGCGAACGCTTTGCAGCGCTGCACTTCACCGGCCCAGGCACCGATCTGACCGTCGGGCTTGCCGATGGCCATCTCTGGTGCGGCGGCGCATCGGAGGCCAAGAACGGCGTCACCTGCAACCCGAACATCCCGACCGAGGAGGTGTTCACGACCCCGCATGCGCTGCGTGTCGAAGGCCATGTCTCCTCGACCAAGCCATTGTCGCACCAGGGCACTCTGATCGACAACATCCAGGTGCGTTTCGAGGGCGGCCGGATCGTCGAAGCCAAGGCATCGCGCGGCGAGGAAGTACTGAACAAGGTGCTCGACACCGACGAGGGCGCGCGCCGGCTCGGCGAAGTGGCTCTGGTGCCGCATTCCTCGCCGATCTCGGCAAGCGGCATCCTGTTCTACAACACGCTGTTCGACGAAAACGCCTCGTGCCACATCGCGCTCGGCCAGTGCTATTCCGGCTGCTTCGTCGACGACGCCAAGCTGACACCTGACCAGATCCGCGCCCAGGGCGGCAATTCCAGCCTCATTCACATCGACTGGATGATCGGTTCGGGCCAGGTCGACATCGACGGCGTGCGCGCCGACGGCAGCCGCGTCCCGGTCATGCGAAAGGGCGAATGGGCCTGATCATGGCCCCTCTCCAGTATCGTCCGGCCTGAAAGGCTTGTGGCCGCCGCAGGACATGCGGCGGCCTTTTCTATTGGGGAAACTGCCCCTTCAAGCGTTGGCAGCCCGCTTCAGACGCGGCATCTCCGCCGACTGGTAGAGCGACAGGACATGACCATCAGGATCGGCAAACTCCGCCGACCAGCCGCCCGGCGCATGGCTCACCGGCGTGACGATGGTGGTTCCCTTTTCGGCGAGGCCGCCCACGACATCGTCGATGCCGCCTTCGGCGAGATCGAACACGACGATCGGCGTGTTGCCCGGTTTGCTTTCCGCGACGAAGAAGATCAATTCGACCTCGTCTTCTATCTTGGCCATCAGCCAGGCGCCGGCTTCGTCGTCCTCCATGCTCTGGACGTTGAGACCCAGGACATCACGGTAGAAGGCTTCCGTCCGGGTAAGTTCCGAGACGAAATAGCAGATGGCCCCGATACGTGGTTTCGACAGCATTGGTTGATTCCCTTGTGCTTGTTACGCCGGCTTGTTGCCGCCGGTTGCCGTTTCGTGAGACGCGCGCGGCGAAAAATTGATCGCAAAGAGATGTCCATCAGGATCGTGGCTGGCAAAGGCGGCGCGTCCGCTCCGCGTGATCGGCAGCAACGCCTGGCGGATGCGGCCGCTTTCGAGCGGATAACGAAGCCCGGTCAACTCCAGACTGGTCTCGACATGGCCGGCATCACGCCAGGCCCGGCGCAGCATCAGGATGCGCTGGCGCAGCGCTTCATCGGAAATGCCAAGGAGGTGACGGATTTCGAGGCGATTGTGGCCGGCGATCGCAAGCAGCATCACGATCCTGAGACTGGGGGAAAGCGTGGCGGCGAAGGCGAGCGGATCGGCGGAACTGGCGTCTTCCGCTTCTGGGATATCAAGCTGCTGCTCCCGGCGAAGTCGGCGAGCGGCAGTACGCGCCTGCATCGCCGCGAGCTTGCGGAGAACGCCGCAGAACCAGGCGCGATCGCTGCCGGTCGGAAAGCGCCCTGCTTTGAGCGCCACGATCAGCGCCTCATGCAGCAAATCCTCCGCTTCTGCTGCGCGGCGCGTCTGGCGCCTGGCGAAACGGAGGAGATCAAAATAGTGCGCCGGCGTCAGTTGCTCGGTCATTGCGGCATGCGCTTCCTGGGAATTGAGGTCCCGGCAATGTGAAGCGCATGCCCTGTGGTTGCAAGCCCGCTTTCAGGCCCGCGCCGGTCGCACCTTCGGGGCGAGTTGCGCGCGCTGGCTGAGCCAGACGCTGAGGAAGACGACGAGGATGCCGAGCGCCTGGACCGGTGTCAGCTGCTCTCCGAGCACGCCCCAGCCGAGCAGGATGGCGACGACGGGGCTCAAGAAACCGAGCGGCGACACGGCAGAAGGCTCGAGGCGCGAGAGGCCGCGGAACCAGAGCAGATAGGTGAAGGCGGCGCCGATCAGGCCGAGATAGGCAAGACCGAGGACGTTGGCCGTCGTCAGCGGCGGCAGCGACGGCTCGAAGAACAGCGCCACCGGCACGAGCATGAGGCCACCGGCCGCCAATTGCCAGGCGGTGAAGGTGAGCGGCGGCACCGGCGGCGCCCAGTGGCGGCTGAGCACCGTGCCGAAGGCCATAGAGACCGCGCCGGCGAGACCGGCGAGCACCCCGAGCGGATCGAGCGCGGCGCCGGGCGTGAGCACCAGTAGGGCAACGCCGGCGATGCCCGCAAGGCCGGCGACGACGCTGAGCAGACGGATCGGCGAGCCCAGGAAGACGCGCGACAGGAGGATGACGATCAGCGGCTGTACGGCACCCACCGTGGCGGCGACGCCGCCCGGCAACCTGTAAGCCGAAACGAAGAGCATCGCCCAGAAGAAGGAAAAGTTGAGTGCGCCGAGCACGAAGGTGCGTGGCCACCAGATGCCTTCCGGCAACCGCCGGACGATGAGCAGCAGGAGCAGCCCGGCCGGAAGCGCCCGTAGCATGGCGACCGTCAGCGGATAGCCGGACGGCAGGAACTGCGTGGTGACGAGGTAGGTGCTGCCCCAAATGGCAGGTGCCAGCGCGGTCAAGGCAAGGTCGACGGTGCGTTTCGAGCTCATATCTTTACCTCAAGAATCTCTATATCAAGATAAATTGAGGATAACGCGGTTTATCTCTAAGTCAAGATACTCTATGCTGAGATAAATGTATGGGGGTATTGATGGATCGCGTCGACAGGATTTTGGCCCAATGGCACCGGGAGCGGCCGGACCTTGACGTTTCGGCCATGGGCCTGCTTGGCCGGCTCTCACGGGTCTCGACACATATCGCCCGTGAAATCGAAAAGTCGTTTTCCGAACGCGGGTTGAATGCGTCGAGCTTCGACGTGCTTGCGACGCTTCGTCGGTCCGGGCCGCCCTATCGGCTTTCGCCCGGAGAACTTCTCGATACGACCATGGTCAGTTCCGGCACCATGACGAACCGCATCGATCAGTTGGAAAAGGCGGGGCTCGTCGAACGGATCGCCAATCCCGAGGACAGGCGGGGCGTGATCATCGCCTTGACGGAAGAAGGCTTGCGCCGTGTCGACGAAGCCGCGACCGCGCATGTGGCCAACCAGCATCGCGTGGTTTCCGCGCTCTCGCCCGAGGAACGCGTGGTGCTCAACGCACTGCTGCGCAAATATCTCGCGACGTTCGAGTAGCCGCGATCATAGACTTGAGGCAAGCCGGCGGACGCGCTCCAGATGCGCCTTGCGCTTGGCGTCGGTCGCCCGGTCCATGTCGTGCAGCGCCAGCATGCGGAAGTTCAGCCCCTTGGCGCAGAAGGCGGCGATGCCGCGCTTCAACAGCCGCTTCACCGGATTGCCCATATAGAGATGCACCACCCACCAGGGCGAGCCGGTCGTCGTCAGCGCCCAGAAGAGCTTGATATTGTTGAGCCGCGGAATGATGCGGCCGCCGGCCGGGTCGTTGTCGAAGGCGACACCCGGCGCAAAGACGCGATCGAAGAAGCCCTTCAGGATCGCCGGAAAATTGAACCACCACTGCGGAAAGACGAGCACCAGCCCGTCGGCCGCCTGCAGCCGCGCGATCCAATCTGCCGTGCTTGAGCGATCATAGGCGTCGGTGAAGTAGCTGCCGCGCTCGGCAACGGTGAGGCGCGGATCGAAATCCTCGCGATAGAGGTCGAGCAAGTCGACCGAATGACCGTTCGCCTCCAAGGCGGCGCGCGCCTGACGCGCTACGCTTGCGGCAAAACTGTCTTCGAGCGGGTGAGCAAGCACGAGCAGGATGCGCATCCGGCGTTCCCTAACATATCGATCTGGAATCAAGATCCGTAGCCGGGAAAATGAGCTGAAAAATCAACCGAATACAATGCCGTTTTTCGCGAGCGACGAGCGGCACCGAAGAATGATAGCCGGCTCACTGTTCTTAGACCTGAGATCCTCCAGATCCTGCCCGCGCCTCCAGCGCCAGTGCGTCGAAGGCGGAGGGCGCGCGGCGCACCGACCAGGCGGAAATCAACTGCGCGGCTTGGTCCTCGGCGGCCTGCCCCGGACCGAGCTCCAGATCGTAACGTTGTCCGAAGTGAATGCGGTGAAAATCATCCGCGGCGCTGCCAATCGGCCGGTCGGCGCGAAGCCGTACGCGCCGGACCAGTTCGTCGAGTTCACAGTGAAGCGCGACAAAAAACACGTCGAACGGCTGAAACATCACCGCGAGCTCGGACGCCCAGCCGGGCTCCTCGAGAATGTGCTCCAGCAGGAGATTGTTGCCGGCTGACGCATAGGCGACCAGCGAGCGGTGGAACCCGTCGAAGAAGCGCGCTCGATGTTCCTTCCAGCAAAAATCGCCGCGGCGGAACCGTTCCATCGGCACCGTTCCCGAATCGCGAAGATGGTCGATCGAGACATGCCAGAACGGCTCGCCCATCTGCGCCTGGACCGCCCGCGCCAACGTCGATTTTCCGCTGCTGGAGGCCCCGTGGATGAAGATAATCTTGGCTCGCTCGACCATGCCGGGCTCCGTCGCTGTCGTGGGAACGCTGGCGTTACGCCGTCGCCATGACAGCGGGATGACGCGCTAGAACAGGTTGCCCTGTTTCGGCGGGTCCCCCGCCGCCTCTGCAGGTTTTGTCTGCTTCTTGCGCGGCACAGTCGGCGGGGAAGCCGGCTCGCCCTCGCCTTCGCCGGCAATCGCCGAAACGCGACCGTCGGCGAACTCCAGGCTGAGCGTCATGCCAACCGAGACGGATGCAGCCTGGCGCACCGGCCCGCCTTCGGCGTCACGCACCAGCGCAAAGCCGCGCTGCAGGACGTTGCGATAGGAAAGCGACTGCAGGATGCGGTCCTGGGCGACGATGACGCTGCGCAGGCGGCGCACGTCGGCCCGCACGGCCGCATCGGACCGGGCCGCAAGGCCGGCGACGCGATCGGATGCCCGATGGATCTGGCCGATGAGGCGCGAAGGCAAGGCGCGCAATGCAGCGTCGGCCGCCGAAACCCGCGCCTCGCCGCGATGTACTTGCCGCTCGACGATGCGGTCGGCCTTGTTCATGGCGTCGACCAGGCGCTGGCGGCGCTCGGAAAGCTTGCCCTTGAGAAGATCGGCACGCAACTCGGCCGAGGCGCGCTCGAACTGGCGCCGCTTGTTGGCTGTGTTCATCGTGAGGCCGCGCCCGAGCCCGAGGGCGGCCTCGTCGAAGCGGCGGCGCGGCAACGCCAGCAACTGGTCGAGCGACGGCAGCGCCCGTGCGAGCGCCCGCACCGACTGGCGGCGATTGTCCATCTGGCGGCCGACGGCCGACTTGAGGCGGGCCGACAGGCCAGAGAGACCGGCTTCGAGATCGGCCCTGACCGGCACTGCCATTTCGGCAGCACCCGTCGGCGTTGGCGCGCGCTGGTCGGCGGCATAGTCGATCAGCGTCCAGTCGGTCTCGTGGCCGACGGCAGAAATCAATGGGATCTCGGAGGCGGCGGCTGCGCGCACGACGGCCTCGTCGTTGAAGCCCCAGAGGTCTTCGAGGCTACCGCCACCACGCGCAACGATCAGCACATCCGGCCGCGCAATCGGCCCGCCGGGCTCGACCGCGTTGAAGCCGCGGATCGCCGCTGCCACCTCGTCACCCGAGCCATCGCCCTGCACCCGAACCGGCCAGACGACGACATGGACGGGAAAGCGATCGGCAATGCGGTGCAGGATATCGCGGATGACGGCGCCGGTCGGCGACGTCACGACGCCGATCACCTTGGGCATATAGGGCAACGGCCTCTTGCGATTGGCGTCGAACAGCCCTTCGGCGGCGAGCTTGCGCTTGCGCTCTTCGAGCAGCGCCATCAGCGCGCCGGCGCCGGCGGGCTCCATCGTCTCGATGACGATCTGATACTTCGACGAGCCGGGGAAGGTCGTGACCTTGCCGGTCGCGATCACCTCCATGCCCTCTTCCGGACGGAAGCGCAGCCGCGAGAAGGTGCCCTTCCAGATCACCGCGTCGATGCGCGCGCGGTCGTCCTTGAGCGCGAAATAGGCGTGGCCCGAGGAATGCGGGCCGCGATAGCCCGAGATCTCGCCGCGCACGCGCACCTGGTCGAAGGTCTGTTCGACCGTTCGCTTGATCGAGCCCGAAAGCTCGGACACCGAATATTCGGTGAGGTTGCTCGGAGAATCGTTGTCGAAGAAAGAGGCCATTGCCTCTTTTACCGCACCCTTCGCCGAAGGCCAGCACATCCCTCACGCTTTCCACGCGCCAGGGGCGTGGCGCTCAAGGCGACAGCGTGTAGAGCCGGATGGGTGAGCCTTCCGACACCGGCAGCGGCGTCAGAAACGCCGGCACGCGCCCGGCGGCGAGGTCGGCATAGAGACCATCGGGGGCGCGGGCAGCTATGATCTGCGTTTGCACGTCGACGGCGCAGAAGGCGAGCACGGGCTGGCCGAGCTGATGCAACAGGACGGCTGCGACTTCAGGCTCGGCCAGGCCGATCTTCAATTCGCGGAGCATGCCGGCGGCATTGCGATGATAGGGGGCACTGAGCACGCGGTGTTCCGTGCGGCGAAGCAGCGTCGCGCCGATATCCGACGGCCCGACGACCAGCGACGGCGCAAGCCGCTCAATATCGGCAAGTGCGACGTCGCTCAGGCACGCCTCGCCGTTGGTGACCGCTCTTTCTGCCGCAGCAAACCCGTTGATCCCCTTTTCCGCAAGCGTTCCGGCAATGGCCCACGTCGCCGGAACGGAAACGAGCAGCGCGCCGACATAGAGAAGGGAGGCGCGGGACCCAGCCGTTCCGCCGCCCGACCGCGCGCGCAGATCGGCCAGCAGCAGCGCCATCGGCACGATGGCGAGCAGGTTGGAGAATGCCATGCCGCGGACCTGGACAAGCGCGATCGCCAGGCTCGAAAACACCAGGGCCAGGAGCACGAGATGGAGATCGACCCGGTCGCGACGCCAGATGCGCCAGACGCAGATGGCCGAGGCAAAGGCGCCGGTGAAATAGTAAGCGCCGATATTGGTCGGCTCCTGCGCCGCGATCAGCGCGACGGAACGGGCTTCGGAGACCTGGTCGAGCCAGAGCTCGACGAGCAACGGATCGAGACCGGCCAGCGGATTGCCGACGCATTCCGGCGCCACCGCCAGGGCGACCGCGACAACGCCGAGACCGCAGAGAGCGAGCGCGCCGAGGCGCAGCGCCGGCGCGCGGTGGCTGACCGTGACGGCCGCGAGCGCCAGGAGGACGCCGCCGGTCAGCGCCAGCGAGTAGAAGGCGATCGAGAGATTGTCGCAGGTCGCGACGAAATAGAGGCGCGGCGGCACGGTCGAAAAGAAGATGACGCTGAGGCCCGTTGCCAGCGACAGGCCGAATGCGACGGTCGCGCGGGCGGCCGGTTGGCCGGCCCAGAGCCATTGGCAGGCAACGATGGCGCAGACGACGGCCACGAAGGGCGTGGTTTCCGCACCGACGGCGATCGCGATGGCCGCCGCCACCCCGGCAAGCGCATAGTTCAGGGCACGATACCGGCGATCGACGAGCATGGCCACCATGACCGCGGCCAGCACCAGTTGTACATTGTGGTGGTCGATCGCGCCCCCGAGGAAGCGGTTCGACGTGGCGATGTAGATCGCAGTCAGCCCCAGGCAGAAATGCATGGCGGCCGTGCCGCCCGCCCGACGTCCGGCGAGCCCCATCACCGCCAGCAGCGCGACCGCGAGCGCCATCGGCCAGATCGCCAGCGCCAGGACTTCCGCCTGCGCCACGCCGACAAAGGGCCGGAACATGAACATCAGCCCGGCGATCGGCAGGTCGATCAGGCGCGACCAGTGCATCAGCGTCCCACCCTCGAGCCCCAGGCGGGGCTGCGTCAGGTCGAACCAGCTCTGGCCGGCAAGGAGGTCGCGCACCTCGACCAGGCGCATGGCATCGTCATTGTCGCGGCCGAGATAATCCGGTGCCCGCATGAACTGGATGACGAGGAAAAGAACCGTGGGCACGCCATAGGCGAGCCCCATCCATAGGAGGTTCGACGAGAACCGTCGCTGCCTGGGCATCGCCGCCATTTCCGGTAGTGCTGCCGTGCCGCCCGACATACGTCTCCGCCCCCTCTTGATCGCGCGGAGCTTACGCCCCTGCGATCAAGAAAGCGTAAAGCGCACGGCAGCGGCGCATGCCGCTTGGACCGCCCCGCGCGGCGCACCTTGGCACCTTGTTAACACCCTGATCCTATGATGGCGCGATCCAACAGCAACCGAGCCACCCTGATGTTCGACCGCTTCAACATCGCCGTTCTCCTGCCTTGCTACAACGAAGCGTCGACCATCGGACAGGTGGTCCAGGGTTTCCAGACGGCACTGCCGACGGCACGCATCTTCGTCTATGACAACAACTCGACCGACGGCACCGCGCTGAAGGCGATGCTCGCCGGCGCGACCGTCGTGCGCGAGCGCCGGCAGGGCAAGGGGCACGTGGTGCGGCGCATGCTCGCCGATATCGACGCTGACATCTACGTCATGGCGGACGGCGACAGCACCTATTGCCCGACCGATGCGGAAGATCTGATCCGCACCCTGATCACCGAGCGCGCCGACATGGTCGTCGGAACGCGTCGCGGGGTCCACGACGACGCCGGCCGGCAGGGCCACGCCTTCGGCAACAGGCTCTTCAACATTCTCTATCGGGAAATTTTCGGCACGGATTTCAACGACATCTTCTCCGGTTACCGCGTGCTCTCGCGGCGCTTTGCCAAGAGCTTCCCGGCCATTTCCAACGGCTTCGAAATCGAGACGGAGATGTCGGTCCATGCCTCGCGTCTCAAGTTGCCGGTCGCGGAACTTGAACTGGACTATGGCCGGCGCCCGGAAGGGTCCCATTCCAAGCTGTCGACCTACAAGGACGGCGCCAAGATCCTCTGGACCTTCGCGATGCTCATGAAGGAAACGCGGCCCTTCACGTTCTTCGGCGTGATCGCCATGGCCTTCTTTGCGACGAGCATCGGCTTCATGATGCCCGTCCTGCTCGAATATTTCGCGACCGGGCTCGTGCCGCGCATGCCCACCTGGGTCTTTGCGCTGGCCATGCTGATGATGTCGATCATCACGTTCACGGCAGGCCTGATCCTCGATTCGGTCTCGCGCGCCCGCACCGAGCAGCTCCGGCTGCACTACATCGCAACCCCTTCGCGGGCCATGCCGGCCGAGAGCGTCGACATCCAGGAGGCCGGATTGCAGTCGGCACCACGCATTGTGCGGGAGCGCCGCGGATGAACCGGGAAACGACCAATCGCATCCGCTTCCTGATCGAAGACGTCATTCCACCGATCCTCAGAGATTCGCGCCTGTTCAAGGGCATGGCGAGCCTCGCCTGGGGCAAGCACATCGCGCATCTCGCCGACTTTCGCGCACGGGCGCCGTTCCTGTCGGCGAACGAGTACGAGGACCTCTACCGGCAGCATCCCCGGGTGCACGAGGGAACGGATAACTCCGAAGCCTGCGTGCGCAAGATCGCGGCAAGCGTCGTCGGCGACAGCGTCTGCGACGTTGGTTGCGGCACCGGTGTTCTCCTGAAGCAGATCCGGGAGACCAAACCTGGCCTCACGCGCCTCGCCGGCGTCGACTTCGCAATCGACGATGCAGCCCGGATCGAAGGCATCGAATACCACGCCGCGATGATCGAAGACCTGCCCTTTGCGGACGGTGAATTCGACACGGTCGTCTGCACGCATGTGATCGAGCACATTCTCGACTATCGCAAGGCGATCGCCGAGCTTCGCCGGATCACCCGCCGGCGGCTGATCATCGTCGTGCCGCGCGAGCGCGAGTATCGCTACACCTTCAATCCGCACTTCAACTTCTTCCCCTACACCCACTCCTTCCTGCGGGCGATGCATCCGGTTCCAGCCGCGCACACATGTGTCGATATCGGCCGCGACATCTTCTATTGCGAAGACAGAACTGCCGCGGCGGAGTGAGGCATGGCGATGAACCTCAATCTCGCACCCACCGTCTGGTTCGGGCTGTTTTTCACCCCGGTGCTGATCTCGGCCGGGCAGATCCTCTTCAAGCTGACAAGCGCGAAGACCGGGAATGCCAGTGCCCAGGGGCTTCTGGCCCTGGCCCTCAGCCCGACCCTGCTGATCGCGCTCGCCGTCTATGGCATCGGAACGATCATCTGGATCTTCACGATCAAGTCGGTGCCCCTGACGATCGCATATTCCTTCATGGCGCTCACCTTCTGCATCGTGCCGCTGCTCGCCGCCGTCTTTCTCGGCGAGGCGGTGACGCTGCGCTACGCCTTCGGCGCCGCGCTGATCATCAGCGGCATGATCATCATCAACTCCTAAGGGGATAGCCGGGCCTCATGATCGTAACCGCATCTTTCGTCCTCGGCATTGCCATATGCGGCCTCAAATCCGCCCGCGCCTGCCTGTTTGCCGGCACGGGGCTGCTGGCGCTGGCCGGCGCAAACGGCGACTGGATCCAGGCGGCGGCAGCGATCGGCGCCTACAACATGGGCGTCGCGCTGATGATTTGCGGCGCAATCGCCATCGGCATCGAGCGCGACCGGTAGCCCGTCATCCCTTGCGTTCGAAGAACGCCCTGGTCTCCTCGTCCGCCGGAAAGAAGGATTCGATCAGCACGCCCTCGACCAGCGCATCCTGGGTCGAGCCGAAAGTCTGAAGCGTGGTGATGAAGCTTAGTCGCAGGCCGCCGATGTCGAGCTCGATCGGCAGAACCGGCAGCCGGTCGGTGTCCGGATGGTTCTCGATCGCACGCGCCACGGCCGGATTGGACGCGGCCTTTTCCAGCCGTTTGCCGAGACGGCTGCGCGGACCTTGCAACCAGGCTTCGGTCCTGACCCGCTGCACCAGATCGGCGGCAGCGGCCTCCCAGTTGACGACCAGCTTGCGCACATTGTCGTTGCCAAGAAACGTGTCGAGGAAGTTCTCTCCGGGCTGGAACGGAATGTCGGCGGCAACAGCAAGGCTCGCCAGCGCCGGATTGACGACAAGCAGCGTATATTCGTGGTCGAGCACCAGCCCCGGATAGGGATCGTGGCGCGCGAGAATCAGCCTGATGGCATTGGCAACGACCGGCGGCATGGCGTCCAGCCCGGCGGCAGGCCGCGTCGCCATGCGCGGTCGATAGCCGGCTGCCGAAAACAGCGTGCCCTGGTCGCGGGCGGGGACTTCCAGCACCGAGGCCAGCCGCAGGATCATGCCCTCCGACGGTTTCGAGCGGCCGGTTTCGAGAAAGGACAGGTGGCGCGCCGAGATGCCGGCGGCAACCGCAAGATCAAGCTGGCTCATGCGGCGGTGCCCGCGCCATTCCTTCAGATGTTCGCCAAACTGCATGGGTCGTGATTCTCCGTTTTGCCGGAGAGTGGCGCGCGGCGGACATAAAATCCATTACCTCAGAGGTAATTGGTTTAATGACACCGAACCGGCAGTCTCCGGCCATCGACAAACCGATGGAGCCGACGATGAACCTCTCGAACCGCAGCCTGCTCAACAAGACCTTCCTTGCCGACGGCGTCTACTCTCTTGCCGTCGGCGCCGTGTTGATCCTGTTTGCCGCCCCGCTTGCTTCGCTCTTCAGCCCTGCCGCGACGGCGACGATGATGAAGATGCTCGGCGTCGGGCTGGTCTTCTGGGGGATCTTTCACCTCGCCGCGGCGCGCGACGGCGGGCCGGTCGCTTCGGCGGCACGCGTCAGCATCGCCGGCGACATCCTCTGGCAGGTGGCAAGCGTCGCGCTGCTGGTCGCGGCCTATCCGTTGCTCACTGTCGCAGGTATCGGCTTCATCGCCATCGGCCTGATCACGGTCGCCGACTTTCTGATCTTCAAGCTGCGGGGCCTCGCACGAGAACAGGCAGCGCTTGCCT
Source organism: Ensifer sp. ENS09 (assembly GCF_014852425.1). Taxonomy (NCBI): domain Bacteria; kingdom Pseudomonadati; phylum Pseudomonadota; class Alphaproteobacteria; order Hyphomicrobiales; family Rhizobiaceae; genus Ensifer; species Ensifer sp. ENS09. The sequence goes on from NZ_JACVBP010000002.1 coordinate 1,215,405, forward strand.
GACCGGATGGTCGCAGGAGATCAAGAGGCAAGGGCCTGCCGGCAAGACCGGCGGGCCCTTGCCGTCGATCAGATGGTCTCCCAACCGTCCTTGGCGCTGGCGCGGTAGATCGCGTCGATGAATTTCTGATTGAGGCGGGAGTTTTCCAGCGTCACCACTTCCTCGTCCTCGCCCCTGGCGGCGCGGGCGAAAGCCTCGGCCTGGAGCTTGTACTGCCGCGCGTCCTGGAAGCGGAAGAGCTGGGACTGGGCGTGGTTCTGGTTCGTCAGTTCCACTTCCTCGCGGCCATAGCGGTCAGCGTTGAAGGGCGACTTCACCTCGATGAAGCCCTTGTCGCCATGGAAGACCATGACCTGGCGGGCCGCCAACTGGGTGGAGATGTAGAAGCTCAGCTCGAAATCACCGAAATCGGCGCGCACGCTCGAATAGATATCCGTGCCGAATTCCGGATCGCGATCGGTGCTTGCCTGAACGCGCACCGGCTCCTTGCCCGTGACGAAGCGGGTGGTGATCGTCGGGTAGACGCCGATATCCGGCAGGCCGCCGCCGCCGAGCGCCGGGATGTTGCGCATGTTGTTGGGGTCGCGGTTGAAATAGGTGAAGGCACCCTGGACGTGGCGCAGCCGGCCGATCGCGCCCTCGGCGATCAGCGAGCGGACCTTTCGCCAGACCGGGCTGTAGGTGACCATGAAGGCTTCGGCGATCACGACGCCGTTGCGGTCACGCGCGGCGATGAGCTGGTCGATCTCGGAGGCACGCAGCGCAATCGGCTTTTCGCAAAGCACATGCTTGCCGGCATTGGCGGCCTTGACCGACCACTCCACATGCTGCGCCGTCGGCAGCGGAATATAGACCGCATCGATGACGTCGGAGGCCAGCATCTCTTCGTAGGAACCGAAGGCATGCGGCGCGGAGAAGCGATCGGCCATGGCCCGGGCCTTGGCGAAGTCGCGGCTGGCAACAGCCGAAACGACGGCGTTCTCCGCGTCCTGAATGGCCGGCACGACGAGGTCGCGGCCGATCCTGGCCGTGGACAGAATTCCGAAACGTAACATGACAAGGCTCCCTGATTTGGCGGCAGAGACTAGCGCCGAGGTACGTACCTAGCAAGCGGCAGAGCGCGGTTTGGCGAAGAAGGGTACCGTGCAGAAAATTGCCGAAAAGCGGGTGACAATGTCAGCCTTTCTGCCCTATCTTTCCCTCGCAATCCGCCCGATCGCAACATGCCTTCATCCAGTCCAATGGAGCGAAACCATGGAAAAACTGAGACTTGGCCGCACCGACCTGACAATCGCGCCCCTCGTCTTCGGCGGCAATGCCTTCGGCTGGACCGCCGATGAGAAGACCTCTTTCGCGCTGCTCGACGCCTTTTTCGATGCCGGGTTCAACGCCATCGACAGCGCCGATGTCTATTCTTCCTGGGCGCCCGGCAATCAGGGCGGCGAGTCCGAAACGATCATCGGCAAGTGGCTGAAACAGTCGGGCCGGTCTCGCGACAAGGCGGTCATCGTCACCAAGGTCGGCTCCGAACTCGGCCCCGATCGCAAGGGACTTTCGCGCCGGTGGATCCTGCAGGCGGTCGAGGATTCGCTGAAACGCCTGCAGACCGACCATATCGACCTCTATCTCTCGCACTGGCCGGATCCGGAAACGCCCTACGAGGAGACGCTTGCGGCCTATGACCAGCTTCTGTCCGAAGGCAAGGTGCGGGCGATCGGCGCCTCCAACCTCAATTCGCTGCAACTGCGCGAGGCGCTCGACGTGTCCGCCAACCAGGGCCTGCCCCGCTATCAGGTGCTGCAGCCGGAATATAATCTCTACGACCGCGATGCCTTCGAAGGGCCGCTGCGCGACCTCTGCATCACCGAGGAGATCGGCGTCATCAGCTATTTCGGGCTGGCGCGAGGCTTCCTTTCCGGGAAATACCGGACGCACAAGGACCTCGAAGGCTCGGTGCGCGGCAGCGGCGTCGAGAAATATCTCGACGGACGCGGAATGCGCATCCTCGGCGTGCTCGACGACATCTCGGCCGACACCGGAGCTACCCAGGCGGAAATCGCCCTTGCCTGGATCCGCACGCGCAAAGGCGTCACGGCCCCCATCGCCAGCGCCACCAGCCTTGCGCAATTGCAGAGCCTCATTCGGTCCGCCGAACTCAGGTTGTCGGACGAGGCGGTGCGAAAACTCAACGACGTCGGTGAATGACGGGAGCAAAAACAACACGATGGCATTGACGATACGCGCCGCGACAGGCGGCGACGAGGCGGACTGGCGTCGCCTCTGGGCCGGCTATGTCGCCTTTTCCGGCAGCGAACTCGCCGAAGACATCATCGATAGCACCTGGAACCGGTTGATCGATCCCGTCGCGCCGCTCTTTGCGCGGCTGGCGATCCTCGACGGGCAGGTGGTCGGCTTTGCGATCTGCCAGGAGCAGCTCGCCACCTTCTTCCGCCATCCGATCTGCTACATCGAGGATCTCTATGTCGAGCCTGCCGCACGCGGCCAGGGCGTGGCGCGGGCGATGATCGACGATCTGATCGCGCATTGCCAGGATAAGGGCTGGGACCGGCTCTACTGGTACACCGAGGCCGACAATGCAACGGCGCGGCGGCTCTATGACCGCTACTCCGGCACCGACGAGCATGTGCGCTACAAGGTCAATATCGGCGCGGTCCTCAAGTCAGGAAACCCGGCATAGGCCTCGGCATGGCGGCCTCCCTGGTTCGCCGCACCGGCCTTGGTCAAGACACCGCGCGGCTCGACGAAACTCATGATCCGGCGCGCCGGCCGCTCGTGCCATTGGATGTTGAAAGCCCAGAGCTTCGGGAAGAAACAGAGCGAGGCATAGGGCAGATGGTCGTGGATCCACCAGGCGATCGACTGCCAGCCGCCGATCTCGCCGCGCCGGTCCCAGACCCAGGGGATGACGATACAGGCGGTGGCGCCGATGCATCCGTCTGCATCGCGCATGTCCCAGATGTGATCTGCGGCCGAGGCCGCATTGGTCGAGCAGTTCAGCCCGTTGGCATTGCCGAAGCCGTTGACGGCGCGGTTGCGGTAGCCGGAGCGGATGACGAGACGACCGAAGGTCGCCTCCAGCGGCTCCAGCAACTCTTCGCATAGACGCCGCCCGGCCTCGATCGCCAGATCCGGATCATCGGGAATGTTCGGGATGCGGTAGAAATCGGCGATCTCCGAATGCAGGAAGTCGCGGAAGAAGAAGTTTCGGGAAAGCCGCACCCGGCCGAGGTCTTCAAGGCCCTTCATCGAACCGGGCTTCTTCATGGGCCTTCCTCTCATCAAGACACGAAACCGATGGCATTCCAGATCCGGGCCTGTCGCGCCACCCGATTTCGCGCCGCGGCTATCCGCTGTGCCGGAAGAAATCGATGAAGGCGCGCAGGGCCGGCCGCATCTGCCGGCGGCTCGGATAGTAGAGATAGGGACCGGCATAGGGTGCGCACCAGTCCGCCATGACGCGCTCCAGCTTGCCTTCGGCAATCGCGGTCTCGACGCGCGACAGGAAGAGATAGGCGAGACCGGCGCCACCCATTGTCGCCTTGATGATCGGCCGGTCCTCGCCAAGGATCAGCGGTCCCTCCACCGACACCGTCAGTTCCTCGCCATCCTTCTCGAATTCCCAGCGATAAAGCGTGCCGTTGGAGAAGCGCCGGCGGATGCAGCGATGCTGCGCGAGGTCGCGCGGATGCTGCGGCCGGCCGTAGCGTTGGAAGTATTCGGGCGACGCGACGACGGCGCTTTCGAGCTCCGGCCCGACCTTCACCGCGATCATGTCGGCCTCCAGGCTCTCACCGAGCCTGATGCCGGCATCGAAACCTTCTTCAACGATATCGGTGAAGCCGTCCTCGTTGGCGATTTCGAGCACAATCTCGGGATAGCGGTCCAGGAAGGCGCCCAGGCGCGGCGCAAGGATCAGATCGGCAGCGAAACGCGGTGCAGTGATGCGCAGGTTGCCGGCGGGACGCTCGCGGGCGTCCGACGCCGCTTCCAACGCATGGGCGATCTCGTCGAGCGCCGGCGCCAGCCGTTCGAGCAGCCGGCGCCCCTCCTCCGTCGGCGCGACGCTGCGGGTGGTGCGGGCGAGCAGGCGAATGCCGAGGCTCGCCTCGAGGCTGCCGACGGCGTGGCTGACAGCCGAAGGTGCGACGCCCAGTTCGCGCGCGGCTCCGCGAAAGCTGCCATGGGCGGCGACGGCGGCCAATACCGCGAGTTGGGAGAGCTGTGTTCTGTTCATTGATCGAAATAATAGAACAGCCCGTGAGAATTGACAGTGATTTTCAGTCGCCTCGCCGAGGCCTATTCTTCATGCGTTGCCAAAGCTCGAACGACGCGAGGAGCGCGTTCGGCAATGGCACAGAGGAACCTGCCGCTCCGTGATGGAAGGTGTAAGCGGCGGTTTTCACCCACCCATTCATGCCTCGGACGATAGACGTGTGCTCCCAGCGCGCTACCTCCGACGCATGGCAGCCAGACAGGATCAGACATGAAAACCCGCAACCTCGGAAGTGACCTTACCGTCTCCACAATCGGCCTTGGATGCATGGGCATGAGTTTTGCCTATGGCGCCGCCGACGATGCGGAATCGATCCGCACGCTACAGCGCGCCGTCGATCTCGGCATCACCTTCTTCGACACGGCCGAAGTCTACGGCCCGTTCGAGAACGAAAAGCTCGTCGGCAAGGCGCTCGGCCCGATGCGCGACAAGGTGGTCATCGCCACCAAGTTCGGCTTCCGCATCGAGACCGGCGTGCCGAGCGTCCAGGCGATCAGGGGCGTCGATGGCCGGCCGGAGCATGCGAAGGCGGTAGCGGAAGCCTCGCTCAAGCGACTCGGCACAGATGTCATCGATCTCTACTACCAGCACCGCGTCGACCCTGACGTACCGATCGAGGACACCGTCGGCGCCATGGCCGAGCTGGTGCGCGAGGGCAAGGTGCGCGCGCTCGGCCTTTCGGAAGCGAGTGCCGCCACCATCCGCCGCGCCCACAAGGTTCATCCGATCGCCGCGGTGCAGAGCGAGTATTCGCTCTGGTCGCGCGATCCGGAAGAAGACGTGCTTGCCACTTGCCGCGAACTCGGCATCGGTTTCGTGCCATACAGCCCGCTTGGACGCGGCATGCTGACCGGCGCGATCCGCAAGGCCGAGGATCTGGAAGCCGACGACTTCCGCCGCTCGCTACCGCGGTTCCAGGCGGAGAATCTCGACGCCAACGTCCGGCAGGTCGAAACGCTGCAGGCGCTGGCCGAGGAAAAGGGTGTCACCGCCGCCCAACTGGCCCTTGCCTGGGTGATCAACCAGGGCGACTTCATCGTGCCGATCCCCGGCGCACGCAAGCTTGAGCATCTGGAGCAGAACGCCGCCGCTGCGGACATCACGCTCACGGCCGAAGAATCGAGCCGGCTCGCCGAAGCCCTCTCCCCGGCCCTTGTGGCCGGAAAGCGCTACACGGATGCGTCGCTGGCGCTCACCAACCGCTGACACCTTCTCCTCGCGCCACCGGCGCGAGGAGATCACCCATCGAAATTCCCGCCGGGTGCCCTACCTCTCGATCGACGGTCAAAAGGTCAGGAGGAGCGGGGATGTCCGACGAACAGGCGATCAGTGCAGTGGTGCACCTCTATGTGGACGGCATGGCATTTGCCAACGAAGGGGCGCTGCGCAAGGCGTTCCATCCGGATGCTGCGATCATCGGCAACTACCAGGGCGCACTCGAATGGATGACGCGTGACGGCTTCATCAAGGCGATCCTCGACACCGGTGCGGCACCGCCCGGAACACAGCCGGAAATGGACGTGCAGATGATCGACATTACCGGCGACGCCGCCACGGTGAAGGTCATCGACAGCTTCGCCGGAGAGCGCTTCTCCGATTACCTGTCGCTGGTGAAGATCGACGGCCGCTGGCTGATCGTCAACAAGATCTATCACCTGCACGCGCAATGACGGACGGCGGACCCGAGTCCACATCGACCGGCCGGCTGCTTGCCATCGACCATGTGCAGCTTGCGATACCGGAAGGCGGCGAAGACTTGGCGCGCGGCTTCTATGGCGGATTGCTCGGGCTGACGGAGGTCGTCAAGCCCGCCAATCTGCTTGGCCGTGGCGGCTGCTGGTTCGAGCGGGGCAGCATCCGCCTGCACCTCGGCATCGACCAAGATTTCGTGCCGGCGCGCAAGGCCCATCCGGCCTTTTTGGTCGACGATCTCGAGCGTATGATCCTCAGGCTCGAAGCCGGCGGCGTGACGATCGCCGAGGACGAGCCGCTTGCCGGCTACCGCAGATGTTATGTCAACGACCCGTTCGGCAACCGCATCGAGCTGATGCAGCGCGCGCAATAGGCCGCAACGAAAAGGGCCGCTGCGGTGCAGCGGCCCTTCGGTATCCGTTTTGTCGAACGGATCAGGCGCGCAGTACGCCGCCGGTCGTCTTCGTCACATTGGCGACGATCTTGGCGGTGAGCGCCTCGAAATCCTCGTCGGTGAGCGTACGCTCGACCGGCTGGATGGTCACCTCGATGGCGATCGACTTCTTGCCTTCACCGAGCGATGCGCCCTCAAAGACGTCGAAGACGCTGACGCCGGTGACCAGCTTGCGGTCGGCACCGGAAGCGGCACGCAGGATGGCGCCGGCTTCCACCGTCTTGTCGACGACGAAGGCGAAGTCGCGCTTGACCGCCTGGAACGGCGAGAGGTCGAGCGCCGGCTTGGTGCGGGTTGCCTTCTTCTTCGACTCGGGCATGGCGTCGACATAGATCTCGAAGCCTGCAAGCGCACCCGAGACGTCGAGCGCTTCGAGCGTCTTCGGATGGAACTCGCCGAAGGTGCCGAGAACGATCTTCGGGCCGAGCTTGATCGTGCCGGAGCGGCCCGGATGGTACCAGGCGGGACCGCCCGGCTCGAACTGGACGTTGCCCATCGGCACGCCGCAGGCTTCGAGCACCGCAATGGCGTCGGCCTTGGCATCGAAGACGTCGACCGGCTTGCCGCCGCCCTTGGCGGCGTTCGACCACAGACGGCCGGCGCCGTTCAAGGACGCAGTACCACGACGAATACCGCCGGCAACGCGGCGCTGCGCGTCCGCCGTATCGCCTTCATAGGTGCCGGAGACTTCGAAGATTGCGACGTCGCCGAAACCCTTGTCGGCATTGCGCTGGGCGGCGGCCAGCAGACCCGGCAGCAGCGACGGACGCATATCCGACATGTCGGAGGCAATCGGGTTCGCGAGCTTCAGCGCCGGCGCGCCACCACCAAAGAGCTTGGCCTGTTCCTCGGAGATGAACGACCAGGTGACGGCTTCGAGCATGCCGCGGCTTGCAAGCGCGCGCTTGGCAAGGCGCGTGCGGATCTGCAGCGTCGTCAGGATCTTGCCGTTGACGGTGCCATGGCTCGGCAGCGGGGCGGCGACAATGTTGTCGACGCCGTGAATGCGCATGACCTCTTCGACGAGATCGGCCTTGCCGTCGACATCGGGGCGCCAGGACGGAACCGAGACCTTGAAGCGATCGCCGGAACCTTCGACGCCGAAGCCGAGCTTCTTCAGGATCGAGACGCTCTCCTCGGAGCAGACTTCGAGGCCTGTCAGGCGCTTCACTTCGGAAACCGGGAAGTCGACGATCTTCGGCTCATGACCGGCATAGCCGACGACTTCGGCCTTGGCTGCCGTGCCGCCGCAGAGTTCGAGCACCAGCTCGGTGGTGCGCTCGAGACCGGGCACCATGTATTCCGGGTCAACGCCACGTTCGAAGCGGTAGCGCGCATCGGTGATGATGCCGAGCGTGCGGCCGGTCTTGGCAATGTTCATCGGGTCCCAGAGCGCCGACTCGATCAGCACGTCGGTGGTGTTCTCGTCGCAGCCGGAATGTTCGCCGCCCATGACGCCGCCGATCGACTCGATCGCCTTTTCGTCTGCTATGACCACGTTGTTCGGGCCGAGCTTGTATTCGCGCTGGTCGAGCGCCAGCACCGTCTCGCCGTCCTTGGCGCGACGGACCGTCAGGTTGCCCTTGACCTTGGCGGCGTCGAAGACGTGCATCGGGCGACCCTGGTCGAAGGTCATGTAGTTGGTGATGTCGACCAGCGCGTTGATCGGGCGCAGGCCGATGGCGAGCAGACGCTGCTGCATCCACTTCGGCGACGGGCCGTTCTTGACGCCGCGCACCAGGCGCAGCGAGAAGCCGGGGCAGAGATGCTTGTCTTCGCCGAGGTCGAGCGTCAGCTTGGTGGGCGTGTCGCCTTCCACCTTGAAGGTCGGCGCGTTGCGCGCCTTCAAGGTGCCGAGGCCGGAAGCGGCGAGGTCACGGGCAATGCCGTAGACGCTGGTGCAGTCCGGCCGGTTCGGCGTCAGGTTGATCTCGATCATCGGATCGTCGAGGCCGGCGTAAGTCGCGTAGCTCGTGCCAACGGGTGCGTCGGCCGGAAGGTCGATGATGCCGTTGTGGTCCTCGGAGATCTGCAGTTCCTTTTCCGAGCACATCATGCCGCGGCTTTCGACGCCACGGATGGTGCCGACGGCGAGCGTCACGTCGATGCCGGGAACATAGGTACCGGGGGCTGCAAAGGCGCCGACAAGGCCGGCGCGCGCATTCGGTGCGCCGCAGACGACCTGGATCGGAGCGCCGGCGCCGGTGTCGACCATCAGCACGCGCAGCTTGTCGGCGTTCGGATGCCGCTCGGCCGAAACAACCTTGGCGATGACGAAGGGCTTGAAGGCGGCCTTGTCGTCGACGTCTTCCACTTCGAGCCCGATCATCGTCAGGCGCGCGCAGATCTCTTCCAGCGAAGCGTCGGTTTCAAGGTGGTCCTTGAGCCAGGAAAGCGTGAATTTCATGATTTCACCTGTGTCCTAAATATCTGCGCGCGATCAGGCCGAGAGGCCGCCGAACAAGGTCGGCATGTCCAGCGGGCGGAAGCCGTAGTGCGTCATCCAGCGAACGTCGGCGTTGAAGAAGTCGCGCAGGTCCGGCATGCCGTATTTCAGCATGGCGATACGGTCGAGGCCCATGCCCCAGGCGAAACCCTGGTACTCGTCCGGGTCGAGCCCGCCGGAGCGTAGCACGTTCGGGTGCACCATGCCGCAGCCGAGGATCTCCATCCAGTCGGTGCCTTCGCCGAACTTGACGATCGGGCCGGAACGGTCGCACTGGATATCGACCTCGAAGGACGGCTCGGTGAAGGGGAAGAACGACGGGCGGAAGCGCATCGTCACCTGGTCGACCTCGAAGAAGGCCTTGCAGAATTCTTCCAGCACCCAGCGCATGTTGGCGACATTCGCCGCCTTGTCGATCACCAGGCCTTCGACCTGATGGAACATCGGCGAATGGGTCGCGTCGGAATCCTGCCGGTAGGTCTTGCCGGGAATGATGATGCGGATCGGCGGCTTCTGCGCTTCCATGGTGCGGATCTGCACCGGCGAGGTGTGCGTGCGCAGCACCTTGCGCTCGCCCTTCTCATCCGGGTTGAAGAAGAAGGTGTCGTGCATCTCGCGAGCCGGATGCCCTTCGGGGAAGTTCAGTGCCGTGAAGTTGTAGTAGTCGGTTTCGATGTCCGGCCCTTCGGCGATCGAGAAGCCCATGTCGCCGAAGATCGCGGTGATCTCGTCGACGATCTGGCTGATCGGGTGAATGCGGCCACGCTCGGCCGGCGACGAGCGCACCGGCAGGCTGATGTCGACGGTCTCGCGCGCCAGGCGCTCGGCGATCGCCTGGTCCTTGAGCGCCGACTTGCGAGCGGCGATCGCTTCGGCGACCGTGTTCTTCAGCGCGTTGATCTGCGCGCCGCGGGTCTGGCGCTCCTCGGGCGTCATGGTGCCGAGCGTCTTCAACAGCTCGGAGATCGAGCCCTTCTTGCCGAGTGCGTTGACGCGCACCGCCTCGATCGATCCTTCGTCGCCGGCGGCGTCGATGTCCGCCAGGAGTGTCCGTTCCAGTGTTTCCAGTTCGCTCATTCTGTCCTGCCTCGATGCGGGAATGGGTTCGGTTCTATATCGGTTCTTGTCTTCAGGAATGTGATTGCGTCGCACCCGCCAGATAGTCCGTCGCAGCGATGAAACGGATGATATCGTTGCCCTTGCGGAAGCGCAGGAGGAAGCGCGCCAGCGGCAGCAAGCGGATGAAGAGCGGCATGATCTCGGTGAGCGCCCTGCTGGCTTCCGCCGGAGCGGCGGACTTCCAGGCGGCAAAGGCCACAGCCGGGGTCTCCGGCAGCAGGGCTCGGCTCGCCACCTGCAAAAACAGCAGCCAGAGATCGCGCGCCTGGGCGGTCGCCAGCGGCATGACGCTCGCAGGCACTTCCTCGAAATCGAGGAAGCCGAATTCGCCGTTGTCGATGATGAAATCGCGCGGATGCGGGCGTCCGTGGCAAAGGCCGGCGCGATGCAGGCGCCCGAGTTCCGCAGCGCAGCGCACCAGCAGCTGATCGTGCGCGGCGGCGTCGCTGTTGCGCAGCGGCCCCATATGCTTGCTGACCGGCAGGCCGAGATGGGAGAGAACCAGCACCTTCGGTCCGCGATAGACGACCTCGGGCGTCATGAAACCGGCCTCGGAGAAGGTCGCGATCTGGCGAACTTCGCGCTCGATCATGCCCTCGACGTCGAGAAGTGGGGAAGGCAGCAACACGGGAAGGCCACAGACCCGGGCGATGAAGGCTTGGGTGCGCAGCCAAAGACGGGGGCCTTGGCGACGATAGCGCTTGATCCAGACCATACGATCCTTGAGCTCGCAACGCTCAACACGCTCCCGGCCGGCTGCAAGCGCTGCCAGCAGAGACGTCATATCGTCGTCATCAAGCTCCGGGACCGCGCATGGTCCCCTTCGATCGTGGTACACTTTCGTCCCGTAAAACAAGAAAAACCCGCGCCAGCCCTGCCAGCGCGGGTTTCCCAACTAATTTCAAAAACGATTTTGGGAAAACGCTGGCTTAACGAACAGCGCTTTCAAACTCGTTTTCCGTACCGGCTTCCTTGAGGTAGGCGAGCGCCTTCTTGGAAGCTTCTACGAGGGCGCCGAATGCTGCCGGCTCATGGATAGCCATGTCGGACAGAACCTTGCGGTCGACTTCGATGCCAGCCTTGTTCAGGCCGTCGATGAAGCGGCCATAGGTCAGGCCGAATTCGCGGACGGCAGCGTTGATACGCTGGATCCAGAGAGCGCGGAAGTTGCGCTTGTTAACCTTGCGGTCGCGGTAAGCGTACTGCTTCGAACGGTCAACCGCTGCCTTGGCGGCGCGGATGGTGTTCTTGCGACGGCCGTAGAAGCCCTTGGCTGCCTTCAGCGTCTTCTTGTGCTTGGCGTGGGCGGTTACGCCGCGTTTTACACGTGCCATGTCATGATCTCCTTAACGTGTCCAATATGCCTGAAAGTCTTAGAGACCGTTCGGCAGGTAGTTCTTGACGACCTTCTTGCCATCGGGCTCAGCGAGGATCATCGTTCCACGTGCGTCGCGGATGAACTTATTGGTACGCTTGATCATGCCGTGGCGCTTGCCAGCAGCTGCAGCACGAACCTTGCCGGTGGCGGTGATCTTGAACCGCTTCTTGGCAGACGATTTCGTCTTCATCTTGGGCATTTTGCTACTCCATTGTTCTTAAGAATCGAAACGGACAGACGAGGTCCATTTCCAGCGTTAAGAACGGCCACGGCATGCCCTGCCGGACCGTTCGGACGGGGGCTTATAACCGCACATCCCGAAAAGCGCAACTGGGGAATCGAAGACACAGGCTGCAAGCGGCGATCCGATGCCTTCAGGGCCGGCACATTCCGCCATTTTGCGACGGCGCGTTGCGCCTCAGGCCGGATCACGCGGGCGGCGGCTGCCACCGCCGACGTCGAAGATCAGCGCTACCTCAAGACCACCCAACGCCGATTGCCCGAGCGACATGGTCGCACCATAGGCCTCCGCTATATCGGCGCTGATCGCCAGTCCGAGGCCATTGCCGGAAGCGTGGCCCGGCGCTGCATCGGCGCTGTGGCTCCCGCGGCGCATTGCCTGCGCGCGATCGCCCTCCGCAATGCCCGGTCCATCGTCACCGACGGCGATCCGAACGCACCCGTCGATCATCCCCGCCGAAAGCCGGATGCGCGCCCGCGCCCATTTGGCAGCATTGTCGAGCAGGTTGCCGAGACACTCGGCAAGGTCGGCCGGATCGACGTCGATCGAAATCGACGGATCGATATCGACCTCCCAGGCAACGTCGCGCTCGGCGGTCACGGGACGCAGGACGCTGACCAGCTTGTTGCCGAGGTCGGCGATCGAGGTCGTTGCCATGCGCTCGACGCCCATGCGAGCCGCCTGAAGCTGGCGGTCGGCGCGCTGGCGCACGAGGTCGACCTGTTCGAGGGCGATGTCGCGCTGCTGTTTCGGCAGGCCTTCGGCAAGTTGCGCCAGCACCGTCAGCGGCGTCTTCAGCCCGTGGGCAAGATCGCTGGCGCGCGCCCGGGCCTGCGCCAACGCCGTCGCGCGCTCCGCAAGCAGAAGATTGATTTCGCTGACGAGCGGCTGCACCTCGCTCGGGCCGGCCAGGCCAAAGTCCTTCTCCTCGCCGGACCGGACGCGGGCGGCCCGCTCCCGCAGCCGCACCAGCGGCAGGAGGCCGAGCGCACCTTGCAGGAATGCGGCGCCGGCAAGCACGGCCGCCGTCGCCAGCAGCATCAGCCGGATGCGGCCGTGAAAGGCGGACAAGGCGTCATCGAGTTCGCCGCGCGCAAAACCGGCGGTGACGGCGAACCGCTTGGCATCCGCGCCCTCGCCGAGCGTCAGGGCCTGGCGGTAGACGAGGATCGGCGCACCGTCAGGCCCCTCCGCCTCAAGAAAACCCAGGTGGTGCGGCGCCGACGGGCGATCGGCATCGATCACCGTGTCCCAGAGGGAGCGTGAACGCAGCGGCGTGCCGCCGTCGCGGTCGAGCTGCCAGTAGCGGCCGCCGGCCGGCAGGCTCAGGCGTGGATCGGCCGGCTCGCGCGGCAACAGCAGTTCACCGTTGCGCACCCGCACCTGGGCGGCAACGGTATCGACAAGCGTTGCCATTTCGGCGCGGTAGCGTCCGGCAACATAGTCGGTGAAAAGCCGGCTTAAAGACAGCCAGACCACCAGCAGAACCAGGCAGATGGCGACCGATGCGCCGATTGCCAGCCTCAGCCGCAACGAGCGGATCATGCGCCACCGTCCGGCAGCACATAGCCAAACCCGCGCCGCGTTTCGATCGCGCCGCTCTCGGTCTTCTTGCGCAGGCGGGCAATCATCGCTTCCACCGCATTCTTGGCGGCATCGTCGTCGCGGCCCTGCACGTGGCTTGCCAACTCGAGCGGCGTGACAACCTGGCCCTTGCGCTCCACGAACAGGGCGAGCATGCGATATTCGAGCGGGCTGAGGTCGAGCGGCTGCCCGTCGAAGGTCACCCGGCGCCCTGCCTCGTCGAGGGTGAAGCGCCCGGCAGCACGCACCGATGTCACACGCGGACCGGCGCGCCGCAGAAGCGCGCGCAGCCGCGCCAGGAGTTCCTCGGCGCGGAAGGGTTTCGGCAGATAATCGTCCGCCCCGGCATCGAAACCGTCGACGCGCTCCATCCAGGAGCCACGCGCCGTCAGCACCAGAACCGGCGTCTCCAGCCCCGCCTGCCGCCAGCGCTTCAGGATCGACAGCCCGTCCATGCCCGGCAGGCCGAGATCGAGGATGACCAGGGCGTAGTTACCGCTCTCCCCTTGCTCCCAGACATCCGGGCCATGGGTGAGCGTATCGACGCCGTAGCCTTCCGCCTCCAGCCGGCTTGCCACATGGGCTGCAATATTGGGATCGTCCTCCGCCAGAAGAATCCGCATGCCGCTCCTCTAGAACCCGAAAATGTTCACGAACTTGCCGGTTCGAGCATTGATGCGCAGGTTGCGGATCGTGCCCTGCCGGTCGCGGGTGCGGAGCCGGTAGATCTCGCTGCCGCCGGATCGCTTGAGATCGACCGCGATGACCCGGCCGTATTTGTCTTCGTCGACCAGCCGCAGAACCTCCTTCAGCGGCAGGATGTCGCCCTTTTCGACGCCGTCGCGCGCCCGCTCCTGATCGCTCCCCAGGGCACCGCCGGCGCCATCCGGCCCGAGGTCTTCATCGTCATCATCGTCTTCGTCGTCGTCATCATCATCGTCGTTGCCGTGACCGCCGCCGCCATGCGAGCCGCCGTCATCATCATCGTCATCATCCTTGGCCAGGGCCGCGATGCCGCCAGGCTGCGGCGCGAGCGAAAGCAGGAGCGAGCAGCAGAAGAGCGCGATCAGGTCTCGTCGTGTCATCGCCATGGCTTCATCCTGTCGCAACTGCTCCTCAGCTTCGGTTCCTTCCAAACGCGTTAGCGGATGCGCCCACCAGGTGGTTTCTCTACCGCGACGCCGCGGGCATCGTTCGGGGGCGAGCCTATGCCAGCCTTGGCGAGAACGCCAGCGACGCGCATGCCCCCAATGCCGTCTCGGGCACCGGGGGCATGCGCTTGCCGGGTCGAGCCGCCGGGCGGGCTGGTGACGGCCGACCATTGCTCCGGCGCATGGTGTGGGGCGAATGCGCCGGGCAAATCGTGACCGGATCAGAATGCCGGACGGATGGAGACGCTACCGATCGGCCCCGGATTGCGGCGGATATCACTGTCGTGCGGCTCGACCGTCACGACGCGAACACCGCGTTCGTATTCCACCTCGACCTCGAGCACCCGGCCGAGATTGTCGACGGCAACCAGCGAGCCATTGCGCAGGCCGCGGAGATTTTCATCGGTCACCCGCAGCTCGATCTCGTGATCATCCCGGGCATCGTCGAAGTCGTCGTCAATGTCGTCGAAGCGGTCGTCATCATCGTCATCGTCACGATGACCGGGACCGCGATCATCGTCATCGTCGCGATCATGGCCCCGATCGTCGTCGCGGTCGTCATCGCCACCACCGCGGTCATCGCTGTCGTTGTCGTCATCGTCGGCGAACGCCATGGTCGAGAAAGGATGCGACGGACCGGCGGCAACGAGCGAGGCGCCGATCGGCGCCGACACGAGGCCGCAGATACCGACCGTAGAAACGAGCAAGGCCTTTCGCAGCACTGAATTCATGATCTCGGCTCCTTCTCCCGATTTGATGCAGAGAGGATGGCACGAGATGCCTGACAGCTCGCTGAGGGCGACTGTCAGCATTCTGTCAGCAAAGCCGGAACGATCGCACAACGAAAAAAGCCGCCCGGAGGCGGCTTTCGTCATATCGACGGATGGGCGGAAGCGCTTAGCGCGGCGCGAGAACCATCATCATCTGGCGGCCTTCGAGCTTCGGCTCGGCTTCCACCTTGGCAATCGCCTGGGTGTCGTCCTTGACCTGCAGCAGAAGCTTCATGCCGAGTTCCTGGTGGGCCATTTCGCGACCGCGGAACTTCAGCGTGACCTTGACCTTGTCGCCGTCCTCGAAGAACCGGTTCATCGCCCGCATCTTCACGTCATAATCGTGCGTGTCGATGTTGGGACGCATCTTGATTTCTTTGATTTCGACGATCTTCTGCTTCTTGCGCGCTTCGGCCGCCTTCTTCTGGTTGGCGAACTTCAGCTTGCCAAGATCGAGGATCTTGCACACCGGCGGTTCGGAGTTCGGCGCGATTTCCACCAGATCAAGACCGGCTTCCTCCGCCATGCGGAGCGCCTGGTCGATCGGAACGGCGCCGATGTTCTGGCCTTCGGCGTCGATAAGCTGAACCCGGGGCACCCGGATTTCCTTGTTTGAGCGCGGCCCCTCCTTGACGGGGGCGTCCGCTTTGAACGGTCTGCGAATGGTCGTACTCTCCTCGAGCTATTTCGAAAAATGTTGTTTAATTCGTTCGCCGGCGCGATCTCAAACGAAGCGCCTGAATCTGTCACCGACGGCAATGTGTGAATTGCGACGGGAGAGTCAATAGCACGGCTTGCAAGGAAAATCACCACCTGTCGATAGCAAGACGAATCTGTTTTAGAAAGAAAATCGCCAGCGAAACGGGCCTTTGGAGAGAATTTGCATGCAGGATACGCCAGCCGAGACGAAAATCAGCTTCATCGAGGTCGGCGCAGCGGAGGCCGCGCGCAAGATCGCGATGCGCGTGCGGCATGCCGACAAGCCGACGGACGGGCAGCCGACATTGGTCTGGCTCGGCGGCTACCGCTCGGACATGACAGGCACCAAGGCGGTCGAGGTCGAGCGCTATGCGATGGAGCGAGGCGCTGACTGCGTGCGCTTCGATTATTCCGGCCATGGCGCCTCCGGCGGCGCCTTCGCCGACGGCACGATCTCGCGGTGGCTCGAAGAAAGCCTTGCCGTCATCGACCAGGCCGCACCCGGACGCGTGGTGCTGATCGGCTCGTCGATGGGCTGCTGGATTGCCTTGCGGGTCATCCAGGAACTCCGGCGCCGGGGCGACGGAAACCGGGTCGCCGGCCTCGTGCTGATCGCGCCGGCACCCGACTTTACCGCCGAACTGATCGAACCCAACCTGACGGATGCGGAGCGGGCTTCGCTTTCCGAACGCGGCTATTTCGAAGAGCCTTCCGAATATAGCCCCGAGCCGAACATCTTTACCCGCGCGCTGATCGAGGACGGGCGAAAGAACCGGGTGCTCGACGGCACGATCTCGACCGGCTGCCCGGTGCACATCCTGCAGGGCATGCGCGACCCCGACGTGCCCTATACCCACGCCCTGCGGCTGATGGAGCACCTTCCCGCCGACGACGTCGTGATGACGCTCATTCGCGATGGCGATCATCGCCTCTCGCGCGAAGAAGACATTGCTAAAATGAAACAGGCGATCGGCACGATGCTCGCCTGAGCCGTTGCCGGAATATCCCTTCCTTTCGACCAGAACCCAAGGACAAAACCGCTCCCGCGCCGCAGATCCCCTGCGGCGCAACGGTTCCCGTGCGTCCAGTTCCGGTTTTAACCATAAACTCCGATGTCCCGATTCCGGAGATTGACTCTGCAGTCCCGACGTTATTAACTCTTTATTAACGATTAGAGCAGCGCCGGGGACGAACCTAAACAAGCTGCCTTCAACTCAGGATTGCGCGAATGCGTCCGGACAAAGAGCGTCCGGCATACCGCGCCGCAGGGGACTTGTATGGCGTCTTGGACTGGAGTTAAGGGAAGTATCGCGGCGTTCTGCGCACTTTTCATTTCAGCAAACACGGCAATCCCCGCACAGGCGGGATCGTCTCCCTGGATGCAGACTGGCTCGGCGACCTCGCAGCCGATCGGCCACTACGAATTCTGCCAGAAATACAAGAGCGAGTGCAACGTACGCTCCAAGGGAACCGTCGCTGCACGCGTGACCGAACGGGGCTGGGCAACGATCCGGCAGGTGAACGCGACCGTCAACCGCGAGATCACGCCGATGACCGACCTGGAACTGCACGGCCGGGACGAAGTCTGGTCCTATCCGGACGGCGCTGGCGACTGCGAAGACTTCGTACTCGAAAAGCGCAAGCGCCTGATGAGCAAGGGCTTCTCGGCAAGCGACCTGTTGATCACGGTGGTGCGCAAGCCCGACGGCGAAGGCCATGCGGTATTGACCGTGCGCACCGCGCAGGGCGACTTCATCCTCGACAACCTCGAAAACGGCGTCAAGCTCTGGACCCATACGCCCTACCGCTACCTGAAGCGCCAGGCGTCCAACCACAGCGGCCGCTGGGTCACCATCCAGAACGGCGCGGAAGTCCTCGTCGGCTCGGTCGGCAACTGACCTCAAGGCAACACGAAAAATTTCAAAAAGGGCCGGTCGAACCGGCCCTTTTTCGTATCTGCCGCGCGCCGTCAGGCGTTGCCGATCAGGATGCCGGCCGCCAGCACCAGACCGCCGCCGAGCACCACCTGGAAAGCGGCCCTGAGGAACGGCGTTTCCATGTAGCGGTTCTGGATGAAGGCGATCGCCCAAAGCTCGACGAAGACGATCACGGCCGCCGTCGCGGTCGCCGTCCAGAAGTGCGGGATCAGATAGGGCAGCGCATGGCCGAGACCGCCAAGCGCGGTCATGATGCCCGACGCCAGGCCGCGTTTGATCGGCGAGCCGCGACCGGAAAGCTTGCCGTCATCATGGGCAGCTTCGGTGAAGCCCATGGAAATACCGGCACCGACGGAGGCCGAGAGACCGACGAGGAAGGTCTGCCAGGTGTCCTGGGTCGCGAATGCGGCGGCGAAGATCGGCGCCAGCGTCGACACCGAGCCGTCCATCAGGCCGGCGAGACCGGGCTGGACGTAAGTCAGGATGAACTGGCGGCGCGCGGTCTGGTCCTCCTCGGCGCGCACGTCCTCGGGCGTGTGCTGTTCGCCAAGCCGACGGGCCAGCGATTCATGCGACTTTTCGGCAATCGCGAGATCGCCGAGCAGCTTGCGGGTGGCCGCATCCTGGGTTCTGGTCGCGGCCTCGACATAGAAGCGGTGCGCCGCCGCCTCCATCGCTTCGGCTTCCTCGCGCGCCTTTTCGATCGGCATTTCGGCAATCAGCCAGTCGGGCTTGCGCTCGGGGAAGTCGCGCACATGCTCGCGCCGGATGAGCGGGATGCGGTTGCCGAAACGCTGGACGTGCAGATCGATCAACCATTGCCTGTGGTGACTTTCCTCCTCCGCCATCTCCTCGAACACTTTTGCCGAGTGGGGGTATTGCGCCCGAAGCGCATCGGCATAGGCGAGATAAATGCGCCCGTCGTCCTCTTCGGAGGAGATCGCGAGCGCCAGGATTTCCTGCTCGCTCAGGGACAAAAACGGGCGCTTGGAACGGGAGAAAAGACGGGAAAACATCGGGAGGAAACCTTCTTTAGAATAATTCTAAAATAGAAATGCGGGATCGCCCCGTCAAGGCCAAAGCCATGCAATCATGCGACAATCTCTCGACAGAGTGTCGCGGCTCGGCCACCATGCCGGCCACCCGCGAATCTCATTTCCTTCCCCGGAGCGATCGCCTCGATGAGGACCATCTATCCGCTTTCCGAAAGCAAAGACACAGTGTTGGATCGTCTCGGCGCAAGGCTCGCCGCGCGCCTGCAGGCGCAGACATCCGGCTACGAGCCCTACACGCCATCCGATCAGGAAACGCTGGCGCGCACGCTGCGCCCGGGCGACATTCTCCTGATCGAAGGTAACCAGAAGGTTTCGGCAGCGATCAAGTATCTGACGCAATCGACCTGGTCGCATGCCGCCTTCTTTGCCGGTGACCAGATGCCGCTGACGCTCGATCAGGCGACACTGCCCGTCATCGAGCGGCCGCAACTGATCGAGGTAAACATCGGCGAGGGCTGCGTTGCCGTGCCGTTGAAGAAATACGCCTCGTTCAACACCCGCATCTGCCGGCCTATCGCGCTGACGCCGGATGATCGCACAGCACTCGTCGGCTTCATGATCTCGAGGCTCGGGATGAAATACGACCTGAAGAACATTCTGGACATGCTGCGCTACTTCTTGCCGACACCGCCGGTTCCGGTGCGCTGGCGGCGGCGCCTGCTTGCCTTCGGTTCCGGCGACCCGACACGGGCGATCTGCTCGACGCTGATTGCCGCCGCCTTCGAGCAGATCCGCTATCCGATCCTGCCCGAGGTTACCCGCGCGCCCGGACGGGCGGCCGCAACCTCGACCTATTCACGCGAAGAGATCCTGCACATCCGCCACCATTCGCTCTACACGCCCAGGGATTTCGACCTCTCGCCGTTCTTTGCGATCGTCAAGCCGACGCTGGAGTTCGGCTTCGACTACAAGCGATTGCGCTGGCATGCGGACGAAGAGAGCAATTCCAGCAAGAGTGTGTAGCGGTTCTCCGTCCGGAATTGCGTCTCTTCTAGAGATGGAGCGCGAGCGCCTGTTCGCGGGCCATGTAGTCGCGCTGGCGGTCGGTGATGTAGTCGCGCACGATCGGCGCCGCATCGCGCGAGCGCGACAGCTGCATGTGGAAGACGAGCTGGCTGCCGGTGCGGAACATCATCTCGGCACTGATCAGATAGAACTCCCACATGCGGGCAAAGCGCTCGTCGTAGAGGGCGATCACCTTGTCGCGGTTCGCGTCGAAGCGCGCGCCCCAATGGGCTAGCGTCGTTGCATAGTGCACCCGCAGGAATTCGAGATCGGAAACCCAGAGGCTGTTGCGCTCGACGACCTCGAAGACCTCCGACAGCGCCGGCGAGTAGGCGCCCGGGAAGATGTACTTGCGAAGCCAGGAGCTCGCCATGCCGGGCGGGCTCATGTGGCCGATCGAATGCAGCACCGCAAGCCCGTCGTCCGGCATCAGTGCGTTCAGCTTCTTGAAGAACTCGTCATAGTGATGCACGCCGACATGTTCGAACATGCCGACCGAGACGATGCGGTCGAACGGCCCCTGGACATCGCGATAGTCCTTGAGTTCGAAGCGCACCCGATCCGAAAGGCCAGCCTTGCGCGCCCGTTCGGTGGCAAGCGCCTGCTGCTCCTTGGAAAGCGTCACGCCGAGCACCTGAACATCGGCGAGCTGCGCGAGATACATCGCAAGGTCGCCCCAGCCGCAGCCGATATCGAGCACCTTCATGCCGGGCTCCAGGCAAAGCTTGGAGGCAAGCAACCTCAGCTTGTTGCGCTGCGCCGTCTCGAGCGTCTCGTTCGGCTCGCGGAAGTAGGCGCAGGAGTAGAGCATGTTCTCGTCGAGGAACAGCTTGTAGAACTCGTTGCCGAGATCGTAGTGATGCGCGACGTTCTGCTGTGCCTTGCCCTTGGGGTTGGCCTGTTGGCGCTTGCGGAAGCGCATCTTTACCGCGCGCAGCAACTTCTGGATCGGGTAGGAGCCGAGCGACAGGCGGTTGATCGAAAACAGCGTCAGGAAATCCCGGAGGGTGGAGCCCTCCTCGAAGCGCATGGTGCCATCCATATAGGCTTCGCCGGCGGCCAGTTCCGCATTGAAGACGAGGCTGCGATAGAGCTTCTTGTCGGTGAGCCGCATCGTCACTTCCGGCCCGGGCGTCCCGGAATAAACGTGCCTCTTGCCATCGGCATCGATCACCGTCAGGCGACCCTTGCGAATGAACGACTTCATCATATGCGACAATGGGAACATGCAGGCCCTCTCGTGAGATGTCGTATCGGCGCCGCATCCTAGCACCCGTTTTTCGAAATGCGCCCCTTAAATTTCTGGTTGCTCACGCAACCTACCGGAAACGAAAACGGGGACGGCAACCTTCGCTGCCGTCCCCGTCCAAATTGACCTGGTCGATGCCTCAGTCCTTGGCGCGCTCGACGTAGGAACCGTCTTCCGTCGCAATGACGACGCGGGTGCCGGCCTGGATGTGCGGCGGAACGAGCGTGCGAACGCCGTTCGACAGAACCGCCGGCTTGTAGGACGACGAAGCCGTCTGGCCCTTGACGACCGGCTCGGTCTCGGTGATTTCGAGCGTCACGTGGCGCGGCAGGTCGATGGCGATCGCCAGGCCTTCGTGGATCGAAAGAATGACGGCCATGCCTTCCTGCAGGTAGGCCTTGAGGTCGCCGATATCCTCCGTGCTCATGACCAGCTGGTCATAGCTTTCCGGGTTCATGAAGTGGAAGCCTTCGGCGTCTTCGTAAAGGAAGGTGTGCTCGCGGTCTTCGACGAAGGCGCGCTCGACCTGTTCGGTCGTGCGGTAGCGTTCGGAGACCTTCACGCCGTCGGAAATGCGGCGCATGTCGACCTGGGTGACCGGCGTGCCCTTGCCCGGGTGGAAGTTCTGGGCGGTAAGCACGACATAGAGCTTGCCGTCGACGTCGAGAACGTTGCCCTTACGGACAGATGAAGCGATGACCTTGACCATTAGTCTTCCTTGTAACAGAGGTATGCGCGACACCGTGGGCCGGAAACACTGGCCCTGAAGGACGCGAAAATAAGGATTTCGCGCCGCCACTACCCTAATTTCGCGCAAATAGCCAGCCTGAGCCGGCATCTGCGCGAAGAAAGCCTGGACTGAACCGACCATGTCGCATGCCTCACCCTGGTGGACACCCGATGTCCATGCCGACCGGCGCCCGTTTCTTCTCGGCCGCAACCGGATCCAATCGGCATTGCGCCGGTTCTTCGAGACACGCGATTTCATCGAGGTCGACACGGCAACGCTGCAGGTCTCGCCCGGCAACGAGGCGCATCTGCATGCCTTCGCCACAGAAGCGCTCGACCATGACGGCTCCGGCCATCCGCTCTATTTGCACACCTCGCCGGAATTTGCCTGCAAGAAGCTGCTGGCGGCCGGCGAACAGCGCATCGCCTGTTTCGCCCATGTCTACCGCAACCGCGAGCGCGGACCACTGCACCACCCCGAGTTCACCATGCTCGAATGGTATCGCACTGGCGAGAGCTATGAGGCCTTGATGCGCGACAGCGCCGAGATCCTGGCGCTTGCGGCGGAAACGACCGGCACGAAGCAGTTCGTTTTCCAGGGGCAGGCCTGCGATCCCTTTGCCGCGCCGGAGCGCCTCAGCGTGGCGGACGCCTTCGAGCGTTTTGCCGGCATCGACCTGTTGGCCTCGATGGCCGCCAACGGCGAAACCGACCGCGAAACTCTTGCCGCAGCGATGGCCGCGGCCGGTCTTCGGGTCGCCCATGACGACACCTGGGCGGATCTCTTCAGCCGCGTGCTCGTCGAAAAGGTCGAGCCGCATCTCGGCTTTGGCCGCGCGACGATCCTCGACGAATACCCGACGGCGGAAGCCGCGCTCGCCCGCCCCGCCGCGCGCGACCGTCGCGTTGCCGAACGCTTCGAGCTCTATGCCTGTGGCGTCGAACTTGCGAATGCCTTCGGCGAGCTGACCGACGCGGCCGAGCAGCGCCGGCGCTTCGAGATGGAAATGGTCGAAAAGGCCCGCGTCTATGGCGAGACCTATCCGCTCGACGAGGATTTTTTGGCGGCACTCGCGATCATGCCCGAAGCAAGCGGCATTGCGCTCGGCTTCGACCGGCTGGTGATGCTCGCAACCGGGGCGTCGCGCATCGACCAGGTGCTCTGGGCGCCCGTGGCGGAGACACGAGCGTGAACGTGCACCGCCCGATCAAGACCGCGCGCGAACTCGTCGATACCGGCCTTATCGACGAAGCCAAGGAGGCGGCGGTTGCCGCTGTTGCCGAGCGTTATGCCGTCGCGATCAGCCCCGCCATCACCAGTCTCATCGATCCCGACGATCCCAATGACCCGATTGCACGGCAGTTCGTGCCCGACGCGGCCGAACTGACGCTGCTGCCTGAGGAACGCGAGGACCCGATCGGTGACAAGCCGCACAGCCCCGTCACCGGCATCGTTCACCGCTATCCGGACCGGGTGCTTCTGAAGGCCGTGCATGTCTGCCCGGTCTATTGCCGTTTTTGCTTCCGCCGCGAGATGGTCGGGCCGCAGGGTCTCGGCACGCTGACGCCGGCTGAACTCGATGCTGCGATCGCCTATATCGCCGCGCACGAGGAAATCTGGGAGGTGATCCTCACCGGCGGTGATCCGCTGGTGTTGTCGCCGCGCCGGCTCACCGAACTTATGGAACGGCTGAAGCCGATCCCACATGTGAAGATCGTCCGCTTCCACACCCGCGTTCCCGTGGTCGAGCCGGCGCGCATCGACGCCGACCTGATCGCGGCGCTGAAAGCCAGCGGCAAGGCGACCTATGTGGCGCTGCATGCCAACCACCCGCGCGAGCTGACGGACGAGGCACGTGCCGCCTCTGCCCGCCTGATCGATGCCGGCATCGTCATGGTCAGCCAATCGGTGCTCTTGAGGGGCGTCAACGACGATGCCGAGGTGCTTGCCAGCCTGATGCGCGCCTTCGTCGAAACGCGGATCAAGCCCTACTACCTGCACCACCCGGATCTCGCCCCCGGCACCAGCCATTTTCGCCTGACGATCGAGGAAGGCCAGGCGCTGGTCGCCGCCCTGCGTGGCCGGGTCTCCGGTCTCTGCCAGCCCACCTACATCCTCGACATCCCCGGCGGGCACGGCAAGGCGGTGATCAGCGCTGCCTCGATCGCGGACGAAGGCGGCGGCTGTTACACGGTCACGGATTTTCGCGGCGGCGAGCACAGCTACCCACCGAAAGCCTGATGACCGCGAGAAATCGCGACTCTCAAATTATTGAAACTTCTTCAAAATAATCAGCTCATGCATTTTTCTTCGCGTCCTGCGAGAAAAATCATTGAGCCCGCGTCACAGCTGTCCGGCGTCGATCGTCAATTGGTCATAAGCAACACGACAACGATGGAGTTGAGACCATGACCGATACCAAAGCCGTCCGCTACGAACAGGAAATCTCCGATGTGCTCGGCGCGCTCGCCGACGTGCACAAGACCATGGACCTGCACGGACTCGACCGCACGATCCACAATCTCGTCCAGCTGCGCGCCTCGCAGATCAACCGCTGTGGCTTCTGCGTGAAGATGCACACCAAGGAGTCCCGCGCCGAGGGCGAGAGCAACGAGCGGCTCGACCGCATCATCGTCTGGGACCAGGTCAGTGATTTCACCCCGCGCGAGAAGGCAGCCCTTGCCTGGACCGAGGCACTGACCGAACTCGAACCGCGCACCGACTTTGCGCCGCTTCGCGCCGAACTGCGCCAGCATTTCAGCGAAAAGGAGATCAGCGTTATCACCGCGACGGTGGCGATGATCAACCTTTGGAACCGCATCCAGATTTCGAGGCACTGACATGAACGACCGGCAGCATATGCAGATCTTCGAGGAGGCGCGTCCGCGCCTTCTCGGCCTTGCCTACCGCATCCTCGGCTCGCGCGCGGATGCCGAAGATGCGGTGCAGGACACGTTTCTGAAATGGCAGGAGGTCGACCGCCTGTCGATCGAAACGCCGGCTGCGTGGCTGACGACGGCCTGCACGCGGCGCTGCCTCGACCTCCTGAAAGCGGCTCACCGCAAGCGCGTCGACTATGTCGGCGCATGGCTGCCCGAGCCGATCCATACGGCGAGCGACGACAATGCCGAAGAGAAACTGGCGCTGACCTCCTCGCTCACCACCGCGTTCCTTTTGATGCTCGAACGGCTGACGCCGAAGGAACGTGCCGCTTACCTGCTGCACGAAATCTTCGGCCAGCCTTATGAGGAAGTCGCCGAGACGCTCGACATGCAGGAAACCGCCGCGCGCAAGCTGGTGTCACGCGCCAAGACCAACATCGGGCTCGAAAAGGCGCGGCACCAGACCCCGCGCGAACGCCAGGACGAACTGCTTTCCGCTTTCCATAGCGCAATCCACGGAGGCAATGTTACCGGGCTC
Source organism: Ensifer sp. ENS09 (assembly GCF_014852425.1). Classification (NCBI taxonomy): domain Bacteria; kingdom Pseudomonadati; phylum Pseudomonadota; class Alphaproteobacteria; order Hyphomicrobiales; family Rhizobiaceae; genus Ensifer; species Ensifer sp. ENS09. The sequence continues at coordinate 1,240,629 of NZ_JACVBP010000002.1, forward strand.
TCGGCCCTGCTTTCGGCCGATGTGAAGCTAACGGCCGACGGCGGCGGCAAGGTGGCGACCGTGCTCGGCGTGCTCGCCGGCAAGGAAACGGTGCTCGCCTTCATCGTCGAGCGGCTTACCGAATACTGGTCGCATTACGTCTGGGAAATGGGCGACATCAATGGCGGCCGCGGCATCGTGCTTCGGGACGAAGCGAAAAACGAGATCGCGGCAACCGTCGCCTTCGGCTATGACGGCAACGGAAACGTCAACGACATCTTCATCATGCGCAACCCGGAAAAGCTCACGCGTTTCGGCGAGGCTGCGCTCCACTGATACTGGCGGCTTCGCCTTTGCAAACGTGATCCCAACGGCCAGGCCGGTCGCACGTTTACGGCGATACCCCTGCATGAGGTACTGACATGCTCGAAAAAACATCCGCTCCCCATCAGGAAACCGGCTGGCGCGCGCTTTTGACCGGCGGCAACGCCGTGCATTCGCTGGTGCTCAGCGGTGGCGTCGCGCTGCACGCGCTCAACATCTACGTCGTGACGACGATCATGCCGTCGATCGTGCGCGAGATCGGTGGGCTCGAATATTACGCCTGGAGCACGACCGTCTTCGTCGCCGCCTCGATCCTCGGCGCGGCCCTGTCGGCCCGGCTGCTTGGTGCCGTCGGCGCCGGCGGCGCCTATGCGATCGGTGCGCTCGTCTTCGGCCTGGGCACGCTCCTCTGCGCCGCGGCCCCGTCAATGGAGATGCTGCTTGCCGGCCGGGCGATCCAGGGCTTTGGCGGCGGGCTGCTCTATGCGCTTGCCTATGGCGTGATCCGCGAGGTCTTCCGGCCGGAGCTCTGGACCCGCGCCATCGGCCTGATTTCGGCCACCTGGGGCACGGCGACGCTGGTCGGCCCGGCGATCGGTGGCATGTTCGCCGAGTTTTCCACCTGGCGCGTCGCCTTCTGGTCGCTCTTGCCGCTGACGGCGTTATTGGCGACGCTCGCCTTCTCGACCTTGCCGCGCAAGGCTGCCGGCGAGAGCGTGCGCACACCGCTTCCCTTGGCGCAACTGGCGCTGCTCGTCGCCATCGTGCTTGCGCTTTCCGTCACCAGCACGCTGACCACGGCGGCCGAGCAGTTAGGCTGCGTCGGCGCCGCAATCCTCATGTTCCTGGCGCTGCTCGTCGTCGAGAAGCGGGCGACCGGCAAATTGCTCCCCTCCGGCAGCTTCACCCCGGCCTCCCCGCTCGCAGCCCTTTATGCTACGATCACCCTGCTGATGGTCGGCCTGCAGCCGGAAATCTATGTGCCGTACCTTTTGCAGGAGTTGCACGGCTTGTCGCCGCTGGTCGCCGGCTACATTGCGGCGCTGATGTCGATCGGTTGGACTGCCGGGTCGATGACAAGCGCCCACTGGCACGGCGAAAGGGCGAAGCAGACGATTTTTGCCGGCCCGGCCTTCGGCTTCGTCGGCCTGGCATTGATTGCGCTGTTCATGCCGATGACGGGCTCTGAATTCATGACGATCGCCGTGCCGCTCAGCATCGGCATCATGGCGGTCGGTTTCGGCATGGGCTTTGCCTGGCCGCACATCGTGACGGCCGTCTACGAATTTGCGCCGGAGGGCGAAGCGGAGAAGGCCTCGAGTTCGATTACCACGGTCCAGCTCTTCGCCGCAGCGCTCGGCGCGGCGCTTGCCGGACTGACAGCCAATCTCGCCGGCATCGAAACGCCGTCGACGGATGGCGTAGCAACGGCGACGCGCTGGCTCTTCTGGCTGTTCGCGCTGATGCCAGCGCTGGCCGTGCTGACAGCCGGACGCGTCTGGCGGGCGCGGCGGGTGGCAAATTAGGCGCATTGCTGGCTTTCCCCGGGGGTGGAAGGCCAGCAAATGCAAGCTGTACGAGGGGTGCGGGCGCCCTTGGGAGGAGAGGATGGAAGCCGAGGAGATCGGCCTTCATGGTGTACGGGAGACCCTGTTGGTCACGCTCCAGGCCAAGGCCGCGGAGAGCGCGTTCCCGGATTCCCTGCTCAACGATCACTTTGCCGCCGATCTGATGCGGCGGCTTGCCGGCAGGCCGAAACCGCCCGATGCAAGCCATGACATGACCATCGGCATCGCGGTGCGCGCCCATATGCTCGACCGCTGGACGAGCGACTTTATCGGGCGCCACCCGGACGCCATCGTGCTCAATCTCGGGTGCGGTCTTGATACGCGCGTGCTGCGGCTCGATCCGCCCGCATCCGTCGGCTGGTTCGACGTCGACTTTCCCGATGTGATCGCCTTGCGGCAACAGCTTTTCCCGAAGCGCCCGGGCTGCACGACGATCGCTTCCTCGATAACGGAGCGCGACTGGATCGACCTCGTTCCGGCGGACCGCCCGGCGATCGTCGTCGCCGAGGGCGTGTTCCCCTATCTTTGCGAACAGGAGGTCCGCGATGTCTTGCGACGGGTGACCTCCTGCCTTACCGGCGGGGAAATCGTTTTCGATGCCTACAGCCATCTGGGCATCGAACTTTTGCGACTAAACCCGTCCCTGCGGGCGACCGGGGCGGAGCTTCGCTGGGGGCTGGAAAACGCGCGGGCGCTGGAGCGGGACGTGCCCGGCCTGACCTTGCTCGACGAGATCAGCGAATACGATGCCGCTCAGGTCGCGCGCCTGTCGCCTTTGGCTCGGATAGCGGCGCATGTCGTCAGCGCCCTGCCGATGCTACGCCGGATGGGTCGCCTGTTGCGCTACGGCTTCTAGTTCGACGAAAATGAAAAAGGGCCGCGCCTTGCGGCGTGGCCCTTTCACTGAAAGCCGTCGATTTCGACCGATCAGGCCTTGATCGGCGCGATCGAGATTTCGACGCGGCGGTTCTGCGCGCGGCCGGCTTCGCTTCCGTTGGATGCGATCGGACGCTCCTTGCCGTAGCCCATGGCCGACATGCGGCGCTGGTCGACGCCCTGGCCCGCCAGGTAGTTGGCGACCGAAGCGGCGCGGCGCTCGGAGAGGCCCTGGTTGTAGGAGGCGCTGCCGGTCGCGTCCGTGTGGCCGTCGACGTCGATCATCGTCTTGTTGAACTTGCGAAGCACGATCGCCACCGAGTTCAGCGTGTCGTAGAAGGCCGGGATCACCTGATCGCGATCGGTCGCGAACGTGATGTTGGACGGCATGTTGAGGATGATGCGGTCGCCGGCGCGGGTGACCGAAACGCCGGTACCCTGCAGCTGGGCGCGCAGTTCGGCTTCCTGGTTGTCCATGTAGTTGCCGATCAGGCCGCCGCCGAGACCGCCGATTGCGGCGCCGACGAGGGCCGAGTCACGCCGTCCTGCTGCACTGCCGCCAACCAGCAGACCGGTTGCCGCGCCGAGGCCTGCGCCGATCAGCGCGCCACCGGCGGTGTTCGACATCTTCTGTTCGCCCGTATAGGGATCGGTGGTGGTGCATCCCGAAAGATAGATGGCCGCGACAGCCAGAATGGCGCATTTCTTGATCATGGAATCAGTTGTCCCCATTGGTGCTCGAAGTTGCTTCATACTAGCGATTGCGGCAGGAAGATGAAGAGGCGTCCCATTCACGCCACGGTTTGCCGGCAAATCCCGCTTCTCCAGCGGCCGGCGTGGCCATCAGGGCACACAATAACCGATCCTTCACACGCTCTTGATAGGACGGGCATCCAAGAAAAGAGAGGCAAGCTCCCATGGCAATCGAGTTCGGCGACACGCAACGCAGTCTCAGCGACACGCTCAACGGCATGATTGCCTCGATCCGCGGCGAGACGATCACGCTGCGTGAACTGATGACGGAAATCGGCGAGCAGGGTTTCCTGCTGCTGTGCGCCCTGCTGACGCTGCCGTTTCTGCTGCCGGTGTCGATCCCGGGCGTCAGCACCGTCTTCGGCGCGGCGATCATCCTGATTTCCGTATCGGTCACGCTCAATCGCCTGCCGTGGATGCCGCAGCGCATTCTCGATCGCCGGATCGAGACCGAGAAGCTGGTGCCGACGCTGCAAAAAGGCGCGGATATCGTTTCCAAGCTCGACCGCTATGTCCGCCCGCGTCTCGGCTTCCTGACGCAGGGCGCGCTGATGAACCGCTTCAACGGCCTGATGATCATGGCCGGCGGCATCCTGCTGATGTTTCCATTGGGCCTGATCCCGCTGTCGAACACGCTGCCTGGGATCGCGATACTGCTGCTCTCGCTCGGCATCATCCAGCGTGACGGACTGATGGTGGCTGGCGGCTATCTCTTCCTCGTCGCGACGACGGTCTATTTCACGGTGCTTGCCTATATGGCCTTTGCCGCCGGCCAGGGCCTGTCGACGTTCTTCGTTTCCTGACGCGCGTTCGCATCGGAAGCATGGATCGGCCCGGCTGACTGCCGGGCCTTTTTCATTCCAACCCTCTGTTACGCGCAATTCCGGACGGAAAACCGCTGCAACTGCTGGAACGGCCCTAGGCAGCCAGCCCGCCGAAGGCCCGGTAGCTGGCGAAATCGGTGCGGATGCCGAGCGTCTTCATCAGTGCCTCGCGATCGAGGCCGAGCTGGCGATCGAACTCGATCAGCGCGGCTGCGACCTTGGGCGCGACGTCGGCACTCGCGAATTCGATCATGGTGATGAAATCGAACTGGCCGGGACCGGCATGCTGCTCCAGGAACAGGTCCTTCACATAACCATCCTGCTTGCGGATGACGGCCAACGTCTTGTCGACCAGTTCGACGAATTGCGGCCGCGCTTCCGCCGGCACGGTGTATTTGTTGATGCGGTAAAGCGGCGCCACGCTATTTGACTGACTGCTCATAGCTTTTTTCCTCTGATCTCTTTTGAACGAGAGCAGTCGTACGACCTCAAGCAAAGTTGAGGTCAATAGCGGAAAGCGCATTTTTCCCAATGCTGACCTTTAGCCAGAAATACCCTTCAGCACATTGGCGACGTTGAGGCCGATTTCCGGCACGCCGTAGCCGCCCTCCATGCAGACGACGATGGGCAGGCCGGTGCGCTGCAGCGCTTCACCCATGCGCAGATAATCTTCGGATTTCAGTCGGAAGAATGAGATCGGGTCGCGCTCGAAGGTATCTACGCCGAGCGAGACGACCAGGGCTTCGGCACCGAAGGCCTCGATGCGCGAGAGCGCATCGGCCATCGCCGCCGACCAGGCGTCAAACAGCGTACCGCGCGGCAGCGGATAGTTCTTCGTCGTGCCGAGCCCGGCGCCGGCGCCCTCCTCGTCGGCAAAGCCGAGGAAATGCGGAAAAGCCTCGACGGGGTCGCCATGCAGCGAGGCGAAGTAGACGTCGCCGCGCTCGTAGAAGATATCCTGGGTGCCGTTGCCATGGTGGAAATCGACGTCGAGCACGGCAATCTTTTGAGCACCATGATCCCTTAGGCGCTGGGCGGCGCAGGCGGCGTTGTTGATGAAGGAATAGCCGCCATAGAGATCGATCGCCGCATGATGGCCGGGCGGGCGGCAGAGCGCGAAGGCGGCACGGTTGCCGGCATGGATGTGGTCGGCGGCCGAGATGGCGCAATCCATCGCGGCGCGCGCGGCCGCATAGGTACCCTCGGTGATCGCCGTTTCCGCCGCGAAGGAATAATAGCCGAGCGCTCCGTCGATATCCCTCGGCGGATGCTGGCGCATGCGCCGCGCCGGAAAGCAGGCCGGAATCGCCTCGCCGCGGTAGCCATCGGCAACCCAACGCGCCCAGGCGGTTTCGAGGAAGTCGAGATAATCGGGCGCGTGCAGCTTGAGGGCGACATCGAGACCGTGACGCTCGGGTGCCAGGACATCTTTGAAGCCCGCTTCCTTGACCGCCGCCAATATCCATTCGGCACGAAACGGCGCCTCGAAAGGCGGCACAAGTTCGCCGCCGAAAAGCTCGGTCTTGGCGTCACGGAGCTTGTGGTCTTCGGTGTAATAGATGCGCATGGAGTCTCCTGAGATGGAAACGGACGGGTGCCGGTACCCTACCCCAGGTTTCGAGGTTGGCAACCTCGAGCGGTCAGCCCCTGCCTCGTGCATGTCCCCCTCGCCCCGCGAGCGGGGAGAGGGTTAGTCCTCCGGTTAAACCGAGGAGAGGGGGAAAATCCCACCAATGCAACTGCTCTAAGCCGCGATCCGCTTGTAGAAGAACGTCGTGGCGCAGAGGCCGCCTTCCGGCCACATGGCATAATCCGGGATGACTCCGACGCGCTCCCAGCCGAGGCGCGGATAGATCGCCTCGGCATCGCTGCCGGTCGCGGTATCGAGCACCAGCAGCGTCTTGCCACGAGTAGCAGCCTCGCGCTCGACCGCGTCCATCAGCCGGCGCGCCAGGCCTTTGCCGCGGGCGTCGCGATGCACCAGCAGCTTCTTCAGGTCGCCGCGATGCGGCTGGTTCGGCATCTGCGCGACGCCGACCTGCACCGTACCGAGGATGCGGCCGGCAACCTCGGCAACCATCAGCAGCGTCTCACCGCCGGCAACCGCCTCGGCGACGCCTCGCCAGTAGGCGAGTGCCGCTTCCGGCGGATAGGGCTGCATGAAACCAACCGAGGCGCCGCCCTCGACGCAATCGGACAGCACCTCGGCAAGCGCCGGGATGGCGTCGCGGGCCTGGGCTTCATCGAGCAGACGGATCTGAATGTCGGACATGGTCAAACCTTGGTGCGGCAGAGGATGACGGCATAGTGAGCCGGCTCATCGTGGGGGTTGTGGAAGATGTGGCCCGCCTCCAGCCCCATGAACAGGCAGTCGCCTGGCTCGAGCGAATGGAAGCCGGATGCAGTCGTCATTTCGAGCCGCCCGGAAAACAGCCAGAGATGCTGGGTGATGCCGCGATCAGAGGGTTGCCGCTCGAAGACAACGCGGGCACCGGGCGGAAACTCGACCTCGACGATATCGATCGGCGAGCCAAGACCGTCCGGGGAGACGGAGCGGCGCAGATAGCCGGATTCCGGATCGCGCCAGAGCCGCTGATCGGCGCGCCTGGCAAGCGGCGATGCTTCCTCGGCTTCAAAGGCAAAGAGCGCAGAAAGCGTAGTCGAGAGCGCGCTGCAGAGCTTGGCAAGAAGCTGGGCGGTCGGGCTCGCCTCGCCGCGCTCGATGCGCGAGATCATCGCCCGGCTGACGCCGGAGCTTGAGGCGAGCTCGTCGAGCGTCAGGTTCTGTTGCGTCCGCAGCGTGCGAATGCGCTCGCCGATAGCATGTTCGAGGGGGTCGGTGACGTTTTCCATTATCTGAGATTGCATTCTTATATAGTGGAGTCAAGACTGAGAAAGACTGAAAATACAGGCATGCGATGCCGCATTGGCGACAGCGCGACACGGGTGTTTCGGCTATGGTGGCGGCTTCGGACGCTGAAACGAGAAAAGCTTTCACTTCAATACTTTAGACGGCCCTCATCCATCACGCCGGCGCACCCGCACGGGCGGCCTCCATCGACAGGTTGGACATGACCAAGCAGCCCTCCTCGCTGACCTCGATCGCCAGCATCGTCGCCTCGATGACGGCGGTCGCGATCGGCAACGGCATGATGCTCGCCTATGTGCCCTTCGCGTTGACGCGTTCGGACGCACCGGATTGGGTGCCGGGTGCGGCGGTCACGATGATCGCCTTCGGCGGGCTGATCGGCTGCGTCATCGCCGGGCCGATGATCCGTCGCGTCGGCCATGCGCGCGCCTTTTCCTGCTCGATGGCGCTCGTCATCCTCTCGGCCCTGACGATCGCGCTCGGCATGCATCCGCTGCTGTGGGTGCTTGCGCGCGGCCTCTATGGCGCATCCGGCAACACCAATTTCATCATCGCCCAGAGCTGGCTCAACCATGCGAGCGAAAACCACTGGCGCGGCAAGGCGATGGCGCTGTTCTACATGGCCTATGTCATCGGGCTCGGCACCGGCGCCTGGCTGTTCGGGCAGATCCCGGCCGACGGCAACCTGCCGCCGCTCGTCACCATCTTCTTCACGGCCCTTGCCCTTCTGCCGATCGGGCTTACGCGCCTGCCGACACCGCCGCCGCCGGCCAAGGTCAGCATCGACATCCCGATGGTCTGGCGCAATTCCCCCGTCGCCTTCATCGGCGTACTCGCCGCCGGCGGCCTTTCGATGGTGGTGCAAGGCTTCACGCCGATCTATGCGGCCGCCAACAATGTCAGCCAGGGCGACGTCGCCAACCTGATGTTCGTCATGCAGTTCGGCCTCATCGCCATCCAATATCCGATGGGGACGCTGTCGGACCGGATCGACCGGCGCCTGGTGCTGATCGGCACGTGCCTGCTGATCCTTGTTGCCGGCTTTTTCGCGCTGTCGGCCTCCTTCAGCAATCTGCTCCTGCTGATGCTGGTCTTTGCGCTCTTTGCCGGTGCGGTCGAGACCGTCTATTCGATCGCCAATGCGCACGCCAACGACCGCACGGATCCGGCCGATTTCGTGCCGCTTGCCAGCACCATGCTGGTCGCCTGGTCGATCGCCGCAACCGTCGTGCCGATGCTGGTAACGCTGCTGACACCGGTGTTCGGGCAGCGCACGTTCATCTATGCGGCGATGGTCGTTGCCGCCCTTTATGCCTTCTTCGTGCTGCTCAGGTTGCGCAAACGCGATGAGGTGCCGGCGGCCGAGCGCGAGAGCTTCGAGATCAGGAGTGCGCAGGTGCCCAATGCCGGCGCGCTCGTCGATGCGGAGGCGAGTGCCGAATAGCCTGATTTATAGTGAACGAAGCCTTCATTTCCCGCTTTGCGGCGGTTGAAGGCACTGCTATATGCGGCCCATGAGCACAACATCTTCGAAGACGCCCCTTTCGCATATCCGCAACTTCTCGATCGTGGCCCACATCGACCACGGCAAGTCGACGCTTGCCGACCGGCTGATCCAGTCCACCGGCGGCCTCGCCGAGCGCGAGATGTCCGAGCAGGTGCTCGACAGCATGGATATCGAGCGTGAGCGCGGCATCACCATCAAGGCCCAGACGGTGCGCCTGCACTACAAGGCCAATGATGGCGAAACCTATGTGCTGAACCTGATCGACACCCCCGGCCACGTCGACTTCGCCTACGAAGTCTCGCGCTCGCTGTCGGCTTGCGAAGGCTCGCTGCTCGTCGTCGACGCGTCGCAGGGCGTGGAAGCCCAGACGCTCGCCAACGTCTACCAGGCGATCGACAACAACCACGAACTCGTCACCGTGCTCAACAAGATCGACCTGCCGGCGGCCGAACCGGACCGCATCAAGGAGCAGATCGAGGAAGTGATCGGCATCGACGCGTCCGACGCCGTGCTGATCTCGGCCAAGACCGGCCTCGGCATCCCCGACGTGCTCGAAGCGATCGTCACCAAGCTGCCGGCGCCGAAGAGCGACGGCGGCGATGCGGCGCCCTTGAAGGCGCTGCTGGTCGACAGCTGGTACGACACCTATCTCGGCGTCATGGTTCTCGTGCGCATCATCGACGGCACGCTCAAGAAGGGCATGACCATCCGCATGATGGGCACCGACGCCAAGTACACGATCGAACGCGTCGGCGTGCTGACCCCGAAAATGGTGGCGATGGATGCGCTCGGCCCCGGCGAGATCGGTTTCATCACCGCTTCGATCAAGGAAGTGGCCGACACCCGCGTCGGCGATACCATCACCGAGGACAAGCGCCCGACCGCTACCGCACTGCCGGGCTTCAAGCCGGCGCAGCCGGTGGTGTTCTGTGGTCTCTTCCCGGTCGATGCCGCCGACTTCGAGGACCTGCGCTCGGCGATGGGCAAGCTGCGCCTCAACGACGCCTCGTTCTCGTTCGAAATGGAATCGTCGGCGGCACTCGGCTTCGGCTTCCGTTGCGGCTTCCTCGGGCTGCTGCACCTCGAAATCATCCAGGAGCGTCTCGAGCGCGAGTTCGACCTCGACCTGATCGCGACCGCGCCTTCGGTCGTCTACAAGCTGTTCATGACCGACGGCTCGGAACGCGAACTGCACAACCCGGCCGACATGCCCGACGTCGTCAAGATCGCTGAGATCCATGAGCCGTGGATCCGCGCGACGATCCTGACGCCCGACGACTATCTCGGCGGCATCCTGAAGCTCTGCCAGGACCGCCGCGGCATCCAGATCGAGCTGACCTATGTCGGCACCCGCGCGATGCTGACCTACGACCTGCCGCTCAACGAAGTGGTGTTCGACTTCTACGACCGCCTGAAGTCGATCTCCAAGGGCTATGCGTCGTTCGACTACCAGATCACCGACCACAAGGAAGGGAACCTGGTGAAGATGTCGATCCTCGTCAACGGCGAGCCGGTCGACGCGCTCTCGATGATGGTGCACCGGATGGCTGCGGAAAAGCGCGGCCGTGAAATGTGCGAGAAGCTCAAGGAGCTGATCCCGAAGCACATGTTCAAGATCCCGATCCAGGCGGCCATCGGCGGCAACGTCATTGCCCGCGAAACCATCTCGGCGCTGCGCAAGGACGTGACTGCCAAGTGCTACGGCGGCGACGCCACCCGCAAGCGCAAGCTGCTCGAAAAACAGAAGGCCGGCAAGAAGCGCATGCGCCAGTTCGGCAAGGTGGAAATCCCACAGGAAGCCTTCATCGCCGCCCTCAAGATGGGCGACGAATAAGCGGTAGCGCCACATGTTTCTACGTTTGAAAGGGCGGCCCTCGGGTCGCCCTTTTTGGTTTGTGGCCACCAGTCGCAGCTGCCCGTTACCTCGCCACACCTATTCCGGCAGCTTCTTCGGCAGCCAGAGCCAGGCAATGATACCCAATGCGAGCAGCGACAATGCGCCGACGCCGGCTGCGATGTGGAGGCCGGTGAGGAAGGCGTCCTTGGCCTGCAGCACCGCTTCGGAAGCAAGGTCCGGCTTATCAAGGGTTTCGTTGAGCGTGCCGGCGACGCCGGGGCCGAGCAGGCGGAAGCTGAGGGCGGCCAGTGAGCCGAGCAGCGTGATGCCAAGCGCGTTGCCGAGTTCGTTGCTGGTTTCGGCGATCGAGCCCGCGGCACCGGCGCGTTCAGCAGGCACGGCCGACACGGCGATCTCGGCGACGAGGCTGAAGGAGAGGCCGTAGCCGATGCCCGCAACCACCGTCGAGGCGATGAGCGCTGCCACGCCCGCCTCGACGCTCGTGAGGAGCAGCAGAAAGAGTCCGGCTGCGATCAGGAGATGCGTGGCGACAAGCGCCCTTTTGCGGCCGACCGCATCGACGATGCGCGCCGTCCCGACGCAGGTCGCCATCAGCACGACAGCGCCCGGCACGGTCAAAAGTGCCGCGGTAAAAACATCGAAGCCCAGAACCGATTGCAGATAGATGCCCGAGAGGTAACCGACGGCGGACCAGACTACCAGCGGCAGGAGGCCGGTGAGAATGGCGATGGAAAAGATGCGGTCGCGAAACAGGCCGAGATCGAGCAGCGGATAGGCGATCCGCGTCTGCCGGCGAAGGAAGAGCACGATGGCGAAGATGCCGACGATCCCGGAGAGCGTCTGCAGCGGCGTGAAGCCGTAGGCGGCCGCGGTCTTCAGCGAATAGGTGGTGAGCAGGATACCGGCAAAGGACAGGACAAGGCTTGGCAGGTCAATGCGGCCATAGGTCGTGGAGCGCACCTCGCGAAGCAGAATGGGTGCGGCGACCAGGAAGCCGAGCACGACGGGAACGTTGATCAGGAACACCACGCCCCACTCGAGCCGCTGCAACAGGATGCCGCCGATCACCGGACCGATGGCGAAGCCGGCTGCAAAGGTGGCGGCGAAGATGCCGATCGCCTGCGCCCGCAGTCGCGGATCCGGAAACAGCGCGCTGACGATTGCCAGCCCCGAGGGCAGCAATGTCGCGCCGCCGAGCCCCATCAGCGCCCGGGAAGCAATCAACGCCACGGGCGACTGCGCATAGGCCGCACCGAGCGATCCTGCACCGAAGATCACCGCGCCGATCATGATCAGCTTCAACCGCCCGTAGCGATCGCCGATATTGCCGAAGGCAATCAGCAGCGAACCGACGACGAAACCGTAGATATCGAGGATCCAGAGCGCCTGGTCGGCGGTGGGCAAGAGAGCCGAGGTCACGCGCGGCATGGCGAGATAGAGGATGGAGCCATCCATGGCCACGATGAGGACCAGTGGCAGCACGGCGATGAGGCCGAGCCATGCGCGTCGGCCTTGGGAGTGAGGGAGTGAGACGTCAGTCATTGGGCACGAATCCTTTGCAAACGGCACGCGTCGGCATGCCGCTTCGGCCGCCGCCCGTGAGGAGGCGGATGGTTGCGGTTGGGAGATATCTTCTATATACTTAAGGTAAGTTACTTTTGGTATATAGTGATGTCAAGCACCATGGAAAGAGACACGGTCACCGCCAAACGCGTTCGCCTCACCCGCGAGCAGCGGCTACGCCAGCTGCTGGACGTCGCCTGGAGGCTCGTTCGCGAGGAAGGGACCGATGTGCTGACGCTGCCGCGCCTGGCCGAGGAAGCGGCCGTCGCCAAGCCGGTCGTCTATGATCATTTCGGAACACGCAACGGACTGCTCGCCGCGCTCTACCAGGATTTTGATGTGCGCCAGACGGTGGTGATGGACGCTGCCATTGCCGCGAGCGACCCAACGCTGGAAGCGACAGTCAGGACGATTGCCGCCTCCTATGTCGACTGCGTGCTCACGCAGGGCCGCGAGATGCCCGGCGTGCTGGCGGCCCTCGCCGGCTCGCCCGAGCTTGCGGCCGTCAAACGGGACTATCAGCTGGTCTATATCGAAAAGTGCCGAAAGGTGCTGGGCCCGTTCATCGGGCAGGGGGGCATCGCACAGGCCGGTTTCTGGGCAATGCTCGGTGCAGCCGATGGCTTGTCCCACTCTGCAGCGACGGGCGAAATCACCGCCGACGAGGCTCAGGACGAGCTTTACGAGACGATCATTGCCATGGTGAACAGAAGCAGCCGTTAGAGCGGCACGCTTTCAAGAGGCGCCCTTTGCGAGCGTCGGCGCTTTTTTATCGCCGACGCCTCTCGCCAAGGCGTGGGCCGATCTCCTCAAGACCGATCCACCCTATGATGTCAGCTGCCTCTCCGGACTGAACTTCAGGCCCGGCGATGAAGACCGGGAGGGTGGCGCTGCCAGAGCGGCAGTGCTCGCCTCATCCGTCCTCAAGCACGTACCGCTTCGAAATGCGATCCACCAACTGCCCGTCCTTCAGCGGCACCGCCTTGTCGACCTTGTAGTCGACGAAACCCATTTTGCCGTAATAGCTGAGCCCGCTGACGTTGTCCGCACGGATGGTGGCGTTGAGGGCTTTCAGGCCGATCGAGCGGGCGAAGTCGCAAGTGGCATTAAAGAGCGCCGTGCCGGCGCCGGGCACCTTGTTGTCGGGGCGCGAGAAAGTGCCGATGTCGGCCCAATCCTGCGGTATGCCGTCCCACTGGTCGAGCGCCTGGAAGGCGCAAGGCTCACCCGCCTCGTCTTCGGCGACGAAACAACTGACGAAGCCCGGGCCGGCGAGATAATGCGCCACGAAGCTCTCAGGCGTGAACGGCGTCTGATGGGCGGTGGTGCCACCGATCGCGATGATCTCGTTGAGGAAAGCGCACAACGCAGGTGCATCTTCTGGCCGCGCCGGGCGCACATGGATCGTCTTCATCTCATTCGTCATCAAAAATCATTCCTCCTGAATCGCGTTACGTAGACACGCCGCGGAGCGGCCGCGCCGGGTTGCCGGCAACCACGGCGCCGGCCGCCACGTCCTTCGTCACCACCGAGCCCGCACCGACGATCGCGCCATCCCCGATCGTGACACCGCCGAGAATGATCGCGCCGCCGCCGATCCAGACATCGGCACCAATCGTCACCGGCTTGGCGACTTCGAGGCCTTGGCCGCGAAGCACGGCATCCCTGTGGTGCTCGGCGCAATAGATCTGCACGTTCGGCCCCAGCATCGTCCCCGCCCCGATCGCCACGCGGCCGCTGTCGAGGATCGTGCAGCCGGCGTTGAGATAGACGCGGCCGCCAAGGTGGATGTTGATGCCGTAGGAGCAATGGAACGGCGCCTCGATGAAGACGTCATCGGCAACGGCACCGAACAGCTCCCGCAGCGCCGACGCCATGTTTCCACGCTCCGCCGGCGGCATGGTGTTGTGCTGATGGACAGCAATACGCGCCGTCTTCCTCAGCGCCTCGAGTTCGTCGACGAGGCAGGAGTACCATTCTCCGGCTGCCATCTTGTCGCGTTCGCTGGCTGTCACGCTTTTGCCTTCGCTTCCGCGGCCGCGCGCCGTGCCAGGCTTTCCGGCGGCCACATGGTCTTCATGTCGTAGTAGACCTCGAAGGCCGGCGCGCCGCCTTCGAGCGACAGCCACTGAACCTTGGAGCGGGTGAAGATATGCGCGTCCGGCGGGAAGTTCGACGGGTGGTCAAGGCTTGCGATCCGGACGAAGGAAAGCCAGCCGCGCCGGCCGTAGTCGCTCCAGAGCGCCGTCTGGCATTCGGCGCAACGGTAGACGTCATGCGGGCGACCGCTGTCCGTCGGAAGCGTCACGACGACCGGCTCGCCTCCGGTAAGTTCGATGTTGTCACGCTCGATCACGCCGTTGACGACGAAGGCGCTGCCGACCTGGCGCTGGCAATCGCTGCAATGGCAGCAATTGACGAACATCGGCGCTGCCTTCAACCGATAGCGGATCCTGCCGCAGAAGCAGCCGCCGTTTCGTGCCTCGCTCATCCGCTAATCTCCTCCAACGCCGGTTCCTCATTTGCCGCGCTGCCCTGCTGGCGGATGATCGTCGCGACCCAGGCCCGGGCAAGAGCCAGGCCCGCGGTATCCGCCTGCCGGCCGTGGCGCGCGGCGTGTTCATGGTAGCGCGCAAGCCAGGTGGGATCGAGCCGCTTGATCGTGTCCGGGAAGGCGCGGTTCCAGTCTTCGACGAGGTGCGTGTCCGCCTCGAAATGGAACTGGGTGCCGTAGGCGGCACGGCCGATGCGGAAGGCCTGATGCCGGGTAACGGCGTTTTCGGCGAGATGGACCGCCCCTTCGGGCAGCGTGAAAGTGTCGCCATGCCACTGGAAGATCGGGAAGCGCTCGCCAACGCTGGAAAGGACCGGGTCCTCGGCACCTTCGCCGCGCACCTGCACCTCACACCAGCCGAATTCCTTGGCCTCGCCCAGCAGGTTGCGGCCCCCATAGGCGCGGGCGAGAAGCTGGCTGCCGAGGCAGATCCCGAGCACGGAACGGCCGCTGTCACCGAAGCGGCGCATCAGCGCGGCAAGCTCAGGCAGATAGGGATAGGCGGCGTCGTCGAGTGCGCTCTGCTCGCCGCCGAGCACCACAAGCGCGTCGTAGCCTTCCTGTGTTTCGGGAACGGCCTCGCCAAGATAGGCGCGGCAGATCTCGATCTCGGCCTTTGCCTCGCGAAGCGCCGTGCCGACCTGGCCAAGCTCGGTCTTCGCCATGTTTTCAACCACCAGCACCCGCATCATCGCATTCCCTTTGCATCGACCGTGGAGATTGACCACGAGCGCGGCCACTGTTCAAGAGGCCACATGGCGATGCGATGATGCCGACGGGTCCATGCGGGCCTTGACTTCGGGAGCGAACTTTCCGACCCTTGGGGCATGATGATGCCGATGATTTCTTCTCATTGCTGCTTCCGGGTGTGCCCGATCGCAGGAACCTGACCCCAGCCCGGACGCTTGCGCTCTCCGGGTCAGGGGAGCCTTTCGCGTCGGCAGAAGAAATTTCCGAGCGCGGCTGAACGAGCGCCTAATCTCCAGAAAACCTATTCGATTGCGCCCTGTCGTGCGCTTCGATTGAACGTGTCAGGTCCCATCATGGCGGCAACCCGCAAGAAACTTCCCCCGATCATCATCAATGCCGAAGACCACAAGCGGCTGACGGCGCTCGCCTCCTCCGCGCTCGAGCGCGTGCCTGATGTGGCCGAGGCACTGCTCTCCGAACTCGACCGCGCCCGCGTCGGCACGCCCGGCGCGCTGCCCGCCGATAGCGTGCAGATGGGCTCCACCGTCGCCTTCGAGGCCGACAACGGTTTTGCCAAGCAGGTGACGCTCGTCTATCCCGGCGAGGCCGATATCGAGGCCGGCCGCATCTCGGTGCTGACGCCTGTCGGCGCGGCGCTGATCGGGCTCTCCGTCGGCCAGTCGATCGACTGGCAGGACCGGTCGGGCAAGGTACACCGGATGACCATTCGCAGCGTCACGGCCAAGGAAAGCGCCTGAGCGATCAGCGACGGCGGAAGCCTCGCTGCCAGCCAGACGAAAACGGGGAGGCCGGTTTTCGCCGCCTCCCCGTTTGTCCGACCGTCGTTCGTTCGATCAGAACTGCTTGCCGAGCTTGGCGTCGACAGACTGGCTGTTGGCGCCGCGGATGGCGAAGAAGAACAGGATCGCTGCCCAGAGAATCGACTTCTCCGCGCCGAAGAGCCCCTCGCCCTGGACGATGCCGTGGAAGTAGACGGTGACGAGCAGAACGATCATGCCGGCAAAGGCGGCGGGGCGCGTCAACAGACCGATCGCGATCAGAATGCCGCCGAAGAACTCGGTGGCGGCGAGAAGCGGCGACCAGAAGACGCCCGGATAGAACCCGAGGCCCTCGACCATGCCGATCGCGCCGAAGGGATTGGTGATCTTGCCAAAACCGTGAACCGCGAGCAGAGCGCCGGCGAGCACACGCAACAGCGTTTCGGCGGATGTATTGAGCGGCAGATAGATCTTTTCCAGCGCCGGCAGGATGGCGCGCGGGCGGGAACTGGAAACGGTGACGTCGGTCATTAAGGAGCCTCTCCGGCGGTTGGTGCGACAATTTGTGCAATGCCGCATTGTCTCGCCGCGACGCCCACGCAAAGCAAGCTATCCGCCGATAAAAACATGACTAAATTGGTTGACAATCATGTGAGCACAGCGTGAGCATGAGCTCCCGGAACGCAGTTGTTTCCAACTGAGGCGACCGCTATGGTCGCCGCCCGAAGCACATCCGAGACACCGATGGACCAGAAGCCGCGCATCACCATCCTCTACTGCACCCAGTGCAACTGGCTGCTGCGCGCCGGCTGGATGGCGCAGGAACTGCTGCAGACCTTCGGGCAGTCACTCAGCGAAGTGGCGCTCATTCCCGGCACCGGCGGCAACTTCGAGATCCGTGTCGATGACGCGCTCATCTGGGAGCGTAAGCGGGACGGCGGTTTTCCCGGCCCCAAGGAACTGAAGCAGCGCATCCGCGACATCATCGAGCCGGAGCGCGATCTCGGCCATACGGACAGGAGCTGATCCTGGATTTCGGAATTCTTGCCGGCGTCTTTTCCGCAGCGTTCCTGTCGGCGACGCTGCTTTTCGGCATGTCGGAAGCCGCGATCGTCGCCGCCGCCCTGCACGGCGAAACGAGCCGCCCTGCCCTTTTCATCGCCGCGACGTCAGGCAACGTGCTCGGTGCCGTCGTCAATTTTGCGCTCGGGCGTTTCCTGATCCGCTTCGAGGGACGCCGCTGGTTTCCGGTTTCGCCGGCCAATCGGCAAAAGGCAGAGGCGCTCTTTGCCCGCTACGGCCAGCCGGTGCTGCTTCTTTCCTGGCTGCCGGTCATCGGCGACCCACTGACGCTGGTCGCCGGATTGCTGCGCATGAAGCTGCCGCTGTTCCTGCTGTTCGTCACCATCGGCAAGGCCGCGCGTTATGCGGTCGTCCTTTACCTGACGCCGTAGCCGCCCAACGCAGCTCAGCTGTGGGCGAAGATATCCGTCTCGTCCCAGCCGAGCAGGTCGAGCTTGGAGCGCGTCGGCAGGAACGCGAAGCAGGCATCGGCATGCTCCATGCGACCATCGCGGATGAGGCGCGCCGTCAGCTTGTCGCGCAGCGCATGCAGGTGCAGCACGTCGGAGGCGGCATATTCGAGCTGCGCCTGAGACAGGGTCTCTGCTGCCCAGTCGGACGATTGCTGCTGCTTGGAAATGTCGACGTCGAGCATTTCCTTGAGGTTGTCCTTGAGGCCGTGGCGATCTGTGTAGGTGCGGGCCAGCCGCGAGGCGATCTTGGTGCAGAAGACCGGCGTCGTCGTCACCCCGAAGGTATGGAAGAGGACGGCAATGTCGAAGCGGCCGAAATGGAAGATCTTCTGGCGGGCCGGATCGGCAAGCATGGCGACGAGGTTCGGCGCCTCCTTCTGGCCGGAGGCGATGCGGATCACGTCAGCCGTTCCGTCGCCCGATGACAGCTGCACCACGCAAAGACGATCACGGCGGGGGATGAGGCCGAGCGTTTCCGTGTCGATCGCGATCGCGCCTCGGTAACGGTCAGCGTCGGCCGCGGAGATATCGCCTTCATGGAACCGTATTGCATTCGCCATCGAAAATCCCCAGATCAAACGCAGTGACGTGGCCTATAGCGCAAGTTTGGCGTCGGCGATACCGTTGTCACGTTCCGCCCGCCGGATGCCCTTTGAAAGTCCTGACGATGACGTCTTTTCAACCCGCCCTCGCTCTTTCCACGCTCGCACTGGCGATCGGGCTGACGGCCGTGCCGGCGCCCGCACAGACCTATCGGGACCTGCCGGGCGTGCGACAGATGGATCCGTTGAACGGCGGTGGCGACCAAACCGTCTGCGAGCAGACCTTTGTCGACCGCAACTATCCGTTCGAATCGTCGGCCCGCGGCGGTCCCGTCTACGACACGATCTACAATTGCCGCCGTGGCGACGGGCCGGTGTTCCAGGGCAGCGACCTGCCGCCGTCGCTCTATCGGCAGAAGCGTGGCCTCGGTTACTAAGCAAAAACTGGGCAAGCCTGCTCGTCCGAAGGCAATCACCAAGACCGCCGCCAGTTGGCAAGCGGGGGATTTGTTCCTCGCCTCCGCTAGACGGGCGCATCCTCCGTCTGCAGCGCCCGGCATCCGCGCAAAGGTCGCTGTAGCACTTTGAACTCCTGCATGTTCTTATCCTCCGATCGACATGATCAAAGGAAACAGGCAGTGGGAGGAACCATGCCCGACAACCGGCCGCTTGCCATCAGTGTACCCGCACCACGCACGCTCGATCTCATCTTCACACCGGAAGCCCTCAAGGACCTGCATCGCCGCTACCGCATTGTCGAAGCGGATCCGGAGGATATCGCAAGCCTTGGCGACGAGGTACTCGGCAACGCCCACTATATCATCGGCCAGCCGCCACTCGACCACGCCACCCTGCAGCGCATGGGCCAGCTGAAAGCGATCCTCAACGTCGAAAGCAACCTGATCAACAACATGCCCTATGAGGTGCTGTTCGAGCGCGGCATCCATGTGGTGACCACCGGACAGGTCTTTGCCGAGCCGGTGGCGGAACTCGGCCTCGCCATGGCGCTCAATATCGCCCGCGGCGTCGTCGACGCCGACCTTGCTTTCCGCGAGGGGCGCGAACTTTGGGGCGGCGACGGCAACCGCTCGGCACGCCTTCTCTCCGGCGCCGAGATCGGCATCATCGGCTTTGGCGATCTCGGCAAGGCCTTGAACCGCGTACTCTCCGGTTTCCGGGCGAAGATCCGCGTCTTTGACCCTTGGATGCCGGCTTCGATCCTGCGGGACAACGGCGTCGAACCGGCATCGCTCGACACCGTGCTTGGCGAGAGCGACTTCGTCTTCGTCGTCGCTTCCGTGACCAGCGAGAATGAAGGCTTCCTTGGCGAGAAGGCGTTTGCTCGAATGCGTCCCGGTGCTGCCTTCATTCTGCTCAGCCGTGCCGGCGTCGTCGATTTCGATGCACTAATCGCCGCGGTCGAACGCGGCCATATCGTGGCGGCGAGCGACGTCTTTCCGCAGGAGCCCCTGCCGCTCGACCATCCTGTTCGCCGCCTGCCGGGCTTCCTGCGTTCGGCCCATCGCGCCGGCGCGCTCGACAGCGCCTTCAAGAAGATGGGCGAGATGGTGCTCGAGGACATGGACCTGATGGATCGCGGCCTGCCGCCGATGCGCTGCAAGCGCGCCGAACGCGAAACCGTCGCGCGCATGCGCTCGAAGCCCGTAACGGTGAACTGAGACATCGATTTTTCGCTGCTGATCTCGGCGGGATCGTGCATCCCGCCGGTTAACGTGTTTTATGGGATTCGCATTTAACTTTTCTTGCACATGCGACCGACCTTGCACGTTAAGGTCGTCGCCGAGGCATCGTTACGGATTCAGAGAAACGCGATGGTAGACACGGCGCCCGGCGCTCGACAAGGCAAGACACGCGATGGCTGGAACAGTTCGCTGCGATCGCTGTTCAGCCTCGTCATGGTCGCCATGCTGATCGTCGTTTCCGCGACGCTTGTCGGGCTCGACTACCATCGCTCGCGCAACGCCGCGATCGCCGACGCCGAAGCCAACATGCGCGGCTTCATGAACCGCCTTGTCGACCGGCTGGGCGTGCTCTCGGGCGACACGTCCGCCCTCGTCAATCTTGTCTCCTCCGTCGCCAATTCCTTCCTCGTGCCCCCGCCTGAGCGCATGAACGACAAGGTGGCGGTGCTTCGCGAAGGCATCACCCGCTCGCCGCACATCGATGGGGTCTATGTCGGCTATCCCAATGGCGCTTTCTTTCAGGTCGTCGACCTCAAGCAGGTTGCTTGGCGCATGGCGCTCGACGCGCCCCGTGGTGCCGCCATTGCGGTGCGCTCGATGGAACGGGATTCGAACGGCAAGCCGCTCCAGCGCGTTCTCTTCCTCGACAAGGACGGCACGCAGTTCTCCGAACGGCGGCTGCCACCATCGAGCTTCGACCCGCGCACCCGGCCCTGGTACCGCGCAGCAGTCAACGGCAAGGCCGCGGTCTCGACCGGGCCCTATGAAAGCGCCACCACCGAAACGCTGGGCATGACCATCTCGCAGGCGCATCGCGGCAATCCGCAGATCGTCATCGGCGCCGATGTCGTGCTCGATACGATCACCGACTTCCTCGCCCGCGAGCGGCTGACTGCTGGTTCGGTCTCCTTCATCCTCGATGCCGTCGGCCGGCCGATCATCCACTCCGACAGGGTGATGATGCGGCGTATCATGGCGGCCAAGGACAAGGACGCTCCGATCGTGCAGGCCGACAGCGACCCGTTGATCCAGAGCATCCGCCAGCATCCGCCAGCGCCCGGCAAGGCCGATTTCGTGCAGGTCGGTGACCGCACCTATCTGGTCATGGTGATGCCGCTCGAATCCGCGCTGCTTCTCTCCGGCAACCGGGCCGTGGTGGCCGCCCCGCTCGACGAACTGATGGCGGACGCCAACAAGACGCTCGTTCAGGGGTTGGCGATTTCCGGGGCCGTGGTAGCCTTGGCGGTGCTCGCCTCGCTGGTGCTGGCGCATCTGATCACCAAGGGGCTCAACCAGCTGACCGCCAGCGCCAACCGGCTGCAGGACCTCGACTTCACCACCCCGATCGACGTTTCCTCGCATGTCAGCGAAATCTCGACGCTCGGCGGCGCCATGAACCGAGCCCGCGACGCAATCTTCACCTTTGCGCTCTATGTGCCGAAGGAGCTGGTGCGCAAGGGCATCGAATCCGGACATTTTAGCGGCCGTGCCGCCTGGCGCCAGGAAGTCACCGCGCTCTTCACCGACATCTACGATTTCACCACGCTCAGCGAACGGCATTCGCCCGAGGAGGTGGTGGCAATGCTGTCGGAGTATTTCGACATCTTCAGCGAGACGGTCGGCGAGCACGACGGCACGATCATCCAGTTCCTCGGCGATTCGGTCTTCGCCATGTGGAACGCGCCTGCACCGGACGACAAACACGCGGAGAATGCCTGTCGGTGCGCGCTCGCGGTCCAGCAGCGCCTCAGCGTCTTCAACGAAGCACAGCGCAAGAAGGGACTGCCGGAGTTCCGCACGCGCTTCGGCATCCACACCGGCACCGCCGTCGTCGGCAATGTCGGCGCCAAGGAGCGGTTGCAATATACCGCCATGGGCGACACGGTGAACGTCGCCTCGCGCCTCGAGGGCATGAACAAGAACTACGGCACGACGATCATGGCGAGCGGCGCGGTCGTCGCCCATACGGGTGGCACGATCCACTTCCGGCCGCTTGGCACAGCACAAGCCAAGGGCCGAGCGTCGGCGCTGGAGATCTACGAAGTGCTGGGCGCCGAGCCGAAAGCCCTCGATGACGAGTCGACGACGCGCGACGGTTCGCCGGCCGGCTCCGAAAGCCGCGGATAGGCGTCAGGAGCCGAGGCTGCGGCCTTGCCGCGTGACCCAGCGGATGCCGCCGACCACGGCGAAGGCGAGTAGCGGCCAGACGGCCCAGAAGACGCCGCGCCAGGTCAAGAGATTAATGGTGAGAAGCACCAATCCCGAGAGCACCAGCATGCCGATGCTGCGATCCACCCACGGGTTGGCCTTGATCCAGGCAAGGCCGGCCAGGATGGCAAGGCCAAGCATCGGCCAGACGGACCAGAAGGTTCCGTTCCAGGTCAAAAGGTTGAGAGCGACCAATCCTGCAGCGACGATGCAGAGAACCGGGAGCGATCCGCTCCTGATCGCCGCAATCACGCCCACGGGTTCCGGCTCAGGGCGCGGTTGGGCCGCTTCCGGAGCGGCGGCTTCAACGCGACGGCCGAAGGTTTCGGCGGCAAAGGCCGGACGGGGATCGTCCGTGCCGATGCGCACGGCATAGCTCGGCACACCGCCATCGATGTTCTTGACCTCAAGGGGTCCCAGAAAATCGAAACCGACGGCGACCTTGTTGCGCACCTGGTCGTACACGGTGTTGGAGATGACGATGCCGCCAGCCGGGGCGGACGCCTGCAGCCTGGCTGCCACGTTGACACCGTCACCATAGAGATCGTCGCCCTCGGCGATCACGTCGCCGAGATTGATACCGATGCGAAACAGCATCTGCTCGTCCGCCGCACATTTCTCGTTGCAGCCGGCAAGTTCGTTCTGCACGTCGATAGCGGTGCGCAGCGCTTCCACGACGCTCGGAAACTCGGCGATCAGCCCATCGCCCCAGGTGTTGACGACACGGCCCTCATGCGCCTCGATCAGCCGTCCCATGGCATCGCGGTGGCGCTTCAACGTGGCGAGCGTGCCTTCCTCGTCGGCGCGCATCAACCGCGTGTAGTCCTGGACGTCCGCGGAGAATATGGTCGTCAGCTTGCGACGTGTCTCAGACATCGCTTCGTCCTCCTCAAAGCCGCCGCCCCGGCGGACGATAACATGGGCGCCGCCCTCGCTCGGAAAGCCTGCCCTTTCATTGCCGATAGAATATCAATGCTGCCGACCCAAGCTTCAAGGCGCACCGCGCGAAAATATCCCGAGCATGCAACCATTATGGTCGAAAATGAGGATTGGAAGGCAGGAGATCGCCGCGGAATCCGGCCAGAGGCTAGAAACGAAAAAACCCCGGCGAACCGGGGTTTTTCAAAACCAAATCAAAGATTTGGCTTGGGAATTTGGTGCCCAGAAGAGGACTCGAACCTCCACACCCTTTCGAGTACCAGCACCTGAAGCTGGCGCGTCTACCAATTCCGCCATCTGGGCGACGAGCGGGTGTGTAAAAGGCTCGAGTCGAAGTGTCAACAGGCTTTTTGAAGTTTTCGTGTCGAAGGACAAAAAACTCAGTTCGAGGTGGTTTTTGCCCAATGCCGGATTGTGGATAGACCGCTCGAAAGCAGCCGCTCGGCCGCCTCGACCGTATCCGCCTCGACATAGCAGCGCATCTCTGGCGCATTTCCGGAGGGGCGGAAGTGAATGATGCGACCGTCGTCGAGTGTCACCCGCAGCCCGTCAATGTCGCTGACACCCGCCGGCTTGCCGATCGGCGCCAGAAATGCGGCGAGGTTTTCGTCACCGCCGCGCAAATAGGCCATCAGCCGCGCGCTGGTTTCGACCGGAAAGTTCTCGAGCCGGTCGCTGAGCGCCACGGGAAGGCGATAGGATGCGGCCATCGCCGACAGCGAGAGATTGGCCTCTGCCGCCGCGGCCAGTGCAGCGACGATCGGCAGGACACAGTCGCGGGTGGGCAGCGGCTGGAGGGTTGCGCCGTTGACGACGAACGGGCTGGCCGTCAGCGTGCCGCCATTGGCCTCGAAGCCGGCGACTTTGGTCGAACCTTCGTCCAAGGCCTGCTGCATCCCGGCGATCACGAAGGGCGACCCGACACGGGTGCGCAGCACAGAGAGCCCTTCCCTGCGCTCCAGGCCGGAATTCGACGTGACCGGCGTAACGGCCCGCGTCGCACCGAGGAAGCCGCAGGCAATCAACCCGAGGAGATCGCCGCGCAACGGCGCGCCGTTCTCGTCCGCGACCAGCGGTCGGTCGCCGTCACCGTCGGCCGATACGATCGCGTCGAGCCGGTGTTCGCGGGCCCACTCCTGAAGCCGTTCGATCGTTTCAGCGGACACTGCTTCGGTGTCGACCGGGATAAAGTGTTCCGAGCGTCCAAGGGCGACGACCTCGGCGCCAAAGAAGGCGATCAGCTCGGCGAGAAGGTCCCGGGCGACGGTGCTGTGCTGGTAGACGCCGACCTTGAGGCCGACAAGCGCTCCGGCGGGCAACAACTGCCGGTTCCGCTCCATGAAACGCGTGGCTGCGCGGGACTCATGATCCTCACCGATCCCCTGATCCGCGACGGGTGCGACCTGCCCGGCGATTTCATCGGCAATCCGGCTGATGGCGACTTCATCTTCCTTGTCGATCTCGCCGTCCGGCCGATAAAACTTGATGCCGTTGCGATCGGCCGGGATATGGGAGCCGGTGATCATCAGGCCAGCGGCTCCGCATTCGCGGCCATAAAGCGCAAGCGCCGGCGTCGGCACCGTGCCGCAATCGAAGACGCGCAGCCCTTCGCGCGCAAGCGCCGAGGCGCAGACCGCGGCGATCTCCGGGCTCGAATCGCGAAAATCGCGGGCGATCACGATGGGATCACCCGGCTGGCTGCGCCCGGACGTCAGAAGATAGCGCGCAAACGCGGTCGCGTAGCGAGCCGAAGGCTCACCCTTCAGTTCCTCTGAGAGGCCACGCAGGCCGCTGGTACCAAACTTCAACTGCATCGCATTCTCCGCTGCCCAGATCCCGAGAAGACAGGGCAAATATTACAGTGACGCGCGGCACGGACCGGCGCATTCTGGACAAGACGATGCACGGACGGAAATCCGGTGGCTCTCCGCTACGCGCTCCTTGCCCGTTGCCATGAATAAACCAAGAAAAGAAAACGTAATACAGACAGGGACACAACCGGAAGGCAGTGCTTTCCGAAAGCGAGGACAAAATGACGGGATTTCGCAATTTCGTTATCGGCTGCAGCTTGGCCGCCACCTCCCTGATCACCCCCGTCGGACCTGTGCAGGCGATGCCGCTTCAGGCGCCCGACCTTCAGATCAAGGCACAAGGCGACGTCCAGAATGTGCAGTATTATCACCGCCGTTACGGCGGATATGGCGGATACGGCTGGCGCGGCGGTTGGGGAGGCCCCTACTACAGACGCGGATGGGGTAGCCCTTATTATGGCGGCTCCGGCCTGACCTTGTATTTCGGCTCGGGCGGCTACTACGGTGGCGGTTACTATGGCGGCGGTTACTACCCCCGCTACGGCTACTATCCCCGTTACGGCTACTATCGCGACTATCCCCGCCGTTACTACGGCGGCAACTACTACTATCGCGATCGCTATGTCGGTGGCGGCAACGCCCACGTCAGCTGGTGCCTGTCGCGCTACCGTTCCTACAATCCGGCAACCAACCGGTTCTTAAGCTACGGTGGCGCCTACAAGGTCTGCTATTCGCCTTACCGCTAGGGCCGATGCGTCCACGTGAACGCGCAAGAAAAGCTCTAGCGCCCTGACCGAGGCCCGGCCTGGCCGTGCCGCCTGCGCCCCTTTGGCCCCCGCGTCAGCGGGAGGAGGAAGCTTTGCGCGCCATCGCCGGCTATTGCGTGTCCCAACATCTCGGCAGCGCCAGTTAAACCGGCATTAACCGCGAAGGCCTACCGTTTCGAAACGATCCATCGTGCTGCCAGGATGAAACATGCTGCTTCCGACCCAGCAATCTGCCGCCACCGCGACGACCAATCTGGTCGGCTCGATCCTCAGGGACATCGAGAAGCGACAGACGGAGGAAGAGGAAAAGGCCAAGGGCACAAAGGACGACAGGCTCCTGAGGGAGCAGGTCAAGCCTGATGGCGCTCAAAAGGCGGCCAACGAGAAGATCAACGGCTACTTCTTCGATCATGCCCGCAACGACGCCAGCAACAACCGCGCCGTGCTCATCCGAGAGGTCGGAAAGATCTTCGGCGTCGAGCGCGAAACGTTCAAGTCCGATGCGGCCTTTGCAAGGGAAATCGAGAACCAGCTGAAGGAAATGAGCCCCGGCGCCATTGCCGGCGTCGAGAAGGCGCTTGGGCTTCACAAGCTCAGCATTTCTCTGAGCGAGTTGATCCAGGCGCTCAAAAATCCAACCGGCCGCGAAAACGACCTGCTGAAGGCCGCGCTTGGCGAAACGGCCGACAAGGGGCCGCAAAGCACCGCTCAAGCCGCAAATGCCGTCGACCGCCTGGCGCGCGCGACAGAGCCTCAGTCGATCAAGGAAGCGCAGCTCGACAGCCTGCGCAGCGACCCGACCCGCAGAACCGACAAGCTATCGCTGGACGAAGAGGAACAAAAGTTGCGGGCGCTCCAGCTCAAGGACGAGATGGAAGATGTCGCAGACCAGCGCGCGGCGGGCGCACCATCCTTGCTTCGCTTCGACGACAACGGCCTCTACAGGCTCGCTGCGCTAAGCCTCTGACCGCTTCCGGCGCACGATGCCGAGCCGCGCCATGACCTCCTTGGGTATGCCGTAGCGACGAACCACATCGCGGCTGTCCCGCAGGCCGCAAATCTCCCGCTGAATGAGGAAAGCCCAGACGGCATCGGCCGCCTCGTCGAGGACCCGCTCGCGCAGGTCCCTCGATGCATCGCCCTTTAACGCCGCAAGCGCGGCGAGCGCCTTTTCGACCTTGAGGCCATGCCGGCCAAGTGCGTCGGCGCGCTCGGACATCAATTCGTATTCGAGCACGTTGAAGGCGCTAGCCGTCGAGAAGCTCGGGCTTAGGGCTTTTGGGGGACGGACTGTCATCCGAAACTCCTGGCACAGACAACGTACGAGCCTGCAAAAAGGCTCCTTTAAAGATAGGCTTTGCCAACCCGTCCGCAAGCCGGACCGCGACAGGCGGGGGCGTCGAAACATGGTTAAGAATTCATAAACCTCTTTCTCCTAATCTCAAACCATCATGCCGATTCTCCTATCCGCGGCCGAGCCGCGGCTGTCTGGCCATTCGCCACGACGCGCATGAGGCGCCAACCCGCAAGTGATGAACAGAAAGTCGCGCGCAAGCTGAAAAGTCGGACCGCGCCCAAGCGCGTTTCGTCGCTCGACGACGATTGGTCAAACTGAGGTCAAGCGAGATGGAGACCAGAATGCTGATACCCATCCAGGCGGCCCGAACCGCGGCCAGCACAGAAGAGACGACCGCAAGGACGCTGCAGCCTGCAGCACCGTTGACCGCCAGCCAGCGTGGCGAAGCCATACAGAAAATCCTCGATGCGTTGACACGGCATCTGTCCGGTCGCGAGGTCCTTTCGAAGGACGCGCTGGTGCGACTGATGGAGGATCTGGCGCGCATCCTAAAATTCCCGCCACTGCCGCAGGAAGGTGGGCGCGATTTCGTCCGGCGGCTGGTCGCCTTCCTCGAATCCATGCCGACGTCCGACCGGGTGCTTTTGGAGCGGCAGCTCGGTGGGCGCAATCTTTCAATCCGCGTCGGCCTGCTGGCGGAGCTGCCGGCCATCCGCAACGGCACGAACACGCCGGGCGGCACTGCGACACCCATGCCGGCGCAGGCGCGTGACGTCATCCTGCGCAACCCCTCGCTCCAGCCGGCGCTGCCGTTGAGCCAGGCTGCCGCACGCACGCCGCTCGGCGGTGAAGTCGCCCTTCTACAGGCCGTGCTGCGCAAGACCTTTGGCGTCGGCAACGATGTGACCGAGCCGCGGGGCGAGGAACTGGAAACGTTCGGAACCGAAGCGTCGTCGAAGGGCCGGAGCGAAAAGCCCGCGGAGCGAGGCGACGCGCGCGCAAACGGCGCGAAGAGCGCTTCGTCAGGCGATACGCCGATCGGCAGCGCTGCCTCCCTGCTTGCCGGCGAAGGCGAGATTGCGGAAGCCGCATCGCTGGCCGGCCCCATGGCTGAGGCCGAGGAAGCCCTGCAATCCGGGAAGACCGGGCATGGAGAGATAGAAGCCCCGGCCGAAGACAGTGCAGCAGCGCCGCTCGACGCGCACGGCGCCGATGGGACGGAGGCGGCAGAAACGATCGAAGGCGAGGATCCCGACGGCACCTACGGACCGCTGCCCGATGCCGACGAGGAAGACGGCCACAGAACCACTACAGCCGGCCGCAACGATCCGGAGGTGCGCCCGGCACGCGTGCTTTCCGAGGCGATCAAGACGCTCATCCGCGACAGCGTGGCCTTGCCTACTGGCGCGGCCGATGGCGATCCCGGATCGGCGGCGCAGCAACCGATTGAGGAACCGGCCACCCAATCCCAGACGCCCGCCAAGGACGCCGGCACGCGCATCGCCGATGCCGCCGCCCGCCAGCGCGCCGCAACGGACGCCGACACGAGCTTGCCGTCGCTCCTGGATGATCGCTCCGAGGAGACGGTCCAGCCGCGCGCACCCGCGGACGTTCGCCCGCAACGCGCCACGGACGAACAGACGGTGCAGCAGATGATCGCCAGGCTGGTGGAAAACGGCCTGCCGCGTGAGGCCATCCCCTTCGCCATGATCCCCTATCCGACGGACGCGGGCGAGGTGGAAGGCGAAGACCATTCGCGCGGCATGCCTGGAGGCTCCGGCGAAGAGGCAACGGGCGAGGAAGAAACGGCACAAGAGGGCAGCGACGGAAATGCGGAAGACGGAGAGCCGACCGGCGAAGCCATGCCGGAGGACGAGGCACCGGAAACGCCCGACGCCTATGATCTTTACCGCAGGCTCGGCGGTCTCGGTTAGGACACCGGCTCAGACTTGGGTTCGGACCAGGCCGCGCCCGAAGCTGCGCGCCGATTTCACACTTCGGACTTACAAAGAAAAACCCGCGGAGATCGCTCTCCGCGGGTTTTTCAGTTCAGATGTCAGGCAACGATTACTCGTTGTTCTGGCGGTTCTTCAGAGCCGCGCCGAGGATGTCGCCGAGCGAAGCGCCCGAGTCGGACGAACCGAACTGAGCAACGGCTTCCTTCTCTTCAGCGATTTCCAGAGCCTTGATCGACAGCTGGATCTTGCGGTCCTTCTTGGAGAAGTTGGTGACGCGAGCGTCGACAACCTGACCAACCGAGAAACGCTCCGGACGCTGTTCGTCACGATCACGCGACAGGTCAGCGCGGCGGATGAACGAGGTGATGTCTTCGTGGTTGACGAGCTTCACTTCGATGCCACCATCGTTGATCGCGATGATTTCGGCCGAAACAACGGCGTTCTTGCGCAGTTCGCCCGAAGCAGCGGCGTCGCCGACTGCATCCTTGCCGAGCTGCTTGATACCGAGCGAGATGCGTTCCTTCTCGACGTCGACGTCGAGAACAACAGCGCGAACGACGTCGCCCTTGTTGAACTCTTCGATGACCTGCTCGCCCGGACGGTTCCAGTCGAGGTCGGAAAGGTGAACCATGCCGTCAACGTCGCCGTCGAGGCCGATGAACAGGCCGAATTCGGTCTTGTTCTTGACTTCGCCTTCAACTTCGGTGCCAGCCGGATGGCTGTGCGCGAATGCCTGCCACGGGTTCTCGAGCGTCTGCTTGAGGCCGAGCGAGATACGACGCTTGGTCGGATCGACTTCGAGAACGACAACGTCGACTTCCTGGCTCGTGGACAGGATCTTGCCGGGGTGTACGTTCTTCTTGGTCCAGGACATTTCGGAGATGTGGATCAGGCCTTCGATGCCCGGCTCCAGCTCGACGAACGCACCGTAGTCGGTGATGTTCGTGACGGTACCGGAGATCTTCTTGCCGACCGGGTACTTCGCACCGATGCCATCCCACGGATCCGACTCGAGCTGCTTCATGCCGAGCGAGATGCGGTGGGTTTCCTGGTTGATGCGGATGATCTGAACCTTGACCTGCTGGCCGATGTTCAGGATCTCCGACGGATGGTTCACGCGACGCCATGCCATGTCGGTGACATGGAGCAGACCGTCGATGCCGCCGAGGTCGACGAACGCACCGTAATCGGTGATGTTCTTGACCACGCCTTCGACAACCTGGCCTTCTTCAAGGTTCTGAACGATTTCAGAACGCTGTTCGGCGCGGGACTCTTCGAGAACCGTACGACGCGATACGACGATGTTGCCGCGGCGCTTGTCCATCTTGAGGATTTCGAAGGGCTGCGGGTTGTGCATCAGCGGGGTCACGTCGCGGATCGGACGGATGTCCACCTGCGAGCGCGGAAGGAAGGCAACGGCGCCGTCGAGATCGACGGTGAAGCCACCCTTGACCTGGTTGAAGATGATGCCTTCGACGCGTTCGCCGGCTTCGAACTTCACTTCCAGGCGCATCCAGCTTTCTTCGCGGCGAGCCTTTTCGCGCGACAGAACAGCTTCGCCGAGCGCGTTTTCGATGCGCTCAACGTAGACTTCGACTTCGTCGCCGACCTTGAGCGAGCCGTCCTTGGCCTTCGCGCCGAATTCCTTCAGAGCGATGCGGCCTTCGACCTTCAGACCGACGTCGACAACGGCGACGTCCTTTTCGATGGCCGTAACGATGCCCTTGGCAACATAGCCTTCGGCGAGATCGGTCTTCGCGAAGGATTCTTCGAGAAGCGCTGCGAAATCGTCACGGGTAGGGTTGGTAGCAGACATGGAATCTCCTGCATGCATCTCATTCGAGACGCACATGCGCCGGGGGCTGGTGTTGAACAGGCCTGAACCCAGTCCGCTCCATTTGAAGGAGCAATCCGGCGCGTGGACGGAATTTCAGGCTTATGCAAGAAGGGCGATCCTGACAGTGTCTGGGATGGGCTCTTCTTCAGATCTTCTTGATCAGGGCCGCCTCGATCAAAGTCTTCGCGGCCTGAAACGCCGCCTCTATACTCATTTCGGACGTATCAAGCAAGTGCGCATCCTCGGCCGGACGCAAAGGACTGTCGGCACGCCCCATGTCGCGCTCGTCGCGCTTCTTCACATCCTCGAAAATCGCCTGGTAGTCGGCCGGCTGGCCATTGCCGATGATCTCGTCGTAGCGGCGCTTGGCCCGCACTTCCGGCGAGGCGGTGACATAGAGTTTTACCGGCGCATCCGGGCAGACGACCGTGCCGATATCGCGGCCGTCGAGCACCGTGCCGGGCTCGCGCAGCGAAAAAGCCTGCTGCGCCTCGACCAGCGCCCTGCGCACGGCCGGCATGACTGCGATCTTCGAGGCCGCCTCGCCGATCGCGTGGGCGGAAAGGACCGAGCGATCGAGGCCTGCCAGTTCGACCTCGCGCGCCACCTTCTCGGCGACCGCCTCGTCGTCGAGCGATAGGCCGGCATCGAGCAGGGCCTTGGCGGTGGCGCGATAGGTCAGCCCGGTATCGAGATGATGGAAGCCGTATTCCTCGGCGATGCGGCGCGAGAGCGTGCCCTTGCCGGCTGCGGCCGGTCCGTCGATGGCGATGGTGAACGTCATTTTCCAACCTGCATATGTATATGGTCGTCGTGCCTGGCGGCCCGGCAACCCTGAAACCGAATGGACTCCGCTTCGACGCCAAGTCGCTGCGCCAGATGCGGCTCCACGAAAATCTTCTCGATGCCGAAACCGCTCCCCTCGCCCGAGAGCCAGCGGAGCGCCTCTGCGGTTCGGCCCTCCTCCAGCGGCAGGGGCTGCCACAGCGACTGCAAGAAGTCCAAGTCCCAGCGCAACGTCAAGAGGTCTTCGCGATCCCGGCATGGGAGAATGCTCTCCGCTCTCGGTTGCTCGAAGGCGAAATAGCCGATCGGCGAGCGGGTCGCCCTATCCTTATAGCTGCCCTCGGCATCCTGATAGAAGAATGCGACATCGAGCTTCCGACCATCCGAATGGGAGAGATGCGGGAAAAGCGGAAAACCGTCGAAGAACGGAAAGTTGGCGTCGAGCGCCAAGGTGGTCGTTTCGGGGAACGCCTGATCCATATGGCGCGACAGGGCGGTCGCCGCTTCCTTCAGTTCCGGAACGACATATTGGCGGTTCAGGACGCAGAAGAGCGGTGACTGCATCTTCAGCCGCGACGTGCCGTCGTCGAAACAGGGCAGAGGCAAGCGGCCGAAGATCGGCGCAACGGCATAGCTGAGCGCGGCCCCGCCGCATAGAGGCCGAGAAAGAGCGCGAGGAACATGGCAACGCCGGCCCTCCTTCGGCGCAAGAGCGCACGCGTGACGAGCCAGACGGCGCCGCCGATCTGCGTCAGCAGGGTCAGAAGCACCACGACCGCAAGGGTCAGCAGCCATCTCATTGTCACTGCCAGCGTCGTCGAACTCACGCGATCCTCGCGCCGAGGCCGGACATCAGGTCCAAGAAGCCAGGAAAGCTTGTCGCGATCATCGACACGTCATCGACGGTGACCGGATGTTCGGCTGCAAGTCCAAGAACCAGAAAGCTCATGGCGATGCGGTGATCGAGATGGGTCTTGACCGATGCACCGGCTGCGTTTCCGAGCCCTTTGCCGTCTCGACGGCCGCGCACCATCAGCGAAGAAGCCTCCTCCTCGCATTCGACGCCATTGAGCGCCAGGCTTGCGGCGATGGCGGCGAGACGATCGGACTCCTTTACCCGCAGTTCGTCGAGGCCGGCCATGACTGTCTTACCCTCGGCAAATGCGGCGGCGATGGCGAGAGCCGGGTACTCGTCGATCATCGAGGCGGCGCGCTCTTCAGGAACCGTGACGCCGCTCAGTTCGGAATGCCGTACGCGCAGATCCGCCACGTCTTCCCCGCCAACCTGGCTGCTGTCGATCACCTCGATATCCCCGCCCATCTCCTGAAGCGTCAGGATCAGGCCCGTGCGCGTCGGGTTCATCAGCACGTTGGTGATCGTGATGTCGGAGCCCGGAACGATCAGGGCCGCGACCAGTGGGAAAGCCGCCGACGAAGGATCGCCGGGCACGTCGATCTCCTGGCCGGTAAGCTTACCTCGACCTTCAAGGCGGATCGTGCGGACGCCGCTGATCTCGGTCTCGACAGAGAGTGCAGCGCCAAAAGCCTGCAGCATCCGTTCCGTGTGATCGCGCGTCATGACCGGTTCGATGACGGTGGTGATGCCAGGCGCGTTGAGACCGGCGAGCAGCACCGCCGACTTCGCCTGGGCAGAGGCGACCGGCACCCGGTAGGCGATCGGCGTCGGCGTCTTCGGTCCGCGAAGGGTCACCGGCAGGCGATCGCCTGCGGCCGCCCTCACCTGCACGCCCATTTCGCGCAAGGGGTCGAGAACCCGCGCCATCGGCCGGCGGCTGAGCGAGGTGTCGCCAACGAATGTCGTTTCGAAGTCATAGACGCCCGCCAGCCCCATCACCAGACGGCAGCCCGTGCCGGCATTGCCGAAATCGAGCGGCACCTCTGGTGCAAGCAGCGCGCCGTTGCCGACGCCATCGACGACAAAGGTGTTACCCTCCTTGCGGATGCGGGCCCCCATGGCCTGCATCGCGCGGCCGGTGGCCAGCACGTCCGCGCCTTCTAAAAGGCCCGTAATGCGCGTTTCGCCGCCAGCAAGCCCACCCAGCATCAGCGCCCGGTGCGAGATCGACTTGTCGCCGGGAATGCGGATCGAACCGCGCAGATCGGCGGACTTTCGGGCGGTGGCGGGTCTCGGGCCCGATCCATGAGACATGCGGCATCCTCTGGCCCGAAAAAGGGCGCTCTTGGCGAAAGGCGCAACCGCGCCCGTTCCGCAGCACTCCTATCACAACCCCTGCTGCGTGTTCCACAAATCGCGGCCGCACGGAGATCGCCACAGGGGGCGGCAAGGGCCGGAAAGCCGGCAACGCCGGGGCTTTGGCGATTTGTCTTTGACAGATGCGGTCAAGACGATTATGGGGACCGGCTAATCATCATAAGCTTGATACCCTTTCCACCCGCCGGCTTTCCGGCAAGCGCCGGCTCGGCCGGCCATTCAAGAGGCTTTGACTGTGGCAAAACCGGAACTTGGAACAAAGCGCATCGACCCGGAAACGGGGCGCAAATTCTACGATCTGAACAGTGATCCGATCGTTTCGCCCTACACCGGCAAGTCCTATCCGCTGTCCTTCTTCGAAGAAACCTCGGTCGCCAAGGTGCTCGAGAAGGAAGAAGAAGAAGACGTAACGGAAGTCGATGCAGAGAACACCGAAGTCGAACTCGTTTCGCTCGAGGATGCCGATGATGAGGCAGCCGGCGGCGACGACCTGCCGGATCTCGGCGACGACGACGTCGAAATCGACGGCGACGACGATGACGACACCTTCCTGCAGACCGACGACGAAGACGACGACGACGACATGAGCGACCTCATCGGCGTGTCGGACGACGAAGAAGACGTCTAAGCGCTTCAAATGACAAAGAAATGCTCCCGTCCTCGGCCAAAGTGGCCCGGACGGGAGAAAAATGGCCCGGACAAAAAATAAATCCACAGGCCACGCATTTTTCGGCTTGCCATCCTCAAAAAGGGGAAGTAATAAGCCGCCACTCGCCGAGCACAACAGTTCGACGAACTTCCCGGACCGGCCTAGCCGGAACCCGATATGGGGCTATAGCTCAGCTGGGAGAGCGCTTGCATGGCATGCAAGAGGTCAGCGGTTCGATCCCGCTTAGCTCCACCAAAATCTTCCTTCGATTGATCAGTACCCAGTCCTCAGGGACCTTCGTTCGCGGCCATTTCGTCCAGCGAATCCAGGATCATCGTCAGCAACCGGATGATGTCGGCGGATTCGAGCAGAGCATTGCGGATTTCGCGCTCGGACCGTTTGGGTATGGAACCGGCAATGTCCAGCAGGATGTTGGTCACGTCAGGCGCTTCGGTGTTCGGTTCCATCCCCGTCTGCTCGCGCATGCAGCGGATCAGCGCCACTGCGCCTTCAAGCAAACGCTGT
Source organism: Ensifer sp. ENS09 (assembly GCF_014852425.1). Taxonomy (NCBI): domain Bacteria; kingdom Pseudomonadati; phylum Pseudomonadota; class Alphaproteobacteria; order Hyphomicrobiales; family Rhizobiaceae; genus Ensifer; species Ensifer sp. ENS09. The sequence continues at coordinate 1,275,563 of NZ_JACVBP010000002.1, forward strand.
GCCTGCACCGGGGTGAGGTCATGGACCTCGTTGGCGGCACGAAACAGCTGCGATCGGAAGCCGGCTATCGTGGTCATCTCGCGGATGATACTCCTTTCGGCTTCAAATGAAAGTGGTGGCCGGAGCCGCCCACGCAACGTTCGGATGAACAGGATGCATGCGCTAGCTTGCGCGAACACGAACAGCCGTTTCGCGCGCACCATCTGCCCGCGCCGCCATGCATTCATAATTTGTTAAGCAGCTGAACGCAGAAGCTGGTGCCATGTTTCTGATCTCGAAAATCTTCTGGCTCATTGTGCAGCCGCTGTCGTTCTCGCTGCTTGCCGTCATCGCCGGGCTGCTTGCGACGGCCATCGGCTGGCGCCGCATCGGCGCCGTTCTCGGCAGCCTGGGCGCGTTGGTGCTTTTCGTCAGCCTGTTCACCACCGCTGGCCCCTATGCGCTGCAAGCGCTTGAGGATCGATTTGCGCGCCCGACACCGCCGACGGCGCTCTCCTGCATCATTGTGCTCGGCGGCGCCTTCGAAAACGAAGTCATGGCGAGCCGTGGCGGCACGGAACTCAACCAGGCGGCAGACCGCTTCATCGAGACCGCGAGCCTCGCCAAGCGTTATCCCGAAGCGCGTATCCTCGTCTCCGGCGGCGACGGCTCGATCAGCGGCGCCTACGAGGGCGATGCGCTGGCCTCGAAGGCGTTCTTCGACATCTTCGGCATTGCGGCCGATCGGGTGATCCGCGAGGAAGATTCGCGCACCACTTTCGAGAACGCGCGCTACACCAAGGATCTTCTGGCGGCAAACGGACTTTCACAGTGCGCGCTCGTCACCTCGGCCTATCATATGCCGCGCTCCGTCGGGCTCTTCCGCGCCAACGACATCGATGTCCTGCCCTGGCCGACCGACTACCGCACCAGCGGCAAGGTGCGGCTTGGCTTCGATTTCACCCAGCCCTCGCTGAACGCGCAGCTGACGACGACGGCCGCCAAGGAATGGACCGGGCTTGTTGCCTATTACCTGCTCGGCCGCACCCAGGCCGTGCTGCCGCGATAGCAAGACATGACCCACTGCTGCAAATGGCAGTTCGCCCCCTGACTTCATCCTGGCGGTGCGCTAATGATCTGCGAGAGCCAATCGGGCTGAAACGGAGCGCCCATGCCGATCCTCGAAATCCTCGACTATGCCGGCGTGGCCGTGTTTGCCGCCACCGGGGCGCTGTCGGCGTCGCGTAAGCAGCTCGACATCATCGGCTATCTGTTCCTGGCCTCGGTCACCGGCATCGGCGGCGGCACGATGCGCGACGTCGTGCTCGGCGCCACGCCCGTCTTCTGGGTCACGAACCCGACCTATCTGCTGGTCTGCGCCACCGTCGCCGTTCTCCTGTTCTTCACCGCCCATCTCTTCGATTCGCGCTACCGGGTCCTCGTCTGGCTCGACGCGATCGGCCTGTCGGCCTATTGCGTGATGGGTGCGGCGAAAGGCTATGCGGCCACGGGGTCGCCGGGCGTCGCGCTCGTTACCGGCATGCTGACGGCGACGTTCGGCGGCGTGCTTCGCGATCTGCTGGCCGGAGAACCCTCGGTGCTGCTGCGGCCGGAAGTCTACGTGACGGCAGCACTGATCGGTGCCAGTGCCTACGTGCTGGCGACGATGGTGGGACTACCACTTGTGGCCGCCTCGGCGCTCGGCGTGGCCTCGGCCTTTGCCGTACGCGCCGGTGCGCTCAAGTTCGGCTGGACGCTGCCGACCGGCAAGGCATTGCCTGGCCGCGACCCGGACGACGTGATGTGAGCCTTGGGCACCCGCCTGCCTATGACAGGCGCCGGACAGCACGGGTAGCGTAGTTGATGCGGTGTCGGCCGCCACCCGGGCGGCTCCAGCGAAAGGGATACCGCATGCGCTTCCTCAACAACAAGCTTGCCGCACTCGCCCTTCTTTGCATGGCCTCGCCGGCATTTGCCGCCACGACGATCAAGGTCGTCGAAGGTGGTGAAGCGGGTGGTCCGATGACACTGACACTCGACCAGTCGACGATAGAGGCCGGAGAGACGGTCTTCCTGGTGCACAACGACGCCATGACCGAAGAGCACGAGATGGTGCTGGTGAAGCTGAAATCAGCCGACCAGAAGATCAATCTCATCGCGGCCAAGCATCGCGTCGACGAAAAGCAGCTCAAGAGCCTCGGTGAGGTTTCCGAGCTGAAGCCGGGAGCCGACGGCCAGCTGAAAGCCAAGCTCTCGCCGGGCACCTATGTGCTCCTTTGCAATATCAAAGGGCACTACGAGGCTGGCATGCGCGCCAATCTGACGGTGACGGAATAGCGGCGATCGATCGCCATCGCGGCCACCGTCACGGTGGCCGCCCTATTAGCGGCTGTTCTTGCGGCGCAGACGGATGACCACATCGACATGGGCGATCTCCATGCCCTCGGGCGGCTCCGGCAGATTGTCGATGTGGATGTTGCTGACCGGAATATCGAGAACCTCGTTCTGGCCCTCGACGAAGAAGTGATGATGGTCCGACACGTTGGTGTCGAAATAGGTCTTGGCACTTTCCACCGCCAGCACGCGGATCATGCCGGCCTCGGTAAACTGGTGCAGCGTGTTGTAGACCGTCGCCAGCGACACCGGCACGCCGGCCATGACGGCCTCTTCGTGCAATTCTTCGACGGTCAGGTGGCGATCACCCTTGGCAAAGATCAGATCGGCGAGGGCAACGCGTTGACGGGTCGGACGCAGGCCTGAGTGGCGAAGCCTTTCTTCCGAACTCACTTCTGTTGCTTTCGTCATCAAGGGTCGTTCCATGTATCCCGTCGAAATTCACAATACTTCCTCCGCGATATAACTTTTACGTCCTCGCCTTTCAATAGATTCCAGCCCTGACAGGCGTTGCAAAGCCCGAAAAACCGGTCAAACTCGGGGAATGCTGGCAATTAACTCTGGTCGCGCCCACATTGATCCTGTAAGCGACGGCGGAGTGAAATCGTCATCTGGAGCGATGGAGACCGGACGGAAAACCGCAAGATCCGGGTCGCCACGCTTCATTTCAAGCCAAACTTGCTCTAAAGCAGGTCGGACAACACAATTTGTTACGCGGGGAAACATCTATTCATGACGACCAGACAATCCAGCTTCAACTATGAGGAAATCCTGGCCTGCGGCCGTGGAGAATTGTTTGGCCCCGGCAATGCCCAGCTGCCGCTGCCGCCGATGCTGATGGTCCACCGCATCACCGATATCTCCGAAACCGGCGGAGCCTTCGACAAGGGCTACCTGCGCGCCGAATACGACGTTCGGCCGGACGACTGGTATTTTCCCTGCCACTTCCAGGGCAACCCGATCATGCCCGGCTGCCTCGGCCTCGACGGCATGTGGCAGCTGACCGGCTTCTACCTCGGTTGGCTCGGCGAGCCCGGCCGCGGCATGGCGCTTTCCACCGGCGAAGTGAAGTTCAAGGGCATGGTGCGTCCCCACACCAAGCTTCTCGAGTACGGCATCGACTTCAAGCGCGTCATGCGCGGACGGCTCGTGCTCGGCACGGCCGACGGCTGGCTGAAAGCCGATGGCGAGACTATCTATCAGGCGACCGACCTCCGCGTCGGCCTGTCGAAGGATAAGGCCGAGTAAGATCCAGGCCTTTCCGCAGCCAACGAAATAAAGAAAAGGTCAGTACCATGAGACGGGTTGTTGTCACGGGCCTCGGCATCGTTTCCTCGATCGGGAACAATGCAGACGAAGTCACGGCGTCGTTGCGCGATGCCAAGTCGGGCATCACGTTTTCTCCCGATTTCGCCGAGAACGGCTTCAAGTGCCAGGTTTGGGGCGCGCCGTCGCTCGATCCGACCGAACTCGTCGATCGCCGTGCCATGCGCTTCCTGTCGCAGGGCGGCGCCTGGAACCACGTGGCGATGAAGCAGGCAATCGCCGACTCCGGTCTGGAAGAAGCCGTCATCGCCCGCAACGAGCGCACCGGCATCATCATGGGCTCGGGCGGACCGTCCACCCGCACCATCGTCGAAGCGGCCGACATCACCCGCAAGAACGTCAGCCCGAAGCGTATCGGCCCGTTCGCCGTTCCGAAGGCGATGTCGTCCACCGCATCGGCGACGCTTGCCACCTGGTTCCAGATCCACGGCGTCAACTATTCGATCTCGTCGGCCTGCTCGACCTCGGCCCATTGCATCGGCAATGCTGCCGAGATGATCCAGTGGGGCAAGCAGGACGTAATGTTTGCCGGCGGTCACGAAGATCTCGACTGGACCATGTCCAACCTGTTCGACGCCATGGGCGCCATGTCGTCGAAGTACAACGAAACGCCGGCGACAGCTTCGCGCGCCTATGACGCCAACCGCGACGGCTTCGTCATTGCCGGTGGCGCAGGCGTTCTCGTTCTCGAAGAACTGGAGCACGCCAAGGCCCGCGGCGCGAAGATCTACGCCGAAATCGTCGGCTACGGCGCGACCTCCGACGGCTACGACATGGTGGCTCCGTCGGGCGAAGGTGCTGCCCGCTGCATGCGTCAGGCGCTCTCGACCGTGAAGGGCGATGTCGACTACATCAACACCCACGGCACATCGACACCGGTTGGCGACAGCAAGGAAATTGGCGCGATCCGCGAAGTGTTCGGCAGCAAGATTCCGCACATCCAGTCGACCAAGTCGCTCACGGGCCACTCGCTCGGTGCGGCCGGCGTACAGGAATCGATCTATGGCCTGCTGATGATGCAGGCCGGCTTCATCGGCGAAAGCGCGCATATCAGCGAACTCGACCCGGAATTCGATGGCGTTCCGATCGTTCGCAAGCGCATCGACAATGCCAAGATCGATACGGTTCTTTCGAACTCCTTCGGCTTCGGCGGCACCAACGCAACGCTCGTCTTCCAGCGCTACAACGGATAACACCATGACGGGACTGATGACTGGAAAGCGTGGCCTCATCATGGGTGTGGCCAACAACCATTCTATTGCCTGGGGCATCGCCAAGTCGCTTGCAGCGCAAGGCGCGGAGCTGGCCTTCACCTATCAGGGCGAAGCGCTGGGCAAGCGCGTCAAGCCGCTGGCGGCCGAACTCGGTTCCGACTTCCTGCTTCCCTGCGATGTCGAAGACATTGCGTCGGTCGATGCCGTCATCGATGCGATCAAGGAACGCTGGGGCAAGCTCGACTTCATTGTCCATGCCATCGGCTTCTCGGACAAGAACGAGCTGAAGGGCCTCTACGCCGACACCTCGCGCGACAATTTCAGCCGCACGATGGTGATTTCCTGCTTCTCGTTCACCGAGATCGCCAAGCGCGCGGCCGAGCTGATGGATGAGGGCGGCTCGATGCTGACACTCACCTATGGCGGCTCCATGCGCGTCATGCCGAACTACAACGTCATGGGTGTCGCCAAGGCGGCACTCGAAGCGTCCGTGCGCTACCTCGCCGCCGACTACGGCGTTCGCGGCATCCGCGTCAACGCGATTTCGGCAGGCCCGATCCGCACGCTTGCCGGCGCCGGTATTTCCGACGCTCGGGCGATGCTCTCCTGGCAGCAGAAGAACTCGCCGCTGCGCCGTACCGTCACGATCGACGATGTCGGCAGTTCGGCCCTCTATCTTCTTTCGGACCTTTCGCGCGGCGTGACCGGCGAAATCCACTATGTCGATTCCGGCTACAACATTACGTCCATGCCGGCACTCGATGCGCTCAGGACAGCCGACGCCGAGTAACGGCAGCGGCGAACGACCCAGCTTCTATCGAAAACCCCGGCGAGACATCTCGCCGGGGTTTCTTGTTTTGGGGTCGGTAAGGCTCGAGAAACATCAACCCGGAAGGCCGGCCTTGTGGAAGCCGTCGACGAAGTGCGCCAGCGTCGCTGCGTCACGAAACGGCTCGGTCGTCGCCCAGAAACCGGTCGTAAAATGCGGGTTGGCGACAAGGAACAGGTCGACCTCGGCGCGCGCCTCGTCGAACCGCCCCAATTGCGCGAGGCTCGCCGCCAGGAAGCGACGGGAGCTGGTACGGTAGGTCTCATCCTTGCGCAAAGTCTCGACCGCGGCTTCGTAGTCTCCGGCCGCATACTGCGCCTGGCCGAGGGTCAGATAGTACCAGCTTGCCGGATAGGGGTTCAGCCGGAACGCCTTGCGAATGTGTTCCAGCCCTTCCTCGACCCGGCCCGCCAGCACCGTGATGTCGGACAATGTCGCCCAGGTGTCGGCTTCGTTCGGGTCAAGCTCGATGGCCCTGGCAAACTCGGCGTCGGCCTCGGCGAAGTTGCGCTCGTAGGCAAGCAGGTTGGCCAGCACCCAGCGGCAGCCGGCGTCGCTGGGATCGATCGCGACGGCTTTGCGCGCCAATTCCAGAGCGATGCTGCGGGTCGGCTCGATCGGCGCGCCCCAGTGCACCCACCCCATCCAGTGGTTCATGGCGAGCCAGCGATAGGCCTCGGCATAATCAGGGTCGAGCGAAACGGCACGGGTGAGCATCAGATGCGCTTCCCGGGCGGTCTGCGGCGAATCGTCGATCAACTTGCGCGCCCGCACGCAGAGATCGTAGGCCTCGAGGCTCCTAGGGCGATTGCGTGACGGCGGGGTGCGCAGCCGGCCAAGCAGCGCCTCGACGATCTTCGCCGTCACCTCGTCCTGAACGGCAAAGATGTCTTCCAGATTGCGATCGAAGCGCTCGGCCCACAGGTGCTCTCCACTCAGCGCGTCGACCAACTGGGCATTGATGCGCACGCGTCCGGAGGCGCGCCGTGCGCTTCCTTCCAAGAGGTAGCGCACGCCGAGGTCTTCCGCGATCGCGCGCACGTCCATCGCCCTTCCCTTGTAGGCAAAGGTGGAGTTGCGGGCGATGACGAACAGGCCACCGCTCCGGGAGAGATCAGTGATCAGGTCTTCCGTCAGCCCGTCCGCAAAGGAATCCTGATCGGGATCGTTGCTGAGATTGACGAAGGGCAACACCGCGATCGACGGCCGGCTCGGCAACGGCAACGGCTTTCGCCCGCCCGCCAACCGCTCGATATTGCCCATGAAACGGTAGCCGATGCGCGGAACCGTTGAAATCCACTCGCCGCCGTCGGCAGCCCGGCCGAGCAGCTTCCTGAGCTGTGCGATCTGTACGGTGAGATTGCCTTCCTCGACGGCCGTGCCCGGCCAGGCGGCGTCCATCAGCTCGGTCTTGGCAAGGATTTCACCTGGCCGTTCCACGAGCGCCGCAAGCAACTTCACGCCGCGATGCCCGACTGCAACCGGATCATCGTTCCGCAGGAGCGTTCCCGCACCCGGATCAAGCACGAATGGACCAAAGGCAAACCGCGTCTCCTGCATGCGGCGATCTATAGCCCGTTTGGAAGTTTTTGAGAACTTTTTGGAAGGGCTTAAGTACGGCGTCGATCCTATTTCGCAGAATCCAACCTCCTTCAGATCGAGGATCTCCGGATCCCTCAAAGCCGATAGCGAGGTTGTCATGAGCAACGCCCCCTTTTCTCCCATCGTTTCCCCTCAGCCAGCGGCGCCAAAGACGCGGGGGAGCCCGACGCGTTCGCTTTACCCTGTCGAGACGCTGAGACGGGTGGTCGCCGCCTGGCGTGAACGGAACCATTTTCACGTCGAGCTCGAGCGAAAGCTCAAGGGCGATCCACATCTGATCGACGATATCGGCCTGACGCGACGCCAGGTCGAGGAGGAGCTCGCCAGACCCTTCTGGCAAGTGCTTTGAGGTGACCCGCGCAATGACATCGGACCAGCAGCCACCACCGGCGCCGCTCCTTGGCGAGGCGATCACAACGCTCCGGGAAGATCGGACCCCATGGGCGGCGATGGCGGGCATCATCGCGACGGTCACCGTCTTTGCGGTGGCGCAGGGGCTGACCTATCCGCTGCTCAGCTTCATCCTGGAGCGGCAGCGGACGGAACCTGCCCTCATCGGCCTGTCGGCGGCCATGACGCCGCTTGGGTTCATCCTGTCGGCGCCTCTGATCCCGATGCTTTCACGGCGGCTGGGCGGTGCCCGGCTCGCGGTCCTGTGTTCGGTGCTGGCCGCCAGCACGCTTGCCGCCATTGCCTGGACCGCCGACGTCTGGGCCTGGATGCCACTGCGCTTTCTGCTGGGCGTCTTCGCCAATCCGCTATCCGTGATCAGCGAGACCTGGCTGGTGGCGATTACGCCCGCATCCCGACGGGGCCGCATCATGGGCCTCTACTCTTCCGTCGTTTCGGCCGGCTTCGCCATCGGGCCGCTGTCACTCGGGCTGGTCGGAACGGCCGGCTGGTCGCCATTCCTGATCGGCATCGTGGCTTTCCTCGCCTGCGGCCTGATCCTGCTTGCCCTAGTGTCGCGCCTGCCGGAGATGCCGCAGCATGGGGAGGCGACTTCGGTCGCCGGCTTTTTCGCGCTGGCGCCGTTGCTGCTGTTTGCGGTCGCGACGGCTGCGGCCTTCGAGCAGACCCTGCTTTCGCTGCTTGCTGTCTATGGCGCAGCGCTTGGCAGCGACGAGGTGCGCGTCGCACCGCTCATCACCTGCTTCATTGCCGGCAATGCGTCGCTGCAGGTCCTGCTCGGACGGCTCTCCGAACGCAGGGGATCGAAGCGGACCATGCTGTTCTGCGTGCTTTCATCCCTGGCCGGATGCCTGCTGCTGCCATGGCTGTTCGACAGCTGGCTCATCTGGCCGCTCGTTTTTGTCTGGGGCGGGGTGACGTTCGGGATCTATACCCTGTCGCTGATCCAGCTCGGCGAGCGCTTCGGCGGTCGGGCCTTGATCGCCGGCAATGCCGCCTTTGCCTTCGCCTGGGGCCTTGGCGGCATGGTCGGCTCGCCGGCAACGGGACTTGCCATGCAAGTGACCGGACACCACGGCCTGCCGCTGTCTCTCGGCCTGCTCTGCGCCGCCCTCGCTGGGCTGTTGATCGTCAAGGAACGCCGCAGTTGACGGCCCCGGTCCGCCCGCTTTCTGCCGGCTGCCTCAAACCAGGATGAAGAGCACGAGCAACGCCACGATGACCGTCACTACGACGAAACCCGTATGGGTTCGGCGCGCCGGGTCAAGCGGCGAACGGTAGAGGCTCTGCAGGAACGACATGGGCACCTCGGAGGTCGCGCCATGTCCCTCGCCCTGCTTGATGTCCTTGGCGATAGCTTCGGCCGCATCCTCGCTCAAGGGCGGCCTGTTCACTCCCGACGTCATGGATGTCATCCTCCGGCAGCAAAACCGGGCACATGGTGAGCCGGATCTGCGGCGAAGGCAACGGGCAAAGTCTGGCGTGCGGCCAGATGCAAAAAAGCCGGGTCATTCGCCCGGCTTTTCCATTCTCGGTTCGTGCAAAATGGGCCCTACTGGGCCTAGCGCTTGGCCCAGAGCACCTTGAAACGGGCGTTGCGGCAGGTCTCGCCATATTCTTTGGAATTTTCGGCCAGCACCTGCTCGTAGGGCAGGCCACGATTGGCGACCATCATAAGCTTGCCACCCTGCTTCAGCGCCTTCAGCGCCGTCTTGATGATGGCGACGCCGAGCGCCGGCTCAGCCGCGTGGCCCTCATGGAAGGGCGGGTTCATGACGATGAGGTCGTACTTGTCGCGCGGCTCTTCGCTCGTCAGGTCGAACCAGTAGAAGCGCGCCGGCATGCGCGGCGCGTTCGCCATCATGTTGACGCGGGCCGCCTCGAGCGCCTCGTGATCGGCCTCGAAGAGATCGACCCCCTTGGTGCCCGGCGACGCTTCAGCGAGCTTGGCTGCGAGATAGCCCCAGCCGGCGCCGAAATCGGCGGCGTGGCCGTGGAAATCGATCGGCAGACGCGAGGCCAGCAGTTCGGAGCCGGCATCGATGCGGTCATGCGAGAACATGCCGGGCGATGCCTCGAACAGGCCATCGACGCGCACCGGCACCTTGGCGAGCTTCTGTACGGCGTCGGTGACATCTTCCGGACGGGTGAACCAGAAGGCGACGCCGTGGTATTTCGGCAGATGGTCGCCGTCCCATTCGAACTTGGCGATGCGCTTCTTCAGCGACTGGATGCCATCTTCCTTGCCGCCGGCAACGACGATCAGGCCGCCTTCGCGCGTGCGCTTCAGCGCCTCGGCGATCCGGTCTTCGTTCTCGCCCTTGTGCTTGCCGCACAGGATCAGCGTGACGTCGTAGTCCTCGCCGGTGATTTCAGGCGCCACGTCGGCACGGGCGGCCTCCAGGGCGCGATAGAGCGGCCGCAGCGGCTGTACGGCAGTGATCGACGCCTCGAAGCCCTGGGGCAGCCTGTAGCCCGCTTCCGCGCCAAGGAACAGCACGCGCTCGCCCGCGCCCGGCGGGTCGATCACGCCGCTGTCGAACGGGTAAAACAGGGTCTTCAACGAATCTCGGCTCATCGGTCTATCCGTCATCTTCTTACAAGAAAGGGGCGCGGAGCGAACCGCCCCGCGCCCCGAATGCATTCGGGTGAAGCGCGCTTATTCAGCGGCTTCGCCGTCGCCCTTCTTCTCGGACTTCTCGGCAGCGATTTCCTTGCCGGTGGCCTGGTCGACGACCTTCATCGACAGACGAACCTTGCCACGCTCGTCGAAGCCCATGAGCTTGACCCAGACCTTGTCGCCTTCCTTGACGACGTCGGTCGTCTTGGCGACGCGCTCGGAAGCGAGCTGCGAGATGTGGACGAGGCCGTCACGGGCGCCGAAGAAGTTGACGAAGGCGCCGAAGTCGGCGGTCTTCACAACGGTGCCTTCGTAGATCTGGCCGACTTCCGGCTCGGCAACGATCGAGTGGATCCACTTGCGGGCCGCTTCGATTTCCTTGCCCGACGAAGAGGCGATCTTCACGGTGCCGTCGTCTTCGATGTTGATCTTGGCGCCGGTCTTTTCGACGATTTCGCGGATGACCTTACCGCCCGAACCGATGACTTCGCGGATCTTGTCGACCGGGATGTTCATGACTTCGATGCGCGGGGCGAATTCGCCGAGCTGGCCACGGCTTTCGGAGATGGCCTTAGCCATTTCGCCGAGGATGTGGAGACGGCCGCCCTTGGCCTGGTTGAGCGCGATGCCCATGATCTCTTCGGTGATCCCCTCGATCTTGATGTCCATCTGGAGCGAGGTGATACCGGCGTCGGTACCAGCGACCTTGAAGTCCATGTCGCCGAGGTGGTCTTCGTCGCCGAGGATGTCGGAGAGAACGGCGAAGCGCTCATCTTCCTTGATCAGGCCCATGGCGATACCGGCAACCGGCTTTGCAAGCGGAACGCCAGCGTCCATGAGGGCGAGCGAGGTGCCGCAGACGGTAGCCATCGAGGACGAGCCGTTCGATTCGGTGATCTCGGAAACGACGCGCAGCGTGTAGGGGAACTGCTCGGCTTCCGGCAGCATCGGGCGGATAGCGCGCCATGCGAGCTTGCCGTGACCGATTTCGCGACGGCCCGGGGAGCCCATGCGACCGGTTTCGCCGACCGAGTAGGGCGGGAAGTTGTAGTGCAGCATGAAGCGTTCTTTGTACATGCCGGTCAGGCTGTCGACGTACTGTTCGTCTTCGCCGGTGCCGAGCGTGGCAACGACGATCGCCTGCGTCTCACCGCGGGTGAACAGGGCCGAACCGTGGGTGCGCGGCAGAAGGCCGACTTCGGAAACGATCGCCCGAACGGTTTCCAGATCGCGGCCGTCGATGCGGCTCTTGGTGTCGAGGATGTTCCAGCGAACGATCTTGGCTTGCAGGTGCTTGAAGACGGCGCCGATGACTTCGGCAGTGTGCTTCGGCTCGGCGCCTTCCGGGAAGAAGTGTGCCTTCACCTTTGCCTTGACGGCGTCGACGGCAGCGTAGCGGGCAGCCTTCTCGGTGATCTTGTAGGCGTCGCGCAGTTCGGCTTCGGCCATGCCGAGCATTTCGGCTTCGAGCGCGGAATGATCTTCCGGCTGGAAGTCGCGCGGCTCCTTGGCGGCAACTTCAGCGAGCTTGATGATCGCGTCGATGACCGGCTGGAAACCCTTCTGGCCGAATACGACGGCGCCGAGCATGACGTCTTCCGCCAGTTCCTTGGCTTCCGATTCGACCATCAGCACCGCTTCCTGCGTGCCGGCGACGACGAGGTCGAGGGTCGATTCGTCCATCTCGTCGAGATGCGGGTTCAGCACGTACTGGCCGTTGATGTAGCCGACGCGCGCGCCGCCGATCGGGCCCATGAACGGGACACCCGACAGCGTCAGCGCAGCAGAAGCGGCAACCATCGACAGGACGTCGGGGTTGTTTTCGAGGTCATGCTGCATGACCGTGACGACGACCTGGGTGTCGTTCTTGTAGCCCTCGGGGAACAGCGGGCGGATCGGGCGGTCGATCAGGCGCGAAACAAGCGTTTCGTTTTCGCTCGGACGGCCTTCGCGCTTGAAGTAGCCACCCGGGATCTTGCCGGCGGCGTAGGTCTTTTCCTGGTAGTTGACGGTCAGCGGGAAGAAGTCCTGGCCCGGCTTCGGCGCCTTGGCCGAAACGACGGTGGCGAGAACGACGGTTTCGCCATAGGTGGCGAGAACGGCGCCGTCAGCCTGACGGGCGACCTTACCGGTTTCGAGCTTGAGCGGACGCCCAGCCCATTCGATTTCAACCTTGTGGGTATCGAACATGTTCTGTCCTTCGTGTGCGGCGGACCTCTCCGCGGCTGTTGCAGCGCGGGCGGTCGAAGGGCCGCATGAAATGGCGCATCACGGGCAAGACAACGGGAGGCTTCACGCTTCAATCGGCTGGTTTCCGCTTTGCCCGTCCACCCGCTTTGAAGCGGCGTTTCCGGCAAGCAGGGGCCGAAGCATCCTGCAATCCTGCCCCATGACGGGCCATCGGTTGATCCGCGATACCGGCCCATCCGGCTCGCTGGACGCTCTCGTTTAGCCACGTTTCCTATGCGGCTGGAGAGTTTAATCGTCGAGCGTTCAACGCTCCATAAAAAAGCCGGCGGGCCGCAAAGACCCGCCGGATAAGTCGCTTAGCGACGGATGCCCAGGGCACCGATCAGCTTGGTGTAGCGCGCTTCGTCTTTCTTCTTCAGATAGTCGAGGAGCGAACGACGGCTGGAAACCATCGCGAGCAGACCACGGCGGGAATGGTTATCCTTCTTGTGGCCCTTGAAGTGTTCGGTCAGGTTGTTGATCCGTTCCGTCAGGATAGCAACCTGGACTTCCGGAGAACCGGTGTCGCCTTCAACGGTTGCAAATTCCTTGATGAGCTGAGCCTTACGCTCTGCAGCAATCGACATCGGATGATCCTTTCGATTTCGAGGATTTAGGGACGCCGTCAGCCGGGATGTCGTCCAGCTGCGGCCGTGAATGCAACGGGCATTTAGCCTTTTGCTGGCGTGCCTATAAACGAATTGGATGAAAAAGGAAAGGGTCATGGACCGGCGCTCGCGAAGGCCGGCGGATGGCCTCAATAACCGGTCGGGCACCGCTCCATCGGGGGCGATTTTATCCGGCCGCGATCGGCAGGTGTGCGGCTCGGATCGGCGGAGAAAACCCGCCGGCGGCCGGTCATGGCGCGTCGTCTTCGCCGGCCTGTCGCGGCACGGTGATCCGCCACTCGATACCGTCGGCATGCATCGTCCGCTCCAGCACCGCATTCAGGGCCATGCCGAGCATGCGTTCGAGCACGAGCGTGCCAAAACCCTTGCGGATCGGATCTGAGGGCTTGCCCGTGAGATCGGCCCCCTCCTCCCGCCAGCGAATGGCGATGCCCTCATCCTCCAGCGACCAGCTCAGCTTGACGACCCCGGTGGTATTGGCGAGCGCGCCGTATTTGGTGGCGTTAGTGGCGAGTTCGTGCAGAGCCATGCCGAGCGTCTGGGCGATCTGGGTCTCGAGCCGCAAAGGCGGGCCGGACAGGATCACCCGCCTCGGATCGTCAGGCGTGAACGGTTGCAGCTGGTTCTGGGCCAGTTCCCGAAAATCGACCCCTTGGGCGGCATTGGCGATCATCAGGTCGGTGGAGCGGGCGAGCCCGGCGATGCGCTTGCGGAAACTGTCGGCGAAATCGGCGGCGCTCTCGGCCGAATAGACCGACTGGTTCAACATCGACTGGATCACCGTCAGCTGGTTCTTCGAGCGGTGCGCCACCTCGCGCATCAGGAACCGGATTTCGCTCTCCGCCTTGGTGCGCGCGGCTGCCGCCCGCGCCAGTGCCGCCGAAACCTGCTCGACCTCGGCGATCATGTGCGGGCGCGGCTCGATCCGCTCGCCGGCGCCAAGGCGGCGCGCATCCTGCGCCACGAGCTTCACACCCTGCGACAGGAGCCGCGCGATGGCCAGCGAACCGGCGATCGCGATGCCGGCAAAGATGATGCCACCGAGCGAAAGCCACAGGAACGACCAGACGGCGGGCGCATCGACGATCGAGCGCGGCGCCCAGGCGATGATCCGCCAGCCGGTGATCACCGAGAATTCGGTCGCCACCCGATATTCCGTGCCGTTCTCCTTGATGTTGCGAACGCCGATGCTGATCGCTGGGACCTTGTCGAGAAAGAACGGCTTGCCGGCCTTGACCGCCGCATCCGAGGAGATGATGACCTTTCCCGCGCCGTCGACGAGGGCCGCGTTCCAGCCAGGCGTCAGCGTATCACGGTTAACGGCCTTGGCCATGTTCTCGGCGTTTTGCGTCAAGGCCAGCAGGTATTCCTCCCCGGTCGAGAGTTTTGCCGGCAGATAGACGTTGAACACCCATTTTCCGGCGGTCTTGCCGAAGAAGACATTGGAGACGAGCGGCGCGCCGTTGTTGGTGAAGGCGCGCTCGATGGAGTCCGGGTCGGACCCCTTGCCGAGCTGGGTGCCGAAGGGAACGCGGGTGTTGAGCCGCTGCTCGTGCTTGCGATCGATGACGATCAGGTAGGAATCGGTCTGCGCCAGCGCTGTCGAGGCTCTCTCGTAAAAGGCCTGCAAATTGGTGTCCTCGATCGCCCGCGAGGTCGAAAGCACCTTCAGCGTCGTCAGCATGCCCTCGATATCGCGCTCGACGATGCGCGTCACCGATCCGGTCGAGGCCTGCAGCAGCGAGGTGATAACCTGCTCCTGCGCATCGACACTGCGCTTCAGCACAACAAGCGAAAAGATGAAGGCCGGAACGATGGCGACCAGCAGCAGCGACGTCAGATAGAAACTGAACGGGCGGGTCAGCCGATGGCGGGCGCGATCGACCATCGCCGCCAGGCCATTGCTTGCCCTGCGTTTTCCTTCCTCCGTCACACCGGTCACCTGCAACGTCCCTTTCCGTTCCCTGCCGGCGGCATCAACGCCTTGGGCGCACGTCGCCGCAAATGGCGCAACCGCCAAACGGCAACGAAACGCGATACGGAAACGGAATCACCTCGGATGGACTGGGAACCCATGCCGGGATCATGCGTCAAGGATCAAGCAAAGGCAAATGGTTCCGGGCGCTTAGCTTCCGGCGAAGACACGCTTGGGGCGGAATTCGCCCTCGGCGATCTCACCGATAGCGACCAGCTTGCCGCGCGCCGTGGCATAGGCCTCGGGCGTCGCCAGCGGTGCGTCGCGGCCGCGCAGGATGATGGGATTGCCCATTCTGAGACGGTGCGCCTGGTCGTCGTTGACAGGCACGTGCGGCAGGCTGGAAAGCGCTTCGCCGGTCTCGATCAGATAGGCGTCGAGTGCCGCCAGACGTTCCTGGTCGTCCTCGATCTTTTCCAAAGCCACCAGGTCGGCAAGCGGCACCATGTCCTCTTCCCCGAACGGGGCGACGAAGGTACGTCGCAGCGACGCGATGTGGCCGAAACACCCGAGGTCGCGGCCCATGTCGCGGGCGAGCGAGCGCACATAGGTGCCCTTGCCGCATTCGATTTCGAAATGGGCGAGATTGGGTGCAGCACCCAGCAGCGTCAGCCGGTGGACCTCGACCTCACGGGCCGGGATCTCGACCGTCTCGCCGTCGCGGGCGAGATCATAGGCGCGCTCGCCATCGATCTTGATCGCCGAGAACTGCGGCGGGACCTGGCTGATGACGCCGGTGTATTTCGGCAGCAGCGCGCGGATCGCCTCTTCGTTCGGCCGCTCGGCCGAGGAATGGGTGACCTCGCCTTCGAGGTCGTCCGTTGAGCGCTCCTCGCCCCAGGCGACGGTGAATTCGTAGATCTTGCGTCCATCCATCACGTAAGGGACGGTCTTCGTCGCATCGCCGAGCGCAATCGGCAGCATGCCGGAGGCGAGCGGATCGAGGGTGCCGGCGTGGCCGGCCTTCTGGGCCTTGAACAGCCACTTGATCTTCGAGACGGCTTCGGTGGAGCCGAAGTCGAGCGGCTTGTCGAGGATCAGCCAGCCCGAGATCGGGCGGCCCTTGGGCTTACGCGGTTTGGACATGAAATCTACTATTCTTCGTCTTCGGTCTGGTCGAGATCGCGGCTGACTTCCGGCGAACGCAGGAGTTCATCGATCTTCTTGTAGTTGTCGAAGCTCGTATCGTCGCGGAAACGAACGTCGGGCATGTATTTCATCTGCCTGAGCTGCGGGCCGAGGCGGCCGCGAATGTACTTGGCATTGCGGTTCAGCGCTTCGATGACTTCGTCATGGTTCGGTACGCCGAGCGGGGTCACGTAGGCGGTGGCGATTTTGAGGTCCGGCGACATGCGCACTTCCGAGATCGCGATGACGGTCTTCTCGATCACGGGATCGCGAACTTCGCCGCGCTGCAGAACCTGCGTGATCGCAGCACGCACCTGTTCACCGACACGCAGCATGCGCTGGGAAGGGGCAGAGGATGTGGCTTTGGTCATGGTCGTTGGCTTTCCAAGGTATTGCGCCCGCCCGGGGCG
The DNA here is from genome assembly GCF_014852425.1 of Ensifer sp. ENS09. NCBI lineage: Bacteria > Pseudomonadati > Pseudomonadota > Alphaproteobacteria > Hyphomicrobiales > Rhizobiaceae > Ensifer > Ensifer sp. ENS09. The sequence goes on from NZ_JACVBP010000002.1 coordinate 1,292,309, forward strand.
GCAATCCGTTTTATTCTTAAGCGTAATATAGCGTCCCTGCCTCAGGCACGGGTAGCCCTGATTGCCTGCGCCCGCTTTCTTTGACGCAGCCACAGAAAGACGCCCGTAGCGGTCAACACGAGCGCGGACAGCAGATGGATCAGTTCGAACTGCGGATGAGCGCAACCCTCATTGATGGCCGACTGCCATACCCCGTGCTCGGCATCTCCCCAGGATGTGATGGCCATCAGCAGGAGGAGGCCGCCGAGAAGACTCTCGACCCAAAGCAGCGCCCGAAGGCGCAAAACCACTGAACCGATCAACAGACAGAAAAGCGCCGCCAGGCCGACCCAATTGGTCAGAAAAGCGGCCACCTCGTTGAAAACCGAGAAATCCTGCCCATCCCATCCGGGATAGATCTTGTCGCAGACTTCCGCGAAAGCCGGCGTCCGCCAAAACGACACAACAGCGGCCAAGGCCGCCGTTGTGCAAATTTGCCGGGCTTTCAGCCCCATTAGAGCGTCCGGGTGATATGCTCGACGCGGAAGCACTCGATCGTATCGCCGGCGCGGATGTCTTCGTAGTTCTCGAAGGCCATGCCGCATTCCTGACCGACGTTGACTTCAGAGACTTCGTCCTTGAAGCGCTTGAGGGTCTTGAGCTTGCCTTCGTGGATAACGACGTTGTCGCGAACCAGACGGACGCCGACGCCACGCTCGACCTTGCCTTCGGTGACGCGGCAACCCGCGACCTTGCCGACCTTGGTGATGTTGAACACCTCCAGGATCTCGGCGTTGCCGAGGAAGGTTTCGCGACGCTCCGGCGAGAGCAGACCCGACATCGCCGCCTTCACGTCATCCACCAGATCGTAGATGATGTTGTAGTAGCGGATCTCGATGCCGGCACGCTCGGCGGCCGAACGGGCCTGCGAGTTGGCGCGGACGTTGAAGCCGATGATCGCGGCGTTCGATGCCTCGGCGAGCGAGATATCGGACTCGGTGATACCACCGGCACCCGAATGCACGATGCGTGCACGCACTTCGTCGGTTCCGAGCTTGTCGAGCGCACCGGCGATCGCTTCGATCGAGCCCTGCACGTCGCCCTTGATGACCAGCGGGAACTCCTTGAGACCGGAGGTCTGGAGCTGGGTCATCATCTGCTCGAGCGAACCGCGCGAGCCGGACTGACGGGCAACCTGCTTCTCGCGGGCGAGACGCTGGCGGTATTCGGAGATCTCGCGAGCACGGCTTTCGTTTTCGACGACGGCGAACTTGTCACCGGCAGCCGGCGTACCCGACAGGCCGAGAACCTCGACCGGCATCGACGGGCCAGCTTCCTTGACGTGTTCGCCCTTGTCGTTGACGAGCGCGCGCACACGGCCCCACTGATCACCGGCGACGATGATCTGGCCCGGACGCAGCGTGCCCTTCTGAACGAGCACGGTCGCAACCGCACCACGGCCACGGTCAAGCTCGGCTTCGACCACCGTACCTTCGGCCGTCCGGTTCGGATTGGCGCGCAGGTCGAGGATTTCCGCCTGGAGCAGGATCGCTTCCAAAAGCTTGTCGAGGTTGGTGCCATTCTTCGCGGAGACTTCCACGTCGAGAACTTCACCGCCCATGGATTCGACGAAGACTTCGTGCTGCAGCAGTTCGGTGCGAACCTTCTGCGGGTTTGCCGTCGGCTTGTCGACCTTGTTGATCGCCACGATGATCGGAACACCCGCCGCCTTGGCGTGGTTGATCGATTCGATCGTCTGCGGCATCACGCTGTCGTCAGCCGCAACCACGAGGATCGCGATGTCGGTCGCCTGGGCACCACGGGCACGCATGGCGGTGAACGCCGCGTGGCCGGGGGTGTCGATGAAGGTGATCTTGTTGCCGTTCTGCTCGACCTGGTAGGCGCCGATATGCTGGGTGATGCCACCGGCTTCGCCGGCTACCACGTTGGCATGACGGATGGCGTCGAGCAGCGAGGTCTTGCCGTGGTCGACGTGACCCATGATCGTGACGATCGGCGGACGCGGCTCCATTTCTTCGTCCGAGTCCGAAACGTTGAAGATGCCTTCCTCGACGTCGGATTCCGAAACGCGCTTGACCGTGTGGCCGAATTCGCCAGCGATGAGTTCAGCCAGGTCGGCGTCGATCAGATCGCCGGGCTTCATCATCTGACCTTCCTTCATCAGGTACTTGATGACATCGACGGCGCGTTCAGACATGCGCTGCGACAGTTCCTGAATGGTGATGGTTTCGGGCAGAATGACTTCGCGAGAAATCTTCTCGCGGGTTTCCTGCATCTGGCTGCGCTTGAACTTCTCCTGGCGACGACGCATGGCCGACAGCGAGCGAGCGCGCTGGCCGGCATCCTCATCGCCCGCGGTGCTCAGCGTCAGCTTGCCCTGGCGGCGACCATCGTCACCCTTCGGGCGGGCCGGAACCTTTGCCGGCTCCGGACGCACGACCTTGCCGCGAACCGGTCCTGCGCCAGGACGCGGACCACGATCCTCATCCTTTTCGTTGTCGACCTTGCGGCCGCGCAGAGCGCCGGCCGGTGCCGGGGTCGGAAGTCCAGTTGCAGCTTCCGCAGGCCGTCCAGCCTGCGGGCGGCTGTCGGCGCGACGCTCGGTTGAAGCGGGTGCGCGAGCTGCCGCGGGGCGCTCTTCGACAACCTCTTCGACCTTTGCTTCGGGCTCAACTGCCGGACGGGCTGCTTCTTCAGCGGCGCGGCGTGCGGCTTCTTCCTTCTCCTGAAGGAGACGGGCTTCTTCCTCGCGCTTGCGGCGCGCTTCGTTCTCGGCGCGGATGACCGCTTCTTCGGCGTCGCGGATCTGCGCTTCGGCCAGAGCACGGCGGCGTGCGTCGATCTCACCGGCTGAAAGCTGGTTCAGAACGACACCCACACGCGGCCGGTTGGCCTGGTTGGCTTCCTGGCGCGTCGAGTGTTGCTGCGGCTGCGGGGCCGGGCGGCCGGAAGGCTGCGGCTGAGCCGGACGCTGCTCGACCGGACGTGCGGCGGGAGCCGCGGCAACCGGCGTGATCGGGCGCTCGTCCTTAGGGCGATGGAAGGGGCGTTTCTTGGTTTCGACCACGACCGCCTTGGTGCGGCCACGGCCCATGTCCTGACGCACGGTCCCCTGCGAAACCCCGTGGGGCTTCAGGGTCAGCGTCTTCTTGCCTGCTGCGCTGCCTGTCTTGTCGTCGTTGTTGTCGGTCATTCCGTTCCGTTCCTAGCGATCAGGGCCGGATGCGTATCACCTGACCCTGTCTTCCAAATTGTCTCAAACAATGTACGCGATGCCAGACTGTGCCGGTGACTCGGGTCATTGCTGTGGCTTGCCAGCGCCGCCTTCGGCCCGGACCGGGACGGATCCTCGGTACTTTTCGAGCATGATTGCGCGCTTCACTACACCCTCACCCGCCTGCCCTGCAAGCGCTGCGGCATGGATAAAAGCATTACTTCCTAAAAGGCCCTCCATTTCCGCCCCGGTGAAGGGACGGAACGAAGGTATTTCCGTTTCGTCGTCGGCCACGAAGCTCATCGCCTTGCGGGCCTGGTCTATCTTGCGCACGCCGTCGGCGGCAGCATCGGCCGCGTGGAACACGGCAAGCGCTGCCAGACCGCGCACGGCCTGCTCCGTCTTCGTCGCGCCGGAAATGAACTGGGCCGCCTTGCGCGCCAAGTTCATCATTCCGGCCAGCTGCTCACCGAGCAGCCGGTCGACATCGTCGGCGAGCGTCGCGTCAGCCTTGACGTCCGCCTTGAGTGCGCGGGCGAAGAACTTCTTCGCCACCGCCTTCTCGATCAGCGCCCGCTCGGCCTTCACCCAGCAGCCGCGCCCCGGAAGCTGACGCTTCAGATCCGGAACGACGCGACCGTCGGGCCCGGCCACGAAGCGGATCAGCTCGTCGGGCGATCCGCTTTCGCGGGTGACGATGCAGGTCCGCGTGCTGCCGCTGCGATCCTTCGGACCCCCATCTACAGGCAGGGTGTCCGAAGGCAGGCTGTCGGCCTCATCAGAGACGGTCATCGCCCTTAAGCGTCCTGCTCGGCGCCTTCGGCAACGTCGATCGGCTCTTCACCTTCGACCTCGTCGCTTGCCAGGTCCTCTTCCGTGATCCAGCCAGCCGCAAGGCGGGCCTGAACGATCATGGCTTCGGCTTCGGCGCGCGAAACTTCGAACTTCGAGAAGGTGCCCTCGAAACGCTTGGTCTCGCCGTCCTTGCGTTCGCTCCAGCCGACGAGATCGTCCGCGGCGCAACCGGCAAAGTCTTCGACCGTCTTGATGCCTTCTTCGCCGAGCGCAACGAGCATCTGGCTCGTCAGGCCGTCGATCGAGCGCAGTTCGTCGGCAACGCCGAGTTCCTTGCGCTTGGCATCCAGTTCGGCTTCCAGCTTTTCCAGGAACTCGCGGGCGCGGGTCTGGATTTCGGTCGCGGTCTCGTCGTCGAAGCCGTCAATCGAGGCGATTTCGTCGAGATCGACATAGGCGAGCTCCTCGACGGCGGCAAAGCCTTCCGAAGCCAGAACCTGGCCGACCATTTCGTCGACGTCGAGCGCGTCCATGAACAGGTTGGTGCGCTCGGTGAATTCCTTCTGGCGGCGCTCGCTCTCTTCCTGCTCGGTCAGGATGTCGATATCCCAGCCGGTCAGCTGCGAGGCGAGGCGAACGTTCTGGCCGCGACGGCCGATGGCGAGCGACAGCTGCTCGTCCGGAACGACCACTTCGATGCGCTCTGCATCCTCGTCGAGAACGACCTTGGCGACTTCCGCCGGCTGCAGCGCGTTGACGATGAACGATGCCGGGTCCTGCGACCACGGAATGATGTCGATCTTTTCGCCCTGCAGTTCGCCGACGACGGCCTGAACGCGCGAACCGCGCATGCCGACGCAGGCGCCGACCGGATCGATCGAGCTATCGTTGGAGACAACGGCGATCTTGGCGCGCGAACCCGGATCACGGGCAACCGACTTGATCTGGATGATGCCGTCGTAGATCTCAGGCACTTCCATGGTGAAGAGCTTCACCATGAACTGCGGATGGGTACGCGACAGGAAGATCTGCGGGCCGCGCTGTTCGCGGCGAACGTCGTAGACGAAGGCGCGGACGCGGTCGCCGTAGCGCATGTTTTCGCGCGGGATCATCTCGTCGCGGCGGATGATGCCTTCGCCACGACCGAGGTCGACGATGACGTTGCCGTATTCGACGCGCTTGACCGTGCCGTTGACGATTTCGCCGACGCGATCCTTGAACTCGTCGAACTGGCGATCGCGCTCGGCTTCACGAACCTTCTGCACGATGACCTGCTTGGCCGACTGGGCGGCGATGCGGCCAAAATCCATCGGCGGCAGCGGATCGGCGATGAAGTCGCCGAGCTTGGCATCCGGGTTGCGATCGCGAGCAAGCTCGAGCGGGATCTGCGTGGAGTAATCGTCAGCCTTCTCGACCACTTCCAGAAGACGCTGCAGGCGGATTTCGCCGGTCTTGGAGTTGATGTCGGCGCGGATGTTCGATTCCGACCCATAGCGCGAGCGGGCGGCCTTCTGGATCGCGTCGGCCATCGCGGCCAGAACGATCTCACGGTCGATCACCTTTTCACGCGCGACAGCATCCGCGATCTGCAGAAGCTCGAGCCGGTTAGCACTGACTGCCATGTCTTGTCTCCGTTGGGTTGCAGGGGGCTTCACGCTCCGCCCGACTTATTCCTCAATAGGTGAATCTTCGTCTTCGAAATTTTCATTCGCAGCGCGTGCTGCCTTCGCCTTCTTGTCGGCGGTCAGCGCATCACGGATCAGATCGTCGGTCAGGATCAGCCGCGCCTCGGAAAGCGTGGTGAACGGGATAACGACGACGGGCTCCTCGCCATAGGCAACCTGGTCGCGCTCGAGCCGGAAACCGTCGTCATCGACGGAAACGATCTTGCCGCGGAACCGCTTGCGGCCGTCGACCAAAACCGACGTCTCGCATTTCAGCAGGTGACCCTGCCAGCGGAAGAAGTCGGACTTGCGCACCATCGGGCGGTCGATGCCCGGCGACGACACTTCGAGATGATACGCCTTGTCGATCGGATCTTCCACATCGAGCACCGGCGAAATGGCCTTGGAGATCTCTTCGCAGTCCTCGACGGTCATGGTGCCGTCGGTGCGCTCGGCCATGATCTGCAGCGTCAGGCCATTCTGGCCGGACATGCGCACGCGCACGAGCTGGTAACCCATCGGCACGATGACCGGCTCGATGATGTCGGCGACGCGCTGGTCGAGACCGGTTTCGGTGATCAGGCGGGGTTCATGTGCATTTTCAGCCGTTGTCGTATCGGACAAACGATCATCTCCTCATCGGACCGGCTAATAAAAAAGAGCGGGTCCTGACGGGCCCACTCTTCATCTACCGATCAAGAATTTGAGGCTCATATACGCCCCATCGCCGCAAATTGCAAGGCGTTGGGCCACCCGACGCAAATCGCCGGACGATCCGCCGGCGAGCATCTTCGCCAACAAGGTCAGTTTCAGCGGGTGGCACTTCGCGTTGCCCGGCCTATAACAGGTAACGAACCGCTTCGAGACGACAATCAAGAAACGAAGAGAGAAGACGAGGTGCCCACCCGTATTTCGCCGCTTGCCCCCTTCAAGCACGACATCTTCCGCACGATCTGGATCGCGAGCCTCGCCTCCAATTTCGGCGGCCTCATTCAATCGGTCGGCGCCGCCTGGCTGATGACCTCCATTTCCTCATCAGCGAACATGGTGGCGCTGGTGCAGGCTTCCACCTCACTGCCGATCATGCTCTTTTCGCTCGTCTCCGGCGCGCTTGCCGACAATTTCGACCGGCGGCGGATCATGCTGGTGGCGCAGTGTTTCATGCTCTTCGTCTCGGCACTCTTGACGATCTTTGCCTATGTCGGGCTGATCACACCCTGGCTGCTCCTGCTCTTCACCTTCCTCATCGGCTGCGGCACGGCGCTCAACAACCCGTCCTGGCAGGCCTCGGTCGGCGACATGGTCCCGCGCGAAGACCTGCCGGCGGCAGTCGCGCTCAACAGCATGGGCTTCAACATCACCCGCAGCGTCGGCCCGGCGATCGGCGGTGCCATCGTTGCGGCACTCGGCGCGGCGGCGGCCTTCTTCGCCAACACGCTCAGCTATTTCGCCATCCTCTTTGCGCTGGTGCGCTGGCGTCGCGAGGTGCCGACGAACACCCTGCCGCGCGAAACGCTGGGTCGCGCCATTTCAGCCGGCCTGCGCTATGTCGCGATGTCGCCCAACATCGGCAAGGTGCTCTTGCGCGGCTTCCTCTTCGGCCTTTCGGCGAGCGCCATCCTCGCGCTTCTGCCGCTTGTTGCCCGCGACCTCGTCCAGGGCGGGCCGCTCACCTACGGCCTGATGCTCGGCGCCTTCGGCCTCGGCGCGATCGGCGGGGCGCTGCTCTCTGCCCGGCTGCGCGAGAAGCTTTCGAGCGAGGCGATCGTGCGCATCGCCTTTACCGGCTTTGCCGCCAGCGCCGCGATCACGGCCTGGAGCACCTATGCCTGGCTGAGCTGTCTCGTGCTGCTTATCTCCGGCGCCTGTTGGGTGCTGGCGCTGTCGTTGTTCAACACCACCGTGCAGCTTTCGACGCCGCGCTGGGTGGTCGGCCGGGCGCTGTCGCTCTACCAGACCATGACCTTCGGCGGCATTGCCGGCGGCAGCTGGCTCTGGGGTACGGCCGCCGAGCAATATGGCGCGGCCAACGCGCTGATGGGCTCCTGTCTGCTGATGTTCGCCGGGGTCGTGGTCGGCTTCCGCCTGCCCTTGCCGGAGTTCACCTCGCTCAACCTCGATCCGCTCAACCGCTTCAACGAGCCGCCGCTCGAACTGGACCTGAAGCCGCGCAGCGGCCCGATCGTCATCATGATCGACTACGAGATCGCCGACGACGATATCCCGGAGTTCCTGACGACGATGGCGGAACGGCGGCGCATCCGCATTCGCGACGGGGCGGGACATTGGGCGTTGATGCGCGACCTCGAAAACCCGACCACCTGGACTGAGACCTATCACGTGCCGACCTGGGTCGAATATGTGCGCCACAACCAGCGCCGCACCCAGGCCGACGCCGCCGTCGGCGACCGGCTGACGGCATTGCATAGCGGCAAGACACCACCGCGGGTGCACCGGATGATCGAGCGCCAGACGATCGTCCCGACGCATTACGAGCGCTACAAGCGACAGGTGAATGTGGACATGCACTAGGTACTGTTGCCGGCTCTTGCGCCGACATGGGGATCATGCGACGAAAGAGGCCCCGTCACCGGGGCCTTTTTCGTTTCGGCAATCGGCACGCCGGCGCCTCCGGCTGCAATTGGCTTTACCGCAGCTTCGCCTTCAGCGAGGCATCCGGGAAGCAGGTGGCGGCAAGGCCGCTCTTTGCCTGCCAGTCGCCGAGCGAGCGGCGCGTCTTGTAGCCGGGAAGACCATCGACCTTGCCGACGTCGTAACCCTTGGCAACCAGCGCCTTCTGCATCTTGAGAACGTCCGAACGCAGCATGTTGCCGACGTCGCCCCAGGTGCCGCGGAAGGCGCCGCCGCCGGTGGCGATGCGGTCGGCAAGGTTGCCGATGAACAGCGCGTAGAGGTCGGAATTGTTGTATTCCTTGAGCACGTAAAAGTTCGGCGTGACGATGAACTCCGGCCCGTGCCGGCCGGCCGGCACCAGCATCATCGAGGATGCCGACAGTTCGTGCGACGGGAAGGCCTTGCCGGAAATCCGGGTAATGCCCTTGTTCGCCCAATTCGACAGGGGTTGGGCGAGATCCGGGCCTTCCTGCGCACAGGAGACCGCTTCCGGGATCGACACCTCAAAGCCCCAGTCACGCTCGCGCTGCCAGCCCTTCTTGACGAGATAATTGGCGATCGACGCCAGACTGTCGGGCACCGAATTCCAGATGTCGCGGCGGCCGTCGCCATCGAAATCGACGGCGTATTGCAGGAAGCTCGACGGCATGAACTGCGGCTGGCCCATCGCGCCGGCCCAGGAGCCGCGCATCGCCGCCTCGTCGACGTCGCCGCTGTCGAGAATGTGCAGCGCCGCGATCAGCTCGCGGCGAAAGAGGTCCGGCCGCGTCGACATGAAGGCTTTGGTCGCCAGCACATCGACCACCGGATAGGGGATCTTGGCGCGACCGAAGCCGGACTCCCTGCCCCAGATCGCCACGATCACCGGGGCCGGTACGCCATAGGTGCGCTCGATCTTCTTGAGCGTCGAGGCATGGGTGGACGCCAGGCTGCGGCCGGTGCCGGCGAGCCCCTGCAGGCGCTTTTCCGAGAAGTAGTTTCCGGGCGAGGAAAACTCCGCCTGGCTCTGCTTCTGCTCCTTCGGCTTCGGGAAGCCGGGGGGCGCCAGATCCGGCAGATCCCAGTTGAGCTTCACGTCGGAAAACGCCGCCTTGAAGGATCCCGCCGAAATGCCCGCCTTCTTCGCTTCCGGCCACAGGTCATTCTGCAACCAGGTGCGGAATTGCGCCTCCACATCGGCCTTGGTGGCGGCGTGGGCGGGGAGGCTGAGAGCGAGGAACGCTGCGACGGCGGCGAGGAGGTGTGCACGGGGATTGCCTCCCTCTGCGCGACCGGAAAACAGCGAACGAACCAGAGACTTCAAACGCATCGGCATCCCTTCAGATCGACGTGCGGGCACGAAGGGCAGCTGCCAGCGTGCCCTCGTCGAGATAGTCGAGCTCGCCACCGACGGGCACGCCATGGGCAAGCCGGGTGATCTTCACCTCCATGCCTTCGAGCTGGTCGGTGATGTAGTGCGCCGTGGTCTGGCCCTCGACGGTGGCGTTGACGGCGATGATCAGTTCGCGCACACCGCCATTGGCGACGCGTTGCACCAGGCCCTTGATGTTGAGGTCGTCGGGACCGACGCCGTCGAGCGGCGAGAGCGTGCCGCCGAGCACGTGATAGGCGGCGTTCATCGCGCCGGCGCGCTCCAGCGCCCAGAGGTCGGAGACGTCCTCGACAACGATGAGCACGGAGTGGTCGCGACGCTCGTCGGAACAGACGGTGCAGGGATCGATCGTATCGACATTGCCGCAGCAGGAGCAGATGCGGACCTTGCGGTGCGCTTCGCCCATCGCGTCGGCGAGCGGACCCAGCAACTGGTCCTTCTTCTTGACGAGATGGAGGGCGGCACGCCGTGCGGAGCGTGGCCCAAGCCCCGGGACTTTCGCCAGGAGCTGGATGAGTTTTTCGATTTCGGGGCCGGTGACTCGTTTTGCCATGCGGCGCTTTTAGCCCATATCGGCCCGAAACGGAATCGCCTTCGAAACCCCGTCAACGCGGCATCCGGCGGCTCTCATCGTCGGCATGCAAAGGAAGCGGTCGGCAAGACCGCCCGCTTCCTGAACTTAACGCCTGGAAGCGATCAGAACGGCAGCTTCATGCCGGGCGGGATCGGCAGGCCGGCGGTCAGCTCGCGGGTCTTTTCCGCCTGCACGGCCTCGGCCTTGTCCTTGGCGTCCTTGTGGGCGGCGACGATCAGGTCTTCGAGGATCTCGACGTCGTCTTCCTTGAACAGCGAGGGATCGATCTTCAGGCTCTTGAGGGTGCCCTTGCCGTCGAGGCGAACCGTGACGAGGCCACCGCCGGAGGTGCCGTCGACTTCGAGTGCGGCGATTTCCGCCTGCATCTTCTCCATCTTGGCCTGCATTTCCTTGACCTTGCCCATCATCCCCATGATGTCGCGCATCGTCGTCTCCTGTTCTTCTGTTTCTGCTCGCAGACGGGATTATTCGATGTCGTCGCCAGGGACGATATCGCCGTCGGCGGATTCGGCTGTGGCCGGAGCCTGGCTCTCGACCTCTTCTTCAACGGCGCGAATGCGCACGTCGGTGATCTTGGCGCCCGGGAACCGGGCGAGAATGGCGGCGACATCGGGATCCTGGCGTGCGTCGTTGACGCGCTGCTCCTGCGCCCGCTGTTCCGCCTCGATCAGTGTCGGCTCGCCGGCCTCGCGGCTGTAGCTGACGATCCAGTGGATACCGGTCCATTCCTTGAGCTTGACCGCAACTTCGCCAAGCAGGGTCTTAGGCGCGTCGTCCGAGACGTTGACGTCGAGGCGACCGGGCTCGATCCGCACGAGCCGCAGGAAACCGCGCACGAGCGTCTTCAGCTTGATGTCGCGGTTCTTGGCGCAGAGATCGGCGATGTCGGCGATCGAATTGACCGGCACCGACGGCTGCGGCTTGGCCGCAGGCGCCGCCATCGGGCGTTCTTCGATGCGGCCGACCGCAACCGCCTGGGGCGCTACGTCCGGCACGGCGCGCAGCATGGTCGCGCCATTGCTCGTCGGGCGTTGCACCGGCATCGGCTGCAATGCCTGGGCCGACACGGACACGGAAGCCTGGGCCTGAGCGCCGCCGCCGTTTCCACCCGAAGGTCCAGGACGAGCGCCGCCGCCTTCATTACCGGAAAGCTCCAGCAAGCGCCGCGCAGCCTCTTCCGGCGCCGGCAGATGTGCCGCATGCGCCAGGCGGATCAGCACCATTTCGGCGGCACCCGCCGGGCGCGACGAGCTTTCGGCTTCCGGAATACCCTTGAGCAGCATCTGCCAGATGCGCGACAGCGCGGTGACCGCGACGCTTTCGGCGAAAGCAGCACCGCGGGTGCGCTCGATCTCGCTCAAGGACTGATCATTGACCGCCTCGGGCACGTATTTCATGCGGGTGACGAGATGGGTGAAATCGGCAAGGTCGGTCAAGACGACCGTCGGGTTGGCGCCGGCCTCATACTGAGCCGTGAATTCCTCGAGGGCCGCGGCGACATCGCCTTTGACGACGTGTTCGAAGAGATCGACGATGCGGGCGCGGTCGGCAAGGCCGAGCATCGAGCGTACGGTCTCCACCTCGACGGCGCCGCCGCCGTGGGCGATCGCCTGGTCGAGCAGTGACAGGCCGTCTCGGGCAGAGCCTTCGGCGGCGCGGGCGACCATGGCGAGCGCCTCCGGATCGAAGGAGACGCCTTCCTTGCCGAGGATCGTCGAAAACAGGCCGACGAGATCCGATGCGCTGATGCGGCGCAGGTCGAAGCGCTGGCAGCGCGACAGAACCGTGATCGGCACTTTGCGGATTTCGGTGGTGGCGAAGATGAACTTCACGTGCTCCGGCGGCTCTTCGAGCGTCTTCAGCAGGCCGTTGAAAGCCTGGGTCGAGAGCATGTGCACTTCGTCGATGATGTAGACTTTGTAGCGCGCCGAAACCGGGCGGTAGCGGACCTGCTCGATGATCTCGCGGATATCGTCGATGCCGGTGTGCGAAGCGGCGTCCATTTCGATGACGTCGACATGACGTCCATCCATGATCGCCTGGCAATGTTCGCCGGGAACGCGCAGGTCGATCGTCGGCCGGTCGATATCCGGCGTCTTATAGTTCAGCGCGCGAGCGAGGATGCGGGCGGTGGTGGTCTTGCCGACCCCGCGCACGCCGGTCAGCATATAGGCCTGGGCGATGCGACCGGTTTCGAACGCGTTGGTGAGCGTGCGCACCATCGGTTCCTGACCGACCATCAGGTCGGAGAAATCCTTCGGGCGATATTTGCGCGCCAGAACACGGTAGGCGGCTGGTTTCTCAACGGATGAAATGGACGTATCGTCGCTCATCGACCCTGCCGCTGTTCGAACTCTTGTCCCGACAGGACGGAAAAGGTGGGAGGCTGGCACGATGACCCGTGCCGGAGCTCGTTGGGGCTGCTTCCTTCCGGACCTGACCCGGTTGGCGAGTGGCTCGTCCACCACCAACCTCCCGGCTTCCATATCGGCAATATCGAAAGCAAATGCAAGCCAAGCCATCAAAAAACTGATATCGATATGCAAAACAAGGCGAATCCGCCATTCTCAATAGCCGAGGAGAACCCGTTGACGACCTTCACCCTCGACGAGCGGCTCGAACGCGACGGCATTCCGATCGCCTCGATCGGGCTTTGCCAGATGCGGCTGATGAACGATCGCCGCTGGCCCTGGCTCGTGCTCATTCCCCAGCGTGAAGGCATCTCCGAGATCTTCGACCTCACCCCGCTCGACCAGACGATGCTGACCTTCGAGACGACCATGGCGGCGACGGCGCTGAAGAAGGTCACAGGCGCCGAGAAGATCAATATCGGCGCCTTGGGCAACATCGTCCGGCAGCTTCATGTGCATATCATCGCCCGCAGCGACGGCGACCCGAACTGGCCGGGGCCGGTCTGGGGCTTCGGCAAGGCGGAGCCGTGGGACGAGAAAGAACATCAGGCCTTCGCAGCCCGCATTCTGGAAAACCTCTGAACATGACGAAATCGATCTTTGACCTTCGCAGCCCGCATCCAGAGCCAAGCACCCTCGTCGCCTTCTCGGAGAATCATCTGGATCGCCAGTCGGAACACCGCGCCGACGATTGCGTCGAAGTGGCGCTGAAACACCCGGGTGCGCACTTCCTCGCCTTCTCCGGAGCGAAGCTCATCGTCAAGCATGACGAAAAGATCATCGACCCGCTGTTTGCGCCTTATGAGCTCGAAGGCCTCGAACCCGTTCTCGACGAGACGATCCTGCTCGGCTACCTCGCGAACGGCGAACCACGGCTGGCTGTGCCGACGGGCCTCACCGAAGAGACGATCACCGAGCCCTTCAAGATCGCCGATGGCCGCACCCTCTATCGCCAGCAGATGCTGCCGGAGGAACTGCTCGGCCAGTTCGCGCAAGGCTCGAGCCTGATTACCTGGAATGCCAACAACCGCTTCTGCGGCCGCTGCGCCGGCCCGATGGAAGGCAAGTCCGGCGGTTACCGCCGGATCTGCACCGCCTGCGGCCACATGGTCTTCCCGCGGACCGACCCCGTCGTCATCATGATGACGATCGACCTTGAGCGCGATCTCTGCCTGCTCGGTCGCAGCCCGCATTTCGCGCCGGGCATGTATTCCTGCCTTGCCGGCTTCGTCGAGCCGGGCGAGACGATCGAAAACGCCGTGCGCCGCGAAACCCTCGAGGAGTCCGGCATTCATATCGGCCGGGTGCGCTACCATGCTTCGCAACCCTGGCCGATGCCGCACACGCTGATGATCGGCTGCTATGCCGAGGCGAAATCGACCAACATCAAGCGCGACGAACAGGAGCTGGAGGACGTGCGCTGGTTCACGCGCGAGGAAACGACCGCGATGCTCGAACGCTCGACCGGGGTCGCCGACACCGGCGACGTGCATATTCCGCCGCCGAAGGGCGCGATCGCACACCAGTTGATGCGCGACTGGCTCGCCTGGGGCGAGCGGGCGTAGGCGCGCTCTAGAGGAGACCGGCCTTGTCCCGCTCCGAACGGCTGCTCGACCTCCTGCAGGTGCTCCGGCGCTACCGCCAGCCGGTGAGCGGCCAGAGGCTGGCGGAAGAAACCGGTGTCAGCCTCCGAACGCTCTACCGCGATATAGCCAGCCTCCAGGCCCAGGGCGCCGATATCGAGGGCGAGCCGGGACTCGGCTATGTGCTGAAACCCGGCTTCATGCTGCCGCCGATGATGTTTTCCGCCGAGGAGATCGAAGCCTTGGTGCTCGGTTCGCGCTGGGTCTCCAAACGCACCGACGACGATCTCGCCGGCGCTGCCGCCAATGCGCTCGCCAAGATTGCTGCCGTGCTGCCCGCCGAGCTTCGCGAGGAACTGGACAGTTCGACCCTGCTCGTCGGCCCGAGCCCGCCGGCCACCAACGGCATCGACATCGCGGCACTCCGGCGCGCGATCCGCAACGAACGCAAGGTGGAGCTCGACTACGTCGACAATGACGGCAGCGCGACGCAGCGTACCATCTGGCCCTTTGCGCTCGGCTTCTTCGAAAACGTGCGCATGGTCATGGCCTGGTGCGAGCTGCGCCTGGACTTCCGGCACTTTCGCGCCGACCGCATGCAGCGGATGGCGGTGACCGAGGCGCGCTATCCCCGCCGCCGGCAGGTGCTGATGAAGGATTGGCGCGCGAGCCAGAACATGTCGGCATCAAAACGCCAGACGGTCGGCTCCTGACGGGCGCACATGCGCCGATGCTGACAGAAACTGGCAGCGGCCAGTCCTAGCCTTGGCACTCCCGCAACAAGGAGGAAAACCATGGCCAAGGCAAATCTCATCGTTCTCTACGTCAAGGATCCGCTCGCAAGCGTGACGTTCTACCGGGGGGTTCTCGCGCAGGAACCGCAGGTCGCCTACCAGACCTTCTCGTCCTTCGAGCTGCCGGGCGGTTTCACCCTCGGGCTCTGGGCCGAACATACGGTCTCGCCGGAGCCGGCGGCATCGGGCAGCCGATCGGAACTGGCCTTCATGGTGGAGGACGAGAGCGCGGTGCGCGCACATTACGAAGATTGGAAGGGGAAAGGCCTGCCGATTGCGCAGGAATTGACCGAGATGGATTTCGGTCCGACTTTCGTCGCGCTCGATCCGGATGGTCACCGGCTGCGCGTCTGCCTCTACGATTCATAAGCGAGAGGGTAGGCGGCGCGCATCCCGCCAGCCTGAAGCGGCGGGATGCGCGAATGGTATGGATTAACGGCCGTAAACGGCGGCCTGGATCTGCGAACGGGACAGACCAATGTCGCTCAGTGCGTGATCGTCGAGAGCGTTCAGCTCGCGGATCGCACGGCGGGTCTTCGCATATTCCATGATCTTCTGACGGATCTTCATTTTTAAAACTCCTTACTTGACGAGCGTCAAATAGGCATTTGCCTAAAATTTGTGTAGCGCCACGATTGCAAACTAGGCATGCACCAGACGCGTAGCCGGTTAACGAACTTTTGCCACTTTCGCCCCCGTAGGGCGTGGCGAAACCAATGATTCCCTCGGAGAATGATCGCGGACGGAACGCGCAGGACTTAAGCATGAAGCTGTAAAAATCTTAGCCAGATGGCAGACCCGCGAATACACAGCGCAAGAAGACCGCAACCATAGGCTTTATTTTGATTAGAAATCAGGCGCACTCGTGACCTGCGGCCTCCAGCTACGGGAAAGCGAAAACGACCGCCCCACCGGAGGCGGTCGGCGCTTGCCTGCGCAGGCTTTTCTCGCAGAAGTCTGGCGCCGGAGCGGATCTGCTCAGAGAACGCCGCGCATCGGGTGTGCGTTATAGGTTCCGAGGATGCGGACCTTTTCGGAGAAGAAACGCAGCTCGTCCATGGCGTGGCGCACGCCGACGTCGTCCGGGTGCCCTTCGATATCCGCATAGAACTGCGTCGCCACAAACCGGCCGCCGAGCTGGTAGCTCTCGAGCTTGGTCATGTTGATGCCGTTGGTGGCGAAACCGCCCATGGCCTTGTAGAGCGCTGCCGGGATGTTGCGGACATTGAAGACGAAGGTGGTGATCATCAGCTCTTCGTCGCTGGTCCGGGATATGCGCTGCTCTTCGCGGGACAGCACGACGAAGCGGGTGACGTTGCTCTCGGTATCCTCGACATTTTCAGCGATGATTTCGAGGCCATAGAGATCGGCGGCCAGTCGCGGCGCGAGCGCTGCCATCGAGCGGTCGCCCTTTTCGGAAACGAGCTTTGCCGCACCCGCCGTATCGCCGGCGACGACCGGCTTCCAGCCGTTGGAACGAACGATCTTGCGGCACTGGCCAAGCGCATGGATGTGGCTGTGCACGGTGCGGATCTCATCACGGGTGACACCCGGAAGCACCATCAGCTGGAAGCGGATTGGCATGAAGTATTCGCCGACGATATGCAGCCGCGATTCCGGCAGGAGGTGATGAATGTCGGCGACGCGGCCGGCGATCGTGTTCTCGATCGGGATCATCGCCAGATCGGCGTCGCCGTTCTCGACCGCGACGAAGGCATCCTCGAAGGTCTGGCAAGGCAACGGCTCCATCGACGGGAACATGTCGCGGCAGGCCATGTCGGAATTGGCGCCATAGTCGCCCTGGAAGGAAATCCTGTTGGTCTTGGCGGTCACGGTAGCGTCCTTCTCAGGTTCTGATATCAGCGGTTAAGGGCGGACAGGATGCGGCGGGCCTTTTCCAGCTCGACCGGCGTGTCCACACCAAGCGGGACCGAATCGACGATCTCGACATCGATGCGCATGCCGGCTTCAAGCGCACGCAGCTGCTCCAGCGATTCGCGGCGCTCGAGCACGGAGGGCCGAAGCGAGACGAAATGCTCCAGCGCCTGGCGGCGATAGGCATAGAGCCCGATGTGGTGATAGAGCGGGCCTTCGCCATAGGGCGCGGTCGCGCGGGTAAAATAGAGCGCGCGCAGGCGCGTGTCCGAAAGCGGCGAACCGACGACCTTGACGATGTTCGGGTTGGTCTTCTCGCTCTCTTCGGTGATCGCCACCGTCAGTGTTGCTATATCGGTGGCGGCATTTTCGAGCGGGTTCAGCGCCGCGCGGATCGAGGCCGGCTCGACCGTCGGAAGGTCACCCTGGACGTTGATGACGAACTCGGCTTCGCCGTTCGGATCGGCCTTCTGCAGCGCTTCGTAGATCCGGTCGGAACCGGACTGGTGGTCGACGCGGGTCATGATCGCTTCGAAGCCGGCCTCGCGCACCACGTCGAAGACCTGCTGGTCGTCGACGGCAACGACGACACGGCCGACGTCCGCTTCCTGCGCCCGGGTCGCTACCTGGACGATCATCGGCAGGCCGCAAATGTCGGCGAGCGGCTTTCCGGGTAGGCGTGTCGAAGCCATGCGCGCCGGAATGAGCACGATGACTTTACCTGAATTTTCGCGATTCATGATCTGGCCTTCAAAAACCCCGCCGAAAGTGTCAATAAGTCTCAGTTAGGGGCCGATAATCACTGTTGCAACGCAGAGCCAAAAGACATAGGTTCCGCGCGATTTCAAGATAGGCCGGGTTTTTGTTTGCGCCGGTGGCAAAGGGAGCGTTTGCAGATGAATTCATATGTGAACATGGGCGTGGGCGCCTTTCTGGGAACGGTCTTCGTTCTGATGTCCGTGTCCATTGCATCGGAAGGCATTTTCCATTCCGAAGCTCCCGAAAAGGAAGGCTTTACGATCGTCGCCGAAGAAGGCACGTCTGAAGCCGGTGCCGGCGGTGCCGCAGAAGTCGAAGTCGACATCAAGCCGCTGCTGCTCAAGGCCGATGCTTCCGCCGGTGAAGCCGTGTTCAAGAAATGCGCAAGCTGTCACACCGCCGACAAGGGCGGCGCAAACAAAGTCGGTCCGAACCTCTGGGGCCTCGTCAACCGCCCGATCGCTTCGCATGAGGGCTTCAGCTACTCGGCCGGCATGAAGACGTTTGCCGAAGGCGGCAAGGTCGTCTGGGACTACGACCACCTCAGCTACTTCATCGAAGCACCGAAGAAGCACGTTCCGGGCACCGCCATGGGCTTTGCCGGCGTCAAGAAGCCCGACGAGCGCGCCAACCTGATTGCCTGGCTGCGCGAGCAGGCCGACGCTCCGGCAGCACTGCCGGACGCATCTGCCGGTTCTGCCGAAGCCGCACCGGCTGCCGGCGAAGCAGCGCCGGCTGCTGGCGCCGAAGGTGCAAAGCCGGCCGAAGCCCCGGCAACCGAGACCAAGCCGGCCGAAGGCCAGCCGGCACCGGCGCAATAAGTTCAGCGGTCGGAAGCGACCCTATTGCAAAAGGCCCGGCTCGCGCCGGGCCTTTTCGTATTCGGGCACAGCGACGGATGTCGCGCACGGAACGTTGAGACGGATCCCCCTCTCCGGCGAAACAGTTTGCCGGAAAGTGCGACAATCACATCAGCAGATAGGCCCAGACCGAAACGCTGACGACGCCGAGCGCGGTCGTCAGCGTGATCGTCGAGGACGCCAGCCCATGGCCGACATTGAAATGGTTGGCGATCAGCCAGGCGTTCACACCCGTCGGAACGGCCGACGTCAGCACCAACGCCGTCGTCCAGTTGTCGTTGAGGCCGAGCAGGTGGCAGCTCGCATAGACGACCGCCGGCATGACGACGAGCTTCAAGGCGCTCGTGACCGAGGCGAGCCCAAGATTGCCGGCAAGGCCGTATTTATCCAGCGCCATGCCAATCGAGATCAGCGCCGCGGGTGCTGCCATCGACGCCAGCTGATCGACGACGGTCTTGACCGGACCGCCAAGCGGCTGGCCGACAAGATGGAAGGCGGCACCGCAGGCAAGACCGATCACCAACGGGTTGCGCACCAGATTGCGGGCGACGCCGGCCAGGAGCTGCAGCGGGCTCTGCCCCGGCTTGCCCCCGGCGCGCCGCTCCGCACGCTCCATCAGGAGCGTGCCCGCGATCATCATGACCGGCAGATGCACCGAAAGCAGGATCGAGATCGCAACGATGCCCTCCTCGCCGACGATTCGCGACACCAGCGGCAGGCCGATGAAGACCGTGTTGGCGAAGGCAGAGGAGACGCCGGCGAGAACCCCCATGCGCGCATCCCGCTTGAAGACGAGCGTCGCCGCCACGTGTCCCAACGTCCAGGTGACCGCAACGCCCGAGAAATAGGCGACCCAGAGCGGCCAGGGCGAACCGTCCTTGAAATCCGCCTCGGCGATCGTGCGAAACAGCAGGATGGGCACCGCGACGCGAAAGACGAAATCGCCCAAGGCTTCGCCGACGGCCGGTTTCAGGTAGTTCAAGCGCACCAGCAACCAGCCGGCAAGGATCAGGATGAAGATGGGCAGGACATTCTGGAAGATATCGGACATGCGCGGGCCCTGGATCACGATGGCCTTGGAGCGGATCGATCCAAGATCTTCGGGGTCGGTTGTCATGAGGTGAGCGGGAGCCGGGCGGAAGACCGTAAATGCTTTCCTCTTCCCGCTCCTGGAGTGGTCCTGCCAGCAATAACGTTGTTCGCACCTGCGCCGCAAGCGCGCGAACAGCTGGCAGAGAGAGGGGAACATTCACAGCCCGCAGGCGTTCCGAAACAGCATGAGGAACGAGCCATGCCGACAGAGAAGCCGATATACGCACATAAGGACGACGATCCGCATCTCACCGATGATGCGCTCGCCGACAAGGTGCTGCGCTACATCCAGTATGCGGCGATGATCGATACGCGCGACATCTCTGTGATGGCGCTCGGCGGGGTCGTTGTGCTTTCCGGCCATGTGGCGCAGGCATCCGACATCGCCTGTGCCGGCGACGCCGCAGCATCTGTGATCGGCGTGACCAGCGTCGAGAACCGGCTGGCAGTGACGCCGGGCGCGGGCGAGGCTGATCGCTGAGCGAGCGGTTGCCGTGCGGAAATCCGGATGATAGGACATGCCGGCATGAGATTTCGGCAGGCTTGGCGCTACCGCCGCAGAGCCGCCATAGGAGCCGCAGATGAGGACCGACCCGTCAGCAACCAGGTAAGCCGCAACAACGGTTGAATAAGTTGTTGCGGCGTCTGTCGGCTCACACTCAGAAGATTTGATGAAGTGGCAGATCGCCGCCGAATGTTTTCATTTGCGCGGATGTATCATCATGCCCGATCGTAATTCCCCCACCTGGTCCTACTCGCTGCCGGCAGCCCTTCTGCTGATGGCGCCCTTCGACATCCTGACGTCGCTCGCCATGGATATCTATCTGCCCGTCGTGCCCGACATGCCGGCCATTCTCGGCACGTCGCCCGCAGTCGTCCAGCTCACGCTCAGCCTTTACATGCTGCTTTTGGGCCTGGGCCAGTTGCTGTTCGGCCCGCTGTCCGACCGCTTCGGCCGCCGGCCCGTGCTTCTCGGCGGCGCGACGCTGTTTGCCCTGTCGTCGCTAGGACTGGCGGCAACCACCTCGGCGCCGGTCTTCGTCGCCTTGCGGCTCGTCCAGGCGGCCGGCGCCTCGGCCGCCCTGGTCGCGACCTTCGCGACCGTGCGCGATGTCTATGGCGCGCGTCCGGAAGGCGTGACCATCTATGGCCTCTTCAGCGCCATGCTCTCCTTCGTACCGGCGCTCGGGCCGATCGCCGGCGCGCTGATCGCAGGCGCTTTCGGATGGCAAGCGATCTTCGTGACGCTTAGCGTTCTTGGCCTTGCCGCACTCGGCCAGGCCTTGCCGCGCTGGTCCGAAACCCGGCCCGACGCCGCTGCACCGGCAAAGCCGAGCTTCATGCCCATGCTCACAAGTGGTGCCTTCTGGACCTACACGCTTGGCTTCAGCACGGCGATGGGCGCGTTTTTCGTGTTCTTCTCCACCGCCCCACGCCTGCTCATCGATCGCGCCGGCTATTCGCAGCTGGGCTTCAGCCTGGCCTTCGCGACCGCTGCCGTCGTGATGATCATCGCCACGCGCTTCGCCAGGGGCTTCGTCGCCCGCTACGGGACCGCCGGTTGCCTGACCCGCGGCATGGCCCTGATCATCCTCGGCGGGCTGCTGCTTGGCGCGGGCGAAGTCTTGGCCGCTCCGTCGTTCGAGAGCTTCGTGCTGCCGATGTGGGTGATCGCCTTCG
This sequence comes from Ensifer sp. ENS09, assembly GCF_014852425.1. Classification (NCBI taxonomy): domain Bacteria; kingdom Pseudomonadati; phylum Pseudomonadota; class Alphaproteobacteria; order Hyphomicrobiales; family Rhizobiaceae; genus Ensifer; species Ensifer sp. ENS09. The sequence continues at coordinate 1,313,637 of NZ_JACVBP010000002.1, forward strand.
GCATCGTCATGACCACCTCGGTCACCGCCAATGGGGCGCTCAAGGCCTTCGATGCCATCGCCGGGACGGCGGTGGCGCTCCACTTCTCGATCCAGAGCCTGATCGTCAGCCTTGTCGGCACTGGCGCCGTGCTGCTGCTTGGTGGCGATACGGCCTGGCCGCTCGTCGGCTATTGCCTCGGCATGGCGGCGATCACGCTGCTGGCGCTGGCGTTTCTCGACCGGCGCAAAATTCGATAGCCCTGCCCCTCCCGGAGCGGTCACCCACTCCGGGAGGTCTTCAACCGGAAAGACGGCAACATGCCCCTTGACCTCGCCCCTGGGGCTGGCCCCAGACTGCTCTCATGACCGATTCCTACTTCCTCGCAGGCCGCTTCGGCGCCGCCACACGATTGTCGCCGAAGGCGCTCCGGCTCTATGCCGAGCAGGGCCTGTTGGTGCCTGCCCATGTCGATCCCATAACCGGTTACCGCTACTACGCCGCCACGCAGGCAAGCCGCGCCAGACTGATTGCCCGGCTGCGGCAGCTGGGCCTACCGATCGCCCGGATCGCGCGGCTGATCGATCTTCAGCCTGACGTTCGCCTGACGGAGCTTCGCGCCTGGCTGGAGGTGCAGAGCAAGCGGCTCGAGGATCAGCGCGAGTTGGTGGAGGCCATCATCCGGCAATCGAGCGGCGGCGACGATCCGCTTGTCATGGCCGTTGCCGTGCGCGACGTCGCGCCTTCGAAAATCGTCTATCGCCAAAACCATGTGACGGTGGATGCTCGAGGCCTTCACCGAAAGCGCCGAAACGGAGATCCGCGGCTATCTTGCGCAATCGGGCAAGAGCGACGACGGGCCGATGACGCTGCATTTCCACGAGCCGGTCAATCACGACGGCAAGGGTCTCGTCGAGGTCGCGATCGGTTATGACGGCAGTCTCGAACCCACAGGCGATCTGCGCATCCGCCTCCAGCCGGCGGGGCGCGAGGCGTTCCTCGCCGTGGCCGAACCGTTCGAGACCTTTCCGGCGGTGCTTCGCGTCTATGATGCGATCGAGGCCTGGTTCGAGCAAAGCGACGACATCTGCTGCTTCGGCAGCCCCTACGAAATCTATCCCGGCAGCGGCAGCGCCCGCTTCGATGTCGCCTACCCCATCGTGCGCTAAGCCAATCCCCGCACGTCCCAATCACTTCCTCCCCGATTTCTCCTTCCCTCGATTACTCAAGGATCAACCGATGCAGCACTTTTCATATGTGGGTTCCGGCCCTTATTGCTACGCCAACTCGTTCGCGATGATGTTCGGCGAGGCTGCACCCTCGACCTCGACCATCGAGCTTGCCACCGGCAGTCCCTTCGGCATGCAGATCGTCGGCGGCACGCTGCCGTTCTTCGATCCCTATGGCTGGGATCCGGAGGCCGGGTTCGACGGCGCGCTGAACGCGCTCGGCTGGACGTCGCAGGTCAGCAGCGGCGGCGAGCCCGAGGACGCGCTTTCCCGCCTGCGCTCGGCACTGAAGGATGGCCCCGTCTGGGTCGGCCCGGTGGAGATGGGGCATCTGCGGCACCAGCCGGGCATGACTGGGCCGATCGAGGCCGATCACTACGTCGTGGTCCTCGCATTGGACGAGACGCGCGTGCTGATGCACGACCCGCAAGGATATCCCTACGCCTCTCTGCCGCTCCACGATTTCATGACGGCCTGGGGCGCCGAGACGCTGAGCTATGGCGACCCCTACACCATGCGATGGGGATTCTCGCGCGTCGCCGACGTGAGCGAGATCGAGGCAATTCGCGCCTCGGTGCCGGCCGCCATCCACTGGCTCTCGATGACCACGGACCGGCTGGTGCCGGTGGGCAGCCTTGGCAATGCCGACGCTGCCGAAGCGCTCGCTGCTCGGATCGAAGCTAACTGCGACAAGAACCTGCGGGCTCACCTCGTGCACTTCGCCGTTCGCGTCGGCGCCCGCCGCGCCGGCGACGCGGCATCCTGCCTGGCGCGGGCGGGCCTTGCCAAATCCGCCGCGATCGCCGGCGAGCAGGCACGGCTGATCGGCGCCCTGCAGTATCCGCTGGTCCTGCGCAGGGATGCCGAGGCGGCCGAAAGCCTGCGCCTGCTGGCGCCGACCTACGACCGGCTGCTCGCCACCCTGCAAGCCGGGGAGTGAACTTACAAGCCGCGCAGTCCCGGACGGAAAACCGCTGTGCACTTTTCCTTGGAATTCGCTCGTTTGGCTGGCGCAATCCCGGACGGAAAACCGCTACGCACTTTTCCTGGAATTCGCTCGTTTGGCTGGCGCAATCCCGGACGGAAAGCCGCTACGCACTTTTCCTGGAATTCCTCGTTTGGCTGGCGCAATCCCGGACGGAAAACCGCTACGCACTTTTCCTGGAATTGCTTTAGGCAATGAGCTCCGAGAAGCTTTTCGGGCGCGCCGACTTCGTGTCGCGCACCGTCTCGTAGTGAAGCCCGACGACGCCGTTGTCGTAGTGCTCGCTGCCGATCAGCCGCAGCTCGTTCTTGTCGCGCAGCCGGGCGAACCATGGTTCGCCCGGCGATACGACCGGGTAGACGAAGAAGTGGTAGCGATCGACGAGGCCGAGGCCAATCACCGTCTGTGCAAGGCTCGCGCCGCCGGACAGATGGATATCCCGGCCGGGTTCAGCCTTCAGGCTGGTCAGGAAGCGCGAGAGCGCCGCATCATCATGAACCACCGCCCGCTCGGCATTGTGCCAGGGGCTGATTGCCTGCTCGCCGGTTCGGGAGAACACGATCTTGCGATAGTCGTGCATGCGCCCTGCCATCACCCGATTGGTCTCGCCGCCCGCCTCGTCGTTCAGTGCGCCCGGCCAGTAGCCGACCATCTCCTCATAGGTCGTGCGACCGACCAGAACCGTGTCGTAGCCGGCGTAAAGGCGGTCGATCGCCCGGTATTGTTCCTCGACCACCGTGCCCATCCAGGCAAGCGGATCGTCCAGGCGGCCATTGAGCGTCGTCATCATCTGCAGCACGATGTTGCGCATGGGATCGGCTCCTCAGTGGGTTTGCTCGACGAACCGGGCCAGTTGCTCGGCGACAGTCCCCCAACCGTCGTGAAAGCCCATCTCCTCGTGCATCTTCCGGTCCGCGCCGCTGCGATGCATCACATGGGCGGCGTACTCCGTACCGCCAGGATGATCGCTGAGGGTGATGATCGCCGTCATGAAAGCGTTTTCCGCCGGGCGCCAGCCGGCAAGCAGCGTGTCAGTGAAGACGATGCGCGAGAGTTCGTCGACCGCGAGAAAGCAGGCATCGATATGCGGCACGAAAGCGCCGCCGCCTTCGCTGATCCGCGTTACGAAGCTGCCGCCGGGCCTGAGATCCATGTCGATCACCTTGCATCTTGCCGGCTCGGGAACCCACCATTGTTCGAGCCGCGTGGGATCGCTCCAGGCGCGCCAGACGGTCGCGCGTGGCGCCTTGATGACGCGGGCCATCGTCAGGTCGAGTTCAGGATCGGGAGAGCGGGTCATGTCATTCCTCCTCGTGTTCAGTGACGAATTTTTCCAGCCGGTCGGCACGGCCTTCCCAGAGCGCGCGCTGCGCCGAGAGCCAGGTTTCGACTGCAGCGAATTGCGCCTTCTCGATCGCGCAGGTGCGCACCCGGCCCTGCTTGTGCGTGCGGATGAGCCCGCTGCCCTCGAGGAAGTGGATGTGCTTCATGAAAGAAGGCAGGGCCATGTCGAAGGGTCTGGCGAGATCGCTGATGCTCGCCGGACCGCCGCCGAGCCGCGAAAGCACGGCACGCCGGGTCGGATCGGCGAGCGCCTGAAAGATCACGTCCAATCGGTCCGAATACTGTTCCATAAGGCTAAGTATCATGCGCAAATACTTAGTGCAATAGCTAACTATTGATCGACGCGAAGCCACCGGCGGCAGCCAATTTGTCACATCGCCGTTTTCTTGACCTCAAGCCTGGTTGAGCTTCTACAAACCCCGTCGGTTCAATAGGACAAGGGGGCCGACGTGGCATTCAAAAACCAGATGAAGACTGAAAATACCGGGACCGGCACCGCATCCGCGGGCATCGCCGAGCCCCGCGGCGCATCGTACGCCGCCGACTGGCTCGCAGGCCTCGCCACCGGGCCGGCATTGCCAAGTGCAAGCGCGCGCAACGCCTCCCTCCTTACAGCAAGGAAGGAATGATCCGATGTCCGGCCCTATCGCAAGGATTCTCGATTCGCGCGCCTTCGGCATCCTCGCCCGCGTGCTGCTGACGCTCGTCTTCTGGTCGAGCGGCCTTGCCAAGCTCTTCGACTTCAACGCCAACGCCGCGGTCATGGAAGGCTTCGGCCTGACGCCAGGATGGCTGTTCAATACGGCGACGCTGATCCTGCAGATCGGCGCCTCTCTCCTGATCATCCTCAACCGCTGGGTCTGGCTTGCTGCCGGCGCGCTCGCCGTCTTCACCATGCTGACGGTCCCGATCGCCCATCCCTTCTGGCTGAAGCAGGGCGAAGAGGCCTTCCGCGACATGACCGTGGCGCTGGAGCACGTCTCGGTGATCGGCGGACTGGCGCTGGTATCGATCCTGTCGCGCAAGCGTTGAACGTCAACAACGACGGCTCGGCGGGCGGCTCAACCTTCGCCGATCTCGGCCAGGAAGCTCGTCAGCACATTGTGGTTCTGCGCCAGCTTTTCCGTCTTTTCCTCGACGAGGCGGATCTGCTGACGCAGCGTCACGCGCGACTCGTCGCAGGGCTCGAAAATCGGCCCCTCGCCGCGCACGCAGGCCAGGAACTGCAGGATGGTCGGAAGGGTCATGCCGCCGGCCCCGAGCAGCTTGATGCGCTCGACGGTGCGCACCTCCGCCATGTCATAATCACGATAGCCGGTTTCGGTGCGCTCCGGCTTCAACAGACCTTCCGCCTCGTAGTAGCGCAGCATCCGGATGCTGACGCCGGTGCGTTTCGACAGCTCGCCGATCTTCATGCAATCACCCTTGAAAGCGCCCTTCAACACACCCTTGACTCTGACAGCGCTGTCAGACCTTAAGGCTATGGCTCCCTTATGCAAACCGCACCCAGGAGCAAAATCATGGCGACCGAAACCCACCACTATCCGGCAGCAATCGACGGCCGCCCGGCCGACGCGGCGGAGCTGACTGCGCTCGCCTTCGCCGGCTTCGCGCACTTCACGGCGATCCAGGTCCGGGACCACAGGATCAAGGGCCTGGACCTGCATCTCAAGCGCCTGCACGGCGCGTCGATCGAATTTTTCGGCCGTGCCGTGCCCGAAGAAACCCTGCGCGCCCGCATCCGGGCCGCGGTCGACGCCGGCCCGGCCGACCAGTCCCTGACCGTCACGGTATATTCGCCGGACGGCGAGTTCACCGCCGACAGCATGCAGGGAGACCTCTCGGTCCTCGTGCGCAGCGGCCCGCCCTCCAACGGGCCGAAGGGACCGCTCAGGCTCGCCGTCGTCGAGCACGAACGCCCGCTCGCGACCATCAAGCACGTCGGAGAATCCGGCAAGACCTATTACCTGCATCAGGCGATAAGGCAGGGCTACGACGACGCCGCCTTCATCGACCGTCGAGGGCACCTCAGTGAAGCGACGATCTGGAACCTGGTCTTCTGGGATGGCCAAGCCGTCATCTGGCCCAAGGCCGAGATGCTGACCGGTACGATGATGGGCACGGTCCAGCGCCAACTCGAACGTCTCGGTGTTCCGCAGCGGCAGGAGGAAATCACCCTCGACCGGCTGAAGACGCTCTCCGGCGCTGCGGTACTCAATTCCTGGACGCCTGGCATCGCCGTCAGCGCCATCGGCTCGACGGCGATCCCGGACGCGGAGGCGTTTATCAGCCTGCTGCATCGGGCACATGCCGCCGAACCGGCTGCGCGCGGCTAGGACGCATCAAGACCGGGGCCGCGCCGCCGCTCCGGTCTTCAGCGCTTGCGAGCGACGATGTAGGGACGGTTGTCGTTGCTCGCCGATGCGTGATTTTCCGCCGACAGAAGTTCGAAGCCGGCAGCGACAATGTGCCGTCTGAGCTCGGCCGCACTGAAGGCTCCCGCATAGGGCGCCAAGCCGACCGCCCGCATCGCCGGCAGCAGGAGCCGGACGAGCGGGTTCATGTCGCCGACGCAGGGCGTCTTGGAGATGAACACCCCCTTGGAGGCAAGCAGGGTGTGAATGTTGTCGAGCGTGGCGGGCAGGTCGCGCACGAGATGCAGGTAGTTGAAGCCCAGCACCGCATCGAACTGACCGCATTCGGCCGCAAGCGTTTCGGCCGTCGCGGTGCGAAAGGCGAGGTTCGGAACCAGGTCGACGGCATATCTCTCCCGAGCAATGGCGATCATCTCGGTCGAAAAATCGGTCGCAAGATAATCGCGCACATCGCCCGCCAGCCGAAACGCCGTCGTTCCCGTGCCGCAACCGAGTTCAAGCACCCGGTCATCGGGCAGAAGCAAGGCGCGGGTGCGGTCGAGCGTGTGTTCATAGGCGGCCGGGTCCGCGATCGTGCCCTTGGCGTATCGCCGCGACGTCCGGTCCCAGAAACGCGCGTCGCTCGCCAAACTCATGCTGCCTCTCCCCAGATCGCAACCAGTCCCCCCCGCTGCGATGCCCGGCGCCGGTGCAAGACCGGCCAGGAAAACCTGCCAAGAGCCAACGGCTGCCGACACCAGCGAAGGTTCAGCAGTAGCGCGGAACCGTCAACACTTGGCGAAGAACCGCCCCTCAATCGGCAAAGAGCCGCTCTCCCGCAACTCAAGCGAGCCGAACCCAATCGACGGTTTCAAGCACATAGGGAGCGAAGAGAAAATCGCGCATCGCGACGATCTCGTCGCCGCGCCAGTCGAGAACGACGAAGTGCGCCGGCTTTTCCATCGGGCCGACACTGTCGAAAACCAGCATGGCCGGCCGCCCTTCGATCGCCCCCAGCGCAAAACGCCACCGCGTCTCATGCGCGTAGCGGGTGAAATAGCGGCCGATTCCCTCCCGGCCCTCCAGCTTCAGCCTGTTGACCAGCTCAAGCTTCACATCGTCGGCCAGCATGGCGCGGATGGCATCGAAGTCTCCGCCTTGAAAGAAGCGCACGAAGCTTGCCATTTTCTGCCGGTTCGCATCGGACATCAGCGGCAGCCGCATATCTTCCGGGCGTTGGGCCAGCTGCCGGAGCGCCACCCTGGCGCGCTGCAGCGCCGACTTGGCCGCCGCCGGCGTGCAGTCGGCGATATCGGCGATTTCCTCGATCGAATGGCCGAGCACATCTTTCAGGATCACGGCGCAGCGCTGAAGTTCCGGCAGCTGCAGGAAGGTTTGATAGCCGACCGCGACGATGTCCGCCTCGGGCAGCGGCGCGTCTTCCATGTCATCGAAAAGCGGGACGATCTTGTGCCGGGACCGTCGGCGCAGAAAATCGAGGCTGGTGTTGTGGGCGATGCGCAGCAGCCAGCCTTCGAGATTGTCCACTTTCACGCCATCCGCCCGTGCCTGCACGGCCTTGATCAACGTGTCCTGCAGCACGTCCTCGCCATCCACGGCCGAGCCGGTCATGCGCGCGCAATAGCGGTGCAGCCGCGGCCGGAGTTCCCTCAGCCGATCCTCGAAGTCTTCCGCATTCATGGTATCGAGTTCCATCGGGATATCTCCAGGCGTCCGGTTCGGACGATAGCGTGGACGAAAGAAAATGTCCGCTGCCTGACTGATCGCAACCCGTCTTGGCAGCGGACTACCGTGCAGCGTCACCTGTTATCGCTGAGGACTACCTCGCCGACGACCGATTCGAGGCTCGCCAGTTCTAGGATCTGTGGGAAATAGGCCTTCATCCTGGCATCGGCGCGCATCGCCTCGACGGCCGCGGGCGTCTCCCATTCCGAATAGATGATGACACTTGTGCCGTCCCTGGCGGCAATCAGCCGGCTCGTCCGCCAGCCATCGAGCGTGCGGATGACGGTGTCGATGTTGCGCTTCAGAAGCGCGATCAGCTGCGCCTGCTTGCCGGGTTCGACCTTCAGAACGTTGACGAGAGTGACGGGTGCAGTGGTCATGGTGCTTCTCCTTCGTTGCAGATGCAGCAAAGACGAAGCGAAGAGGCGAAACGGATCGCGCACGCGAAGATTTTTTGGCGCCAGGCGATTCGAACGTCGGGCAACACTCCTTTGGCAAGGGAGTGCCTTCAGCCGGTTTCGTGGCTCGGACCATCCGTCCTTGGCACATGGCCCGCCGACAGAGACCGACCGTCAGAGAGCAAAGCCGCCGGCGGCCACCGGCTCGCCGTCGTCGCGAACCTTGAGGATGGTGTCGATCAGCCCCCACTCCAGAGCCTCCTCGGCCGTCATGAAACGGTCCCGGTCCATGGCGCGTTCGAACTCCTCGTAGGTCCGTCCGCAATGTTCCGCATAGAGCCGCGTCATGCGCTGCTTGGTGCGAAGGATCTCCTCGGCGTGGATTTGCATGTCGGACGCCTGGCCCTGAAAACCGCCCGATGGCTGGTGCACGAGGATGCTGGCATTGGGCAAGGCGGCCCGCTGTCCCGGCGTACCGGCCATCAGCAGAAACGAACCCATGGAGCGTGCGGTCCCCATGCATAAGGTATGCACCGGCGCCCGGATGTAGCGCATGGTGTCGTACATGGCGAAACCGCTGGTCACGACGCCGCCCGGCGAATTGATGTAGAGATGGATGGGTTTCTTCGGGTTTTCCGCTTCGAGAAGAAGCATCTGGGCGCAGACCAGCGCGGAGACCGTGTCGTTCACCTCACCATTGAGAAAGATGATTCGCTCGCGCAACAGGCGGGAATAGATGTCGAACGATCGCTCTCCACCATTCGACTGCTCAACGACCATAGGGACGAGTTGCATCGCTTCGCGCATCGGCGAACTCCATTTAACCAGAGTTTGTGGGGAAGCCCGTCGGCTTACGCGGCGAGCATGAGGGTATCGTTGTTGTTCGCGGCCCTCCTGGTTACGCGACCGCTGCGAGCATTCGGCAGTTCGTGCACGATCCGCAGCCTGGTTCTGTCGGCACCGATCGGCGCGATCCGGAAGGTGACGGTACTTTCGAGATACGGAGCCTCGGTTTCGCGCAGCCTGTAGCGGACCTCCTCTCCAGGCACGACAACGGCGCCTTCGGGATCAGCCAAGGCCTCCTTCGGCAGCCAGTTTTCACGAAACGCCGGGATGCTGATTGCGCGCCAGACCTTCTGCGGCGCCTCGTCGAGTTCGTATTCCAGCTCAAGGCTGTTTTCGTTCGGAGCGCTGCTTTCACGGTTCATTGGTCCATATCCTTCAGCAAGATCTTCAGAGCTTCGATGCGCGCGGGCCAGTAGGCACGGTACTTCGCGAGCCATTGCGCAATATGGGTCAGCCCGTCCGGATCGACTTCGTAGTTTACGAACCGGCCTTGCCGCTGCTCCTTCACCAACCCGGCACTCCGCAACACCGAAATGTGCTGGGACATCGCCGGCTGGCTGATGTCCATGCCTTCTCGCAAGGCGCTGGCATTCATGCTTCCGTCGGCAAGCTTCTCGAAGATGGCGCGGCGCGTCGGGTCAGCCAGGGCTCGGAATATCTCGTTCTCGATCATGACCAACACATAAGCACGGACTTATCTCAATAACAAGTGCGCTGTTCAGCAGGAGGAGAAAAGAAAGGATCGCGGCTTTTGCGCGCCGCAAGATGCGGTCAAGGCGCCGCAGATCGATACCTGCCAGCAGACAGGAATGGGTCGCGCTGTGAACAAATTGGCATGGGAAGCAGAACAAGGGGGAGATGGCGGACAGAGAGGGATTCGAACCCTCGATACGCTTTCACGTATACACGCGTTCCAGGCGTGCGCCTTCAACCACTCGGCCACCTGTCCATCCGTCAGCAGCCGACGGTCAATCCGGCTGGATGGGAAGGGCGGGGCCCTTCGGCGTCAGCCAGCTTAGAACCGGCGGACGCGCGTCTATATACCGATGATTTGCCCGGGATCAACTGCTTTCTGACAGATTATTGACATCTTGTGACGTGAGCGGGTTTCCGGTTCCCATTGTGCACTCCGGGCAAGGGGCTTATCTCTTGCGTCAGGGCGCGCCCGATGCGTCCGGCCGGTCTCCGCCACATCCTCCGGCCTGCCAGGTTGCCGCATATTTTCATTGCCGGGCCTTGTCCGAGGCACGGGCGATCGGAGAAGATGCGGCGGGGCGACGCGCCGAGCCGACGACTGGGCGCCAGCCAGCGAATTGAAGGGAATGCCGTGCGATGCGATTTCTATTGAGGCTGGCGAGCGCCATCGTGTTGTTTGCCGCCGTGCTTGCCGGTGCCGTCGACGCGATCCAGTCGGTCGCCGCATCGGAACTGGTGATGACGTCGCTCGGCGACGACCTGGAGGCGCTTGGCGCCGACACGGCAAGCTGGGTCCAGTTTGCCCAACGTTCCGATACCGCACCGACGATCTGGCACGGGATGCTGCATTGGCTGCTGCAGCAGCCGGCCTTCGCGGTGCTCGCACTGATCGCTCTCATCCTGTGGATGGCCGGATACAAGAAGCGGCCGGCGGCTGGACGGTTCGCCGCCTGACACGGCGCGGGCCACCTTCGCACCGAAAGGAGTATGCTGTTGTTCCTGATCGACATGTTCAACAAGAAGACGATCATGCCGGACGCGCAGACGGCGCTGCCGGGCCGTGACGCCGCGATCCCGACGGCCGAGACGCATTTCGTTTCCGGCCGGCCGTTGAAAGGCCCCTACCCCGACGGCACCAAGCGCATCCTTCTGGGCATGGGCTGCTTCTGGGGCGCCGAACGATTGCTGTGGAACATCCCCGGCGTCTACGTGACGGCGGCCGGCTATGCCGGCGGGCTGACGCCGAACCCGACCTACCAGGAAACGACGACCGGGCTTACCGGCCATGCCGAAGTGGTCCTGGTCGTCTATGATCCGGAAAAGGTGAAGCTCGCGAGCCTGCTCAGGACCTTCTTCGAGGAACACGACCCGACGCAAGGCATGCGCCAGGGCAACGACATCGGAACCACCTACCGCTCGGCGATCTATGCCTATGACGACGAGCAGTTGGCCGAAGCCAAGGCCGCGCGCGCCACGTTCCAGACCGCGCTGAAGCACGCCAACCACGGCGGCAGGGTGACGACCGAGATCGGCATGGCAGGCCCGTTCTATTTCGCCGAGGACTACCACCAACAGTATCTGGCCAAGAACCCCAGCGGCTATTGCGGCCTGCGCGGCACCGGCGTCAGCTGCCCGATCGGCCACTAGGCGCATACCCCCCGGGTGGTATCCCGCGTGCGGTCGCGATACCCACAACCCTGAGGCCGCGCCGGACCGGTCGGGACACCTCGCCCGGATCTCAAAAACGCAACAGAACCGGTGCCTTACGGGTGCCGATATCCGTGGCTTCAATTTTTACCATCTGAAAAATTTTGAGTGTTTTTTTTGCCGTGACCGTGCAAGGATGCGCCACCCTAGCCCCAAGGAGAAGGGGGTGGGTTCCGCAGACAGGCTTCTGTCAGGGAGCCGGCGGGAGGACCCAATAAGATCAATAGCGACAACAGGGCTGCACGATGAAAAAAACAATTCTCGGTCTCTTTGCCTTTTCAATGATGTCCGCGACGGCACTGGCCGCCGACATCAAGCCGGCCATCATCTACGATCTCGGCGGCAAGTTCGACAAATCCTTCAACGAGGCTGCCTTTAACGGCGCCGAGAAGTTCAAGACGGAATCGGGTGTCGAATACCGCGAGTTCGAAATCGCCAACGACGCCCAGCGCGAACAGGCGCTGCGGCGCTTTGCCAGCGACGGCAACAGCCCGATCGTCATGGCCGGCTTCAACTGGGCGGCTTCGCTCGAAAAGATCGCCCCGGAATATCCGGACATCAAGTTCGCTATCATCGACATGGTCGTCGAGAAGCCGAACGTCAAGTCGGTCGTCTTCAAGGAACAGGAAGGCTCCTACCTCGTCGGCGTTCTCGCCGGTCTCGCTTCCAAGTCGAAGACCGTCAGCTTCGTCGGCGGCATGGACGTTCCGCTGATCCACAAGTTCGCCTGTGGCTACGTTGGCGGCGCCAAGTCGACCGGCGCTGACGTCAAGGTTCTGGAAGCCTACACCGGCACGACGCCGGACGCCTGGAACGACCCGGTCAAGGGCGGCGAAATCGCCAAGTCCCAGATCGACCAGGGCTCGGATGTCGTCTACCACGCAGCAGGCGGCACCGGCGTCGGTGTTCTGCAGGCAGCTGCGGACGCGGGCAAGCTCGGCATCGGCGTCGATTCGAACCAGAACGCCCTGCAGCCGGGCAAGGTCCTGACCTCGATGCTGAAGCGCGTCGACGTCGCCGTCTACGAAGCCTTCACGGCGGCCAAGAACGACAAGTTCGAGTTCGGCATTTCCAATCTCGGCCTCAAGGAAGACGGCGTCGGCTATGCCCTCGACGACAACAACAAGGCGCTGATCACGCCTGAGATGCTCGACGCGGTGGAAAAGGTGAAGGCCGAAATCATCGCCGGCAAGGTCCAGGTCCACGACTACATGAGCGACGAGTCCTGCCCCTACTAAGAGCAGCGCTTGCGTCATAAAAAAGGCCGCCGGTTCGTTGGACCGGCGGCCTTTTGTTTGTCCTGACTTGATCGCGGCGATCAGTAATGCGGCGGCTTCGTAATGGCCGGCGCGTCGAGCGACTGCTCTTCGAGCGACAGGAACCTTTCGGTCAGCCGGTCGAGCTTGGCGCGGGTCTGCTCGACCACCTTCCACTGCTCGGCAAGCTGATCGGAAAGCTCCTCGATGGTCTTGGCCTGGTGGGCCACGGTCTCCTCAAGGCGGGTGATCCGTTCGTCCGTGTTGCTCATTCCTGCAAACTCCATGGGCGCGCAGCGCCGTTTGCCGGCAGATTGGCCACCGCCGGCCTTATGTCAAGCAACAGCCTTACGCCTTCGCCGCGACACGCAGCGAGAACCCGGGATCTTTCGCCGACAGCCGCTTGTGCAGATGCACCATCAGGCCGGCGGCAAAGAGCGGCGTCAAAAGGTTGACGAAGGGTACCGCCAGGAAGCCGGCGAGCAGCAGCCCGGCGAGAAAGACGGTCGAGCGATGCTTTTCCCGGAAGAGCCGCGCCTCCGCCGGCGCGCGATAGCGCATCGCCGCAAACTCGAAGAATTCGCGGCCGAGCAGATAGCCGTTGACCAGGAAGAAGGCGACGAGATTGACGCCCGGAACGAGCAGCAGCACGAGCGCCAGGAGGTTGCCCAGGATGACGACGCCCAGGAACTTGAGCGAGCCGGCAATCGCCTCGCCGAGCGGCAGCGGCCGGCCCTGGGGCTCGTTCGGATAGTCACGCTTCTCGATGACATCGGCGACGTCGTCGAGGAAGAAGCCGGCAATGAGCGCGGTGACGGGGGCAAGAAGCAAGGCGAGCACGAGGGCCAGGCCAAGGCTTGCGAAGATGCCGAGCATGAAGGTCAGCCAGCCGGCCCAGACGGGCGTGCCCGGCATCAGCGTGTCGATCCACGGCAAGGCCAGCCAGATGAACACTTCGCGCACCGCAAACCACAGGGCGGCAAGCGCGAGGACCGTCAGCCCCAGCACCTTCCAGAAGACCGATCGGGTCTCGGATGCAAACAGGTTGGCAAGCGACAGCCGCGCCGCGTCCAGGATCATCATCGCTCTCCAGCATGGGCCAAGGTTCGATGGTGCATGTAGGCAGAGGCGCTACCGGCGACAAGATCGTTCCGGCGGGCACCCGTCTTTATGCAAGATTCATGCACCTCATCTAAGGGAAGCATGGAAAACGCCGGGAGCGGCGATATTGTAGACATATGGGATGCCGGCAGCAGCGCTCCGCGGAGGATGACATGACAGAACAAAAGACACTCGCCAGCCTTTCCGTGCTGGTGCAGAGCGGCAAGCTGGATCCGGTGGAGCTCGCCAAGGAAACCTATGCGGCGATCGACGCCCACGGCGATTACGCCATCTTTGTCGAGCTGACGCCGGAGCGCGCGACACGGGATGCGGAGGCTGCCTCGAAGCGTCTGAGGGCCGGGCGGTCGCTCGGCCTGCTCGACGGCCTGCCGGTCGCCTGGAAGGATCTGTTCGACACCGCCGGCAGCGTCACGACCGCCGGGTCGGCGGTGCTGCGCACGAACGCGCCGGCCACGAGCGACGCACCCGTCGTCGCCGCCGTTTCCGCCGCCGGCATGGTCAGTGTCGGCCGCACCAATCTCAGCGAATTCGCCTTCTCCGGCCTTGGCATCAACCCGCACTACGGCACGCCGCGCAACCCCGTCGCCACCGACGTCGAGCGCATTCCCGGCGGCTCGTCGTCGGGCTCGGCGGTCGCGGTTGCGGCCAGGCTGGTGCCGGCGGCCATCGGTACCGACACCGGCGGATCCGTCCGCATTCCCGCAGCCTTCACCGGCATCGTCGGCTATAAGGCGACACGCGGCCGCTATGCGATGAAGGGCATCTTTCCGTTGGCGGAAAGCCTGGATTCGCTCGGGCCCCTTTGCCACACGGTGCAGGATGCCGTCTGGGTGGACGCCGCCATGCACGGGCTGACGGCGCCGACCGTGCGCCGCGCCGACCTCTCGAGCATCGCGCTGGTGATCCCGGAAACGGTGGTGTTCGACGATGCGGAGCCGGAAGTCGTCGAGGCCTTCGAGGACGCGATCAAGCGGCTCGAAAAGGCGGGCGTTGCCGTCAGCCGCCGCGCTTTCCCGTCCTTCTCGGCCGTGTTCGGGCTGATGGCCCGTCATGGCGCCCTGGTAACGGCCGAGGCCTATGCGCTGCACCGCGAGCGTCTCGCCGGGCCCGAGGCCAATGCGATGGATCCACGCGTCGTCGCCCGCACACGGCTCGGCGAGAAGATCTCCATGCCCGACTACATCGCGCTCCTCGACGCGCGCGACCAGCTGATCCACGAGACGGTCGAAAGTCTGAAGCCGAACGAACTCATCGCCCACCCGACGCTGCCCCATGTCGCCCCACCGATCGCGCCGCTTCTCGAAGACGACGAACTGTTCTTCAAGATCAACGGCAAGACGCTGCGCAACACCTCGATCGGCAACTTCCTAGATTTCTGCGGCATCTCCATTCCTTGCGGGCTCGGGGCGGCGGAAATGCCGGTCGGCTTCCAGCTTGCGGCCCCGCATCACCAGGACGACCGGCTGCTTTCGGTGGCGCTTGCGGCCGAGGCGATCATCCGGGGTGAGGCATGATCGTCTGTTTCGATATCGGCGGCTCTGCAATCAAAGGCGCGATCGTGCATTCGCGCGACCGGATCTTTCCGCTGCCGCGCCGAACCACGCCGCTTACCAATTTCCGCCAGTTCGTGCAGGCGCTCGAATCGGTCCTCGACGAAGCGGGCGGACATCCGGCTTGCGTCGCGATCTCGATCACGGGCGTCATCGATCCCGAGACGCAGCGCATCAAATGCGCCAACATCCCCTGCATCGACGGTCGCGAACTGGTCGCCGAGCTGGAAGCGGCGCTGCATCTTCCCGTGAAGATCGCCAATGACGCCGACTGTTTTGCGCTGGCCGAGGCCGGAGCGGGTGCAGGGCGCGGTCATCGCATCGTCTTTGGTGCCATCCTCGGCACCGGCGTCGGCGGCGGCCTTGTCATCGACGGCCGGCTGATCAATGCCGATGGCGGCTTTGCCGGCGAATGGGGCCATGGCCCGGCAATCGCGTCGGAGGCCGGGGATCCACCAATGGCGATTCCCGCCTACGCCTGCGGCTGCGGCCAGAAGCGCTGCGTCGATACCGTCGGCGGCGCCCGCGGGCTGGAACGGCTGCACCAGACCGCTCACGGCAAGACGCTTTCGAGCCAAGAGATCATCGAGGCCTGGAAGGTTGGCGACGCCGAGGCGAAACGCACGGTCGAGCTCCTCGTCGACCTCGTCAGCTCGCCGCTGGCGCTGGTCATCAACATAACCGGGGCAACGATCGTGCCCGTCGGCGGCGGCCTTTCCAATGCCGAGGAGTTGCTTACCGAGATCGACAGGGCGGTGCGTAGCCGGATTCTGCGGCGGTTCGACCGGCCGTTGGTTGTGCGCGGCGAATGCCGGATCGAGCCCGGCCTGATCGGCGCGGCGCTGCTCGGGCTTTCAGGAGACAAGGCATGAGCGACATCAAACTCGAAGTCTGCGTCGACGATGCAGACGGGCTTTACGCGGCCATCGAAGGCGGCGCCGACCGGATCGAGCTTTGCGCCGCCCTTTCCGTCGGTGGCCTCACGCCCAATCCCGGCCTTATGGCGCTGGCTGGCCCGCCACGAGTGCCCGTCTACGCGATGATCCGGCCGCGGCCCGGCGACTTCATTTTCTCAACCGCGGACCTCGATGTGATGCGTCGCGATATCGACGCGGCGCGAGACGCCGGTCTGGCCGGTGTCGTGCTCGGCGCGTCGCTGGCCGATGGCCGGCTCGACGCGTCGATGCTCATCAAACTCACCGGCCACGCGGCCGGGCTCGGCATGACGCTGCACCGGGCGTTCGATCTCGTGCCGGATTTTGCCGAGGCGATGGAAACGGCGGTGGAACTCGGCTTCGAACGCATACTGACCTCGGGCGGCGCGAAGAGCGCGCCGCAGGCGATCGACCGCTTGGCGGACATCATCGAGCGTGCAGCCGGGCGATTGTCGATCATGCCCGGGTCCGGCGTGACGCTGGAAACCGCGGATGCCCTCTTAAGTAAACTGAGTGTCGGCGAGGTTCACTCCTCCTGTTCCGTTCGTGAGCCGGCTCAGGATCCGCGACTGGTGGAGATGGGCTTCGTCTCCGCCGACCGGCGTCGCACCGATGCGGACACGGTGCGAGCGATGAAGGCGAAGCTTGCGGCCCTTAGCCCGCGCTAACAAAAAAGCCCAAAAAAAAGACCCGGAGAGCGAAGCGCTTTCCGGGTCTTTCTGTCAGGTCTTGTTGTCCGTGACGTCGCAATCAGGCTGCGTAAACCTGCGTGCCGCCGATCCAGGTGGAACCCATGCCGAGTTCCGGCGTGAGCAGCACGAAATCGGCATCCGCTCCGGGCTTCAACCGGCCCTTGTGGGTGGCGAGACCCATGGCGTCGGCCGGATAGGCGGAAGCCATGCGCAACGCTTCCTCGACCGGCAGGCCAAGCTTTTCGTGCACGAAACGAACCGAGGACAGCATGTCGATGTCGGCACCGGCGAGCGTGCCGTCGGCAAGCGTCAGGCGGCCGCCCTCGCGCAGGATTTCGCGGCCGTTGAGCTGGAAGCTCTTCATGTCGGTGCCGATCGGCGACATCGCGTCGGTGACCAGGAAGATCTGGCCCGGCCCCACCTTGGCGCGCAGCGCCACGCCCATCGACGCCGGCTCGACGTGATAGCCGTCGGCGATCATGCCCGCATGCAGCGTGCCGGTGGCAAGCGCTGCACCGACCACGCCCGGCTCACGATGGCCGAGACCGCTCATGGCGTTGAAGAGATGGGTTACCGTGCGTGCGCCCGCCTTGGCATAGGCGACCGCGGTTTCATAGCCGACATCCGTATGGCCGAGGCTGACGACGGCGCCGGCGTCAGTGAGCGCCCTCACCTGTTCCTTGGTGGCGTTTTCCGGCGCCACGGTCACCATCAGGACGCCGAGCGCCCTGGCGCAATCGAGCATTTCGGCGAGATCGGCGTCGTCCATCGGGCGGATCAGTTTCGGATCGTGCGCACCCTTGCGCACGACCGAAAGATGCGGGCCTTCGAGATGCAGCCCGAGGAAACCGGGCACGCCGGCAGCCTTGGCCTCAAGGCCGGCCTTGATGGTGGCGCTTCTAATTTCGCGCGTATCGGTGATCAGCGTCGGCAGAAGTGCCGTCGTGCCGAACTTGGCATGGGCCGAGCAGATCTGCCGGATGCCTTCGACCGTCGGCTCCTCGTTCAGAAGCGCACCACCGCCGCCGTTGACCTGCAGGTCGATGAACCCCGGCGCCAAAAGCATGCCGTGAGCATCGATCCGCTCGGCGTCGGCGGGAACGTCGGCTGACGCCACGATCGCCTTGACCCTGCCGGCCTCGATCACGAGGGCGCAGCCGTCGTGCCATTCGACGCCGTCGAACAGGCGGGCGCCGGTGATTGCCTTCCTCTCGCTCATCTCGTCTCCGTTACCTTCTTGAGGCTTGCGGGCGCATCGGGGTTGAGACCGCGCGAACGCGACCAAGCCTCGACGAAACCGTAGAACGGCAGGATCAGCGTCAGCGCGTCGGTGATCGGGTGACCGGTCTCGACGAAGGGCAGGCGCTTGGCCTTGGCCGCAAGACCAGAGGTAGCATGAACCACCGCGCCCTTTTCCGCCATACCGTCGGCGATGCCGGCGACCGAGGTCTCGGCCGCATCGCGAGCCGCGAGCGTCAGCACCGGGAACTTGGCGCCGACGAGCGCCACGGGTCCGTGCAGCACTTCAGCCGCGGAGTAAGCTTCCGCGTGCATGCCGGAGGTTTCCTTGAACTTCAGTGCCGCTTCGCTGGCGATGGCGAGCGCCGGGCCTCGGCCGAGCACGTAGAGCGATTCGGCTTCGCCGAGATCGTCGGCAAAGGCCTGCCAGTCGAGCTTGACGGCCTTGGCAAACTGGTTCGGCAGGTCGGCGACCGCACGCTGAAGCGCCGCATCACCGGTCCACTCGCCGAGCACGGCAAGGCCGGCGACGATCGAGTTGACATAGGACTTGGTGGCGGCGACGGCGATTTCCGGACCGGCCAAGATGTCGAGCGGGTTGGTGCAAGCCTCGGAAATCGGCGAGGGCAGCGTGTTGGTAAGCGCGATCGAGACCGCGCCGGCATCGGTGGCAGCCTTCGCCATGGCGACGATGTCAGGGCTCTTGCCCGACTGCGAAATCGCGATCGCTGCGGCGCCGCCGAGCTTCAGCTTGGCACCGTAGATCGAGGCGAGCGACGGGCCGAGCGAGGCGACGGGCACGCCGGCCTGCAGCTCGATCGCATATTTGAGGAACAGCGCCGCATGGTCGGAGGAGCCGCGGGCGATGGTGACGAGGAAGGCCGGATCCTTGGCGCGGAGTGCCGCACCGGCAGCCTTGAGTTGGTCGGCGGAGCGTTCCAGCAGACGCTGGGCGGCTTCGGGGATTTCGTCGATTTCTCGGCGCATATTGGTCTGCATGGTCAATTCCCTTTCTTGGCGGAGCCGTCGCTTTAGGATTCCGACAGCGTCAGTTCCGCGACAAAGTCATAGGCATCGCCCCGGTAGAGCGAGCGGGTGAATTCGACGACGCGTCCCGATGCGAGATAGGAAACACGTTCGATGGAAAGGCCGGCCGAACCGACGGCGACGCCGAGCATCGAGGCATCCGGATCCTTGATGTTGCAGGCGGAGATGCGCTGCACGGCGCGCACCGGTCGCGAGCGCGTCTTGTCGAGCGCAGTATAGAGCGACGAGGTAACAGTCTGCGGGTCCGGCAGGAACTCCGCCGAAATGCTGGCGCGCTCGATCGCAAGCGGCATGTCGTCGGCGATGCGTAGGCGCCCGAGGCGGGCGACCAGCGCGTCGGCCGGAAGGCCGAGCGCCATCATTTCATCCGGCGAGGGATGAAACAGGCCGCGCTCCAGCCAGCGGGCATGGGTGTTCAGGCCACGGCGGGCCATGTCCTCGGTGAACGAGGTCAGCCGCGACAACGACTGCTGCACCTTGGAGACCGGCTTGACGACGAAGGTGCCGGAGCCGTGGCGGCGAACCAGCAGCCCGTCGCGCACGAGATCGTCCACCGCCTTGCGCACGGTGACGCGGCTGATATTGGCGTAGTCGGCAAGGTCGCGCTCCGGCGGCAGAGCGTCGCCGTGATTGAGCTTGCCCGACTGGATCGCGTCTTCGAGCGATTGCCTGAGCTTGAGATAGAGCGGCCCCGACCCTCCGGACTGCAGGCCCTCGAGCGGCAGAATGGAAGCGAGCTGGTGCGTCATGCCCCTGCCCTCGCCTGGGTGCCGAAACGCTGGGCGGCAACGGCGACCGATCCGGTCAGCGCGTCGGCCTCCGCTTCGACGAGCAAGGCCTGATGCCGATCGGCAAGCCAGGGGCGATAGAGCGGCGCCAATCCACCGAGAAGGCACAATCTGTCGCAGCCCCTTGCGACGACGACATCAAGTGCCTCGTCCACTGTAAGCGCGGCGGCCTTCAGGATGCGCACGGCAACCGGATCACCGGATGCGGCCCCCTCGAACACGCGCGGCGCATAGCGGCCGAATTCGCCGGGCTTGGCGAGGCGGGCGAAATCGACGACGTCCCGCGCGTCGTTGTTGAATTCGGCAAGGACCGATGCCGTCACCGCCGAGGCTTCATGAATATTGTCGAAGGCAAGCAGGCTTTCCTGCAGAAGCGCGTGGCCGATGCGGGCGCCGCTGCCATGGTCACCGATGGTGAAGCCCCAACCGCCGACATAGCTGACGGTTTCGCCCTGGCGCAGGATATAGATGCTGCCGGTACCAAGAATGGCGACCGCGCCGTCACGATTGCCGAGCGCGCCCTGTAGGGCGATCAAGCCATCGGATTCGATGTCGGCGGCGGCGAACGGAAGGCGGCGCTTCACATAATGCACGGCGTCGCCGACATTGTGCCCGGCGACACCGACGATCGCCTTGGCGGCGCTAATACCCTGGGGATCAAGGCCCGCCTCTACAAAGGCGGCGCGTGCGGCCTCACCGATATTGGCAAGCGCGGTTTCCGGATCCGTCAGGATATTGGCGGCGCCGGACTTGCCGCGCCCGAGAATGCGCCCGTCCGCCGTTGCCACGGCAGCCCGGCAGCTCGTTCCGCCGCCATCGATTCCGATCAGGTAATTTGTCATGAGCACCTCCGCCCATTGAGGATACCAAAAAAATACCAATATCCAAGCCTGAATCCACTCGCGGTTTCGATTTCGTTGCAATACGTTGAAATCTAAGGGCTAATTTAGCTGTTTAGTTTTTTCAGGCGCCAAAACTTAAATTCTGCTGGACAATTGGTATTTTTTTGGCATTAATTTGACCAAGAGGAGACACAACCCATGCCGTCAGCCAAGACCGAAGAGCGCCACGACAACGCCAAAGGCCTGGATCTTATGCATCCGGCGCTGGCGCTCCGGCTGCTCGCGTCCGGCCAGCAGGCGGCCGCCAAGGCCGTCGACGCGGCGATCGAGTCGATCTCGGCTGCGGCATCGATCGCGGCCGAATCCCTCGCATCCGGCCGGCGTCTCGCCTATGCCGGCGCCGGCAGTTCCGGCCTGATGGCCATGGCCGACGCGCTCGAACTGCCCGGCACCTACGGCATTGCCCAGGACCAGATCGTCGTTCTGCTTGCCGGCGGCACCGCCAGTCTCAGCGACCTTGCGGGCGGCTACGAAGACGACATGGACCTTGCCCGTGAAGACGTGCGCAAGGCCGGCATCGGCGCGGGCGACTGCCTCGTTTCCGTTTCCGCCAGCGGCTCCACCCCTTACGCGCTTGCTGCGGCCGACGAGGCCCGCAAGCTCGGCGCCAAGGTGATCGGGGTCGCGAACAATCCGGGTGCGGCGCTGTTCAAGGACGCCGACGTGTCGATCCTTCTGCAGACTCCGCCGGAAGTGGTTTCCGGCTCGACCCGCATGGGCGCCGGCACCGCGCAGAAGATCGCCTTCAACATGTTCTCGACGCTGGTCGGCATTCAGCTCGGCCACGTGCTCGACGGCCACATGGTCAACCTGCGCGCCGACAATATCAAGCTGCACGGCCGCGCAATCCGCATCGTTACCGACATTACCGGCATCAGCGCTGCCGAGGCCGGCCGGCTGATCAACATGGCCTCCGGCTCGGTCAAGGTCGCGATCCTGCTCGCCTCTGGCGCAAAGGACGTTGCGGTCGCGGAGGCGGCACTGAAAGAGACCAGGCAGAATCTGCGCCAAGCGATCGACATCGTCTCGGCCTGAGTAATTCCGGGATCCAAACCGCGCCGGAGGGCGCTTATAAAGAGGGAGAAACTGCATGATCCGTACGACAATCAAAGGCCTGCTGCTCGCTTCGAGCATTCTCGGCACGGCCGGGCTGGCGCACGCCGAGGACGTGACGCTGACCATCGAAAGCTGGCGCAACGACGACCTGGCGATCTGGCAGGAAAAGCTGATCCCGGCGTTCGAAGCCAAGCACCCGGGCATCAAGGTCAAGTTCGCGCCGACCGCGCCGACCGAGTACAACGCCGCACTCAACGCCAAGCTCGACGCCGGCTCCGCAGGCGATCTCATCACCTGCCGTCCGTTCGACGCCTCGCTCGAGCTTTACAACAAGAAGCACCTCGCTGACCTGACGGGTCTGGCCGGCATGGAGAACTTCTCGCCGGTCGCCAAGTCCGCCTGGACCACCGACGACGGCAAGGCCACATTCTGCGTGCCGATGGCTTCGGTCATCCACGGCTTCATCTACAACAAGGACGCCTTCGACCAGCTCGGCATCCAGATCCCGACGACGGAAGCGGAATTCTTCGCCGCCCTCGACAAGATCAAGGCCGACGGCAACTACATCCCGATGGCGATGGGCACCAAGGACCTCTGGGAAGCCGCGACCATGGGCTACCAGAACATCGGCCCGACCTACTGGAAGGGTGAAGAAGGCCGCGCCAAGCTGATCAAGGGCGAAGAGAAGCTGACCGACGACGCATGGGTCGAGCCCTATCGCGTTCTTGCCAAGTGGAAGGATTATCTCGGCGACGGCTTCGAAGCACAGACCTATCCGGACAGCCAGAACCTCTTCACGCTCGGCCGCGCTGCAATCTACCCGGCCGGCTCGTGGGAAATCGGCCTGTTCAACACGCAGGCCCAGTTCAAGATGGGTGCCTTCCCGCCGCCGGTGAAGAACGCCGGTGACGCCTGCTACATCTCCGACCACAACGACATCGGTGTCGGCCTGAACGCCAAGAGCGCGCATGCCGAAGAAGCCAAGAAGCTGCTGACCTGGATCTCCTCGCCGGAATTCGCCGAAATCTACGCCAACGCGCTGCCGGGCTTCTTCAGCCTGAACTCGACGCCGGTGAAGATGGCCGATCCGCTCGCCCAGGAATTCGTCTCCTGGCGCGAAAAGTGCAAGCCGACGATCCGCTCGACCTACCAGATCCTGTCGCGCGGCACGCCAAACCTGGAAAACGAGACCTGGGTCGAATCGGCCAACGTGATCAACGGCACGGATACGCCTGAGGTTGCCGCCGAGAAGCTGCAGAAGGGCCTCGACGGCTGGTACAAGCCGGCGAAGTAAGACGTAAGCGCAACAGGTTCCCTCCCCTTGACGGGGGAGGGTCGGCCCTACAGCGCCGCACGTCCTGGACGTGCATAGAGCACCTTAAGCCAGATGGATTTAAGGATGCCGTGGGGACCGGGCGGGGCGACATGCCGAATGACGGCACTCCCCCAGCCGAAGCGTCACCGGCCTCCCCCAGTGGGAGGCCGCCGACGCAGTCGTTTGCAAAAGAACGCGATAGACTTAACCTTCGTCATGAGCCCTCGATAAAGGGGCAGACGGCATGCGGCGCGACCGGCCGCGTGGCGCCGGTGCGCATCATGATTGCCTGGGGACCGGTCTTCTAGAAACGGATGGATCCATGAGTGACGCTCTTTCAGTGCAAGACGGACAGCCGACCGCAAGGCGGCCGAAACGCTGGCACATCCTCGTCTTCCTGCTGCCGGCCTTCCTGGTCTATTCGGCGGTGATGATCCTGCCGTTGATCGAGACGCTCAGGCTTTCGCTGTTCAACACGGTCGACGGCCAGCCGGCCTTTGTCGGCCTTGCGAATTTCCAGACGCTGTTCGGCGACGAACGCTGGGCGCACGATTTCTGGAACGCGCTGAAGAACAACGTCATCTTCTTCATCATCCACATGTGCGTGCAGAACCCGATCGGCGTCGCGCTCGCCGCCATGCTGTCGATCCCGAAGCTGCGCTTCGTGACCTTCTACCGCACGGCGATCTTCCTGCCGACGCTGCTCTCCTTCGTGATCGTCGGCTTCATCTGGAAGCTGATCCTGTCGCCGATCTGGGGCGTTGCACCCGGCATGCTCGATCTCGTCGGCCTGAAGTCGCTGTTTGCCCCCTGGCTCGGCAAGCCCGGTTCGGCGCTCGTCACCGTGTCGCTGATCTCGGTCTGGCAATATGTCGGCATCCCGATGATGCTGATCTACGCCGCCCTGCTCAACATTCCGGATGAGGTGATCGAGGCTGCCGAATGCGACGGCGTCACCGGCTGGAGCCAGTTCTGGAAGATCAAGCTGCCGCTGATCCTGCCGGCCATCGGCATCATCTCGATCCTGACCTTCGTCGGCAACTTCAACGCCTTCGACCTGGTCTACACGGTGCAGGGCGCCCTTGCCGGCCCAGACGGCTCGACCGACATTCTCGGCACGTTGCTCTACCGCACCTTCTTCGGTTTCCAGCTGCAGCTCGGCGACCGCTCGATGGGCGCGACGATCGCCACGGTGATGTTCCTCATCATCCTCGCCGGCGTCTCGCTCTACCTCTTCGTCATTCAGCGCCGCATGCGCCGCTACCAGTTCTGAGGAGACCGGAGATGTCGAAAGCACGCGATTCATTTCTCCGCACCGGCTTCGTGCATGCAGCGCTCATCGCCTACACGCTCATCTCGCTGTTCCCGGTGTTCCTGACGATCATCAACTCGTTCAAGGATCGCAACGCGATCTTCCGGGCGCCGCTGACGATCCCGACGCCGCAGACCTTCAGCCTGATCGGCTATGAAACGGTCCTCGGCCAGGGCGACTTCGCCACCTATTTCCAGAACAGCTTCATCGTCACGATCGTCTCGATCGCGCTGGTGCTGCTCTTCGGGGCGATGGCCGCCTTCGCGCTGTCGGAATACCGCTTCCGCGGTAACACGCTGATGGGGCTTTATCTCGCGATCGGCATCATGATCCCGATCCGCCTCGGTACCGTCGCCATTCTGCAGGGCATGGTCGCTGCCAACCTCGTCAACACGCTGACGGCGCTGATCCTCGTCTATACCGCCCAAGGCCTGCCGCTTGCGATCTTCATTCTCTCGGAGTTCATGCGCACGGTCTCCGATGACCTGAAGAACGCCGGACGCATCGACGGGCTGTCGGAATATTCGATCTTCTTCCGCCTGGTTCTGCCGCTCGTCCGGCCGGCCATGGCAACGGTCGCGGTCTTCACCATGATCCCGATCTGGAACGACCTCTGGTTCCCGCTGATCCTCGCGCCGGCGGAAGCGACCAAGACCGTGACACTCGGCTCGCAGATCTTCATCGGCCAGTTCGTCACCAACTGGAACGCGGTTCTGGCGGCGCTGTCGCTCGCCATCCTTCCGGTTCTCGTCCTCTACGTCATCTTCTCGCGGCAACTGATCCGCGGCATCACGGCAGGAGCAGTCAAGTGAGTGCAAGCAGCAAACCGGTCCGGGTCCTCGTCGCGGGGCTCGGCAACATGGGGCGCAGCCACGCGCTCGCCTATCACAACAATCCCGGCTTCGAGATCGTCGGCCTCGTCAACCGTTCGAAGGTACCGTTGCCGGAGGAACTGAGCGGCTACACGATCCATCAGGACTTCAAAGCGGCTTTGGCCGAACTGAAGCCCGAGCTCTGCTCGATCTGCACCTATTCGGACAGCCATGCCGACTTTGCGGTCATGGCGTTCGAGGCCGGCGCCGACGTCTTCGTCGAAAAGCCGCTCGCGACCACCGTCGCCGACGCCGAGCGCGTCGTCGCGGCGGCGAAGAAACACGGCCGCAAGCTGGTGATCGGCTACATCCTTCGCCATCACCCCTCGTGGATCCGGCTGATCGCCGAAGCGCGCAAGCTCGGCGGCCCCTATGTCTTCCGCATGAACCTGAACCAGCAGTCGAGCGGACCGACCTGGGAGACGCACAAGTCGCTGATGAAGACGACGTCGCCGATCGTCGATTGCGGCGTGCACTATGTCGACGTCATGTGCCAGATCACCGACGCCAAGCCGGTGGAAGTGCGCGGCATGGGGCTTCGCCTCTCCGACGAGATCGCGCCCGACATGTACAATTACGGCCACCTGCAGGTGATCTTCGAGGATGGTTCGGCCGGCTGGTACGAAGCCGGCTGGGGACCGATGATCTCGGAGACCGCCTTCTTCGTGAAGGACGTGATGTCGCCGAAGGGATCGGTGTCGATCGTCATGGACCAGAATGCGAAGTCCGACGACATCGACATGCACACCAAGACCGCGGTGATCCGGCTGCACAATGCCGAAACCGGTCCCGATGGCCGATTCCTCAAAGCCGACGAGGACCTGAAGATGGACGGCGAACCCGGCCACCAGGAACTCTGCGACCGCGAACAGGCCTATGTGCTGAAGGCCATTCGCGAAAACATCGACCTCGACCGTCACATGAACGACGCCGTGCAGTCGCTCCGCATCTGCCTTGCAGCAGACGAAAGCGTGCGCACCGGCAGACCAGTCAAACTTTAAAGGGGGCAACCAGGTGGGATCGCTTCAACTCAAATCCATCCGCAAGGCCTACGGTAGCCATGAGGTGCTGAAGGGCATCGACCTCGAGGTGAAGGACGGCGAATTCGTCATCTTCGTCGGCCCGTCCGGCTGCGGCAAGTCGACCTTGCTGCGCACCATCGCCGGTCTCGAGGACGCGACCTCCGGCAGCGTGCAGATCGACGGCACGGAAGTCGGCCATGTGGCGCCCGCCAAGCGCGGCATCGCCATGGTGTTCCAGTCCTACGCGCTCTATCCGCACCTGTCGGTGAAGGACAATATGGGCCTTGGCCTGAAGCAGGCAGGCGCGCCGAAGGCGGAGATCGAGGACAAGGTCGGCAAGGCAGCGAGCATGCTGTCGCTCGATCCCTACCTCGCCCGTCGCCCGGCCGAGCTTTCCGGCGGCCAGCGCCAGCGCGTGGCGATCGGCCGCGCGATCGTGCGCGAACCGAAGCTCTTCCTGTTCGACGAGCCGCTTTCGAACCTCGATGCGGCCTTGCGCGTCAACACCCGGCTCGAGATTGCCCGGCTGCATCGCAGCCTGAAGGCAACGATGATTTACGTGACCCACGACCAGGTGGAGGCGATGACGCTCGCCGACAAGATCGTCGTCCTCAACGCCGGCAAGATCGAGCAGATCGGCTCGCCGATGGACCTCTACAACAGGCCTGCCAACGTCTTCGTCGCTGGCTTCATCGGCTCGCCGCAGATGAACTTCATCGAGGGCGCCCGGCTCGGCGATGTCAAAGCCAAGACGATCGGCATCCGCCCGGAGCACATGGCGCTTTCGCGCGAGAGCGGCGACTGGAAGGGCAAGGTGGTGCATGTCGAGCACCTCGGCGCCGACACCATCGTCTACATCGACAGCGAGCAGGTCGGCACCATCACCGTCCGCCTCTTCGGCGAACACCGCTACGCGCCTGACGACATCGTCTATGCGACGCCGACGGTCGGCGCCATGCACCGTTTCGGCGACGACGACCGCGTTCTCGCCTGATCCGCTTTGAGGCCGAGGCCTCATCACAGCTACGTGAAAAGCAACCGCCATGGGCTTAAACCCCTGTGGCGGTTGATTTATTTTTTGATTGTCCGTGCTGAACGACTCTGTTGCACCGCAAAGCAATTTAACATACATTTGTGTTTGTATATTAGCTTTCCGGTATTTTCCCCAAGCGATACCGGTTCTGCTCCCCTTCACTTCCGGACCGTACGGGCACCTTGCGAGATGCACCTGTCGCCTGCGGTCACCGAATATGGACATCGCTATGCGCATGAACCGACCGACACTGGCCGCCGCCTTGGCAACTGTGATTCTTCTTTCCGGCTGCCAGAAAGAGGAAGCACAACAGGGCGCCGCCGCATTCCCACCGTCCGCCGTCGCGGTCTTCACGACCAAGGCCGAAACCCTGCCGATCACCAACGAGCTGCCGGGCCGCATCGCCGCGACCCGCGTCGCCGAGGTCCGTCCGCGCGTTTCCGGCATTGTCGTCGAACGCGTCTTCCAGCAGGGCTCCAAGGTCAATGAGGGCGATGTGCTTTACCGCATCGATCCTGCGCCCTTCCGCGTTCAGGTTGAAAAGGCAGAGGCAACGCTTCGGCGTGCCCAATCCATTCGCCAGCAGGCCCAGCAGAAGGCCGATCGCCAGGAACAGCTGAGGAAGGCGAACGTCGTCGCCGCGCAGCAATTGGAAGATGCGGCTGCGCTGCTTGCGACCGCCGACGCCGATGTCGCGATCGCCGAAGCCGGCCTCGCGGCGGCCAAGCTCGACCTGCAATATGCCGACGTGACGGCGCCGATCAGCGGCCGCATCGGCCGTGCGCTGATCACCGAAGGCGCGCTTGTCAGCACCAACAGCTCGGAAAACCTCGCGACGATCCAGCAGCTCGACCCGCTCTACGCCGACTTCACCCAGTCGGCGACCGACCTCATCCGCCTGCGCAAGGCGCTCGAGGATGGCAAGATGATGAACGGTGACGGCGAGGAAGCCGAAGTCCAGCTGGTGCTCGACGACGGCACGGTCTACGAGCACAAGGGCAAGCTCCTGTTCTCGGAAGCCGCCGTCGATGCGACGACCGGCCAGGTAACCCTGCGCGGTGAGTTCCCGAACCCCGACAACGACCTGCTTCCCGGCATGTATGTTCGCGTGCTCGTGCAGCAGGGCGTCGAGAAGGACGCGATCACCGTTCCGCAGCAGGCCGTCCAGCGCAACAATGCCGGCCAGTCGCAGGTCTATATCGTCGGCGCCGACAACAAGGTCGAGTTCCGCAACGTGACCCTCGGCCGCACGATCGGCACCCGCTGGCAGGTGACCTCCGGTCTCAAGGCCGGCGAGAAGGTCATCGTCGAGGGCTTCCAGAAGATCGGCCCCGGTGCCCCCGTCGAACCGACGGACTGGAACCCGGACGCCAAGCCGACTGCCGAAGCAGCGCAGACGACGGCCTCTGCCGACGAAAAGCCCGCTGAAGCCACAAAGTGAGTGCTGATTAATGCCCAGTTTTTTCATCGACAGGCCTATTTTTGCCTGGGTGGTGGCGATCTTCATCATGCTCGCCGGCATCATCGCGATACCGCTTCTGCCGGTATCGCAATATCCTGATGTCGCACCGCCGCAGATCTCGATCAACACGAGCTATCCCGGGGCGTCGTCCCAGGACACCTACCAGAGCGTCACTCGGCTGATCGAAAATGAGCTGAACGGCGTCGAAGGCCTGCTCTATTTCGAGTCGACCTCCAGCGCCTCCGGCTCGGTCGAAATCAGCGCCACCTTTGCACCGGGCACCGACCCGGGACAGGCGGCCGTCGACATTCAGAACCGCGTTCGCCGCGTCGAACCGCGCCTGCCCGATTCGGTCAAGCGCCAGGGCGTGCAGGTCGATGAAGCCGGCTCCGGCTTCCTGATGATCGTCGCGCTCACCTCGACCGACGGCCAGATGGACGCCATCGCTCTCGGCGACTATCTCAGCCGCAACGTTCTGAACGAAGTCCAGCGCGTGCCCGGCGTCGGCCGTGCGCAGCTGTTTGCCACCGAACGCTCGATGCGCATCTGGCTCGATCCGGACAAGATGCTCGGCCTCAACCTGACGGCTGCCGACGTGACCAATGCGATCCAGGCCCAGAACGCCCAGATCGCATCCGGCTCGATCGGCGCCCAGCCGAACCCGATCACACAGCAGATCAGTGCCCCCGTCGTCGTCAAGGGCCAGCTGTCGAGCGCCGAGGAATTCGGAGCGATCGTGCTTCGCGCCAATCCGGACGGTTCCTCCGTTCGGCTGCGCGATGTCGCCCGCGTCGAAATCGGTGGCGAGAGCTATGCGTTCTCGACCCGCCTGAACGGCAAGCCGTCTGCGGCTATCGCCGTGCAGCTGTCGCCGAGCGGCAACGCCATGTCGACATCGGCCGCGATCAAGGAGCGCATGGACGAACTGTCGAAGTTCTTCCCGCAGGGTCTCGAATATTCGGTTCCCTACGACACTTCGCCGTTCGTTGCCGTTTCGATCGAGAAGGTGCTTAAGACGCTGCTCGAAGCTGTCGCGCTCGTCTTCGTCGTGATGTTCCTGTTCCTGCAGAACATCCGCTACACCATCATCCCGACGCTCGTCGTTCCGGTCGCCCTGCTCGGCACCTGCGCGGTGATGTTGGCGATGGGCTTCTCGATCAACGTGCTCACCATGTTCGGCATGGTGTTGGCGATCGGCATTCTCGTCGACGATGCGATCATCGTCGTCGAAAACGTCGAACGCATCATGTCCGAAGAGGGGCTGACGCCAAAGGACGCGACCCGCAAGGCGATGAAGCAGATCACCGGCGCCGTCATCGGTATCACGCTGGTTCTGGCTTCGGTGTTCATTCCGATGGCCTTCTTCCCGGGCGCCGTCGGCGTGATCTATCGCCAGTTCTCGCTGACGATGGTCGTGTCGATCCTGTTCTCGGCGCTGCTTGCCCTGTCGCTGACGCCAGCCTTGTGCGCCAGCTTCCTCAAGCAGGTTCCCAAGGGCCACCACCACGCCAAGCGCGGCTTCTTCGGGTGGTTCAACCGCTCGTTCGACAAGACCTCGCATGGCTATAGCGGCATCGTGAAGCGCCTGGTCCACCGGACCGGCCGTTACATGATCATCTATGTCGCCGTGCTTGCCGGCCTCGGCTGGCTGTTCATGAAGCTGCCGTCGTCGTTCCTTCCGGACGAAGACCAGGGCTTCGTGATCGTCATGATGCAGCTTCCCTCCGAGGCGACGGGCAACCGTACGACCGAGGTGGTTGAGCAGGCCGAGAACATCTTCGGCAAGGAGCCGGCTGTCGAACGCATCATCGCGATCAACGGCTTCTCCTTCTTCGGCACCGGACAGAACGCAGCGCTCGCCTTCGTGACGCTGAAGGACTGGAGCGAACGCGACGCCGACAATGCTGCTCAGTCGATTGCCATGCGGGCAACGATGGCTATGAGCCAGATCAAGGATGCGATCAGCTTCGCGCTGTCGCCGCCGGCGATCCAGGGCCTCGGCACCACAGGCGGCTTCTCCTTCCGCCTGCAGGATCGCGGCGGCCTCGGCGAAGCGGCTCTGTCGCAGGCCCGGGACCAGCTTCTCGGCCTTGCGGCTGAGAGCAAGATCGTCACCGGCGTTCGTTTCGAAGGCATGCCCGATGCGGCTCAGGTCAGCGTGACCATCGACCGCGAGAAGGCCAACACCTTCGGGGTTACCTTCGCCGATATCAACTCGACGATCTCGACCAACCTTGGCTCGTCCTATGTCAACGACTTCCCGAATGCCGGCCGCATGCAGCGCGTGACGGTGCAGGCGGACGAGGGTCAGCGCATGCAAACGACTGATCTGCTGAACCTCAACGTTCGCAATGCCAATGGTGGCATGGTGCCACTCTCGGCCTTTGCGACCGTCGAGTGGGTCAAGGCATCGACCCAGACGATCGGCTACAACGGCTACCCGTCGGTGCGTATCAGCGGCGAAGCAGCCCACGGCTACTCGTCGGGTGACGCGATCGCCGAGATGCAAAGGCTTGCGGGCGAGCTCCCGGCAGGCTTCGGCTACGAGTGGACCGGCCAGTCCCTGCAGGAAATCCAGTCCGGTACCCAGGCGCCTCTCCTGATCGCGCTGTCGTGCCTTCTGGTGTTCCTGTGCCTTGCCGCCCTCTATGAGAGCTGGTCGATCCCGGTCGCGGTGATCATGGTCGTTCCGCTCGGCGTCATCGGCTCGGTTCTCGCCGTGATGATGCGCGACATGCCGAACGACGTGTACTTCAAGGTCGGCCTGATCGCGATCATCGGACTCTCGGCCAAGAACGCGATCCTGATCATCGAGTTTGCCAAGGAACTGCGCGAACAGGGCAAGTCGCTGATCGACGCGACGCTGGAGGCGGCACACTTGCGCTTCCGGCCGATCCTGATGACGTCGCTGGCCTTCACGCTCGGCGTTCTGCCGCTCGCGATCGCCACGGGTGCCAGCTCCGGCAGCCAGCGCGCCATTGGCACGGGCGTCATGGGCGGGATGATCTCGGCAACGGTGCTCGCCATCTTCTTCGTTCCTGTCTTCTTCGTGTTCGTCACGAAGCTGTTCAGCCGAAAGAAGGTGGAAAACACACCGACAGCCGCAGAAAACCCCACACCCGCCGAGTAAAACAAGATTGGACGGCCCGCCTCTGGCGGGCCGTCGCATGAGGAGGAATGAATGCGCCGAACAAAGGCCGATGCAGAAGCAACAAGACAGAAGATCCTGAGCGCCGCCGAGCGCGTCTTCTACGAAAAGGGCGTCTCGAACACGACGCTGGAAGAAATCGCCAAGGCCGCCGGCGTGACCCGTGGCGCCATCTACTGGCACTTCGCCAACAAGACCGACCTGTTCCTCGCGCTGCACGACGCCGTGCCCCTGCCGCAGGAAGACATGGTCGCCCGCGAGATCGAAGCGGAAGCTGCCGACACCCTCTCCATCCTCGAAGGCGCCATGGGCGACTGGCTGGATGTTCTGGCCGCCGACGAGCAGCGCCAGCGCATCCTTACGATCATGCTGCGCACCAATTACGACGGCGACCTCGGCGAAGTGCTCGCCCGCCAGAAGGAACTCGACGAGCACCATAATGTCGTGCTCGAACTCGCTTTTTCCCGCGCGCTCGCCAAGGGGCAGATGCACGAGACCTGGACCCCCGCCTCGGCGACGCGGACGCTGCACTGGATGATGCTGGGGCTCTGTACGGAATGGCTGCTCTTCGGCCGCCGCTTCGACCTGGCAGCCGAGGGGCGCGAAGGCCTGAGCCGGCTCTTTGCCAGCTTCCGCGCGCCGGCCGTTACGGCAACGGCCGTGGTCGCACGCCTGTAACCACCGTAGCCGGCACTCCAGAAAGTACCGGCTACACGAGGGCCTTCCGGACCCCTTAGCTGAACACCACGGTCTTGTGGCCGTTGAGCATGACGCGCCGCTCCAGGTGCAGCTTGACGGCGCGCGCCAGCACCCGGCTCTCGATATCGCGACCGGTGGCGACGAAATCTTCCGCTGTCAGCGCATGGCTGACGCGCTCGGTTTCCTGCTCGATGATCGGCCCCTCATCGAGGTCCGGCGTAACGTAATGCGCGGTCGCCCCGATCAGCTTCACCCCGCGCTCATGCGCCTGATGGTAGGGCTTTGCCCCCTTGAAGCTCGGCAAGAACGAGTGGTGGATGTTGATCGCCTTGCCGTAGAGGCGCTTCGACAGATTGTCCGAGAACACCTGCATGTAGCGGGCGAGGATGACGAGATCGGCGCCGGTCTCCTGAACCAGACGCAGAAGCCTTTCCTCTTGCTCGGCCTTGTTGTCCTTCGATACCGGCCAACAGTGATAGGCGAGCCCTTCGGCCTCGGCCGTGCGCCGGCTGTCTTCGTGGTTGGAGACGATGGCGACGACCTCCGCGTTCAGCCAGCCCACACGGATCTGGTAGAGCAGGTGCAGCAGCGCGTGGTCGAACCTGGATACGAGAACGAGGATCTTCGGTTTGACCGCAGCATCCGTGAGCGTGGTCCGCATCTGGAAGCGCTCGACCGCCGGGTGAAGCGCCCGCTCGACATCACCTGCCTGAACGCTCGCTGCAACCTGAAAGGCGATGCGCATGAAGAAGCTGTTGGTCCTGGTATCCCAGAACTGATTGCTCTCGGCGATGTTTGCGCCAAGGGCGGCAAGCTCCGTGGTGACGGCGGCGACGATGCCGGGTTTGTCGTCGCAGGACAGGACAAGAATGAAAGTCTTCGGCGCCATGATCTCCTCCGATTGTAGCCGTTTCGGACGAGGCTTCCAGCCCCTTCCCTAGGGCTGCCTATGAGGAGTCGAACGCGCCGGCAATCGTTCCGGCTGCGGCGGCCTACGCTTTCTATCATCCTGATGGAAAGGCGCCCGGGAGCATGAAATGCCCCCGGGCGCTGCAAGATTCGTCGCATCCGACTTTTGAGGTTTTCTGAGAGGATTCCATCAGAAAACCCGCTGCGCACGACTGGATCAGTGTGCCTCGTCCCAATTGGTCGCCGCGCGCGCGTCGACCTTCAGCGGCACCTTCATGTCGAGCGCCGGCATGGCGGCGTTCTCCATCACCGAGACGACGACCGGAATGGTCTTTTCGACCTCGGCGTCCTCGACTTCGAAGATCAGTTCGTCGTGCACCTGCAGCAGCATGCGGGCCGAAAGCTTCGCCTCCGCAAGCGCCGGTTCCATCTTGACCATGGCGCGGCGGATGATGTCGGCGGCCGAGCCCTGGATCGGTGCGTTGATCGCTGCGCGCTCGTTGAAGGCGCGATGCGAGGGGATCGACGAGCGGATGTCGGGATAATGCGCGCGACGGCCGAAGATCGTCTCGACGTAGCCGTGCTCGCGGGCAAACACCTTGGTGCCTTCCATGTAGTCGCGAATGCCCGGGAAGCGCTCGAAATAACGCTTTATGTAGTCGCTGGCTTCCGAGCGTTCGATCGACAGCTGGTTGGCAAGGCCGAAGGCAGAGATGCCGTAGATGATGCCGAAGTTGATCGCCTTGGCGCGCCGGCGGATTTCGCCGGGCATGCCCTCGACCGGCACGCCGAACATTTCCGATGCGGTCATCGCATGGATGTCGA
The DNA here is from genome assembly GCF_014852425.1 of Ensifer sp. ENS09. Lineage (NCBI taxonomy): Bacteria > Pseudomonadati > Pseudomonadota > Alphaproteobacteria > Hyphomicrobiales > Rhizobiaceae > Ensifer > Ensifer sp. ENS09. Next base: position 1,348,105 of record NZ_JACVBP010000002.1, read on the forward strand.
CGCCGTCGGCGAAGGCCTGGCGCAGCTGCGGAATGTCGGCGACGTGGGCAAGCACGCGCAGTTCGATCTGGCTGTAGTCCGCCGAGAGCAGCTTGTGGCCCGGCGTCGCGATGAAGGCGGTGCGGATCTTGCGGCCTTCGGCGGTGCGCACCGGAATGTTCTGCAGGTTCGGGTCGGACGACGACAGGCGGCCGGTGGTCGTGGCGGCGAGCGCATAGGACGTGTGCACGCGCTTCGTCTGCGGATGGACGAAGCCCGGAAGCGCATCGGTGTAGGTGGACTTGAGCTTGGTCAGCTGCCGCCAGTCGACGATCTTGCGCGGCAGTTCGTGCCCTTCGGCTGCCAGGTCTTCCAGAACCTGCGCCGAGGTCGACCATTGCCCGGTCTTGGTCTTCGAGCCGCCGGCAAAGCCCATCTTGCCGAAGAGGATATCGCCGAGCTGCTTCGGCGAGCCGATCGTGAAGGTTTCGCCGGCGAGCTTGTAGATCTCGTCCTCGAGACCGGCCGCACCCTGGGCGAGCTCGCCCGAAAGCCGCGACAGGATCTGGCGGTCGACGGTGATGCCGCGGTTTTCCATGCGTGCCAGAACGTCAACCAAGGGCCGCTCCAGACGCTCGTAGACGCGCGTCAGTCCCTTGGCGGCCAATCGGGCCTTCAGGATATGCCAGAGCCGCAGCGTGACGTCCGCGTCCTCGGCGGCGTAGGCGGTCGCCCGGTCGATGTCGACGAAGTCGAAGGTCACCGACGACTTGCCGGTTCCGGTGATGTCCTTGTAGGCGATCGGCTTGTGGTTCAGCCAGCGCTCGGACAGCGAGTCCATGCCATGGGTGCCGTTGCCGGCATCGACGACGTAGGACATCAGCATCGTGTCGTCGAAGCTTTCGACGGTGACGCCGTGCCGCTTCATCACGAGGTAGTCGTATTTCAGGTTCTGCGCGACCTTGAGGACGGACGGGTCCTCCAGCAGGCGCTTCAGCCGGCTCAAGGCTTCGGCGACCGGGATCTGGTTTTCGGCGAGCCCGCCGCCGAGCAGGTCGCCGACGCCGGTCTTGTGGATCAGCGGCACATAGGCCGCCCGGATCGAAGCGCCGGTCGGATCGGCCTTGTGGTCGGCGATCGCCAGCGAGAAGCCGACGAGGTCGGCCTGCATGGCATCGAGCGAGGTCGTTTCCGTGTCGAAGCCGACGACACCGGCTTCGCGCGCGTCCGATATCCACCGGTCGAGGGTGGCGATGTCGCGGATCGTCACATAGGCGCTCCGATCCATCGGCGCCTTGGCGAAGATTTCAGCGCGCGCGGCAGCGAGCGCCTCGGGCGTCGCGTCCGCGCCATTCGCTTCGGCGCCACGCGACAGGACGGCGGCCGCTTCCGCGGCCTCGCCACGGGCGACAGCCGCCGTGGAAGAGCCTTCGCTGACCTTCGCCGCTCCATCGCCCTTGTCGAGATCAGGGCCGCGCGCATCGGCGCCCCATTCCACCGGCACTGCGGCTGCTTCGACGGCATCGGCGTCCGTGCCGGTCGCAGCGGCAACACGACGTGTCAGCGTGGTGAATTCCATCGCCTTCAGAAAGGCGATCAGCTTGGGACCGTTCTGCGGCTCCAGGCTCAGATCTTCCAGCGGAACGTCGAGCGGCGTGTCGGTCTTGAGTTCGACGAGCTGTCGCGACAGCCGCGCGAGGTCGGCATTGGCGATGATGTTTTCGCGGCGCTTGACCTGCTTGATCTCGCCGGCGCGGGCCAGCAGCGTTTCGAGATCGCCGTACTCTTCGAGCAGCTGTGCGGCCGTCTTCGGGCCGATGCCGGGAATGCCGGGCACGTTGTCGGTGGAATCACCGGTCATCGCCTGCAGATCGATCATCTTTTCCGGCGGCACGCCCCATTTCTCGATCACTTCCGGGATCGAGATCTGCTTGTCCTTCATGCTGTCGTACATCGACACGTTCGAGGTCACGAGCTGCATCAGGTCCTTGTCGGACGAGACGATGGTGACGTCGGCGCCGGCGGCTTCCGCAAGCCGGGCGTAGGTGGCGATCAGGTCGTCGGCCTCATAACCTTCCTTCTCGATGCAAGGCAGGTTGAAGGCGCGCGTCGCGTGACGGATCAGGCCGAACTGCGGGATCAGATCTTCCGGCGGCGCCGTGCGGTTTGCCTTGTACTGATCGTAGAGCGCGTTGCGGAAGGTCTTCGACGAATAGTCGAAGATAACCGCGAAATGGGTCGGCGTAACGCCGACCGACGTGTCACGCGCATCGGTGAGCAGCTTCCACAACATGTTGCAGAAACCCGATACCGCGTTGACCGGAAGGCCATCGGATTTGCGGTTGAGCGGCGGGATGGCGTGGAACGCCCGGAAGATGAATCCGGAGCCGTCGACGAGGAAGAGATGATCACCGTTTTTCATGGGCAAATGGATAGCGCGGGGCAAGCCAAAGGTCCATTGCGGTTTTCCCGCCAGACACTACATTCTCCACCAGTCGCGGTAGCCGCGATCGCCACCGCGGATTGCGGAAACGGGGGTCGATTTCGCCCTGGGATCGAGCGCCTGAAGGCTTCGCAAGCGGCCGTTCAGCTTCACGCAAACGTTACGTATTTGTAATGTCCGATTCAGCCCTGGTATCCTTGAAAAGCCACATTTGAATCCTCAAATCTTAGTCAACGGCACCGAGTGATGCCGTCTTCTGGTGATTGGCCTGTCCCCCGCCCGCACCAGATGAGGACAAAGGCCTTATCCCCCTCTCCGGGCCTTTGTCCCGTTTTCAAAAGACCGTCACGGCGCCGCCTCCGCACCGTGACGGTTTTTTGTTTCTGCCGTCCGATCACCTCCGCTCAAATCCCGGTGAACCGCGACAGTCTCAAGGTCCATCGCCTGCATTGTAACTTGTCTTCATGGCGGTTCGGGCGTACCGATAGGCATGGCCTTCAATCGTATGGAATCTGCGACCTACCTGGCCAGCCTGCTGGCGAAGAGCTTTTCGCGCGCGCTTCACGAGCGCGGCCAGAAGCTTGGTTTCGCGCCAGGTCAGTTTCCCATCCTGCTCGAGCTTTGGGCCGAAGAGGGCCTGACGCAGAAACAGCTGCTCGATCGGCTCGACATCGAACAGGCGACGATGGCCAACACGCTCGCTCGCATGGAGCGTGACGGGCTCATCCTGCGCCGCAAGCATCCGCAGGACAAGCGCTCGCAACAGATCTACCTGACCGAAAAGGCAAAGGAGATGGAGGCGGCCGCCAAGGAGGCAGCGCTTGCCGCCGACCAGTCGCTGCTTGCCGGCCTCAGGAACTTCGAGCGCGAACTGATGCTCGAATATATGCGCATGGCGCTCGCCAGCGTGGCACGAAGCGACAGTCGCGCCTGATGCGCCATCGCCCGGCCTGATCGTTCCATCAAAAAATTTGGCTTAAATCGGGCGTGCGCCCGTTCTAATGCAGGAGGCAGACGCGCCGATCCGGGCGCCCCGGCACTCCCCTTGCCAAGGCGCCAGGCTCTCCGTTCACCGTCACCTGGGACCTCTGCCCAAAATCGCTCAAATCGATTTCGCTTTGGCGGCACATGCAGTAGGTTCCGGCGAAACTTGAAGCAAGGATATGCATGATGGCTGACATCACCCCCGTTCTCGAACGCGCAGACGCCAACCTGCCAAAGAGCCTCGATCGGCTGTTCGACCTGGTTCGCATCAAGTCGATCTCGACCGACCCGGCCTTCAAGGCGGAATGCCGCAAGGCGGCAGAATGGCTGGTGGCCGAGCTCAACGCTCTCGGCTTCACCGCATCGGTCCGCGACACCCCCGGCCATCCGATGGTCGTCGCCCACCATGACGGCGCCAAGCCCGATGCGCCGCATGTGCTGTTCTATGGCCACTATGACGTTCAGCCGGTCGATCCGCTGAACCTCTGGGACACGGATCCGTTCGAGCCCGGCATCAAGGAGATCGAGCCCGGCCGCAAGGTGATCACCGGCCGTGGCACGGCCGACGACAAGGGCCAGCTCCTGACCTTCGTCGAAGCGGTGCGCGCTTACAAGGACGTGCATGGCGCCCTGCCCTGCCGCGTCACCATCCTGTTCGAAGGCGAGGAGGAGTCCGGCTCGCCGTCGCTGAAGCCCTTCCTCGAAGCCAATGCCGCCGAACTCAAGGCTGATTATGCGCTGGTGTGCGACACCAGCATGTGGGACCGCGATACGCCGGCGATCTCCGCTGGCCTGCGCGGCCTCGTCGGCGAAGAGGTCATCGTCCGGGCTGCCGACCGCGACCTGCATTCCGGCTACTTCGGTGGTGCTGCCGCCAACCCGATCCGCATTCTCACCACCGTTCTCGCCGGCCTTCATGACGAAAACAGCCGCGTGACGCTGCCGGGCTTCTACGACGGTGTCGAAGAGACCCCCGCCCAGATCAAGGCTGCCTGGGAAACGCTTGGCCAGACGGCAGAAAAGTTCCTCGGCGAAATCGGCCTGTCGATCCCGTCGGGCGAAAAGAACCGCTCGGTTCTGGAACTGACCTGGGCGCGACCGACCGCGGAAGTCAACGGCATCACCGGCGGCTATACCGGCGAAGGCTTCAAGACGGTGATCGCGGCCGAGGCTTCGGCAAAGGTTTCCTTCCGCCTCGTCGGTAACCAGAACCCGGAAAAGATCCGCGAAGCGTTCCGCGCCTATGTGCGCTCGAAAGTTCCGGCCGATTGCTCGGTCGAGTTCCACGCCCATGGCGGCTCGCCGGCGATCCACCTTCCGTACGAATCGCCGCTGCTCAACACCGCGAAGGTGGCCCTTTCCGACGAGTGGCCGAAGCCGGCCGTCATCATCGGCATGGGTGGCTCGATCCCGATCGTCGGCGACTTCCAGAAGATGCTCGGCATGGAATCGCTGCTGGTCGGCTTCGGGCTCTCCGACGACCGCATCCATTCACCGAACGAGAAGTACGAGCTGCAGTCCTATCACAAGGGCATCCGCTCCTGGATCCGCATCCTCGACGCGCTCGCCGCCTGATGATCCGTGCGGGACGGGTCGCGGTTTTCCGGGCATCCCGCCCCGCATATTTGACCCCGGAAGCCGTGGCGAAGCCCTCCGCCACGGCTTTTTTCGATTTGATTGCGCGGCCGCCGATAATGCAGCCCTTGCGCGCAAACCCCGCTTCGACGCGCACGCATCCCTGCCCGATCGGCGCCATGCCCGCGCTTTACCGTTTCCCCTTCATTGTTTCCCGGCGGTTTCTCCGCTGTCGGCAGGCCGTCAATCCTTGACCTCCGAGGTCTCAGGTGCTTCCTTTTTGTGAAACAAATCACAAAGGGAAATCGGATCGTTGGCAAGGGTAAGGACCGAAGCGTCGCGCTGCGGGCGTGATGCTATGACAAAGCGGCTCAGAAAACAGAACGTCTCCGCTCGGAGAATCCCTCCGGCCGCTGCAACGGAAGTGTCCTTGAAACACCCCTGCCACGCCCTCGCACCGATCACGGCACCGGCATGAAGCGGCTGCAGACCTATTTCTGGCCCGTCGTCGGCCTTCTCGCGATCCTGTTTTCGGTCAACGCGCTCTACCATGAGCTGCGCGGCCTGTCGTTCGACGAGTTTCTCGCAAGCTTCAATGCGATTTCGCTGAGGAGCTGGCTCCTGGCGATCGGCTCGACGCTCCTCGCCTATGCGGCTCTGGCGGCCTACGACCGACTTGCGCTCGACCACCTCGGCCACCGCATTTCGCTCTGGTTCATCACGCTCTGCTCGTTCACGACCTACGCGCTGTCGCACAATCTCGGCGCCTCGGTGTTCTCCGGCGCGGTCGTGCGTTACCGCGCCTATCGCTCCAAGGGGCTTTCCCCGGGCGAGGTCGGCGTGCTGGTCGCCTTCTGCTCCTTCACCTTCACGCTCGGCACCTTGGTTCTATCGGCCGTCGTGCTGCTGATGCGTCCCGACATCATCGAACGTTTTGCCGAGTTCCTGCCGGTCGAAATGTCGCTGACCACGGGCGTGCTGATCCTCATCGTCATTGGGCTCTATGTCATCGGCAGCCTCGTCGGGCTGCCATCGTTCCGCACCCGCTGGTTCCAGCTGCACTACCCCAAGCCGAAGATCGTATTCCGGCAGCTGGTGGTCGCGCCGGTGGAGCTGATCGGCGCCGCCGGGATCATCTATTTCGCCCTGCCGGAAGCCGGCAATCCGGGTTACATCGTCATTCTCGGTATCTTCCTCGCCTCGTTCTCGGCGGCCCTGCTTTCGCATGCGCCGGGCGGGCTCGGCGTGCTGGAACTGATCTTCATCGCCGCTTTGCCGGAAATGGATCCGGCAGCCGTGCTTGCGGCGCTTGCGATCTTCCGGCTGCTCTACCTGATCATCCCCTTCATCCTGGCGCTGGTGGTAATCCTGGTGTTCGAGCGAGCGCGGTTCGTGGCGGAGCGCCACCAGCCGAAGGAAAGCGACCTCCCCTAGGCGAGGGGCGCGTCCATTATCAGGGCGCGTTGCAGACCGTCGGCAGCGCCTGTTCGAGCGGCCCCTTCACCTCGTGCAGGCGCGCCGCTTCGATCTGGTAGGGTGTGAACGGCGGCACCTGCAGCGACGGATTGATGATGCGGGTGACGTAGCAGCCGGCGAAGAACCGCACCCGCCCCCGCTTCTCGATCGATTTCACCGCGACGGGAACGGCGGAATAAATGCTGCCCGCCCCGGCCTCCGTCTTCACCTTGCCCACCTTGATCTCGACAGACACCGTGCGCTCATAGCCGCGGGTGAAGGCCTTGAAGCCGCCGACAGGCTTCGATTCGCCGAAATAGCCATAGGCGCGGGCATATTCCTTGCGGTTGACGGCATTGTAGAGCGAGCGCACGAGCGCTGGCCCATCGGACCGGTCATCGACATAGGCGACGCTGTCCTGCGCCAGAGCCTCGCCGTTCAGGGCTGCAAAGGCGCCGAGGGCGAAGACGGTGGATCGAAGCTTCATGGCAGTCCTCCTTTGTCGTGGCGGCAGCCGAACACAACAATGAGGCGAAGCCATAGCAGGATTCGCGAGGAGATCGATAACGGCATAGGCCATCGTCCGGCGCGGCGCCGGCGATCCGTATGACCTCAGGAGATATGGGAGGCGGTGGCGTCCTGATGCCGATGAGCAAAAAGCCACGGGCGTACGCGCAAATGAAAAGAGCCCCGTGTGGGAGGAGGTACACGGGGCTCTCGAACTTGATCGACAGCTGGGAGGAGGAGTGCCGCCGATCCGCATCGGGCGCCGCGGGAGGAGGTGCAGCGCTTCGATAAGTCGTATAATAATTATGCGTCGCAACAATTTCAAGACATCATTTTTGCACTGCACAAAATCGTGAAGAGAAGGCAGGGGCGAGAGGCATCTTTCCTGATGTCCAGCCTCAAGGCGGCGCTCCGATGGTCAGCCGAGCCCCGGTAACTTCATGGAAACCACAACCACTGATGGACGTTTCCTTTCATTCAGCTTTTTCGATATACGACTATACGTAAGTCGATAAGAAATTTTCACTCAGTAATTGCAGGCGCTCAGATGAAATTGCTGCTCCAGATTCCGACCGCGCTCATCGTTGTGCTGATCCTCGCGACCTGGCTTGCCAGCCTGCGCCTCGTCGTGCTGCCGCCCGGCTCCCTGAAGCTGAGGTCAATGACGGCGCTCGTCTATCAGGGGCATGGCTTCCGCCTGGTCGACAGCCCGCTCGGCATGTGCGGACGTCAGGCCTACCCGGCGGCCGACTGCGAGGAGGTGGCCGTGAACCATCTGGGCAAGCGGGTTCTGCTGCGCCTGCCCTTCAGCCAATGGCTCTACGATTTCACCGATCCCTATCCGGTGAGCCCCACGGCATCGGTCGAAGCGACACCGCTTCGAAACTCCATCCAGTAGGAACCGGCGCGCGCAGGTGGGACTTGGGGCGCATGCGAGCCGCCGTCAAGGTTTTGAACCGTCAGGCTTTTTCACAACGACTTTCTTAACCACCCCTTAAATTGCCGCATTTAAAGTTCACCCGGTCGCCGTGGCGGATGGGCGTGGGACGCCGTTACCACCGTCGAAATCGATTGGCCGCAACGATAGCGCCAAGGGCCACCGCTGAGCGGTGAGGGATAGATCAAACGGCATGGCAGCAAGCGGCAGGTCAGGACAGCGGATCGAGCCATCGTTCGGCGGAAACGAGGACGATGACGACGACGATTTTCGCGTCGAGGCCAGCGACCGCGTGACCACCAGCCGCAAGACGCCCCGCAGCAAACCTTCCGGCAACAGCAGCAGAGGCAGCGGCAAGAAGAAGCCAGCAAGCAAGCGCGGCGGCGGCCGTCGCGGCTCTGGTGGCGGTGGTCTTATCGGCCTTGTCCGCACCCTGTTCTATTGGTGCATCGTGCTCGGCATCTGGGGCGCCATGGGCGTCGGCGGCCTGGTGCTCTACTACGGCGCGCGCATGCCGAGCGCCGAAAGCTGGTCGATCCCGGAGCGCCCGCCGAACGTCAAGATCCTTGCCGTCAGCGGCGACATCATCGCCAATCGCGGCACCACCGGCGGCGAAGCGCTGTCGCTGGAAAACATGTCGCCCTACATTCCGCAGGCCGTCATCGCCATCGAGGACCGCCGCTTCTATTCGCATTTCGGCATCGATCCCCTGGGCTTGGCCCGCGCCATGCTGACGAACCTCACCACCGGCCGCATGGTCCAGGGCGGTTCGACGCTGACGCAGCAGCTGGCCAAGAACCTGTTTCTGTCGCCGGAGCGCACGCTTGAGCGCAAGGTGCAGGAAGTGCTGCTCGCCTTCTGGCTCGAGCAGAAATATTCCAAGGACCAGATCCTGGCGATGTATCTCAACCGGGTGTTCTTCGGCTCCAACGCCTATGGCGTCGAAGCCGCCTCGCGGCGCTACTTCAACAAGTCGGCGCGCGACGTGAACCTCGGCGAGGCGGCCCTGCTCGCCGGCCTTTTGAAAGCACCGTCCCGCCTGTCGCCGGCGCGCGACCCGAAGGCCGCGGAAGAGCGCGCCCAGGTCGTTCTCGGCGCCATGCGCGAGGAAGGCTACGTCACCGACAGCGAAATCAAGACGGCGATGTCGCAGACCCCGACCAAGGCCAAGAGCTATTGGTCGGGCGCCGAGCACTATGTCGCCGACATGGTGATGGACCAGCTTCCCGGCATGATCGGCGAGATCAAGGAAGATCTGGTCATCGACACGACGATCGACCTCAACCTCGAGAAGAAGGCCGAAGAGGTCATCGCCGCGACGCTGGACGCCGAGGGCAAGAAGCTCGACGCCTCGCAGGCCGCCCTCGTCTCGGTCGACGGCACCGGCGCCATTCGGGCGCTCGTCGGCGGCAAGGACTATGCCGAGAGCCAGTTCGACCGCGCCTCCAAGGCCAAGCGCCAGCCGGGCTCGGCCTTCAAGCCCTTCGTCTATGCCGCGGCGATGGAGATCGGCCGCACGCCGATGTCGATCCGCAACGACGGGCCGGTCCGGATCGGCAACTGGACGCCCGAGAATTACGACCAGAAATACCGTGGTGAAGTGACGCTGGCCGATGCGCTCGCCAATTCGCTGAACACGATTGCCGCGCAGCTCGTCATGGAGGTTGGCCCCTCGAACGTCGTCAAGGTCGCACACCGCCTCGGCATCGATTCCGAAATGCAGGCGAACGCTTCGATCGCGCTCGGCACCTCGGAAGTGAGCCTCGTCGAACTGACGTCGGCCTATGCCCCCTTCATGAATGGCGGCTTCAAGGCAACGCCACACGTGATCCGCCGCATTTCCAAGGCGGACGGCACGGTGCTTTACGAAAACACCTACGACAACCCGCCCCGCGTGCTCGATCCGGCGATCGTCAGCGAGATGAACCAGATGCTGCTGCGGGTGCTGACCAAGGGCACCGGCAAGAAGGCGCAGCTGAAAGGCTGGGAAGCGGCCGGCAAGACCGGCACGACGCAATCCTTCCGCGACGCGCTGTTCGTCGGCTACACCTCCAACCTCACGACCGGCGTCTGGTTCGGCAACGACGACGGCAAGTCGATGAAGAAGGTCACCGGCGGCGGCCTGCCGGCCAAGGCCTGGCACGATTTCATGATGGCCGCCCACGAGGGGCTTTCGCCGTCGCCGCTGTTCGGGACGACCGGCGTGCAGCCGGTCTTCGACGACGGAACCGCGCCGCCGTCAGGCGACCTGATGTCCGGCGATCCGGAAGCCTTTCCGGACGCACCCGTCGGCGTCGATGGCGGCGTTGCGGTCGGGCAGCGTCCGGTCGATCAGGGCGGCGATCCATGGGGTGGCCAGACGGCGGACCAGGGCAACGGCGGCATGGTGCCGCCGGCCGATGTCGGCCAGACGACCGGGGCCACGCGCCGCACCACGCTTTTCGATATTCTGACCGGCGGCTGAGCCGCCCGTGAACCTCGATTTGACAGGGGATCCGGCCTGTAGGCAGGCTGCGGCCGGTGGCCCATTTCGGGCTAGACAAATCCCGGGCTTGCTTTTGCCCCCAAACGCCCCGCAGAATGCCTTGCAGTCCGAAACGCCGGTCCTTATATACGCCGCATCGGCGCAGTCTAAGCTGCGAAGAAATCCAAAGACCATCCCGTTAGGGGCTGTCTCACGAATGCCTGACCGGGTTCCGACAGTCCGCTGCAAGGAGAGAACGACATGGCTAAAGTTATTGGTATTGACCTGGGAACGACCAACTCCTGCGTCGCCGTCATGGACGGTAAAGACGCGAAGGTGATCGAAAATGCCGAGGGTGCGCGCACGACCCCCTCGATGGTGGCCTTCAGCGAAGACGGCGAACGTCTCGTTGGCCAGCCGGCCAAGCGCCAGGCTGTCACCAATCCGGAAAACACGCTTTTTGCGATCAAGCGACTGATCGGCCGGACCTTCCAGGATCCGACCACGCAAAAAGACAAGGACATGGTTCCTTACAAGATTACCAAGGCCGACAATGGCGACGCCTGGGTCGAAGCGCATGGCACGGATTACTCACCGTCGCAGATCTCCGCCATGATCCTTCAGAAGATGAAGGAAACGGCCGAATCCTACCTCGGTGAAAAGGTCGAGAAGGCCGTCATCACCGTACCGGCCTACTTCAACGACGCTCAGCGCCAGGCAACCAAGGATGCCGGCAAGATCGCTGGTCTCGAAGTTCTGCGCATCATCAACGAGCCGACCGCGGCAGCGCTCGCCTACGGCCTCGACAAGAAGGACGGCAAGACGATCGCCGTTTACGACTTGGGTGGTGGTACCTTCGATATCTCGGTTCTCGAAATCGGCGACGGCGTCTTCGAAGTGAAGTCGACCAACGGCGACACCTTCCTCGGTGGCGAAGACTTCGACATGCGTCTCGTCCAGTACCTCGCCGGCGAGTTCAAGAAGGAACAGGGCATCGACCTGAAGAACGACAAGCTCGCTCTTCAGCGCCTGAAGGAAGCTGCCGAAAAAGCCAAGATCGAGCTGTCCTCGTCGCAGCAGACCGAAATCAACCTGCCGTTCATCACGGCTGACGCTTCCGGTCCGAAGCACCTGACGATGAAGCTGACCCGCGCCAAGTTCGAAGCGCTTGTCGACGACCTGATCCAGCGCACCGTCGCGCCGTGCAAGGCAGCCCTCAAGGATGCCGGCGTCTCGGCTGCCGAGATCGATGAAGTCGTTCTCGTCGGCGGCATGAGCCGCATGCCGAAGGTGCAGGAAACCGTGAAGCAGCTGTTCGGCAAGGAGCCGCACAAGGGCGTGAACCCGGATGAAGTGGTCGCCATGGGCGCCGCGATCCAGGCCGGCGTTCTGCAGGGCGACGTCAAGGACGTTCTCCTGCTCGACGTAACCCCGCTGTCGCTCGGCATCGAAACGCTCGGTGGCGTCTTCACCCGCCTGATCGAACGCAACACGACGATCCCGACGAAGAAGTCGCAGACCTTCTCGACCGCCGACGACAACCAGTCGGCCGTGACGATCCGCGTCTCCCAGGGCGAGCGTGAAATGGCTGCAGACAACAAGCTGCTCGGCCAGTTCGACCTCGTCGGCATTCCGCCGGCACCGCGCGGCATGCCGCAGATCGAAGTGACCTTCGATATCGACGCCAACGGCATCGTGCAGGTTTCGGCCAAGGACAAGGGCACCGGCAAGGAACACCAGATCCGCATCCAGGCATCTGGCGGCCTCTCCGACGCCGACATCGAAAAGATGGTCAAGGACGCCGAAGCCAACGCTGAAGTCGACAAGAAGCGTCGCGAAGGCGTGGAAGCCAAGAACCAGGCCGAAAGCCTGATCCACTCCAGCGAGAAGTCGCTGAAGGATTACGGCGACAAGGTTTCGGAAACCGACCGCAACGCGATCTCCGACGCGATTGCCGCGCTGAAGACCGCCGTCGAAGCTTCCGAGCCGGACGCAGAAGACATCAAGGCCAAGACCAACACGCTCATGGAAGTATCCATGAAGCTCGGCCAGGCGATCTACGAAGCGCAGCAGACGGAAGCCGCCCATGCGGATGCCGCCGCCGACGCTGCCCGTGACGGCGATGTCGTCGATGCCGACTACGAAGAAGTCAACGACGAAGACGATCGCAAGCGTTCGGCCTAAGTCGCCCTTCAAACAGACGAAGAAGCCCGGGTTCGCCCGGGCTTTTTTGTTGCCGGTCTCGCCCGTCAGGGCCTGCAATATCGGCGATCGGCACTGTGACTTGGCGCAAACGTACCTTTTCCGACAAAAAACCGTATCTACCGCTGTTCGGGCTATGGTATCGCGCTTCAAGGTTTACTAAATCGGTGGCAAGGTAAACGGGCAGCCGCCGAGCCATCGCGCTGGCTTGCCAACAGGATAATCTTCTACGAATGAAACGTGATCTCTACGAAACGCTTGGTGTTGCCAAGAACGCCGACGAAAAGGAGCTGAAGAGCGCCTTCCGCAAGCTCGCGATGAAGTATCATCCGGACAAGAACCCCGGCGACGCGGCAGCGGAGAAGACCTTCAAGGAAATCAACGAAGCCTATGAGATGCTCAAGGACCCGCAGAAGCGGGCGGCCTATGACCGCTACGGTCATGCGGCTTTCGAGCAGGGCGGCATGGGCAACGGATTCGGCGGCGGTGGTGCCGGCGGCTTCTCCGACATTTTCGAAGACATCTTCGGCGAGATGATGGGCGGCGGGCGCCAGCGGCGCTCATCGGGCGGTCGCGAGCGCGGCGCCGATCTTCGCTACAACATGGAGATTTCGCTCGAGGAAGCCTTCGGCGGCAAGACGGCGCAGATCCGCGTTCCGACCTCGATCACCTGCGACGTCTGCACCGGCTCCGGCGCCAAGCCCGGCACCAGCCCCAAGACCTGCGGCACCTGCCATGGCTCGGGCCGCGTGCGCGCCGCTCAAGGCTTCTTCTCGATCGAACGCACCTGCCCCACCTGCGGCGGCCGCGGCCAGACGATTACGGATCCCTGCGGCAAGTGCCACGGCCAGGGCCGCGTCACTGAAGAGCGTACGCTCTCGGTCAACATTCCGGCCGGCATCGAGGACGGCACCCGCATCCGCCTCTCGGGCGAAGGCGAAGCCGGGCTTCGCGGCGGACCGGCAGGCGACCTCTACATCTTCCTCTCGGTCAGGCCGCATGAGTTCTACCAGCGCGACGGCGCCGATCTCTATTGCAGCGTGCCGATCTCAATGACGACGGCTGCCCTTGGCGGCAAGTTCGACGTGACCACGCTCGATGGCACCAAGTCGCGCGTGACCGTTCCCGAGGGCACCCAGGCCGGCAAGCAGTTCCGCTTGAAGGGCAAGGGCATGCCGGTGCTGCGTTCGGCGCAATCTGGCGACCTCTACATCCAGATCCAGATCGAAACGCCGCAGAAGCTGACCAAGCGCCAGCGCGAGCTGCTGCAGGAATTCGAGCAGATCTCGTCCAAGGACAACAATCCGGAATCGACCGGCTTCTTTGCCCGGATGAAGGATTTCTTCGATACGCTGAGCGACTAAGGCTTCAAGCCCGACGCATTATAGAGCGCCGCGCGCCGGAAACGGTTGCGCGGCGCTTCTGTTTCAGAGCAAGGCCACGAGCTGCCACAACCCGGCCAAAACGAGCGCTACCCCGGCGATACGGGATAGGACCCTGCCGCCGGGCACCACCTTCTCCGCTAGAACGAAGATGGCGATGGCAGCGATCCACAACACGTTCATCACCCCGCCGACGAACAGCAGCGCCATCAGCGCCCAGCAGCAGCCGACGCAATAGAGCCCGTGCCGCACACCGAGGCCAAAGGCGCCGCGAGCTTCGCGACGAAAGCCGCCGTGGTTCTGGATGAAAAGCAGCGGCGCCTGGCATTGGCTGAGACAGCGATTCTTGAGTGACGTGAACTGGAACAGGCCGACAGCGACCAGCACGATGCCGCTGAGAAGCCCACTGGCGCTTGAAAGCGCCGGTGTGAGCAACAGGGCGCGATCGAGCAGCCATTGCCCGAGAACGGCGACGAGCGCGAACAGGAGCCACGCCGACAGGTAGCCGACGGCAAAGAAACCGGTGGCGGCAAAGGGCTTGCCCTGTTGTGCCGCCTGGCGGCCGACGCGGGCGTAGAGCAGGATCATCGGCGTCGCCGACGGTACCATCATGCCGACCATCATCACGGCCCACATGACGAAGGCATAGGCGAAGGTCGTGGCGGTCCAGGGAGTGGCAACCGCGCCCGCCATCGATGCCATCGAGCCCTCCTGCGCGCCCGTGGTCATTGGCATCTCCATGGGCATATCCATGTCCATGCCGGAGCCCATGTCCATGCTGCCGGAGGGAACCGGGGGAGCAGCCATGTCCATGGCCGACGCCAGCCACAGTACGTAGAGCCAGCTGATCACCGTCAGGGTAACCAACGCCGCCACGACGACGACGCGGTCACGTCTGAGCAGGGTTTCGAGCGCCGTGTCTCCCATCGGCGTCAGTGGATCACGCCGCTTTCGGTCAAATGCATCGTGGCGAAATGGGCATGCGAATCCGCAAGCGCCAAGGTCAGTGGCCCTTTCGTATCGGCCCACCCCCGTCCGACTTCGCAAAGATCGTATTCGAAACCGTGAGGCAGATTGATGCGTGCCTGGTGAGCCATGCCGGTCACCGGATTGAGGATCGGCTCACCGCGCGCGACAAGCCAGCCCGGCACCTCCAGCCGCGCCGTTCGGGCGCCGATATCGACCTCGAAATCGATGTCGGCAAAGACCGGATCGTGCATGGTCTCGAAGGTGGTCGCGAAGACCTGGAAGAAGGTCGCCCCGGGCTCCGTATCCTCGCCGCTCATGATGCGTAGCAGCGCGCCGCGCTGCTCGCCCGATGCGCGGATATCGACGATCGGCACCACCTGCCCCCTGCCCTCATGGATCGCGCCCGGCCAGGCGGCGATCAGGCCGCCGCGAAGCCCATCGAGCCGCGTGTCGCCGTGATAACCTTCCTCGATCTCGAAGGCGCCAACGGCGCTGCAATGGCCTTGGGTCGGCAGGGCATTGAACTGGCAGGGGCAGCCATAGGCGCAATTGCAATGAATGAACTCACGCCCCTTCATCATCCATCTGACACTCGTCATCGTCTCCTCCTGGGATCTGATCGGTGTTCGTCTCGCGTATTCGCGCAAACGGATGCCTTTTATTAGAGTTGGAAAATATACTCTTCTCCGTCGCCGATGCCAACGGCGGGCAATGCCAGAGACGGCAACACGATGGCGCCGCGGGTCGGCTGGACCCGCGGCGCTTGGATCATCAGGCATTTGCGCCTTTTATCGGCGCCTGTCCTAGAGCGTCGCCATGCCGCCATCGACGATCAGTTCGGCGCCGACGGTGAAGGTGGCTTCGTCGGAGGCGAGGAAGACCACCGCCTTGGCAATCTCGCTCGCGTCGCCAAATCGGCCGAGCGGGATCTGCGCGGCGATCGCATCGACCACCTGCTTGTTCTCTTCGGGCGTCGGGGCGTGGCCGTCATGGAGCGGTGTGCGGATCGGGCCAGGGCTGACGGCATTGACGCGGATGCCGCGACCGATGAGTTCACCCGAAAGCGTGCGGGCCAGCGACAGCAGCCCCGCCTTGGTCAGCGCATAGACGCTGGAGGTCGGCATGCCGATATGGGCGTTGATCGAGGTGTTGAGCACGACCGAAGCGCGTTTCGAGAATACCGGCAGCAGCGCCTGGATCAGGAAATACGGGCCCTTGACGTTGATGGCGACCGAGCGGTCGAAGCTTGCCTCGTCCCACTGCTCGACCGGCTGCAGCTTGGCGATGCCGGCATTGACGAACAGGATGTCGAGCGTGCCGAAGGCGGCGCGGATCTTTTCGGCAACGGCCGCCTGGCCGGCGACATTGCCGGCATCGGCCTCGATGATGAGCGCGGCCTCGCCAAGGACAGCGCGGGCTTCCGCGATGTTCTTCGGGTTGGTGCCGGTGACGGCAACACGTGCGCCTTCGGCAATGAACTGGCGGGCGGTTTCGAGACCGATGCCGCTGGTGCCGCCGGTGATGAGCGCCGTCTTGTTCTCCAAACGTGACATGATGAAATCCTCTTGCTGGGTTGATGAGGAGGCCGGTTCGATTGGCCGTCCTTCGATGCCCACAGATATGGCGGAAAACGGTCGTTCGGATTAGTCTTCCAATTGTGGAACTCGAATTCGGAAAAACCGAACGATGATGAAGATCGAAGGGATAGCTGCCTTTGTCGCCGTGGCCGAAGCCGGCTCGATCAGCGAGGCGGCACGTCGCCTGCGGCTGTCGAAATCCGTCGTCAGCGAGAGAGTGGCAGAACTGGAACGCGGGCTCAACGCCACACTTCTCCACCGCACCACACGCAAGCTGACGCTCACGGAGGATGGCATCGCCTTTCGCGAGCGCGCCATCCGGATCGTCGGCGAAATGCAGGCCGCCGCCGACGATCTTGCCGAACGCCGCGGGTTGCTGACGGGACCGCTTCGGATCGCAGCCCCCGTCAGCTTCGGCAGACGGCATCTCGGCCCGGCGCTCTATCCCTTCCTGACCCAACACCCGGAGATCGAGCTGACGCTCGACCTGGACGACCGTCGGGTCGATGCCGCCTCCGAAGGCTACGATGCGATCGTGCGCCATGGCGTGATCGCCGATTCGCGGCTGGTCGTGTGGAAGCTTGCCAGAAGCCGGCGCCTGCTGGTCGCCGCGCCCGACTATCTCCACCGGCACGGTACACCGGCGTCGCTTGCCGAACTCGAAGGCCATCGCGGCATCTTCTACACCAACCGGGGTGCTGCCGATTGGCGCTTCGAAGGGCCTGGCGGCGCGACGGTTGTACGGGCCCGCCTGGCGCTCGGCATGAACAACGGCGACATGCTGCACGACGCCGCCGTCGCCGGGCTCGGCATCGCGCTTTTGCCCGCCTTCATCGCCGGTCCGGCCGTGCGGGAAGGGCTATTGAACGAGATCGACGTAGGGCTCAGTCCAGAGCCGGAGTTCATCTACATGGCGCATCCGGAGGGCCGGCGCGCCTCCACCAAGCTCAGAGCCATCGCCCAGCACCTCAAGGAAGCCTTCGGCGATCCACCCTATTGGGATCCGTGACGGCTGCTGCAATGCCGGCACAATCGTTGCGGGCGACGGTATCGCGCCGATCGCCGATCAAGTCTTGACCAAGGCTTGACCGAAACCGGCTGGCATCATCAGCGCATCCCCTGACAACCGAAAACTGGATTCCTATCTCTCATGCGGAACCGCTTTCTGAACTGGATCGTCCTTATGGCGCTTGGCACCAACGCTCACGCAAGTCCGCTTCCCCCGCCCACCGACGCAGAAATTCAGGAGACCCTGGCCGACCGGATCGACAAGCAGCAGCAGTCGGTCGGCATCGTCGTCGGCATCATCGATGCCAATGGCCGGCGCGTCATCGCGCATGGCCATCCGACCAAAGGCGATCCGCGCGCTGTCGACGGGCAGACGGTGTTCGAGATCGGCTCGATCACCAAGGTCTTTACCGCGCTGCTGCTGGCCGATGCGATGGAGAAAGGCACGCTCAGCTTCGGCACACCTGTGGCCACGCTTCTGCCCGAGCGCGTGATCATGCCGGAGGACAAGCAGACCCCGATCACGCTCGGCGACCTCGCAACGCACATGTCCGGCCTGCCGCGGCTGCCCAGCAATCTGGTGCCGGCCGACATGAGCAATCCCTATGCCGGCTACGACGCGGCGAAGCTCTATGCCTTCCTCTCCAGCCACAAGCCGCAGCGCCGCCCCGGCGTCGAGCATGAATATTCCAACCTTGGCGCCGGGCTTCTCGGCCATGCGATCGCGCTGAAGTCCGGGCTCTCCTATGAAGACCTCATCGTCAGCCGCATCGCCCTTCCCCTCGGCATGAAGGATACGGCCATCACGTCGCGACCCGCCTGGGCCGAACGCCGGGCAACGGGCCACGATGCGGCCATGGAGCCGGTCAGCGACTGGGATCTCGACGTTCTGCAGGGCGCAGGCGCCCTCCGCTCGACCGTGGACGATCTCCTGCTTTTCCTCGAGGCGGCCATGGGAAAGACGGCATCGCCGCTCGCTCCCGCCTTCACCACGCTGCTGGCGACCCGCCAGCCGATCGGCAACGGCGATCAGCAGGCGCTCGGCTGGGTCGTCTCGGGCAAGGGCGACGAGCAGTTCATCTGGCACAACGGCGGCACCGGCGGTTACCGATCCTTCGTCGGCTACCGTCCGTCGACGGGTGTCGGCGTGGTCGCTCTGTCGAATGCGTCGACCGACGTCGGCGTCGACGACATCGGCCGCCATCTGCTCAATCGCAACGCGCCGCTCGCGCCGCCAATCGTCAAACGCACGGCCATAGCGATCGATCCGGCGCGCTATGATGCCTATATCGGCACCTACAGGCTGGCGCCGGATTTCGAACTTACGATCTTTCGGTATGGTGAAAGCCTTTTTGCCCAGGCGACCGGGCAGGATCGGCTCGAAATCCTTCCGGAGGCCCATCACCGCTTCTTTACGAAGCTCATCGATGCCCAGATCAGCTTCACGCTCAAGGGCGACCGTGCCGAAAGCCTGACCTTGCACCAGGGCGGGCAGAACAGCCTCGCGCCTCGGGTCTCGAAATGATGGGTGCCTCCCGCCTCATAAGCAGGCGGGAGGCGATTTCCGCATCGATCAGAACAAGAGGTCGATGGTGAAGTAGGCGAGCGCCGAAATCGCCGCCGCCGCCGGCATGGTGATGAACCAGGCAATCACGATGTTGCCGGCAAGCCCCCAGCGGACCGCCGAGACCCGGCGGGCCGCGCCGACGCCGATGATCGCGCCGGTGATGGTGTGCGTGGTCGAGACCGGGATGCCGAGCCAGGTGGCGGCAAAGAGCGTGATTGCCCCGCCGGTCTCGGCGCAGAAGCCCTGCATCGGATTGAGCTTGGTGATCTTCGAGCCCATCGTGTGGACGATGCGCCAGCCGCCGAACAGCGTGCCGAGCGCGATCGCCGCCTGGCAGGTGATCACCACCCAGAAGGGCACGTAGAATTCCGAACCGAGATAGCCCTGCGAGAACAGGAGCACGGCAATGATGCCCATGGTCTTCTGCGCGTCGTTGCCGCCGTGGCCGAGCGAATAGAGCGAGGCCGAGATGAACTGCATCACGCGGAACGTGCGGTCGACGGCAAAGGGCGTCTGCCGAACGAAGATCCAGGAGACGATCAGCACCAGGAGCAGCGCCAGGAAGAAGCCGATCGCAGGCGACATGAAGATGGCACCGACGGTCTTCAAAAGGCCGGTCCAGACGATCGAACTGAACCCGGTGCTGGCAAGACCGGCGCCGACGAGGCCGCCGATCAGCGCGTGCGACGAGCTCGACGGGATGCCGAACAGCCAGGTGACGATGTTCCAGACGATCGCGCCGATCAGCGCCGAGAAGATCACCAGCGGCGTGACGATGCCGGGATCGATGATGCCCTTGCCGAGCGTTTCGGCCACGTGCAGGCCGAAGAACAGGAACGCGATGAAGTTGAAGAAGGCCGCCCACATGACCGCATATTGCGGCCGGAGCACCCGTGTCGAGACGATCGTCGCGATCGAGTTGGCGGCGTCGTGCAGACCGTTCAGGAAGTCGAAGAACAGCGCGATGCCGATCAGCCCGACGAGCAACGGAAAGGCGAGCGTCGCATCCATCAGACGTTCTCGATCACGATGCCGCTGATTTCATTGGCGACGTCCTCGAAGCGGTCGACCACCTTTTCGAGCTCGCCATAGATCTCGCTGCCGATGATGTAGGCCATCGGGTTGCTGGCGCCGTGGCGGCGGAACAGGTCCTTAAGGCCCTGTTCGTGCAGTTCGTCGGAACGGCCCTCGATGCGGGTGACCTCTTCGGCGATCGCGATCAGGCGGTCGTGATTGGCGCCGATCCTATCGAGCAGCGGAATGGCCTCGGCGATCAGGTGCGCGGCCTTGACGACCGTGGTGCCCATTTCGCGCATGCCGGGATCGAAGCTCTTCTGTTCGTAAAGGCGGATCGTCTTGACGGTCTTGTGCATCATGTCGATGGCATCATCCATCGACTGGATCAGATCCTTGATGTCGCCGCGGTCGAAGGGCGTGATAAAGGACCGGCGCACGGCCAGCAGTACCTCGGCGGTGATGTGGTCCGCCTCATCCTCGAGCGCGACGATCCGGTCGCAGTGTTTTTCCAGATCGTCGCCGCCAGCGAGAACCTTGTCGAGCGCATCGGCAGCACCGACGACGGTGCGCGAATGTTTTGCGAAGAGGTCGAAGAAGCGATCCTCGCGGGGAAGAAGTTTGCGGAACCAGGCCAGCATCACACGTATATCCATCTGTGGATTGTCATGCGGCTGTCATATTTCACTAGGTCCTTTATGAAAAGCACCGAATCAAAGGGGTTTGTCGCCTTTCCCCTGTCGATATCGGCCTATCTTGCACGATATGGCGACGCGCCCCATTTCGCCTTGCCTTGGCAGGCGCTTTCGTCCTAGCTGCGCCCAACGTCGAATCCGGACTGCCGATGCCAAACAAGGTCTTTCTCAACCGCCTGAAGCTTACGGAGTTCCGCAACTATGCGGCCCTCTCGCTTGAGCTCGATCAGCGCCATGTGGTGCTGACGGGGGAGAACGGCGCCGGCAAGACCAACCTCATGGAAGCCGTCTCTTTCCTTTCGCCCGGACGCGGCCTCAGGCGCGCAGCCTATGCGGACGTGACCCGGGTCGGTGCCGGCGACGGGTTCTCGGTCTTTGCGGAAGTCGAGGGCATGGAGGGAACCGTCGAGATCGGCACCGGGACTGCCGGCGTCACGGAAGGGCAATCCCGGCGGCTGCGGCTGAATGGAACACCGGCAGCGACCGTCGACGAATTGACCGACCACCTGCGCGTTCTCTGGCTGACGCCATCGATGGACGGGCTCTTTACCGGCCCTTCAGCCGACCGGCGACGGTTTCTCGACCGGCTGGTGCTTTCGCTCGATCCGGAACACGGCCGGCGCGCCAGCGAATTCGACCGGGCGATGCGCAGCCGCAACCGGCTGCTCGGCGAGTTCCGTCCGGACCCGGCCTGGCTGACGGCGATCGAGCGCGAAATGGCCGGCCTCGGCGTCTCCATGGCGCTGGCGCGGCAGGAAATGCTTGGCCTGCTGACGGCTCTCGTCGAGCGCACTGTCGACGAGAGCGTCTTTCCGTCGGCCCGCCTGGCGCTATCGGGCTTTCTCGACGACGAAGGCCATCGTCCGGCCTATGATCTGGAAGAACAATATCTGACGATGCTGCGCGACGGGCGTGCGCGCGATGCGGCGGCCGGCCGCACGCTCGACGGGCCGCACCGCAGCGACCTGCTCGTGCGTCACCGGGAGAAAGACATGGAGGCGGCGCGCTGCTCCACCGGAGAGCAGAAGGCGCTGCTCGTCGGGCTGGTGCTGGCGCATGCGCGCCTCGTCGGCGACATGACCGGCCACGCGCCAGTGCTGCTCCTTGACGAGATCGCCGCCCATCTCGACGTCAACCGGCGCGCCGCGCTGTTCGATCTCGTCGATGGGCTTGGTGGTCAGGCCTTCATGACCGGGACGGACCAATCGATGTTCGAAGCGCTGGGAGAGCGCGGCCGTTTCCTGACCGTTTCGCACGGCAGCGTTACGGGATAAGCAGAAGTCAGCGAGGAGGATTGCCATGACCGGTGAGAACAAGCTCGACCAATCGGAGATCACCCGCTACGCCCGCCATATCGTGTTGCCGGAAATCGGCGGCGCCGGGCAACAACGACTGAAGGCAGCCCGTGTGCTGGTGATCGGGGCCGGCGGCCTCGGCGCTCCGGTGCTCGTCTATCTTGCCGCCGCCGGCATCGGTCGGATCGGCATCGTCGACGACGATACGGTCGCGCTTTCCAACCTGCAGCGGCAGATCATCCACCGCACCGAAGACATCGACCGTGCCAAGGTCGAGCGGGCCGCCGAAGCGATCACCTCGCTCAACCCGCATGTCTGCGTCGACGAACACAGGCTGCGCCTCAACGCCGACAATGCCGAAGCGCTTTTCCGGCAGTACGATCTGGTCATCGACGGCTCGGACAATTTTGATACCCGCTACCTCGCCGCCGATACGGCGGCAGCAGTCGGCATTCCGCTGGTGACCGGCGCCGTCGGCCGCTTCGACGGCTCGCTGACGGTGCTTATGCCCTATAGCGCCGGCCCCGATGGACGGCCGAACCCCTCCTACCGAGATCTCTTTCCAGAACCGCCACCGGCCGGCGTCGTGCCCTCCTGCGCGGAGGCCGGCATCGTCGGCGCGCTGACTGGCGTCATCGGCACGCTGCAGGCCATGGAGGCGATCAAGGTGATTGCCGGTTTCGGAGAACCGCTGGTCGGGCGGCTGTTGATGTATGACGCCTTGACGGCACAGTTCAACACCATCCGTTACCGCAAGAGAGCATAGGCGATGGTGCAGATCTTTCGTATCGACGAAGCATTCGACCGGCACGAGGAACTGCTGGCGCTGATCCTTGGCGCCTTCTCCTACATGGATGGGCGGATCGACCCACCCTCGTCGGCGCATGCTTTGAACATCGAATCGCTGCGCAACAAGATTGCCGACGAGATCGCCTTCGGCGTCAGCGATGGCGAGCGGCTGGTCGGCTGCATCTTCTGCAAACCGGAGGACGACTGCCTATATATCGGCAAGCTTGCCGTCGCGCCTGAGACGCAAGGAAAGGGCATCGGCCGAATGCTGCTCGCTGAAGCCGAAGCGACGGCGCGTGCGCTGAAACTTCCGGCGCTGAGACTCCTCACCCGCGTCGAACTCGCCGACAACCACCGCGCTTTTGCCGCCTGGGGCTTTGTTCAGAGCGACACGATGTGTCATCCCGGTTTCACCCGGCCGACGGCGATCGAGATGCGCAAGACGCTTTAGTTTTCGAACGTCAGCGAAGCAGCTGGCGACCGCACGATAGGATCGTGCGGCGTTTCGCTATCAGTCGCGGCCCGGCAGAACCCGGTCCGGCGGGCGGTGGCCGTCAAAGAAGGTGCGGATGTTGATCACCACCTTCTCGCCCATGTCGATGCGGCCTTCGAGCGTGGCCGAACTCATATGCGGCAGGAGCACGACCTTGCCTTCGCCGGCAAGTTTGATCAGCTTCGGATTGACCGCTGGCTCGTTCTCGAAGACGTCGAGGCCGGCGCCGGCGATCTTGCCTTCACGCAGGCACTTGATCAGCGCCGTCTCGTCGATAATGCCGCCGCGGGCGGTGTTGACGATGTAGCTGTCCGGCCGCATCAGGGCGAGCCGGCGGGCCGAAAGCAGATGATAGGTCGCCGGCGTCGACGGGCAGTTGACCGAAACGATGTCGACGCGGGCGAGCATCTGGTCGAGGCTATCCCAATAGGTCGCCTCCAGCATCTCCTCGGTTTCGGCCTTCACCCGGTGACGGTTGTGGTAGTGGATCGAGAGGCCGAAGGCCTTGGCGCGGCGGGCCACAGCCGTCCCGATCCGGCCCATGCCGACGATGCCGATGCGCTTGCCGGCAATGCGGCGGCCGAGCATCCATGTCGGCGACCAGCCGGCCCAATCGCCCTTGCGGTCGGTCAGGATCTGCGCACCCTCGGCAAGCCGGCGCGGCACCGCGAGGATAAGCGCCATCGCCATGTCGGCAGTGTCTTCCGTCAGCACGTTGGGCGTGTTGGTGACGGTGATGCCTTTGCGGGCGGCGGCATCGACATCGATGTTGTCGACGCCGTTGGAAAAGCTTGCGATCAGTTTCAGCTGCGGGCCGGCCTGCTCGATCAACGCCGCGTCGATGCGATCGGTCACCGTCGGCACCAGCACGTCGGCGCGCTTGACCGCGGCCACAAGCTCCGGCTGGCTGCGCGGCGTATCGTCGATGTTCAGCTCCGCATCGAAGAGCTCGCGCATGCGCGTCTCGACGATGTCTGGCAATTTGCGGGTGATGTAGACCGTGGGCTTCTTCTTGCTTGTCATTGCTGCGACGGGCCTTGTTGACGGGTCCTTAACCAAGTTGGGCGATACTTTCTCCCTGTAGCCGCAATTTCTACCAGACCCCACCGGGAAGACAAACAAAACTCGCGTCGTCGTCCCCGCGATTTCCGCCCGACCCATGGGCCTCAAGTGAACTGCGCCTGCAAAAGCTAGTGCCACGGAAAATGGGCTTCGTCATGCGTCACGTCATTTCCAGATTCTCGCTCTCGTTGATCGCCGCCTGCCTCGGCGCCGCGATCATGACGTCGGCGGCTTACGCTCAGGGCGCCAGCGGGCTGCCGCTGCCGCGCTTCGTCAGCCTGAAATCCAAGAGCGTCAATCTCAGGATCGGCCCGAGCGTCGATTACGCGGTCGCCTTCCGCTACATGAAGCCGGGCGTGCCGGTCGAGATCATCCAGGAATACGATAACTGGCGCCGCATCCGCGACGCCGACGGCACCGAAGGCTGGGTGAACCAGGCGCTGCTCTCCGGCGACCGCACAGCCGTCGCAGCCCCCTGGATGCGCGGCAAGGGCGAAGGCGTCTTCGTCAACATGCGCCGCGACGCGCAGGGCAATTCCCCGATCGTCGCCCGCATGGAGCCCGGTGTCATCGTGAAAGTCGGCGAGTGCAATGGCGACTGGTGCCATGCCGAAGCGCAAGGCGTCGAAGGCTGGATCGCCCAGGGCGAAATCTGGGGCGCCTATCCGGGCGAGGCCTTCAAGTAAGGCCGCGCCCGTCTTTAACCAAAAATCAATTCGGTCGGATCAGGCGAGACCGGCCTGCTTGGCGGCCGTTTCCAGCGAGACCATCGGCCGCGGCCCGATCTGGCCGATAACAATGCCGGCCGCAAGATTGCCGAGCTTGCTGCAGTCTTCCAGCGAACGCCCCGTCGTGTAGCCATGCAGGAATCCCGCGGCATAGAGGTCGCCAGCACCTGTCGTGTCGACCACCTGGGCGATCGGCGTTGCGCCGACACGAACCCGTTCCTCTCCACGCACGACCACCGAACCTTCTTCGCTGAGCGTCACGGCGGCGAGCTTGCAATCCTTCGACAGCTTCTCCAGCGCCAGATCGAAATCCTCGGTCTCGTAAAGTGCCAGCGCTTCCTGCTTGTTGGCAAAGACGATATCGACCGTGCCGGAACGCATGAGGTCCAGGAACTCGTCGCGATAGCGGTGAACGCAGAAGCTGTCCGACAGCGTGATCGCGGTCTCGCGGCCGTTTGCGTGGGCGATCCGCGCGGTCTCGCGAATGGCGTCCTTGGCGCGCGGCGGATCCCAGAGATACCCTTCGAAATAGGTAACCTTGGATTGGGCGACGACCTCGGGCTCCACGTCCTCGGGGCCGAGTTCGACGCAGGCGCCGAGATAGGTGTTCATCGAGCGCTCACCGTCCTCGGTGACGAAGATCATCGAGCGCGCGGTCGGCGGCGTGTTCTCCAGCGGCTTGGTCTCGAAATAGACGCCCTGCGCGCGAATGTCGTGGGCGAAGATCTCGCCGAGCTGGTCGCTCGCGATCTTGCCGAAATAGGCGGCGCGACCGCCGAGGCTGGCAACGCCCGCTGCCGTATTGCCGGCACTGCCGCCGGAGGCTTCGACCGCCGGGCCCATGCGCGAGTACAACAACTCGGCTCTTTCGGCGTCGATGAGGTTCATCGCGCCCTTTATGATGCCGTTTTCATTGAGAAAGGCATCGTCGCAGCGCGCGATGATATCAACGATGGCGTTGCCGATCGTCAGCACGTCGTATTTTGTCATGAACCTCGTCCGGTCTCCGTGATGGCCGGTGTTCGTTAATACCGGTTTTCCGGCCATTTGGAAGACAAAAGACGCGTGCGGGCGGCTTCACGCCGTAGGAAGCGCGCTTTCGTCATAGGCGGCGGCGAATTCGGCACTCGGGGGAATGGGCTTGATGATGTCGATCAGCACGCCATTCGGATCGGCCGTAATGAAATGACGCTGGCCGAAATCCTCGTCGCGCAAGGTCTTCAGGACCGGCAGGCCGGAGGCAAGCGCTTGCGCATAGATGCGATCGGGATCCTCGACCTCGAAGTTGAGGAGAAGACCGCGGGTGGGCGCGCGCGCCTCTTCGGGGATCGTCTCGTGGCGGTAGTCGAGCACGGCAAGCGTCACATGTTCGTCCTCGATCGATTGCAGATGCACATACCAGTCGCTGGTGAAGAGCGCCTGGAAACGGAAGTGATCGATGTAGAAAGCGGCAGTGGCGGCAACGTCAGCCGTCATGATGACCGGGTAATAGCTCGTCGATTTCATGGCTTTTCCTCGCTCCTGCAATATCATACAATCTGTATGTTTCTTTAATTAACATACAGGCTGCATGTATGCAACAAGACATTTCCCGCCGCTCCAACCGCGAGCGATCCGACACGACTCGTGCCGCGATCCTCGATGCTGCCCGCGGCCTCTTCGTTACCAGGGGCTATGCCGACACCTCGACGCCGGACATCGTCGCAACCGCCGGCCTCACCCGCGGCGCGCTCTATCACCACTTCGAGGACAAGAAGGCGCTGTTTCGCGCGGTGGCGGAGCGGGAAGCAATTTCGGTGGCGACGTCGATCGAACAAGCGACATCACGCGACCTCTCAGCCCGAGAGGCACTGAAGGTCGGCGCCCGCGCCTATTTCGACGCCATGCGCGAGCCGGGGCGTATCCGCCTGCTCCTGCTCGATGGGCCGGCCGTCCTCGGCAAGCGGGAAATGATGGCGATCGACGCGGCCAACGCGCAAAGAACGCTCGAGGAAGGGATCGCCGAGGCAATGGCTCCGGAAACCGTTTCGGCCGACAGACTGTCGGCCATGGCCTCACTGCTTTCGGCTGCCTTCGATCGTGCGGCGCTCGACATTGCCGATGGCGCGTCGAGCGAGGTCTACGTGGAAACGATCGGCACGCTGATCGACCGGATGGTTTCGGCCTGACGGCTCAACCAGCAGCCGAGATCATCTGCGGCGGCAGTTCGACCAGCGGCGCCGGGATATCGCAGGTCTTTTCCGGCGACTTGCAGAGATCGGCGATGACGCAGCGCTCGCATTCGGGCTTGCGCGCCTTGCAGCAGTAGCGCCCGTGCAAGATCAGCCAGTGGTGAGCGTGGTAGAGATACTCGTCGGGGATGATCCTGATCAGCTTGTCTTCGACCTCGTCCGGGGTCTTGCCCGGCGCCAGACAGATCCTGTTGGCGATGCGCAGGATGTGGGTGTCGACGGCGATCGTCGACTGGCCGAAGGCCATGGAAAGCACGACATTGGCGGTCTTGCGACCGACGCCCGGCAGCGTCACCAGTTCCTCCCGCGTGCGCGGCACCTCGCCGCCGAAATCCCGGATGAGCTTCTCACTCAGCGCGATGACGTTCTTTGCCTTGTTGCGAAAAAGTCCGATCGTCTTGATGTAGTCCCGAACCTTCTCCTCGCCGAGCGCCAGCATTTTTTCCGGCGTATCGGCGATGGCAAAGAGCGCGCGCGTCGCCTTGTTGACGCCGGCATCGGTCGCCTGCGCCGAGAGCGCCACGGCGACGACCAGCGTGAAGGGATTGACATGCTCGAGCTCGCCCTTCGGCTCCGGCCGCTGGATCGAGAAGCGCCGGAAGATCTCCTTGAGCTCGTCCTGGCTATAGAGGCTCTTCACCCGCGGCATGGCGCGACGACCGGCTGCAGGCTTTGGTTTGGCGGCGCGAACAGGCAATTTCGGCTTCACGTTTTTCATGATGCATCTATAGTCAAAGGTCATGATCAATGGCAACGCCACCACCCCATCCGAGGACGCTCCGGTCTTCACCGCCGAGCTCAAGCCCTATCGTTCGCTCGGGCGCCGCGGCTTCAAGATGTTCTTCCTGATCGCCGGGCTCCTGAGCCTCGTTCACGGTATCGTCTTCCTCATCATCGGCGCCTGGCCGGTGGTGTTCTTTTTCGGGCTCGACTACCTGCTGCTGTTCGGCGCCTTCTGGCTGAACAACCGCTCGGGGCTCAGCCGCGAAGAGGTCAGCGTCAGCAGGACGGACGTTTCAGTGCGCAAGTTCACGCCCTCGGGCCAGATCAGCGAACATCGCTTCAATCCGTTCTGGGCACGCTTGAATGTCGCCCGGCATCAGGAAATCGGCATCGTCTCGATGACGATCAGCGGCGGTGGCCGCCGAACCGATATCGGCTCGTTCCTCAACCGCGACGATCGCGAGACCTTTGCGCTGGCGCTCTCGGGGGCGCTTGCGACCGTGCGCCGCCGCTGACGCCCGGCGCTTACAATCGCGGCACCGGGCGATCGCATGTTTTCAAGTTTCGGGTGGTTGACGGGGCCAGCAAATGGTTACCTGTGGCAAGACAGGAGAAGAGCCATGAACATTGCGACATCCGTACCCACCGACATCACGCCGAAGGGCACCGACTACGATACGGTCAGCCGCGTGATCGAAATGCTCACTGAGGACTATCGCGACCAGCCGTCGCTCGAATCCGTGGCGCAGCGCCTGAAGCAGTCGCCGACCCAGCTCCAGAAGGTCTTCACCCGCTGGGCGGGCCTGTCGCCGAAGGCCTTCCTGCAGGCCGTGACCCTCGACCATGCCAAGCGCCTGCTGCGCCAGGAAGACATGCCGCTGCTCGAAACCAGCATCGAAGTGGGCCTGTCAGGACCAAGCCGGCTGCACGACCTGTTCGTCACCCACGAGGCGATGTCGCCAGGCGAATGGAAGGCCCGCGGCGAGGGTCTGACGATCCGCTACGGCTACCACCCCTCGCCCTTCGGCACGGCGCTGGTGATGATCACCGAGCGCGGCCTCGCAGGACTTGCCTTCAACGATATGGGCGGCGAGCAGGCGAGCTTCGAGGACATGGCGCAACGCTGGCCGAACGCCCGCTACATCGAGGACAGCGCGGCGACGGCCCAATATGCCGCGCGCATCTTCGATCCGTCGCGCTGGCGACAGGACGAGCCGCTGCGCATCTTCCTCATCGGCTCCGACTTCCAGATCCGGGTCTGGCAGGCACTGCTGAAGATCCCTCTCGGCTGCGCCACCACCTATTCGAACATCGCCGGGAACATCGGCCAGCCGACGGCATCGCGCGCGGTCGGTGCTGCTGTCGGCCGCAACCCGATTTCCTTCGTCGTCCCCTGCCATCGCGCGCTCGGCAAGAGTGGGGACCTCACCGGCTATCACTGGGGCCTGACGCGCAAACGCGCCATCCTCGGCTGGGAAGCCGGCAAGGCGGCTGACGGCACGATCTGATCGCCAGGTTTGCCGGCATTATCGGAGACACAAAAAAGGGGCGCCAGCGCCCCTTTTTCATTTCCTGGCCATCAGCGATCAGTGGGCGCCGGACATGTCGCCGAGCACTTCCTTGGAAGCGACGGTCGAATTGGCGTTGAGCTTGTAGACCATCGGCACGCCGGTCGCGAGGTTGAGCTTCAGGATCTCTTCCTTCGACAGGCGATCGAGCACCATGACCAGCGAACGCAGCGAGTTGCCGTGGGCGGCGACCAGCACCTTCTGGCCGGAGAGCACGCGCGGCAGGATCTCGGTCAGGTAATAGGGCCAGACGCGGGCGCCGGTGTCACGCAGGCTCTCGCCGCCCGGAGGCGGGATGTCGTAGGAGCGGCGCCAGATATGCACCTGCTCTTCACCCCACTTCTCGCGGGCGTCATCCTTGTTGAGGCCCGAGAGGTCGCCATAGTCGCGTTCGTTCAGCGCCTGGTCGCGGATCGTCTCGAGCGAGGACTGGCCGACGGCGTCGAGCACGAACTGGCACGTGCGCTGGGCACGGACGAGATCCGAGGTGAAGGCGATATCGAACTTGATGCCGTAGTCGGCAAGCGCCTTGCCGCCGGCCTTGGCTTCCTCGACGCCGAGTTCCGTCAGATCCGGATCACGCCAGCCGGTGAACAGGTTCTTCAGGTTCCAGTCGCTCTGGCCATGCCGGACGAGGACGAGAGTACCGCTCATGTCGAATTCCCCTTGAGACTTGAGAGTGGAAAGGTCAGTTGAGCCCGAGAACGTCGAGCATAGAATAGAAACCGGGCTTCTGGCTGCGAGCCCAGAGTGCGGCGGTGACGGCACCGCGCGCGAAGATCGAACGGTCCGTGGCGCTGTGCGACAGGGTCACCTGCTCACCTTCGCCGGCGAGAATCACCGAGTGCTCGCCGATGACGGAGCCGCCGCGCAGGGTGGCAAATCCGATGGTGCCGACCGGGCGCGGGCCTGTATGACCGTCACGCACGCGCACCGAATGGTCGGCAAGAGCGATATCGCGCCCCTTCGCCGCCGCAGCACCGAGAAGCAGGGCCGTGCCCGAGGGCGCATCGACCTTGTGCTTGTGGTGCATTTCGAGGATTTCGATGTCCCAGTCGGCCGGACCGAGCGCACGCGCCGCCTTCTCCGTCAGAACGCCGAGCAGATTGACCCCGAGGCTCATATTGCCCGACTTGACGATGCGGGCGTGGCGGGCGGCGGCGCGGATCTTCGCCTCGTCGTCGGACGAGCAGCCGGTGGTGCCGATCACATGGACGATGCGGGCCTGGGCCGCGAGACCGGCAAACTCGACGGTGCTCGCCGGTGCGGTGAAATCAAGGACGCCTTCGGCTTCGACGAAGGCTTCGAGCGGCTGGTCGCTCACCGGCACGCCGATCGGACCAAGCCCGGAGAGTTCGCCCGCATCGCGGCCGATGAAGGGAGAACCCGTGCGCTGGACGGCCGCATGCAGGCGCACGCCGTCCATCGCATGAACCGTCCTGATCAGCGTCTGGCCCATACGGCCTGCCGCACCCACCACCACGAGCTTCATATCGTTCGCGCCCATCGGTGAGTTCCTTCTTGTCCGCTAGTGGATTTGGGCGCCGGCCGGCGCTTCGGGCGTTTCGCCATCCGGAGACTGCTCCTCCGAATTCTGGCCCTGGAGATTGTGGAGCCGAGCGTAGAGACCGTCCGGCCGCCGTGCAAGATCCGCATGGGTGCCTTCCTCGACGACGCAACCATCCTTCATGACGATGATCTTGTCGGCGTTGACGACGGTCGAGAGGCGATGCGCGATGACGATCACCGTGCGGCCATCCATGGCGTGGTCGAGCGCCTTCTGCACCGCGGCTTCCGATTCGGTGTCGAGCGCAGAAGTGGCCTCGTCGAGCAGCAGGATCGGCGCGTTGCGCACGAGCGCGCGCGCAATCGACAGGCGCTGGCGCTGGCCGCCCGAGAGCGTCATGCCATTTTCGCCAACCGGCGTGTCGTAGCCCTGCGGCTGCGCCAGGATGAAATCATGGGCGTAGGCAAGCCGTGCGGCTTCCTCCACCTCGGCATCCGTCGCGTCGATGCGGCCGTAGCGGATGTTGTCGCGGATCGAGCCTTCGAAGAGATAGGGCTGCTGCGACACATAGGCGATGCCCTTGCGCAGCGACAGTTTGGTGACGTCGGCGATATCCTGACCATCGACCAGGATCTGGCCGGACGCCGGATCGTAGAACCGCGGAATGAGGCTGATGACGGTCGATTTTCCGGCCCCTGACGGACCGACAAGCGCCGTCGTCTTGCCGCCCTCAGCCATGAAGCTCACGCCCCGCAGCACGTCGTCGCCATTCGGATATTTGAAGCGCACGTCGCGCAGCTCGACGGTCGCATTGGTAAACGTCAGTTCCTTGGCATCGGGCTTGTCGCGCTGGTGCGGCACGGTATCGAGGATCTCGTAGACCATGCGGGCGTTGACGGCGGCACGCTCGAGCGAGACCTGAAGCCGCGCCAGGCGGCGGGCCGGGTCATAGGCCATCAGCAAAGCGACGACGAAAGCGAAGAAGGCGCCGGGCGGTACGTCGGCATAGATGGCGCGGAACGCCGAATAGGCAAGCACCGCCGAGATCGCCAGGCCGGCGAAGGTTTCGGTCATCGGCGCCGTGCGCTCGCTCAACCGGGCAATGCGGTTGGCGCGGTTTTCGGCGCGATCGACAATCGCCTCGACCTTGCCGCGAAGCTCGCTCTCCATCGTAAAGGCCTTGACGATGGTGATGCCCTGAATGGTTTCCTGCATCGCGCCGAGAACGCGGCTGTTGACTTCGATCGCCTCCCGGGTGGCCGAACGCAGGCGCTTGGACACATAGCGCAGGCCCAAAAGCAGCGGAGGTGCGGCGACGAAGACGATGATCGACAGCAGCCAGTCCTTGGCAAACATGACGCCGACCAGACCGATCAGCGTCAGCAGGTCGCGCGCGATCGAGGTAACGGTCAGATTGAGCACGTCGCGAATGCCGCTGACGTTCTGGCTGATCTGGGCGGCGAGTTGCGCCGAACGGGTCTCGTTGAAATAGCCGACGCTGAGCGCCATCAGATGGGCGTAAAGACGGCGCTGATAGCGCGCGACGATGTTGTTGCCGATCTTCGAAAGCGCGACGGCCTGGCCGTAAGTGGCAAAGCCGCGCAGCACGAAGGCGGCGAGGATCGCGCCGCAGACGAGCAGAACGATGTCCGCCCGCTTGTTGGCGAAGGCCTCGTTGATGACGGTTTCCATGATCGAGGCGGTAAAGCCTGTCGTGGCAGCGACCACCGCCAGGCAGCCGATGGCAAAAGCATAGCCGCGAATGTGGTCACGACCGTTTTCCGCAATGACCCGCTTGAGGATCCCGCTGATCGTATCCGAATCGACCGCGTGCTGTTTTTTCTTGCTGACGCTCAAAAAGCCCGTCTTCCCTGGAACCAATCTGGAGGGCCGGCATCCGGCCCGATCTTTCCCGGGGCTCTATAGTGGTTTGATATCGCTTTGGCGAGTCTTTGCGCACGCCACGGTCTCAGCTTCTCCAGCGGCGTCCCTCCGTTGCCACACCGAAATCCCTCGGCGTGCGGGCAAAGGCTGCCAATCCCGAGAGCGCGGCCATCGGGTGAATGACGGCAAAGGTCGGGATCGTTTTCATCAGCGCCGAATGCGGGGCCTTGTCCTCGAAGGCGGCCCGGAAGGGCGACTTCATCAGCGCCGGCAGGATCTTCTGCGAGATACCGCCTGCCAGGAAAACGCCGCCACGGGCCATGAAGATCAGCGCCATGTCGCCGGCCACGCGACCGAGATAGGTCGAAAACAGCGAGATGGTCTCGATCGCCGCCCTGTCGCTCTCGGCAAGGGCGTGCGTCGTCACTTCCGCGGGGTCCGTCAGAACCGGATCCACGCCATCGGCGGCGCAAACGGCGCGGTAGAGGTTCATGATGCCACGGCCGCAGAGAATCTGCTCGCCGGCCATGCGGCCTTCGATCGGCTCCAGAAATGGCCAGATGTGGAAATCGCGTTCGGTGCGCGGGCCGATATCGACATGGCCGCCTTCGCCCGGCACCGGGAACCAGGTGTGCTGGGCAAAGACCAGGCCGCCGACGCCAAGGCCCGTTCCCGGTCCGAGCACGACGCGGGAGGTCAGCGGCCGGATGCTGCCGCCGCCGATCTGCACCAGGTCCTCGTCCGCCGGAGCGGCGACGGCAAGCGCCTGAGCCTCGAAGTCGTTGATGATCAGCACGTCTTCGAGGCCGAGGCTCGAAAGCATGTCCTTCGGCCGGATCACCCAGCCGGCGTTGGTCAGGGGAATTTCATCACCCCGAATCGGACCGGCCACCGCCAGGATCGCCGAGCGCGGCTGCACGGAGGTCTTGTCGAGAATGCTCTTTTGCAGCGCCTCCTCGATCGTCTCGAAATCGCCGGTCTTGATCGGCGGCAGTTGCTTCGGGTCGGCAAAGGCGTCGATGAGCAAGGCAAAGCGCGCGTTGGTGCCGCCGATGTCACCGATCAGGATCGGAAAAGGAAAGCTGTGTTCATTGTTGCCGGACATCGCAAGATCCATCCTGATCGTCATCTTGGGTTGCTGAACTGTCTATCAGACAGAACGGGATGAGGAAAAGTGCGGGAGGATTGTCGCATCCACCCGCCGGAGCCCGCATCATCTGGGGTTGAGGTCGATCAACTGCTCGGCCGTTGCACGATTGAGCGCCATCGGAATGTCGTAGACGATGGCGAGGCGCATCAGCGCCTTGACGTCGACATCGTGCGGCATGGCGGTCAGCGGGTCGACGAAGAAGATCAGCAGTTGCACTTCGCCGGTCGCGATCATCGCGCCGATCTGTTGGTCCCCGCCCAGGGGACCGCTTTTCAGCCGGGTGATATCGAGGCCTGGGCAGACGTCGAGAACACGGCCGCCGGTCGTGCCGGTGGCGACGATCCGCCAGTCAGCCAGTACCGCTTCATGCGCCTTGGCAAAGTCCGCAAGATCGTCCTTCTTCTGATCATGCGCGATCAGCGCAACACATTTCCGATCCGCCATGCCGGGCCTCGCATCAATATTTAAATCGATTTGATTGCCCTATACATGAGCGCCACGGGAATGGGAAGGCTGATGCCTCCCCGCCCCGCTCGGGTTGCTGGCCTACTGCAGCGTCGGACGCGCCATCGGCACGGGGATATCGGCCGGCGGGACATCGCCGGACGCACCGATCACCTGCTCGATACTATCGCTCGCTGCGGCCGGCGCGGCAGCCCGGTAGGCTGTGCCAAAAGTGGCGGCCGCTTCCGAGGCGGGCGCCGGGCCGTTGAGCACGAGAGCGCAGGCCTTCGGCAGGTCGGCAAGCGTCGTTACCTTCGGCTTGACCGGCTTCGCGTCCGGCTTCTTCGTCGGTTTTGCCCACGGCTCGTCGGTGAACCACCAGGCCAACGACTTGTCGCAGCCGTCGCCGGCCGGCACCTCCGCCTGGTCCTTGCAGGTCGAAGCACCCGCGGGGCACTTGATGCGGATGTGGAAGTGATAGTCGTGGCCGTAGATCGGCCGAACCTTGCCGAGATTCGTGCGGTCGCCCGTCCAGGTATCGCAAAGCTTCTTCTTGATCGCCGGATTGACGAAGACGCGCTCGACCTGCGGATAGCTCGCCGCCAGCATGATCAGTTGCGCGTGCTTCGGCGTCCAGATCGAACGGTCGACCGTCAGGAACTTGTTCTTCTGCAGCATCGAGGTGGCGGAGATATCCTCGCGTTCGCGATAGCTGAGCGTACGTTGCGGCATTGGGGTGAGCCAGATGTCAGCATCGAGCCCGATCTGATGCGAGGCGTGGCCCGACAGCATCGGCCCGCCGCGTGGCTGAGAGATATCGCCGAGCAGCAGACCCGGCCAGCCGACCTTGTTGGCGGCATCATGGGAAAACTGCTCGATCAGCGCGATCATCTGCGGGTGGCCCCAGCGGCGGTTGCGCGACAGCCGCATTGCCTGCCAAGTCGGCCCGTCAGTCGGGATGGCGACACCGCCGGCAAGGCATCCCTTGGCATAGAAGCCGTAGGAATTTGCCGCCATCTCGGCAGGCAGAGCCTTGGCGCCGAAGAGCGTCTTTGCAGGCACGTCGTCTGCCGCGGCGTTGTCGGCGATCAGGAGGCTGGTTCCAAGCAGCAGCGCAAGAAACGCCGAGCCGCAACGTCGAAATGGAGCAATCATTGAATTTCGTCCCGTTTGTCTCGCAGACAGCAGCGCCGATCTACGCATGCCGTGTCCGGCGAACCCCATCCTAAGGCCCCGTCTTTGCCTCAGCCTTGCGCCTCACACGCATGTGAATCACCGGGATGTGACTCAAAAATTTGGCCTGATTTGCGGCGGTGCCTGTCATTTGCCCTGATTTCGCCTATGCTCTCGCAAAAGAAGATTGAAATATAAAGGGGTAAGGGCTGGATGCCATACGTCTGCAGGACCATGAAATCAGGCCTCGCTGCATCGCTACTGACAGCGGCGTTTCTTCTTTTTCCTGCTGCAGGCAATGCCCAAGAACAGCCCGTCTGGCGTCACGGAACATCGTCAATCGGTGAGTTGAAATACAAGCCTGATTTTGCGCGCTTCGACTACGTCAATCCTGACGCTCCCAAGGGTGGAGAGCTGCGCCTGTCGGAGAGCGGTACCTTCGACACCTTCAATCCTATACTCTCCAAGGGCGAGGCGGCGAGCGGCGTAACCTCGCTCGTCTTCGATACATTGATGAAATCGGCCGAGGACGAGATCACCACCGCCTATGGGCTGCTGGCCGAGGGCGTTTCATACCCCGACGATATTTCCTCCGCGACGTTTCGCTTACGCTCCGAGGCCAAATGGGCCGATGGCCAGCCGGTGACGCCGGAGGACGTCGTCTTTTCGTTTGAAAAGGTGAAAGAGCACAATCCGCTGCTCTCCAACTACTACCGCCACGTTGTTTCGGCGGAAAAGACGGGCGAGCGCGACGTCACTTTCCGCTTCGACGAAAGGAACAATCACGAATTGCCGAACATTCTCGGTCAATTCCCGATCGTGCCGAAACACTGGTGGGAGGGGCAGGACGCCAAAGGCAACAAGCGCGACATCAGCCGTACGACTCTGGAGCCGGTGATGGGCTCAGGCCCCTACAAGATCGCCTCGTTCCAGGCCGGTGGCTCAATCCGCTTCGAGCTTAGAGACGACTATTGGGGCAAGAACCTCAACGTCAACGTCGGGCAATATAATTTCGGCGTGATCAGCTATGCCTTTTTCGGCGATAGGAACGTGCAGTTCGAGGCCTTCCGCGCCGGCAACGTCGATTTCTACCAGGACAATAGCGCCAGCCACTGGGCGACGGCCTATGATTTCCCGGCGATGAAAGACGGCCGTGTGGTCCGCGAGGAGATCGAGAATCCGTTGCGCGCAGCTGGCATCATGCAGGCCTTCGTGCCGAACATGCGCCGCGAGAAGTTCAAAGACCAGCGGGTGCGCGAAGCGCTGAACTACGCCTTTGATTTCGAGGATCTGAACCGCAGCCTTGCCTACAACGCCTTTCAACGCGTCGACAGCTACTTCTGGGGCACCGAGCTTGCCTCCAAGGCTTTGCCGGAAGGGCGCGAGAAGTCCATTCTGGAGGAACTGAAAGACAAGGTTCCTCCGGAGGTCTTCACAACGCCCTACACGAACCCGGTCAACGGCGACCCGCAGAAGGTGCGCGACAACCTGCGGAAGTCGTTGGCGCTGTTCAAGGAGGCGGGCTACGAACTCAAGGGCAACCGCCTGGTCAATGTAAAGACCGGCGAGCCCTTCAGCTTCGAATTGCTTTTGTCCAATCCGTCCTTCGAGCGCACCGTCACGCCGTTCATCAACAGCGTGAAGAAGATCGGCATCGATGCACGCATACGGACCGTCGACGACTCGCAATACACCAACCGTGTGCGAAGCTTCGACTATGACATGATCTACGGCATCTGGGCGCAGACGCTGGTGCCCGGAAACGAACAGATCGACTACTGGGGATCCGGCTCCGTCAACCAGACGGGATCGAGGAACTATGCCGGCATCGCCGATCCCGCGATCGACGAACTCATCCGCAGGATCATCTTCGCGCCCAACCGCGAGGAGCTGGTGGCAACGACGCGGGCACTCGACCGGGTCCTGCTCGCCCACCACTACGTCGTGCCGCTGTTCTATTCGAAGAACGTTCGTGTCGCCTATTGGAAACAGCTCGCCCGCCCGCAGGAGCTTCCCTATTATGGCATCGGGTTTCCGGATGCCTGGTGGTCGAAAAACGCCTCCCCCAAATGAAGTCCTTGCGCTCAGATGGCGTCTCGATTCCAAATGCAAAAAAAACGAATCACTGAAACAAGCCCCGATCCGGGGCACGCAAGGAGACACAGGGATTGAGACACCATAGACGGCATGCCGACGCTTCGCGGTTAAGGGCCATCGCCCCCACGTCGATCGAAAGGCCCGCCTGATGGGTGCCTATATCCTGCGCCGCCTGCTTCTGATGATCCCGACGATCTTCGGGATCATGGCGATTTCCTTCATTGTGGTGCAGTTCGCGCCGGGCGGCCCGGTCGAGCAGGTGATCTCGGACCTGACCAATGCCGGCGGCTCCGATCGCCTGTCGGGCAGCAGCGGCGACCTGATGCAAGCCGGCGGAGACGAGGGCGGCCGCTATCGCGGCGCTCAAGGCCTCGATCCGGAATTCATCGCCAAGCTCGAAAAGCAGTTTGGCTTCGACAAGCCGCCGCTCGAGCGCTTCGCCACCATGATGTGGAACTATATGCGCTTCGATTTCGGCGAGAGCTTCTTCCGCAACACCTCGGTGATCGACCTGATCAAGGAGAAGATGCCGGTCTCGATCTCGCTCGGGCTATGGATCCTGCTGTTCTCCTACGCAATCTCGATCCCGCTCGGCATCAAGAAGGCGGTGTCCGACGGTTCCGCCTTTGACGTGTGGACCTCCGGCATCATCGTCGTCGGCTACGCCGTGCCGAGCTTCCTCTTCGGCATCCTGCTGATCGTCGTCTTTGCCGGCGGCTCGTTCTTCGACTGGTTCCCGCTGCGCGGCATCGTCTCCGACAATTTCTGGCAACTGCCCTGGTGGCAGAAGATCCTCGATTACATCTGGCACATGACGCTGCCGCTGATCACGCTGCTGCTGTCGGCCTTTGCGACGACGACGCTGCTCACCAAGAATTCCTTCATCGACGAGATCAAGAAGCAGTATGTGACGACCGCACGGGCCAAGGGCCTCACCGACGGTCAGGTGCTCTATGGCCATGTGTTCCGCAATGCCATGCTGATCATCATCGCCGGCTTCCCCGGTGCCTTCATCTCGGCCTTCTTCACCGGTTCGCTTTTGATCGAATACATATTCTCGCTCGATGGCCTCGGCCGGCTCGGCTATGATTCGGTCGTCAAGCGCGACTATCCGATCGTCTTTGCCACCCTCTTCATCTTCTCGCTGATGGGCCTGCTCGTCAGCCTGCTGTCGGACCTCATCTATACCTGGGTCGATCCGCGCATCGACTTCGAGCGGAGGGATGTCTGATGGCAAGCGTCACGACATCCCCGGCCGCTGTGGCGCCGCGCGGCTGGCTGTCACCGGTCAACCAGCGCCGCTGGCAGAATTTCAAGGCGAACCGGCGCGGCTACTGGTCGCTCTGGCTGTTCCTGGCGCTGTTCGGGCTCAGCCTGGTCGGCGAACTCATCGCCAATGACAAGCCGATCATCGCCTCCTACAAGGGCGAGCTATTGTTCCCCGTCGTCATCGACTATCCGGAGGAAAAGTTCGGCGGCTTCCTGGCCGAGACCGACTATCGCTCCGATTTCATCCGCGACGAGATCGAGGCCAATGGCTGGATGATCTGGCCGCCGGTGCGCTATTCCTACCAGACGGTCAATTCCAACATCCCGCATTCGGCGCCGACCAAGCCCTTCTGGCTGATGGACAAGGAAGAGCGCTGCTCCGCCTATCCGGACAAGACCAACGACCGGAACTGCATCGTCGGAAACCTCAACTGGCTCGGCACCGACGACCAGGCTCGCGACGTCTTTGCGCGCATGATCTACGGCTTCCGTCTTTCGGTGCTCTTCGGCCTGACGCTCACCATCGCCTCGGCGGTGATCGGTGTCACCGCCGGCGCCATCCAGGGCTATTTCGGTGGCTGGACCGATCTCCTGATGCAGCGTTTCATCGAGATCTGGTCGTCGATGCCGGTGCTCTACATTCTGCTGATCATCGCCGCGATCCTGCCGCCGGGCTTCTTCATCCTGCTCGGAATCATGCTGTTGTTCTCCTGGGTCGGCTTCGTCGGCGTCGTGCGCGCCGAGTTCCTGCGGGCGCGCAACTTCGAATACGTCAACGCGGCACGCGCGCTCGGCGTCGGCAACGGCACGATCATGTATCGCCACCTCCTGCCGAACGCGATGGTAGCGACGCTGACCTTCCTGCCCTTCATTCTCTCCGGCTCGATCACGACGCTGACCTCGCTCGACTTCCTCGGCTTCGGCATGCCGCCCGGATCGCCCTCGCTCGGCGAGATGATCGCCCAGGGCAAGTCCAACCTGCAGGCGCCCTGGCTGGGGCTGACGGCCTTCTGCGTCATGTCGCTGATGCTGTCGCTGCTGATCTTCGTCGGCGAAGCCACGCGCGATGCCTTCGATCCGAGAAAGACGTTCCGGTGAGCGCGACGATGACAGACCCCCTTCTCTCCGTCCGCGACCTCTCCGTCGCCTTTCACCAGGGCGGCAACACGTCCGTTGCCGTCGATCACATCTCCTTCGACATCAAGCGCGGGGAAACCGTGGCGCTTGTCGGCGAATCCGGTTCGGGAAAATCGGTCTCGGCCAACTCGATCCTGAAGCTCCTGCCCTACCCGTCGGCCAGCCATCCGAGCGGCGAAATCCTGTTCAACGGCAAGGACCTCTTGAAGGCCAGCGATGCGGAACTGCGCCATGCGCGCGGCAACGACATCACCATGATCTTCCAGGAGCCGATGACCTCGCTCAACCCGCTGCACTCGATCGAGCGGCAGATCGGTGAGATCCTCGAACTGCACCAGGGGCTGCAGGGTGCGGCGCGGCGCACGCGCATCCTCGAGCTACTCAACCAGGTCGGCATCCGCGAGCCGGAAAAGCGGCTCGGCGCCTACCCGCACGAGCTCTCGGGTGGCCAGCGCCAACGCGTGATGATCGCGATGGCGCTCGCCAACCGGCCGGAACTCTTGATCGCCGACGAGCCGACGACAGCGCTCGACGTCACCGTACAGGCACAGATCCTCGAACTCTTGAAGTCGCTCAAGGATGAGCACGGCATGTCGATGCTGTTCATCACCCATGACCTCGGCATCGTGCGCAAGATCGCCGATCGGGTCTGCGTTATGACCAAGGGCAAGATCGTCGAAACCGGACCGACCGCCGAAATCTTCGCCAATCCCCAGCACGCCTATACTCGCCATTTGCTCGCCTCCGAACCGAAGGGCAATCCGCCGCTATCAGACGCGTCGAAGCCGATCGTGATGGAAGCCTCCGACATGAAGGTGTGGTTTCCGATCAAGGCCGGCTTCCTGCGCAAGGTGGTCGACCATGTAAAGGCGGTCGACGGCATCGACCTGAAGCTGCGCGCCGGCCAGACGCTCGGCGTCGTCGGCGAATCCGGCTCCGGCAAGACGACGCTCGGGCTGGCGCTGACGCGACTGATCTCGTCGAAGGGACGCATCGCCTTCATCGGCAAGGACATCGACCGCTACAGCTTCAACGAGATGCGGCCGCTTCGAAACCGGATGCAAATCGTCTTTCAGGACCCCTATGGCTCACTCAGCCCGCGCATGTCGGTGGCCGATATCATCGCCGAGGGCCTGAAGATCCACGAGCGATCGCTGTCGGACAACGCGCGCGATGCTCGCGTCGCCGCGGCGCTCGAAGAAGTAGGCCTCGATCCTGCGACCCGGTGGCGCTATCCGCACGAGTTCTCCGGCGGCCAGCGCCAGCGCATCGCCATTGCGCGCGCCATGGTGCTGAAGCCGCAATTCGTGATGCTCGACGAACCGACCTCGGCGCTCGACATGAGCGTTCAGGCGCAGGTGGTCGACCTCCTGCGCGACCTGCAGGTGAAGCATGACCTCGCCTATCTGTTCATCAGCCACGACCTCAAGGTCGTGCGCGCCCTTGCCAATGAGATGATCGTCATGCGCATGGGCAAGGTGGTGGAGCAGGGTCCGGCCGAGCGCATCTTCAATGCGCCGAGCCAGGACTATACCAAGGCGCTGATGGCAGCCGCCTTCAACCTCGAAGCCGTCAACTTGACCGCGATCCGCCAATAGGTGTCCGAATGTCCGCAAAAAGCCCCGTCATCGTCGATCTGAAGTTCATTCCAGAGGAGGTCGAGGCGGCGCTTCGCGGGGCCTTCCCGGATCGCGAGGTGATCAACCGCGCCGATGCGGTTCAGCACAACCGCGATCTCTCGGGCATCGACTATGCGGTCGTCTGGAAATCGGCGCCGGATCTTTTCGAGCGGGCGCCCGATCTCAAGGTGGTGTTCTCCGGCGGCGCCGGCGTCGATCACGTGCTGACGCTGCCTGGTCTTCCCGAGGTGCCGCTGGTGCGCTTCGTCGACCAGACGCTGACGACGCGCATGAGCGAGTGGGTGGTCATGCAGTGCCTCCTGCACCTGCGCCAGCACCGCGCCTATGAGGCGCAGGCGGCGAAACGCGAATGGCGCGACCTGACCCAGCCGGAAGCGGCCGACATCACCGTCGGCGTCATGGGCATGGGCGTGCTTGGCCAGGACGCCGCCCGCAAGCTATCTACCATGGGGTTCAAAGTCATCGGCTGGTCGCGCAGCAAGCGCGACGTCGCCGGCATCGAGACCTTTGGCGGCAACGAACTCGACAGCTTCCTGGCGCGCAGCGACTTCCTCGTCGGCCTGCTGCCGCTGACGCCGGACACCCGCGGCATATTCAACCTGCGCCTGTTTGCAAAGCTTAGCCGCAATGGGCCGTTCGGCGCACCTGTCTTCATCAATGCCGGCCGCGGCGGCAGCCAGGTCGAAGCAGACATCCTGAAGGCGCTCGACAGCGGCGTGCTCGCCGGTGCCTCTCTCGACGTGTTCGAGCAAGAGCCGCTCGCCCAGGGCAGCCGCTTCTGGACCCTGCCCAACGTCTACGTCACGCCGCACGTGGCGGCATCCTCCGACGTCAAGGCGCTCTTCCGCCACGTGGAGCAGCAGATCTCCCGCTTCGAAGGCGGGCAGACGCTCGAACATGTCGTCGACAAAGTAGCCGGCTACTGATTTAGCGAGAGCGTGGTGCAGCGCTTGCTGCGCCGAAGCTGCTGCCAGAGACGCAACGTCTGATTCCGCATGGCGAATGGTTGTCTTGCCTCATCGGCAATGATCGAGGAAACTCGCTTCTCCGGTCCCGCTGGCAGGCGATCAAGGGCGGCGATAGCCCGTCGGCTGCTCATAGAGCCAGCCGATCCGTTCGATCGAGGCTTCCAACCCTTCGCGCGCTACCGTCATCGTGTGGCCGTTGGCATGGATCAGGGTTTCGTCGTCCTCCATCAGCGCGACGTGGCCTTTCCAGAAAACGAGGTCGCCGCGCTTGAGTTCTTCGCGCACAATCGGTGTTCCCAGCCCCGTCGCCTGCATATCGGAATCGCGCGGCGCCTGCCTGCCGACCATCATCATCGACAATTGCACAAGACCGGAGCAATCGATGCCGAAGCCGGAACGCCCGCCCCAGAGATAGGGCGTTTCGACGAAGCGGGCAGCGACCGAGACATAGTCTCCCGGCAAGACATTGCCGACCTCGATGCAGTGATTGGCGATGACCGCCTGGCCGCCGTCGAGCAGGAAATAGCGCGTTCCCCGGGTCTCGCGCTCATCGATAACCGTCAGCCGGCTGCCCATCGACAGCGGATAGACGGTCGGGAAACGCAGATCATGGCCGGTATAGACGAAGGTGCGCGGCGCGGTCACGACATGGGTCGGGCTCTTGATAACCGGCGCCAGGCAATATTCCGGAAGGTAGCCGACATAGCCGTCGAGGTCGGCCTTTACCCAGCACCAGCTGTTGCTGGTGTCGAGCACCCGGACCGATTCGCCGAGCAAGAGTTCGGTATCGGTGCCGCAGGCGAGATCGGGCTTGGCACGCAGCGGCGCAACCGGAACCGAGACGCGCGCAACGCTGCCCTCGACATACCGTTCAGCCTCTACGACGCCGCGAAGGCGGCTTTCGGCAAGGTCTGGTCGATAGGCATTCAGACGGCGATCGGGCAGTGTCGACATATCTTACTCACTTCAGCTGCTTGCGGCCCTGATCAATGATCAGGTCACCGAGTTTTTCAAGATAGAGAGCACCCTCAACTGTCCTTTTGATGACGACGTTGCGGCGATCACGATCGTCGCGGACGCGATCGACAAGGCCAAGCGCGCCCATGGTATCGAGCGCGCGGGTGATGACCGGCTTGGTGACACCGAGCGTCGCTGCCAGTCCGCGCACGGTGTGCGGCGGCGGCACGAGGTAGATCTGCAGCAGGATCGCCAGCTGCCGCAAGGTCAGGTCGCGGCTGTCGACGCGAACCTGGGCGAGCGACACCGAATGCCAAAGCCCGAGGGCCTGGGAGGGCGTTAGCTCGATCGGCAATGGCAGCTC
This sequence comes from Ensifer sp. ENS09, assembly GCF_014852425.1. Lineage (NCBI taxonomy): Bacteria > Pseudomonadati > Pseudomonadota > Alphaproteobacteria > Hyphomicrobiales > Rhizobiaceae > Ensifer > Ensifer sp. ENS09. The sequence goes on from NZ_JACVBP010000002.1 coordinate 1,392,342, forward strand.
CTACGCAAGATACAGATCCGCCACGATAGCGGCGGATCGTTACGCAAGCGTTTCTTTGCCGGTTCCGCCTGGCTGCGGTTACTTCGCGATCTTCTGGACGTGCTGGTAGAGCGCGCGGATCGCCTGCGCCTCCCCGCCAACCGTCGAATGCGGACGCTCGGACGGAGCCCATCCGAAGATATCGAAATGCACCCAGCTCTTGGCGTTGGTGACGAAGCGCCGGAGGAAGAGTGCCGCGGTGATCGATCCGGCCATGCCGCCCGCCGGCGCGTTGGTCAGGTCGGCGATACGGGCCGAGACATCCTTGTCGTAGCCGTTATAGAGCGGCATCCGCCACATCGGATCGTCGACCTCGAGGCTTGCTTCCGTGAGATCATGGGCGAGATCGGCATCGTCGGTGAAGAAGGGCGGCAGATCCGGACCGAGCGCGACGCGGGCGGCACCGGTCAGCGTCGCCATGTCGACGAGCAGATCGGTCTTTTCCTCGTCTGCATAGGCGAGTGCGTCGGCGAGGATCAACCGGCCCTCGGCATCGGTGTTGTCGATCTGAACGGTCAGACCCTTGCGGCTGCGGTAGATGTCGCCGGGCCGGAAGGCGTTGGCCGAGATCGAGTTTTCGACCACCGGCACGATGACGCGCAGATCCACCTTGAGCTTGGCGTCCATGATCATCAGCGCCAGGCCAAGCACGTTGGCGGCACCGCCCATGTCCTTCTTCATCAACAGCATGGAGGCCGACGGCTTGATGTCGAGACCACCGGTATCGAAGCAGACGCCCTTGCCGACGAGCGTTACCTTCTTGTGGCCCTTTTTGCCCCAGCGCAGCTCCAGCAGGCGCGGAGCCTCGGCGCTGGCGCGGCCGACGGTGTGGACCAGCGGGAAATTCTGCGTCAGCAGCGCCTCGCCCGTAATGACCGAAACATCGGCCTTGTAGTGGGCGGCCAGCGCACGGAACGCCGCTTCGAGCGCTTCCGGCCCCATGTCGTTGGTCGGCGTGTTGATGAGGTCACGGGCAAGGAACACGCCGGCGAGCTGGCGCTTGATATCGGTTGCGTCCGCATCTGCCGGAATGAGCAGCGTGGGCGGTTCGCCCTTGGCGGACTTGTAGCGCTCGAAGCGATAGGAGCCGAGGCCGTAGCCGAGCGCCAGCCGGTTGGCCGTCAGCGGCGCCGTTTCGATATGCCATTTGCCCGCCGGCAGCGCTCGCGCCAGCTTGCCGGCCAGGAACGGGGCTTCCGACGGATTGCTGCCGAGGCCGAAGAGCGCGCCGCCGAGATGGCCGTCGGCGGACGGGATCAACAGCACCGCGCCGGAATCGGCCGTGAAGCCTGCCTTGCGCGCCCAGTCCAAAGCGATCGGGTCGATCGTCCCCGTCTCGATATGCGCCGGCGTGACGGCGAAGATCGGCAGGGTCTTGCCGGCGCTGGTGTTGAACGGCGACGGCCGCTCGATGAACTGATAGGGGGCCATGAAAGTCCTCGGCTGACAGAGATGGAATCGCGCCATTAACGCTCTGTTAGGGTTAACAGATTATTGCTGGAGTGAAAGTTGCGCCGGTGTTGTCTGAAGTTCAGGTGCGCGAATGCATGCTGGGGACACACATGGCCAAATATACGACCTCATCCTCGAAACACGCCCGTTTCTTGCAGGGCGCGGCAATCGCGCTGGTGGCGCTTGCCCTTGCCGGCTGCGCCAACCAGCCGAAGAAGGAACTGACGACGGGGTCGATCTCCAGAACGTCGAAACCGGTGCAGTCCATGACCGCGACCGAGCTTTCGGCCGCTGCCGAAAGCATCGGCCAGGCCTACGAGAAGAACCCCAAAGACCGCGAAGCGGGCCTCAACTACGCCAATCTGCTGCGCATGACCGGACGTAACGAGCAGGCGCTTGCGGTGATGCAACAGGTCGCGATCAACCATCCGTCCGACCGCGAAGTGCTCGGCGCCTACGGCAAGGCCCAGGCCGCCGCCGGCCAGCTCGAGCAGGCACTTGCGACGATCGGCCGGGCGCAGACGCCCGACCGTCCGGACTGGAAGCTGAAATCGGCCGAGGGCGCGATCCTCGACCAGCTGGGCCGCGCCCAGGAAGCACGGCTGCGCTACCGCGAGGCCCTCGAGCTCAAGCCGAACGAGCCGTCGGTGCTCTCCAATCTCGGCATGTCATACCTTTTGACCAAGGACCTTCGCACCGCGGAAACCTATCTCAAGTCTGCGGCAAGCCAGCCCGGCGCCGATAGCAGCGTGCGGCAGAACCTTGCGCTCGCCGTCGGCCTTCAGGGCCGCTTCCAGGAAGCCGAGACGATCGCCCGCCAGGAGCTTTCCAGCGAGCAGGCCGAAGCGAACGTCGCCTATCTGCGCTCGATGCTGTCGCAGCAGGGCGCATGGAAAGAGCTCGCCAAAGCCGACGACAAGAAGGTCGCCAACTAAAGGCGAACCGCATTCTTCGGAGACGCCCTTGGCGCCTCCAGGCTTCCGATCTACTGCCTAAACAGTCCGCGAGGCGCGCCGCACACATTCGCGCGGCATGCCTGTCTACGGCTGCGCACAGGCAATCCTCTGACGATGATTGAGCGCTGCCGGCGGCGCGCCGCTGCCTAGAACTTGTCGGCGACCTGGATGCCCGCCGGTCCAAGAATGACCGCGACCAGTACCGGCAGGAAGAACAGGATCATCGGCACGGTCAGCTTCGGCGGCAGGGCGGCCGCCTTCTTCTCGGCTGCGGTCATGCGCTGGTCGCGGCTTTCCTGTGCAAGCACGCGCAGGGCCTGGGCGATCGGCGTGCCGTAGCGGTCCGCCTGGATCAGCGCCTGGACCACGGATTTGACCTCATCGAGGCCGGTGCGCTGACCGAGATTTTCAAGCGCAACCCGGCGCTCGGGCAGGAACGACAGTTCCGCCGTCGTCAGCACCAGCTCTTCCGCAAGCTGCTGCGACTGCGACGCCACTTCGTCGGCGACGCGGCGCATGCCCAGTTCCATCGACACGCCCGATTCGACGCAGATCAGCAGAAGGTCCAGCGCGTCCGGCCAGGCCCGGCGTATAGACGCCTGGCGCTTGGAGATCGCATTGGTCACGATGATGTTCGGCGCGTAGAAGCCCAGATAGGCGAAGCCGATCGCGAAGAACAGCCGCACCATGAACGGTTTGTCGACAAAGTTGCCGAGGACGAAGATGTAGACGAGCGCGATGAGCAGGAACAGGAAGGGCAGGCAGAAGCGCGCGAACAGGAAGGTGTTGAGCGCGTTCTGCGAGCGGAAGCCGGCCATTTTCAGCCGGTTGACGGTGTTGTCGTCGACAAGCGCGGAGCGCAGATTGAGGCGTTCGACGATCTGCCGGATGGAGGCGTTGTTCTGCCCGCGCAGGCTTGCCCTGCCGTTCTGTACCTCGGCGGCAAGCCGCGCGCGTTCGCGCGCCCGGATCTGCTCGCGCTCAGTGGCAACGGACTTCATCCGCTTGCCGAGGTCACCGCGATCGAACAGCGGCACGATCAGCGAATAGAAGGTCGCGAGCACGGCGAGCGAAACCAGGACGGCGATGACGACGTTCGGATCGGTCAGGGTCTTGATCAGGTTCGTGCTCATCGACGCGCCCCTCAGATGTCGAAGTTGATCATGTTGCGCATCACCCAGATGCCGATGCTCATCCAGAACAGGCCGGCACCGATGATCAGATGACCGCGCGGGTCGGTGAAAAGCACCATCATGTAGGCGGGCGATGTCAGGTAGACCAAGAGCGCGACGATGAACGGCAGGGCGCCGATGATGCAGGCCGAGGCCTTGGCTTCCATCGACATGGCGCTGACCTTTGCCCGCATTTTCTTGCGCTCACGCAGGACCTTGGACAGGTTGCCGAGGGCTTCCGATAGGTTACCGCCCGCCTGCGCCTGGATGGCGATCACGATGGCGAAGAAATTCACCTCCGGCAGAGGAATGCTGTTGACCATGCGGGCGCAGGCCTCGGTCACGCTCAGGCCCACCTGCTGGGATTCGACCACGCGGCGAAACTCGGTCTTGACCGGCTCCTGACCGTCGGCGGCGATGAGACGCAACGCGTCGTTCAAGGGAAGGCCCGACTTGATCGAGCGGACCATGACCTCGAGCGCGTTCGGGAACTCCTCGAGAAACTTCTTGCAGCGCCGCTTGATCAGGTAGCCGATGAACCAGCGCGGCAGGCCGAGACCGGCCACCAGGCCAAAGCCGGCGGCAATGGCAAGCCCGGCCCCCGCCATCAACACGACAAGAAAAGCAAAGAAGCCGAACAGTGCACTGAACAGATAGAAGCGCCCGATAGAGATCGACAGGTCCGCCTGTGTCAGACGCACCTTCATCGAGGGGGCAGTCTTGGCCGAGCGCTCCTGCTGTTTCTTTTCCAGCTCCTTCAGCGAATCCTGGACGGATTTTCGCCGTTTCGACAATTCGCTCACGCGGTCGCGCGCAGCCTTCATCTTGGCGCGGTCGGTTTCCGCTGCGCTGATCTTGCGCACGCGGCCTTCCGCCTTCCTTTCGCTTTCGATGCGCGAGAACAGCAGGCCGTAGGCAAGCGCCGCCGCCGATATGGCGACGAGGGCCGCGAGTGCCAGAACGGTGATGTCTATCCCGAACATCCCAGCTCCTAGCCCTTGTCCATCGCGTCGAGGGTCGCTGCCAGGCGCTTGTCCTCGTTGAAGTAACGGGCACGATCCCAGAAATGCGGCCGGCCGATGCCGGTCGACATGTGGCGGCCGATAATCCGTCCGCCGGCATCTTCACCGTCAATCTCGTAGCGCATCAGGTCCTGGGTGATGATCACGTCGCCTTCCATGCCCACCACCTCGGTGATGTGGGTGATGCGGCGGGACCCGTCGCGAAGGCGGGACGCCTGGATGATCACGTCCACCGATCCGGCGATGATCTCGCGCACGGTCTTTGCCGGCAGCGTATAGCCGCCCAAAGCGATCATCGACTCCATGCGACTCAGGCATTCGCGCGGCGTGTTGGCGTGGATCGTCCCCATCGAACCGTCATGGCCGGTGTTCATCGCCTGCAGCAGGTCGAAGACTTCCGGGCCGCGCACTTCGCCGACGATGATGCGTTCGGGGCGCATGCGCAGGCAGTTCTTGATGAGATCGCGCATGGTGATCTCGCCTTCGCCTTCGATATTCGGCGGGCGGGTTTCGAGGCGCACGACATGCGGCTGCTGCAATTGCAATTCGGCCGTGTCTTCGCAGGTGATCACCCGCTCATCCGTGTCGATGTAGCGCGTCAGGCAATTGAGCAGCGTCGTCTTGCCCGAACCCGTGCCGCCCGAAATGACGATGTTGCAGCGGACGCGGCCGATGATCTGCAGGAGAACAGAGCCCTCTTGCGTGATCGAACCGAAGCGGACCAACTGTTCGAGCGTCAGCTTGTCCTTCTTGAACTTGCGGATGGTCAGCGCCGTGCCGTCGATGGCGAGCGGCGGGGCGATGACGTTGACGCGGGACCCATCCGGCAGGCGCGCGTCGCAGATCGGGCTCGATTCATCGACGCGACGGCCGACCTGGCCGACGATGCGCTGGCAGATCGAGAGAAGCTGCGCGTTGTCGCGAAACCGGATTTCCGATTCCTGCACCTTGCCGGAAACTTCGATGAAGGTCTGGCCGGCACCGTTGACCATGATGTCGGCGATGTCGTCGCGGGCAAGCAGCGGCTCGAGCGGACCGTAGCCCAGAACGTCGTTGCAGATATCGTCGAGCAGTTCCTCCTGCTCGGAGATCGACATCGCGAAATTCTTGATCGTGATGATGTCGTTGACGATATCGCGGATTTCCTCGCGCGCGCTCTCCGTATCGAGCTTGGCGAGCTGCGACAGGTCGATCGTGTCGATCAGCGCGGAAAAGACCTGCGATTTGGTGTCGTAATAGTCTTCCGTTCGCGCCTGCCGCCGCCTTGCCGGCGGGGCGGGCGTCGGCAATCTCGCGCCAGCGGAGGGTGTATCGGCGAGAACCGGAACGGCGCGCTCGACCACCGGCGCTTGCACCGCAGCCACGATCGGCGGCGGGGCGGAAACCGGGGTGCCGCCGCCTTTACCGAAGCCTTCGTTTCCGCGCTTGCCAAACATCTGGGTAATCCTACGTTCCTATTTTCTGCCGAGCGCTGCGAGCATCTTGCCAAGGCCGCCGCGCCGCGCCTTCTTCATCGTCACGCGGCCGGTCAGGAGATGTGCGAGCTGCGAGAAGGTTTCGGCGGCCGGCGCTTTCTTGTCGATTTCGGCAATCATCCGCCCGCTGTTCGAAGCGTTTCCGAACAAGGCCGCGTCGAAGGGAATGATGGCTGCCGCTTCGATTTCCAGCGAATCGCAGAACTCGTTGGCGGCAATCTCCGGCCGCTTCGGCATGCCGACCTGGTTCAGCACCAGATGGGGCGGCTTGTCGTTCGGGCGTAGCCTCTTCATGGCATCGAGCAGGTTCTTGGTGTTGCGCAGGCTGGCAAGGTCGGGGATCGCCGTGATCACCACCTCGTCGGCTTCGCCGAGCACGGAGCGCGTCCAGTCCGTCCACAGATGCGGGATGTCGAGAACGGAAACAGGAGCGCTACGCTGAAGGATCTCGAGGATCGGGTGGAAAGCTCCGGTCTCGAAATCATAGGCGCGGTCGAGCATCGACGGTGCGGCAAGCAGCGACAGGTGCTCGGAGCATTTGGTCAGCAGGCGATCGAGGAACACCTCGTCCAGGCGCTCCGGCGCAAAAACCGCTTCGGCAATGCCCTGCGGCGGATCCTGGTCGAAATCGATGTTGGCCGTGCCGTAGGGCAAGTCGAGATCGGCGAGAATGGTCTCGGTCGAAAACAGGCTGGAGATGCCCCAGGCGCAATTGTGCGCAATCACGGACGATCCGCAGCCGCCCTTCGCACCGATAAAGGCGATGCTTCGCCCCAAGGGTTCGGCATCCGGGTCGACGAAGATCGCCGACACGGCCGTGAGAATATCCGGCATCGATACCGGCGCGACCATGTATTCGGAAATGCCGTTGCGGATGAGTTCGCGGTAGAGCCCGATATCGTTGTGCTTGCCAACGAGGATCACCTTGGTGCTGGGGTCGCAAACCTCAGCCAGCGGCGCCAGTTCCGTCAGCAGCGACCGCGGCTCCGTCGCCGTCTCGAGAATGATCAGGTTGGGCGTCGGTACGGTCGCAAACATGTTCGCGGCGGCGTCGATGCTGCCGCTGTTGATGCGCAGGCTCACCTTCGCCATGCGTCGATCCTGCCCGCAGCGCTCCATCAGCCGCAACATCGCGTTGCTTTCGCAAAACGCGTGGATCGAAATCCGCGGCAACGGCCGAACCTGCTCCAGATCGCTCGTGCGCGCGTCGAAGGACGGGTCGTCCCCCTCGGCGCCAGTTTCGATCCTGTAATCGATGGTACTCATCTTTTCATCCAGCCGATATCAGTTGAAGGTGATGACCGTGCCGTCCTTCTTCTCGGTTCCACGCCAGTCCGAGATCACCTTGCCGCGCTGCACCGCGTCGATCGGCGACGTTTGACGCGGCCCGAGGAGGTCCGTCGGATTGGCGATCTGAGCCGCCAGGTTTGATTGCGTGGCGCAACCGAAGTTGTAGTAGTTTTTGTTTTCCATGGTGTTGAGGTTCAGGTCCTCCGGCCAGGTGCCGCAAGGTCCCGTCTGCGCCGTGATCGCCACATAGCTCAGACGAATGGGCGCGGCATCGCCGTAGGGTCCGGCGTCATAGCTCGTCTCCAGCAACCTTTTGGGCGGCACACCGGCGCTCGCCAGCACGCCGCGGATCTCCCGGCGCATCGCCTGGGCTGCGTGGCTGTTGGCAGCCCCCCGCGGCATCATGATCTGCACGACCCCGCTTGCGGAATTGCGATAGTCGGCTGCAAAGCCGGCGATGACATCGCGCGTGCCCTGGGTAAGACGGCGATCGCCCGAGGCAATCGGGATGTCGATGACCCGCTCCCCTTCGGCAAGCACGATCGGATGCCGGGTGCGGTAGTCGTCGGGTATGGAGCCGGTCGCCAGATTGTCCCGCGTGCCGCAACCGGCAAGCAGGGAACCGGCCAGCACCAGGACGGCTGCCCGGCTCGTGCGACGGATGAATGTTCCTGACGGACCTGAGGACATGGCGTTCGGCCTTTCGGAATTCGCGTGACAAACGGTTCGAAGCGTCATGACCCAGCCTATTTGTAGATGAAGCCAACGTTGCCGTGGTAGCGGCCTGCCGGAGCGACTGCCTCCGGACGGCCGTAGATGCGGTTCACGCGACCGAGGAAGTAGCTGTCGAGGTCGTTTACCGGATTGAAGTTGTCGTCAGGCCGGGAGATCGCGCTTCTGGCAACCGGACGGACCAGATAGGGCGTGGCGATGATGACCAGTTCGGTCTCGTTGCGCACGAAGTCCTTGCTGCGGAACAGCGTGCCGAGGACCGGGATCTTTGAAGCGCCCGGCAGGCCGGACATCGCCTGGCGAATGTTGTCCTGAACCAGGCCGGCGATCACGATCGAGCCGCCGGACGGGAGCTCGACGCTCGTCGAAGCTTCGCGCTTGCGAATACCAAGGAAGGTGTTGCCCGGGATCGTGTTCTTGCCGTTGCCGGTAACGACAGATCCCTCGTAGGTGGGCTCGGAAACGTTCGTCTCGATCTTCAGGCTGATGCGGCCAGGCCCAAGCACGACCGGCTTGAAGTTCAGGCGGATGCCATATTCGACATCGTTGACTTCACGTGTAACCTTTTGCTCGCCGGTCTTGTCATCAGTTGTGACTTCCTGCGTTCCCGGCAGACGGAATTCGCCGCCGACGTAGAACTTCGCTTCCTGTCCTGAAATCGCCGTCAGGCTTGGCTCAGCCAGCGTCCGCATGACGCCAGCCTGCTCCATCGCGTTGATGTAGCTGGAAATCGTCGTGCCGCCGACTGTCTTGTTGATGATCGCGTTCACGCCGACGCCGACCGCATCGCCGAGGTTGGCCGGGTTGCGGAAGGCGATACCGCTTTCGCCGTCGCCAACACGGCCGTTGAAGCCGAGCTGTTTCAGCACCTGGCGGCTGACCTCAGCCACGGTGACCTTGAGATTGACCTGGTCGTCGCCGTCGATCGTTAGAAGGTTGACGATCTGCGATACCTGCCGGTCTTCGGCGAAGATATCAGCGTCGCCATTGTTGCCCTGGGCCGTGATGTTGCGCGTGGTCGCTTCACCGCCCTGGAGGAAGGCCTTGGCAAGGTCGACGGCGCGGGTGGAATCGAGCGGCGTGCGCACGGTACCGGTCAGCACGATGTTGTCCGAGACGATCTCGACATTGATATCGGCGTCCGGAATGAAGCGGCGCAGGTTGGACTGAAGGTTGGACACATCGCGCTCGACCTCGATGTCGAGGGAGACGATCTCCTCACCGTTGGGACCGAAGACGAAGATGTTGGTCTGGCCGACGGACTTGCCGAACAGGTAGATGCGCCGCGACGTACGGGTCACGGCGTCGGCGAGCGACGGGTCGGCGACGAGGATATCATGCGCGTCCGCTGGCAAGTCGACGACTACGGCCTTGTTCAAACCGAGGCTGACCTTCTTCTTCACGCCCGGGCCGCTTTCGACGATGCGGACGACCGAGGACGCGCCGGCAAAGGCTTCCGTCGGCGCCGGCAGATACATGCCGGTAACCGCCAGGCAGAATGATAGGCCGGCTGCGACAGACGCCCGAAATTTGTTTTCGCTCCGCTTCACCTTTTGCCCCGTGCTCACCTGGTTCCTGCCCGTGTCTGTCATTGCTGCGTCTGGCCGACCGTGCCATCGCCCTTGACGATGGAGCCGGACTTGATGACCTGAATGTTCGGTTGGCCGTCGCCGCTCAGCAGATAGTCTGCTGCATCCGTGTCAGGCTCCTGTGCGTCGGCGACGCTTCGAAGCGCCAGCGAAATGCGTTCCGCCATCTGCTGTGCGACCGTCATCACCTTCGACTGGTCAGGCGTAAGTTCCAGCGTGGCCGTGGTTCCGACCACCGCCTTGGTGCCGTCATCCTTTTCCTCGACCTGCTGGTCGATCGCGAGCACACGCACATTGCTGAGCACGGTTTCGGTCAGGTAGAGCTCGCCGTCACCTTTGCGCACCATGATCACGTCGACGCGGTCGTTCGGCAGGATGAAGCCGCCGGCACCGGTGGCGACCGTGATTTCGGTCGCGACGGCGCGCTTACCCGCTGGGAGCAGCGACGACATGATGCGGCTGGACGAATCGGCCACCTTTTCGTGACGAACGGGTTCGCCGTTGAAGATCGGCAGGCGGACGACCGCGCCGGTCAGATCGTCGATCGCAGTCGGCTGGTTTTCTTCCGTGATGATGCCATCGACCACGCCGTCCTTCGGCCAGGCCATCCATTGGATGCTGTCACCGCCCAGTCGCGATCCGACGGGCAGGCTCTTGCTGGCGACAAGCACGTTGACGGTGGGGGCACGCTCGACGACCGGTTCAGCCATCTGCGGCGCAGGCGCGCCTGTCAGCCTCATCGCCAAAAGACCGGCCATCGCAGCCGAGAGAACGGCCACTGCCAGTATGATGATGCGAACCGGTTTCATGATTGTTTCCGAGCCCCGAAAAAATGCCAGGGTCAGATTGATCAGGAATTGGTGTAATTATGGTTAACGGATTACTTATGAGCGCAGTTAACAAAAGTTGACCAGCCGGGCGCGTGACCTTTCAGGACAGCCGCGCGAAGGCCGCCTCCATCAGCGGCGACGAGGGATAGGCGGCAAAGCCCCCAAGCGCGATCGCGATCCCGTAGGGAACTTTCTTGGCGGTGAGTAGCAGCTGCGGGAAAGGAATGCCGCTCGCAAGGATCGTATGCTCCTGCCGGCGCAACAAAAGCACCGCGAGCGTCAACAGCCCACCGAAGATCGAGACATAGAGCAGGAAGGCCGTCAACGACGGCGTCAGGCCGAACCAGATGGCGCTGGCCGTCAGCAGCTTCGCGTCTCCGCCCCCCATCACGTTCGTCGCAAACAGGGCAAAACATGCGGCAAGGACTGCGGCGGCTGCGAGCAGATGCAGGCCGATTTCCGTAAGCCCCAAGCCAGACATCGGCGCCACCAGGAAAAAGGCGCCAAGCAGGATCACCGAAACACGGTTCGGGATCGTCATCGTCAGCAGGTCAGAAAACGCCGCGAATCCCAGACAAAAGGGAAAAACCACAAAAATGGCGGCTTCAATCATGCTTCCTGCCTCCGAAATGAGAGCAAACAATCTGCGATGCCTGCTGGCTTCCAGATAACAATAGAGCCGCCTTTTGGGGGCGGCTCTATTGCAGGTTCTTGCGAAACCTGTTTCGTCAGAGCTTGCCGGCCGTGGTCGTCGTGATCTTGCCACCGATCCCATTGAACGTGGAATCGAGCGAGTTCCCGAGCGTGGTTGCACCAGCAATCAGGGCGACGGAAATGAGCGCCGCGATCAGGCCATACTCAATGGCAGTCGCGCCGGCTTCATCCCGTATCAGGCGAGGAAAAGCTTCGTCACGCGAATTTTTCCTCGCTTGCGTTTAGCTGATTAAAGCTTGCCCGCGGTGGTGTCGGTCAGCTTGCCACCGAGGCCCTCGAACGTGCTGTTCAGCGAGTCGCCGAGGGTGCTGGCACCAGCGATCAGGGCAACCGAGATGAGGGCTGCGATCAGGCCGTATTCGATGGCGGTCGCGCCGGACTCGTCCTTCATCAGACGGGCAAAAATCTTCTTCATGATGATTCTCCTACTTCACGTTTGTTGTTCAGCACTTCCGCCAACTGTTGCCGTTGATCGGATGAACTCCAAACTAGTCCTGGTGCATTGCCATCGACTTAAAGAAGGCGGTTACCTGAAGGTTAACGAAGCGTCCCTGATTTTTGGGTAAACGAACAGAAAACGACGAGGCCTCCGCAAAGCCTCGACGGGGCCGACTTAACGGTTCATTCACCAAGACAAGGGAGTATGGCGTGAACACCACCTAGGGACCCGCCATGACCACGCCATTCGCGACCGGCCGAGCCGCCATATTCGCATTCGCGATCGCTGCCCTTGCTCCATCGTGTGCCGCCGCGGCCGAGAGCGACATGATGCGCGTGTATATGGATCACGCGCGCGTACTGAAGCTCGATCGCCCGGTCAGCAAGGTCATTATCGGCAATGCCGAGGTTGCGGACGCAACGGTTGCCGACGCCCGTACGATCGTGATCACCGGCCGCAACTTCGGGACGACCAACCTGGTCATCCTCGATCAGGACGGAAACGCGATCGTCGACGAGCGCATCCTGGTGTCGATCGACGAAGGCAACACCGTGCGCGTCTACAAACAGACGTCCCGCACCGTGCTCTCCTGCACACCAAATTGCGAGCGTCACGCCGAACGTAAAACCGCAGGTAGCACCAATTGATTTTTATGGGTTCCAGGCCGGTGATTCGTTAAAATACACGTCACCCCTGAGAACGAAATATCAATGGTTGCTCCATAATCTGCCGCCCGTCTGGCGTAACATGATGGGACGGCGCAATGAACATCGAGCAGGGCACAGGGCGGCCGAGCGGGGCCGAAAAAAGGCGAAAAGGCATCTTCAGCCGCTTCCTTCGCAACCGCAAAGGCACGACGAGCATCGAGTTCGCCATTCTCGCGCTCCCCTTCTTCGTGGTGATCTTCGCGTCGCTCGAAACCTTCGCCGCCTTCTACGGCGACCAGCTCCTTGCGAATGCGACGGAGACGATGGCGCGCAAGGTCCGCACCGGTCAGATCACCTTCCAGCAGGGAAAACAGACCGACATGAGCGAGGCGCAGTTCCGCCAGGCGTTCTGTGAAGAGATCTCGGTGCTGATGAAATGCTCGGCGACCGAAGCCGGCCAACCCTCGCAATTCTATCTGGACGTCAGAGCGGTCGCCGATCTCAGCAAGTTTCCCGTGCTGATCCCGCGCAAGACCGATTCCACCGACATCGACACGACCGGCTTCAAGTTTGCCCCTGGCGGTCCCGGCTCGTTCAACGTGCTTCGCGCCTATTATCGCTGGAGCGTCTTCACGGACCTCGTCAGGCCGTTCATCACCAACCTGCGGCCAGCCGGTTCAAGCATGCCGAAGGACTATCTCATGGTGGCGACCGCCACCTTCCGAAACGAGAGCGAGTGAGGCGCCCTGCGATGTCGTATTCCGCGTTAGAGATTCTGCGCCTCAAGCCGATCACAAAAACTCTTGGCGCGCTGCGGCGCGACAAGAGCGGCGTCGGTGCGGTCGAATTCGCGATGGTCGCCCCGCTTTTGGTGGTGGCTTATCTCGGCGCCTTCGAACTTTCGGTCGGCTTTACCGTTGCCGGCAAGACCGCGCGCGCCGCAAGCGCTACGGCCGACGTCGTCGCGCAGCAGACGGAGGTCAACAAGGCCTTCCTCACCAATGTGTCGAACATCGCAAAGAGCATCCTGGCGCCCTACGGGAACACCAACTACACGCTGAAGATCAGCGGCATCGCGGTCACGAACACCAATGAGGGCACGATCCTGTGGTCGCGCGATCAGGCAGGCGCCACGCCCTATGCCGTCAATACGAAGGTTTCGCTGCCCGCCCAGTTCGCGGCGACCAACTCCTTCGTCATTCGCACGGAACTGACCGTACCGCATGAACTCCTGCTCTACGCGCCAAGCCTTCAAGCGACGGCAAAGACCATCGATCTCTCCAAGACGGCCTACTTCCACGCACGCCTCTCCCAGCCGATAAAATGCTCGGATTGCTGATCGGACGGGTGTCCGACGCAATTGCATTGAACAACAAGCGGCGCTATCCCTTCGAGATTGCGCAGGTGCCCAAGAGGCGCGCCTGCGCTTTTCCGTAGGTTTCGGGCCGCAATCGCTGCGCGCCCGCTGTCAGGTGCATCATGGCGCGTGCCTTTCTATTCGTTCTCGATTCCTTTGGCATAGGTGGGGCGCCTGACGCCGAAGCCTTCGGCGATCTCGGTGCCAATACGCTTGGCCATATCGCCGAGTTCTGCGCTATCGGCGCTGCCGACCGGCCAGGCTTGCGTGAAGGCCCGCTCAGTCTGCCGAACATGTCCGCGCTTGGTCTGATCCACGCGGCAAAACTTGCGACCGGCACCGTTCCCCAGGGCATGCCTGTGCCCAATCGCGTCTATGGCGCCTATGGCGCGGCAAGCGAGGTATCGCGCGGCAAGGACACGCCCTCCGGTCATTGGGAAATCGCCGGAACACCGGTCATGTTCGACTGGGGCTACTTCTCCGCCGAAGGCGACGCCTTTCCGCCGGAGCTCGTCGAAGCGATCTGCCGCGAGGCCAACATTCCCGGCATTCTCGGCAACTGCCACGCCTCCGGCACCGATATCATCGCCCGCCACGGCGAGGAGCATATGCGCAGCGGCAAGCCGATCTGCTACACTTCGTCGGACTCGGTCTTCCAGATCGCGGCGCACGAGCAAAGCTTCGGCCTTGACCGGCTGCTCGAGCTTTGCCTGATCGTTCGCCGCCTGCTCGACGACTACAATATCGGCCGCGTCATCGCCCGCCCCTTCGTCGGCACGAGCCCGCAGACCTTTGTGCGCACCGGCAACCGCCGCGACTTCTCGGTGCTGCCGCCCGAGCCGACGATCCTCGACCGGCTTGTGGAGGCCGAGCGCACGGTTCACGCGATCGGCAAGATCGGCGACATCTTCGCCCACCAGGGGGTGACGAAGCTGACCAAGGCCGACGGCAACATGGCGCTCTTCGATGCCAGCCTCGCGGCCATCGACGAGGCCGAGGACGGCAGCCTGGTCTTCACCAATTTCGTCGATTTCGACATGCTCTACGGCCATCGCCGCGACGTTGCCGGCTATGCGGCGGCGCTCGAGGCCTTCGACGCACGCCTGCCCGATCTCGACCGGCGCCTGCAGCCGGGCGACATCGTCATCCTGACGGCCGACCATGGCTGCGATCCGACCTGGCGCGGCACCGACCATACGCGCGAGCGCGTGCCGGTGCTGATGTTCGGGCCGTCACTGCGCAGTCGCTCGCTCGGCATTGCCAACACCTTCACGCATATCGGCGAAACCGTCGCCAAGCATCTCGGCATCGCGCCGGGCCACCATGGGAGAAGCCTCATTTGACCGCACATCTGAAGAAGGCGGAGCTGCATTGCCACATCGAGGGCGCGACGCCGCCCGAACTGGCTCTGGCCCAGGCCGAGAAATACGGCGTAGACACCAGTGCAATCATCCGCGACAAGACCTATCTCTGGGAAGACTTCACCAGCTTCGTGAAGTGCTACGATGCCATCGCCTCGCTGTTCAAGACCGAGGAAGACTACGCGCTGCTCGCGGAAGCCTACCTGACGGAACTCGCCGAAGCGGGCACGATCTATAGCGAGATCATCGTTTCGCCTGATCACGGCAAGACGATCGGCCTGGGTGCCCATGCCTATCTCGAAGGCCTTGCGGCCGGCATGGAAGCGGCCCGGCAGAAGACCGGCATCGAATCGCGCATGCTGATCACCGGCATCCGCCATCTCGGCCCGGAATCGGTGATCAAGACAGCCGAGTTCGCCGCCAAGCGCGAGCACAAGCTCGTCACCGGCTTCAACCTCGCCGGTGAGGAACGCATGCACAAGGTCGCCGACTTCGCGCGCGCCTTCGATATCGTGCGTGATGCCGGCCTCGGGCTGACGATCCATGCCGGCGAACTCTCCGGCGCTTTCAGCGTGCGCGACGCGCTCGACCATGTGCGCCCGTCGCGCATCAGCCACGGCGTGCGGGCGATCGAAGACGCGGATCTGGTGCGGCGCCTGGCGGACGCCGGCGTGGTGCTCGAGGTTTGCCCCGGCTCCAACATCTCGCTTCAGGTCTTCCCGGATTTCGCGTCGCATCCGCTGCGGGCACTGCACGAGGCCGGCGTGCGCGTGACGCTCAACTCCGACGATCCGCCGTTCTTCCACACGTCGCTCGCCCAGGAATACGACATCGCCTCCGCGGTGATGGGCTTCAGCGACGCTGAGATCAAAGGCATGACCAGGACCGCGATCGAAGCCGCCTTCGTCGACGAGCCGACGCGTAAGCTGCTGTTGGCGCGGATCTAGGGCACAGGTCACGATTTGCCGGCTGGGGATGACGGTCTCCCGCCGGCCAATACCCTTGCGGCGACGACGCATTCCATGGAAAAAGGACGGATACAAAAATCCGGAAAGGTGAGCCATGAACGGCGTTACAGTGATCGATCATCCGCTTGTGCAACACAAGCTGACCATCATGCGCAAGAAGGAGACCTCGACTGCGGGTTTCCGCCGGCTTCTTCGGGAAATTTCGACGCTGCTCTGCTACGAGGTGACGCGCGATCTCGAACTGACGATGGAGCGCATCGAAACGCCGCTGCAAGAAATCGACTCGCCGGTCCTCGAAGGCAAGAAGCTTGTCTTCGCCTCGATCCTGCGGGCCGGCAACGGGCTGCTCGAAGGCATGCTGGAACTGGTGCCTTCCGCCCGCGTCTCCCATATCGGCGTCTATCGCGACCATGAGACGCTCGAAGCGGTGGAATACTACTTCAAGGCACCCGAGAGCCTGTCAGAGCGCCTGATCATCGTCGTCGATCCGATGCTTGCCACCGGCAACTCGTCGATCGCCGCGATCGACAAGCTGAAGGAACGTGGCGCCAAGAACATGCGCTTCCTCTGCCTGCTCGCCGCGCCCGAAGGCATCCGCAACTTCCAGAGCGCGCACCCGGACGTGCCGATCTTCACGGCCTCGATCGACAGCCACCTGAACGAACTCGGCTACATCATGCCCGGTCTGGGTGACGCCGGCGACCGCATGTACGGCACCAAGTGATTTGCCGCTCCTTAACCAGGATCTGAAATCGATCAAAAAACCGCCGGATCCCGGCGGTTTTTTTATGCCCTCTTATGCGTCATCCGTTCTACTTGAACGAGCATTTCTGTTCGATCGAGAGGTGATGTCCATGCTCGTCCGTCTGCTTACATTGGCCGGTGTGGCCGCGCTTGCGGCGATGCTGGTGCCTCACTTCGCGACGAGCGTCCTGACACAGGCCGACAGCAACTCGGCCGTCGAAACGACGCCTGCCGCGCCGGCAATGACAGCGAAATACGCGTCTGGACGCAGCGTCGTGCTCGACGCGGACGGAAGGGGACACTTCTTCGGCACGTTTGGCATCAACGGCCGCACCGAACGCGGGCTGGTCGACACGGGCGCCAGCGCCATTGCCATCAACATTTCAACCGCGCGCCGGCTCGGCATCTCACCGAGCTCGCTCTCGTTTGCCTCCCGCGTCAGCACCGCCAACGGGGTCATCGAAGCGGCTCCGACCATGCTAAGCCGGATCGAGATTGGCGGTATCGTGGTGCGCGACGTGCAGGCGCTTGTGCTGCCGGACAAGGCGCTTTCCGGCACGCTGATCGGCATGACGTTCCTCAACCGATTGTCGTCCTTCCGCGTGGAGGACGGCGCCCTGCATCTCGTCAGGTGATCTTGGCAAGGATCGGAGACCTCGTCTCCGGCTCGACGTCGTCGATCGTGTAGAGTTCCAACAGGCGTCGCCGGGCCGCTTCCGCAGCCCCCTGGTCTGCCGCGTGAACGAAGGCGATCAGATCGCCCTTCTCGACCCGCGTTCCAAGCGGCTTCAGGGCGTCGAAACCGACGCGATGATCGATCCTGTCGTCCGGATGCGAACGGCCGCCGCCGAGGGCGATCACGGCCATGCCCAGTTCCCGCGTCTCGCAGGCAGCCAGATAGCCGGATTGCTCGGTCTCGACCGGCAGGATGACCGGCGCACGGCCGAGATAGGCGACCGAGCGCTCGATGAAATCCGCCGGTCCACCCAGCGCATGGACCATCTTCCCGAAGCGTTCCAGCGCTTCTCCGCTGCCAAGCACCTTGCGCGCCAAGGCTTCGCCCTGTTCGGCATCGCCGGCAACACCGCCCGCCAGCAGCATTTCGGCGGCAAAGGCGAGCACGACCGTTTCAAGCCGTGTTCCCTTCTTCTCGCCCCGCAGGAAAGACAGGCAGTTGTCGATCTCCAGCGCATTGCCGGCCGCGTCTGCCAGCGGTTCGTTCATGTCGGTTAGAAGTGCGCAGGTGCGCACGCCGGCGCCGTTTGCGACATCGACCAGCGAGCGTGCCAGGATCTCGGCCTCGCGCGTATCGCTCATGAAGGAGCCGTTGCCGAGCTTGACGTCGAGCACCAGCGACTGAAGGCCGGCCGCGAGCTTCTTTGACAGGATCGAGGCCGTGATCAGAGGTACCGAATCGACGGTCGCGGTGACGTCGCGGATCGCATAAAGGCGCTTGTCGGCAGGCGCGAGATTGGCGGTCTGGCCGATGATGGCGCAACCGATCTCGTCGACCGTGCGGCGGAAAACATCCGCCGACGGCTGGATATCATAGCCGGGTATGGATTCGAGCTTGTCGAGCGTGCCGCCGGTGTGCCCGAGGCCACGCCCTGATATCATCGGCACGGCAAGCCCACAGGCAGCAACGATCGGCGCCAGCATCAGCGAGACGTTGTCGCCGACACCGCCGGTCGAATGCTTGTCGGCAATCGGGCGTGAAATGCCACTCCAGTCGAGTGTTTCGCCGCTATCGCGCATCGCCAATGTCAGCGCGACGGTCTCCTCGCGGCTCATGCCGGAGAACCAGATCGCCATGGCGAAGGCGGCGACCTGCCCTTCGGAGATCGAACCATCCGACAGGCCGCGAATGAAATCCGCGATCTCGGCCGGGGCGAGGTGCTCGCCGTTGCGCTTGCGCCTGATGGTTTCCTGCGGAAGCATCGTCACCCGCGCACCGCGTCGGCCGCGATCATGTCCGCGAGGATTGCGGCCAGCCGCTTGCCGCCGACCGGCGCCATGTCCTTGGTCTCGTGATGGCTGATCTCGCCACCGGTCATGCCTGCACCGAAATTGGTGATCACAGAGGCGGCAACGACGCGGAGGCCGAAGAAGCGTGCGAGGATGACTTCCGGAACCGTGGACATGCCGACGGCATCCGCGCCGAGGATGCGCGCCATACGGATCTCGGCCGGCGTTTCGAAGCTCGGGCCGGAAAACCACATATAGACGCCGGCGAGAAGCGGAATGCCGAGACGTTCGGCGCTGTCCTGCATTCGCCCCGCAAGCTCGGCATCATAGGCATTGGTCATGCCGACGAAGCGATCGTCGCTTTCGACGCCGATCAACGGGTTGAAGCCCGAATAGTTGATGTGATCGGATATCCGCATCACCGATCCCGGCGGCAGATCCTGGCGCAGCGATCCGGCGGAATTGGTCAGCACCAGGCATTCGATGCCGAGCGCCTTCAGGGTTTCCAGCGGACCGCGCATCGCATTGGCGTCGCCCTGTTCGTAGTAGTGAACCCGGCCGGAGAGCATGACAACGGGCACGCCCGAGAGCGTTCCGGCCACGAGCTCGCCGGCATGACCGGAGACGCTGCTGACCGGGAAACCGGGGATTTCGGCGTAGGAGAGGCGCAACGTCTCGTCCAAGGCCTCGACCAGCGAACCGAGGCCGGAGCCGAGCACGATGCCATAGCGCGGAGAAAGGTCGCCGAGCCGGGCCTTCAACAGTTCAGCGGCCGCGGTCATCCCAGGATCTCGGTCTCGAAGCTGTGCGGAAGAAGATCGGAGAGCGCCAAGGTCTTCTTCACCCCGGTCTCGTCACAGAGGAAGATACGCGTGCTGGCGCCGGAAAATTCCGCCAGCCGCTGACGGCAGCCGCCGCAAGGCGGGCAGAGCGCTAGCTTCTCGGCGATCACGGCCACTTCCAGGATCTTGCGCTGGCCGGCCATGACCATATGGCTGATCGCGGTGGTCTCGGCACACCATCCCTCGGGGAACGACAGGTTCTCGATGTTGGCGCCGGTGTAGATCTTGCCGTCTTCGGCGCGGATCGCCGCGCCGACCGGAAATTTCGAGTAGGGCGCATGCGCCTTGGCCATTGCGTCGCGCGCGGCTTCGAACAGTTCCTTTTCCATGGTTCTAGCGCTCCTTCACATAGGGGACGCCGCCGGCCTTCGGCGGGATGGCCTTGCCGATGAAGCCGGCAAGCAGGATCACGGTGAGGATGTAGGGCAGCGCCTGCATCAGCTGTACCGGCACCTGGCCGATCAGCGGCAGCGGATTGCCCTGCAGGCGGATGGCGAGCGCATCGAGGAAGCCGAAGAGCAGGCAGGCAAGCATGATGTTGAACGGCCGCCACTTGGCGAAGATCAGCGCTGCAAGCGCGATATAGCCCTTGCCGGCGGTCATGCCCTTGACGAAGCCTGCGGTCATGGCCAGCGACAGATAGGCGCCGGCAAAACCGCAGAGAATGCCGCAGCAGATGACGGCGCGATAGCGCATCCAGATCACCGAGATGCCGGCGGTATCGACCGCGCCGGGGTTCTCACCGACCGCGCGCAAGCGCAGGCCGAAACGGGTGCGGTAGAGGATCCACCAGCTGATCGGCACCATGGCGAAGGCGACATAGGTCAGGATGAAATGCCCGGAAAGCAGGTCCGAATAGATCGGGCCGAGGATCGGGATTTCCCGGATGCTGTCGGCATAGGGGAAGGTGATCGTCTGGAAGCGCGCGCCTTCGCCGAGCGCCGGCGTGCGGCCACCCTGGCGGAACCAGGCTTCACCGAGAATGACGGTCGAGCCGGCGACGATGAAGTTGATGGCGACACCAGAGACGATCTGGTTGCCGCGCTGGGTGATCGAGGCATAACCGTGCACCAGCGACAGCGCGATCGAGATCAGGATGGCGGCGAGCAGTCCCATCCAGACGGATTGGGTGACGGCAGCAACAGCGCCGGCGGCAAAGGCGGCCCCAAGCATCTTGCCTTCAAGGCCGATGTCGAAGATGCCGGCGCGCTCGGTAAAGAGCCCTGCCAGCGCTGCGAAGATCAGCGGGACGGATACGCGGATGGTGGACTCGAGGAGCACCACGATGACGTGGAAGAAATCCATGGCTTCAAGCTCCCTTGGTCTGTGCCACGACGGCCGCACGGCGGCTCTGCATCGCAAACAGCCGGGCAATTGCCGGCCTGAACATGTTTTCGAGTGCACCGGCAAAGAGAATGACGAGGCCCTGGATGATGACGATCATGTCGCGCGAGATCGACGGCATTTCGAAGGAGATCTCGGCCCCGCCCTGGTAGAGCATGCCGAAGAGAATGGCCGCCGGGATGATGCCGGCCGGATGCGAGCGGCCCATCAGCGCCACGGCGATGCCGACGAAGCCTGCGCCCTGCACGAAGTCGAGCTGCATGCGCCCCTGTTCGCCCATGATCGGATTGAGCGCCATCATGCCGGCAAGCGCACCTGAGATCATCATGGTGATGACGGTAATGCGGCTCTCGCTCATGCCGGCGTAACGTGCGGCCGAAGGGCTGTGGCCCATGGTGCGCATCTCATAGCCGAGCTTGGTACGCCAGATCAAAAGCCAGACGCAGAAGGCGGCGACCAGCGCCAGCAGGAACGAGACGTTGAACGGCGCCGTGCCGATATCGAGGCCAAAGATCGCGAGCAGCCAATCGAGCTTGGGCAGTTGCCCCCCTTCGGCGAAGGTGCGCGTCTGCGGCGACATGGAGCCAAGCGGCTTCAGCACGCGCGTGAGCAGGTAGACCATCAGGCTCGAGGCGATGAAGTTGAACATGATCGTCGTGATGACGATGTGGCTGCCGCGCTTGGCCTGCAGCCAGCCCGGCAGGAAGGCCCAGGCGGCGCCGAAGAAGGCCGATCCGAGGATCGCCAGCGGGAAGACGACGAACCACGGCATCGTCTGGTCGAGCCAGAGGCAGGCGAGCGCCACGCCGATGCCGCCGACATAGGCCTGGCCTTCGCCGCCGATGTTGAAGAGGCCGGCATGGAAAGCGACCGCGACGGCAAGACCGGTGAAGATGAAGGTGGTGGCGTAGTACAGTGTGAAGCCGAGATATTCGCCGCGGCCGAAGGCGCCGTTGATCAGGTGATAGGCCGCCTCCAGCGGGTTTTCACCGACGAGCAGCACGACGAGACCGGCGACGAGGAAGGCAACGGCGAGGTTGACCAGCGGGACGAGGCCGTATTCGACCCAGCCCGGAAGCTTAGCATAGGGGGTGCTCATTCTGCGGCCTCCTTGCGGCCTTCAACGCCGGCCATCAGCAGGCCGAGTTCGCCCTCGGTCGCATCCGGATCGCGCTCGCCGACGACACGGCCGGCAAACATGACGAGAATACGGTCCGACAGGGCGCGGATTTCATCGAGTTCCACGGAGACCAAAAGGACAGCCATGCCCTGGTCGCGCATCTCGATGATCCGTCTATGGATGAATTCGATGGCGCCGACATCGACGCCGCGCGTCGGCTGGCCGATAATCAGCACATCGGGCCCGCGCTCCATTTCGCGCGCCAGCACGATCTTCTGCTGGTTGCCGCCGGAGAAGTTAGCGGTCTTCAACCGCGGGTTCGGCGGGCGGATGTCGTATTCGGCAATGCGCTGCTCGGCGTCCTTGCGGATCGCATCGACGTTCAGGAAGACACCGTTGAGGTAACGCTTGTCGTGATGGTAGCCGAGGATCGCGTTTTCGCATTCCTCGAACTTCAGGACGAGGCCGACGTGATGGCGGTCTTCCGGCACGTGGGCGAGACCACGGTTGCGCAGTTCGGAAGGGTCGGCGCGGCCGGTAACATCGATCGGCTTGCCGTTCAGAAGCACGGAGCCCGATACGGCCCGGCGGATACCGGAGATCGCTTCGAGCAGTTCGGACTGGCCGTTGCCGGCAACGCCGGCGATGCCGACGATCTCGCCCGCCCTCAGGTCGAAGGAGACGTTGTCGACCATGGTGACGCCGCGGCCGTCCTTGACCGTCAGCCCCTCGACGGCGAGCTTCACCTCGCCGGGCTTGGCTTCGCCCTTTTCGACACGCAGAAGCACGCGACGGCCGACCATGAGTTCAGCGAGTTCTTCTACCGAGGTTTCGGCCGTCGTGCGCGTCGCGACCATCTCCCCGCGGCGCATGACCGACACCTCGTCGGTGATCGCCATGATCTCGCGCAGCTTGTGGGTGATGAGGATGACGGTCTTGCCCTGGTTCTTCAGCTGTTCGAGCACCCGGAAGAGGTGGTCGGCCTCGGCCGGCGTCAAGACGCCGGTCGGCTCGTCTAGGATAAGGATGTCGGCCCGGCGATAAAGCGCCTTCAGGATCTCGACGCGCTGCTGCAGACCAACGGGCAGTTCTTCGATGATGGCATCCGGATCGACTTCCAGCGCGTATTCGCGCTCCAGCCGCTTCAATTCCACGCGCGCCTTGGCGATACCCTTGTTGAGGATCTGGCTGTCCTCGGCGCCGAGCATGATGTTTTCCAGCACCGTGAAATTCTCGACCAGCATGAAGTGCTGGTGGACCATGCCGATGCCGGCGGCGATCGCCGCATTCGGGTCGCGGATAGCGACCGGCTTGCCATCTACGAGGATTTCACCGCTATCGGCCTGATAGAAGCCGTAGAGGATCGACATCAGGGTCGATTTTCCCGCACCGTTCTCGCCAATGATGCCGTGGATCGTCCCTTTGCGGACTTTTAGATTGATGTTCTTGTTGGCGTGGACCGGACCGAAACTCTTGTCGATCCCACGCAGTTCGATGGCAATATTGTCCATATTGGCCTTGCGATCCCCAAACTGGCCCGCTTCGGCATTCTTCCCAGAAACCGTGCCGGCGATTTTTTTACCATTTGGTCTAAGTTTATCATCGATTTTTCGGGGCGAAAGCCCTCAACCGTGATCTCCTTATACTCTCATCAGATCGCTGGTGAGAGTCCAGCGTGAATATACACAGGCACTTGGACGCGAAAAACCGGCGACAACGGGTGCCGCCGGTCCTTCGTCTTGGGAGTTATGGTGGTTCTCAGGCGGCTCGCACGGGCCGAAGCAACCTGAGGGCATTCATCGTGACGAGAACGGTTGCGCCGGTGTCGGCGAGGATCGCCGGCCAAAGGCCGGTGACGCCGATGATCGTCGTCACCAGGAAGACGGCCTTCAGGCCAAGCGCAATCGTGATGTTCTGTACGATGTTGCGCATCGTCGAGCGGGAGAGCCGTATCATCGCCGCAACGTCGCCCACGCGGCCGTGCAAGACCGCCGCGTCTGCCGTTTCCAGCGCCACATCGGTGCCACCGCCCATGGCGATACCGATATCGGCCGCGGCCAGTGCTGGCGCGTCGTTGATGCCGTCGCCGATCTTGGCAACGTTGAAGCCCTCCGCCTTCAATTCGCGCACGATGCGTTGCTTGTCCTCGGGCAGCAGTTCAGCGCGGACCTCCATGCCGAACTGGCGGCCGATCGCTTCGGCCGTGCGGCGGTTGTCGCCGGTCAGCATGACGACGCGCAGGCCGGCATCGGTGAGCGCCTTCACGCCCGCGGCCGCATCCGGCCGGGGCTCGTCGCGCATGGCGATGGCGCCGGCAATTACGCCACCGGCCACCAGCACCGAAACGGTCTTGCCTTCATCGTTGAGAGCGGCGACGCGCGCTTTTTCGTCGGGCGTCATCGGCGTGCGCTCGGCGGCGGCCTTCGGCGAACCGAAGAAGAGTACTGCGCCTTCGACGGTGCCTTCCAACCCCTTGCCGCCGACCGCATTGACGGTGGCGATAGTGGGGATCGCAACGCCATCGGCCGTGCTGCGTTCCAGAATGGCCCGGGCGAGCGGGTGGCTTGATCCCTGCTCCAGCGCTGCTGCAAGGCGCAGGACGTCGGCCTCCGAACGGCCGAAGCCGACGATATCCGTCACCTTCGGTTTGCCTTCGGTCAGCGTTCCGGTCTTGTCGAAAGCGGCGGCCGTGACCTTGCCGACATTCTCAAGCACGGCGCCACCCTTCATCAGCAAGCCGCGGCGGGCGCCGGCCGAAAGGCTGGCGGCGATCGCAGCCGGCGTCGAGATGACCAGCGCGCAGGGGCAACCGATCAAGAGGATCGCAAGACCCTTGTAGATCCATTCATCCCAGGAGCCGCCCCAGAGAAGCGGCGGCAGCACGGCAACAAGCGCCGCAACGACGACGACACCCGGCGTGTAGTAACGCGAGAAGCGGTCAATGAAGCGCTCGGTCGGCGCCTTGCTTTCCTGGGCTTCCTCCACCATGCGGACGATGCGCGCGATGGTGTTGTCGGCAGCGGCGGCCGTGACCCGCACGCGGAGCGCGCCGGAACCATTGACAGTGCCGGCAACGACAGTGTCGTCGACTTCCTTGCGCACGGGCGTGCTTTCGCCGGTCACCGGCGCTTCGTCGACGGCGCTTTCGCCGGAGAGAATGACGCCATCGGCCGGAATGCGGTCGCCGGGGCGAACGAGAATGACGGCGCCGACGCTCAACGTCTCGGCGGGAACCTCATCCAGCCGCCCGTCGCGCTCGACGAAGGCGGACTTCGGAACGAGGGCCGTCAGCGACTGGATGCTGGCGCGCGCCTTGCCGGCGGCCACGCCTTCCAGCAGTTCACCGACCAGGAAGAGCAGGACGACCATCGCCGCCTCCTCGGTCGCACCGATGAAGACCGCGCCGATCGCAGCGATCGTCATCAACATCTCGATCGAAAACGGCGTGCCCATGGTTGCGGCGACAAAGGCGCGCCGCGCGATCGGCAACAGACCGACGAGCATGGCCAGCGTAAAGATCCAGGGCTCGGTCACCGGGATCGTCTTGCCGACCGCATAGGCAGCAATCAGCGCCAGGCCGCTGGCGATCGTCAGCTTGCCCTTGCCCGACTTCCACCAGGGACCGCTCGTCGGGCCGTGGTCATGACCATGAAGCCCCATCGCGACTGCGGCTGCCTCGCCCTTCTGGCTGGCGTTGCCTTCGTGATGACGGGCGTGCTCATCGTGTCGATGATCATGGTCATGGGCATGATTATGCTTGTGACCGTGATCATGATCATGACTGTGGCCGCCGTGGTCATGGTCATGATCGTGCTCATGATTGTGATCGTGCCCGGAGCAGACATGGGCCGTCTTCCGCTCCTGCGCCTGGCCTGCCTGGATCGGATGCAAACGATAGCCGAGCTTTCCGACCCTGCTCACGATCGATGTCGAAAGATCGTTCTCGTCGGCAAACTTGACCGACATGGTGCCCGCCGACACAGAGACCGATACGTCCTCGACGCCCGAAAGCCGACGCACCGCCGTATCGATCTTGGACGCGCAGGACGCGCAATCCATGCCTTCGACGCGATAACGGGCTTCCCGAATAGTGCTCGCCATAACCTGCTCCTTGCAAATTCTCAAGCAAGGCTACGACCTATAGCAACTAGAGCTACAAGGCCAAATTGCTGCGTGATTGCAGATTTTTTGGCGAATTATCGTGACAGGAAGCGGATGACCCAGTCGGCAATGCCCCGATAGGGCGGTTTCACCAGGTCGCTCGGCGCCGGATCGAGTTTCCTCAGCACCGGCATCGCCTTGGAGAAGGTCAGGAAGCCGTCGCGCCCGTGATAGTGCCCCATGCCGCTGGCGCCAACGCCGCCGAAAGGCAGGTCGTTGCAGCCGAACTGGTAGAGCGTGTCGTTGACGCAGACGCCGCCGGCGACGATGCGCGACAGGACGGCTTCGATTTCGGCCTTGTCGCGGCTGAAGCAATAAAGTGCCAATGGGCGGTCGCGATCGTACACATAGGCGATGGCCTCCTCGATGGAGGCGTAACTGACGAGGGGAAGGATCGGCCCAAAAATCTCTTCGCCCATGACAGCGCTGTCGCGGTCCGGATCAAGCACGAGCGTCGGCATGAGGACGCGTTGCCGCGCGACCACGTCCACTGCCCCGTCGAGAAGGGAAACCACCGGATGGCCGCGCCCCTCGGCATCCGCGATCAGCCGCTTCAGGCGCTCGTACTGGGTGTCGTTGATGATCGAGGTGTAATCGTCGAGACCGCGTTTCGACCGGTAGCGCGCGGCAATCTCCCGCTTCAGCAGTTCCATGAAAGCATCCCGCTTGCTCTCATGGATCAGCACATAGTCGGGCGCGATGCAGGTCTGGCCGGCGTTGAAGAGCTTGCCGGTTGCAATCCGGGCGGCGGCCTTGGCGAGGTCCGCGTGCTCGCCGACGATCGCCGGCGACTTGCCGCCGAGTTCCAGCGTGACGGGCGTCAGGTTCTGCGCCGCCGCTGCCATCACCTTGCGGCCGACGGCAGTCGAGCCGGTGAAAAAAAGGTGATCGAAGGGCAGCGCCGAGAAGGCCGCCGAAAGTTCGGCCGCCCCCAAGGCGACCGCCACCCGCGTCTCGGGAAAGACGTCGGCAAGCAGCGAACGAAGGAATTCCGCGGTGCGCGGCGTGTGTTCCGACGGCTTCAGGTACACGTGGTTGCCGGCGGCGATCGCCGCCACCAGCGGCGCCAGCGCCAGATTGATCGGATAGTTCCACGGCGAAATGATGCCGACGACGCCGAGCGGCACGTACCGCACCTCCGCCTTCGCCGGCCACAGCTTCCAGCCGGCCTTGCGACGCTCCGGCCGAACCCAATGTTTGAGCTTTGCCAGCGTGTGGTCGATTTCAGAAAGCACGACGCCACCTTCGCCAAGCAAGGTCTCATGCCGGGCGCGATGGCCAAAGTCCTGGTCGATTGCTTCGCACATCTCCTCCATGCGGGCGCGCAGGCGATCCCTGAGCCGGCTCAGGTCCGCACGGCGTTGCTCGACGGACGGCCGTTCATCGCGCCAGGCCGCGCGCAGTCCGTCGAGAGTGGCACGGAGGTGTGAAGTATTGTCAGTGGCTGTGGTCATCGGTCGAGCGGGCAAAAAACCATTGGGCGGCATAATAGGTGCCGAGCACCCAGAGCGCGTTGAAAGGGATTGCGAAGCGGAAACGGCCATAGGCAAGAATGCTGTCGCTGATCAGGAACAACAGGCCGCCATAGGCGGCGAACCGTGCTGCCGTCGCCCGAGGCGCTCCCGAAAGCTGCCGGGCGCGGGAGATGGCCTGGGCCGCCATGACACCGAGCGCCAGTGCATAGACGATGACGGGAATGCGCATCTCCGGCGGGAGCGAGGTCCAGAGCCCGCCGACGACGGCGAGCGCGACGAGTGCAAAGGCGGCGAAGATGCCTTTGCTATCGGCAAATCTGGCGTCGCGGGTGAGCGCATAGATGTAGGCGCAATGGGTCAGCAGGAAGCAAACGAGGCCGGCGAGGAAATAATCACCCGGCAGCATCAGGAAGACATCGCCGGCTGCCGCAAAGACAAGGCCGATCGCCACGGCCCAGACATAGGCACTGGATGTTTGGGAGATCGTTCGCAACACCACGACGAGAAGCAGCAGGGTCGCCGTCGGCTTGGTCAGATAATGCAGCCAGCGCCAGGGAGAATCGTCGGAAGCGGAAAGCAGGCTGCCGAGGATCGCCAAAGCGGCACAGACGAAAAAGAGCGCGTAGACGGGTCGGTTTCGTTGAACGTCCAAGGTCTCCTGATAACTCATGCCGCGCCACTCCCGCCTAAAGCCGCGTTTCGACTCTGTTCCAGTCACGGCGATAGTTTCTATTTTTGCGCGATTGTCCAGCGGGGCGCACGGGCATCTCAAGCAACGACCACACTCCTGACGGACTATTGCCGACATCGCTCCGCTGGTGACACGTCCGAAGTGCGCCCGGATTGTCCTTTCGCCGGCGGCTGGCTCATAGTGCGTTTCATGAGCGCCAACTTCGCCAACAGGCCGCGGCCAAGGTCGCCCCCCGAACTCTTGCTGCTGCATGCATTGCCGCTCGACGGTTCCATGTGGGCGGAACAGATGCATCTGCTTCCAGGCGCAACCCATGCCCCGACTCTCTATTCTTCGGGAGAGACGATCGACGTATGGGCGCGGGCGGCACTCGAACCACTGACCGGCGGCAATATCATCGTTGTCGGCTGTTCCGTCGGCGGATCATGCGCCCTCGAAATTGCGACCAGCGCGCCGGAACGGGTCTCTGCCCTGGTGCTGATCGGCACGAAGGCAAAGCATCATCCCGATCCGACTTTCCATGCCTCCGCGCTCAGACTGATTGGCGAGGAAGGCCTGGAGGTTGCCTGGGAATCCTATTGGGCGCCTTTGTTTTCCCGCGCCACCAGCGCCGCGACCATCAACCGGGCGAAAGAAATGGCGTTACGATCCTCGGCGGCGGAGATCGCAAGGGGTGTCACCGTATTTCACACACGGCCAAGCCGGGATCACTGCCTCACGACGTTTCCGGGCCCGATCACGATCGTGTCCGGGGCGGACGATGTCGCTCCGGGGCCGAGGGCGAGTACCTCACAGGCAGCAAGCACCGTTAACGGCCGAGTGCACGTCCTGCCGGCTTGCGGCCATTATGTTCCGCTGGAGCGACCGTTGGCGCTGAATGCCATCCTGCGCGATGTCATTGGGTCACAGGAGCGAGGTTGAGCGGGCCTCTCGTTCTTTCAGGGCTGGTGGAAACCGTTTAAACGTCGAAAGCCCGCCGGATTTCTCCTTGCGGGCTTTTGTGTGATTTGGTTGCGGGGGCAGGATTTGAACCTGCGGCCTTCAGGTTATGAGCCTGACGAGCTACCGGGCTGCTCCACCCCGC
>NZ_JACVBP010000030.1:0-255 GCF_014852425.1 Ensifer sp. ENS09
TTTCCGTGCCTTCCGGCAGCGTGACGATGCCCGTCACGTCCGTCGTGCGGAAGTAGAACTGCGGACGGTAGTTGGTGAAGAACGGCGTATGACGGCCGCCTTCTTCCTTCGTCAGGATGTAGGCTTCGGCCATGAACTTCTTGTGCGGCTTGACCGAACCCGGCTTGCACAGGATCTGGCCACGCTCAACGCCGTCACGGTTAACACCACGGATCAGCGCGCCGATGTTGTCGCCGGCCTGGCCCTGGTCGAGCA
>NZ_JACVBP010000031.1:0-255 GCF_014852425.1 Ensifer sp. ENS09
TGTCGCCGAACAGGTTGTCGGTGACGATGACGTCGAACTGCTTGGGCTGGCGCACCAGCTGCATGCCGCCGGCGTCCGCCAGCATGTGCTCGAGCTGGACGTCGGAGTACTTCGCCTTGTGCGTCTCGGTCACCACCTGGTTCCAAAGCACGCCCGACTTCATGACGTTGCGCTTTTCCATCGAGCAGACGCGGTTTTGCCGCGTGCGGGCGAGCTCGAAGGCAACGCCGGCGATGCGCTCGATCTCGTAGGTGT
>NZ_JACVBP010000032.1:0-255 GCF_014852425.1 Ensifer sp. ENS09
TTCTGGCGGGGTGGCTGCACCCGTTCCCATTCCGAACACGGCCGTGAAACGCCCCAGCGCCGATGGTACTTCGTCTTAAGACGCGGGAGAGTAGGTCGCTGCCAGGTCTGCAAAACGCAAGATAAATTCGGAAATCTTCTCGACACACTCTTCGGCCCTGCCGAAACACAAGGGCCGCCAACAAGCGGCCTTTTTGCGTAAGTAAGATCAGACAAACCAACGGGATTTTGCGCACGCAAAACCCGGACCGGTTAA